>DATNEY010000020.1:0-3385 GCA_035606665.1 Vicinamibacterales bacterium | reverse complement strand
ATCTTTGGCGATGCCAGACAGGGCCTGGCAGCCCATCACGTAGGCCACCGAAGCCGCCATGCTCCAGCCGCGGTTCAAGAGCGCGAGCAGCCCCAGCGCCACGACCTGAAGCAGGAGACCGAGCACGAGCGTGAAGCGCAGTCCGGTTCGGGATGCCACCCAGCCGCCCACCAGGTTGGTGACGATGCCGAAGAACTCGTAGAGGAGAAACAGGAACGCGAGTTGGACGGGCGTGTAGCCGAGCTGATTGAAATGCAGCAGCACGAGCATCCGCAGCGCGCCATCGGTGAGCGTGAACGCCCAATAGGCCGCCGTGACGATCGCGTAGTTGCGAATGCTGATCACAGGCATTCGGCTGCTTCGTCTACAGCGTCTTGCGCATCACGGTCGCGCTCGTCGGACATGCGGAGGTGAATTCAACCGAGGCCTGGACCGTGGCCGGCACGTCGGCGCGCGCGATTCGTTCGAAGCCGAACTTGGGAAAGAACTGCTCCGCCGTGGTCGTCAGCAGGTACAGGGCTGGCGCGTTCAGGGTGTCAGCCAGACGAATGGCCGCGGCCGTCAGCTCCTGGCCCAAACCCTTGCCCTGCGCCTCTGGCGCCACGGCGACAGACCGCAACAGGGCGCCATCCGGATACAGCTCGAGCGCAGCGCTGCCGATGATCTGCCCGTTTTCGCGCGCCACCAGGGTCGTCGCAATCCAGTCCGTCAAGCCATCGAGCGGAAGGTGACTTCGTTCCAGCAGGCGAAGCACCGCCGGTGCATCGTCGCCACGCGCCCGATCGATGTGCCTGCCCATCTCAGCTCCTGGCGTTCACGACCGTCGCGGCTGCAGGCCCACAGCACGACACGCGACCGAGCTCGCGGGGGCTCGGCACACAGCAGCCGGTCCGCTTCTGGAGACGGTCGCCGTCACGACGCACGGAGTCGACGTGCGTCAGCGCATGGCGGACGGCATCGCCGATCGCCGCCATCACCGGATCGGCGAACGTCCCCAGGCGATAGTGAATCCACAGACCATCGCGCCGCGTCTCGACCAGGCCCGACCGTCGCAGGTAGGCCAGATGACGCGAAGCCTTCGACTGCGGAATCTTCAGGCTCTCGTGGATGTCGCAGACGCAGACTTCGCCGGCCAGCAGCAGCCCGAGAATGCGCAGCCGCGTCGCGTCCGCGAGCGCCTTGAAGAGGCTTTCCATTTCAACCAGTTGCTTGCTCATATATGCGTCTTGACAAATATATCACGGGCGGGATAGCTTCTTATATCCGCCTTCGCGGATACAATACCAAGGAGAGACGCGCATGTCAGAGATTCAGCAGGCGGTTCGCGAGAAGTACGGCGCCATCGCCGCCTCCGTCACCAAGGCTTCGGCCAATACCGGCTGCTGCGGCCCGGCGGCGTGCGGCTGCGGCGATCCAATCACCTCCAACCTGTACTCGGACGCTGAAACCAGCGGTCTGCCGGCGGACGCGGTAACCGCATCCCTGGGCTGTGGTAACCCGACGGCCCTGCTGGCGCTCGAGCCAGGACAAACCGTGCTCGACCTCGGATCCGGTGGCGGCATCGACGTGCTGCTGTCTGCCAGGCGAGTGGGCCCGACCGGCAAGGCGTACGGTGTGGACATGACGGACGAGATGCTTGCCCTGGCGCGAGAAAATCAGCGGAAGGCCGGGGCGACCAACGTCGAGTTCCTGAAGGGCACGATCGAGAACATTCCGCTGCCTGACAACTCGGTCGACGTCATCATCTCGAACTGCGTCATCAACCTGTCGAGCGACAAGGATGCCGTGCTGCGCGAGGCCTTTCGGGTGCTCAAGCCCGGCGGCCGCTTCGCCGTCTCCGACGTCGTCGTCCGTGGCAACGTCCCCGCCGACATCCGCCGCAGCATGGAGCTCTGGGTCGGCTGCATCGCCGGTGCGCTCGAGGAACAGGAGTACGCGGCGAAGCTGAAAGCCGCCGGGTTTGCCGATATCGAGGTCGAGCCGTGGCGCATCTACAAGATTGACGATGCGCGGGCGTTCCTCACCGAAACCGGCGTGGATGTCGACCGGCTGGCGCCCCAGGTCGAAGACCGGTTCGCGAGCGCCTTCGTCCGGGCAACCAAGCCCGAGGCCAGGAGTTGCTGCGGTCCGACCTGCTGCTCGTGAAGGTGCGAACCTTCGCAGCGTCGCATCCCCTCCTTAGGGCACCCGCCATCAAAAAGGGCCCGCCCCGCGCATTCGCGGTGGCGGGCCCGTTGTTATCAGTCTCCGAATCCTAGAAATTCAAACGCAGGGCGAGCTGCACCTGCCGGTTGGTTCCGAGACCGACGGTGCGGCCGACCGTGCTCGTCAACGTTCCGAACGTGCCGGCCGCAGCAGCGCTGAAGGGTTGGCCGGGCTGCACGCGATTGGCTTCCGCCACGGCCGCGGTCGGTAATGCGTTTGGCAGCGTCGCCACCGGATTGGCGAAGTTGGTGCGGTTGAAGAGGTTGAAGACCTCGACTCTGAACTCGGCATTGCGCGGTCCATTCAGAACGAAGCGCTTCGCCACCACCATGTCGATCTGCGCGAATCCCGGGCCGTGGAGCGATCCGCGTTCGAGATTGCCATAGGTCCCGGGCGCGGGAGTCGCGAAGGCCGCGGGATTCAGGAACAGCAGGCCGCCGTCGGTGATGAACGGGTTGACGCCGGCAACCAGATCGGGCCGCCGCACGTTGCGCGACGCGCCGCCGTTCGGCGTGTTGACGACGGCCGATCGTCCTGCCGCCGGGTTGTTGAAGACATTTCCCGCCGCGTCGACGTAGACAATGTCCGGCCGGGTGATGCGGACGTCGACTGGCAGACCGCTGCGGGCGTTGACGATGCCGCCCACGTCCCAGCCGCCGAGCAGCGCGCCCTTGACACCGGAGTTCATGTACTTCCGTCCCGTCCCGAACGGCAGCGAATAGAGCGCGCTGAAGTTGAAGGTGTGCCGCACGTCGAACGCGTTGTATCCCAGGTCGTAGTCGAACTCGCCCAGCGTCTGCGCCGCGTTGCCGGCGGTCAGCGCTTCGTTGGAGCCGCTGGTGTTCCCGAAGCTGCGCGACAGCGTGTACTGCGCGTTGACCGAAAGCCCGCTGTTCGATCGTCGCGACAAACCGAGCTGCAGCGCGTTGTAGTTGTCCGCCCCGCCGCTGGTCTTGGTGTCGATCTCGGCGTACGGGTTCTGCACGCCAATCACGGCGCCGGTCGCGTCGCGCTGCACGATCGAGAACCGACGGATGACGAACGCCGCGCTCGCCGGGTTCGGATTGGTCGCCACGCTGACAATCGGGTTGGCGATGCTGCGCAGGAAGAGGTTGCGCCCCTGCGCACCCACATAGGCAGCCGTCGCCACCATCCGTGCGCCGAGGTCCTGCTGGATCGA
>DATNEY010000019.1:0-132418 GCA_035606665.1 Vicinamibacterales bacterium | reverse complement strand
GACCACCAAGGAAGCGGGCGAGATCGATGTCATCGCCGAGGTGGAGCAGCACCTGGGTGAGAACCGCGTGCGCGCGGTGGCGATGAAGCCCACCGACGGCATGACGCGCGGCATGAGCGTCGAAGACCTCGGCGAACCGATCACGGTGCCCGTTGGACCGGAAACGCTCGGCCGTGTGCTGAATGTCCTCGGCGAGCCGGTGGACTTTCCCGATCGGCCGGTGCAGTCGAAGGAACGCTGGCCGATTCATCGTCCCCCGCCCACGCTCGAGAACCAGTCGACCGAGCTGCGCATGTTCGAGACCGGCATCAAGGTCATCGACCTGCTGGAACCGTATCTGCAGGGCGGCAAGATCGGCCTGTTCGGCGGCGCCGGCGTCGGCAAGACCGTCGTCATCATGGAGCTGATCAACAACATCGCCATGAAGCACGGCGGCGTGTCGGTGTTCGGCGGCGTCGGCGAGCGCACGCGCGAGGGGAACGACCTCTGGCTCGAGTTCCAGGAGTCGGGCGTCATCGACCCGAACGATCCGTCGAAGTCGCGCGCGGCGCTGGTCTACGGCCAGATGACCGAGCCGCCAGGCGCGCGCCTGCGCGTCGCGCTTTCGGCGCTCACGGTCGCCGAGTACTTCCGAGACGCCGAGAACAAGGACGTGCTCCTGTTCATCGACAACATCTTCCGGTTCACGCAGGCCGGCTCCGAGGTTTCCGCGCTCCTCGGCCGCATGCCGTCGGCCGTCGGTTACCAGCCGACGCTGCTCACGGAAATGGGCGAGCTCCAGGAGCGCATCACCTCCACGCGCAAGGGATCGATCACGTCGGTTCAGGCGATCTACGTGCCCGCCGACGACTACACGGACCCGGCGCCGGCCACGACGTTCGCCCATCTCGACGCGACGACCAACCTGTCGCGCGCGATTGCCGAGCTCGGCATCTACCCGGCCGTCGATCCGCTGGCGTCCTCGTCGCGCATTCTGGACCCGCGCGTCATCGGTGAGGAGCACTACAACGTCGCGCGCGCCGTGAAGCAGGTGCTCCAGCGTTACAAGGACCTGCAGGACATCATCGCGATTCTCGGCATCGACGAACTGTCGGAAGACGACAAGCTGACGGTGTCGCGCGCCCGCAAGATCCAGAAGTTCCTGTCGCAGCCGTTCTTCGTCGCCGAACAGTTCACCGGCTACAAGGGGAAGTACGTGGCGATCGCGGACACCGTCCGCGGCTTCAAGGAAATCGTCGACGGCAAGCACGACGAGATTCCGGAACAGATGTTTTATCTGGCCGGGACGATTGACGAAGTCATCGAGCGTTACAAGGCCCAGTAATGGCGATTCCGACGCATCTGCGCCTCGAATTCGTGACGCCCGAGCGGGCCATTGCCCACGAGGACGTGGACGAAGTCGAGCTGCCCGGCGAAGAGGGCTTCTTCGGCGTTCTGCCGGGGCACGCGCCGCTCCTCGCGTCGCTTCGGCCCGGCGAAATGTGGTACCGCAAGGGCAGCGACAAGGTGTTCGCATTCCTTGGCGGCGGCTTTGCTGAAGTGACCGGTGATCGCGTGTCGATCCTGGCGCCTGTTGCCGAACGCGCGGAGGACATTGACCTCGCGCGCGCTGAAGCCGCCAAGCGCCGCGCCGAAGAACGCCTCGCGAAACCGATGCCTGACGTCGACTTCGAACGCGCGCGCATCGCGATGCTCCGGGCGATCTCGCGCCTCGACATCGCAAAATCGCGCCGGCGGTCCTGACGCCGCAATGCAGACCGTTTCCTCGGCCGTTCTGTCGCATCCTGGCCTGCGGCGTGAAGCCAACGAGGACACCGTCTGCGCGCGGCCCGATCTCGGGCTGTTTCTTGTCGCCGATGGCATGGGCGGTCACGCCGCCGGCGAGGTCGCCTCGCGCGTCGCCGCGCAGGCGATCGAGACCTTCATCAACGACACCCGCGAGGCCGACGTCAATACGACGTGGCCGTTCCCGTACGACACCACCCTCAGTCTCGACGGCAATCGCCTGACCGCCGCGTTCAAGCTGGCAAACCGCCGTTTGACGCAGGCGATGCAGGAGGATGAAACCCTCCGGACGATGGCCACGACCGCGGCCGCGCTGCTCATCAACAAGGGCACGCCCGTCGTCGCGCACGTGGGTGACAGCCGGCTGTACCGCTATCGCAACGGCACGCTGCTGCAGATCACGCAGGATCATTCCTGGGTGAACGAGCAGGTACGCGCCGGCGTGCTGACGGAGACGGACGCCAAGAGCCACCCGTGGCGCCACGTCGTCACGCGGGCGCTTTCGGGCGGCGAGGATCCCGAAGTCGAAATCACCGAAGTGGACATCAAAGCCGGTGATCGTCTGCTGATCTGCTCGGACGGCTTGTCCGGCGTTGTACCGCCGGAGCGGCTCGCTGAAATCCTCGAGCGCAAGGAACCGCTCCCCAAGACGTGCCAGGAGCTGATCGATGCGGCCAACCAGGCCGGCGGCCCGGACAACGTGACGGTGGCGGTGCTCCAAGTCGAGGGATAGGACGCGACTTTCCGCTGACAAATGTGGGCGAACCTCGCGCAGCTTCCCCGATACCGCGGACTCATTCAGAGCCTGGTCGCGCGTGAGCTGAAGGCGCGCTATCGCGGATCCGCCCTCGGGATGTTCTGGTCGTTCGGCAATCCACTGCTCCTGCTCCTGGTTTACTCGACGGTTTTCAAGTACTTCGTCGCGGCGCGAGCCGACGTCCAGCCGTACGCGCTCTTCCTCTGTTGCGGGTTGTTGCCGTGGACGTGGTTCGCTGCGTCACTGAACGAGTCTGCAAACTCGCTCGTGGCCGGCGGGAATCTGATCAAGAAGGTGCTGTTCCCTGCGGAGATTCTGCCGATCGTGAGTGTGCTCGCGAACATGGTGCAGTTCCTGCTGGCGCTGCCGATCCTGGCGGGCTTTCTCCTGTACTACGCGAACACGCCGATCGTCGGACCTGACGGCGTCGCGATCCCGCCGCGCGTCGCGCTGCATTTTGCGGAGCTCGTCTGGCTGCCGCTGGTCGTGCTCGTGCAGCTCGTGCTCACGACCGGGCTGGCGCTCCTTCTGTCGGCGCTCACGGTGCACTTCCGCGACATCAAGGACATCCTGTCGAACGTCCTGACATTCTGGTTCTTCGCGACGCCGATCATCTATCCCTGGTTCTCGGTCACGCACTTGAAGTTCTGGCTGGACCTGAATCCTTTTACGCACCTCGCCGTGTCGTATCAGGAGATCCTCTTCAATCCCGAGAATGCATTCGGTCACCTCTCGTGGCTGCTCGCGCTCGGCGCCGGGTCCGTTGCCATGTTCTTCGCCGGCTACTGGGTCTTCGATCGGCTGCGTGATTCGTTCGCGGAGGTCGCATGAACACGGCGGCCATCGAACTCAACAACGTCACGAAGGTATACCGGCGGTACGGCCGTCGTCATTTTGCGACGCTGAAGAGTGCGCTGACGAACCGCAGCATTCTCGATGAGCTGAAGCCAAGCGAGGCGTTCACGGCGCTTTCCGGTTTTTCGCTGAACATTCCCCAGGGCTGCACGTTCGGCCTCGTCGGCCGCAATGGTTCCGGCAAGAGCACGGCGCTCAAGTTGGTGGCGGGCATCACGAAGCCGACGACCGGCACGGTCTCCGTTCGCGGCCGAATCTCGGCGCTGATCGAACTTGGCGCCGGGTTTCATCCTGAGATCTCCGGCCGCGAAAACGTCTTTATCAACGGCATCATGCTCGGGCTCTCGAAGCGGGAGATCGAACGCCGGTTCGACGAAATCGTCGAGTTCGCGGAACTGGCCGACTTCATCGACGAACCGGTGAAGAATTATTCGTCGGGCATGTACATGCGGCTGGGCTTTTCCGTGGCGATCCACGTCGATCCGGAAGTCCTTCTGGTTGATGAAGTTCTGGCCGTTGGCGACGAGGGATTCACCCACAAGTGCCTGGACAAGTTCGCGGATTTCAAGCGGCGCGGCAAGACGGTGCTGCTCGTGACGCACTCGCTGAATCTCGTCGAACGGTTCTGCGACCAGGCGGCGTGGCTGGACGCCGGCCACAAGCGGGCCGAAGGCGATCCCTTCCGCGTGATCGCCGAGTACATCTCGGACGTCGAGAAGCAGGAAGAGCGATTCCTGGCTTCGTCGGATGACAAGGCCCGGCACGTCGTGGATACGACGCCACCGGCTGAGGCGAGTGTCGAGATTTCCGCCGACCCCACGACGGACATGATGAGGGCGGCCGAGGGCCGTTGGGGCTCGCGCGTCGTGGAAATCGTCGATGTCGCTGTGCTCGACGCCCAGGGCCAGCCGGTGCACGTGATTCACTCGGGCGACGCGCTCAGCGTGCGTCTGGCGTTGCGCGCGCACCAGGCGGTGGATGACTTCGTGTTTGGTGTCGCGATCTTCGGTGCTGACGGCGTCTGCGTCTACGGCACGAACACCGACATCGAGGAGTTCACGTCAACCAACGTGAACGGCGACGCCACGGTGACGCTGACATTCGACGCGCTCGATCTTGTCGAGGGCACTTACAAGCTCGACGTCGCCGTGCACAAGCACGACGGCGTTCCGTACGATTATCACCGCCTGCTGCACACCTTCCGCGTCAAGTCACGAACGGGCGACGTCGGCATCTATCGTCCCGGTCACCACTGGGTCTTCGGCGGGGCGGTCAAGATCGCGCCGAAGTCGTAGCAGTCATGTACACGATCGATGAGGCCGCGGCGTTCGTGGATGAGCAGCGCAGGCTGGGCCGGACCATTGTGTTCACGAATGGCGTCTTCGACCTGCTGCATCCCGGCCACGTGCGCTATCTGTGCGCCGCCCGCGCCGAGGGCGACGTGCTCGTCGTGGGCGTGAACTCCGACCGATCGGTTCGCGCCAACAAGGGGCCAGGCCGGCCGGTCATCCCGGAGAACGAGCGGGCGGAGGTGCTATCCGCACTGACGTGCGTCGATACGGTCGCCATCTTCGACGACCGGACGCCGGCATCTATCATCAACCGGCTGCAACCGGACGTTCTGGTGAAAGGCGCTGACTGGGCGGCGGACGCCATCGTCGGCCGCGACACCGTGGAAGCGCGAGGCGGCAGAGTGGTGCGGATGCCGATCGAATCCGGCTGGTCGACATCTGGGATTATTGAGAAGACCCGGAAGTAATGCTCCAACAGACGTCCTCGCTGGCGCTGCGTGCGTTGCTGAAGTCCGCAGCGGCACGGACGGGGATCGACAAGCCCGCACCGATGCTGACCGGCCTGTCCGCGGCAGGCACGGCGTACCACGCCTCCGCGCTGGCGCAGGAAGGGCCGGTGGTCCTCATCGTGCCGACCGATATCCTGGTCGAGCAGGTGACGGGCGACGCACGATTCTTCGTGGCGGAGCTTCAGGGGATGGACGCCGCCGCCGTCGATCGGGCGGTGCTGCCATTCCCGTCGCAGGAAGTCGATCCCTATCGCGGCCTGGCGCCGCATCTGGCGGTGGCGTCTGCGCGCGCGCGGGCGCTGCATGGGCTGGCGGCCCGCACCGCTCGCCTGGTGATCGCCTCGGCGCGCGCCCTGCTGCCGCGGTTGTCCTCGCCACAGCGGCTGAAGGACGCGGGCATTTCGATCGCGATCGGCGACGAGATTTCGCCGCTGGATCTTCGCGACAGACTCGTGCTCGCCGGTTTTTCACCCGAGGATCCCGTCGACGAGCACGGCGAGTTCTGCGTGCGCGGTGGCGTCCTCGATTTCTATCCGGCAAGCGAGGCGCAGCCGATCCGGCTCGAGTTCGTCGGCGACATCATCGAGTCGATCCGCCGGTACGACGCATCGACACAGCGCTCGCTGGAAGCGCTCGATCGGGTGCTCGTGAGCCCCCAGCGCGAGTTGCTTCCCGATGCTTTCACGCCGGATGACGCGGAAGCCTTCGATCGGACCGCGACGGTCGTCGACTTCTTCCGCGCGTCCGGCGCCACGCTCGTTGCCTTCGAGTTCGAGGACATCAAAGAGCAGGCGCAGAAGCTGGAGACACAGTGGCGCGCCAGCGCCCACGACTTCTCGCAACGCGGCCGCGTCGTGCCCGACTACGGCGCCATTGCCATCGATTGGACTGGTCTCGACGCCGGTTTGAGCCGGGCGCGCCGGGTGTCCGAGCTGGCGATTGAGCCAGAGGGCGGGGATTCATCCGGTACGCGCCACGTGCCATGCATCCCGGCGATCGCGTACCACGGCCGCATCGGCGACTGGGTCAATGAGATCCGGGCGGCAAAGGAACAGGGCGACGATGTCCTGTTCGTGGCCGCGTCGGCGGGCCGTGCAGAGCGCACGATTGAATTGCTGGCCGACTATGAAGTGCGCGCGCGGTCGGTAGCGGAAGCCGACGATCTCGGCCGGGCGACCGTGCTCGTCGCGACAGGGAACCTCTCTCGAGGTTTCCGCCTGCGCGATGCCGGGCTGACGATCTTCGCCGAGTCCGATCTCTTCGAAGAGGAGTTTCGATCGGCCGAGCGCCGAAAGTCGGCGACACGTACGTTCCTGTCGGACTTCCGCGACCTCAAGGTCGGCGATCTGGTGGTGCATGTCGACAACGGCATCGGCCGTTTCGTCGGCCTGAAGAAACTCGCGGCGGGCGCCGGCATGGCGGAGCAGGAGTTCATGGAGCTCCGCTACGCCGGTGAAGACAAGCTGTTCGTGCCCCTCGAGCGGCTCGACCTCGTCCAGAAGTACACGGGCGGCGCCGCGCCTGCCCTGGACAAACTCGGTGGCACGACATGGGAGAAGGCCAAATCACGCGTCAAGAAGGCGATGCGCGACATGGCGGAAGAGCTTCTCAAGCTCTACGCGGCGCGTAAAGCCGTGGCCGGACATGCGTTCACGCCCGACTCGCACTGGCAGCAGGAGTTCGGCGACGCGTTCCAGTACGACCTGACTCCCGATCAACAGACGGCCATCGCCGACATCACGCGCGATCTCGAATCCGCGACGCCCATGGACCGCCTGCTGTGCGGCGACGTTGGATACGGCAAGACGGAAGTCGCCATGCGCGCGGCCTTCAAGGTCGTGATGGACGGCAAACAGGTTGCCGTTCTCGCGCCGACCACGGTGCTCGCGTTTCAGCACCTGCGAACGATCCAGTCGCGATTCGCCGGCTTCCCGGTCAAGGCGGAGATGATCAGCCGATTCCGGACCAAGACAGAGCAGAAGGAAATCATCGCGCGGCTCGCAAGCGGAGATCTCGACATCATCGTCGGCACGCATCGATTGCTGTCCAAGGACGTCTCGTTCCGCGATCTCGGGTTGCTGGTGGTCGACGAGGAGCAGCGCTTCGGCGTCACGCACAAGGAGCGCATCAAGCAGATGCGCAAGAAAGTCGACGTGCTGACGATGACGGCGACGCCGATTCCGAGGACATTGAACATGTCGCTCGCCGGTATTCGTGACATGTCGGTGATCGAAACGCCCCCACGCGATCGGCTGTCGATCCAGACGCACGTCGTCAAGTTCGACGCCGACGTCATCGGCCGCGCGATCCGCACGGAGCTCGAGCGCGGTGGCCAGGTCTTCTTCGTCCACAATCGCGTCGAGTCGATCTTCTCGGTTGCCAATCTGGTCCGCCGGCTGGTGCCTGAGGCGAAGCTGGCGATCGGACACGGCCAGATGGGCGAGGACGAGCTCGAGAAGGTGATGGTGGGCTTCGTCGCGCACCAGTTCGACGTGCTCGTAGCGACCACCATTGTCGAGAACGGGCTCGATATCCCGAACGCGAACACGATCATCGTGAACCGGGCGGATCGGTACGGCCTCGCGCAGCTGTATCAACTCCGCGGCCGCGTCGGCCGTTCCGATCGCCGTGCATACGCCTACCTCATGATTCCGCCCGAGCAGACGCTCTCGCCGGTCGCGCGACGACGACTGGCGGCCATTCGGGAGTTCAGCGACCTGGGCAGCGGCTTCAGGATCGCCGCCCTCGATCTCGAAATCCGCGGCGCCGGCA
Organism: Vicinamibacterales bacterium; assembly: GCA_035606665.1. GTDB lineage: Bacteria > Acidobacteriota > Vicinamibacteria > Vicinamibacterales > SCN-69-37 > DASUGC01. The sequence goes on along the minus strand of DATNEY010000019.1, from coordinate 124,448 downwards.
ATCTGCTTGGCGGAGAGCAGAGCGGCCACATCGAGGCCGTCGGTTTCGACATGTACGTGAAGCTGCTCGAGGACACGATTCGGGAACTCAAGGGCGAGGATCTCGAGGACGAGCGCCGTGCAGCGGTCAACCTCAGGCTCAATCTCCGCATCGGGGAGGAGTACATCCCCGACATGAACCAGCGGCTCTCTGCTTACCGCCGGCTCGCCAATGCCCGATCGCTCGACGAAGTGGATCAGATCCTCGCGGAGCTGAAGGATCGCTACGGCGCGCCGCCAGCGACGGTGGTGAACCTCGCGGAGTACTCGCGAGTGCGGCTGGTGTCCGACAAGCTTGGGCTTGAAAGCGTCGACCGCGAGGGCCAGATTGTCGTCCTCAAGTTCCGGCAGGATGCCAGGCTCGATCCCGCGATGGTGCTGAAGCTGGTGCAGACGCGCGGGGATCTGACCCTCCTGCCGCCCGCGGTCCTGAAGCTGGACCTGGACGCGCAGCGGCTGAGGCCCGCGGGATCGGTCTCTCAATCGTCGCGGCCCTCCGGCGTGCGGCTCGTTCGTCCGGCTCCCGCTCCGGCCGAATCACGCCGGCTGGAGTCCCATCGCATGCCGGACGGCGCTCCCGGTGGTTCATGGTGGACCGCACGAGCGTCGGCCGGCGTCGCGCCCGGCTTCACGAAGGACGAGATTCTGGCGGTGGATCCGCTAGATCCGGCCCAGCCCGGCGGCCTGTTCGAGCGTCTTGCCGATGTGCTCGGGCAGTTGAGTCACAGTTTGACGGTGTAGGCCTGCCTTTAGGCCCGGCGCGCCCGGTGGCCCTGGAGGGCCGCCCTACGCAACCGCGCGGTGTAAAATGTTGATTCTGAGTCACTTATGATGCGAGTTCGCCCCGTCGTTATTGCTGTCGTGATGCTGGTGATGGCCGCCGTTCCCCAAGCCGGGGCGCAGTCAGCTCCGCCAGCACCCCAATCTGCGCCCGCGCAGGGACAGAGCCTGATCCTCGAAAAGGTCATCGTCAAGGTGAATGGCGAGATCCTCACGCAGTCCGAGCTGGAGCGGATTCAGATCGAGACTCTTCAACAAGAGCAGAACGCCCGGATCACTTCGCCGCGGGATCTTGTGACCGACGCTGGACTGATAAAGGCGCTGAGCGAGATCACGCCCCGGATCCTCTCGGAGAAGATAGACGAGCTGCTCATTGTTCAGTTCGGCCGCGAGATGGGCATGAAGTTCACGGAAGAGTATTTCAAGATGGGCCTCGAGAATCTCAAGAAAGCCAATAAGCTCGACGACCAGCAGTTTCAGGTTGCGATGAAAGACGCTGGAATAACGATGGATCAGCTTCGGCAGAACTTCGAGCGCCAGTACTTCAAGGACCAGGTCGAGCGGCGCGAGATCATGAAGAACCTGCAGCTGACTGAAGAGGAAGCGCGGCAGTACTACAAGGCGCATCCCAACGAGTTCATGAAGCCGCCGACAGTAACGCTGCGCGAGATCCTGGTCTCGATTCCCACCGACACGGTTGGCGGCCAGGCCACGATCAACGTCGCGAAGGATGAGGCGGCGAAGGCGAAGATCGACGCCATCCGCGCTCGTGCCCTCAAGGGCGAGGACTTTGCGGCACTGGTGAAAGAAGCGTCCGAGGGCGGCACGAAAGACAAGAGCGGCATCGTCGGCCCGATGCTGGTCGAGGAGTTGACACCGACGGTCGGCGCCGCGGTCGCGAAACTCAAGCCCGGCGATGTGACGGACGTGCTCCGGTTGGGTAATGGCTATCGCATCTTCAAGCTCGAGGCGCGCACCGAAGCCGAAGCCGAGCCGTTCGACAAGATGCGAAACGAGATCGCCAACAGAATCTACGAATCCAGGCTCGATACGGAGAGGGAAAAGTTCCTCGTCAAGCTGCGCACGCAGGCGCTCATCGAGTGGAAGGACGACACCTACAAGAAGATGTTCGAGACGGCCCAGGCGAAGCGCGCGAAGACCGGCCTGTGATCAAGATCGGCAACGTCGAGATCGAGCATCCCGTCGCGCTCGCCCCGATGGCGGGCATGACGGACACGGCGTTCCGCCGTCTCGTGAAACGCCACGGCGGCTGCGGCCTCGTCGTCACCGAAATGGTCAGCTCCGAAGGCCTCGTGCGCGGGATCGACCGCACGCTCGAGTACGCCGAATACACCGAAGAAGAACGCCCGGTCTCCATTCAAATCTTTGGCGGCGATCCGAAGGTGATGGCCGAAGCGGCGCAGATTGTCGAGAGTCTCGGCGCCGACATCATCGACATCAACATGGGCTGCCCCGTGCCCAAGATCGCGAAGCACAACGCCGGTTGCAGCCTGATGCGCGAACCGGGGCACGCCGCCGGCGTCGTGAAGGCGATGGCCGACGCTGTGAAGATTCCTGTCACGGTGAAGATGCGTGCAGGCTGGAACGAGCACGAAATCAACGCTCCCACCCTGGCCAGAATGGTCGAGGACGCAGGCGCCGCGGCGGTCGCGGTGCACGGACGTACGGCGGCGCAGTCCTATACGGGCGAGTCCGACTGGAGCCTCATCAATCAGGTCGCCGAGTCGATCAGCATCCCGGTCTTCGGTTCCGGTGATTGCATCGAGCCGGGCCAGATTCTCGGCCGGATGGCTGATTCGGCTGTGAGCGGCGTGCTCGTGGGCCGTGGCGCTCTGAGGAACCCCTGGATCTTTTCGCAGGCGGCAGAAGCGCGCCGCGGCAGGGCGATCGTGCCGACGCCTCTGGCCGAGCGCGGCGATTTTCTGCTGAACTACATCGACTTGCTCCTCAAGGAGCGGGTGGACGAAGCGGCCGGTTTCCGGCATTCGCTCGTTGACGCGGCACCCGCGCCACAGGCGCGCGGTCGCGAGCGCTGGGTCATCAACAAGCTGCGCGCGCTTGGCTCCTGGTACACCAAGGGCCTGGAAGGCGGCAGCCAGCTTCGAATCGCGATCAATTCCGCCGAGTCCATCCAGCAGCTGCGCGACATCATCGCCACGTTCTTCGATGGAGCGCCGGGCCTCAAGACCCGGCCTCCGGTTACTCTGGCCGGCTAGCGGCCTCCGCCGCCTTTTGGTCCGCGCGGACCCTTCGGTCTCCATGGACTCTTCGGCCGGCCTCGCGGCGCCCAACCGCCCGGCTTACTCGGACGCCACGGGCGTTTCTCATCCCGTCCAGATCCACCGCCACTGCCGTCAGACGATCGCGGCGGCCGCTTACCGAACGGTCGGTCGCCGCGCGGTCGGTCGCCAGGCGGTCTGCTGCCAAACGGTCGATCGCCCTGCGGCCGCGATCCGAACGGTCGGTCGCCGGGCGGTCTCGATCCGAACGGCTTTCGACCGTACGGTTTGGCGCCGGGCGGCTTGCTACCGAACGGTCTGTCACGGCGCGGCGGGGGCGGTGCATCGCTCTCGGATCGCTGCCGTTCGAATGTCGCGCGTTTCTTGAACCGCGCGCGCTTCTCGTCCCGCGTGATCTTGTACTTCGCGCGAGGATCGACGTGCGCGCCGCCAGGCCGCCACGTGTCCTTGCGCTCGCGCGCGAGTTTCCGGCGGCGCTCCTGGTCCGCGCGTGCTTCTTCAGGCGATGCCCACGTGCGTCCGCGTTCGAACCACACGAGCGTCACTGTCGGTTGCGTCCGCTGAAGTTGATGGAGCGTGGGCAGGAGATCCTCGCGCTTCGGCGCTCGAAACGCCGTCGGCACGGTGCCATCCACGATGATCCAGAACGAACGGTCCATGGGCACGTCAGTACCTCTCCAGTCGCTTCAGCTTTTCGATGAGCGTCGTTCGTTTCACTTTCAGCAGGTCCGCCGCCTGCCGCTTGTTGCCTGACGTTCGTTCGAGTGCCCTCTGGATCAGCGTGTGCTCGAAGCGCGCCACCGTCAGATCGAGATCGAGCCCGATGTCCGGCAGCACGTAGTCCGCCGGGTCCACGCTCACCGGCAGCCGCTGCAGCTCCGGCGGCAGATCCGACGCATGAATCTGGTGCCGGCCGGGCGACAACGCGAACGCCCGCTCGATCACGTTCTCGAGCTGGCGGACGTTGCCGGGCCAGTCGTATGCCATCAACGCCTGCTGCGCGTCCTGCGAGGGCGTCACCTTTCCTCGAGCAGGCACCGATTCCTTCGAGAACCGATCGAGGAAAGCCTGCGCCAGCAGCGGAATGTCAGCGCGTCGCTCGCGGAGCGCGGGAATCCTGATCGGAATCACGTTGAGTCGATAGTAGAGATCCTCGCGGAACTCGCCTTTGGCCACCATCTTCTTCAGATCCGAGTTCGTGGCCGCGACGACCCGGACATCGACTCGTATCGTCTGCGAGTCGCCGACGCGCTCGAACTCCCTCGATTGCAGCACACGCAGCAACTTGGACTGGAGGGCCGGGCTCATCGTCCCGACCTCGTCAAGGAACAGCGTGCCGCGATGGGCCTGTTCGACGCGGCCTGGTCTATTCGCGATCGCGCCGGTGAACGCACCGCGGACGTGTCCGAAGAGTTCCGCCTCGAGCAATGTCTCTGGTATCGCGCTGCAGTTGATCGCGACGAACTTCTGATTGTGCCGGGGGCTTGCGTCGTGCAGCGCTCGCGCTGCCAGTTCCTTACCCGTACCGGTCTCGCCGGTCACGAGCACGGTGCTCGGCGTCACAGCCACCGTCCGGAGCAATTCGAACAGCTCCATCATCACCGGTGTCTTCCCGATGATGCCGTCGATCTTGAAGCGGTCCTGCAGCTGGGCGCGCAGGTAGGCGTTCTCGGCCTTGAGACGACGCTTTTCAATCGCTGTGTTGAGGGCGTGGACGAGCTCTTCGTATTGAAAGGGCTTGGTCAGAAAACCCTCGGCGCCAAGGCGAGTCACCTCGACCGCCTCTCGAACGCCGCCGAAACCAGTAATAACGATGGCGATGATGTCCGGGTAGCGGGCGAAGGCTTCGTCCAGGATCTGGCGGCCGTCAACGCCGGGCAGCCGGAGGTCCGTAATGACGATATCGAAGGCGAATTCGTTGAGCCGCTCGAGGGCGGCTTCGCCCGTGGCGGCCTGCTCGACGCGGTAGCCGGACTCGCCGAGGCGCTCGGCGATCACTTCACGGAAGCCGTTCTCGTCGTCGACCAGCAGGAGGTGCTGGAGTGGCCCTTCAGACACAGGTATGTAACCTCAATCTAAAGTCTGGTTTCCCGCAGACCGATAGGTTCGGGCGAACGCAAACAGGGGCCCGGAGACCCGCCATGGGGCGGACAAGACCGGGACATTCAACAATGCTGGACCGCAAGACAGTCTCCATTCCGAGAGCGTGTGAACTGGTGGGCGTGAGCCGACGGACGATCTACAACTGGATTGCCAGCGGCAAGATCCAGTACGTCCGAACGGCGGGCGGGTCCGTGCGAATCTTCGAGGACACGCTGTGGCGGGATCCCGACGGTGAAGCCACCGTGGAAACCACCCACGAACTTCCCCAGCTCAGCCGTGGCGCCTGAAGCCGCGCCTTCGGGCCGGTCTCTTGCCGATACGGGCCTGACGGAGATTTCCGCACTACTCCACGGGCTCAACAACCAGCTCGGCGTCATCCTCGCGAACGCCGAGCTGCTCGAACACCGCCTCGGCGACGACGCCAACAAAGTCCGGGCGAGCCTGGTCGTCAGCGGCACGCTGGAAGCCATCACCACCGCCCAACGGCTGCGGCAGGCCCTGGCCTCCAACTCCAATTCTCGCAAGTGAAATTGCCAATTCGCTGACAGACCTGAAATCAACGCCAAGATTTTGACGATACTAGCACAGCGTTTCCCGGTGCTTTACATGCCGTCAATTTACCGTAAGCCATAGATAAACAAGGACTTAACTAGAACTGTTGGCGGAGGCAGTCTTTCGCTGTTTCTTCCCTTACGAAGCTGGTACCTGAGTTGCGATTGGGTCTGGCTCCGGGATCGGCCCGGGTATCTGGAGGGTGTGATGCTGCGAGTGCCGTTGGCCGACCATCAGCAAGATCGAGTGGCGGCTTCCTTGCCGTTCGTTGAGTCGCTCGCGAGGCGCATGGCCTCCACGATGCCTCACTCCATTGACCTCGGGGATCTCGTGCAGGACGGTGTCCTGGGTCTCATCGATGCGGCGAACCGCTTCGATGCAGGTCGCGGGATCAAGTTCGAGACATTCGCGGAGCGCCGAGTCCGCGGCGCGATGATTGACGCGCTCCGCCGCGACGCGTGGCCCCGCGGGGTGCGACGCGTTCGCCGTGAGCTCGAAGCCGCGCGGGAGCAGCTCCGCCGCGAGCTCGGTGCCGAACCGTCGCTTGCCGATCTCGCCCAGCGCGTCGGCGCCGACGTGCAGCGCCTCGAGCGCACGATCCTCAGAATCACGACGATCGAATCGACGTCGCCCATGGCGAACATCGAGACGATCGACGCCGCGACTCTGCCCGCCGTGCTGGTGCCAAGTGAGCCGCTTTCGCCGCACCGGCTGTTCGAGCAGGGCGAGACCCGCGATCGCGTGCGCGAAGCCCTGGCGTCGCTGCCGGAGCGCGAGCGCCGCATCATCACCCTTTACTACTTCGAAGAAGCGACGATGAAACAGATTGGCACGGCGATTGGTGTCAACGAATCGCGCGTGTCACAGCTCCACGCCCGGGCGATCCTGCGGCTGAAGCAGGCGCTGGCAGGCGCGGCTGTGAACCGCACCACGGTGCGCAAGGTTGCAGCTCAGCCAGTGGCACAGCCGGCGCCGAGGCGCGTGGCTCCACGCGTCGCCGCCCGTCGTCAGGCGATGCCGGAACGCCGGCGTCTGCGGCAAGTCGCTTAGGCAAGTTCGAAGTTCGAAGATCGAAGAGTCGGCGGGCCTTGGCCCGCCGATTTTCTTTTCAGCCCAGCGTTTCCCTTGCGACTCTCACCAGATCCCGCAGCCTGAACGGCTTCGCGATCCAGCGGCAGCCGCTTTCTTCGAGGAAGCGCTCGGCGTCCGACCCGGCAACGTCGCCCGTGACGAAGACCAGGCGCTTTGCGACGTTGGGCATCGACTTCGAGAGCTCCCCGAAGAAGGCCATGCCGTCCACCTTCGGCATCTTCAGATCGCAGATGATGACGTCGTAGTGCTGCTGGCGCACGCGTGCCAGCGCTTCTTCACCGTTCTCCGCGCGATCGACGCGAAACCCCTCATCAATCAGTGTCGCGGCCACGGCCTCACCGAGCGCGCGTTCGTCTTCGACGACGAGCGCCCTCGCGCCCGGCGGTACCGCGGGTGCCGTGGTCGCGGGAATCGCCTCGGCGACGCGGATTGAGCTGCCGCCCACCGGCAACTCGAGTAGAAACGCTGCGCCTCGTTCCATGCCCGGCCTGAGCGTCAAACGGCCGCCATGCTCCTGGGCGATCGCGTACGCGACACTCAGTCCAAGGCCGGTGCCTTTGCCGACGGCCTTTGTCGTGAAGAACGGATCGAAAACCTTACCTTGCAGGTCCTCGGGCACGCCGGGACCGTCATCGCTCACCTCGAGGACGATGGCATCGCGCTCGGGATCCTGCCAGCTTCTGAGCGTCAGCGCTCCACGGCCGTGGGCAGCGAGCATGGCTTGTTCGGCGTTGATGATGAGGTTCAGCAGGATCTGCTGGATCTGGTGTGGATCGGCGAAGACCGGCGGCAGCCCGGCGGCCAGCCCGTCGATGATGCGCACGTTGGCGACGCGCTGTTCGTGCGCTCGAAGCGCCAGCGTTTCCCTGACGATCTGGTTCAGTTCGACCGTGGTTCGCGTCGTGTGCCGCTTGCGCGCGAACGTCTGCAGGTTGCGAACGATCCGCGCCGCGCGCTCGGCCGCGTTGTGGATGGCGTCGAGATCGCGGCGCGTGCGCTCGTCGAGATCGCGCGCGGCCAATCGTTCCGCGCAGGCAAGGATCGTTGCGAGCGGATTGTTGAGCTCGTGCGCGACGCCGGACATCGTCTGGCCAAGCGACGCGAGTTTCTCCGCCTGGAGCAGCTGTTGATAGACGTCGCGAGTCTGATCCTGCAACCGCTTGCGCTCCGAGACGTCGCGCATGACGGCTTCGATGCGATGCCCGCGCCCGGACTGCAGGCGATCCGCCCGCGCAGTGGCTTCGACCCAGATTCCCGATCCGTCGATGCGTCGCAGCCGCAGCAGATATGCCTGCACCTGTCCGTCCTGCTTCAGACGGCCCAGGAATTCGGTCCTCGCCTCGTCATCGATGAAGCGCTCCTGGTCGATGGGGCGAACGTCGGCGACGAGGGTGTCCTCGGGCCAGCCGAACATGAGCCGGAGGTACGGATTCGCGGCGACGGTTGTCGATCCTGACGGGCCGAGCAGACCGACGTAGACGCCCTCGTGAAGCGCGTCAAAGAGACGGGCGAAGGTGTCTTCCAGCGCTGGAAGATCGTCTTTCAACTAACAACTCGCAAGCTGCAAGACACAAGTCTGCTAGCCGCCGGACTTGGTGCCTGGCGGCGGGGGCGTGGGCGTGTGGTTGCCGCGCTCGAAGGCGATCGTCGCGTACTTCTGTTCGATGGCGGAACGGATGGCGGTGAGCGATGCGCCGGAATTGTGCATCTGCTGTGCCTGCTGGGCGACCAGCAGGCAGATCTCACAAACGAGACCGTGAGGCTCCCATCCGGCAATCTTTGTCCCTTCGCGCTTCGACACGAAACAATCGTGGTTGCCCTTGTGTCCGGCGCGCTCGCACCCGCAGAAGCAGGGCATGTAGTTCATGACCTCCGGATGGCGCGCGGCGAATTCATACGCGGCGCGGACCACCGGCAGCGGCATCACTCCGCGATCGACGCCCTCAGGGAGCAGCGGCAGATCGGCCGCGAGAAACCGTGGATCCGGTCCCGGCGCCGGCGGAGGCACGCTCTGCGCGCCTGCAGTCTGACCCGGCGGTACCGTGACTTCAGACGAAGACTGGCTCTGACAGCCAGACGCCAGGCACGCCGTACCGATGACGATCACAATCGCAGCGATTCTCTGCGCCATGTAACGGGATCTTAGCGCACGCATCGACGATGTACACTTGCGGTTTATGTTTGCGACGCCGGTGCTGCAGGGACAGACCGCACTCGTGACGGGCGGCGGCACGGGCATTGGTCTCGCGATCGCGCGGGCGCTCGGGAAGCTCGGTGCGGCCGTCGCGATTGCGAGCCGCAACAAGGAACATCTCGCTGCCGGACTGGACGCGCTGGCCGCGGACAAGATACGTGCGATTGCTATCGGCGCCGATATCCGCGACCCGGCGCAGGTCGATGCCATGGTCGCCGACGTCGTCAGTCAGACCGGCCGCGTCGACATCCTGATCAACAACGCCGCCGGCAACTTCATCTGCCGCGCCGAGGATCTCAGCCCGAACGGCTGGAACGCCGTCATCAACATCGTCCTGAACGGCAGCTTCTACTGCTCTCGTGCGGTGGGGCGTCACCTCATCGAGCGCGGCGGCGGGGGATCGATCGTCTCGATTCTGGCCAACTATGCCTGGACCGGCAGTGCCGGCACGATTCATTCGGCATCCGCGAAGGCTGGTGTGATGGCGATGACACAGACACTCGCGGTGGAATGGGCGCGCCACGGGATTCGGGTCAACGCGATCGCGCCGGGGCCGATCGAGTCGCCCGGCGCCGCGAAGCAGCTGTGGTCATCCGATGCGAGCGTCGCCGCCATCACGAACGGCGTTCCGCTCGGAAGATGGGGCAGGGCAGATGAGATCGCGGACGCGGTCTCGTTCCTGGTCTCACCACATGCGTCGTACATCACTGGAGACGTGCTCACCGTGGACGGCGGCCAGTGGCTTGGCAGCGGCCCATACAACTTCCTGTCGCTTCCACGCTGATCCCAATGGCCAGACTCCCGAAGATCGCCGAACTTTCAAGCAACATCACCGGGTGGGGGTTTTACCTTTGCTCGCGGAAAGAGCTGCGCACAGGCCGCAGCGGGACGGAGTTCCTGGCGCTCGCGCTGCAGGACGCTTCCGGTGAGATCGCCGCGAAGGTCTTCCAGGACGTCGACACGGTCAAACTGGAGTTCGAAGCCGGCGAGTTCGTGAAGGTCCAGGGCCGCAGCAACACGTATCAGGGCCGCACGGAGCTCATCCTCGACAAGATCCGCCGGGTGATGAAAGACCGGGATGCCGCGGACGGCTTCCGCGAGGAGGACTGCATCCGGTCTTCCGCCCGGTCGATCGACGACATGTGGGCCGAACTGCAAGGCCGCCTTGAAAGTGTTTCTGATCCCGCCTTGCGCGCGCTGCTCCACGCCATCGTCGAGGGCAACAAGGATCGGCTGCGCATCTGGCCGGCCGCGCGGAATGTGCACCATGCATACCGCAGCGGCCTGCTCGAGCACATCCTGAAGATGATGGAGGTCTCGCTGTTTCTCGCCGACCAGTACGGCGCGAAACGCGACCTGCTCGTGGCAGGCACGTTACTCCACGACATCGGCAAACTGCGCGAGCTCTCGTACGAGCTCACGACCGACTACACGGTCGAAGGCAATCTCGTCGGGCACATCGTGATTGGTATCGGCATGCTGCGGGAGGCCGCGCAGAACTTTCCGGAAGTTTCGCCGGACACGCTGCTCGAGATCCAGCACCTCGTTCTGTCGCACCACGGCGAGCTGGAGATGGGCTCACCCGTGAGGCCGATGACCGTCGAGGCGCTGATCCTGGCGACGGTCGACAATCTCGACGCGACGTTGAACCAGTTCCGCCGCATCGTGGCTGACGATGACACCGACGGCCCATTCACGGCCTACAGCAAGCGCCTCGATCGGGTGCTTCTGAAACCGCGGCCGTCGTGAGCGCTATTGCCACCGCCCAATCGGCGACGGTCACGCGACGCGCGTGGATCGCGTGGATCGCGGTCTGCCTTATCTGGGGCACGACCTACATGGCGATCAAGGTCGCGCTCGAGACCATTCCGCCATTCCTCATGGGTGGCCTCCGATACATCGCCGCGGGCGTTGGACTGGCCGGCATCCTCGCGCTGCGCGGGCGGAGTCTGCCGGCAGTCGCGTCCTGGCCGGCGCTGGCCGTGCTCGGGTTCTTCATGATCGGATTCGGGAACAGCGGTGTCGTCATCGGCGCGCAGTGGTTGCCGAGCGGCCTGACAGCCGTGTTGATCGCGACGAGCCCGTTCTGGATGGTGAGCGTCGAAGCCGCCGTGAGCGGCGGACAGCAGCTGCACGCCCGCCAGTGGATCGGCCTCTCAGTTGGATTCCTCGGAATCCTCGTGTTGGTGTGGCCCGACCTGATGGCTGGCGGTGAAGCCCGTCGTGGGATGGTGTGGGGAGTCGTCGCCGTGCAGCTCGCGTGCGCCGGCTGGTCCGTGGGGTCGGCCTACACGCGCCGGCACGTGATGCCATCGGACGTTCTTGGAGCGGCCGCCATGCAGATGGTTTTCGGCGGCATATTCATGCTGGTGGCAGGCACGCTGCACGGCGAGTGGGCCCGGCTCGCGTTCAACACCAAGACGTCGGTTGCCTTCACCTACCTCACGCTTGCCGGTTCCATCGTCGCGTTCGCGGCCTACTCGTACGCCCTCCGCCATATGGATGTCGCGATCGTCTCGCTCTACACCTATATCAATCCGGTGATTGCGGTCGTGCTCGGCGCGATCGTCCTGGGGGAGCCACTGGGCTGGCGGATGTTCGTCGCCGCCGGCCTAATCGCCGTCGGCGTGCTTGTGGTGGGACCGGCGTCCAAGAAAGAGAACACATGAAGGACTGAAGCCAATGAAGTCCTCTTGGGGCAAACCAAGCTCCTCTTCACCGGCTTCACTCTTTCATGTGTTCTCTTGGGTTCCAGCCCCCCGGGGTCCCAGCGCAAATGTCATCGTCCCGTCGCAGACAATCTTGCCGTCCACGCGCGCCGCGCCGCTCAGCACACCCATCCGGCTGCGGAGCCGTTTGACGACGGCCTCGATCTGGACGACGTCGCCGGCGCGAACAGGGCGGCGGTAGCGGACGCGATCGATGCCCATAAAGAAGATGAGCTTCTCGCGGTTTTCAGGCTTGGACAGGATCAGGATGGCGCCGACCTGCGCGATGGCTTCGGTGAGGATTGTGGCTGGCAGGACCGGAACCTGGCCCGGAGCGTGCCACAGGAACCGCTCGTTCATTGATACGTTCTTCACGCCGACGATGCGCCGATCGGTATCCAGTTCTGTGATCCGGTCCACCAGCAGAAACGGGTAGCGGTGGGGAAGGATGCGTTCGATGGCCGCGTAGTCGAGAGGAAGCTGCAGCGATGTCATGCGCGGACAAGTATAATTCCCGCATTACCTAGCCTGCCCGCCGTAGCGTTGGCGAAGGCGGGGCCCGCCTGCATGAGTCATACGCCTTCGCCGCCGCTGACCACATCGCCCGTCTCGGGTCTGAGCGAGCGCGACATTCTGCTGACGCTGTTCGATCTCGGCCGTCAGGTCGCGGCAGTGATCGATCTCGACGAGCTGCTGCAGCGCATTCCCGAGCTCATGGGCCGGCTCATACAGTTCGACGCATTCGCGGTATATCTGCTCGACGAGAAGCGCGGCGAACTGCGTATTGCGTACGCCGTCGGGTATCCCGACACGAGCGGCATCAAGTTCAGCCTCTCCGAGGGGCTGGTTGGCCGCGTCGTCACGTCCCAGCAATCGGCTGTCGTGGGTGACGTCCGCACGGACCCGACGTATGTCGAGGTTGTGGCAGGGATGGCATCCACCGTGGCCGTCCCGCTGATCCACAAGAAAAAGCCCATCGGCGCCGTGAACGTTCTGAGCCGCGTGCGGGACAACTATTCGGAGCGCGACGCAAACATCCTTCGCCAATTCGCGACTCACGTGTCGACTGCTCTGGTGAACGCGCGCCTGTTCGAGCAGCAGCGGCTGGATGCCGAGGCGTTTGAACTGCTGGCGGAAATCGGCCGCGAGGTCGCGGCAGTGCTGGATCTCGATCAGCTGCTGGCACGCATCGCGCAGCTCGCCAAGCGCGTCATCGACTACCGCACGTTCGGCATCCTGCTCCTGAACGACGCCACCAACGAGCTGGAGATGAAGGTGGCGCTCCAGTACGGCGAGAAGGTGGTCGTGCCGAGAGTGCCGCTCGGAGAGGGCCTCGTCGGTTACGCAGCGCTTCATCGCGAGGCCGTGCTCGTCCCGGATGTCTCGAAAGATCCGCGCTACATCAAGATCGTTGACGACGTTCGATCGGAGCTGGCGATTCCACTGCTGCTCAAGGATCGCTGCGTCGGGGTCTTCGATCTCGAGAGCCCGGAGCTCGATGCATTCGCGAAGCGGGACATCGAGATCCTGACGCTGCTCGCGGGCCAGGCGGCGGTCGCGATCGAGAACGCGCGGCTCTACGAAGAGGTCTCGCACAACGAAGCGCGGCTCGAGAAGGAGCTGCAGTTCGCCAGGCGCGTCCAGATGGCGCTGCTGCCCACGCAGCTGCCGAAGCGGCTGAAGGGTGTCGACGTATCCGCTCACTTCGCGCCGGCGCGCGAGCTCGGCGGCGACTTCCACGATTTCCTGATGCCCGACTCGAACACACTGATTGTCGCGCTCGGTGACGTCTCGGGAAAGGGTGTGCCCGCCGCGCTCTACAGCGTGTTCGCGGGCGAGCTCGTGCGGGGCCGCACGTTCCGCCGTCGTTTCATGCCGGAACGGTCGACGCCGGCCAAGGTGCTGATGTCGATCAACACCATCCTCCACGAGCGCCAGCTCGAGGAGTACTACTGCACGCTCTGCTACGCGATTTTCGACATGAAGCGCCGAAGCGTGACACTGTCGAATTCAGGCCTGCCGTACCCGGTGCGCGTAAGCAACGGCGATGCGTCGTTTGTCGAGCTGCCGGGCGTGCCGCTCGGCTCGTTCGTCGGCTCCGAGTATGACGAGGTCTCGTACCCGCTCCACCCCGGCGATCTCTTCGTCTTCTGCTCGGATGGCGTCTCAGAGGCGATGAACGATCGCCATCAGGAATTCACTCCGCCGCGCCTGCTTCAGGTCGTGTTCGACAACCGCGAGCTGCCTGCTGCACAAATCGTTCAGCGCATTGTGAGCGCGGTGTCCGAACACCGGGCAGGATTCGCACCCAACGACGACATGACGGTTGTGGTGGTGAAGATCGCGGAGCTGCCCGTGCCAAAGACCGAGTAGGTCTTTTTATCTCGCGCAGCCTGTCGTGTCCGGCAACATCGGGCGCAGGAACGTTGTGTTCAGACCGCCACCCCCGCCGCCGCCACCGTAGCGCCCTGCGCCTGTGAAGATGAATGTACTGGACTCGTCGAGCGGCAGTTGGGCGACGTTGCACAGGAACGTGTCTTCGGTGCCCGAGCGATTGAGATACTGCTCGACGTTCGACAGGTAGAACGCCGACACGACGACGCCTTTCTCCTTGAGATACTTGCCTGCGGCGCGAATCGCCTTCTGGCCGCCAAAGTCGCCGACAACTGGCACGAGCAGATTGCGCGTCTCGAAGTCCTTCATCGCGAGCCAGTTCTCTTCCGAGCCCAGAAACCCGCGATTCACACCCTCTGCGTCCGTCAGTGACTGGATTTCGCCGTAGGTGCCGCCACCGCCGCCGCGGCCCCCACGCCCTCGTCCGCCCATCGAATACGTCAGATTGGGACCACCCGCGAAGAACGCCGTCCTGTAGACGTAGTCAATGCCTGGAAGATCGTCGCCATGCAGGGCGAACCCGTGCTTCTTCGTCAGCCAGTCGGATACGGCCTGTAGATTCGCCGCGTACAGCGCCTCACTTGGGGCCGCCGTCTGATATGCCCCCATCAGCTCACTCACGCTCGACTTCGTCGTCAGGCCGTCCGGCCGCTTGCGCGAAAACAGGCGGCTCAGAAAATCCGCGCGATCCGACGACATCTCGAACAGGGCTTTGTAGAGCAACTGCTCGTGGAGGTTGCCGCGACGGACGTCGAAGATCATGGCGAGTTGCGGTTTCAGCGCGAGGATGTAGGGGAAATTCTGTTCTGGGCCGACGCCAAGGTAGACACGGCCCGGCTTTGCGGTCCTGACCAATTCGGGAATCACGACTTGATAGCCGCGTTCGTTAGAAAGGAAGTTGTCGGACTGGAACGCGCCGTTGGCTTCCGAGATCTGCTCTGACAGATCCCAGAATTCCTTGTCTGTCAGTCTCGCCGGCAGGTCCGCTGAGCGCGCGGCGGCCCGCGGCCATCCGGCCAGTAACGCGGAGACCAAGATCAGCGCGAGCCTGGTGAGGGTCCGCCCGCGATGTCTCATCATGGCCGGAATCTTAGCGTGTAGGGCTCCTGGCGGCGAAGTCCCGGCCGATGCCGATATTGAGGCGAGCGAGCGAAGCGAGCAACGCCGTGTCCCCGGCAGGGCGAGCGGAGTGAGATTTGGCCAAGAGGGTTTTAGGCGGGCCGAATCGAACGAGCGAGTGTGTAGGGGGTCTGGGGGCGAAGCCCGCGAGTCCGAAGCGAGCGGCCGGACAGGCCGCGAGCCACACGAGCGGAGTGAGATTTGGCCAAGAGGGTTTTAGGCGGGCCGAATCGAACGAGCGAGTGTGTAGGGGGTCTGGGGGCGAAGCCCCCAGAGTAAACAAGTCGCTCGGTCATCGACCTGGAGCGGACGGGATGCGGCGATGCCAGCGCCTGCCTGTAATGTTGCGCATCCCGTTGATGCCGAGCGACTCGATCGCCCTAGATATCAAGACGCGTGCCGTACTCGACCGTGAAAAACCTCTCGAAATCTGAAGGATTCAGCCGTTTCGAGCCCTAGATCGTCCGCGCTGTACTTGGGACAGTGCAGTGGACAGAGGACAACTAGCTCTGAGCAGCGGCCGGCTGGGCACCGTCCATCGGGGTGATGAGTGTCGAGAACTGGGCCGCCACGATACGCGCGATGGGGACGATATCGGGATGCGGCCGGCTCTGCTTAACTTCGGCGGCCAGGACGCCGACGCAGCCTGACGATGTGATCAGGGGAATCGCAATCGCGGCGGCATCCGCCGATGTCGCCCCCGGCAACGCTTGCGGCTGCATCGTCCGGAACGCCAGCGATGTGACGTTGTCCGCGTCCACCTGCAACGGCCGAAGCCGCGCCATGATCTTGTCGGGATAGCCGAAGCACATCGCCGGCCGGAGCCGCGCGCCGTCGCTGTCAGCAGACCAGATCATGATGCCCTTGGCGTCGAGGACCTTGGCCGCTCGCTCGAGCAGCGCCGGCATATCGCGACCGTCGAGGATCCGTCCCAGATCGACGCAGAGCTCAGCCGCAGCCGCGATAGAAACCGGCCGCACCATCGGCGACGCAGGCCCTGCAGTGACGGCCTGACCTGGCGTGGGAGTTGAGGTGGAGCTCAACCCGAGCGTCGGCGCCGCGCCCGCGCTCTTTACCGCGGGCGGCAGGTCCTTGAGCATCTGCGCCGTGCTGGCGGGCGCCATCCTCTTGAGGGCCGACAACGTGCGGCCGAAAGAGATCGCGATGACCGCAATGAGCGCGAGTGCGAGGCCATTCATGCCCAGCCGGTACATGCCGAGGCGACCGATGAGTCCGGTCGCGGTCTGCGCTTCCAGCGTCCGCGCGGCCGCGAGTTCCGTGTCGGCCAGCTCCGCCGCCTGCTGCGCGTCGATGTAGATCATGTCGGCGGCGTGCAGCCGATCTTCCTGGGCAATCGCCGCCCTGGCCTTGCCGTCGATGGTCGATAGATTCGCCACCGTCTGGCCGAGGGCTTCGTACTTTGCCTTGGCCTGTGCGGTTGGCGCCGCCACCTGCCTGGCTTCGATCGCCTTGGTCAGCCGATCGAACGCCTCGGTCGCGCGCGTCATCCACGTCGCCGGTACTTGTCCCGTGGCGACGTAGCCGGCCTGCGCCGCGCGGACGTCCGCGATCGACCGCGCGATCACGTCGAGGTCACGATCCGCGTTGAGCGCCGCCATCCGCTCTCTCGCGATGGAATTATCGAAGCTGAAGTCCTGGACGAGCGTGAGCCCGGCGATGACGACGGTGAATCCGAGGAGGACAGCGATACCGCGCGTACTCATCACTGCGAGGCTTACTATAGCACCGGAAATTTCGCAGTACGAGCGCGAACGGAATGGAGCAAGCGTCGAACGCGCGAGCGGAATGGAGTGAGCTAGGCGGGGTGCAGGGGGCCCCGCCGATCAAGAAAGACCGTCCATGCGCATAGCGATCATCATCAATCCGCGCTCCGGACTCGCGAAGAGCCACCGTACCGCCGCAGGTACGCGCGTCGAGTGCGCCGCGCGCTGGGCGGCGTCGATGGGAGTCACCGCGGAAGTCGAGGTGACGACGCATGCGGGTCACGCGGCGGAGCTCGCGGCCGGTTTTCTTGCCACGGGTGTCGATCGAGTGGTGGCCTGGGGCGGCGACGGTACGGTGAACGAGACGGCGGGTCCGCTTCTTGGGTCGCGCGTGGCGTTTGGAATCGTTCCCGGCGGCTCCGGCGACGGTCTCGCAAGGAGTCTCGGACTGCCGAGGGACTACGAGGCCGCGATGCGTGTCGCGCTTACTGCTGTACCGCGGCCGATGGACGCCGCCTGGCTGGCCGGCCGCCATTTCCTCAACATCGCCGGCATCGGATTCGACGCGGAGATCGCGGAGCGATTCAGCCTTCGGCAGACTCGCGGCACGCGCGGCTACGTCGCCGAAAGCCTGAGGTCGGTCTGGACCTATGCCTGCGAGGGCTATCGAATCAGCGTCCGCGGCGAGCCAACAGCAAGACCGATGGAGTTCAACGGTCCACACTTCGTGATCGCGTTCGCCAATGGGCGCGAGTACGGCAGCGGGCTGGCGATAGCTCCGGAGGCTGACCCATCGGACGGATGGCTTGATGCCGTCATCGTGAAGGGCGGCAGCCCCCTTCGCCAGCTGTGGCGGTCCCGGCGGCTGGGCTGGCGGCCGATGAGCCCGGCCGAAGGCGTGTGGCGAGGCCGAGTGCGCGAGGCCTCGATCACGGGCGCGCGGCTCGTCTGCCACGTGGACGGTGAGCCCTTCGAAACCAGCGGCGAGGTTTCGGTCCGCCTCGACCATGGCGCCCTGCTGGTTGCCGGGCTCCGTTGACATGTACTACTACTGTGTAGTAGATCAGACCACACTGTAGGAGACGACCGTTGCCCAAACCACGATTGAGCAAGCTCGAGCTTCAAATCCTCGAGGCCCTGTGGACGAGCGGCAAGGCCTCGATTCGCGAGATTCAGGAAGCGTTTCCCGAGCCTCGCCCTGCGTACACGACGGTTCAAACCATCGTCTATCGCATGGAAGCCAAGAAAGCCGTGCGCCGTGTTCGCAAGATCAGCAACGCGCACATCTTCGAGCCGGTGGTGGCGAGGGAGGTCACGCGGCATCGCCTGCTCGACGAGATCCTCAGCTTCTTCGGCGGACGGGCGCTGCCGATGATGGCGCAACTCGCGGAGGCCGGGAAGCTGACGCGGGAAGACATCCGGGAGCTCGAAAAAACGATCGCCGATCGGGAAAGACAGGAGAAGCCGGCCAGGACGGGGAGGTCGAAATGATCGGCGATCTCACGAACCATCTGTGGCAATCGACGATCTTCGCGGGCGCGGCGGCCGCGCTGACGGTGGTGCTGCGGCGTAATCGTGCCGCGATCCGGCACGCGATCTGGGTGACGGCATCGGTGAAGTTCCTCGTGCCCTTCTCCCTGCTGATCGGCCTGGGTGCGTACTTCGTGCCGGCGGCGGCAACGTCTCAGGTTCAACAGACAGCAGGGCCGGCGATCGCGATTGCGGTGGACCAGATCGCGCAACCGTTCGCCGGCGCATTTGAGTACTCAGAGTCTGCGCCCGATGGCACGACGTCCGCCATGACATGGATCGCACGGCTCGCAACCTTCATCTGGATCGTGGGATTCGCCGTTGTGGTGCTGGCACGGTTGCGGGCATGGCGGGTCGTGGCAGCGGCTGTCCGCGCCAGCGCGCCGGTCGCCATCGAGACACACCTTGGAGCGATCGACGTCCGGTCGGCGCCAGGTCTGCTCGAGCCCGGCGTCGTCGGACTCATTCGTCCAGTCCTGCTGCTGCCGGCCGGCATCCGCGAGCGGCTGACCGCAGCGCAGCTGGACGCGGTTCTCGCGCACGAGCTCCACCACATCACGAGACGCGACAATCTGACGGCAGCGTTTCACATGACCGTTGAAGCGCTGTTCTGGTTCCATCCGGTCGTCTGGTGGATTGGCGCACGGCTCGTCGATGAGCGCGAGCGCGCCTGCGACGAGCACGTGCTCTCGACACTTGGCGAACCGCACGTCTACGCCGCGAGCATCGTCAACGTCTGCAAGAACTACGTCGAGTCTCCGCTGGCGTGCGTGTCGGGTGTCACCGGCGCCAATCTCAAGAGCCGGCTTGATGCGATCCTGGACAGCCGCACCGGCCGGCGCCTCGGCGTTTCGCGCGCGGTCGCGCTGGCCGTCGTCGCCCTCACTCCACTTTCGGCTCCAATCGCCGCCGGAATGCTGACTGCGCCGCCTCGCTCCGCTCAACTGGATCCCGCGAAGCAGATCCGGAAGTTCGATGTCGCCTCGATCAAGCAGTGCGAGCCCCAATCCGGGCCGCCCGGTCGAAGCGGCGGAGGCGGCAACGGCAGCTTCTCGCCGGGTCACGCCTTCCTGAACTGTTTCATCGTGAGCAACCTCGTCGGCATGGCGCACATCAACAACCGCGAGTCTAAGTCTCACGATGATCCGTTGGAGGCCTGGAGCTTCGCCGACATGGCTCGACAGGCGAATGGAGAACCGGGGCGGATCCGTGGCGGTCCGGCCTGGGTCTACACCGAGAAGTACACGATCGAAGCAAAGGCGGAAGGACTGGATCCTTCACAACCGGCTCGCGGTACCCAGAGCGGCGACCGCAACACCATGCTCGGACCGATGCTGCGGGCGCTGCTCGAGGATCGCTTCAAGCTGAAGGTCCACACGGAAGTCGAGCAGACCCCGATGTGGGCGCTCACGGTGGCCAAGAGCGGCCTCAAGTTGAAACCTCTGCCGCCCGAGGGCGACTGCATCAAATGGGATCCGGCCAAGGGCAGTGCGCCGGGCATGGACGAACAAATCCTCCGCGCCAAGCGCGGCGAGAAACGCATCTGCGGCTTTGGGGTCATGGGAGGCATGGTCGGACCGAACAACGCGGTGGCGATGACCAGTCAGACCATGGACGGAATTGCACGGTTGCTGGCGACTTACACGGATCGCAACGTCATCGACAAGACGGGCATCACGGACAAGTTCAACGTGTACCTGGAGTTCGCGCCGAGTGCACTGGCCAACAACCCGGCGTTCTTCAACGCGCGCGAGACGGCTGACAACAAAGGCACGCCAACTGCGCCCGAGATCCTTACTGCGCTCCAGGAACAACTGGGCCTGAAGCTCGAGCCGACCACCGGACCGCGTGGCTATATCCAGATCGATCGCATCGAGCGTCCATCACCGGACCTGAACGCCTTCGCCAAGGTTTTGGCGGGCAAGCCGGTGGGAGCTTCAGCGGTGCCGAGACGATGATCGGCAATGGAGCAACTAAGAGACACCGGTGAGCGGCAATAGTTGCCCTCCGCCGCCGATATTGTTTTTCGTCCGAATCCTGTTGACATGCGACATTTGTCGCATGTAGGCTGCGACACATGTCGCATAAACACCGGCCCGAGCACCTGACCCGCCGCGAGCGGGAGATCATGAACGCCGTCTTTGCCCTGAACAACCGGGCGTCGGCGGAAGACATCCGCGCGCGGCTCCACGACGCCCCGAGCGATTCCTCGGTGCGTGTGATGCTCGCTCGGCTCGAAAAGAAAGGCGCCCTCAGGCACCAGCAGGATGGGCTCAGGTACCTCTATTCGGCGACGACCTCGCAGGCCGTCGCGAAACGCACGGCGCTGCAGCAGGTCGTGCACACGTTCTTCGGCGGCTCGCTCACGGACACGATGACGGCCCTCGTCAGCGAGGGCTCCTGGAGCGACGACGAACTCGCGACGCTCAGGGCGGAGATCGATCGCGTGCGCAAGGAGAGCAAGGAACGGAGGAAGCCATGACCCTCGTGTCGATGCTGCTGATTCTCGGCAAGGTGACGCTGGTCCTGGCAAGTGGACTCGCCGCAGTGCGGCTTGCTCGAAAGAGTCCCGCGGCGGTCCGCCATCTTCTTCTGGCCGCAACGTTCACGGTGGCAGCGGTCGCACCGGTCGCCTCGATGCTGGCGCCCACGATCGACATCACGCTACCGCTGCCCGCGCCGGCGGCGTCCACTTCCTCCAGTGGCGTCGCCGGCGACGTGATCCAGGGCGCACCGAAACAGACACCGGGCACTGCCAGTCGAGGCACGATCGCGCCCGGAACCGTACCGGCGCCCTCCGCGCCTCTGTGGGTGTTCGTAACGATCGCGTGGCTCACGGGCACGATGCTCGTGCTGCTGCCGCTCACCATCGGGCTTCGGCAGATGCACCATTTGCGCCGCACCGGACTTCCGTGGTCGCGTGGACGTGCGGTGGCAGCCGCGATTGCCGGCGACGCTGCGCTTCGAGGCCGCGTCGACGTGATGCTGCACGAATCAACGCCCGGTCCATTGACGTTCGGCGCCTTCCGTCCCGCCATCATGCTGCCGGTCGATGCGAAGGCGTGGGACGAAGACGATTTGAATCGCGCGATCGTCCACGAGATGGAGCACGTGCGACGGCGTGACTGGATCAGCCAGCGTCTCGCGCATCTCGTCTGCGCGTGCTACTGGTTCCATCCGCTGGTCTGGATCGCCTGGCGCCGCTTTGTCGTCGAGGCTGAACGCGCGTGTGATGATGCCGTGCTGCGGCGATCGGAGGCGACCGCTTATGCCGACCAGCTCGTGACCCTGGCGACGCATCTATCGGCGTCGCGACAGCCGCTCCTGGCGATGGCGAATCGCGCGGATCTGTCTACGCGGGTCGCGGCCGTGCTCGACCGAAATCAGCCGCGCGGCCGTGCTGGGCGCGCCTCGGTGCTCTTCGCCGCGGTCGCGGCGCTGATGATGTTGGTGCTCGTGTCACCGATTCGCCTGGTCGCGTTCAAGCAGGCGCAGGTGGGTACGCTGGCCGATCCGAAGAAATACCGGTACGACGTTGCCTCGATCAAAGTGTGCGAGACCGAAGAGGTACCGACGGGCGCGCGCGGTACCGCGGGCGGCACGAATGCCACATGGTCACCTGGACGGTTCCAGGTTCCATGCGTCACGGCCGGGCAACTGATCTATCTGGCGTACGCCGCCTACGGCGTAGGTCCGGATGAGCATTTGATCAATGACGACTCAGGCGCCGCGGCGAGTCCGCTCAAAGTCCGGGGCGGCCCGGATTGGGTGCATTCGCTCAAGGACAAGTACGAGGTTGAGGCGACTGCCCAGGGTGCGACGGAACGCAGCGTGCTGATGGGCGCGATGTTGCGGACACTTCTCGAGGAGCGCTTCAAGCTCAAGGTGCATCGCGATACCGAGATGGTCGACATGCTCGAGTTGAAGGTCGCCAAGGGCGGTCTCAAGATGACGCCAATGAAAGAAGGGGACTGCGAAAAGATGCCGCCGGGCATGACACCCCGGGACATGAACACCACCAAACCCCTCTGCGGCAACCTGAACATGATGAACGCCAGCGGCCACGTCCGGTGGACGTTCGGAGGCATGCCACTGGTCAACCTGGCGCGCCGGCTGTCGAGTCAACTGAAAATCTTCGTGATTGACGGCACAGGCGTGAAGGACGAGTTCGTCTTCAAGTTCGAGTTCCAGATGGAGGACACGGCGTCGCAACCAGACAGCCGGATCGAGTCCCGTGGGGCCGCCGGCGACGGCCAGCCGGCGCCATCACTCAACGCCGCGCTCGAGGCGATGGGACTCAGGCTGGAGAAAGTGAAGGCCCCGCGCGGGTTCCTCGTCATCGATCACATCGAGCGGCCGACGCCGAACGGCCCGGAGCCCGTCCCGCCGGCGCGCGCGGCCGGCCCAGGCCGGCATAGGTGATTCTCCCGGCCCGCCCGAAACCGCTTGACCTTCCGAGCGGGTACGTTACCATTCGTAACGTTACGAATGGTAACGGAGAGTGACACATGGGGCGTCAAAAAGGTCTCGGCGAGCTGGAACAGCAAGTTCTCGAGTTTCTGTGGAAGCACGGTCCCACCACCGGCGAGGCGGTCCGCGCCGCGGTGGGCAAGGATCGCCCGCTGGCGGACTCCACGATCCGCACGGTCCTGCGGCGGCTGGAAGCCAAGCATTTCGTCCAGCATGACGTGGACGGCACGAAGTTCCTCTATTCGGCCGTGCACGAGCCTCGGAAGGTGGCGACCGACGCCGTCCTCCACGTGCTGAAGAAGTTCTGTCGCGGATCGCTCGAGGAAATGCTGACAGGCCTCGTCGATCACCGCGTGGTGGGGACGGCCGAGCTGAAGCGGCTCGCAGCCAGAATTGAGGCGCACGAAAAGAAAGCGGGGAGGAAATCATGATCGCGCTCCTCGTCGCTTTCCTCGAGGCCTCCCTGCTCCGCCCGCTCGGACTCGTCGTGGCGGCGTGGCTCATGCTGCGCCTCTTTCACGTTCGGCATCCGGCTTCTCGTCATGCGGTCTGGACCGCTGTTCTGGTCGGCATGTTGCTGCTCCCGATCGTGAGCGTTGTCGTTCCGCGTTGGACGCTTGCCGTGCTGCCTTCTCGGCCCGACCTCTCACAGCCTGTCGTCACGCAGCCGTCCACGCCGCCCGTCGAGCGACGCGACGTAGCCGCCGACGCGGCCGCGCCAGCGGTGACGGCCGAACCATCCCCAGACGTCGCGGCCCCGGCGTTTGTCTGGCCGGCCCTGGAAACACTTGTGCTCGTTGGGTACCTGACTGGTGTGTTCGTAATGACGCTGTACCGGGTGATGGGCTGGCTCTTGCTTCGCGGCGTTGTTGCGCGCTCGCGATCGACTCGGCTCTCCTGTGTCCGGGAATCGGTCGACATCGTCGCACCGGTAGCCGTGGGCATTCTTCGGCCTTCGGTCCTCCTTCCGGACGGCTGGCGCCACTGGAATCAACGTACGAAACGCGCGGTACTGGCGCATGAATTCGCGCATCTGCGTCGAGGCGACACGTTGGTTTCAGGGCTGGGTCGATTCGTCACCAGCGTCCTGTGGTTCCATCCCGCCGCCTGGTGGGTGTCGCGAAAGACGTCAGAGCTCGCCGAACTCGCTTCCGATGCTGTCGCACTGCAACGCGTTGGCGATCCGGCCTCCTACTCTCGCGTCCTGCTCGAGTTCGCAAAGGCGGTCAGCAGCGCCGGCCGTCGCGTCACGCTCCCGGGTCTCGCCATCGCTTCCGGATCCCGCATGAACGATCGCGTCGATCAGGTGTTTGAGATGTCGAAGGGGACGATGCGGAGACTTACGAGGCCGCGTGTGTGGTTGCCCGTGATCGGTTTGCCGGTCATGGCGCTGCTCGCCACCGTCATGCTCGGCGCGCAGGGATCGCCGCAGACCGGCGGTCCGAAGTTCGAGGTTGTCTCGATCAAGCCCTGTCCGGGTATCGAGGTGCGGCCGCCGGGATCCGGCAGAGGCGCCAATCCCAGGGCGCCGCAGATCTCCCCCGGCTACGTGCATTGGGGCTGCGTGGCGCTCGCCGAGCTCATCGAACAGGCCTACACAGGAAAGAACAGTCATCTCCTGAACACGGTTGCCCTGCCAGGCCCGGATTCTCCAAAGCGGGTCAGAGGTGGGCCGTCATGGGTGGAGTCCGAGAGATTCACCATCGAGGCCAGAGTTACCGGTGACACAACGGACCTGACTGGTGCGGCGCGATTCGTGATGGTCCGCGACGCCATGATGCCGGCGCTGCGCGCCATGATCGAGGACCAGTTCGAGCTGAAACTGCACAAGGCGACTGAACAGCAGTCGATGTACGCGCTGGCAGTTGCGGCGGGCGGCATCAACAAGGACAAGATGACGACTCCGGTGCCAGGCGGCTGCTGGGAAGCCGTGCCTGGACGGGGTCGAGGGGCGCCGCCTGGATTCGAAGGAAAGCCCGTGTGCGGCTTCGCGCACGGGACGCGGTCCAGGGGAAACCGCAGAATCGAGTACAGCAGTTTAACGCTCACGGACTTCGCCCGAGAACTGTCCGGCCTGATGGGCCGCTTTGTCATCGACCAGACGAACATCGCCGGCAAGTTTGATTTCGCGATCGAATACGCGCCGGACGACAACACCCCTGGCGACCGCCCGGATCCTGCGAGAGAGGCGGAACGCCTGGCCGAAATGGCCGCTGCAGGAATCCCTCCAGATCCCAAACCGGATGGCCCGACGATCTTCAAGGTGCTCGAGACGCTCGGACTGAAACTTCAGCCGGTGAAAGGGCCGTCGGAGTATCTCGTTATTGATCACGTCGCGCGGCCAAAGCCGAGCGAGCCGTCCTTCGCCACAACTACGCCGGGCAAGGCCGGCGGCGCCGAGGTTACGGCAAGCAGGGTCTACGAAACGCCGGATTCAGGACCAGCCGCGATCGTGCAGAACGCCGCCGGTGCGGGAGTGCCGCAGCAGGCCGCACCGCTCACTGCGAAATTCGACGTCGTGTCGATCAAGCCGTGCCCGGGCGACGGGCCTCCAGAAGGCAACCGCGGCACGGGCGGCGGATCGCAAATCTCGCCCGGCTCTGCCCGGTGGAACTGCGTGACGATTGACTGGCTCATCAGGGCGGCATACGTCGACACCGTTAATCCGCTGCTCAACAACCCCAGCGGTGGAGGAGCCGATTTGACGCAGCTGCTCCGGGGCGCACCGTCATGGATCCACGCCGACCGGTTCGCAATCGAAGCGAAGGCCGCCGGGAACGTGGACAGGGAGACGATGCGGGGGCCGATGTTACGCGCAATGCTCGAGGATCGATTCGGCCTCAAGATACACAAGGCGACCGAGACGGCGCCGATGTACGTGCTGACGGTCGCGAAGACCGGCCTCAACAAGGACAAGGTGAAGCCGACCGCGGCGGGCGAGTGCTGGGCGTTCGTGCCCGGGACGCCGCGAACGCCGCCACCGGGATTTGAAGACAAGCCCGCGTGCGGCAACGTGCACGGGATGTGGTCGACCGTCCCTGATCGTTCGCGCCCGGGCGACAACCGAATACTCGAGTACACAGGTGCCAGACTCGGCCAGCCCGGCTTCTTGTCCGGCATGTTGGACCGTCCGGTCCTCAATCAAACCGGCCTCAATCCCGACGCGATGTACACCTTCGTTCTCGAGTTCACACCAGACGAACGCACGGCCGGTCGCTTCGGCGAGGCCCGAGGAGCGGCGCGCGGAGGCGGACCGGCGCCCGCCGGCGGAACGGCCCCCGGCAGCGGACTGTCGATCTTCAAAGCGTTGGAGACACTGGGCCTGAAACTGGAATTGGGGAAGGGGCCGCGAGAGTACCTGGTGATCGATCACATCGAACGGCCGACACCGAATGGCCCCGAGCCCGTACCGCCGGCACGTGCAACCGGCGCGGGAGTCAGGTGAAAGCGGCCTTGGCCACCGAGGCCGCGAGCATCGCAAGGGTCCGGCGAAGGCGGCTTGACATATGCCATGACGTACCGGTACATAATGTACCATGACAAAACGTAGTACACCGGCAGCGCGCGTCAAGGCCCCTCTCACCGACCTCGAAAACGAGGTCATGCGCGTGGTCTGGAGTTCGGGTCCGTGCTCAGTCGAGGCCGTGTATGACGAGGTCTCGAAGAACCGCGACCTGAAGGAGACCACGGTTCGAACCCTGCTGCGACGACTGGAGCAGAAGGGATATCTCGGTCACGAGTCGGAAGGCCGCGCGTATCTCTACACGGCGACGGAAGCGCCGCGAAGCCTCGCGGCGCGCGCCGTGCGCCAGATCATCGATCGTTTCTGCCAGGGTTCGGTTGAAGAGCTGGTCAGCGGCATGGTCGAGTCCAAGGCGCTCAGCAAGGCCGAGCTGGACCGCCTCGGCGACTTTGTGCGCGAGCAGAAGAAGGGGGGCAACAAGTGAGCGCCATGCCCCTCGTCATAGAGCTCCTCATCCGCACCGTGCTCATCGCGGCCGGCACCGCCGCGGTGCTGTGGGCGCTGCGCATTCGCACCGCATCGGTCAGGCACGCCGCCTGGGCCGCGGTGGTCGTCGCGATGCTGGTGCTGCCGCTGCTGCTCGCGGCGCAGATTCGCATGTCGCTGCCGGTGCTCGAGCCGGCGCGGACAGAGACGAACGGCGTCGCAAGCCGTGCCGTCACGCCAACACAGAACTCTACAGTTCTCCAGACGCCCGACGTCGCGCAATCGTTCATCCCTGAGGAGTCATCGACTTCGGCCTCCGCGCCAGCGGCGAACACGATCAACTGGGGCGTGGTCCTGCTCGGTGTCTACATCACCGGCGCAGCTCTGCTGCTGCTGCGTCTGGTGATCGGGACGTGGCAGGCGAATCGCCTTCGCCGCACCGCGGTCATCCACGAAGGCCGCCTGACCAGCGATCGCTGCGTGACGCCGATCACTGTCGGTTGGCTGGCGCCAGTCCTGATCCTTCCGCGCGGCTGGGATCGCTGGTCGGCAGATCAGCTCACAGTCGTGCTGACGCACGAGCGGGAGCACGCGCGCCGCCACGATCCGCTCACGCAGTGGTTGGCACTGTTCAACCGCGCGGTGTTCTGGTTCCATCCGCTCGCATGGTGGCTCGAGCGGCGGCTGTCGATGCTCGCGGAAGAGGCCTGCGACGCCGCAGTGCTCGCGGCCGGTCATTCACCGCAGGACTACTCGGAGTACCTGCTCGACATGGCACGCACCGTTTCGCGGCAGCACGGACGCGTGCGTCTCGTCGGCATGGCGATGCCAGGTGCCGGACTACCCGATCGTCTGCGACTCATTCTCATGGGTTTGCCGATCGTGCGAATTTCACGCGCACGTTTAATTTGCGCCATCGCGTTCTGCCTCAGTTCGTCTGTGTTGTTTGCCTCGGGAACGCTAGCCCCGCGTTCGCAGGCTGCTTCGCACCCGAAGTTCGAGGTTGTGTCGATCAGACCCTGCGCGGGACTCCCGCCGCCTGGGACGGGGCGCGGCCAAAACCCGCGATTCCCGATGGTTTCACCTGGCTATGCTCAGTGGGGATGCGTCACCCTCGCTGAGCTTGCCAACCAGGCGTATGCCGGCGAGGACGTTCCGCTGTTGAACCGCGCAAATCCGCGCGATCCGGACTACGCCTCTGTCGTCCGAGGAGGACCGTCCTGGGTTCGTGAAGATCGCTTTGCGATCGAGGTCAGGGCTGCGGATGCGGCGGACCGGCCCCTGCTCACCGGGCCCATGCTTCGGGCCATGCTCGAGGACCGGTTCCAGTTGAAGTTGCGTCGAGCCACGGAAGAGCAGTCGATGTACGCGCTGACCGTCGCGACCGGCGGCCTCCAGCTGACGCGTGCCGCCGAGACGGATTGCTGGGTGCGGCCGACAGGCGCCACCCCGCGAACGCCTCCACCGGTGGGATTCGAGAAGAAGCCTTCATGCGGCTCCATGCACGGGGAACCGATGCCCGGCGGCCGTCAAAGACTCGACATCACGGGAATCACGATGGACGGCTTCGCGAAATTCCTGTCGACGATGATGGACCGTTACGTCCTCGATAAGACGAGCGTGGACGGAAGATTCAACATCCCACTCCTGTACGCGCCGGACGAAAACGCCCGCAGCGCCGGCCCACAACGGCAGAAACCTGCCGCCTTGGCCGCGGCCGCGCCCGACACTTCGACCGGCAGGGAAGGCCCGACAGTCTTCAAGGCGCTCGAGCGTCTCGGTTTGCGGCTCGAGCCGACAAAAGGACCAGCCGAATTCCTGCAGATCGACAGCGTACAGCGGCCGAAGCCCAACGAGCCCTTCGCGCTTCGCGAGGACAAGCCGGCGCGGGCTGAGGGCGCCGGTTCGGCGGCGCAGCAGCCCGATGGTTCCAATGCAGGTGAAGCCGCAGAGAGGACACGGCAATCGCCCGGCACGCAGCCTTCGCAGGCCATGCAGATCAAGTTCGAAGCGGTCTCGATCAAGCCGTGTCTGGAAACGGGTGAACCAGGCGGACGGGGCGGCGGTACATCGATGCGAAACGCCATCACGCCGGGCTACGCAAGCTGGGGCTGCGTCACCCTTTCGCAGCTCATCGATCAGGCCTATGGAGGCGGACCGTTCCCGAACAATTCGCTCCAAAACACCATCCGAATGCCGCCGGGCCAGCGGCTCGACACGCCGAAGCGCATCAGAGGCGGGCCGTCGTGGGTGGAAAGCGAGAAGTTTGCGATCGAGATCCGGTTGTCTGGAGACACGACGAGCCTGACCGGGTCGCTCCATCACAACGCGGTCCTCACGGCGATGGCGCCAGCGCTACAGGCTCTTCTCGAAGATCGATTCCAGCTGAAGCTTCGGAAGGCCACGGAAGAGCAGCGGATGTACGCGTTGACCGCGCCTGGGTTCAACCAGGCTGTGTCCGCTCCCGAGAAGTGTTGGAAGCCTGAGGACTACCCGCGCCCGCCGGGACTTTCGCGCCTTGAACTACCGCCCCCGCCTCCCGGCTGGGAGGGGATTCCGGCGTGCGGTTACCAGGCCAGTCGCGGACGAGTGCGCGGCAACGAGTCCATGCAGTTCACGCACATCAGCCTCAGCGATCTCGCGAAATGGCTGTCGCGGGAAATGGACCGGTACGTCCTCGACAAGACGAATAAACCCGGCCGATTCAGCTTCAAACTCGAATTCGCCCCGGATGACAGCACCCCCGGCATCATCGAGAGCAATGAGATGTTTGCGCGGGCCGGCGCGGAACTGCTGAGACGGAGTCCGCCCGCGCCCGTCAAGGGCGACGGTCCCACGATCTTCAAGGCGCTCGAAACACTCGGGCTCAAGCTCGAACCGACGAGGGGTCCGGCTGAGTACCTCCTAATCGACAGCGCGCAACGGCCAAAACCGAACGGTCCGGCGTCTTAGAGCATGACAAGCTTCCTGGCTCCGATCGTTCTCACCTTGGTCCTCCATCCGCTGGGGTTTTGGGCGATCGACGGTCAGGATCCACGGCCGGAACCGGTACTTTCCGGCCGTGTTCTTCACGCAGAACTTCCGGTGCCAGGCGCGACCGTATCCGTCGTCCGCGGCGACAAGACGTTTTCCACGGTCACTGACGACGAGGGCGCTTTTCAGTTCGCGAAGCTCGATCCGGGCGCCTGGATGCTGAAGATTGAGATGCGCGGGTTCGCGCCCGTCACCCGCGAAATCACGGTTCCGCCGGACAACCCGTCGCTCACGCTGACGTTGACCATGCGCCCATTTGCGGAGATGGTCGGCGAGAACGCGATGAAGAGTGTCTGGCCGGCCGCGGCCGTCATTCCCGGTGTCGTCTCGGACGATCCCGGAATCCTCAACGGATCCATCACGAACGGGGCAGCGACGCGCTTCGCGCAGCCACGCGCGGCGGGCAACAACCGGCCGAGGGGACCCTCGCTCTATTCGGGTTCGATCACCGGCAACTTCGGCAACTCGGCCTGGAACGCGCATCCTTATTCATTCGGCGGATCGGCCGCGCCGACGCCCGACTACGCCGATGCGCAGTTCGGCATCACGATTGCCGGCCCGTTCAGGATTCCGTTCACGAAGAAATGGGGCCCGCAGACGAGGCTCCAGTACCAGCACGGCGTCCAGAACACCGCCAGCACACGGTCGGCGCTGATGCCGACGTTCCATGAGCGGAGAGGCGATCTCTCGAGCCGGCTTGGAGTCATCAGGGATCCGCAGACCGGTCTGCCGTTCGCGGGCAACATCATCCCTCTCGACCGGATCGTGCCGCAGGCAACGGCACTGCTCGCGTTCTATCCGGAGCCAACGGGTGCGATCGGCACGGGTGCGAACTTCCAGCGAGCCGTGCTCAGCACAGCCACATCAGACCGCCTTTCGGTGGACGTCTCGCGCAACTTCGGTCCCCGCACGCAGATCGCCGGCTCCGTGGGTTATCAGCGCACGCTGACGGATTCGGTGAACCTCTTTGGATTCGAGGATCGCGCCCGCCAGTCGTCGATCAACGCCGCCTTCAACTGGACCCGCCGCTTCGGCACGCGGATGAACGTCCGCGCCAGTTACGGGTTCACCTGGTCGGACAACACGACGACGCCGTTCTTCGCCGGCCGCGTCAATGTTTCGGCCGACGCAGGCATCGCCGGCAACGCGCAGGATCCGGCGAACTGGGGGCCACCGACGATTGCGTTTCCAGATTTCGCCGACCTGACCTCCGGCCGCTATCAGAGCTCGAACCGGTCATCGCACACCGTGTCCGGTCAGGTGCAGTGGCGCCGCGGCGACCACAACATCACGTTCGGCGCCGACGCGCGATTCAACGGGATCGAGCAGAACACTCATCCCGACCCGCGCGGCACGCTGAACTTCACGGGCGCTGCGACCGGAAACGCCCTTGCGGATTTTCTGCTCGGCATTCCGGCGACAAGCTCGATCGCGTTCGGAAACATCAGCACGACAATCCGTGGAAATCAGATCAGCGCCTTTCTTGATGACGACCTGAGGCTGGCGCCGGGACTGACGGTGGACCTCGGCGTTCGGTGGGAGTACGAGTCACCGTACAGCGAACGGAACGGACGCCTCGCGAATCTCGACATCCTGCCGGGTTTCGGCGGTATCGCGATCGTCACGCCTGGCTCCGCCGGCTCGCTGACTGGCTCGCGGTATCCGGACTCGCTCGTGCGGCGAGATCCGTTTGGATTCGAGCCGCGCATCGCCATCTCCTGGCGGCCGCTGCTGACCTCGTCTCTCGTGATCAAAGGCGGCTACGGTCTCTACCGCAACCTTGGCGTCTATCAGTCGATCGGGACGTCGCTCGCGCAGCAGCCGCCTTTCTCGAGCTCCTTCAGCGTTCAGAACACGGCCGCGACGCCGATCACGCTCGCCAATCCGTTCCTGACTTCGCTTCCGGCCACGACGACGTTCGCGGTGGATCCGGATTTCAGGACGGCGCTGGTGCACTCGTGGCAGGTGACGGTGCAACGGGATCTGCCGGCGTCGTTGACGGTGATTGCGGCCTATCTGGGCGACACGGGCTTCCAACTGGCGCAGGCATTCCTGCCCAACACCTACGCGCCCGGCACAGTGAATCCATGTCCCACGTGTCCGT
Organism: Vicinamibacterales bacterium; assembly: GCA_035606665.1. Classification (GTDB taxonomy): domain Bacteria; phylum Acidobacteriota; class Vicinamibacteria; order Vicinamibacterales; family SCN-69-37; genus DASUGC01. The sequence continues at coordinate 92,397 of DATNEY010000019.1, read as the reverse complement.
CGGGCTTCACGTACCTGAAGTCCGGCGGGACGTCTATGAGGCACGCGATGCAACTGCTCGTGCGGCGACGGCTGTATGCGGGGTTTACGTCAACCCTGACCTATACGCTCGCGAAGGCGACGGACAACGCGGCAACGTTCAGCAACACGAACGTCTCCCAGACGTCGCTCGCCGTGGCCCAGGACTGGCACGATCTCGAAGCGGAACGTGGTCCATCGTCCTTCGATCAGCGCCATCTGGTCGCGCTCGAGGTCCAGTACACGACCGGTGTCGGCATCCTCGGCGGAACGCTCGTCGACAACTTCTGGGGCAAGCTCTACAAGGACTGGACGATTACCGCACAGATCAATAGCGGCAGCGGCCTTCCCGTAACGCCGGTTGTCTTCGTGGCGGTGCCTGGTACGGGCACAGTGGGCGTGCGGCCGTCCCTGACGGGTGCGCCAACCGCGCCAGTGGACAAGAACTCGTACGCCAACCCGGCCGCGTTCATGATTCCGGCGGCGGGTACCTGGGGTAACGCCGGGCGGAACTCGATCGTTGGCCCTTCCACATTCACGTTCGACATGGCTGTTTCGCGAACGTTCAGATTCACACGGCGGTTCAACCTCGACTGGCGCCTGAGCGCGACCAACGTGTTCAACCACGTCACGTTCACCGCGATCGATCGCATCATCACCAGCCCGCAGTTCGGCCGGCCGACGAACACCGGCCAGATGCGCCGGATCGTGACCAACTTCATTTTCAGGTTCTGAAATGAGAGCAGGTTTTCGCGTAGTCGGCGGCCTTCAGGCCGCCGGATCCGGCGGGCTAAGGCCCGCCGGCTACATACTGATCGCGGGACTGCTCTTGAGTGTGTTGGTCTCCGCGCAGCAGGCGCCCGTCTTCCGGTCGTCGACGCTGCTCATCGTCCAGACGGTGACGGTGAAGGACAGGAAGGGCAAGCCAATCGAGGGCCTGACCGCGAAGGACTTCGTGGTGACCGAGGATGGCGTGGCGCAGGACATTGCGTTCGTCGAGTATCAGAAGCTCGATGCGCCGCCGCTGGGCGCGATTTCGCTCGAGACCGGTGTGCCGGCGGCGGCCGCTCCACCCGTTTCCACGGCGCCGCCGGTGGCGGCGCTCACGCAGGTTGGCGACACACTCGCCGCCGTGCCGCTGCCCGGAGATACCCGCTATCGCGGCAAGCGGCTGATCGTTCTGTATGTCGATCTGTCCGGGCTGTCGATCTTCGACGAGGGCCGCGTGTTCGACGGCGTGCGCAAGTACGTGCGTACGTCGATGACCGGTGCCGACATGGTCAGCCTGTTCGCCTACAACAGCGGCCGTGTCCGCATGAAGCAGGACTTCACGGGCGACAGGATCCAACTGCTCAAGGCCATCGACGACCTGGAGCAGGCGCTGCTCGACGCGGAGCAGGGCATGGTCGCGATTGAGGATTTCCGCACGGCGTTCGGCGAGGACGAGGCGTCGTTCAACATGTTCGCCTCGGACCGGAAACTCTCCGCGCTGCAGACAACCGTTTCGAATCTCGGCCCGCTGCCGGAGATGAAGACGCTGATCTACTTCGGCACTCTGAACATCGACGTCAACAACATGGCGCAGGTCCGCGCCACGGTGAACGCGGCCGTGCGTTCCAACGTGACGATCAATCCGGTGGATGTGAAGGGCCTCACCGCCAGCGCGCCCATGGGCAATGCCTCGCAGGCATCGCGCGGCGGCGTCGGGATGTTCTCAGGCACGATCGCGCAACAGGGCCTGCGGCGGGCGTTGTCGTCACAGGACAGCTACTACGCCCTGGCCAAGGACACCGGCGGAAAGGCCTTCTTCAACAACAACGATCTGTCGATGGGCATCGAGCAGGCGGCGCAGGCGGTCACCGGCTACTACATGCTTGGGTACTACACGAAGAATCAGCTCAAGGACGGCAAGTTCCGGCGGGTGAAAGTCTCGCTGACCGGAGCGCTTGCGGCCGACGCCGAGCTGGCGCATCGCGCCGGTTACTACGGCGCGAAGGAGTGGGCGAAGTTCAACGACTTCGACAAGGATCGCCAGCTCGAAGAAGCGATGCGCCTCGAGGATCCCATCACCGACATTCCGATGGCGATCGAGGTCAACTACTTCCAGGTCAGCAGCGCCGAGTACTTCGTTCCGGTGTCCGTCAGGATGCCCGGCAGCGAGTTGACCCGCCCGCGCCCGACCGGCGCCACGAAAGCGGACATCGACGTTCTCGCCGAAATCAAGGATGAATACGGGGTGACGATGAGGAATTCTCGGGATCGGTTGAGGTACGAGCTGGATTCATCGACGGCCGCGGAAGTTGCGCGCAAGCCGATTCAGTACGAGACCGGTTTCACCGTGCTGCCGGGCAACTACATCATCAAGGTGCTTGCCCGGGACGCGACGACCGGACGGATCGGGACGTTCATGCACCCGTTTGTCGTGCCGAATCTGGAGAAGGAGAAGGTGCGGCTGCCGATCAGCACCGTGGTGTTCTCCACGCAGCGCGTGGCCGCCACGGACGCCCTGTTCACCGTGAAACAGAGGATCGATGGCGCGACGGCGAATCCGCTGGTCGAAGGCGGTATCAAGCTGATTCCGAGCGTGACCCGCACCTTCAGCGCGCAGCAGCCGGTGCTCATCTACCTGCAGGCGTACGAACGCGACGTCACCGAGCCACGGTCTCTTGTAGCGTTCGTCGCGTTCTACCTGGGTGACGCGAAAGTCTACGAGGGGGAGCCCGTTACCGCCGACACATGGGATCCGAAAACCAGGGCCGTCCCCATCAGGCTCGGCATCGCGGCCGGACAGCTCAAGCCCGGTTCGTACACGTGTCAGGTGACGGTGCTGGATCCGTCGGCAGGGAAGTCCGCGTACTGGCGCGGCGCCGTCGAGATCGTCCGCTGACTGATGGGGTCAGACGGGGGTCAGACCACCTTGGAGTTTCTCCACACGGTATTTGGGCCGAAAAACGGAATCCCCTGCGACCTGTTAGAACGCCCAGGAGAACATGCGGGATTCCTCGGATTCTCAGGGTTTCTTGCATTGGAGTTTTTCCAAGGTGGTCTGACCCCCGTCTGACCCCTTCTTCTTTACCGGGGCTTCAGAATCACGTACGTCGGCAAGCCGACGCCCTTGAATCTGCGCATCAGCGTCGCGGCTGGCTCGGCATCGAGATCTTCGGCCTGGAACTTGATCTTCACGTAGCCGGCCAACGCTTCTTTGACGGCCGGATCTGCCAGCGTCGTCTTGTCCATCACGAGGCAGTTCTTGCACCACGTGGCCCAGAAGTCGATGAGCACCGGCCTGCCTTCATTTGACGCGACAGCAAGTCCTTCGTCCAGCGAGGAATGCCATCCTTCTTTCAGCTGGCCATCCACGCTCGCGGCCACTTCCTTCGGATCGACCCAGCGGCTCGCGAAGAGCTCGTACGCGAGGTAGCCGTAGTACACCGCGGTACCGAGAATGAAGATGCCCATGACCTGCTTCACCCGCACCATCCACATGCCGGGTTTTGGCAGGCGGGCCATGCCGGCGCCGGCGATGGGCCACGGCAGCGCCATGCCGAGGCCCAGCACGAACGGCAGGGCGAGCGCGGTCGCGCTGCCACGCGCGTAAAGATCGCTCGCGAAAAGCACGACCTGAATCACGACCGGCGCGACGCAGGCGCCTGCGAGGAGCGCCGCCACCGCGCCCATGCTGAACGCGAGCACATAGGTCCCCCGGCTTTCCTGACCGAACTGGATCTTCGAAGACCATCGCGAGAAGTCGATGTTGATGACGTCGAACATGGCCAGGCCAAGTGCCACGAACAGGATGGCGATACCCGCGTTGAACCACGGCGACGCGTTGATGGTGCCGAAGGTGCCTGCCGTGAGAATCACGATCAGGCCCAGCACGCCATAGACGATCGCCATTGCGGCGCCGTACGTCGCGCCGAGCATGAAACCGCGACTGCGTTTGCCCGCCTGTGCGCCCGCGCCGATGATGGCGAGGTTGATAGGAATCATCGGCAGCACGCAGGGCGTGAGATTGAGCGCGAGGCCGCCGAGAAACACCAGCGCGAGAATCGCTATCGGTCCGCGGCCTTCGAACATGCCACGCCGCGCGACGCCGGACTCGGAGTCCTTGATAAACGACAGGAACGTCGCGGCGTCCATGTAGCCGCCGTCAGATCCGAGCAATGTGAACTTGTCGACGGCAGCCAATAGGAAGGCCGGGTCCTTAGAGCCGACGGCCGCGGCACGGCCCCGTGCCCGTGAGAGAGGTGGCGGCGTCGCAGCCGGATCCGGCGCGTATCCCTTTCCAAACGGGATCGTCTTGAAGGCCTCCGCCACGGAGGCATTTGGTGCCCCACCCGCGGCGTCCACCTTCACCGTCCAGCTGGTCTCGAGCGTCTTCGGCTGGAAGCACTGTTTGTTGTCACAAGCCTGGTATCGCAGGCGCGCAGGAATCTTGAGCGGGCCGGGCGGCGCCGTTTGCGGCACGACGGCATCGACACCGATCGTGATTTCGTGCTCGAAAACCGCAAGGGACTCCGGCAGTCCCTCGACTCTGAAATCAGTCGACGGTGGAAACACGTACTCGCGCACAGTGACCGCCGCCGGATCGAGCCAGAGTCTGGTCGGAATGTACGAGGGATCTTTCGGGCGATCGGACTGTGCGTGAAGTCCCTCCGGAAGCGCGACGCGAAGAGCGAGGTGGATGTTGGCGCCGGGTTTGACGCCGGTGACCGAGACCAGCGGCGTCAGTGTGGCATCGATCGGACCACCAGCCTGCCGCAAGGCCGCCGTGCCGAGGTACGTGAGGAGGACGATGCCGAGACCGAGGACGCGGCGCCGAGCCACTTACTTCACTTCTTTCTTGATCGGCGGGCACCCCTGCACCCCGCCTGGCTCGGTCGCTCGCGGGGACCCCGAACGCCCCGCTCCGCTCCCTGCGCTCACTTCACTTCCTTCAGCGGGATGACGTCGGCGCGCGGAAGCGGACCGAAGTCCTCGCCGAACTTGATCGGCGGCAGATCCTGGAACATGAAGTCCCACTTCCAGCGCTCGGATGGATTCGAAGCCTGCAGCCAGTGGCGCGCCGACACCGGCCGCGCGAACGTGACGGACGGCAGCGCCGCGTACCCGGGTGTGGCGGCCAGCTCCTGCGCGATGGCTGCGCGGATGGCGTTCGACGACGCATAACTCACCTCGGCGCCGAACACGACGCCGAGCTTCATCAGGATCTGCCAGTCCTCGCCGGCGTCTCCTGGAGGCGTGATGGCGCGCGATGACGCCTGCACCTGCCCGGTCATGTTGGTGTAGGTCGCGTCCTTCTCGACGAAGGCGCAGCCGGCGAGCGCGATGTCCGCGGCGTCGAGCAGCGGCGTGTGCAGCACGCCCTGGACGATGAGCGTGGCGATCTTGCCGGACTTCTTCGCCGCGATCACCCAATCCGTATCGCCGATCGAGCCATCCGGTCCGGAATCGATGACGTACAGCACCTTCACGCGGCCGCTCTCGACGGCGGTCCTGAGTTCGGAAACATCCGCGGGGCCGCTCGGGTTCGCGATCGGAAAGCCGAGGTCCTTCGCGCCCCGCACGTTGGGCGCGTCGACCGTTGGGATTCTGAACTTCGTGTCTTTCGGCTGCGGCTTCTCGCGATGACGCCACGACAGCGCGATCCCCGCGGTCTTGCCGGTGATTTCGCGCAGGACGAACAGCTCTTCGAGCGACGCGTGCGCGGACGCGAGGAAGGCGACGTTCGTCGGGCCTCCCGCGGCGGTCACCGCATCGTTCACGGCGATGAGCGCATCCGCCCACGGCACGGCTTCCCAGTTGCTCTTGGAGCGCAGCCGCGGCTGCAGCACGCGGCGGTCGCTTTCGAGCCAGTGATAGTCGAAGCGCCCGATGTCGCACATCCAGTACTGATTGACGTCGGCGTTGTAGCGCGGCGTCATGCGGATGAGCTGCGCGCCCTTCGCCCACTCCGGCTTCGCCTTGATCCACGCGGTCGTGTTGCAGCCCTTCTCGCAGAGCGTGCAGATCGTGTCCACGGCGTGCGGGTTGTCCCACGGGCGCGACTTGAAGCGGTAGTCGCGCGTCGTGATCGCGCCGACCGGGCAGACGTCCATGAGGTTGCCCGAAAGGAGCGAGAAGACGCCCTTCTCCTCGAACGTCGCGATCTCGCTGCCGTTGCCGCGCTGCGCGATCCCGATCTGCGCGTCACCGTCGATCTCGCGCATGAAGCGCACGCACCGCGTGCACAGGATGCAGCGGTTGCGGTTGAGCATCAGCGTCGGCCCGAAATCGACGTCGGCCTTCACGCCCTCGCCGTCGAACACCCGGCGCGGGAACTCCATGCGGCTCCGCTCGGGCCCGAACGTGTATGAGAAATCCTGAAGCGGACACTCGCCGCCCTTGTCGCACACGGGGCAGTCGAGCGGGTGATTGATCAGCAGGAACTCGAACACGCTCGCGCGGGCGGCGACGACGTCCGGCGTGTTGGTCCAGGCGACCATGCCCTCGGTGCAGTAGGTGGAGCAGGACGTCTGGAGCTTCGCCATCTTGTCGATCTTGACGAGACAGACGCGGCAGGATCCGTCGATGCCCAGACCGGGGTGGTAGCAGTAGTACGGCACTTCGTGGCCGCTCTGAATCGCGGCCTGCAGAAGGGTGGTCCCCTTCGCGACCGTGACCTGCTGTCCATCTATCGTGAGCGTGACGGTATCCATAACTGCAAAATTCTATCGCAACGACGGGAACGAACGGGAACGCGCGGGAACGAACGGCAACGGCGGGAATGACAGGCACTTCCGAGGGTCATTTCGCCATCTGGAAGAGGGTCAGTTCGTCTTTGACCGTGACCCGTCGAATGGCGGCCGCGCCCACGATCTTCTCCTCGAGCGCCTGCTCACTGAGCTTGAGCGTGCGCGTCTCGGAGCGGCCGTCGGCGAACTGAATCTGGATGGTCAGGGGGAGATCGAAAACCTCGCCGGCCTGCTCGACCCGGACCACCGCGCCGTCAGCCTCGTGGTTCCGCCAGGTGATAGTGAGCCGCGGGCGTGAGAAGCCGCGGACCCAGCGATCGAAGAACCGCTCCAGCTTCATCGGTGTCTCGGCCTCGAAGGCCGCGCGCAAGTCGTCGGTGCCCGCCTTCTTGAACCGCCAGGTCGTATAGAAACGTTTGACGCCCTTGAAGAAGGCGTCGTCGCCGATGAGGCGGCGCAGCATGTGGAGCACGACCGCGGACTTGTTGTAGACCACGGCGCGGAAGACCCGGCCGTCCGTCTTGATGTGACCAAGGCGATAGCCAAGATAGATCGGTCCCTGCGACAGGTAGGGTTCCGCGGTCTTGCGCATGCCGGCGATGAGTGTGTCGAGCATCTGCGGCCCGCGATCCTCGGCGGCATAGAGCGCCGCGAAGTACTGGGCAAGACCCTCACTCAGCCATTGCTCGTGATAGTTCTTCCAGCCCACGGCTTGGCCCCACCACTGATGCGCGACCTCGTGCGCGAGAAACAGATGCTGGTAGACGTCGTCGAACGCGACCGGATCCGCCGACCACGAGTACGGCGTTGTCGGCAGCGCCTGATGGAACACCGCGAAATAGCCGGGCGAGTGGCCACCCGGCAGGTTGTCGTCGAGCACGGCGAGCGTGAAGTCGGGATACGGCGCCTCGCCGGTGATGGCGGCGAATGATTTCAGAATCGCGGACACGCGCTGCGGTGTCTGCCGGTTGCGGCCGGTCATGCGCGACGTGGAGACGACGTCGAGGTTGACTCCGTCGGATTCGGCCGCTGCGGCGCCGGGACGTTGAACGGCTGGTGGCGAGACGCTCGGCACGACGACACGCAAGCGGCCTATCGGAATGAATCGGCTGATCACGCACGCCAGATAACGGATGGGGCGGTCTGCCAGGTAATCGACCACACGAAGCGATTTGACGCCGGCGCGGCCGGGATCGCCGTCCGGCACGACCGCGGCGCGGAGGAGCGTACCGGACGCGACGATCTGATACTCGGAGGGCACGCTCAACCTGAGCTGGGCCGTCGAGTAGTCCGTGGTCCCGCTCTGCGGATACCACGGGACGCGGTTGCTGTAGAGAAAACGTGCCTCTGGAGTCAGGACCGCCTGTTGTTCCTGCGCCTCCTGCCGCGTGCCCTGGACCTGAATCGCCTCCCGATCGAGAAACTGTGCTTCGAGCCGCCCGCCGTAGACGACATCGAGCACGAGCACCGATCCGCGTTCGACCACATCGGGCAGGCCCACCAGAATGCTGCTCTGTCCGATGATTCTGAGAAACAGCAGATCGCCGAGCGTCCCGGACGAGATGGACGAGACCGCGAGAGGCTGGGCCAGCTTGATCGTGATGGACGACACGGACGCGGCGGTGATCCGGATCTGCACGGACGCGCGGCCGCTCACCCAGAGTCGCGCCGGATCGAACGACAGGTCCAGGCGCTGATGTTCGATGTCGTAGAGCAGGCCATCGTCATCGCTGTAAGCGCGCGAGCGGCGGCTGCTTTGCTCTTTCGAGGTGTACAGGGAGATGTTGCGCTGGTGCTCGCGATCGAAGACCGAGATGTCCTCGGCCTCGCTTGGCGATCGGGCGTAGGTCAGCCAGCCGTAGCGCTGCGCACGGAATTCGAGCACCACGCTGCCGTAGGTCGGCTCGAGCGACCAGCGCTCATTCGTGAGACTCCTCAGATCGATGTTGAACGTGCGCGCCACGAGGTCGTCGAAGATCTGGGTGGCGCGCTGCAATTCGACTGGATCCACGCGCGCGGCAGGCGTGAGGCTCTGATCCGAGACGCGGAGCACGAACTCCGCGGGATTGACGCGCATGAAAACGGAGTCGACCTCGGCCGTGAGGGCGGGCCGGCCGGAGAAGATCCGGACCTGGCCCTGCTCGGCGGGATCCGGCGGCGCGAAGTGCACCTCCGCGCGCCCGCGGAGCACCAGCGCCGTGATGCCGTTCGACGATTCGGCGACGAACGCGGTGCCGGACGCCATCTTGAGCGTCATGTCCGGCGCGTTGATGACGAGGTCCTTGACGCTGAACTGGCGCGTCGTATCGAGCTGCAGCCGGATCAGCCCGTCGACTGACGCGAGCTCGCGTAGATCCTCGATGAGAAACTGCCCGGGCGCGGAACCCGGCGCCGCGGAAATCTGCCACGTCGAGACACGGCCGAGACTTTGCCGGCTCACGAGCACATCGACGATGACGTCGTAGGTATTGCCGTTGGCACGCCGCGTGCGCTCGCGGACGATCGCGCGCGCGCCGCCGCCACGCGCGGCGGCCTCGAAACGGAGGACGGCCCGTTCGGAAAGCGCCGGCGTCGCGATCGCCCGCAGGGCCTCCACACGGCCGGTGCCGATGGCGCTCTCGAGATCGAGAAGGAGCCGGACGATGCCGTCCGCCTGGAGGGGGCGGTCCTGTGCGGACTGCGGGGTCAGACCGGGGTCAGACCACCTGGGAAAAACTCCAATGTGGTCTGACCCCGGTCTGACCCCGTCTCCCCCGGTTAACCCAAGGATCACAAGACCGATTGCAAGAAAGCGGCTGACCATGTTTCTTAGACGGTGATGGAGACCGGGTCTTCAGACCCGGCGTCTCCCACCGCGCGCTTGAGAACGAGCGCCGTGAGATCGTCCACCAGGCGCACGTCCTGAGAGTACCTCTCGACAGCCTCGAGGATCCCCCGCCCGACCTGCTGCGAGTCGTTCATCCAGACAGACGTGATCACCTGCTCGAGCCCCGCGTCTTCGAACGCCTGGCCGGCGTTGTCCTCGGCCTCGGTGATGCCGTCGGTGTACATCACGAGCACGTCGCCTCGACCGATGGTGACCTCGTTCGTCGCGTACTTCGCCTGCTCGAACATTCCGAGCGCGAGACCGCTGCCCGTGTTGCCGGTGATGCGCTCGAACCGGCCGTCCGCGCGGCGGATGACCGGCGGGAGATGTCCGGCGTTCACGTACTGCAGGACACCGGTAGCCGGCTCGTAGAGGCCGAAGAAGAAGGTGATGAAGCGTGACGCGGGACTGTGTCTGGCGACCTGCGCGTTGAGGCGTTCCATCAATTTCGCCGCTTCGAGTCCCTCGTCGACGAGTGTCCGCAGCATCGCAAGCAGCAGCGCCATCAGCAGCGCCGCGGGGCTGCCTTTGCCTGCGACATCACCGAGGGCGATGACCAGCCGGCCGTCCGCGAGCGGAATCACGTCATAGAAATCGCCGCCGACGGTGTTCGCAGGGCGCGTCACACCGCAGACCGATGCATCGCCCGCGACATGCACGCCACCCGGCAGCATCGCGAGCTGGATGTCACGCGCGATTTCGAGATCGCCTTTGAGCGACAGCCGATCGGCGACTTCCATCAGGATCAGGAGATTGACCGCCACGAAACCCAGCAGCAGCCAGACGGTTCCATCTGCCCAGCTCGGTAGCGGGACGCTGACGGTGAAAGGAAACAGGAGGACGCGCTTGACCTCGAAGCCGCGGAAGAGCGAGGCCGCGCCGAGGAGCGTCGAAACGACCGCGAGGCCATAGAGCGCCCGCCTTGCCGGCGAGAGGCGCATCGTGAATCCGATGAACACCAGCCGAATCCGGATCGCCCAGCGCCGGAACCATGGCTCCGCCGCAAGCCTCTTCGCGTCGCTGTGGCGCGTGAAGTATCGATACGCCTCCGCCGTGTCGCGCGTGAAGAGGCGCTGGAAATCCGCAGGAGTGAGATCGCGCGTGTACTCGTCGAGAAACGACTTCGCGCGCCCAGCCGGAGCCATAGGCAATTAGACGACGTATACCGGGCGTTTGCGTAGGCCGGGGCTTCAGCCCCGGCGGGCCCGGCTAGATCAACCCGAGTTCCGTACCAACCAGCTTGAACTTGTCCAGGGCGAACTGGAGCTCGTCCTTCGTGTGTGTGGCGGTGACGATGGTGCGCACGCGGGCTTTGTCGCGGGCGACGGTCGGAAACGCGATGCCCTGGGCGAAGACGCCCTCCTGGAACAGGCGATCCGAGAGCTTCATCGCGCGGCTGCCTTCGCCGGCGATGACGGGTGTGATCGGACTTTCGCTGAGGCCCGTGTCGAAGCCCAGCGTCTCGAGGCCCTTCTTGAAGAAACGCGTGTTGTCCCAGAGCCGCTCGATGATCTGCGGCTCGTTCTCCAGCACGTCGAGTGCCGCGATGCACGTGGCGGCCACTGACGGTGGGTGAGAGGTCGAGAACAGGAACGGCCGCGCGCGGTGGTAGAGGAAGTCGATGAGCGACGCGTTTCCGGCGACATAGCCGCCGAGCGCGCCGACGGCCTTCGACAGCGTGCCGACCTGGATGTCCACGCGTCCGTGCACATTGAAATGATCGATTGTCCCGCGGCCGTTCGCCCCGAACACGCCGCTCGCGTGCGCATCGTCGACCATCATGATCGCGCCGAACTCTTCGGCGAGGTCGCAAAGCGCAGGCAGGGCGCCGAGGTCGCCGTCCATGCTGAAGACGCCGTCGGTGATGAGGAGCTTGCGCTGAGTCGCGGGCAGCTCCTGGAGGATCTTCCGTGCAGCATCCACGTCCTTGTGCGGGAAGACCTTGATCGTCGCCTTGCTCAGTCTGGCGCCGTCGATGATGCTGGCGTGGTTGAGCTGATCCGAAATGATGGCGTCGTCCTTCGTCAGGATGGCCGACACCGTCCCGGCGTTCGCCGCGAAGCCGCTTTGGAAGACGACGACGGCTTCGACTTTCTTGAAGGTCGCGAGCCGCTTTTCCAGCTCCATGTGAATCGCCATCGTGCCGGCGATCGATCTCACTGAGCCCGACCCGACGCCGAACTCCTTCGTTGCGGCGAGCGCGCGTTCAATAAGAAGAGGATGGGTCGTCAGTCCGAGGTAGTTGTTCGATGACAGGTTGACGACCGACTTGCGGTCGAATGTCGTCGTGGCCTCCTGGCGCTGTTCGAGGATGCGGAGCGAGCGATGAAGCCCCTGGCTGCGGAGGTTGTCGAGCTCAGTGTCGAGGAACGAGAGCGGGTTCGAACGCATGGACCATTAATTATTGTCTGAAGACCAGCAACTCGCCTGGAGAGCCCTGGCCGCCGACGGCCACGGCGATGTATTGCACTCCGTTCAGCATGTAGGTCATCGGCGAGCCGGTCTGCGGCGCGGGCATGAACACCTGGCCCACATCGGCGCCGGTGGCCTTGTCGTACGCGCGCAGGTAGGCCCCGCGTCCTTCAGGCGTGGTGTTGAAACCGCCTTCACCGGCGATGAGCAGCGTCTTCGTGGTCAGGACACCAATCCGGCCCTGGCGCCCGGTGCGCGGAATGGTCAATCCCTTGAGCGCTGCATTGTTCTTGATGTTGTCCGGCGTGTCGCCGTGCGCGATGCGCCACATCTCTTCGCCCTTGTTCATGTCGATCGCCGTGATCGTGCCGTACGGTGGTTTGATCAGCGGCAAGCCGCGCACGCTTAGACCCCCGCCACCGAGTCCGCCCGGGGCGCCGGGGTTTGGATTGCGCGCGACGCCACCGCCGTACGCCATGTCCGACCGTCCCTCCGTCGCCGGCACGAGACCCATCGATGCAATCCCAACGTTCGTGAAGATGTAGAAGCGTTTGGTTTCGGGATCGAAAGATCCGCCCTGCCAGTTGGCGCCGCCGGTAGCCACGGGCATGACCAGTGTTCCCAGCGGGCCATCCCAGTTGCTCACGACCGGCGGTGTGAAAATCGGCCCGAGCTTGTACCGCGACACGAGCTTCGTCGCTTCGGCCCGCAGTTCCGGCGTGAAGTCGATCAGATCGTCGATCGACACACCCTGCCGTTCGAACGCCGGCGGCTTCGTCACGAACGGCTGCGTCGGCGAATACCACTCCCCAGGCACGTTCCCTTTTTCCACGGGACGTTCTTCGATCGGCCACACCGGCTTGCCGGTCGCGCGATCGAACACGTACAGCCAGTTCTGCTTGGTCGGCTGGGCGATGGCCTTCACCGGCCTGCCGTTGACAACGAGATCCATCAGGATCGGCGCGCAGGGAATATCGTGATCCCAGAGACCGTGGTGCACGAGTTGGTAGTGCCATTTGCGCCGGCCGGTCTTGATGTCGACAGCAACGAGGCTTTCACCGTAGAGATTCGCTTCGGGACCTTTCGCTGATCCGGGACGGTGACCACCGTAGTAATCGCCGGTCGGCAGCTCGACAGGCAGGTAGACGAGGCCCAGCTCCTCGTCCGCGCTCATTTGCGCCCAGACGCCCGTGTTACCTGTGTACGCCGCTGCTTCCGGATCCCACGTGTCGAAGCCAGGCTCGCCTTTGAGCGGGATCGTGTGGAAGATCCAGACGCGCTTGCCTGTGCGCACGTCGAAGCCGCGAATGTAGCCCTTGACGTTTTTCTTGCTTTCCGGGAAGCCGCCCTCACGATGCGCGGCGCCGACAACGATGATGTCCTTCGAGATGATTGGCGCGGCGTGCAGGCCGATCTCGGCGGTCGTGAGATCGAGACCTTCCTGATCCAGACCGAGCTTCAGATCCACGATGCCGTCGATCCCGAAGCTCTTCACGCGCTGTCCGGTCTTCGCGTCGAGCGCCACCATCTGGTAGCCCTGCGTGACATAAACGATGCGTTCTTCCTTGCCGTCGCTCCAATACGCGAGGCCGCGCCCGGACAACTGTCGTGGGGCCGCCTCGCCGCGTTTGCCTTCGTCTATGCTGTGCGTCCACAGCGTCTCGCCCGTCGCGGCATCGAGCGCTACGGCAGACCGTCGCGAGCCCGCCGTCGTGAACAGCCGGCCGTTCACCATCAGCGGCGTCGCCTGAAACTGGGTCTCCGGCCGCGGGCCGAGAGTCTCGGTCTTGAAACGGAACGCGAGCCGCAGTTTGCTGAAGTTGGTCGCGTTGATCTGAGCCAGAGGCGAATAGCGCGTGCTGGCGAGATCACCGCCGTAGGTGGCCCACTCGCCGGTCTTGGGCGTCCACTGACCGCGCACGGTACCCGACGACGCGCCGACAAGCACCGCCACGACACCGAGCATCCCTAACGTTCTCAAGCGGCGGCCGGGTCCGTTCATAGCGGCGAAGTATACAGACAGTTCAGGATCTGCAGATTGGTCGCTAGGCAGGCCGCAATTCTAGTAGTCTCTTCGGCGGCCCATCCATGCCTCACAACCCAATGAAACCACCAACCTCTGGGTATCGCACCACGCTGTCGCGTCGAGATCTGCTGCGCACTCTTGGCCTGACCGCGGTCGCCGGCGTCCCGCTCGCGAGCGCGCTAGGAGGCGCACGGGCGTTCGCGCAAGGACGCTGCATGCTGACGCTCGGCGCACCCTCGTGCGACACCAGCGCCATCAAGCCTGTCTTTGCGCCGACCGGCTGGAAGACCGTCGGGCTGGATCACATCACCTTCCGCGTCGCCGAGTACCAGAAGGAAGCGGCGTTCTATGCCGCCCTGATGGGATGGACGCAGCGAAGCGATGACGGACAGCAGGCCGTCATGGACACCGGCAACTGGGGCTCGGTGATCTTCCGGCAGGCCGAGCCTGGCGGCGCCGCGCCGGCCGCCGGAGCGGGCCGCGGCGGTGCGAGCCGCTCGGTCGTCGAATCGTTCTGCTTCGTGATCGATCCATGGAACGCGAAGACGGTGGAAGCGGAGCTGCGCAAGCGCGGGCTGGATCCCGTGGCCGTCAACGACGGCAAGGGATTCGAGAGTTTCCGCGTCAAAGATCCCGACGGATTCGATTTGCAGATTGGCAACGGCAACGGCCTGGTGCGGGCGCGTCGAACGGCATCCACCTCGAAACCTGCGCTTCCACCACCATTCGACCCGACTGGATGGAAGACTGTGTGGCTCGATCACTTTTCCTTCTCGGTGACGAACTACAAGGAGACCTCGTCGTTCTACATGAATCTGCTGGGCTGGACGTCAACGTATGACGAGGGCAGCCAGAACGAGTTGCTCATCGGTGACGTCGGCAACATCATCGTCAGGGGCGGGAACCCGCTCGATCCCAACTTCGGACGAGGCGGTCGCGGTGGAAATGGACGAGGCGGCGCTGGCGCCGCCAGCGACGCGCCGACGGGAGCAGCACCGCCGCAAGCGCCGGCGGTCCGCAGCGCGCGCATCGATCACATTTCGTTCGGGATCTCGCCTTGGGACACCGACGGCGTGAAGGCCGAACTCGAAAAACGCGGGCTCCGCGCGCAGATCGATACGTCGAGCCGCCACCTGGGGCCCGACGGCACGTGGGTTCCCGATGACATCCACACGGCGGCGTTCAAGAGCTACCACACGCAGACGCCGAACGGCTACAACCTGCAGATCAGTTACGTCACGCGCGACAATCGGCTCGCGCTTTCGAATGCCGTGAGGCCGCGGAAAACCTAGTCCAGCTGCGCGTCTATTCGCAGGCGCGCAACTAGTCGGTGTCGTCTCGATTCAGGTATTCCTGCACCAGCACCTGCACGATCGCCGCGGTGGGCACCGCGAGGATCGCGCCGAGGAGACCGAGCAGGGTTGACCCGACGAGGAGCGCGATCATGATCGTGACCGGGCTCACGCCGACCTGGCGGCCCATGATGCGCGGGACGAGCACGTTGTTCTCGGTGAACTGCTGCGCCCAGCAGAAGATCAGCGTGAAGATCGCAGCCTGCGGGGAGACGGTGAACGCGAGGCCGATTGCGGGCAGAGCGGCGAGGATCGGGCCCACGACCGGAATCATCTCGCCGACCGCCGCGACCAAACCGAGAACGTAGAAGTACGGCACGCCGAGCAACCACAAACCGATCGTCGCCGTCGTTCCGATGATCGCCGCGAGCAGCAGCTGACCGCCGAGCCAGGCGCCGACCTTCACCGTCATCGCGCGCATGATGCGGTCCGCGCGCTTGCGATTGTCCTCCTCAATAAGACTGAGGAAGCCGTTCCTGAGCGACGAGGACTCCAGCAGCAGATAGAACGGCAGGATCAGGACCGTCACCACCTGTCCGAGAATCGCCAGCACGCCCGTCACCGCGCCGAAAATTCCGGTGATCGCGAAACCCGGCACCT
This sequence comes from Vicinamibacterales bacterium, assembly GCA_035606665.1. GTDB lineage: Bacteria > Acidobacteriota > Vicinamibacteria > Vicinamibacterales > SCN-69-37 > DASUGC01. The sequence goes on along the minus strand of DATNEY010000019.1, from coordinate 76,390 downwards.
GCATGTTCGCGAACAGCGTGCTCCACTGCCACCTGGGATTGACGATGCGCCGCTGGACCATCCATCGCTGGACCTGGTCCGCATAGCCCGGCAGGTTCTTCACGAGCTCCTGGATCTGCTCGACGATAGGCGGAATGATCAGCGCAAAAACCAGCGCCACGGCGAGGAGGAATCCGACGTACAGGGAAAGGATCGCGACCCATCGAGGCAGCCGCAGACGGCCCTTGAGGAGCCGGCGTTTCTCAATTCGGCGGACGATGGGACTCAGGCCGATTGCGAGCAGGCCGCTGATGTACAGCGTGAGCAAGACTTCGCGGATGAGGTACAGCGTGTAGGCCGCCGCGAAGCCGACGATGATCGTGATGACGGCACGCGTGATGACGCGGTTGTGCTCGTCTTTAGCAGCCATTTAGGCGTTCAGAAACTTCGCCGTGAACGAGGCGAGGTCGTCGTAGATGCCGCCCAGCTCCTCCGGCGACGCGAGGTATACGACGCGGAAGAAGCCATCGCGCGCAGCCGTTCCAAACCCCGATCCGTATACGCACAGGATGCCCGTCTCGCGCAGCAGTCCGAGCACGAAGTCCTCGTCGGTCTTGCCCGCCGGCAGCGTCACCCGCGGCATGACGTAGAAGGCGGCCTGCGGCGCCACGCACTTGATGCCGGGAATCTGCTCGAGTCGCGCCATCGTGAGGTCCGCCCGGATCTTCAACTGCCGGACGAACTCCTGCTGATGCGACCGATCGCTCGTAAGCGCCGCGTGCACCGCGTACTGCATTGGACCTGGGCTGCAGAGGCGCCCGTCCGCGAGCTTCTTGATCGCCGCCAGCACGTCGTCCAGCCGATCCGAGCGCCCCACGGCGAGCCAGCCCGCGCGCCAACCCGGCGCGAGGTAGGCCTTCGAGAGCGACGAAAACGAAAGGATAGGAGCGTCGGGATCGAGGGAGCCAAGTAGCGGCGCCGGTCCGTCGAAAGCGAGTTCGTTGTAGACCTCGTCGGCCAGGATCGGGACGCCGGCCCGTCCGGCGAGATCGATCAACGCGCGGCGCGTGGACTCCGGATACATCGCGCCCGTCGGATTGTTCGGATCGATCAGCACGAGCGCGCGCGTCTTCGCAGTGAGCAGCCGCTTCACGTCGTCGAGATCCGGCAGCCATCCGCGCGCGGGATCCGTGCGGTAGTACACCGCGCGAGCGCCGAGCTTGGCGAGCACCGCGGTGTAGAGCGGATACGTTGGTGTCGGTACGAGCACTTCATCGCCGGCGTCCGCCATCGCGCCCAATGCGAGCTCGATGCCTTCGGACGTGCCCGACGTCAGAATCACGCGATCGGCGCCGATCGGCATGCCGCGCCGTTCGTACTCGGCCGCGACCGCTTCTCGCGCCGGCTGAATCCCCGGTGACGCGGTGTAACCGTTGTGCCCGTCGCGCATCGCCTTTGCGACGGCGTCGATCAGGTGCGGCGGCGTTTTGAATCCGAATGGAATCGGATCGCCGATGTTCAGGTAGCGGACGCGCGTGCCCTTGGCCTCAACGGCCTTCGCCTCAGCGACGATGTTCCGGATGGCGTAGGTAAAACCGTGGATGCGAGCCGCTGGGGCGATCGCAGTACCCGACTGCATTCGCCGATCTTACCTAACCTGCGACGTGCAACCTACAACCAACAACCTGCAACCAACAATTCGGGTTGCTAGCGTGCGGTCACGCGAAGCAGGCGCAGCCGTCCTTTGAACCACGACACGTTGTTGAGCCGCGCGCCCAGCGCCGTGCGGCCGGGGCCGAGCGCAGCGAACGAGACCTCGCCGCCGGCTTCGTGCACGCCGTCCACATAGTGCGACATGGCCCTGCCGTCGTAGACCAGCGCAGCCGTGTGCCACTTACCGGCATCGTGCGGACGGGATGCATCAAAGAGCGTGAGCTGCGACGCGTTCGATCGAAGAAACGTATCGAGGCTCCAGCGGTTGGCCGCCATCCGAGTCTCGAGCATCGCGCGATTGTCCGTGTTGTGCTCGCTCACGTGAACGAACCGTTGCTCGTCCGGGCCGCCTGGCGCCGGCAGGAGCTCGACCTCCAGCCTGAACGCCGCGAATCCTTCTAGCGGATTCGACTCGACGACGACTGCGTCCTTCTGTCCGTCGAATTCGATCGCTGGTCCGCTGCTAGTGGAGACGACCCTGGGAGCGCCGACCAGCGTGACCTGATGACCGCCGATGCGCGTCAGATTGTCCAGGCGCCACGTGATCGGCGTTTTCAGCTGCGCGACGGCGGGCTCGGCGGGCGTCGCATCCAGTGCTTTGATGAGCGACGTCATCCGCTTGATGAACATCGCCGTCGAAATGCCTTGCACTGTCGTGTTCGGGAACGGCGAGGTATCCCACTCATCGCCGACGTGCGTCGTCGCGTAATCGCCCTTCGCTGCTGTTTTCGGCGCAGGGCCTTTGTATGGATTGCTCATGTACTCGAGCGCTGTGATCCACGCGCCGTCGGCGTTGAGCGCACCGATGACAGTCGCGGCACCTTCGTTTGCCGCCGGATCGAGCGCGAAGTAGCGGGGCAGTGGCGGTGCGTTCGGATCGACGAGCGGCGATCCCTTACCGGCTTCCGCCGGCGTCATCGCGAGCTGTCTGAAGTACTGCGTGCGCAGGCTGGTGACGTTCACGTTCCGGAACGCGCTGTAGTGCCCGATCGTTCGCGTCGGATCGTAGTTGACGAAGTACCGGCCGTTCGCGATGTTCGAGCCCTCGCGATGTACGTAGAGCGGCTTGTTCGTGCCGAGCTCGACGAACGTCGGGTGCGTGCGCCCTGGCGTCGGCACGCCCGGTGGGAGCGTGAGCTTCTCGAGCCAGTCGAGTGCCTCAGGAATCCGCGCGAGGTACTTGCTGTCGCCGGTGAGGCGATGGAACTTCAGCAGCAGCGCGATGTTGGTCGCCGTCGTGTGGGTCACGTACGCGTCCGGTTCGTAGGTGCGCGCACCGATCGGCTTGTAGTCGAGTGTGTACTGCAGCGCCCAGCCCGGCTGCGGCTGGCCGCCCTGCAGCACGAGAAACGCCTGCATGCCGCGCAACACCGGATCGATCAGCCGGCTCTCGCCGAGCGTCTGGTAGCACTGCAGCAGAAAATCGATGTTCTCGCCCGCGACGTCGTCATTGAACGTGATGAACGACGTGTAGTCCGGAATGAAATCCGGCCTCGCGGGATAGCGCTGTGGCCAGCTACCGATCGGGTACTGGCTGTCGAGCACGAACTGAATCGCCTTGTCGAGCGCGGGCCGGTAGGCCGGATCGCGCTTTTCGAGGTACATCCGCAGCAGCAGCCGCGCCGCATCGATCGTTGTCACGTCATCGAACGTCGCGTTGCCCCAGTAGTGCTGGAACTCCTCCAGCCGCCACCCGTGTTTGCCGATGGTGGCGTACCAGTCTTTGAGGGACTGCTCGCCGGCGTAGTCGGCGATGTAGTTCCAGCCGCCGACAGGCAATTGGGCCCAGATCACGGCGCGGGCCGTCTTCTCGGCCGCCTGGTAGTAGTACTCGTCGCCGGTCGCGTGGTAGGCGTCGAGGAAGAGATGACCGACGGTGGCCGTTCCCGGCGGCTGCATCCAGATCATCGAAGCGCGCGCTTCCATTTCGCCCCAACGCCGCGTCAGATCCGGCGAGTAAGCCCACACGAAGCCGCCCTTGTTCGACACTCGCTCGTTCATGAAGGTCGCCGCGCGTTTCATGGCGGTGAGGATCTGGGCGCGGTTGGGTTGAGCCGCCGGCTTCTGCTGCCTGAGGCCCGCGACCGGCTGGGCGAGACTCACAACGACGGCGAATGCGACCACAGCGGCACGGAACATTTCGAACTCCTCGAACCTGTCGTGACCAGTCGTCACCGGTCGTGACCCGTCGTTACCTGCCGAGTCGAACTTTCCACGCCGGATACTGCGTCTCAATCAGCTCGCGCGGCCAGACGCCGTACCAGTTGTAGCCGGCGCGGCGCTCGATTTCGATCTGGTCAAGCCGCGTCTTGATGACCCCGTCGCGGCCGGAGAACACGGGCACGTTCGTGGCGATGTCGTAGAACCTGGCCCATACCGGCGGCGCACCCGCATCAGGTGTGGCGACGACGTCGTAGCCGGCGGGACCGGCTGGGTCCGGCTTCTGCTCGACGCGCAGACCGCGAATCTGCGACTTCACGAGCCACGCCATACCGGCCTCGATCGCTGCGATCGTCGCGGCATCAGGCTTCTCGAGCTTCATTAGATAGGTGAGGATCGCGGCCGTCTCCAGCCCGCTGATCGACGGATGCTCGTAAGTACGTGCACCGGCGGGTTTTAGAGTCACTTCGTCGTACTGCTGGCACCAGCCGGTGAGCAGGCCGTTCACGCGGATCTGCGTGTCGAGCACGACCTTGTGTCCGCGGTCGAGCGCCGTACGCGCTCGCGATCGCAGCGCATCGTCGAGTCCAGCGAAAGGTGCGCGACCCGCGGAGACGTCGCCAAGAATCGCGAGCACATTCACGATTGCGTTGTCGTTGAAAGTGATGTGCCGCGAGTAGTCCCTGCGGATCGGGAAGTACTGCGGCCATCCGCCGTTCGCGTACTGCGCGGCCAGAAGATACTCGAGCCCCCTGAGCAGGGCCGGCTTGAACCTTGCCTCGCCGGCGGAGGTCACGGTCGCAAGGAGGCGGATTTGAACCGCGGTGGCGTCGTTGTCGATGGTCGAGTCGTCGAGCTTCTGTTCCATCCGAAGCTTCACCCGCTCGGCATCATCGAGCGGCCGCGCCATGTCGATGTTCTTCGGCCAGCCGCCGGTGTGCCGCTGCCAGAGCACGACGTTTTCGGCGATTCGGATCGCATCCGCGCTGCGGTACCAATCAGCGCGCTGCTGGAGGATCCGATCCCAGGTGACGGTCGTCGTCTGCCACGCGGCGATGACGGACGCGGGACCCGGCGCCGCCGGCAACGGCGCAGCGTTTGCGAGGCTCGCGGACTTCGTCGCGGGAATCGACAGGGGGTTCCAGCTGTCCTTGCCTCCGAGAACGGCGCTCGGCGTCATTCGCGCGGCCTCGTCGGCGGTGAGGCGCTTGCTCCACGGGACGCGCGCGGACAGACTCAGGGCACCCGGGCCACTGCTGCCGAATTCCGCATAGCGCGCGGTCTTCTCGCGCGCGGGTTGCTCCCAGTTGTGCCAGCCGGCGCCGACGACTGCGGCGCCCATTACGGTGCGAATGAAAGTCGTCTGCGCGAAGTCGCGCCACGGCCGGCCGAGGTATGTCTTCACCTCAGGCTCGCCGGTCACGATGCCGTCAACGAACACCAGCCCATATGGTTGTTCGGCCGGCGTAGACGCGGCCGTGAGATAGCCGTCACGCCATGCGTGCACGTGGCACCGCGAAAAGTACGCGGTCGCCGCGCCGAAGATGAAATCGACGTGGCCCGCGATGAACGTATCTTCGAAATACTGGCGGCCACGGTTGACCAGGAGCGTGTCCTGCCATCCAAGCAGACGGGAGTTACGCACGACGACGCGATCGCCGTCGATCCGGAGCGCGACCGCCTGGCCTACGGGGCCCGCGTCGTTGGACACCGTCAGATTCTCGAGGACGACATCGTCTCCCTCGACGAACATCGTCGCGGAGCGGAAGGTCCCGATCGCGGCGCCGTCAACGCCCAGGTCCGTCGCCTTGCGATCGAACCCGATACGCGTCGTCGCAGGGTCGTTACCCACGATCGTGAGGGCTGCCTTGCCGCGCGGAACATGTACGGCGCCGCGGTACGTTCCCGGCGCGATCCTGATCGTCCAGCGCTTGCCGGCTGTGACAGTTGCCGGTGCGGCGTCAATCGCCGCCTGCACGGTCGCATACCCGCCCGCGCCCACGAGCGCGTCGGGCTTGGAAGGCACGGCAGTCTGGGTGCTCACCCAGACTGCCATGATGAACAGCAACGCACCTTTCATCGGACCTTCAGGACCCTTGGGACCCTTGGACCTTTGGACCCTTGGACCCTCAGAACGTGAACCTCACACCGAGCTGGATGTCCCTCGGGTTGTTGCGGTCCTGGTTGATGATGCCGAACAGGCCGCTGTTCGCTCGCGGATCCACGCCCGGGTTCCAGAGCACGGTGTAGTTCAACGCGTTGATCAACTCGATCCGGATCTGCATCGTCATCCCGCGCGGCAGTGTCATCGCCTTGCTGATGCCGAAGTCGAACAGATGGAGCTGATGGGTGCGCACGCCCGGCAGCGTGGACGGGAAGTAGCGCACGGTGTTGGCCGTGGCCATGTTGATCCGGGAGTCGGCGCGCTGCTTCACGATGTCATCGACGCCGTTCGTCTGCACGGCCGCGTCGTGGAAATAGAAGCAGTTGATGTCCCAGCCCGGAGCGTCGAGGCCGGCGATCGAGTTGCCGTCCTTCCGGCCGATGAACGACTTGAGGCTCTTCGGATCGCCGCAGGTGGAGTCGTAGTAGACGCTGCCGAATACCAGCGGGAAGCCGCTCTGGTACTGATACGTGCCGCTCAGTCTCCAGCCGCCGAGAATCGCGTCCAGTGCCGGCGCCATTTCCTTGCCCCAGAGTCCGTCGCGGCCGATCGGAAGCTGAAGGCTCGTGCCGATCGATAGACGGTTCGGTCGATCGTTCGGCGAGATCCGATCTTCAAGAATGCCGTCGGCCGGGTTGAGATAGTTCAGCTTGTCGCGTGTGTTCGAACGCGTGTACTGAACGGTCAGCGAGTTGCCGCCGCGGAAGCGCTTGTCGACCTGGATCGTCGCCGCGTCGTACCTGTCGGTGCCGTCGTACTTTTCGAGCGAGATCGTCCCGAATTGCGGGAACGGCCGTAGCAGCTGGTTGCGCGCGATCGTGGCGTTGTTGAAGCTCGTGCCCGGCATCAGTCCCACGAACGGATTCGTGACGTTCTGCGACAGCAGTGTCTCGAGCGCCGCGTCGCGCGTGCGGCCCGTCGAGAGGAACGCCATCGGGATGTTGTTGATGGCCTGAACGACCGGCAGATTGCTGCCTCGCGAACCCAGGTACGTGAACGCCACCATCCAGCCGTCCGGCAGCTCGTGTTGCACGCTCATTTCCCAGCGCGTGTAGTACGGAACCTCGCGATCGGACTGATACAGCGTGCCGAGGTTCTGTGACACCTGGCTCATCAGGCCGGCCGCGTTGCCGACCGGCTGCGTGAGCGAGCCGCCCGGGATCGGATTCGACAGCGTAGCGCCGTTGAACGTCAGTCCGTTGTCGTTGCTGACGTTGATGGGCGTCGCCTGAGAGAAGCCCGCCTGGTTGATGTTCTCGAAGAAGTAGTCGAACGAGAACAGGCCCACGCCGCCGCGCAATACCGTCCGTTTGTTGAGGAGATACGACGCGGCTGCCCTTGGAAGGATCTTCGACTTCGTGTTGTTCACCGGGCCGTCCGCGAAGAGCAAGCCGCCCTTGACCTTGAAGTCCGTGGCGGCGAGCTGCGGAATCGGGCTGGCCGTGTACGCGGTCTTCGCGGCCGCCTCGATCGGGCTCGCGGACGTGGTGTCGAAGCCGGCGAGGTTGCGGTTCGCCGTTTCACTCATGCCGCCGTTGATCTCCACGCGCGCGCCGAGGTTCAGCGTCAGCCGCTGACTCACGCGCCAGTCGTCCTGCAGGAACAGGGCGTGCGAGCGCTGTGACCATTCACCGGGTGAGGCGATCTCGAACTGGCTCGAGACGGTGCCGGGCGTCGCGACCGCGCCTGTCGTGGCCGTCGGGAGGCCGAGCAGGAACTGCGCCCAGGACTGCGCGCGGTCGTTCAGGCCCGCGCCGTTCGTCTGCCGCGTGAAGAAGCCGTTGAAGTGATACCGGCCGATCGGATAGCCGCTGCTCTCGATCACCCAGTTCTGGTACCTGAGGTCGTAGCCCGCCTTGAGCGAGTGCTCCTTCCACAGCATCGACACGGTCGGCGCCAGGGACCACGTCACCATCGGCCGGTTGAACCCTTCGCCCCAGTCCGAACGCTGCGTACCGAGCGTGGCGATCGTGGAGTTCTGGTTCGTCGTGCTGAACGTGCCGAACGTCATCATCGGCAGGATGCTCTTGCCGGCCATCAGCTGCAGCGCCGTCGGCGAAAAACCCATCGTCGATAGATCGAAATTGCCCGCGGGATCGCGGTACTCACCGAACTTCGTCCGGCTCATGCGCACGTCCAGGACCGTCGAGCGCGTCAGGACATTGGTCCATCCGCCGGTGAGGCCGAGGTTCGACCGGTAGTCGTAGCCCTGCGTGACGGGGAAGCCGTTCACCTTACCGTCGGGAATATTCGACGAACCGAGCGCCCAGTTGTAACGATCCTCGCGCCGCTTGTTGTAGTAGCCGTTCGCGAAGATGCGGTTGTCGGACGAGAAGTTGTGGTCGATGCGCGCGAGGAACGCGTTGTAGTCGTACGGCCGCAGCATGTTCGTGAAGTAGTTCGACGCCGTTCCCGGGCGATTCGGTTCGGGGTACATCGACGCGTACTTGGCCGCGACCGGATTGATGAGTCCCGGCGGGATCACGTTGTTCAGGAACGGCTGCCGGGTGATCGTGCCGCCGACGTTTGCGGCGCTGAATGGGTCGTAGACCGCGTTCGTGAACTCGCTGAAGTCGCCGTTGCGCATCTTCATCGTCGGCACCGTGAACGTAGAGGGCTCCGGCTGTACGTCGCGCAGATGCTCCGCCGACACCATGAAGAAGGTGCGATTGGCGGCGATCGGGCCCGTCAGTGTGCCCACCCAGCGGTTGTAGGTGCGCGTCGGCTTCGTGCCGTTCTGACGCTCGGTGAGAAGCGGCGTCTTCGTCCGGCTGGCGTCGCGGTTGTAGTAACCGCCCTCGCCGCTGATCGAGTTGGTGCCGCTCTTGAGCGCGAGGTTCACCACCGCGCCCGCGGTATGGCCTGTCTGCGCGTCGAACGCGTTCGTCTGCACCTTGAATTGCGCGATAGCGCCCGACGGCGGCGAGAAGCCGACGCCCTTCGCATTCGACAGGTTCGGCGCGCCGTCGATCGAGAACTCGTTGCCGCCCTGGACGCCGTTTGCGACGATGCCGCCCAGGTTGCCGTTGTCCATCGGCCGGGCGAAGTGCAGGTCCGAGGAGTCCATGATGCCGGGCGCCAGGCGCGTCAGCATGTAGGCCGTGCCATCGCCGAGCGGAAGCTGCGCGATCTGCTTGGCGTCGACCGTGACACCGCTGATACCCGTCGTGGTGTTCAACTTCGTCGTTTCCGCGCGCACCTCGACGGTTTCCGTCATGCCGCCCGGCTCGAGCGTGAAATCGACGCGTATGGTGTCGCCGACCGTGACGCGCGCGGCCGGCTGCGAGATCTTCTTGAAACCCTGCAGCGACGCCGTGACCGTGTAGGTGCCGACGTTCAGAAAGCGCGCGGAGAATACGCCCTGACCGTCGGTCACGAGCGTCTGTGCGACCTTGGTGTCGTTGTTGCTGACAGTGACCGTGACACCGGGCAGCACGCCGCCCGTCGAGTCGGTGATCTTACCGACGATGGAGCCGCGGAATTCCTGCGCGAGACCCGGCAGGCTCCACGTCAGACTGACGAGCACCATCAGGAACAGTGCCCACTTTCGACTACGCGCCATAACCTTCCTCCTCTTTGCCGGCGGCCCTGAAGGACCGCCCTACGACTTCCACGTAGGCCGGGGCTTTAGCCCCGGCTTCCGTGGCCCCTACCGTTGCACCCGCCCGCTGCTGTCGCCACCGGCGAGCTGTTGAACTTCCGCGACCGACACGCGATTGAAATCCCCCGGCACCGTGTGCTTGAGCGCGCTCGCGGCCACGGCAAACCGCAGGGCCGTGTCGCCGGCCCCGTTCTGAATGAATCCGTAGAGCAGCCCTGCCGCGAAACTGTCGCCGCCGCCAATGCGGTCGACGACGCGGATGACGTAGCGCTGGCTGTGATGAAAGGCCCCGGTCCCGGCGTCGTAGAGCACGGCGCTCCAGCCGTTCTCGCTGGCCGAAAGACTCTCGCGCAGGGATATGGCGACGCGCGCGACCTTGAAGTCGGCCGCCACGCGCTCTGCGGCGGCCCGATACGCGGCCGGATCCAGCTCGCCGGTCGTGACGTTCGCGCCTGCGACTTCCACACCGAGCACTGACTGCAGGTCCTCCTCGTTGGCGATGAGGAGATCCGCGCCTGTCACGAGCGGCCGCATGATTGCCTGCGCCTCGCTCTCGGTCCAGAGCTTCTTGCGGAAGTTGAGATCGACGGAGACCTTCGCGCCTGCCTTGCGGGCCGCAGCAATGGCCTCGCTGGTGCACTCCGCGGCGTTCGGACTGAGCGCCGGCGTGATTCCGGTCCAGTGGAACCAGTTGGCGCCGGCGAGCACAGCGTCCCAGGCGATCGAGCCCGGTGCGACTTCGCTGATGGCTGATAGTGCGCGGTCGTAGAGGACCGTCGATGCGCGCTGACTGGCGCCCGTTTCGGCGAAGTAGATTCCGAGGCGCGACCCGCCGCGTTGGATGTGTGTGACGTCCACGCCTTCGGCTCGAAGCGCGCGGACCGAGGCGTCGCCGATGGCGTTCGCGGGCACCCGCGTCACGTACGCGCTCGAGAGGCCGAAGTGAGCGAGGCTGACGGCGACGTTCGCCTCGCCGCCGCCGAACGTGGCGTTGAGGATCGGCGACTGGAGCAGTCGCTCGAATCCGGGCGGGCTCAACCGCAGCATGATTTCGCCGAACGAGACGACGCGCGCAGTCATGTCTTGCCCCCGCCGCTCTGGCGATCGGCGGGGACCCCGTGCACCGCGCGCACCGGCCGGCGCGCTTCGGCGACGGCCTGCACGAAGTGCTTCGCCGAGGCCGTGATGTCATTGAGACTTGCGCGGCGTTCGGCCAGCGCCTTCGCGTCGACCAGTGCCGTGCCGACGCCAATGGCGGCCGCGCCGGCGCGGATCCAATCGCCCGCGTTCTCCTTCGTGACGCCGCCGGTGGGCATCAACTTGACGTGCGGCATCGGGCCCCGCAGATCCTTGAAGAAACCAGGCCCGAGCGAGGTGGCCGGAAACACCTTCACGATGTCCGCGCCGGCTTCCCACGCTTCGAAAATCTCGGTCGGCGTGAAGCAGCCCGGCATTACGGGGACGTCCCATTCGCGACAGACCGCGATCACGTCGCGGCGCAGTACGGGGCCGACGACGAAACGCGCGCCGGCACGCATCACATCCGCGGCCGTGTTCGCATTAGTCACGGTGCCCGCGCCGACGATGCAGCCGGCCGGCAGACTTCCACACAGCTCTTCGATGAGCGCGACCGCACGCGGTACCGTCATCGTCACTTCGAGCGCGGTCACGCCGCCCGCGATAAGCGCTTCGGCAACCTCGCGTCCGGCCGCCGCATCCGTCAGCCGAAGCACGGCCACGACGCCGGTCGCCTGGATCCGGGTCACGACTTCCGCGCGCGTGAGCTTCGAGGTCACTTGATGAGGCCCCAGATGCCGTTTGCAACGAGGATCGTCGCGAAGAGCGCGGTGACGACCAGCACCGCCGTGCGGCCCGCATTAGCGCGGTATTCGCCCATTGCCGGCCTGGTGACGAAGTAGAGAATCACCGCGATAGCGACGGGCGCGAGCACGAGGTTGCCCACCATCGCGAGAATGGCCTTGAGCAGCGCCGGCATCTTCCAGAACGGCGCGATGAGCGCCGGCACGGCGATCCACGTGGCGAAGACTTTCTTGAACAGCGTGTTGTCCGGCGTGAAGCGCCAGTTCTTTCGCCCCATGTCCAGCCAGAAGTAAGTCATCGTCAACGACACGGAGATCAGTGTCGTGAACGCGGCGGCGATCAGCCCCAGCGAGAAAAAACGTGGTGCGAGGAAGCCGAGCGCGCCCGGGAAGGCGGGCCCGAGCACCTGACCGGCGACCGGAATGCTCTCGATCTGGGAGTAGTGACTGACGCCGAGGTACGTCGGGCCGGCGCCGTTGTAGACGTCGTGCAGCGCCGTCGCGCCGGCCACGATCACCATGACCGAGAACAGTCCCCAGACGATGCCGAGGTTCTTCACGGTCTTGTGGAAGGCGGCCTTGAGATCCGTGCGCGTCTGGCCGGAGTTCGCCGCGAGGTAGCCGTACGCGAGCATGACGGACGGCGGCAGCGCCTGTCCCGCTATCGCGAGTATCTGCGTGAGTCCGCTGCGGGAACGCGCCTCCCCGATCACCGGGAGATCCGGCGGAACCTGCGGAATCAGGCCGCCGGCAAGCCGCGGCCACGTCGCGAAGTCGAAGAGCCCCTTGATCGCGACAATCAGGAATGAGATCAGGATGACGATGAGAAGCGCCGTCATGATCTTCTCAACGCGCTTGTATTCGCCAGCGACAGCCGCCCACAGCGTCACCGCGGTGGCCACGATCGTGACGACGATCAGACCGCCGAGGCCCTCGTCACCCGTCGGCGGCAGGAGCCCCATGGTTCCGTAGATGCCCTCGACGAGCGCGGACATCTGGCTCATGTTGACGACGATGTTCACGAGGACGGTGGGCAGGAAGATCGCCCACGCGAGCCATGCCCCGATGTCGGTGCGGATCATTTCGAACATCCCGCGGCCGCCGTTGAGAATCGCCACGCGCGACGCCGAGTCGAGCGTGAAGATGACCATCGGGATCACGTACAGCGCGACCCAGAGCAGATCGAAACCGAACCAGGCGCCCGAGAGGAGACGTGTCGCGACGGCGCCGGCGCCGATCATGCCGGCCGCGGTCAGCGCGGCGGGGCCGACGAACGTGGCGAATGCCCTGAGGATCGCGTTCATCGACCCATCCACCCGCCGTCGACGACGAGCACGTGTCCGTGCACGTAGTCAGCGGCTCGAGACGCGAGGAACACGGCGGCACCCGCGAGGTCCTCGGGCGTGCCCCAGCGTCCGGCGGGAATCCGCTCGGAGATCTGGCGGTAGCGCGTCTCGTCCTTGCGAAGCGCCTCGGTGTTGTCCGTTTCCATGTAGCCGGGTGCGATCGCGTTGACGTTGATCTGGTGCTTCGCCCATTCGTTGGCCAGGGCCTTGGTGAGCTGCGCGAGGCCGCCCTTGGCGGCGGCGTAGCCCGGCACCGTGATGCCGCCCTGGAACGCGAGCAGCGACGAGATGTTGACGATCTTTCCGCCTGCTCCGCGCGCGATCATCTGGCGGCCGATCTCGCGGCTGAGCCGGAAGACGCTCGAGAGATTCACGGCGATCACTTCGTCCCAGAACTCGTCCGAGTGATCCGCGGCCGGCGCGCGTCGAATCGTACCGGCGTTGTTGATGAGAATGTCGATGTGACCGAACGCCGCGATCGCGTCGGCCGCGAGCTTCGCCGCTGCACCGGCGTCCGCCAGATCGGCCGTGACCGTCGCCGTGCGTCGGCCCATCGCCTGGATCGCTCTCGCGGTACTCGTCGCTGGTTTCGAGCTGGAGTGGAGCACGACGTTCGCGCCGGCGTCGCCAAGCGCCTTCGCAATCGCGGCGCCGAGGCCGCGCGAGGCGCCCGTCACCAGCGCCACCTTGCCGTCGACACGGAAGAGATCGGTCATCGTTCGTGTGCCTCTCTCACGTGCGCGGCTTCGCCGGGAGGAAGTCCTCGCGGATTGGCGAGAAGATGTCGATCAACACGACCTCGCGATCGAGCATCGTCGCGCCATGCCGGATGTTCGACGGGAAGTGCAGGACCTCGCCGGTGTTCACGATGCGTGACTGGCCGTCGATGAAGAACTCGACAGGTCCCTGCTCGACGAGCGTGATCTGCTCGTGCAGATGCGAGTGCACCGGCGTCACCGTGTGCGGGGCGATGCGCAGGCGGCACACCATGACGCGCTCGCCGTACACCATCTGCCGCGCGATGCCCTCGGCCGGGTGTTCGACCGGCACCGAAGCCCAGTCCGTGTGTTGAAACGCCAGCGTCGTGTCGTGGTTGCTCATGATTTCTTCTGCGCCTTGCCCGGATCCAGGCCCGATCCACCGGCCGCGAACTCCGGCTGTACGTTGACGACGCCGAACTGTCGATCCACGTCCTCGCGGGTCGCCGCCATCATCCAGAGGAAGTTGATGTTGCCGCCCGGCGCCGCGACGTTGGGGTGATAGCCCTGCGGCATCAGCACGACGTCGCCGTCGCGGACGATCGTCGCGAGCTCGGGATCCTGCGTGTTGGTGTAGACGAGCTGCACGCCGAAGCCCGGCGCCGGCATGTTGAAGTAGAGATACGCCTCCTCGGCGAGCACCGCGTGTTCGTGCGGAGGCCACGAGGTCCAGTTGCCCGGCTCGCTGAACGTGACGCCGGCCATGATGCGGCCCGCTTCGACGTTCTTGCCGATGAGGACGTTGAGCTCGCGCTTCGCCGAGGGTCCGCCGGCGGCGAAGTGCAAACCGGGATCGACCTGGACCTTCGCAAACTCAACGAATTGAATTGGATGCGCGCGATCGACGGGCGCCGCGACTTCCGCGAGATCGCAGCCCGCCGCGCCCGGCGTGATCGTGAGATTCGAATCACGGGGAACGTAGAGCGAGTCGTACGGCCGCAGCGTGTACGACGAGCCGGCGACGGCAATCGTCGCCTCGCCCGAGAGGGCGATGAACGCCGTCTCGAGACCGGCCGTGTTCACCGCCACGGGCGCTTCGCCAGCCTTGAGAATCACGCGGCCGTAGTGCAGATGGCGCGACGCCGTTGTGGCCGGCGTGACGGATTGGCTTCGGCCCGTCTGGCCTGCCGTGTTCCTGACCACGCATGTGGTCGAGCTGATGCGTTCGAGTGTCGGTGCTGACATTTCAATCTCTCGCTTCCTCGATCGGTCTTTCGTAGGCCGGGCCTTCAGGCCCGGCGGCGCAGGCAGCCCTAAAGGGCCGCCCCACGTTCAAGCAACAGCTGGCGCCGCAAACGCCGGCGACGCAACGAGCGCGGCAGCGCCCTGGAGACGCGGATGTTCGTGACTCGCCACCGGCCGAATATCCGTGGTGGCGGCCGCTGGGGTCAGCGCGCGCTCGGCAAGGGCCGCGCGGACCGCGTCCTCGATGAGGTCCCAGGCCGCGGTGATTTCACCGCCGATGTACACACGCGCCGGATCAGTGGCGTTGATGACGGAGGCGAGGCCCAGACCGAGATACCGGGCCGTCGCTTGAATCGCCGTGACGGCTTTCGCGTCGCCCGACCGCGCTCGCGCGACGAGATCCTCGATGCTGAACGCGCGCTCTTCGACGCGCGCTGGACCGGACGACTCGATCTCGCGGCCGAAATAGCGCGCCAGTGTGGCGCGATTGGAGACGTAGGCCTCCCAGCAACCGGTCGATCCGCACGAACAGCGCGGGCCATCGAGCGAGAGCGGCACATGGCCGAACTCGCCGGCGATGTTGTGGGCGCCGCGCACGAGCTCGCCGTGAATCATCACGCCGACGCCGACGCCGTCGGAAATGGACACGAAGACCAGATCGCCGGGCGCGCTGCCGTCCCGAACGGCCCACGCCTGCGCCAGCACGCACGCGCGGCCGGAGTTTTCGATCTGCACGGAGAGCCCCGTTGCGGCCGCGAGCGGCTCGCGCAGCGACACGTTGCGCCAGCCCAGCGTCGGCGCATGCAGAATCTGCATCGTCGATCGCTCCACCATGCCCGGCACGACGACGCCGAGGCCCTCGATGCTGGAAAGATCGGGATGCTGCGCCTGAAGCTGGCGGATGCGATCGGCGAGCTCCTGAACGAAGGCTTTCGGATCGCGCGGCGTCGGGAAGTTCTCGATACCCGCGACGGCCTTGCCGAGCAGGTCCGTGAGCTGGATGAAGGTGCGGCTCGCGCGAACATCGACGGCGACGACAGCGCGGCGGCGGGAATCTATATAGAGGAAGGTGGGCTTCCGGCCCCGAAGCGTCTCGCCGGTGGCGCCTTCGATGACGAGACCTTCCTTGAGAAGGTCGTTGACGAGCAGTGAGACCGCGCCGCGGCGGACACCCATGACGCGCGCCAGGTCAGCGCGGGAGATCGGCTGATGCGCGCGGATCAGGTTCAGGAGGATCGAGCGGTTGATTTCGCGCCCGGTACCGCGGGTCGCTACGCTGAACCTCGACGGATTGACTCGCTTCATTTAATCCTCTTAATAGACTAATTACACCTGTTCAGCCGTGGTAGAGGCCGAACGAGACAAGAAAACAGGCATCTTGAACCGTTTGTTTGTCTCTAGCCGGGACAAAGTATTAGTCCGAAGTCAATTAGTCAAGCAAAAAGACAAACACGGCCCCGGTACAATCCGAACCTTGCCAAAACCCGCCATTCTTGCCGTCGACGACGACTTCGAGGTTCTGAGAGCGATCGAGCGCGACCTGCGCGATCGCTACCGTCGGGACTACCGCATTCTGCGCGCGGCTTCCGGCACCGAGGGCCTGGAGGTCGCGCGCGAGCTGAAACAGCGCGGCGCGCCGGTGGCTCTGTTCCTGGTGGATCAAAGGATGCCGGACATGACCGGCACGGAGCTCCTGATCCAGGCGAAGAAACTCCATCCCGACGCGAGCCGGGTGCTGCTCACCGCATATGCCGACACACAGGCGGCGATCTCGGCCATCAATGACGTCGGACTGAACCACTACCTAATGAAGCCGTGGGATCCCCCAGAGGAGCGGCTGTACCCGATTCTCGATGACCTGCTCGCGTCATGGTCCGCTCGCGTCCGTCTTCCGTACGAAGGCATCCGCGTCGTCGGTTCGCCGTGGTCGCCGTCGAGCTACGCGACCCGCGAGTTCCTGTCGCTCAATCAGGTGCCGTACCAGTGGATCGACATCGAAAAAGATGCGCCGACGCGCGAGCTCGTGACGTCTCTGGCGGGCGAAGCGCCCCATCTTCCCGTAGTGCTGCTCGCCGACGGCACGCATCTCGTCGCGCCATCGAATCTCGAGCTCGCCGCGCGTATTGGCCTGCAGACGAAAGCCGCGCGGCCGTTCTATGACGTCGTGATCATCGGCGGCGGCCCGGCCGGCCTGGCCAACGCGGTGTACGCCGCGTCCGAAGGCCTGAAGACACTCCTTGTCGAGCAGAGCGCGCCGGGCGGTCAGGCGGGCACGAGCTCGATGATCGAGAACTACCTCGGTTTTCCATCCGGTGTAACTGGCGCCGATCTCGCCGCGCGCGCCACCGCGCAGGCGCGCCGGTTCGGCGCGGAGCTGCTGGTTGGATGCGAAGTGACCGGGATTCGCCAGGAAGATCCCTACCGGATCGTCCTGCTCGCGGATGGTCGCGAGGTGTCGTGCTACGCCGTCGTGATTGCGACCGGCATGTCCGTGCGGATGCTCGAGGTCCCGGGAATCGAGCGGCTGCTTGGCGCCGGTGTCTACTACGGTGCGGCCACGAGCGAGCTGATGCTCTACGCCGATCGGGACATCGCGATTGTCGGCGGTGCGAACTCCGCGGGGCAGGGCGCGATGTTCTACTCGCGCCACGCGCGTTCAGTCACCATGATCATTCGCGCGGCCGGGCTCAGCCCGGCGATGTCGCGTTACCTGGTCGACCGGATCACTGACACGCCGAATGTCAGTGTCGTGACGCGCTCCGAAGTCGTTGGCGTCGAGGGCGAGTCACATCTCGAGCGCCTCACCATAAGGAACGTCGATACAGGCGAGAAGATCACTCGCGATCTCTCCGCGATGTTCATCTTCATTGGCGTCGCGCCGCGCACGGAGCGATTCGCGAGCGCGCTGGTGCGCGACGACAAGGGATTCATCGTCACGGGCTCGGCCATATCGCGTGTCGAACACGGCTGGCGCCTCGAGCGGGATCCGATGATGTTCGAAACCAGCATGCCCGGTGTCTTCGCTGCCGGCGACACGCGGTCGGGCGCGAATCGCCGCGTCGCCGCGGCCGTGGGCGAGGGCTCCGCCGCGATCTATTCGGTCCACAAGTACCTCGAAACGGTGTAGCCGGCGGCCCTTAGGCCGCCGGTCGCGCGGCGGGCTGAAGCCCCGCCCTCCGTAGGCCGGGCCTTCAGGCCCGGCAAGTCAGATCTTCCCGGGATCGATCGGCAGACAGACGGCGAACTCCGTCCGGCCTGGCTTCGACTCCACGTCAATCGATCCGTGGTGCTGAAGGACGAGACGCCTCGCCGTGTCGAGTCCCAGCCCGGTTCCCTCTCCCTGCGGCTTCGTCGTGAAGAACGGATCGAAGATTCGTTTCCGGATCTCCTCAGGAATCCCCGGGCCATCGTCGCGAACTTTGACGATGACAGACTCGCCGCGTTTGCACGCGGCAACGACGACTTCAGACGTGGCGGCATCGAGCGCGTTGTCGATGAGGTTGGCCCAGACCTGGTTGAGCGCACCGCCGAGGCCGAGGATTTGCGGCAGACCCGGCTCGACCTCCAGCGAGATCGCGACCACCTTCTTCCGCGCCTTCGAGCTCAGCACGAGGATCGAGTCGCTCAGGGCCTGACCGACGTCGACCGGCTTCTGCTGATTCGCCTGGTCCATGTAGGTGAAGCCCTTCACGGCGGCGACGAGTTTGTGGATGCGCGAGGCCGCGGTCTGGATCTCGCTCACGAGCTGGTGGGCGGCGCACTCCGCGACCAGGAGCTCCAGCGCGACCAGCAGCAACTCGCGATCGAGCGCGGCGGCAAGCTGATCGAGGGCTTCCTCGGTAATCGCCGAATCCACGAGCGCGTCCGCGACGAGTCCCTCGGCGCCGTGATCCTCCAGCCACTCGGTGATGCGTTCTTCGCGATCCGCGCGCGCAAGTGCGGAGCGTCCCGTCACGGCGCCGGACGCCATGCACAGTGAACGCGCCCGCGCCACCGCGGAGTGTTGCGCGGGCGTCAGCGTGGCGCCGCCGAATACACGAGAAGCGGTTTCGACGTCGATCACCTTGTGCGCGAGACCCTCGGCGCTCCGAACCACGGCAGATGCCGGATTGTTCAGCTCGTGCGCCAGACCCGCCGCCAGCTTGCCCAGCGACCACATCTTCTCGTTCTGGAGATCCGCGGACGTGAATTGCCGCGCGCGATCCAGCATGACATGGACGAGCTTGGCGGTGAGCTCGGGGCATTCGTGCGGCATCTGCGGCACGAGTTCGCGATCGATCTTCAGAATTTCCGTGGGTTCCTCCGCCGTGACATCGCTCGGAGGCGCGACCAGGCGTGAGTAGGGCAGCAGTCCGGTGACATCGCCGCCGTGCCACTCCATGACCTTCTGACGGCCGGCGCCGCGATCGACGTAGATCGTCAGATGACCGGACAGGACGATGAAGAGCCCACGCACGGGACTGGACTTCGAGGTGAGCACATCGCCGATCGCGAGTGTGAGGACTTCGCCGTGCTTCACGAGCCAGTCGAGTTCTTTCGCCGTGAGGCCGGCAAGCGTCCGGTGTTGCGACAGTCGGTCGAGCAGGGCGGGGTCAGACACGCCGCTAGTGTACGCAGGCGGGGTCGCGGGAACCGAACCGGCGGGTTGCAACTTGTCCGGCGTTGGTTGACTATCTGCAAGTGGCTGCAGCAGGGCTACTTACGCTCCGCCTGACGCTGGCGTTCGTGCTGGTGTCCCACGGCGGCCACATTCTCTTTGCCCTGGGCGCCGGCGGCGGCCTCGGTCCGGGAGGCCCGGAGCAATCCGCGGCGGCGTTTTCCCGCGCCGGCCTCGAGCCCGGCATGCTCATCGCGGTGCTCGTCGGATCCGTTCAGTTCGTGGGCGGCCTTCTCATCGCGCTTGGATTGATGGCGCGCTGGGCCTCGGCGGCCGCGATCGGTATTCAGGCGATCCTGCTCTGGAAGACGCAAGCTCAGTGGGGCTTCTACATCAATTGGATCGGCGACTCGACGCGCGGCCACGGCATGGAGTTTTCGATTGTGCTCATCGGCGCTCTGCTGTGCCTCTTCCTTACCGGCTCCGGCGACTGGTCGTTCGATGGCCGCCGCGCGCACCGCGCCACCTCACGCGCCTTGGGCAGAGCGCGGTTGCGCGGACACTGAGAAAACGACGCCAATGACACCAACGACGATAACGACGCCAAGTCAGGGCATTCAGTACGCTGGCTTCGTGCACCCAGAACAAGTGCCTTAACTTTGCGTCGTTGGTGTCATTGGCGTCGTTGGCGTCGTTTTGGAACTCTATGGAACTGACCAACAAAGTCGTTGTCCTGACCGGTGCTCGCCGGATCGGCGCCGTCGTCGCTGCCGCGGTCGCGAAACGCGGCGCGGATGTGGTGCTCGCGTACAACCGATCGCAAGGCGAGGCGGATGAAGCGGCGGACGATGTCCGCGGTCTGGGGCGTCGCGCGCTGGTGGTGCAGGCCGATGTGTCCGAAGCCGCGGCGTGCGATGCGATGGTTGCCGCAATCGAGCGCGAGTTCGGACGGCTGGACGTGCTCGTGAACATGGCGTCGGTGTACCACTCGGTGCCGTTCGGTGAGCTCACGCCGGCCGAGTGGCATCGGCAGCTGTCGGTGGATCTGCACGGAACGTTTCTCGCGTCGCACGCGGCCGTACCGCTCATCCGCCGATCCGGCGGCGGCCGCATCGTCAATTTCACCGACTGGGTCGCCGCGAGCGGGCGGCCCCGCTACAAGGGCTTCACGGCGTACTACGTCGCGAAGGCAGGCGTGAAAGCGCTGACGGAAACACTCGCGCTCGAGTTGGCCGCCGACAACATCCTCGTCAACGCGATTGCGCCGGGTCCGATCCTCGCGCCGCCGGGCACGTCGCAGGAAGAATCAGAGGCTGTCGAGCGCGCGACGCCGCTCGGCCGCTGGGGCGGCCCGGACGAAATCGCGAAGGCAGTGCTGCTGTTGATCGACTCGGACTTCATCACGGGAGAGACGATTCGTGTCGATGGTGGAAGACACGTGAGCTGATTCTTGAAACGACGCCAATGACACCAACGACGACAACGACGCCAAGTTAGTGCACTCAGTGCCCTCCCATTGGCGTCGTCATGATCGAACGAGACTGAGAATTTCCGCCATCGACTCGAGCGCTCCCTGAATCTCCGCACGGTCTCTCGCGAAACAGAAGCGGATGTGGTCCTCGCCGACGCTTCCGAAGTCGGCGCCGGGGACGCAGCCGATCCGTCCTTTCTTGATGAGAAACTCCGTCATCGCCCAGGACCGTGACTCGGGAGCGCCCGGCAGGGGAGAGCGCCAGGCCGGGTCGATCCTGAGAAACGCATAGAACGCGCCCGCGGGCGGGCTGCCGCTGAAGATCCCCGGTGCCGCCTTGGCGATGCCGGTGTAGAAGAGTCCGCGTCGTGCCAGCAGCTCCGTGCGGAAGTCGCCGACGGCCTGTTGGGATCCGGCGAGAGCGCCGGCCGCGCCGTACTGCACGAGCGACGAGGTGTTCGACACCGTGTAGAACAGCACCTTGCGGACGCGCTCGCGGATCTTCTGATCGCGCAGAGCGAGATAGCCGAGCCGCAACCCAGTGATCGCGTACGTCTTGCTCATCGTGTAGATCGGAATCGTCCGCTCGTACATGCCCGGCAGGGATGCGATGCTGATTTGCTCGCCCTCAAAGACGACGTCTTCGTAGGCTTCGTCTGAGATCACCCACAGATTCTTTTCCTGCGCCAGCGCTGCGATGGCTTCGAGATCGCCGCGCGTCAGCACGCCACCCGTTGGATTGTTCGGGGAGTTCACGTAGATCGCCCGCGTCTTGTCCGTCACGAGACGCCGAATTTCGTCCACATCCGGACGCCAGCCGCGCGACTCGTAAAGCGGGTAAGCCACCGGCACGGCATGCGCGCAGGAAACGTTGCCTGGCGCCGGTGGCCACGCAGGATTAGGCATCAGTACTTCATCGCCGGGTTCGAGCAGTCCCTGGCACACGACGTACACACCGTGGATGCCGCCCGTCGTGACCATGACTTCGTCGGTCGATTCCACGGGGATGCCGTTCCGGTCGCGCAATTTCTTCGCGATGAGTTCGAGCAGCGGAGGAATGCCGGTGGTCTGGACGTAGTGCGTGCGGTTGTCGCGGATGCCCTGCTCGAGCGCCGCCTTCACCGTCGCCGGCGCGTCAAAGCTCACGTCGCCCTGATCGAGACGGAACGGGCGCTCGACCGTGTACATCATGTCGCGGATTCGGATGATGCCTGAGAAGGGAACACTGTCGAGATATGAAGCCATTCGCGTGATCATATAAGGGCAGAGGGCAAAGGTCAGAGGGCAGAGGGAGGTCTGAGGTTGAAGGTCAGAGGTTTTGGACGGACGTGCGAGAGGAAATCCTTTAACCTTGCACCTGTGACCTCCCTTTGCCCTGTGCCCTTTGCCCTCTGACCTGTCATGTCTCACCCGAAGGTCGCCAATACCGATCACGATATCCACGAGCTCATCCAGCACCGGTGGAGTCCGCGTGCGTACGATTCGTCGCGGCCGGTACCGCGGACCGAGCTCATGCGGCTCTTTGAGGCCGCGCGCTGGGCGCCGTCATCGCGCAACGAACAGCCGTGGCGGTTTCTCGTGCTCGATCGCGTCGCGGCGCCGGAGCAGTGGCGCAAGCTTTTTGACACGTTGACGACATCCAACCAGACGTGGGCGGCCGCGGCGCCGGTGCTCGTGCTTGCGGCGGTGCGAACATCTTTCGAGGACACCGGCACCGCAAACGCCATGTCGTGGTACGACGCGGGCCAGGCCGTCGCGCTGCTCACGATTCAGGCGACCTCGCAGGGACTGTCGATCAGGCAGATGGAGGGTTTCGATCGCGTGCGCGCCCGCGAAGCGTTCGGAATCCCCGCCGAGTTCGAGCCGGGCGTGGCAATCGCGATCGGCTACGCCGGCGATCCCGACGTGCTCAGCATCGACAAGCACAAGGTGGCCGAAACCCAACCGCGCAAGCGGCGCCCGCTTGGCGACTTCGTGTACGAAGGAAGCTGGTCCAGGCCGTAGGCCGCAAGCCAGAACTTTCGACAGAAAGCTCAGTGGTAGCATCCGCACCATGGAAGCCGACTCGAGGCGCACGGATCGGCTGGTGCCGTCAGACACCTCGCCGGAGGCATGGGCCATCCAGACTGATCTCTATGCCAGGATGGGTGGAGCAGCGAGGCTCTCGACTGCTTTTCAACTGACCGAGACGGTGCGCCGGCTGACGTTCGCCGGCATCCGGCGGCGGCACCCTCACTACACCGACGTAGAACTGCGGCAGGCATGGGCCCGGATCACCCTGGGCGATGAAACCTGCCGGGCGGTCTGGCCTGATCTCCCACTCGTTGAACCATGACGCCCGAGGAGGCCGCCCTCGTCCGGGTAATCGGCTTACTTGAGACCGCGGGGATTCCGTACATGGTGACCGGATCCATCGCGACCAGTTACCACGGCCGGCCGCGCGCGACTCATGACGCCGACGTGGTCATCGATCCGTCGCCTGCCCAGCTCGACAGCTTTCTAGAGACGCTGGAATCCGCTGGATTCTTTGTGAATGCGGACGGCGCGCGCGGCGCCCTCCAGCGGCGGTCCCAATTCAACGCGATAGAGATTGCGTCGGCGACCAAAGTGGACGTCATTTTCCGAAAGGACCGGCCCTTCAGCCAGGAGGAGTTTGCGCGCCGTCAACGCGTGGATTTCGCGTTTGCCTCCTCCGTCGCCGTCGTCACGCCGGAAGACGCGATCCTTTCGAAGCTTGAGTGGGCCCGTAGTGCCGGCGATTCGGAACGGCAGGTGCGAGATGCGTCGGGCGTCCTTGCCCTGAATCCAGGCATCGATCGTCGCTACATCGAACAGTGGGCGGTAGCGCTTGGCGTTATCGATCTCTGGCGCCGAATCGAGACCGGCTGACCATCGGAAGCTGAATCAGACCAACTTCAGTACTCTTTCGAGCGTCTGTCTAGCCTTGCCGATCGGCAGGTTCGACACGTAGAAGTTCCTGACGCCCGCCTGCTTGAGTCCGCGAATCGTCCGCGCGCAGATCTCGTCCGGGCCCGCGCCCTCGCCGAATTCCCTGATGAGTCCCGCTGCCGGCACCGGGAGGAACTGCTTCAGGATCTCCAGAGTCTTCGGATTTGCGCTCCGGTAGTAAAAGACACCGAACACCCCCGGCAACTTGACGCTCCGGCGATCGAGCTCAGCCGTGAAGCCCCGTACCAGATCCAGATCGTGGTGTGAGACCACCTGAGTGAGGAAGAACTCCGCCGAGAACCGGTCGTCGTCCACAAACCCGGCCTGCTTCACCGCGTCCTGATGCGGATTGGCCCAGCCGCCGAGCGAGAGATCGGGCACGTGCTCGCGGATCTTTTCGCGGAGCTGCCAGGCATGCGAGACGCACCTGGGCGGTCCGATGGTGCGGTCGCCGCCGAGGACGACGAGCGAGGTGAAGCCCTGCTGCCAGGCGCGCTCGGCGTACGAGAGGCAGAACTCCATCGTGTGCTTCGTGGTGAGGAACGGCACCACGCGATCGCGCGGTACGTCCGAGCCAAGGTTGATGGTCAGATGCCTGAGGTTGTTCTCTTCCTTGGCGCCGACGGCGCTGTCAGTCAGAAACACGTACGTCCCGTCGCGAACCATGCCGCTGATCGCGTGGTACGTATCGATCCACGCGTCCATTCCGGCAGGAGCGTCGAGCTCGGCCCGTGGCGGCCGGAGCTCGGCGGACACCACTGAAGTGCCGTCGGTGAGCGCCCGGACCAGCGGGGGTACGTCTCGCGTACCTCGAATGGGCATCAGGGCAGTATAAGACGTGGACCAGTGCGCGGTGCGCGGTGGGGCGTGCGAAGTGCTGGTACGGTCCCGTGCACCGCGCACTGCGCACGCCGCACTACGCACTACTAGAATGCTGTCTGATGGCTACCGCTCTGGCGTCTTTGATGGCGATGCCGATGGTGTCCCTGGCGCCGCACGCAACGCCCATCGACGAAATGACCCGCCTCGCGGCAGCGTTGGGGCCGTCGTCTCCGCGGCTTTTCGTGAAACGCGACGATCTGCTGTCCTTCGGATGCGGCGGAAACAAAGTCAGAAAGATCCAGACGGTCGTCGCCGAGGCCCGAGCAGCGGGAGCCGATTCGCTGATCACGTGCGGCGGCGTGCAGTCGAATCACTGCCGCGTGACCGCCGCGGCCGGCGCGGCGCTCGGGATGAAGGTCGTACTGGTCGTGAACGGCCAGGCGCCGTCGAATCCAACAGCGAACGCGAAGCTGGATCACCTGTTCGGCGCGGACGTGCGGCACGTCGGGGGCCGTGACGAGCGTGCGCCCGCGATGGAACAGGCCGCGACGGATCTTCGCGCGGCAGGACTCCGTCCCTTCATCGTTCCGCTGGGCGCCTCGACCGCTACCGGTGCACTTGGCTTCGCCCGTGGGATCGCCGAAGTCGCGGCGTCGGGCATCAGACCCGACGTCATCGTGCATTCAACATCGTCCGGGGGCACGCAGGCCGGACTCATTGCCGGATGCGCCTTGTTCGGGCTCGCCGCGAGAGTGGCCGGCGTCAGCGCCGATGACTCGTCGGCTTCGCTCAGCGCGACTGTCCGGGAATTACTGGGCGCGATGGCCGATCGACTTGGCGCCCGGCCGGAGACGATCGGCGCAGGCCGGGAGATCGAAGTCGACGATACGCAGGTGGGCGAGGGGTACGGCATCCCGACACCCGCGTCGACCGAGGCGATGGAGCTGGCGGCACGCCGCGAAGGCATGCTGCTCGATCCGGTCTACACGGCGAAAGCGATGGCAGGGCTCATCGCCGGTGTTCGAACCGGACGATTCACGTCGGGACAGACAGTGTTGTTCTGGCACACAGGGGGACAAGTGGGGTATTTCGCGTGACGATTACTTTCCTCGGCGCGGCGCGCACGGTCACTGGGTCGAAACATCTCCTCGAAGTCGGCGGCCGCCGAATGCTCGTCGACTGCGGACTGTTCCAGGGACTGAAGGAGCTGCGCGAGCGCAACTGGCACCCGATGCCGGTCCGCGCCACCGACATTCACGCGGTCGTCCTCACGCACGCGCACCTCGATCACTCCGGATATCTGCCGCGGCTCGTGGCGCAGGGATTTCGAGGCCGCATCTTCTGTACCCCCGCAACCGCGGAGCTCACGAGAATCGTGCTCGAGGATGCAGGCCGGCTGCAGGAAGAAGACGCCGAGCGGGCAAATCGAAAGGGCTACACACGCCACCAGCCGGCGCTGCCGCTCTTCACAGAAGAGGATGCCGCGCGGGCGCTCACGCTGCTGCAGCCCGTCGGCTACGAGCGTCCGGTACCGGTCATTCCCGGTGTCACGGCCGAGTTCATCAACGCCGGACATCTCCTTGGCTCGGCGTACGCGCGCGTCCGCGTTGAAGAAGCGGGCAAGACGATTCTCTTCGGCGGCGACCTTGGCCGGTACGGCCGGCCGGTTCTTCCAGATCCCTCGCCGGTCGCCGAAGCCGATGTCCTCCTCGTCGAGTCGACGTACGGTGACCGCGTGCATCCCGTCGACGACAACGGCGCGGAGTTTGCCGGCATCATCAGGGACGCCGTGAAGAGGCGTGGCAAGGTGATCATTCCCGCATTCGCGCTGGGCCGAGTTGAAGAACTCCTGTACTGGATCCGCGCACTCGAAGAACGAAAGCAGATTCCGGAACTGCCCGTGTACGTGGACAGCCCGATGGCGACCGCGGTGCTCGCGACGTACCGCAAGCGCGCGGATGAGCTGGACACCGAGCTGGCCGAGCAGGGCGCGGCCGCGTCAATGACAAATGCCGCGCGCGCGTTGTCCGTCTTCGCGACGGCAAAGCTGCGCGTCATCAGCGCGATCCCCGAATCCCGCAAGGTCCAGGAATCCGGCGAACCGTCCATCGTCATTTCATCGAGCGGCATGGCGACCGGCGGCCGCGTGCTGCATCACCTGCGCCATGCGTTGCCGGATCCCAAACATACAGTGATGTTTGCGGGCTTCCAGGCGGAAGGCACGCGTGGCCGCGCCCTGCTTCAGGGGGCGCACTACACGAAGATCCACGGCGAGGAAGTGCCCGTCCGCGCGCGCATTACCAGTGTCGATTCGATGTCCGCGCACGCCGACACGAACGAAATCATGCGCTGGCTGCGCGAGTTCAAACGCCCGCCGGCCGTGACGTGCCTCGTCCACGGCGAGCCCGCGCCCATGGACGCGCTCAAGGCGCGCATCGAAAAGGAGCTCGGCTGGACCGTCCGGACGCCGGGCTATCAGGAGAAAATGGAGCTCTGATGGAACGAAAGTACCTTCTCGAGCAAGTCGATGATGCGGCCGTCGTGCAGTACTACGCCGACGGCTTCGACGACCTTCCCCTCGACCAGAAAATCCTGGCGTGGCACCTCTATCAGGCCGCCCTTGCCGGCCGTGACATCTATTACGACCAGCGGTACCGCCACGCGCTCGAGATGCGCGAAGTGCTCGAGGAGATCCTGACGCACGCTGCCGGGATCGAAGCCGCGACGCTTGCCGAGATCCGGCGGTACACGAAGCTCTTCTGGATCAACTCCGGCCCGCACAGCACGACGACGTCGCGGAAGTTCGTCATGAAGTGCGCGCCCGAGGACCTGCGCGCCGCGGCCGAGATCGCCGAACGAAACGGCGCGACGCTGCCGAAGCGGGGAAGCGAGTCGGCGGCCGATCTCATCACGCGCCTTTCCGGCCCGTTCTTCGATCCCGCCGTCGATCCGATGGTGACGAGCAAGACGCCAGAGGCGGGCAGGGACATTCTTCAGGCGAGCGCCAACAACCACTACGACGGCGTGACGATGGCCGACGTCGCGGGATTCAAGGAGCGGTACGGCTTGAACTCCCGTCTCGTGAAGCGTGACGGGCGCCTGGAAGAGGAGGTCTGCCGCGTTGGCGGCCGCTACGGCCGCCAGATCTCCGCCATCGTCCATCACCTTCAGACAGCGCTGCCGCACGCGCCCGCGAAGACCCGCAAGGCACTCGAAGCGCTGATTCGCTTTTATGAAACCGGCGAGGATGCCGATCGCGCGTCGTACGACATCGCGTGGGTCGCGGACAAGGACGGGCCGATCGACACCATCAACGGGTTCATCGAGAACTACCTCGACGCCCGCGGCGTGAAGGGCGCCTGGGAATCGCTCGTCTGCTACGTGAATCACGCGAAGACGGAGAGCCTGCACAAACTCGCGGAGGCCGCGGCGTGGTTCGAGGTCCGCATGCCCTGGGATCCGAAGTGGCGGCGCACCGATGTCGTCGGCGTCACCGCCCGCGCGATCGACGTCGTCGTCGAAACCGGCGAAGCGGGCCCGACGACGGCGATCGGGATCAATCTGCCGAACGATCAGCGGATCCGCGAGGTATACGGCAGCAAGTCCGTGTCGCTGGCCAACATTACCGAGGCGTACGAGAAATCGCAGCTTCCGGCGTACCGCCAGGAGTTCTGCTGGTCGGAGGATGAGGTGGCGCGCGCGGAGAAGTGGGGCGCGATCGCCAGCGATGCCACGACCGCCATCCATGAAGTGCTGGGGCACGGATCGGGACGCGTCGCCGAACACCTGGACGGCCAGCCGCAGCTCGCGCTGAAGGAGCAGTATTCGGCTGTCGAGGAGGCGCGGGCGGATCTGGTGGCGCTCTATTTCATGCCGGAGCCGAGAATCGGCGAGATCGACCTCGTTCCGGCCGACCATCAGCCGGAGGTCGTCGTCTCAGAATACGAAGCCTACGCCCGCAATGCCCTGGTCCAGCTGCGCCGGATGCGCGAGGGGACGACGATCGAGGAAGACCACATGCGCAACCGCCAGATGATCGTGCACTGGCTCATGGCGAACACCGCCGCCATCGAGAAGCGCGTGCGCGACGGCAAGACGTACTACGTGATGGTGGATCCGCAGGCGTTCCGCGAGGGCTGCGGCAGACTGCTGGCGGAGGTGCAGCGCATCAAGTCCGAGGGCGACTACGCAGCCGCGCGCGATCTCTTCGAGACGTACGGCATCCACTTCGATCCGGCGCTGCGGGACGAGATCGTCGCTCGCGTCGATCGCCTCAATCTGCCGTCGTACACGGGCTTCGTGCAGCCCCGCCTCGAGCCGGTGATGGACGCGGCCGGCATGATCGCCGACGTGCGCGTGACCTATCCCTGCAACCTGGAGCAGCAGATGCTCGAGTACTCGGGCAAGGCCGCCGTGGCAACGGCGTTGCGGTGAAGCGCGCCGCGGTCGCGGCGTGTGTTTTTGCGTTTGTTGCCGGGGCTAAGGCCCCGGCCTACGTCGACGCAGGCCGGCCCTTTAGGGCCGGCGTCACGGTGTCTCAAGACGATCCTCGTCGCGGCTTCCACGCGACCATCGATCCGGCCATCGACGCGATCTGGGCGGACTACAACCAGACGGCGGCGATGGACCACGTCAAGTTCATCGGCCAGTACTGGCGGCTCGCGGGCAATCCCGGCTACAACGCCACCGTCGATCGCATTCGCGAACGCCTGACGGCGGCGGGCCTGAAGGTCAGCGTGGAGGAGTACCCGGGAAACGGCCAGTCCTGGGATCACTCCGCGGCGACACTCGCGATCGTTCGTCCCGGCGCCGCAGATGAAGTCGTCCTCTCGCGCGAGAAGGACCACCTCACGCTCTGCATCAATTCCTTCTCGACGCCGGCGGGCGGCATCGTCGCGCCAGTCATCGACGTCGGCCGTGGCGCCAGCGATGCCGACTTTGCGGGCAAGGATCTGAAGGGCGCGGTCGTGCTCGGCGATGCGGACGCCGGCGCGCTCTGGCGCAGGGCGGTCGTGACGTCTGGCGCTGCCGGCGTGATCTCGACGTCGCTGCCGCAGTACCTGAATGCGGACGCGCCCGGTGCAAAGCCAACGCCTCGCGATCAGTGGGACATTCTTCAGTGGTCGAGCGTGCCGTATGACGAGGCGCGCAAGGCATTCGGGTTCAAGGCGTCGCCTCGCGCGGCGGCGACGCTGAGAAAGCGCCTCGCGGCGGCCGGGGCCCAGGGCGTGTCAGTCCGCGTCTCGATCACGAGCTCCTTCACAGTCAGTCCGACACGCACGCTCGTTGCGGAGATTCCCGGCGTTGCCGTTCCTGCAGAGCGCATCGTCATGGCGTCGCACATCCAGGAACCGGGCGCGAACGACAACGCCAGCGGTGTCGCGACGCTCGTCGAGCTGGCCGCGTCGATGTCGGCGGCGATCAAACGCAAAACGATCGCCGCGCCCGCGCGAACCCTGACGTTTCTTTTTCTGAACGAGATCAGCGGCAGCCGCCGCTGGCTGCAGGATCATCCGGACGACGCGAAGCTCGTGAAGTACATGTTCTCGCTCGACATGACGGGCGAGGACGTGACGAAGACGGGCGGCAGCTTCCTGATCGAACGGTACCCGGATCCGGGCGCCGTCTGGGATCGCACGTGGGATCCGCACACTGAGTGGGGCAGGGGCAACGTCAGGGCGGATTCGCTCAAGGGCGACCTTATCAATGACGCGCACCTGGCAGTCGTGGAGCGAGTGTCGGCCAGAAGCACGAAGGGCAAATGGGTGGTGAAGACCAACCCGTACGAGGGCGGCAGCGATCACACCGTCTTCCAGCAGGCCGGGATTCCATCGCTGCTCGACTGGCACTTCACCGATCGCTATTACCACACGAACTTCGACACGCCTGACAAGACGAGCCCGGAGGAGATGCGGAACGTCGGCGTCGCCGTCGGCGCGACCGCGTGGCTCTTCGCGGCAACCACCGAGTCGACGGCGCTCGATGTGGCCCGGGTCGTCGCCGCGGCCGGCCGGGATCGGATCGCGCAGGAACAGAAGGGCGGCGTCAACGACACGATTCTGACGGCTTGGCGCAAGTGGTACGGCGAAGCGATTCGAAGCGCGGCGCGTCTGTTGTCGGCCGCGCCGTCCTCTGCGTTTACCAGCAAGGTCGAGACACTGGCTGCATCCATGGCCGACGCGAGGATCAAGTGAAACACGCCGTTGCCGCATTGTTCGTCCTGACCTCCGCAGCTCTCCAGAACCAGTCTCCGTCGCAGGAGGTCTTCCTCTGCGGTACCGACCAGACGTTACAGAATCCAATTCCACTTCGAGAAAGCACCATCATCCTGGCAGGCGACGGCCGGTTGTACCGGCCTTGTCCGCCACCCCGGGGACACGCGAGCGATCATCGCGAGGAACGTGAGGAAGCGCTGCTCAGAACCGCGCTGCAGACAAGGAACACGACGCCACTGATGCGCTGGCGCGCGGCCCAGGCCATCGCGCGGCAGGCGGAGTTCACGAGGTTCGTGTGGGCGGAAGTGTCGCGGTCGGGCATCAAGAGAAACATGATCGGCACCGCGACGAATGATTTGCTCGGGGAACTGGTCAGGGCTCCCGTCTCGGATCCTGCCTGCTCGTCGGACACTCCCATCGTCGGTCCGCCGGTCGATGCTCGAAGGTGGCTGCCCGGGCTCCTGTTCGACATGCTCGACAGCCCCCAGGTGGAGATACAGAAAGAAGCCGCGTATGCGATCGGCAAACGTTTCGCCATAGCTGGCCGGCAGCCTGAGGTCTACGACGTCGTCTTCAAGGAGCTCACGCACTGCGTCCTTCGGAACCAGACGATCCCCGCCACGCGTGAGCTGCGATCGGAACTGGACGCCATCACCGGGTTGCTGCTCGAGGCCATCGGTCTTGGCGCGTATCCGAACGCGGAGCAACGCAATGCGGCAGAGACATTCCTGGTTCAACAGGCCAGAGGTTCTGACCCGCAACTGCTCGGCGCCGTGCGCGGGCTCGAGGCGTTGATCCGTGGAAACGCTCGAAGGCCGATCCTCGACACCACGCGCACGCGGTTGCGCGAGCTCGCCGTGTACGGCCAGGCTGCCGGTCCGTCGACGGAGCGGCAGGCCGCGTCCATGATCCGCCTGCTTGCCGCACAGAGCCTGTTCGCGGCCGGCGAGACGGACCTTACGTTCATGCAGCGCGCCGCGGCTGACGACGATTGGCAGGTACGGCGGCTGGTGGCCGGACGTGTCGACCCGTCAAACCGCGATCACGCCGACATGATCGCCGGCTTCAGGGCGGATCCCGCGCTTCAGGTACGGTACGACCTCGTGGGTGCGTTTGGCCGTGTCGCGAGCCGCACGGCCGCCTGCATGTCCCTCTCGAGTTTTTTCACGGATGGCGCGCCCCTCGTCGTGATGCGTGCGTTGGATTCGCTGCCGGCGAAATGCAACGACCTCGACGAGGTTCTTCCGCACGTCACGGGGATGGCGGACAAGCTCGGCGGCGCCACGTCCGGCCGCGAGCAGATGTCGTGGCACATTCCCGCGCGCGCGTTGACCACGTTGTCGCGTCTGAAGCCGGAAGAAGCCGGCACTCGCCTCGACGGCGCCGCAAAGAACGCCATCTGGCAGGTGCGCGCGGCGGCCGCTGGCGTCGCGGCGGCGCTTCAGGCCGGGGACACGCTCGACATGCTCGCGCGCGACGAGCACGCGAATGTCAGGACCGCGGCGCTCGACGGGCTGCTC
Organism: Vicinamibacterales bacterium; assembly: GCA_035606665.1. Taxonomy (GTDB): domain Bacteria; phylum Acidobacteriota; class Vicinamibacteria; order Vicinamibacterales; family SCN-69-37; genus DASUGC01. The sequence continues at coordinate 44,090 of DATNEY010000019.1, read as the reverse complement.
CGGACGAAGAATCCCAACGTGGTACCGCGCGCGATCGATGCGTTGAAGAACGGATCGGACAATCAGCTCCTGATGACTGCCGCCCGCGTGCTGCGCGGCCTGCCGGCTGAGTCGAAGGACGAGGCGACCGACGCGTTGCTGACCGCGCTGCGGCGTCTGACCGATCAGGGCAGCGACATGTCCCGCGACCCGCGCGTGGCGCTTCTCGATCGCCTGGCCGAGACGCTGCACCCGACACGTTCCAACGACCTCCAGACGTACGTGTCGGATTTCGATGACAACGTCGTGGCCGCTGCGGTGAAGGCATTCACGGCCGTCGTCGGGTCGCCACCGGCCGAGGGAGCGAAACGGCGTCGCTATCCGGCGCAACCGACGGAGCAGATGCTCGAGCGGCCGATGAAGACCGCGCAGATCACGACCGATGGCGGCGTCATCGATCTTCTGCTCCTGCCGGATGTCGCGCCGGTCACGGTTGCCTGGTTCCGGACGCTCGTGCAGGCAGGCGCCTACAACGGCAAGAGTCTGCATCGAGTCGCGCCGAACTTCGTGGTTCAGGGCGGCAGCCCGGGCGCGAACGAGTACTCGGGCGTCACGCAGCGGTTCCTGCGCGATGAAGTCGGTCCGCAGGCGCGGCACATCCGGGGCGCCGTCGGTATTTCGACGCGCGGTCCCGACACCGGGGACGGCCAGATCTTCTTCAACCTCGTGGACAGCCCCCGGCTCGATCGCGCCTACACCGTCTTCGCGTTCGTGACATCCGGAATGGAGATCGTCGACCGCATGCTCGAGGGCGCTGTGATCCGAAGCGTCACGGTGAAGTGACCCTCGCCAGGATCGCGTTCGCCGCGATTCTCGCGTTGGTGGCGTCGGGCATGGTGACCGTTGCCCGCACGGACCCGCAGGCGCCAGGATCGGCGCGGGGTATCGAGGCCACCGCCGACAGCTTCAGCTGCGGCAAGGACGCGGAAATCCTGACGATTCCGGTGCGGTGGGGCACGGTGGTCCTGGCCGGTGACGCGCGGCTCTACATGCCGTGCCCAGCGGGCGTGCACAAGGCGGCGCCGCCCAACATGGGCCTGGCGGATCGCGAGATCCGCGAGGCGGAGCTTCTCAGAGCGGCGCTCCGGTCGATTACTGATGGTGAATCCCGCTGGCGGGCCGCGCAGGCCTACGCGCGGCTGGGCATGGGCCCGGGCATGGTCTATCCCACGGCGCTCGTGAATCCGGCGTGCAATGCCGAGGCACAGATCTTCGGCGGCATCGTGAACCCGATGCGCTGGCAGCCCGGCGAGTTGTTCATGATGCTGCGGAACGGGGACCCGCGCGTCCGACGTGAAATCGCCTACGGCATTACGGTCGCGGTCTCGCGGCCAAACGTGGAACAGAACGTGGCCACGGCGTCACGGAAGGAGATCGCGGCCTGCCTGCTCAGCGAGAGGATGCCGGATGTCAGGCAGTTCCTCATCGAAGCAATCGGTGTCGCGCACTACGGCACCGATGAGGATCGCGCGGAGGCGGCCGCCTACCTTGTCGAACGGTCGCGCAGCGCCACTCTTCAGGACGTTCTTGGCGCGGTGAAGGGGCTCGAAGCACTGATTCGGCAGTCGGCCGGTGGGGAAGTTGCCGAGTCCGTTCGTATCCAGCTGCGCGATCTGCTGACGCGCGAGCGGCCGAACGTCGCGCCTGCGCAAGTGGAGCTGGCGGCGCGCATCCGGCGGCTGGCGATGGCGGCGCTGCAGGCGGCGCGTGATGCCGACGTGGCGACGTTCGATCGCGCGTCCCTGGATCGCGACTGGCAGGTGCGGCGGCTGGTCGCGATGATGCTGGATCTCTCGAATCCCGCCCAGGCGCGGATCGGTGAACGGCTCTCGGAGGACTCCGAGTTCCAGGTCCGCTACGACTATCTGAGCTCACTCTCGCGGCTTGTGACGCAGACGCGTACGTGCGCGCCGCTGCTCAAGTACGTCGATGACGCTCAGCCTCTGGTCGCGATGCGGGCGATGGATCTCCTGAGCGCGCGATGCACGGACCTCGAGAAGTCGATCGACCGATTGATGCAGGACGCGGTGTTCATCACCAGGGGCGAGTCGCACGTTGAGTGGCACAAGCCTTCGCGCGCGATGGTCGCGCTCGCGCGATTGCGGCCGGAAGAGGCGAAGAAGCTGATGCCTGCTGCCGTCGCGCATCCGGCCTGGCAGGTACGCGCGCAGGCTGCCGCGTCGGCGGTGCTTATCGGAATGCCGGAAGTTGCCGCGACGCTGGCGGGAGATCGCGTCCCCAACGTGCAGACCGCCGCGATCGATGCGCTGGCCCGGGCCAAGGACGCGGCGGTCTTTGAACCTGCGATCGCCGTCCTTCGTACCGGTACCGACTTTCAGGTGCTTCGCGCGGCAGCCAACGCCATGAACGGCGTGCCGGCTGAGCTCCACGATTACGCGGTCACGGCGCTGGTCGCGGCCATGCGGCGCCTGATAGACCTCGGCGAAGATCCTTCACGCGATCCGAAAGTCGCCATCCTCGCGGCGCTTGGCCGGGTCGGTCCGGGAAACCACATCAACGAGCTCACCGCCTTCATGGTCGAAGTCGATGATGTGGTGAACGAAGCCGCCCAGGATGCGTTCAAGGCGACCGGAGGATTTGCCGCGCCCGGCTACGCGGCGAAGCGGCGCTATCCGTTCCAGCCGTCAGAGGCGGCGCTCAACTCGCTGCCCTCAACTGCGATCATCGAGCTCGAGACGGGTGCCGTGACGATAGAGCTGCTGCCGGCAGAGGCACCGGTGACCATCGCGCGTTTCGCTGCCCTCGTGAAGGCGGGGTACTACAACGGGCTCACCTTTCATCGAATCGTGCCGAACTTCGTTGTACAGGGCGGGAGTCCAGGCGCGAATGAGTACGTCGGCAACGCAAGGTTCATGCGGGACGAGGTCAGTCCCTCGCCGCACATCCGCGGCGCCGTCGGGATCTCCACGCGCGGGCGTGACACCGGCGACGGGCAGATCTTCATCGACCTCGTGGACCTGCCGCGCCTCGATCGTGACTACACCGTGTTCGGGTACGTGAGGTCGGGCATGCAGTTCGTTGACCGCATGCTCGAAGGCACGGTGATACGGTCGGTGACGGTGAAATAGACCTTTGGTGATTTAAGTCACCGCCGATTCCGCGAGCGTGATCGTTCCAGCGCTCGCGTCGATATTGACATCGGCGCCGACGGCTAGCGTCCACTGCTGCATGTTGTGGCCGATCATCGCGCCCTGCCAGGCGGGCACGCCGAGGGGCTTCAGGTGATCGTTGAGGATTTCTTCGAGTGTGAATGACGCGTAGCCGGTACCGGGCGTGCACTCCGAACACGTACCGAACACCACGCCGCGGACCTTGCCGAGAATGCCGGCAAGCTTGAGCGCGGTCATCATGCGATCGACACGGTACGGCTGCTCCTCGACGTCCTCCAGAAACAGAATCGCGCCGTCGAAGTCGGGCACGAACGGCGACCCGAGGATCCCGTTGAGTACGCTGAGGTTGCCGCCGAGCAGCCGGCCCCGCGCCCGGCCAGGCGTGATCGTTCGAATCCGGTTGTCGATCTGCGTGAGGACGTTCCTGTCGTTCGTCGTCTTCGGATTGCCGTAGGTCACGGCTTCGCCCGCAAAGAGCACGCGCTTTGTCCAGTCCAGCGACCAGGCATCCCAGCGCCCGCCGCCGTTGGGCCCGTGAAAAGTGATCAGCCCCGTGCGCGCATGGATCCCGTTCAGCAGCGCCGTGATGTCACTGTAGCCAAGGATGATCTTGGGGTTGCGGCGTATCGTCTCGAAGTCGAGATGCGGCAGCAGACGCGCGCTGCCCCAGCCTCCGCGCGTCGGGATCACCGCCGCGATGCCGCGATCGCCGAAGAACCGGTTGATGTCCGCCGCGCGATCCTTGTCCGCGCCGCCAAGCGAGCCATACCGGTTCATGACGTGCTCGCCGACCTTCACCTTGAGGCCCAGGGCCTCGAGCGATTCCCGGACGATGTCGAGCTCGACCTGCTGGAAAGTCGCGGTGGCCGGCGTGATGACGCCGACGGTGTCGCCAGCGGAGAGACGTTTGGGTTTGACGGCCGCCGGGCGATTCTGCGCGCGCGGCGACGCAAATCCCAGCGCCGCGCTGCCGCCAATCGCGCCCGTGGCCAGAAGAAAGTCGCGCCTGTTCATGACCGTGAAAGAATACGGCATCCAACGCCATGGCGCGCCGCATTGCCGGACTCATCGTAGCGCTCACCATCGCCGTCGCGTGCCTGCGGGTCGATCAATCGGCCTGGCTGGGCCAGCCGAAGAACATCGCGCCAGGCGTGGACTTGTATCAGACGACCGACACCACGCTCGTGGACCCGGAAGGGCCGATCGCGGTTTACATGCTCAAACTCGACCTCGATCGCGTCCAGATCGAGAGCGGCCTGTCGAACGAAGAAGTCATGAATGCCGAGCGCGTGGACGCCATCGCCGTGCGGCACAAGGCGATCGCCGCCGTCAACGCGGGCTTCTTCAACGTCAAGAACGGCGAGCCGGCCGGGCTGCTCAAGGTCGCGGGCGAGCTCGTCAGCGACACGGGCCTCACGCGCGGTGTTGTCGCGATCAACGCGCGGTCGGGATCGCGGCAGCAGCTGTTCTTCGATCAGGTGTCCGCGCGCGTGCAGGCACAATTCACGGCAGACAAGGAACCGGCGACGGTCGCGATTGACGGCGTCGACACGATCCGCGAGCGTGGCAAGCTCATGCTCTACACGCCCGCGTACCACGCGGACACGGACACCGCGGCCAACGGCACCGAGTGGATCCTCGGCGGAAAGCCGTTGAAAGTCATCGACGTCCGGAAGGACCTCGGCAAGACGCCGATTCCGCGCGATGGCGTCGTGCTGTCGTTCGGCGGCCTCGAGCTGCCGTCGCCACTCGAGTGGTTGATCGCTGGCACGCCTGTCACCTTCAAGACCACTTGGAAGATTCTGAACGGTACGCCGGAGGCGAGGCTCGAAGAAGCGCGCGACATCGTCAACGGTGCCGGTCTGCTGGTGAAGGACGGCACGCCCCTCTCAGGCTGGCAGCAGTCGGAGAACCTCGCGGCGGCGACGTTCACGGACGTCCGGCATCCACGCACGGTCGTCGGCCTCGATCGCCGCGGAGCGCTCTGGCTCATTGCGATCGACGGCCGCCAGCCGGATCACAGCGTCGGCATGTCGTTCCCGGAACTGCTCGCCCTCTGCAAGCGCCTCGATCTTCAGAACGCGCTCAACCTCGACGGCGGTGGTTCCACGACGATGGTGGTGGGGAGTGAGATTGTGAATCGCCCGTCAGACGCGACGGGGCCGCGGCCTGTCAGTGACGCGATTCTTGTTAAGAGCAAATAAGGGCAAAGGGCAGAGGGCAAAGGGAGGTTGAAGGTTAGAGGTCAGAGGTGCGGCAGCGTGCACAACCTTGAACCTCCGACTTCAAACCTGCCTGTGCCCTCTGCCCTTTGCCCTTGTATTGGTCATCTTCCGCCGCGGAGGGCAGCAAGTTCGCGGTCGATCCGCGCGCGGATTTCGGCGATCTCGCGTTCGTTGCGGGCATTGCCGATCGCTTCGAGGCCCTTCTTGATGAGCGCCTTGCCGGCCCAGTTGACCAGCGCCATTTGAAACATTTCGGTCGCGCGGATGCCGCCGCTGCCGTACATCTCGCGCGGCGTCACCATCTGCAGGAACTCGGCGTGCGTCATCGGGTTGCCGCGGGCGGTCGGGCCGTTGCGCAGGTCGTAGCCTTTGACGAGATCGCTGAAGCGCGGCCACTTCGCGATGACCTCGACGTAAATCTTCAACTTGCCGTCGTCGATGATGAGCTGCGGCGGCTTCGTAACGCCCTCGCGGATGCGATCGAGATCAATCGGGCGCTCGGGCGCCTGAACGGCTGGCGTCGTGGTGACCGGCGGGTCCTGCGTCTGGGAGAACGCGGGTGAGGTGGCCGACACACCGATCACGGCCGCAAGTGCGGCTGTGACAACGATGTGGCGCGCCCCGGAGATGCTCATCTCAATTCTTCCGGTCAATCGGTCAATCGGTCAATCGGTCAATCGGTCAATTCCTAAGACGCTGCCAGCGCGCTCTCGGCTTCCGCCCAGGTCTCGCCGTCCAGGGCCGCCAGCGTCCTTACATAAAGGTCCACGTCCACGGCCGGAAACGTGCCCCGAACGGCCGTGATTGCCGCCGCGATCTTGTCTTTTGCCGGGGGCGGCACGGACTCTTCCTTGATTAGACCATCCTCGTGGGAAATGCCAAGAGCGTCCAGAAAGGCGCCCATGAGGGCGCGTTTTGCCGCGAAATGGTAGGCAATCAGCGCCCGTGTCGCGACGGCATCAGAGACGTCCGCCATCTGCGCGAGGTGTTTCGCGCGCTTTTCGAGCGGCAGCGCCTGCACGCTCTTCGGCCTGAAGTTCAACCGTCTGGCGATCGTCACGATTGCCTCGACCTGCTGCACACCGGAGTCGCTCTGCTCATCGCGCCAGAACGCATCGGCGGCCACGACTCGGTTCTCGACTGGCATGTCCTTCCACAAACGCGACGGACGGATCGGCATCCACCGATCTTATCGTCCAGACGCCTCATTTCACACGGAGACAACGAGACACGGAGATCGGCATTGGAAGGCAAACATCAAAAGGGAACTCCGTGTCCCTGTGGCTCCGTGTGACAAGGGAGGCATCTCTGACAGAATCAACAGTTCATGTCCCAGCGCCTTTTCACGCCGCGCTTCTTCATCATGTGCGCGTACAGCTTCACCGTGTTTACGTCGGTGTTCCAGCTGCTGCCGACGGCGCCGTATCGCGTGCTGGATCTCGGCGGCGGAACCACGGCGGCGGGGCTGTTTCTTGGATTCCTGACGTACTCGTCCGCGCTGTCGGCGCCGTTCACGGGATCGATTGGTGACCGCATCGGTCAGCGGCGCGTGCTCATCACGGTGAGCCTCGTCCTGTCGTTGTTCACCGCGAGCTACGCGTTCATCACCGATCATCGCCTCCTGCTCGGCGTCGTGATCGTGCACGGTCTGTTCTGGTCTGGTCTGCTGTCGGCCTCGGGCGCGTACATGACGTCCACGCTGCCGGCGTCACGGCGCGCGGAAGGACTCGGCTACTGGGGCCTGTCATCCGTCCTCGCGATCGGCGCAGCGCCGGTGATCGGCTTCTGGGTCTATACGCACGGATGGATCGCGCTGTGCGTCGAGATCACGGCGTTGAACCTGCTGATGGCCGTGATCGCCTGGCGTTTGCCGGACGATCACCACGGCGCGCACGGCCGGGACGAGATCGCGGGCGGCCCGATTGAACACACTCCCGCGCACCACATCGAATGGCGCGTCCTGCTGCTGTCGGTTGGACTCGCGCTGATCTCGTTCGGGTACGGCAGTCTCACGAGCTTTTCGGCGCTGTACGCGGACTGGCTCCACGTCACGCCGCGCAGCCTCTTTCTGTCGGCAATGGCCGTATCCATGCTCTGCGCGAGATTGATCTTCGGCAGATCGCTCGATCGCATCGGTCATCGGCGCGTGTTGACGAGGTGTGTGCTGCTGCCGCCTGTCGGTCTCGTGCTGCTCGCCCTCGCGAACGGGCCCGTGATGTTCGCTGTCGCCGCGATCATCTTCGGCGTAGGCTTCGGCCTGATGCATCCGGCGTTCACGGCGTACATGATCGCGCACGTCTCCTTCGTGCGGAGAGGCGCGGCGTTCGGCGCCATGATCGCCGCGTTCGACACGGGCATCGGCACCGGCTCGTCGGCCATGGGCTGGCTCGTGCACCACATGGGCTATCGACCTGCGTTCGGACTCACGGCCGCAATCGCCGCGCTGTCACTGCCGTCATTTCTATTCTTCGAAAGCCGCCTCGGCTTCAAGAGGGACCAATGAACATACGCGACGCGCACTGCCATTTCTTTTCCGGCGGCTTCTTCCGCGCCCTCGCCCGGGAGCGGCAGTCTGAGGACGACGGCGCCGTCGCCATTCCAGGCGAGCTGCAATGGGATACGCCTGGCACGGACGATGAGCTCGCGGATCGGTGGGTCCGGGAGCTCGATCGTGCTGGTGTCACACAGGCGATGCTGATCGCGAGCACGCCCGGTGACGAAGCATCCGTGGCGGCCGCATCGGCGCGCCATCCCTCGCGCCTGACGGGCGCGTTCATGTTCCACCCGTCGCAGCCCGATGCCGCCGCGCGTCTCGAGCACGCGCTCGGCGGGCTCGGATTGAGGACCGTCTGTCTCTTTCCTGCGATGCACCACGTGCGCCTCGATGATCCGGCCGTTGCGGCGGTTTTCACCGCCGCCGAACGTCACCGTGCCGCTGTGTTCGTGCATTGCGGCTCGCTCTCGGTCGGTGTCCGCAAACGTCTCGGGCTGCCGAGCCGCTTCGATCTGCGGCTCGGAGATCCGCTTGCCGTGGCCGCGCTGGCCGTGCGCCATCCGTCGGTACCCGTCGTGATCCCGCACTTCGGCAGTGGCCTCTTTCGTGAGGCCCTCATCGCCGCTGATGCGGCTCCGAACATCCGGCTCGACACGTCGTCATCCAACAACTGGATCCGGTTTCACCCGGGCCTGACGCTGCGCGATGTCTTCGCGCGCGCGCTCGACGTCGTGGGCCCGGGCCGTCTGCTGTTCGGCACCGACTCGTCGTTCTTCCCGCGCGGCTGGCAGAAGCCGGTATTCGAGGCGCAGCGCCAGATCCTCGAGGAACTCGGCGTCACGGCCGACGCCCAGGCGCGCATCTTCGGCGATAATCTGGCGCAGATTCTCGAAGGGCAAAGGGCAGAGGGCAGAGGGCAAAGGTGAGGAACCTGTCTATGAATCGCGCTCGTGTTTTCACGTCTTTGATTGTCGCCGCGCTCGTCGCCGCGGCTGGTCTCGGTGCTTCGCTTGCGGGCCAGGCGGCGCCGCAGGTGGCGCCCGCAGACCTCGTCATTCGAAATGGCCGCATCATCACGCTCGACGATGGGATGCCCGTGGCGCAGGCGCTGGCCGCGCGTAACGGCGCGGTCGTCTTCATCGGCAGCAACGCCGACGTCGCGAAGTTCGTGGCGCCGGCCACGCGCGTGATCAACCTGCTCGGTCAGACGGCGATTCCCGGCTTCATCGAGGGCCACGGGCACTTCACGGGCATCGGCGAGAACAAGATCAATCTCGATCTCATGGCGACGAAGAGCTGGGACGAGATCGTCCACCAGGTCGCGCTCGCCGTCGAGCGGGCGAAGCCGGGGCAGTGGATCGTCGGCCGCGGCTGGCATCAGGAGAAGTGGTCGTCCACGCCGCAGCCGAACGTCGAGGGATTCCCGACGCACACCTCGCTCGACAAGGTCTCGCCCAACAACCCCGTCATACTCACGCACGCCAGCGGCCACGCGTCGTTCGCGAACGCCAAGGCGCTCGAGCTGTCGAAGGTCACGAAGGACACCGCGAACCCCGAGGGTGGCGAAATCCTGAAGGACAAGAGCGGCGAGCCGACCGGCCTGCTGCGTGAAACCGCATCACGTCTGATTCGCCGCGGCGCCGGCGAGCCCACGCCGACGCCGGCGGAAGCCGAAACCAAGAACCGGAAGATCCTCGAGCTCGCCGATCAGGAAGTGATCTCGAAGGGCATCACGAGTTTTCAGGACGCCGGATCGAGCTTCGACGTGATTACGCGCGTGAGACGAATGATCGACGCCGGCAAGATGCACGTCCGCCTGTGGATGATGGCGCGTGAGTACGACGCCAAAGCGCTTGCCGCGAACCGTGTCGTGGGTTACGGCAACAACATGCTGACATTGCGCGCGATCAAGATCACCGGCGATGGCGCGCTCGGCTCTCGTGGCGCCTGGCTGCTGGAGCCGTACTCGGATCTGCCGGAGGGCTCGGTGCCGGCGGGTACCAGCCGCACCGGCCTGGCGACGACGCCGGTCGAAACAATGCGCCAGCGCGCGCAAATCGCGATCGATACTGGCTATCAGATGTGCATCCACGCGATTGGCGATCGCGCCAACCGCGAAGTCCTGAACGTCTACGAAGAGGCGTTCAAGAAGAACAACAAGAACGGCAAGGACCTCCGCTGGCGCGTCGAGCACGCGCAGCACATCAATGGCGCCGACATCCCGCGCTTCGGACAGCTCGGCGTGATCGCGGCGATGCAGGGCATTCACTGCACGTCGGATGCACCGTGGGTCGAGCCGCGCCTCGGTGCGAAGCGCGCGGAAGAGGGCGCCTACGTCTGGCAGAAGCTCATGAAGTCCGGCGCCGTCGTCACGAACGGCACGGACGCGCCGGTCGAGGACGTGGATCCAATCGCGAGCTACTACGCCACCGTCACCCGCAAAGCCAAGGACGGCAAGGTGTTCTACGGCGATCAGAAGATGTCGCGGATGGAGGCGCTGAAGTCGTACACGCTGGCGAATGCCTTCGCCGCGTTCGAAGAGGACCTCAAGGGTTCGCTGTCGCTCGGCAAGCTCGCCGACATCACGGTGCTCACGAAAGACATCACGACCGTGCCGGACGAGGAGATCCTGACAGCGAAGGTGTCCTACACCATTGTCGGCGGCAAGGTCGTCTACACGCGCCCGGCGCCGCCGGTCCGGAAGTAAATGACCTCGGGACTCGTTTTGCCATGTCGCTAAGAACGACTCCCGAGGTCTTTGTCGCCGTCGCTCTGGCGCTGTTCGCACAGCTCCCACCGGCAATCGTCGAGAGGGACGCCCACCAGGCCGAGCTCGCTGCTGAGGCGGCGGCGCGTGGTGTCGTGACGCCCATTCCACTGCGCGGCGACGGGAATCGAGTGCTCGGCGCCGTCTACGACCAGTACTTCCTCGGCGTCGTCATTGGCCGGGCGCAGATCGCCGACGGCAAGGCCGCGGACGCCGCCGCGATTCAGGCGCATCCGATCTGGCGATCGCGCGCGACGGTGGTGGTTGCCTATCCGATCGATTGCGATGGCCGTCCCAATCAGCCGCTCGCGATCCGTTGGGTCAACCGCATCAGCGCGCCCGTGTCCCCAGCGGTAATCGCGGGGCCCGTTCGTGGCGCCGCCGCGCAATCGATTCTTCCTGGCGTGGGCTTGCCAGACGATGCGCTCGTGGTCAGCCTTCGCAACGCGCTGATGATCGGCAACTCCGCCGTCGAGATTGACTATGCGGGGCCGTACTGCAGAGGCGCGGCGAAGACCGCCTCGCTGTCGGTTTCGGACGCGCCGAGCATCACGATTGCCCGCGGCATCAACAACCTGAAGATGCCGCCGGGAATGGCAACGCTGCCGTCACCCAGCACGGTGAGGATTTCGATCACGCTCGATGCGACGGGACGAGTGCGTTATCCGCAACAGGTGCAGGGCCCGCCCGAGCTGGGGCAGGCGGCCATCGCGGAACTGACTTCGAAGGCGTATCCACCATCGACAACCAACGGCGTGCCGTCGCCGATGAACATGATAGTGCCGCTCGTGTATACGACCGACGGTACGCCGACGAACCCGGCGCCCTACATATCGCCTGCGCCTGGCCCGGGAGTGACCTACGGCGCTCCCGTCCTCACGATGTCGCCGTCGGCGCCGGTGCCCCTTCCGCCCGTTCCGCCTGCGCCTGCGGGATTGCTTGACGGCCAGCTTGCGCGCATCGCTGTTGAGATGGCCGCCAAGGGCGATCCCCCGCCGGTGCCGCTGGATGCGGCCGGACCGGCGGTGCACGGCGTGCTGTTCGATCGATTCCTTGTCGGCGCGCTCAAGGCCCGGGCCGCGTTCAAGTCCGGCAGACCGATGGATCCGGCTACGGTCGAACCCTCGCTCGTACAGGGTGATCTGGTTGCTGTCGCTTATTCGCTGGCCTGCGATGGCCGCTCGATCGCGCCTCGCGATATCAGGGTTTCGGTTGGCGGAAACCGGCCAGGTCCCGCGCGCGAAACGAGCGAAGTCGTGACGGGATCCGCGCTGACCGATCGGCTGCCCGGCGTATCCCTGCCGGCCGGCGCGGCAGGACGGTCGTTCGCCGGCGCTGCGTTCTCGCAAAATATCGAAGTACGTGTCACCTACGCCGAGGCGTGCGGTTCTGCCGGATCGAGCCTGACATTCCCGGTTCAGTGGTCGATCGGCCAGGCAGCGCCGCGCATGACCACCACGAAGCTGCCGGCGTCGTCCACGCTGCCGTCGCCGACCCTTGTGCGGCTCCGCGGCATGGTGGATCTGGATGGCGCGTACCGGTTCCCGACGATTGCCGAGGGTCCGCCCGAGCTCGGTCCGACGGCGGCCGCGATGGCGTCGCAGTGGAAGTTTCAACCCTACCGCGCGAACGGAGTTCCGAGTCCGCTGAGCGTCATCATGAGCCTTACGTTCACGACCAGCGGCATGCCGGAGCCCATGCCACCGCCGGGTACCGTGACTCCACCGCCCCCAACAGCCGCGGCTGGTGTTCCGCCGGTGATGACGTCCTCAACGGTTGCTGGTCGCTCGACGACGGATCTCACGACGCCTGATGAATCTGGACTCACGGCCGCGACGAGCAAGTGCGGGATTGCGGGCGATGGGGAGTACGGCCTTACACCGGCTGGCGCGATCAAGGTCGGCGGCAGTTTCATGGAGGGGCCGGCACGCGCCCGGCGGTACCTGCTGACGCTGCGCGGACCCGCGGGCCAGGGCCTCCACATCGTCCGGCGCGGATCCACCGTCGGCCCTGACAAATCCACCATCCTCGATCTCTACGAGCTCACCTACACAGGCCTCGCGGCGCCGCTCCGCGTGTACGTGGACCAATACCACGAGGAGTCGACACTCAAGGCGCCGCAAGGGCTCACGTGTACGGCAACAAGGTAGCGACCTTAGGGGTCGGCTGCCTCTTCGCCGCATTTGCGATCGCCTGGACGTACCCGCTCATCACGAATCTTTCCGGCCTCGTTCCTGGTGATGGGCCGGGCGACAACCTGCAGTTCCTCTGGAATTTCTGGTGGGTCCGCAAGGCACTCGCCGGCCATCTGGACGTATTCAACACGTCGTTTCTGTTCGCGCCCGTCGGCGCGCCGCTGACGCTGCACACGCTGACGCTGCTGCCGGCGGCCGTGGCCGCGACGTTACTCGCGCCGTTGCCGGTCACGGCCACGATGAACCTCACGATTCTCGGCAGCCTCGCCCTCAACGGGTTCTGTGCGTACCTGCTCGCGCTTCGCCTGTGCGGCGATCGCGGCGCGGCGGTTCTTGGCGGCCTCGTCTTCGGCGGGTCGTCGTATCTCGCCGGCCACCTGCAGGGACACTTCAATCTGACCATCGCGTGGACCGTCCCGTTGTTTGCGATGGCGGCGATCGAAGCGGTTCGCGGCCGCCGAATGTGGGCCGCGATGGCCGGACTCGTGCTCGGCATCACGATCTATACCGACTACTACTACCTCATCATTCAGTCGGCCCTGGCCATCGTCATCCTGGCGACGACGACACATCAGTGGCGAATCGAGTTCAGCGGGCCCCATGAAGGCGTTCGCGCGCGTATGCGTCAGGTCGTCGCTGCGCTCGCCATCCTCGACCTCATCATCGTGGCCGCGATTGCGTTGAGCGGCGGTTTCACATTCATCCTCTGGGGCCGCGCGATCTCGATGCGCACGCTCTTCAATCCGCTGCAGGTGTTCTGGCTGCTGGCGATGGCCTGGGCGTGGATGAGGTTTGGCCCGCGGGTCGTCCGTGAGCGCGTGGCACGCGCGCCCGGCATTCTGGCAGCTGGCGTCATCGGCGCCGTCGTCTTCGCGGTGGTCGCAGCGCCTGTGATCCTGAGCGCCGTACGTCTCGTAACCGGCGGTGGATACGTCACGCAGACGTACTACTGGCGGAGCGCGCCGAGCGGTATCGATCTCGCGACATTCGTGATGGGTCCGCCGTTTCACGGCGCCATTGGCGGATACGTCCGTGACGCATACGCGGCATTCGGAATCGATTCAATCGAGGCCGGCGCCTGGTTTGGCATGGTGCCCGTGTGGCTTGCGGTCGTGGCGTTTCGGCGTCGTGCCGGCTCCCCGGTCGTGCGCCAGTGGTCCGTGATTGGCGCAGTGTTCGCAGTCTGGGCACTCGGCTCGCACCTCTACGTGCTGGGCGCGAACACCGGAATGATTCTGCCCGCGACGCTCCTGCGGTACATCCCGATAGCGAACAATGCCCGCATACCCGGCCGCGCGATGGTGGTCGTCACGCTTGCGCTGGCCGTGATTGTGTCCGTGGGCGCGGCATGGTGGAGATCGTCAGGACGCAGGGGGGCATTGGCGCTTGCCGGCCTCGCATGCCTGTTCGTCTTCGAATCAATACCGTCACCGTTTCCCGTGACGACGCTCAGCGTGCCGTCGTTCTACGAAACGTTGCGCGATCGACCGGAGCCAGGCGCTGTGCTGGAGCTCCCACTCGGTATGCGCGACGGTTTCGGCGGCCGGGGTAAGACGAACGACCTGGCGATGTACTACCAGACCGTCCACGGCCGGCCGATCGTGGGCGGATATCTGTCGAGACTGCCGCAGTCGATCACGTCGGCATATGCGAACGATCCGTTGCTGGATGGACTGTTGGTCCTGTCGGAGCCGTCTGGGCCGGCGCGCGGTCGCGAGTTGCCGGATGCGCGAGCGGCCGGCGAGCGGTTGCGCGCCGACGGAATCGCGTTCGTTGTACTGGATCGCGCCTCGGCGCCGTCGGAATTGATCGACTACGTGGAGAAAGTACTACCGCTCACCCTCATCGTGAATGAAGGCGAGCGGTCATTCTATCTGGTGCGCTGAACCCGGAACCCTGAACCCTGAACCGGCGAAGCCTAAGCTCCAACCGCGGCCGTCGGCCGTGGCGGCTGCATCCTTCGCGGCGGCGCCGACGAGGAACGGTGCTGCTGCTGGGGCTGATGGCGTCGCGCCAGATCGTTCACGCGACGGCACGCCTCCCTGAATTGTCCTTCGAGTTCGGCCGCATCGCTGCCGGCGACCGGGGCGAGCCGCGCCCATGCCGCCTGCGCTTCCTTTACGCCTTCGGCTGCTGCGCGCCACTTTGCTTCCTCGTTCGAACTCTTGCCCATCGCGTTGCTCGCGAGCGCCGAGCGGAGTTTCGCGGCGAGCGCCTCGGTGGCTGACATGCCGTTCATTGGCTCCGGGGCGTCCTCGAGGTACGTCTCGACTCTCGCGATGAGCTTCTCGAGACGATGCTTCGCGGCATCCGGATCGAGGTCCGTGCCCTTGAAGGCGTCGCGGTGCTTCTGGATCAGCGACTTGAGCGCGGTCTGCCAGCGTTCGGCCAGGACCTTCGCCTCCGCCACTGGAATCGGCACCGCGCGGTTCCACGTCGTCCGCTGTTGCTGGACCTGCGCGGCGAGATCCGCCGGCAGCGCGGACGCGTCCGCCGCGGCCAGCGTTTCCATTTCGACGACCATCGCCTCGCGTTCGGCCAGTTTTCCCGCGAGGGCGATGTTGTGGCGGTTGTGGTACCGCTCGAAGAACTTGTCGGCGGCGGCGCGGAAGCGGTTCCAGACTTCCTCGGACTTGCTGCGGCGCACGGGGCCGATGTTCTTCCAGGCGGCCTGCATCCGCTTGAATTCCGCGGACGCCGCATCCCACTCGGTGGACTCGCTCAGCTCCTCTGCGCGCTTGACGAGGGCGTCCTTGGCGGCGAGGTTGTCCGTCCAGACCTTCTTGCGCGACGCGAGGTCCTCGCGGCGGCGCGTGAAGAACGTGTTCGACGCGGTGCGGAAGCGCTGGGCCAGATCGCGGCCCGCATCCCGCGGCGCGGCGCCGGCTTCCTCCCAGGCCTTCTGCAATTCCTGGAACCGCGCGGCCGTCCTCGCCCAGTCCGACGCGTTGGCGAGCGCTTCGGCTTCCTCGACGATCGCCGTGCGCTTCTGCAGGCTCGCGCCCCGCTCCTCGCGCAGCTTCTGGAAGTGCGGTTCGCAGCGCGACCGGATGAAGTCCGTCGCCGTCCGGAAGCGATCCCAGAGCCGCTGCGCCGAATTGCGCGGGGCTTCGGCGACTTCCTGCCACTTCGCGTGCAGTTCCTTCAGCGCCCGGGCGGTGGCGCCGAGGTCGGAATCCTTGCTCTGCTCGGCCTCGAGCTTGAGCGACGCCACGATGGCCTCGGCCATCGCGATGAGCTGCTCCTGGCGCTGGGCGTTCGCGAAGCGGCGCCACTCGTCCATTTCGCGCAGTTCGCGGACGCGCGGCGCTACCTGCTCCTGCAGCGTGCGCAAGGATGCCAGCGCCTCGGTGATTTCACGCGACGCTTCGACCTTGCCGGCCTCGTCCACGCCGGTCGTGATGTCACGGAGGAGTCGATCGCCCTCGCGCAGCGTGATCGTGTCCGCTTCGGACGCGCGGCGCGCGCGTTCAACGAGACGCGTGACCTGTCCGAGCGCCGTCTGCTGTGCTTTGGCCAGCGCTTCACGGCGCTCCGCGTCCCGCGCTGCTTCGCGGCCTGCGAGCGTTTCACCGACCGCGGCGAGACGGGCGTCGAGCTCCGGCGCCGGGCGCGAGGCGTTGTTCAAGACGGAGGCGTGGCCGCGCGCCTCGCGACTGAGGGACTGCCACCGGGCCGCTGCCGCGCCGTTGTCGTCCGAGGACGACAGGGCTTCGGCTTCTGAAACGAGCGCGTCGTACTTTGCGCGGGTTTCGGCCAACAGGGCGCCCAACTCATGTCGCTTGCGGCACGCAGCCACCGCCTTGGCGAATCGCTCAACCAGGCGGGCAGCCTCCGGGCCGTCCCCCGCCAGCGGTGTCAGCGATCGCCACTCTTCTTCGATCGGAACCAATTGCGCGAGCACGTCGTCGCCGTCGAGCGTCTCGACGCGCGCGCAGAACGCATCCCGCGTCGCGATCGCCTCGGCGCGCTGCCGCGCCAGATCTTCGGCTTCGCGAATGTCGCGTTCGCGCGTCGCGATCGCCGCCTCGACGCGCCTCGATCCCGCGGCAAAACGGTCAAGCGACGCCTGGTCGGTCACGTTGAGAGCGGTCCAGGCAGCCGAGAGACGCGAGAGTTCGGCGCGAGTGGCCGCGGGATCGATCACACTCGCAAGACCGTCCACGGCATCACATAGCGACGCTTCGCGGCGGCGGCGTTCCTCCTCCGCCGCCAGCCGCGCAGCTTCGGCCGCTTCGGCTTCCTGGATGATTGCGCGCGCGCGCCGCGCGACGGACTTGTGGGTCGTGCGGGTCTCGATGGCGCGCATGAGCGCGAGATCCGCAGCCTCCATGATCGGCGGGGCCCCCTGCACCCCGCCTTCCAGCGACACCAGCCGCTCGAATGCGGCGGCGGCGACGTCCTTGTGCTCGCTGGTCTGCGCGATTTCGATCAACGCGTCGCGATCGTTCACCCGCGCGGCAGCCGCCGCGGCGGTCGACTCGTGCTTCGCGTGCTTCGCGACGCCCGCGAGCGCGCGCTCGTCCGTTGTGCGCGAGAGGGCTTCGGTACGGACCGTCTCCGCGGCTTCGCCGCGGGCGATCGCCGACAGCCGGCGCGTGTCGGTCAGCGCACGGACGGCTGCCATTGCCGCGTCCGCATCGGACCCGGCGGTCGCCAGCGCGACTAGCCGATCGGCGGCTCGGTCCCGCGTCTCGGGATCGGCGTCTCCGGCCGCCATCCTGCCGAGCACCTGGGCGTCCATCGTCCGGGGCACCGCCGCCCGGCGCACGCGTGCGTCCGGGTCGGTCTCGGCGAGCACCGCCAGCTCCGTGGCGTCCTCGAGCTCGCGGACGGCTTCGAGCCGTACGGAGGGGTCTGCGTGCTTCCAGCGTGGCGTCGGCTTGAGCTTGTCGAGGAGTCCCATAGTGGTCTGGCCTCGCATAAGGAAGATTCGTGCCGCCATTTGCCGGTGGGAGGCCGGAAAGCCTGCGGAAAATGATCCTTTGGAATCAATCACTTACAGGCAGGGTGCGTAGATACCCGTAGGCCCGCCTACGGGCGTACCCGTTCCCTTGAATCCGCCAATCCAATCGTCCGGAGCGTCTGCAAGCTCCCAAGCCCGGATCGTTCAGATGTCATGAAGCCAGCCACCGTTGCCGCGTTCGTGATCGTTCTATCCGTGCTCCTTCAGGCGCAGGCCCCCGCTCTCCAGCCGGCGGCCTCCCAGACGCAAGATCCCCTGCCGGTTCGCCGCGTCGTCCTCTACAAGAGCGGCGTCGGGTACTTCGAGCACCTTGGCCGCGTGCGCGGCAACCAGACGGTGACGATCGACTTCACGAGCGGGCAGTTGGACGACGTGCTGAAGTCGCTGACGGCGCTGGATCTGGATGGTGGACGCGTCTCCGGTGTGAGCTACAACTCGGAAGCCGGCCTGGATCGGCGGCTCGGCGCGTTGAGGCTGCCGGTTGGTGAGCAGACGACCCGCGCGGGATTCCTGAACGCGCTGCGAGGCGCGAAGCTCGACATTCGCAACGGGGCGACGCGCGTCATCGGGCGCCTGCTGAGTGTCGAGCGCATCGAGCGGCGCAACGGCACGAACGCGACCCAAGTCGACGCAGTATCGGTCGTGACCGATGCCGGTGAAATTCAGACGGTGGCATTGGATCCCGGCGTGAGCGTGAAGATCGTCGAAGCGGGACTCAATCAGGAAGTGGCGAAGTATTTGTCGCTTGTCGCGTCAGTGCGCGATCAGGATGTGCGGCGCCTGACGATTGCGACGGCCGGTACCGGCGCGCGCGACCTCTTCGTCAGTTACGTGAGCGAAGTGCCGGTGTGGAAAGCGACATACCGCCTCGTGCTGCCGGCGGCCAGCCAGAATCGCAAACCGTTGCTGCAGGGCTGGGCGATCGTGGACAACACGGTCGGCGAGGACTGGGACGGAGTGCAGCTCTCGCTCGTCGCTGGCGCGCCCCAGGCATTCGTGCAGGCGATCTCGCGACCGTACTACGTGCAGCGGCCGGTCGTTCCACTGCCGCAGCGCGTGCTGATGTCGCCGCAAACACATCAGGGCGCGCTGGCGGTGTCGGGCCAAAGCGCGCTCACCGGTACGGTGACGGACCGCAACGGCGGCGCGCTCCCTGGAGTCACCGTTCGTGCATCACGCGGTGGAACCGTGGTGAGCCAGGCCGTCACGGACGCTAGCGGCCGATTCAGGCTCGGCAATGTTTCGCCGGGAACCTACGACGTCAGCTTTCAGCTCTCGGGATTCGGTACGGTCAACTTCGCGGCGGTGAACGTCTCGAGCGGCATGGAATCAATTCTCAACACGGCCATGGACATCGGGACGGCCAATGAGACCGTCTCGGTGACCGCAGGATCGCCGGCGGTCGGTAGCGGATTCGGAGGCGGCGGCGGAGGACGAGGCGGCCGCGGAGGTGCCGCCGGCGGAGTCGTCGGCGGTCTGCCGTCGGCGACGATGAAGACGCTCGACAGCGCGCCCCCAGCCTTTCGGAGCGCCTCTGAAGGGCTCTATGCGGCGATGAATCAACAGCAGGTGGATGCGACCGCCGCACAGCTTGGCGATCTCTTCGAGTACAAGCTGAAGGAACCGGTCACGATTCGCAAGAACCAGTCGGCACTCGTGCCGATTCTGAACAGCGAAGTCCAGGCTGAGAAAGTCTCGCTCTGGAACGCAGCCTCGGGCGCTCCGCGCGCTTTGCGAGCGGTGTGGCTGACAAACGCCACGGGGTCGACGCTCGACAGCGGCAGTTTTTCGATCATCGAAGGCGAAGCGTTCGCCGGCGAGGGACTGATGGATCCGCTCAAGGCGGGTGAGCGTCGTCTGCTTTCGTACGCGATGGATCTGGCGATCACGATCGATGCGAAATCGGAACAGGTGCCGACCAGGCTGACGAGTTTGCGCATTTCGCGGGGCGTGGTCGTCGAACAGATGGAGGAACACCTTCGCAGCACGTATGCCGCGAGAAACGAGGACGCGGAGGCGCGGACGCTCGTGATCGAGCATCCCGTTCGCGCCGGGTGGACTCTGGGTGGAACCGTGAAGCCGGTCGAGAGCACGCCCGCGTGGCACCGCTTCCGTGTGACCATCGAGCCGAAGACGGCCGTCAACTTCGTCGTGGAAGAGACTCGGCCGAGCGGAACTCAGTTCAGCGTCAGCTCGGTCACGGACGATCAGGTCACCCTGCTCGTGCGCGAAAAGATCCTGACCGCTCCCCAGGAGGCGGCGCTGCGCGAGGTCATCGCTCGTAAGGGCGCGATCGCGGCGCTGAATCAGCAGATCGCGGCCCGGCAGAACGAGATCTCCCAGATCGGTACCGATCAGGACCGTGTCCGTGAGAACATGCGCTCGCTCAAGGGAAGCTCCGAGGAGAAGCAGCTGCTCCAGCGTTACGTGAAGCAACTGAACGATCAGGAGTCCCGGCTCGAGGCTCTGCGCAAGGAGCTCGAAGACCTCACTGCGCGGCGCCAGAAAGCGCAGGAGGACTTGAACAGGTTCATCGAGGGCATCGGGTGAAGGTCGGATGCGTCATCGTGTGTGTGGTCCTGACCGGTACTGGTCTCCGTGCCGGTCAGGCGCCCGTTCGTCCGGAAGCTCACTTGAGCCGGCTGGCTATTGAGCTGGCCGTCGATCGCGATCCCACGCCGATTCTGCTGGGCCCCGACCGCGCGAATCCGGTCGCCGTCGTCTACGACCGGTTTACGCGCGCGCATCACGTCGCCCGCGAGGCCGTGAAGCGAAACGCGGCGCTCGATCCAGCGAAGCCGCCTTCGGGTCTGATCGTCGGCGCGATGCTCGTCATTGCCAACCCGCTCTCGTGCGGCGGGCGCGCGGTCACGCCAACCGACGTGAACATCGAGCGGAACACGCAGCCTGTGGGCAAGTGGCTGCCGGCGTCGGGCTCGGCCCTGCAGAAGCTTCTTCCGGGAGTTCCCGCGCCACCCGGCTCGATTGGCGTGCAGTTCGCGGAAGGAGAGCTTCGAAGCGGGCAGACCGTGCGCATCTCGTACGCGGACACCGTGTGCAGCGGCTCGTCACGGCAAGTCTCAATACCCGTGACGAAGACCGATCCACGCATCCTCGAACGGCCGCAGATTGAAATGCCGCCCGATCAGCCGGCGCCGCAGAGCTCGATCACCCTCACGCTCGCCGGCGTCATCGATCTTGACGGCCACATCCGGTACGCGACGGCGCCAGAAGCGACCACGCCGTTCGGCAAAGCGGCTCTCGCGGCGGCGAACAAGATGAAGTTCGATCCGTCGCGGGTAAACGGATCGCCGGTGCCATGGACCGCCGGTGTCATCGTCACGTTTGGCGCCGCGGCCGCGCCTCCGCCAACCGAGGGTGGATCAACTGCCGACATCGCGGGCCTCAGTGCGGCGACGAGCCAGTGCGAGTCGAGCGCCGACGATATGCTCGGCCGATTCGTGTCCCGCGCGATTCGAATCGGCGGCCGCGCTGACGGCGCCGGACGCATCAAGCAGTACTTGAATGTGCTGCGAGGCCCGGCCGGTCAGGGCATTCGGTACGAATTCACGGGACCGGTACTCATGGGCGGCAAGACGATTGAGGGCGTCGAGATCCGGTACGCCGGACTCGCCGAGCCCGTGAAGCTCTACTTCGACCCGTCGCTCGAAGACCGGCTGCTCGCGCCGAAGGGATTCATCTGCGCCGCGCCGCTGCGGTAGCCGGGGCTGAAGCCCCGGCCTACGTAGGGCGGCCCTCCAGGGCCGCCTTGCTCAGATCAGGTTCTCGAGTCTCGCCACCAGATCCTCGAGCTGATCGACCACTGCCTTCACCGTCGTCGGTTCGGCGAGATCCACGCCGGCGTTCCTCAACAGCGTCATCGGATGGTCGTTGCCGCCGGCACCCAGGAGATCCAGGTACCGAGTCAGCGAGGCGTTTCGTGAGGCAGCCGGCCCCGTCGTGATCTCCTTCGACAGCTTCGCGGCGGACGCGAAGCAGGTCGCGTACTGATAGACGTAGTACGGCGTATTGAAGAAGTGGGGAATCCGCGCCCAGGTGATGGGAGTGAGCGGCTCCATGTCCACCGAATCCCCGTAGTAGGCCTCGAACCGCTCCTTATATAAGGCGTTGAGGGCGTCGGACGTGATGGGCTCGTCGGCTTCGACCAGCTTGTGCGCGGCCAGTTCGAAGTCCGCGAACAACACCTGGGTGTAGAACGTGCTCGTAATGTTATCGATCGCGTGCTGCAACAGCACGATCTGCTCGTCCTTGTCGGCCGCAGTCTCGAGCCACTGATCCAGCAGTAGCGCTTCCGAGAGCGTCGAAGGCACCTCGGCCACGAAGATTGTGTAGTCCGAGTACACGAACGGCTGCCGCTCGTGCGAGAGCATCGTGTGCATCGAGTGGCCCATCTCGTGCGCCAGCGTGAACACGTCGTCCAGGGTGTCTGCCCAGTTCAGGAGCATGTAGGGGTGCACGCCGTACACCGGTGCCGAGTACGCGCCGCTGCGCTTGCCCTCGTTTTCGTAGACGTCGATCCAGCGCTCGCGGAAACCGCGGCGCATCCGCGCCTGGTATTCATCGCCGAGCGGCGCGACCGACGTCACGATCCGCTCGAGCACGTCGTCGTACGCGTAGCGCCGATCCCATTCGATGATCGGAATCGAGAAGTCGTAGGGGTAGTACTTGTCGAGCTTGAGGAAACGGCGGCGGAGCTGGTGATACCGGCGCAGGGGCGCGACACCGGCACGGGTGGCCTCGATCAGCGTCTCCACGACCGAACGCGGGATCGCGTTGCCATGGAGCGCCGCGTCGAGCGTCGTTTCATAGCCGCGTGCGCGGGCGTGGAACCAGTCGCGCTGACAGACGCCGTGATACAGCGACGCGTACGTGTTCACGTTCTTCTCGAACGTGCCGTAGTGCGCGAGAAACGCCGCGCGGCGATCCGGCTGCCGGCGATTCGTCGCCAGCACCGCGCGGTACTGCGAGTACGAGACCGTGACCTTCTCGCCCGTGCTGAGCTCGATCTCCGGGAACTTGGCGTCGGCCGTCGAGAGGGCCTGGTACACGTCGTTCGGCGCATGCGACAGACGTGAAGAGAGCGACATCAGCCGTTCGCCCTTCTCGTCGAGCACATGCTCCTGCTGGCGGAAGACCTCTTCGATCGCGAACCGGTACATCGCGAGCTTCGGCGTTGCGTCCATCCACCCGCGCACGGTCTCGAGCGGAATCGAGAGCAGCTCCGGACTGAGCCAGGACGTGGCTTCCTGCCAGCGCGCCATGAGCGCCTGTACCTGCTGGCGCCGGGCGTTCACCTGGTTGTCGCGCTGGTCCTCGTCGTATTTCAGGCTCGGGAAGAAATAGACCTTGTAGGCGAGCTGCCCGAGTGCGTCGCTGAGCTCGTACGCGGCGAGCAGCCGTGCCGGTCCCTGGTTCAGCGTGCCCTTGAGGGCAGCGTATTCACCGATCCGTCGTTCCAGCTCGGCGTACGCGGTTTCCCACGTCGTCCAGTCCGGATAGATGTCGTCAAGACGCCACTTATGGGCGTCCGAGATCTCGGCGCGGTTTCTCGTGCGGGGTTCGGTCTGAACTGACATCACGGGATGATACAAGCAACGACGGGAACGACGGGAACGACGCCAACAAAACTAACGCCGGGCCGCATTCGAACGTCATATCGCCATGTTCTCGGACTTCAGGTTCGCCGCGCGGGCGCTCCGGCGGTCTCCGGCCTTCACTGCGGTGTCGCTCGTCGTCCTGACGCTCGGCATCGGTGCGACCGCAGCCATCTACTCCGTCGTGGACGCCGTGGCGCTGAAAGGGATGCCGTTCGAGCGCGCGTCTGAGCTGCTGGTCGTCGGCGAAACCAGGACAACGCAGCCGAGGTCGGCGATTGGCGGCGGATACGTCGCCGCGCCGAACTTCATGGACTGGCGCAGCCAGCAGACCTCGTTCGAGGACCTGGCGGCGTTTCAGTTGACCTCGTTTCCCGTTTACGACGTGGGCCAGGAGCCTGAGGCGCTTCGTGCGGTCATGGTGTCGGCAAGCCTGTTCCCGATGCTTCGGGTCCAGCCGGCGCGCGGGCAGGTGTTCACTCCGAAGAACGAAGTGCGGGGCGAGCATCGCGTCGCACTGATCAGCGAACGGCTCTGGCGGCGCCGCTTCTCCGGCGACCCATCCATCGTCGGCAAAACTTTCACGGTGGGCGATCCCGTCGCGGCCGCCGAAGGACGCGGCAACAACGGAACCTGGCAGGTCGTCGGGATCATGCCGGATGACTTTGATTTTCCGATCGGTCGCGTTCTGCCGTCCGACGTGTGGGTGCCGTACGTCCCGCCTGCAGACGAGTATCCGCGCGGCGACGGCAGCAACCGGAACTACAACGCGCAGGTGATCGGCCGGCTCAAGCCTGGAGTCTCGCGTGAGCAAGCCTACGCGCAGATGGCGCAGATCACCGCGAATCTCAAGACGCAATACCCGAACTGGTTCCGCGACGATCGCTGGGTGACCGTGATGGCGTACCAGGAGTCGGTGGTCGGCCAGGCGCGTGGCTGGATGTTCCTGCTGCTGGGCAGCGTGGCATTCGTCCTGCTGATCGCCTGCGTGAACGTGGCAAATCTCATGCTTGCGCGGGCGACCGAACGATCGCGCGACGTCAGCGTGCGGGCGGCGCTCGGCGCGTCGCGCTGGCAGCTGGCGCGCGGGCTCCTTGCCGAGAGCCTGATCCTTTCGGTCACCGGAACGCTCCTCGGACTCGTCCTCGCCTCGGGCGGCATCGGAGTCCTGAGGTCGTCGTTGCCGGGTACCGTGCCGAGGCTCGCCGAGGCGGGCCTCGATCTTCGGGTCCTTGCCGTGTCCGCACTGGCGGCGGTCGGCACGGGCATCTTCTTCGGGCTGCTCCCGGCGATTCGCTTCTCGCGCCCGCGCCTCGCGACGACGCTCGTCGCCGGCGGCAGGAGTGGCGAGGCCGGCCAGGCGCGCGAACGCGCCCGTAGCGTCCTGCTCGTCGCGGAAGTCGCACTCGCGGTGATGCTGCTCATCGGCGCGGGCCTCTTCGTGTCGAGCTTCGTGAAACTCACCTCCGTCGATCTCGGCACGGACATCGACGGCATACTGACGATGCGCGTCTCGCCGCGCGTGGATTTCGCGGCGGATCGCATCAAGGCGGATCAGGCCCGGGCAGCGGCACAGATCGAGGAAGTGTTTGGCCGCCTCAAGACGCTGCCAGGCGTCACCGACGTCGCGTTCATGGCCAACGGGAGCGTGCCGCTCGGCGGCGGATGGAGCCGGACCGTGTTCGAGATTCCCGGCGTACACCGCTGGGACAAGACGGAGGACATCCCCGACACGAAGTCGATCTCACCGGGCTACTTCCGCTTGTTGCAGATTCCGCTGCTCAAAGGCCGCGAGTTCGCCGATGCCGATCGCATGGATGGCGCCATACCAGTCGTCATCATCAATGACATCGCGGAGGCACGTTTCTTCAAGGGCAGGAATCCGATCGGCACGATGGTGAAGGCCAACGGCGAGCGGCAGATCGTCGGCGTCGTCCGTGCCGGCCGCGTCGGCGGTCCGGAAGCCGATCTTCGTCCCGAGATCTTCACGCCGGCCAGCCGTACGCAGGGTTTCGGCGCTACGATGTTCCTGAAATCGAGTGGCGCGCCGGATGCGTTGGCACCGCAGGTTCGCGATGTCGTGCGCGCGGTGCTGCCGACGGTGATCGTGCCCCAGCCCGAGACGCTGGAGACGATGTACGGGAAGCTCATCGCGCAGCGGCGCTTCAATATGATCGTGTTGGCGCTGTTCGGCGGACTCGCGATCGTGATTGCCGCCGTCGGCATTTACGGCGTGATGACGTACCTCGTCAGCCAGCGCACGCAGGAAATCGGCATTCGCATGGCCCTCGGTGCAAAGCCCGGCCAGGTCGTCCGGATGGTGCTTTCGCGCGCGACGATCCTCATGGTGGTGGGAATCGGCGCCGGGATGGCCGGCGGCTGGTTTCTATCGAAATACGTGTCGACATTCCTCTTCGGTGTTCAACCCCACGATGCACTCGTGTACGTTGCCGCGGCGGGCCTCCTGATGGCAGCCGGCATTCTGGCCGCGCTGCTGCCAGCAAGACGGGCGTCACGCATCGATCCGATTCAAGTGCTCAAATAGCGACAGGTACGTCGGGTACGTCAGGTACGTCGGGTACCTCGGGTACTCGGAACGAGCTATCGCAAGCCAACTAGAGTTTTGTTGGGGGCGTCAGTTCGTTCGTCGCACCTGACGTGCCAGACGTTCCTGTCGTACGCGTCGTACCTGCCTGTATAATTCCGACCCGCCGTAGTAGCCCCTGAAAGGACAGACATGTTGAGACATTTGCGCTTGCTCGCCCTTGGAACGCTCGTCACAGGCCTCGCTGTTTCCAGCGGCGCGGTCCAGGGACAGTCGATTCCCGTCGCCGACGAATTCAAGGATCTCCAGTTCAGATCGCTGGGCCCGGCGTCGATGTCAGGACGCATCACGGACTTCGCGGTCTACGAGGCGAATCCCGCCATCTATTACGTGGCGAGCGCGCACGGGGGTGTGTGGAAAACGACGAGTGCGGGCGCCCTGTACGAACCGCAGCTCCAGGACATGGGCCCGATGTCGATGGGCGCCGTTGCGGTCTCGCAGAAGGATCCGAACGTGGCGTGGGCCGGCGGCGGCGAGTCGAACAACCGGCAGAGCTCCTCGTGGGGTGACGGCATCTACAAGACGACCAACGGCGGCCGCACCTGGACGAACATGGGGCTCCGCACCTCGCGGCACATCGGCCGCATCCTGATCGATCCGACGAACGACAACATCGTGTTCGCGGCAGCCGCGGGATCGCTCTGGGGTTCGGGCGGCGATCGCGGCGTGTACAAGACCACCGACGGCGGGACGACCTGGAGGCAGGTCCTCAAGGGACCGAACGATTCGACCGGCGCGAACGACATCACCATGTCGAATACCGACCGCAACGTGCTGTACGCGTCGCTCTATCAGCGCATGCGCTCACAGTGCTGCTTCAACGGCGGCGGACCGGGCAGCGCGCTCTACAAGTCCACGGATGGCGGCGAGAACTGGACGAAGCTCACGATAATTCCGTCCGGCAACATGGGCCGCATCGCGGTTGCGGTGTACAGGCACAGCTCGAATCTCGTCTACGCATTGATCGAAGCCGAAGGCGCTACGGGCGTCGCGAATGAAGAAGCCGGACCGGACGCGGCGCAGCAGGCGGCCGGGCGCGGCGGCGCAGGTGGCGGCGGTCGCGCTGGCGCCGGCGGTGGCGGTGGCCGCGCTGGTGGTGGACGCGCCGGCGGCGGTGGCGATCCCGCGCAAGCCGGTGGCGGCGGCGGCCGCGGTGGCCAGGGCGGCGGCGCGGCGCAGACCGGTCTCTATCGCTCGGACGACGGCGGTGCGACGTGGCGGCGGGTGAGCGTCAACAATCCGCGCCCGATGTACTTCAGCCAGGTCCGCATCGACCCCAACAATCCCGATCGCGTGTACCTCGGCGGCGTCGGCGTGCACATGACCAACGACGGCGGCGCGACGATGGGCACGGACGTGGCGCAGGCGATTCACGATGACATTCACGCGCTGTGGATCAATCCGGCGAATCCGAACCACATCCTGATCGGCGGCGACGGCGGCGTCGCGGTCTCGCAGGACATGGCGCGCACCTGGTCGCAGCACCACAACCTGCCGCTCGCGCTCTATTACCACGTGAGCGTGGACAACGACACCCCGTACAACATCTGCGGCGGTCTGCAGGACAACTACAACTGGTGCGGCCCGAGCGCCGTGCGGTTCTCGGCCGGCATCAAGAACAGCGACTGGTATCAGGTGCAGGGCGGCGACGGTTTCGTGGTGCTGCAGGATCCGAAAGACATGCGGTACGTCTTCAGCGAGTCGCAGGACGGCAACATCCAGCGCCGCAACCGCATCACCGGCGAGTCTCGCGGCATCCGGCCGAACTTCGTGAACGTCGTCAATCTGCCCGAAGGCACGACGCAGCAGTTCCGATGGAACTGGGACACACCGATGGTGTTCTCGCAGCACGAGCCCGGCACGCTGCTGGTCGCGGCGCAGCGCGTGTTCCGCTCGAACGATCGCGGCGACTCGTGGGCGGTGCTGAGCCCCGATCTCACCACCAACACCGATCGCAACGAGATGCAGATCATGGGCATCATGGGCAACCAGGTGACGCTGTCGCGCAACGACGGCATCGTCTCGTGGCCCACGATCGTCTCGCTCGCCGAATCTCCGAAGCAGGCCGGTCTCTATTTCACCGGAACTGACGACGGCGTGGTGAGCATGTCGAAGGACGCCGGCAAGACCTGGGAACGCATCACAGATCGCCTGCAGGGCTTCCCGAAGTGGGGATACGTCTCTGAAGTCGTGCCGTCGAAGTACGACGCGAACACCGTGTACATCACGGTTGACGGCCATCGCGAGAACGACTTCAAGACGTACATCTGGGTGAGCAATGACTTGGGCGCCACCTTCCGTTCGCTCAACGCCAATCTGAGCGGCGAGGTCGTGCGCACGATCATCGAGGACCCGAAGAACCAGGACGTGCTCTACATCGGCACGGAGACGGGCATCTTCGTGACGACTGACCGCGGCAAGAGTTGGAAGCGATTGAAGGGACGTAACTTCCCGACCGTGCGCGTGGACGAGATGGTCATCCACCCGCGCGACAACGCGCTCATCGTCGGCACGCACGGCCGATCGCTGTGGGTGCTGGATCACCTCGAGCCGATCCAGGAATATGCGGCAGCGCAGGCGGCGACGACCGATGCGCGGCTCTTCAGTCCGGGCCCCGCGATGCAGTACCGCATGTGGGACAACCAGAACGACGAGTTCTGGGGACATCGGTATTTCCTCGGCGAGAATCCGCCGGCCGATGCGGTGATCCAGTTCCACCTGAAGAAGGCGGTCACCGAGCCGAAGATCAAGATCACGGACGCGACCGGACGCGAGGTTCGCGAGCTGACGATTCCGAACAACAAGAACGCAGCCGGCATCCAGACGATCTGCTGGGATATGCGCGTGGCGCCGCTTGCCGGCGGCGGTGCGGCCGGCGGCGGATTCCCGGGCGGCGGTGGAGGACAAGGCCGCGGAGGCCAGGGCGGTGGCGGGCAGGGCGGACCGGCGGGTCTGCAGGGCGTGCCCGTGGCTCAGCCGCGCGCAGGCGTTGACGCGTTCAACCCATGCGGTGGTGGTGGCGCCGGCGGTGGCGGTGGATTCGGCGGCGGCGGTGGCGGCGGCAACGGTCCGTTCGTCTATCCCGGTACTTACACCGTGTCGCTGACGGTCGCGGGCAAGGTCGTCGACACGAAGACGATGAAGGTGTCCGCGGATCCGTCCGTGCAGATGTCAGCCGCCGAGGCGAAGCGGTACTACGACATCGCGATGGATCTGCACGACATGCAGCGCCGGTCGTCGGAGATGGCGACCGCGCTCAGCCAGCTCAACACGGCGATGGGCGAGCTCGACGGCAAGTCGTCGGCGTGGCCGGCGGCCGTGAAGACGCAATTCGACACCACGAAGAAGGAGCTCGAGACGATTCGCGCGAAGTTCACGGCTCCGCCTCCACCCGCCGGTGCGGCAGGCGGCGGAGGCGGTGGCGGCGGTGGCGGCCGCGGCGGCGGTGCGGCAACGGCGCCGACCGACTTCCCGGGACGCCTCGGCTCCGTCAAGGCGCTGATGACGGCGTTCCAGGACAACCCGAGCCCGTACGTCGTGAATCAGTACAACGATCTGAAGGTGTCGGTGCCGAAGGCGATTCTCGACGGCAACGCGGTGCTGACGAAGGCGATGTCGCTCAGCGCGGCGCTGAAGAAGTCGAACGTGACGCTGACGGTGCCCGCGCCTGTGAAGTAGTAGCCCGCCTTCGCACGAGGCTTCGGCAGGGCAGGCTTTGCGGCAACTCAACGTTTCAACAACGACACACGGCCGCGTCCTTATTGAGGACGCGGCCGTTTCCGTTGCGGCCGGCACGATCATCGGCTGCCACGGCTACGGCCAGAACGCCGCCATCATGCTCGAGGAGATGAAGCGGATTCCCGGCGCGGAACGCTGGCGGCTCGTGTCCGTGCAAGCGCTGCATCGCTTCTACACGCGCGGCGATCAGGCCGTTGTCGCAAGCTGGATGACGCGCGAGGATCGCGAGCAGGCGATTGCCGACAACATTGAATACCTGAACCGCGTCGTGCATGCCGTCACAGCCGATCCGGCTGGGGCCGACGCGGGGCGCGTCCTCGTCTTTCTTGGTTTTTCGCAGGGCGCCTCGATGGCCGCGCGCGCCGCGATACGCGGCTCGACCGGTGCGACTGGCGTCATCATTCTCGGTGGCGACATTCCTTCCGACGCGCGCGAGGGCGGCGCGGCGGCCTGGCCGCCCGTGCTCATCGGCTGCGGCGATGGCGACACCTGGTACGGCGAGCGCGTGGAATCAGATATCGCGTTCCTGCGCGAGCGCGGCGTACCGCACCGCGTGGTGCGCTTTGCAGGTGGTCATGAGTTCACAGACGAGTTCCGATCCGCGGCAGGAGAGTGGATCGCCAAGCTCTGATGGAGGCCGGGTCTTCAGACCCGGCCCATCTAGGCGCCGGGTCGCTAGTTTCCGCCGCCGCCCGCCGACGATGGCGGCACCATGCCGTTGATGCGCATGTAGGTGACGAGATTGCCGTAGTGCTCGTAGAGATGCGCGTTGTTGAACGCCAGCGCGCCGACGCGCGAGTGCTTCGCGCCGAACAGCGTCACGGACTCGCTCGCATTCTTCGCGTTGACCATCGCGAAGGCATGATCGCAGGCTGCGAAACCGGCGGCGAGCGCCTTCTGCAGCTCAGCCTTCGACGTCATCTTCTCCGCGTCCGATGCAGGCCCTCCGGCGTCCATGCCGCCGGCCGTGTTGCAGAACAACGCGCTTGCGTTCGCGATGTGACCGAAGAGCTGGCCCATCGTGCGCACCTCTTTCGTCGGCTGATACTTGTACTTGTCCTCCGGCACCTGCGCGGCCGACTTGGTGATGTAGCCCTTCACTGACTCGTAGATGGCCTTGACGGACGCTATCGTCGGATCGGGCGCCTGCGCCGACACCGGTGCGCTCGAGATGGACAACGCAGCCAGCACGATCGCGCCGGCCAGAACCTGAAGTGATCGCATCGTGAACCTCCCTGCGGGAAACCGCAACCGTCAGATTACCGCAGTCCGGACGGACCGCTGGGGCTGAGACTGAGATTGAGACGGACTACGGACACGCCGCCGTCGTTCCACTCGATGGACACAACGTCCGTGACGCCGTCTCCATCGACGTCCTCGGCAATCAGTTGCCGCCAAAGGACGGCGCCGGCATCCCGATCGGCCGTGATGCCAAGTTGACTGAGAATGCGTCGCAATACTTGCTCGGGCGTCAGGTTGTCCTTCGCGTCCTCAGCCTGACGCGGTACACGACGCGCGGCTGCGGCCTCGGTTCGGACTGGCGGCAGCGCCGCGCTGCCTGGCAGCGACGGTGCCGCTGCAACCGGCGCGACGGATCTCGGGTCGGTCGGCGGCGGCGTGGAGGGCGGCGAGGTCCGTGGACGAGCGACGCCGGTCGGCGGTGTCTCCGGGGGCCGGCTTCGTCCGAAACTGGCTCCGTCGGACCCCTGTCCTTGAATCTGCTGCGTCGATGACCGGTACGTCCGGCCCCCGCCGGTCGTGATCGCCGACGCCTGCCAGGCTCGCGCCGGCAGATTCGGAAACTGCTGGGTGATCGTCGCCTTCGGCAGCGACACGTCCTTCGTCGTCACAGTCTGCCTGACAACACCGTCGTCGCCGCGAACAAAGGAAGTGATCGTGTAGATGCCGGCAATGCAGTTCGACGCGTTCCAGGTGACGGTCGTGCCGCTGAAGAACGCGGTGACTGGACGTACGACAGCCAGGCCGGCCGCGAATCCCATGAGACCGCCGACGATCGATAGTGCGATGCGGTTCACTCCGCCATCATCGCACGAACTGTTTGCTATCGATCCCCTGGTCCCAGTGCGACAAGTTTGTCGTTGCGAAGGCGTGTGAGAATGGCGTCGCCGGCTGGGGACACGCGGAATTCTCCGAAGCGCGCCGTTGTGTAGAGATCGGCCGTGCCTTCCTGGAAAAAGTACGCGTTGGTCGCGAACCTGGGCGTGCCGCCTCGCACCCGGTAGCGGATCGTCACTTCACCCGCGGCTACCGCGCCGCCGTCGTCGAACCGCGAGAACGAGCCCACGTTGCGGTCGTCGAGCGAGAGAATCAGCCGGCCGTCCTGGACGGAGTCCTGGTTCAGGCTTCGAAACGCATCGTTGGCTACCTTGAACCGGAGCGCCATGTAATCGCCCTGCATCAGCGATCGAGGATCCACCGGCGCGAGCTCGAGCATCACAACTCGTCCCGACTCGACGATTTGCTGCTTCTGCCAGATGCCGATGTTGGCGACGGCAAGCACGAGGATGCCACCGGCGGCAATCAGGAGCTTATGCATCGGTCCTTCTCGCATCCGTAGCGGCGCCGAGCACGGCAGGCATGGCGGCTCGAAGGACAATCATCACCAGGCCGGCGCCGGCCAGCGCGAACGACTTCACCAGCAACGTGGCCTCGAGCGAGTAGTAGAAGTAAGAGATGTACCAAAGCAGCGCCAGGATGCCGAGGCCGAACAGCGCGCGGCTGCCGGCGGCAAATCCCAGAAGCACGACGACCAGCGCCTCGGGAATTCCCGCCGCTTTGTATGTGACGGCACAAATCGCGGCCGCGGCGGCAAATGAAGTCATGCCCACCTGTCCGCCCGGCGCCTCGCCGTGTTGTTCGAGCAGGCGATACACCACGTAGAGAAGAACGCCGGCCGTGAGGATCGTCGCGACCCACGGAATCCACGAGATCGGCACGATCGGCGCGTGCGTGGAGCCCATGCGCAGGAGCCCGTAGAAGATCGCGTCAGGTCTGACGAATGCCAGGACGAGACCCCACCCGATGGCGCGCCAGAACGATCCGCCCACGGCCCACTTCGAGCGATCGAGCCAGATTGCGGCTACGGCCGCGCCCGTCGCCGCGCTGCTGACGCCGTAGATGCCCATCTGGGGAAGCGCATAGCCGAAGGCTGTGGCTGCGGCGAATGCCGACCAGACACGGTGCACGAAGTTCCCAAGGAAGAACGCGAGCGCGCCTTCGAAAACGGCGACGCAGAGAAAGAACGCGCCGGAGTTGTCGTCGAATCCGCCGGCCTCGTGCAGGCCGTAGATGAACATGGCCTGGCCCGCGAAGCTCACGGCGAGCCCGAACTGCGCGGCGAGCACGTTCCGGCCCATCTTGTTGAAGATGAGCGCAGCGGCGCCGCAACATAACGCGCCAACCACCAGCGCCGCACCCTCGTCTCGAAAAACAAACGCGAGGCCGGCACCGACAAACCCCAGCAGGAACAAGGCGCCAATCCAGCCGGCGACGCCCAGCATCGCGCGCACGTACCAGGGTGCGGCAGGCTCAGCCGCTGCCGGGACTTCGCCCTGAACGAGGCCCTCGTCCGCGAGCCGCTGCCAGAGGTCGGCGCGAGTCCCCGTGTTCATTCGGCCCCGCCTTCAGCATCTTCAGCTGCCACGCTGCGTAGCCACATGGCACCCGCAGCGGACATCCCGATGACGGCGACGCCGATGATGAGAAAACCGCCAGCCTCCGCGTGATCGAGCAGGGTCTTGCCGAGGAGCGCCGTCACGAACACGATCACGCTCAGGACGCCGCCGGCGAGCACGAAGAGATCGCGCGAAAAGTGGCGATAGAAGGCGTACGCTGCGACGAGCCACGCGGCGTACGCCGGAATGCTCAACTGGCCGACTTCCCGCGATTCGAACAGGCCCCAGACCGCCAGCACCGTGACGGTCGTACCGCTCGCCACGGAGATGATTCGCCGCGGCCAGCGCTCCTGCATCCACTGGGGACCGAACCAGGTTCCAAACTCCCATGCGATCAGGATCACCGCGTTCAGCACAGCCAGTGCCCAGACGAGCGACTCATCGTTGCCGCCGAAGAACAAGAAACGTCTGAACGCCGTGAAGTAGAACGCCACCGCGAGATTCACGAGCAGGACAATCAGGAGCCATACCGCCGGCGTTCTCGCGGCAATGGCCCACGGCAGGATCAGGACGGCCCACCAGGCAAACAGCTCGAAGGTGTCCGCACCGGTCTGGTACGTCTGGCCGATGAGCGCGAGCAGTGCGCCTGTCAGCATGCTCGCAAGCAGCAGCGCTGCCTTGCCGGCCGTCTTGTCCGGTCCGGCGACGGCCGCCGCGACGATGGACGCGGCCAGCAGAGCTTCGACCAGTCCGAACTTCGCGAAACGGCCCAATGCGTCCCAGTTGTAGGCAAAGAAGAAGATGACGCCCGCGGCGAAGAGCAGCGCGCCGAGCCAGAACAACAGCGCGGAAATGAAACGCCGCCATTCAGATGCGCCGGGTGTGACGCCCGTGAGGGCCAGAGCCC
Source organism: Vicinamibacterales bacterium (assembly GCA_035606665.1). Taxonomy (GTDB): domain Bacteria; phylum Acidobacteriota; class Vicinamibacteria; order Vicinamibacterales; family SCN-69-37; genus DASUGC01. Next base: position 9,773 of record DATNEY010000019.1, on the reverse strand, counting down.
GATCGATGTGCTCCGGCGGGACCGCGCCCTGCTCGGCCCACTCCAGGATTACGCGGCGAGCCAGAGGAGAGCCGTTTTTCAATTCACCCCCGCGTGCAGGGTTCGATACGACTCGATCAGGAGGCGCGCGACTTCGGTCCAGTTGGCGTTCGGGCCGCCCTCGTCGCGAAGCTTGCCTGCGCGCGCGCGCAGAATCGAGGCCTCGAGCACTTTGGCCTTGGGCACGCCATAGAACTGCGAGTTGAGTTCCGCGATGAGATCGCCAACCTGTTCCGGGCTGTTCTTGCCGGGTATTCTGCGCGCCACCCACCAGGCCAGCTCGGCCTTGGCGATGATCGCGGGCTCGTACGGCTGCTGGCTCCAGTCACGCGCGATCCGGTAGCCATCCTCGAGATCGGGCAGCACCTGCTCGTAATCTTTGTGGAGATTGCCGAATGTCGCCGCAGCGCGCGCGAAATGGAAGGCGATACGCGTGGCCGTCGATCGCGGGCACTTGTACATTTCGCGGTTGAGCGTGACCAGATCGAAGAAGAGCGCCACGTTGCGCTTCTCGTAGTAGGCCTTCCACATGTCGAGCTCGAGGGCGGCGGTGCGATCGGGATCGAACTTGCGGACGTCGCGCGGGCCGGCAGGCGTCGCGATGAAACCGAAGTAACCAGTCACGGCCGAGAGGAGTCCGAGCACGAGCCAGAAGCCGCCCCAGCGTCTCCTCATGCCGGGATGACTCCGGCGGTCTTGAGCCAGTTTGCCGCGACATCCACGGCGCGCTCCACGGAGTCCGCCGCATCTTTTCGCTTCACGACCAGCGAATGATCGCCGCCATCGACGAGATGGAGCGTGGCGACAGGCAGCGTTGCGACGAGTGCCTGCATCTCTTCGGGCGTGCCGAACGGATCGCGGGTGCCGTGCAGGAAGAGCATGGGCATGGTGATTTGTCCGAGGTGCGCATCGCGGCGCTTGCCGGGCTGGTTCGGCGGATGCAGCGGATAGCCGAAGTAGATGAGGGCGTCCGGCGGCGGCGTGAATCCGCCGCGGGCGGCGACCTGCGAAGCAATCCGGCCTCCCATCGATTTGCCGGCCGCAATCATGACACTTCCAGGTTTACCTCCGGCATCTTTCCAGACCCGCTCGAAATGGGCCTCGAGCACGGCCGGCTTGTCCGGGACACTCTTCCCGGCGTCCATGTAGGGGAAGTTGAAGGTGGTGGCCGTGATGCCGTGCGCGCCCAGGGCCTTCACGACCCTGGTCATCCAGGGGTGGGCCTGGCCTGCGCCCGCCCCGTGCGCCAGAACCATCCTCGTCGTCATGAGCCCAGGATTGTAGCTTTGCCCAGTAATTACTCGAAACTGAGGGGTTCTTGGGCAGCCTCCGTATTTTTTGGGCAGCACGCTTTCAGCGCCGGGAACTCTGCCGTCGCGCCCGATTCCTGCACTTCGTGAAGAACGCAGACGAGGTTGTGGCAGAGCACTTTGAGTAGGGCTTCGTTGCGCTGCGCGACGGGCGACTTGCTCCGAATCGTGTCGCCAAACTTGCGCTTCATGGACGAGAACGTCGATTCGATGTTGGACCGGCGGTGATAGTGCGACAGGAACTCATCGCGCCGGAAGCTGAAGAAGTGGAACAGACGGTTCCACGTCGGCGAGTCGTTGCGGAGGACCGCGTTCTCACGGAACGGGACGAACGGGGTCGCGCCGACAGATTCGATGACGGCGAAGTTGTGGCGAGACCCATACGCCTTGTCGGCGCTGACGCGCTGCACATCGAAGTGGTCAGCGGTGGGCGTCACCAGTCGCGGCAGGACCGGCGCATCGCCTTCGTCGTTGACCGCTGCGTAAGTGATGACGTTCGTCTTTGTGCCGATCATCGCGTGGAGCTTGACGTGGCTCCGACGGTCCTTGTCCTTCCCGTATTTCGCGGAGAAGTGCCGGTAGAACATCTGCGTGCCGAAGCCAGTCGAATCGACGGCGAAGTCCGTCTCAAGCGCCTTGAGCGGCAGTGCCGAGCGAAGAATCAGATCTTGAAGAATCGGCGTCAGCGACTTGCGGTCCAGCACGTTGAAGATCGAGTTGTAGTGCGGTGTGCGCTCAATCAAGCCGAGCTTAGTCGCAGCTTCCAAATCCGTGATGAAACGACGGCCACTGACGGTTGAGTAGACCTTGAAGCACGCCGCGAAAATCATGTCGGACAGTGGCAGCGCCGGACGGCCACGCTTCTGTTCAGGCGACGGCACATCGGCAACCAGATCGCGGAGCAAGGAACAGAACTGCGCCTTCTCGGTGGTCTGCGCTCGGTTGTAGGCGCTCCAGTTCTGCGAATACGTCATGCGGACCGCGCGTGTCTCCACCACCGTGCCGTCAGGCTTCGTTTCTCGGCGCAGGTAGTATTCGGTCGCAAAGACGTGCTTGCACGGTTCCCGGCGCAGTTCCCAATCAGGACAGCCACACTCAAAGCCGTTCTCAGTCTTGGCGACCTTGTAGCTGAGCGAAGGAACGGACTGCGATGGCACCATGTAGACGCCCTTCTTGGTCCGGGTAATGGCCGTGGTTGCGGCAATCTCAAGTCCTCGCTGGCGGCGTGTCGATACGGCTTCGTTCAACATGGCTACATTGTAGCTACAACGTGGCCACAGAGTCAAGCGTTGACACTGTAGCTACAAAGTGCTACGTTGTGGCTGGTGCCGAACGCCCGCCGAAAGTCATCTGCTAAGGTGAATAAAGAGGACACCCTCAGATTCAGAGTCTCGCCGGACGAGAAGGCCACGATTGAGGCCGCTGCCCGGCGAGATGAGTTAGGCGTGTCCGCGTGGCTCAGACGATTGGCTTTACAGACTGCTAGAGCTCACGCTGGGAAGTAGACCCCGGTGCCGAGACTGGCCGACACCGGGAGCGATCAACTACCTACGTATGGATTGGGACGATGCGTCCGTTGATCCACCGAAACGTAATCGGGCGACCACAGCAGCACGGTCCCTGGTTGCAGACTGCCATTCGGCACCTGCTTTCAGAGGAACGCAGTTAACCGTCGCTTTGGGAGGCGACTTGACTCCGCGATCCGGGCCGATTGAAGATTGATGCCCCGCAGGGGCGTCCCTCTTAACCGGGGGATGCGTCGTCTTGGCCTTGGCCGGACGGCACGGGCTACGGGGGGAGTCCGGGGCCTTAACCCGGACGTTCCCCCTATCCCCGTCACAGAGCCAGCTTCTAGGCCCCTTGTATCTCCTGCCAGTCACGGAAGGACACACGTAGCTTGTCGCTGGTGTGACGATTGAGGAATCCGGGCGACGGCCCGTGGTGTCAGGACCGTGCTAGTATTGAGGCGATCCGGACGATGTTTTCATAGTCGCTCCGAGGTCATTCTTCCGCCCCGACTTGCTCCCCAGCCGGTCCGGGGCGGTTCTGTTTCTACTTCCGTTCAAACGCCTTGCTGGCCTCGATCAAGAAGTCCAACGTCGATTTAGGGGACGTAGCGACCCTTGCCGCCTGCTCAAGTGGAGCTACCGGAATCGCCGCCTGCACTGCCGCGACCTGCCGCTGGTGCTCAGCTAGCCCGTAGGTGTTCGGTGCCGGCCGGGTAAAGGTGTCTCCGCCCTTCACGTATCGCGACAGGTTCGACACCAGCGTCGTCTTGTGGACAATGGGACCACCGTCGCGGTTGATGCGGCTTACAATTTCGTCAGCAGTGGCAGGTTTGCCAATCGACTTGAGCACCTTGATCGCCCGGTCAACGCTTGAGCCAGCTTGAATTGGACGGTTTCGCCTTACATTCGAGTTACGATTAGCTGACCCGCGCACTAGGACCCTTTGAGTGGTACCACGGGTGGCCGACTCGATTTGCTTGAGTTCAGCCTGAATCTCGGCCATTTCACGCTGGATGGCCTCAAGGCGCTCCCGCTTCTGGCGAATGGAATCGAGTAGGATGGTCAGGTCCATGCGCGGCAGTGTATCACGTCCAGTGGTAGATGTGCGTGTGGCTAGATATACACACTGCCGCACATCAGAATGGGCTTGACGCCGTTTCGTTACAGGCGTAGAGTCTCTCTTGTCGCTGTGGCGGAACTGGCAGACGCGGATGGTTGGAAGCCCTCTGGACTTCGGTCCGTGCGGGTTCGACTCCCGTCAGCGACACAGAGTCTAGACATTTACGTCTAGACACTCTTGACCGGGCGCGGATGGTCCGATACTCTAGTGTCGGCTTCCAACCATCCACAACCGGGTTCTACTCCGGTCACGGATTAAAGGGCTGGGCGTGAAAACGTCCGGCCCTTGCTGTTTCTGGCCTCCTACCTAGTTAGACGAACCAGAGCCATGACCCCGTAAGGTTTTCTGGGCAGATCCGATCTTTTTTGTGTAGCGCGGCTTACTCCGGCAAAGCCCAGGATTGTAGCTTGCTAGTACGAATCTATATATGTAGATTTATGTATGTGGATACGGCCTCGCTGCTCCGCCTTCTGGGCGACCCGACGCGCCTGCGGCTCCTGCGGGCGCTTTCGGCCGAATCCCTGAATGTCTCGGAGCTGACGGCCGTCCTCGGCGTGGCGCAATCCGGGGTGTCCCGCCATCTCGGACTCTTGAGGGACGCCGGTCTCGTGACCGAAGAGCGCGCCGGTGGGTTCAGTTGGTACCGGCCGTCCGACACCTTTAGTGGATCCGATGGCCCCAGCGCGCCGCTTGCGGCATGGCTGCGGGAGGAGTTCAGGCGTTCGACACAGGAGACGCGGGCTGACGATGCGCGGCTGGAGGAAGTGCGGAGACTCCGGAAGGAGAACTTCTCGGCGCATGCACTGACGGGCGAAGAGCGGCGGCAGCTCGTGCCGGGCCGATCGTGGCCCGCCTGGTCGCGCGCCCTCGGAATGCTCCTGCCCGAAGTGGACGTCGCGGATCTCGGGTGCGGCGAAGGCTATTTGACGCTCGAGGCCGCGCGCTGGGCGCGTCACGTCACCGCCGTCGATCGCGCCAAGGACGTCCTCGCGCGCGGCCGCGAGCTCGCGCGCCGCCGCAAGCTCAGGAACATCACCTGGAAGCGCGGCGACATCGAGCGCGTGCCGATTGCAGACAGCGCGGTCGAGATAGCGATCCTCTCGCAGGCGCTGCATCACGCCGATAGTCCCGAGCGCGCGCTGTCCGAGGCGCACCGGATCCTGAAGCCGGGCGGCCGGCTGCTCGTGCTCGATCTTCGGGAGCACCAGGAGGCCTGGGTGAAGGCCAGGCTCGGCGACAAATGGCTCGGTTTCAGCGAGGAGCGCCTGCACGGCCTCCTGCGTGAGACCGGCTTCACGAAACCTCTGGTCCGGATCGGCGCCCGTCGCACGGGCGATCCGTTCACGGTGCTGGTCGCTTCAGGAACCAAGTGAACCCAATGAACCCACGCAACCCAGGGAACCTGAGAAACGAGCTCGATCGCCTCCTGTCGCAGAGAGTTTTGATCCTCGACGGCGCGATGGGCACGATGATCCAGCGCCACAAGCTGCGGGAGGCGGACTTCCGCGGCGAGCGCTTCGCGAAGCACCCGCACGATCTCAAGGGCAACAGCGACGTGCTCGTGCTGACGCGGCCCGACGTGATCGGCAGTATCCACCGCGAGTATCTCGAAGCCGGCGCGGACATCATCGAGACGAACACGTTCAACGGGCAGGCGGTCTCGCAGGCCGATTACGCGCTCGAGCCGTACTGCTACGAGATCAACGCCGCCGGCGCGAAGCTCGCGCGCGAGGCCGCCGACGAATTCACGGCGAAGACACCGGACCAGCCCCGGTTCGTGGCGGGATCCATCGGACCCGCAAATCGCACCCTGTCCATCTCACCGAACATCAACAATCCGGCCGAACGCGCGATCACGTTCGACCAGCTCAAGAATGCCTACGCGGACCAGGTCCGCGGCCTGATCGACGGCGGCGTGGACATGCTGATGGTCGAGACGATCTTCGACACCCTGAACTCGAAGGCCGCGCTCGTCGCCGTGGATGAAGTCTCCGAGGAACAGGGCGTTCAGCTGCCGCTCATCATCTCGGTGACGATCACCGACCGCAGCGGGCGCACGCTGTCAGGCCAGACGCTCGAAGCGTTCTTTCTGTCCGTCGAACATGCCCGGCCGTGGTGCATCGGTCTCAACTGCGCGCTCGGCGCGCGCGAAATGCGCCCGCATCTCGCGGAGCTTGCGCGGCTTGCCGAGTGCTGGGTCAGTGTGTATCCCAACGCCGGTCTGCCGAATGCCTTCGGCGAGTACGACGAGCTCCCCGCCGAAACCGCGGCGCTGCTGCTGGAATTCGCGGAAAGCGGGCTGGCCAACGTCATCGGCGGCTGCTGCGGCACGACGCCACAGCACATCGCCGCGACGGTACGGGCTATGCAGGGCATTACACCGCGTCCGCGCGCCGCACAACCTGCAACCAACAACCTACAACCTGCAGGTGAAGGTTTTACGAGGTTGTCTGGCCTCGAGCCTTTGACAATCCGGCCCGACGCCAACTTTCAGATGATCGGCGAGCGGACGAACGTCACCGGCTCGCGGAAGTTCGCCAGGCTCGTGAAGGACGGCAACTGGACCGAGGCCGCGTCCGTGGCGCTCGATCAGGTGCGCGGCGGGGCGAACATCATCGACGTCAACATGGACGAAGGCATGCTCGATTCCGAGCAGGCCATGACCACCTTCCTCAACTACATCGCGACAGAGCCAGAGATCGCGCGCGTGCCCGTGATGATCGACAGCTCGAAGTGGTCGGTCATCGAGGCCGGGCTCAAGTGCGTGCAGGGCAAGTCGGTCGTCAATTCCATCTCGCTCAAGGAAGGCGAGGCTGACTTCCTGCACAAGGCGAAGCTCGTCCGCCGCTACGGCGCCGCGGTTGTCGTGATGGCGTTCGATGAACAGGGACAGGCGGACACGACCGAACGGCGGGTTGCCATCGCTCACCGCGCGTACCGACTGTTGACCGAGCAGGCCGGTTTCGATCCGTCGGACATCATCATCGACCCGAACGTGCTCGCCATCGCGACGGGGCTCGAGGAGCACAACAACTACGCGATTAGCTACATCGAGGCGACGCGGCAGATCAAAGCGACGTGCCCGGGCGTCAAGATCAGCGGCGGCATCAGTAATCTGTCCTTTGCCTTCCGCGGGAATGACATCGTACGCGAAGCGATGCACGCCGCGTTCCTCTACCACGCCATCAAGGCCGGCCTGGACATGGGCATCGTGAACGCCGGCCAGCTCGCCGTGTACGAGGACATCCCGAAAGATCTGCTCGAGCACGTCGAGGACGTCCTGTTCAACCGCCGGCCGGACTCGACCGAGCGGCTCGTGACATTCGCGGGGCAGATCAAGGGCGCCGGCACGAAGCGCGAGGTCGACCTGACCTGGCGGGAAAAACCGGTCGAGCAGCGCCTCGCGCACGCGCTCGTCCACGGCGTCGTCGATTTCATCGAGGTAGATACGGAAGAGGCGCGTCAGAGACTTCCGCGGCCGCTCGACGTCATCGAAGGCCCGCTCATGGATGGCATGAAGATCGTCGGCGACCTGTTCGGCGCCGGAAAGATGTTCCTGCCGCAGGTCGTCAAGAGCGCGCGCGCGATGAAGCGCGCGGTCGCGTACCTCGAGCCGTTCATGGAGGCCGAGAAGGAAGCCGCGCGTTCCGCCGCCGTAGCCGACGGGCGTCAGCCCGCCGCCAACGACCGCGAGACCAACGGCAAGGTCCTGCTTGCCACCGTCAAAGGCGACGTCCACGACATCGGCAAGAACATCGTCGGCGTCGTCCTCGGCTGCAACAACTATGAGGTCGTCGATCTCGGCGTCATGGTGCCGCTGGACAGAGTGTTGAGCGAAGCCGCCGACCGCAAGGCCGACATCATCGGGCTCTCCGGCCTCATCACGCCGTCGCTGGATGAGATGGTGCTCGTGGCGAAGGAGATGGAGCGCCGCAAGATCCAGACACCGCTGCTCATCGGGGGCGCGACGACGAGCCGCCAGCACACGGCGGTCAAGATCGCGCCCGAATACTCGGGGCCGACCGTGCATGTCCTCGACGCTTCAAGGGTTGTCGACGTCGTCTCGAGCCTGCTGAGCGATCGGATGCGTCCGGCGTTCCTCGAAACGACGCGCGCCGAGCAGTCGGAGCTGCGCGCGAAGTACGGCGCGAGACGCGAGAGGGCCCTTCTCACGATCGATGCCGCGCGCGCGAATCACCTCGAGACCGACTGGGACAGCCTCGAAATCCCCACGCCCTGGTTCGTCGGCCGGCGCGTCGTCGAGCCCGCCATCGCGGAGCTCGTGCCGTTCATCGACTGGACGTTCTTCTTCTCGGCCTGGGAACTCAAGGGCCGTTTCCCGGCGATCCTCGACGATCCGGCGATCGGCCATGCGGCACGTGAGCTCTACGGGCACGCGCGCGAGATTCTCGATCGCATCATTCGTGAGAAGCGGCTGACGCCACGCGGTGTCTACGGATTCTGGCCCGCCAACAGCGTGGACGACGACGTGGTCGTCTATAAGGATGATGCGCGACGCCAGGCGCTGGCGACGTTCAACATGCTGCGGCAGCAGGAACCGATCGCCGACGGCCGGCCGAATCGCTCGCTTGCCGACTTCGTCGCGCCGAAGGCGTCGATGGCGCCGGACTACATCGGCGCGTTCGCCGTCACCGCCGGCATCGGCGCCGACGAGTTCGCCAGGGAGTACGAGTCACGCGGCGACGACTACAGCGCGATCATCGTCAAGGCGATCGCCGATCGGCTTGCCGAGGCGTTCGCTGAATACCTGCACGCACAGGCACGCGAGGATTGGGGTTACGCGAAGGGCGAGTCGCTGACGGCCGAAGAGCTGATCTCGGAGAAGTACCGCGGCATCCGTCCGGCGTTCGGGTATCCAGCGTGCCCGGATCATTCGGAGAAGCGCAAATTGTTCGCGCTGTTGGACGCGCCGGCTGCCGGCATCACGCTGACCGAAACCTGCGCGATGCTTCCGGCCGCGTCGGTGAGCGGCCTCTACCTGAGTCACCCGCAGGCGAAGTACTTCAACGTCGGCCGCATCGGTCGCGACCAGCTCGAGGACTACGCGAAGCGGAAAGGCGAGGACCTGGCGGAGGCCGAAAAGGCGCTGGCCGCGAACCTCTGAGCCCGGATCCGCCGCCCGACTTCCGACGGCTCAGCCTCGATGGCATCGTGGCGCCGGGTGACCGCGGCGTCGGCGCGCTCACCGACAAACAGGGCGGAGTCGCCGGGAAGATCCTCGAGCCGTAGCTCCACTTCAGGCGCCGGGCTCGGACCAACGAGGATGCGCACCGGCGCGGACGGCACGCCATTGGCCACGATATACAGGTCATAGGCGCCCGCCGGTGTTGCAGGATCGGTCGGCCGCAGCACGAAGGCCGTCGACACCGACGTGGTACCGGCTGAAACGGTCCTCGGGAGGAAGTTGCAACGCGCGCAGATCCCTGATGTTGTCCGAATCTCGGGCACCCAGCTCGTCGTTGTGCTCGGCACCGTTCCAGTAACCGTCATAACACCGTTGAACGACTGACCGGCGGTTGGCGACGTCACCACCGGTATCGTTGGCGTTGGTGTCGGCGTCGGTGTCGGCGTTGGTGTCGGCGTTGGTGTCGGTGTCGGTGTCGGCGTCGGCGTTGGTGTCGGTGTCGGCGTTGGTGTCGGTGTTGGTGTCGGCGTCGGCGTCGGCGTCGGTGTCGGTGTCGGTGTCGGCGTTGGTGTCGGCGTCGGCGTTGGCGTCGGCGTCGGCGTTGGCGTCGGCGTCGGTTTACCCTTATGTGTGGGCGACGGTGTTGGAGT
>DATNEY010000013.1:0-150094 GCA_035606665.1 Vicinamibacterales bacterium | reverse complement strand
TGGAAGGGCCATCGCTCAACGGATAAAAGGTACGCCGGGGATAACAGGCTGATCTGAGCCAAGAGTTCACATCGACGCTCAGGTTTGGCACCTCGATGTCGGCTCATCGCATCCTGGAGCTGTAGCAGGTTCCAAGGGTCCGGCTGTTCGCCGGTTAAAGCGGTACGTGAGCTGGGTTTAGAACGTCGCGAGACAGTTCGGTCTCTATCTGCCATGGGCGCAGGACATTTGAGTGGGGCTGACCTTAGTACGAGAGGACCGGGTTGGACGCACCTCTAGTGTACGAGTTGTCACGCCAGTGGCAGTGCTCGGTAGCTACGTGCGGAAGGGAGAAACGCTGAAAGCATCTAAGTGTGAAACCCTCCACGAGATGAGATGTCCCGGGACGTAAGTCCCCTAAAGGCTCCTGGTAGATGACCAGGTCGATAGGTCGGATGTGGACGCATCGCGAGATGTGAAGCTTACCGATACTAATCAGCCGTGCGGCTTGATCATTGATTCTTTTTGCCCACGCAACAAAGCATTGCGTGTGGTGATAGCGGAAAAGCTGCCGTTTGCAGGATGTTCAGTTGAGATTCGTTTTGCCCCGCTGAAGCGGCGCCGATAAGGCGACGCGACGGCGGGCAAGTGCCGGCGGGCGTATGTTCCGCCGCCACACTTTGAATTTGCGATTCGTTGTTGGTGGTTTGTGTTGTCAGGGCTGTTCGGGACCCGGGCTCGCAAATAGCAATCGCCGGCAACCAGTCCTCGGTTTCCCGGTGGCGATAGGAGCAGGGTCACACCCGTTCCCATCCCGAACACGGAAGTTAAGCCTGCTACCGCCGATGGTACTGCACGGGTAACTGTGTGGGAGAGTAGGTCACTGCCGGGATTATTCTCAAAGCCGCATCAGCACAACAGCTGATGCGGCTTTTTTCTTTTCATGTGACATTCTTCGCCCGTGCCGGCAGGCCGGACGCTGTCCACGACCCGCGCGACCCTCCTGGCTTCCGCGGCCTATCTGCTCCTGACCATCGCCCTGACTTGGCCGCTCGTCACTGCACTCGGTTCCGCCGTCCCGAACGATCTCGGCGACCCCGTCCTCAACACCTGGATCCTCTGGTGGAACGCATTCCACTGGCCGTTGACAGAGGCGTGGTGGAACGCCGGCATTTTCTTTCCGGCTGATCACACCCTCGCCTTCTCGGAGCACCTGCTCGGACTGGCTCCGCTGACGACGCCGATCACGCACCTGTCCGGAAACCCGCTCGTTGCCTACAACGTGGCGTTCATCCTGACATTCGCGCTGTCTGCAACATCGTCATTCCTTCTGGCGCTCGCCCTGACAGGCCGCCGCGATGCGGCCTTCGTCGCCGGACTGGCCTTCGGCTTCGCACCCTACCGCATCGCGCAGCTGTCGCACCTGCAGGTGCTCGCCGCGTTCTGGATGCCGCTGGTCCTGCTGGGGCTCCATCAATTTGCCGCGACAGGGCGGAAACGATGGCTCGTCCTGTTTGCGTCAGCATTCATCCTGCAGGCACTGACCAACGGCTACTACCTGATGTTCATGCTCGTGCTGGTCGCGGTCTGGTTGACCTGGTTCACCAGGCGCCTCGGGCTCGCCCGCACGGGCGCCGTCGCGCTGGCGACGGTGACAGTGGTCATTGCGATGTCGCCGGTTCTCCTGACCTACCGATCGGTGCACGCGCACTACGGCCTCGAGAGAAACCTCGATCAGATGCGTCTTTACAGCGCGGACGTCGCGGGATGGATCAGTGCGTCGTCTGGACTGCTCCTGTGGGGAGGACGGCTGCCCGAGTACGGCACCGCCGAGGGCGCTCTCTTTACAGGCTTCACGGTCCTTCTGCTGGTTGGCGTGGGCTTGTTGGCGAGGAATTCCACCCAGTCCGTTCGGCCGGCGCTGACCTCACGATCGATAGCGCTCTTCTATCTGATTGCGGCAGTCGTCATGTTCCTGCTCGCACTCGGGCCCGCGCCATCGGCCTTTGGTGAACGGCTGGGCATTCCCGGTCCGTTTTCATGGCTCGCCGGACTGCCGGGATTCGGATCCCTGCGGGCGCCGGCACGATTCGGGATGCTGATGACGCTGTGCGCGACAACCGGCGCGGCGATTGGCTTCGCACGGCTGACGGCGTCGTGGCGCGCGCCCACGACGGCCGTCGCGCTGCTCGTGGCATCGGTCGCTGTCGCGGCCGAAGGCTGGCCGCGCGCCGTCTCGTTCTGGGAACCCCCAAAGGCCTGGGATCTGAGCGCCACGGACGGTGCCGGCGCGTTGCTGGTGCTGCCGATCCTCAACGAGTTGAATGAGGCCGCCTCGATGTACCGCGCAATGAGCCACGGCCGGCCGCTGGTCAACGGCTACAGCGGCCACATTCCACCCTGGTACCTACCGCTTCGGGAAGCTCTCAATGATTCCGACCCAATGATTCTCGAGACGCTCGCGCGGGCAGGTGTCTCGCAGGTGGCGGTGGTCAATCGAAACGACCGTGAGCGCGCATGGCGTACCTTCGTGCTGACGCACGCGACGTTCGTTCGTGAGTCCGCGGACGCAACATTCACGCTATTCAATCTGAATCCGCCAGGCCCATCCCTGCCTGAAGGTCAGTCAATTCCCATTGTCGCGGTGCACGCGGCGATCCATCCCGAGATCGTTTCGACGCTGACCGACGGCCGTCCAGACACGTGGTGGTCGACCCTCGCGCCGCAGACCGGAGGTGAGGAGTTGATCATCGACCTCGGGACGCTTCATCAGGTCCAGGCCGTGGATCTGTTGATCGGCCGATCGGGCTTCGAATTCCCGCGGTCCCTCGAGGTCGACATGTCAGGCGATGGGGCCGTTTGGACGCGCGCATGGACCGGCCCGACGGCCGGACTCGCCGTCGGCGGCCTGATGCGTGGTGCGGCCCTCGGATCGATCAATATTTCGTTCGCGCCGGCATCGGCGCGCTTCGTCAAACTGCACCAGGCGGCCCGGCACCGCAGCGCCTGGTGGACGGTGGCCGAGCTTCGAGTCTTCCAGCCCGCGGCCGGCAGGTAACGGCACTGACGTCAGTCCGCCTTGAGCGCGCTCAGCGGATCGACGCCCGATGCCCTGCGGGCCGGCACGGCGCTCGCGATGACGGCCACGACTGCGAGCACGCCGATGACGGTCGCAAACGTTGAGACGTCCGTCGGCGACACGTTGAAGAGCATGGCTTTCAGCAGCTGCGTGGCCGCGAGTGCCGCGCCGACGCCCGCGACGAGACCCGCGACCGCGATACCGAGGCCCTGGCCGATCACCTGGCGCACGATCTGCGATCGCTTGGCGCCAAGCGCCAGCCGTACGCCGATCTCGCGCGTTCGCAGGGACACGAGGTAGGACAGCACGCCGTACAGTCCGACTGCCGAAAGCATCAACGCCACCGCCGCGAACATCGTCACCAGAGCCGCGGACAATCGCGGTTGCTCGGTGGTCTGTCCAACGTAGGTGTCCATCGCCTGAACGCTGTAGACCGGAATCCTTGGATCGATGGCCGCTACCGTGCGGCGCAGGTCTGCGACGATAGTCGTGGGATCGCCTGCCGTGCGTACCACGATCGCCATCGCCGGCCGGCGGGCTTCCATCCAGAGCGGAATCTGCTCGAAGGGCGCATAGATCTGCACGTACGGCGGCTCCCCGACAAGGCCGTAGTGCTTCACGTGCCGGACGACGCCGACGACTTCGCGCCAACGCGGCTTGAACGTGGCGGCATCGTGGCCGTCGAACTCGAACGCGATGCGCCGGCCGACGATATCTACGGTGCCGAAGAGCTTCTGGGCCAGCGTGTCATCGACGACGGCCACCGGCGCTGCGTTTCCTGTGTCGCCCTGTTTGAACAGGCGCCCCTTGAGCAACTCGATCCCCATCGCGTCGAAGTACTCGCCGCCCGACGCCTGATAGAGCGTCATCGTCATCGGCCTGTCCGGCGCTGGTGGAGGATCGCCTTCCTTCATGACCGGCGATTCAGATCCGCCGCCCTGAAGGGGCAAGGCACTGTTGATGCCCGCCTTCTGAACGCCTGGGATCGACGCGAGCCGCTCGACCAGCGATCTGTGGAATGCCACCCACGCCTCCGGCGTGGGATACGCCGCGTCGGGAATCGTCAGGCGCATCGTCACGACCTTGTCCGGGTTGAATCCGAGGTCGATCGACAGCAGACTGCCGAGGCTCTTGGCGAGGAGGCCGGCGCCGACGAGAAGGATGACCGCCACGGCGACCTGCGTGGCGACGAGCACGCGACGCATCCGGATCGAGCGGCGGCCCGCGCCACCGCGGCCATCCCTGAGCGCGTCCTGAAGATTAGGCGTTGAAGCTCGAAGAGCCGGTACGACGGCGAAGAGGATGACGGTGAGCGCCGACAAGACGAGCGCGAACGACGCGACACGCCAGTCGATGCCGACAAGATCGATCCGTGGGACCGTGGACGGATTCGACGCCACGAACGTGCGTACGGCGATCCACGCGAGTCCCAGGCCCAGCGCTCCACCGAGCGAGGCGAGCAGCGACGACTCGACGAGCAATTGGCGAAGCAGTTTCACGCGGGCGGCGCCGAGCGCCGCACGCAGGGCGAGTTCACGCTGCCGCGCATCGCTCCGCGCGAGCATCAGGCTCGCCAGATTCGTGCACGCAATGAGCACGAGCAGGCCCACCGTCGCCAGCAGCATGTACAACGCCGGCCGTATGTTCTGCACGACCTGCTCGTAGTAGGAATTCACCGCGATGCCGCCGCCCTTATTGCTGTTCGGATACAGCTCGGCGAGCCGGGCTGCGATTGTCGTCATCGCAGAACGTGCGCCTTCGAGATCGACGCCCGCTTTGATGCGACCCACTGCCGTCAGCCCCGGATGCGCGCCGCGCGGCGGGAAACCGGGAACCGACAGGCCCAGGGGCAGCCATACGTCGGTCAGTCGCGACGGGAAGCGCATCGCGGGTGGCATGACGCCAACGATTTCGAAGAGCTGGCTGTTGAGCATCACCCGCTCGCCGACGACGGAGTCACGAGCCGCGAAATGGCTGCGCCACAGTCTTTCGCTGATGATCGCTACGCGCGCGGTCGCTGCGGAATCATCCACGGTATTGAAGAGGCGGCCCCTCGCGGGCGGGATGCCCATCGTCGCGAACACGGAAGCGGACACAATGGCGCCGTTCAGTCGCTCGGCCTGGTCGCCACCTGTCATCGTGACGGTCGCTCCGCGGTACACGCCAAGCTCGTCGAACACCTCATTCTGAGCGACCCAGTCCTGGTAGTTCGGCCAGGACACGGACATTCCCTGACCGTTTGGCGCGACCTCGGTCAGGAGCGCAATCCGGTTCATGTCGGGGTACGGGAATGGCCTGATGAGTACCGCGTCGGTTACGGCGTAAACAGCCGTCGCCGATCCGATCCCAAGCGCCAGCGTCGCGACCGCGACGGCCGTGAAGGCCGGCGTGCGAGTGAGCAGGCGCACCGAGTAACGCAGGTCCGACATCAACTGGTCCATGAGCGTGGTTCTCCGTGAATGTGCGGTGCCGTACACGAATGGGAACGCCGGCGAGAGCGGCAGCGCCGCGCGGCCCGTCCAGCATCGCCAGAGATCCGCGGCGGTGACCCGGAGCATGCCGGCTAGGCCCAGCCAGCGGCGGCGTGTCCAGGCATCCTCGAGCGCATCGCGCAGGAACACCGTCGTTTCCTCGTGCTCCAGCCGCGAGCGCGATGGGTAAGCCGCGCCGATCCATCGTGCGGCGAGGGAAATCAACCGGCGGTGTTGGGTCACGGGCGGTGTCATCGGCTCTGCGCGTCGCCCTTGAGCTTGATGAGTGACTTGGCGCGCGCGGTAGCCACCAGGCCGGCCAGGCGCCGGGCTTCGGCCACTGCGACTTCGCGCCCGAGAGGCGTCAGCTTGTAATACCGGCGGCGTTCGACCGTCGGGCCTTCCTCGCCGGGGCCATCCGATTCGCGGATCAGCCCTGCACCGAGAAGACGGGTCAACGTTCCATACAGAGTGCCCGGACCGAACCTGACCTGGCCTTCCGAACGGGCTTCGACTTCCCGCGCGATGGCGTAGCCGTGTTTCTCGCCATCGGCGAGTGTCAGCAGGATGTCGAAGACCGCCGGGGTCAGCGGCAGGAACTCGTCGACCGGGTCATTGGGGCGTCTGGGCATGGCTATATCCGTTGCGGATATAGGACGAGCCGGACGGCCGAAAGGTTGGCGGCGCGGTGCGGGTCAGTGTTTCCGGACGAATGCCTGAGAGAGCAGCTGCGCGTCGAAGCCCCGTGGAGTTCCGCCCTGAGTGGCGTACTGATACAGGCTCGCCACGAACACGCCCTGGAGCGTGGGGAAGAGCACGGCGAGAAACACGGCGCCCGCCGCGCCCACGGCGAAGGCCGCGAACGCGATTCCGGCCCAGGCCAGCAGGCCCACGACCGCGACGAGCGTGACCCACGCGCAGACCGCGGCGATGCCGATGCTGGCGCCGCCGACAAACTGCTCGCCCCAGGTCTTCTTGAACAGGCCAAGCGACCGGCCGAACGATTCGCCGATCGAGCTCTCTTCGAGCACGATCACGGGCACCACGAAGAACGTTGCGAGGGACCACGCGGCGCCGATGATGCCGACGACGATCTTGCCGATGAAACCGGCGCGATCCTGAATCGCTCGCAGCAGCATGCCGACGGTCGCCGCGACGACCGCCCACATGAGGATGGGCAGAATCTTGCGGCTTGCCGCGGCGAGTGCCGAGCCTACCGTCGGATCTCCGCCGCGAAGGCGTTCTGTGGCGCCGGCAATGACGGCAGCCTGGAAGAAGATCCCGATGGCGTAGGTGAGAACGTACAGCGCGAACATTGGAATCATGAACGCCGCGTCAGGCGCGCTCCGGTCGAAAGCGTCGATTCGATCGCCGAGTCCGGCGCCGAAAAAGAAACTCACTGCGACACCGATAATGAGTACGCCCGACACAAGGGGCAGCACCATCAGCTCCTTGTCCTGCATCAGCACCCGGTATGACTGGCCTACGAGTTCGAAGCTCCGTCCGATGCGACCCATTGGCGCCCCCTGGGCGGCGATTATAGGCTCCATCTGAGATGACGTACTTTCTGACCGGCGCGACCGGATTCGTCGGCGGCGCTATCACCCGCCAGCTCAGGACTGCCGGCCACACGGTGCGAGCGCTCGTGCGCACGCCGGCCGCGGCCGCCCATCTTGCTGCGCTCGGCGTGGAACTCCATGCCGGGGATGTCACCGACAAGGCGTCCCTGCGCAAGCCGATGGCAGGCGCCGATGGCGTGTTTCACGTCGCCGGGTGGTACAAGCTCGGCGTGCGCGACCGCGCCGCCGCCGTCGGCATCAACATCGAGGGCACGCGGAATGTGCTCGACGCGATGCGCGAAGCCGGCGTGCCGAAAGGCGTTTATACCAGCACGCTTGCCGTGAACTCGAACACCCACGGTCAGGTTGTCGATGAGACGTACCGATTCGAGGGGCCTCACGTCTCGCTCTATGACTGGAGCAAGCACGAGGCGCACAAGATCGCGCAACAGCAGATCGACCGCGGTCTGCCCCTCGTTATCGTCCAGCCGGGTCTGATCTACGGTCCCGGTGACACCAGCGGCGTTCGCACTACCCTCCTCCAGTATCTGCAGCGCAGACTGCCCGCGGTTCCGTCAGGGGCGGCGTATTCGTGGGCGCATGTCGAGGACGAGGCGCGTGGGCACATCCTTGCCATGGAGCAGGGCGCGCCCGGTCGGAGTTACTTTCTTGCCGGCCCGGTGCACACGCTTGTTGAAGCGCTGGAGATCGCACGGCAGATCACCGGCATTCCGGTGCCTCGAATTCGCCTGCCGCCGGTCGTTCTCAAAGGAGCGGCTGCACTGGCCTCTATGGTCGATGCGATCGTCTCTCTTCCACCTTCCGCTTCGCCGGAGAGCTTGCGTGTTCTCGCCGGCGTTACGTACCTGGGAACGAGCGTGAGAGCGCGAAAGGAGCTGGGCTGGCACGCGAGGCCGCTATCGGATGGTCTGGCGGAGACGCTCCGTCACGAAATGCGCCTGCTCGGCATGTCGCCCGCGTTCTAATGCCGCGTTGGTCCCGGTCCCGCGTCAAGCGCGCAGGCCCAGGCGTTCGCGAGACTGCCGTCGCTCGTGTCGAATCCCGGCCGCACGAACTCGAGCGCGCGCGGGAAGCGGGTATGAAGCCCGGCTTCGAGCACATCGAGCGTCTCGAGGAAGCCCGCCGGGGCGCCGTTGCCGACCGCAAAGCCCGGGCGCATGAGCGTGCGCCAAGCCTGCCGCGATTCCTCGATCACGAGGAGCGCCACTTTCGCGGATCCGTTGGCATCTACCTGCACGTCAGCGGGATCTTCGACGGACGTAAACGCACTCGATATCGCGCGGTGAATCTTGCTCGCAACGGTGATGCACGTCTCTTCGAGGCGATCCGCGGCATCCATCGAAGCCGAGTCGCCGCGACGCATGAGACGCGGCCGCAACGCCTGCAGCACTCTCAACCCTCCGCTCGCGTACTCGCGGGCTCGGATCGTGAGGGGATCGGCTTCTGCCGCTCTTGCCGCGGCATCTGGATCGCAGGATGACAGCGGCTCCGACTCCGATTCGGCCGGCACCTCCGCAGCCGACGTGTGAACGACTGAAGCGATGGCGCCAACTTGCTCGATGGTCACGGCCAGCGATGCCATGACGACTTCCGCAACCCGCGCGGCCGGTCCCTGGCTGGAGGCGCGGCTTGATCTGGGGCGCGGCCGCTCGGCCATCCGAGCGGGCACCAGGCACCGCTCGACGAGAGGACACCGCCAGCAGCGGTGGTCGCAGAAGAAATGAAGTCCGGGTGTGTAGGTTGTGCGTGTGTCGGCCATACCGTGCGGCAAGGCAAACAGCGCACCATGGCCGGCATGGCGCAATCGCCCGTTTTCAAGGCAAGTGCGCCGGATGGATTGGAGATTCTCCAATCCGGGATGCTCCCGGGATTGGAAAATCTCCAATGCCGCTTCGGATTACTTGGCCGCGAGTAGGAACGCCCGACGGCGTTCCGCGAATGTCTTCAACGTCTCCACGCCGCTTTGGAACGCCTCGTAGGTCGAGAGGTTGCGGGTGTCCGTCTTGACGTCCGCGGCGATCAGAGCCTGATACTTCTGTGCGATCGGGCCGATCGTGTTCCAGTCCAGCCACTTCGTCGCCACCTGGCGGACGTAGTTCATATACCGCTCGCGAAGCGCCGGCACGGCGAGGAGCTTCGACCGCAGTGGTTTCGACGCGTCATTCAAGCCGATCATGGGATCGAGTTCCGGCCCGCCGCCACCGGGTCCCATCGGCCGCATTCCGCCCTGGCCGCCGCGGCCCATGTCGCCTCCAGGCGGTGGCCCCGGCATTCCCATGGGCGGACCCATCGGCCCTCCACGGCCACCCCGCCCGCCGCCCGGACCGTACGTCTCGTTCGCGTCGTGCGGAAAGACGTGGAACACACCCTTCGTGTCCAGATAGATGCTGTAGTCGCTCGCGCGCGTCCAGTAGCCGTCTCCGTTGACGAGCGCCACATCGACGGCGAGAAACTTCAGCGCGCCGTCCACGTCCAGCATCGGCGCGAGCGCCTGCTCGAGCTGCTCGGGCGGTGTCGTGTTCAGTGTTCTGGTCAACTTGACGAACGCGGCCCACGCCTTCGGATCGTCCTTGGACTTGATTTCGTAAATGCGCTTGTACGCCTCGGAGTCCTCACCGAGGTACTCGAGCCCGCCCCGGCCGTTCGGGCTGCCCGGCACCTTCCACCGCGAACCGTCAGTCGTCTTGAACCATTCGTTGACGAGATCCTTGTTGTACTGCTGCGCGTTTGGATAGATTCCCCAGCTCTCGCCGTTGATGACGACCCGCACGAAATTCGCTTTCGGCGCCGGCACGAACTCGCGGGCCGCCTGCAGATACAGCACCGTCCGGAGGAACGTCGGATCCTCGTGCGAATTAAGGAGATTCAGCGTCCGGTAGCCGAGCAGGTTCTGCTTGTCGTCGACGAAGTCCATCGTGAGGTTGAGCGACCGCTTCGATCCCTCGGGCACTCCGAAGAATGACGACGCTCCGCGGGTGTGGACGCCAACGTTCTTGTAGACCTTGCCATCGACCGTCAGCGTCGCGGGAACTTCGACGTCCGTGTTGTTGAACGCCGTCAGCTCCTGGTCCCATTCGCCGTTCTCGAACTCGAGGAAGAACGTGCGGAGGATGCTCGGGTCGTACAGCGGCTCGCTGCCGTACTTCTTCACCTGGGCTGCGCTGACCTTCGGCCCCGGTGTGCCTGGTTGCGCCGGCCCGCCGGGCCCGCCGCGGCCACCTCGCCCGCCCGGACCACCCATCGGCTGCGACGCCAGCCACGTTCGCGCTTCCTTGCGCTCGGCCGCGTTCAGGCGCTTGTCGCCGTCCTTATCGAACTGCGCGACGATCTTGCGCTCCTGCTGCATCGGTCCGCCCATGCCGCCTGGGCCGGGACCCATACCGCCGGGCCGGCCCTGGCCGCCGGGAAAGCCCTGACCGCCCTGAGCGAAGTCGAAGGGCTGCGCCGTTCCCGTCCATGGAAGAAGGGTTGCCGCGATCAGTGCGCCTGCGATCCGAGTTCGTGTGGTCATGATTTCACCTCGCTGCGATTACTCTTCTATTCTTCAACCGGCGCGTGCAGCGCGAGTTCCACGTTCTGGATCCCGTCGAGCCGGTTCAATGTTTTCAGTAGCGACTCGGCGTTTGCGCCGGGCCGAAGGAATCCCCGATAGGACACGTCCACCGACATGCCTTGTTTGGCCGTACGCATCGACACGAGGTACCGGCCCTTGAGCGCGGCGTCGAGCGCCGGTCCCACAACCGCCTCGATGTCGTGTCCGAGGCCGACGCGCAGACTCACGAAGAATTGTTCATCGCTCGGCGCGCTCGCGCCGGCGCCCCGCGGCGCCCGTGGTTTCATCAGAATCGCCGCGCCGCCAACCACGATGAGGCCTCCGCCCGCCACCATGAGATGTCCGGCGCCCACTGCCATGCCGACGACGACCGCGAAAATCACGAACGCAGTGTCCTGCGTGTCCCGGACGACCGTCCGAAAGCGGACGATGGACAACGCGCCGACGAGGGAGAAGGCGCGGGCGATGTTGTCGCCGATGACCTGCGTCACCATCGCGATCAGCGCGGCCAGCAGGACCAGGGTTCCAGGAAACGTCGGCACGATGTCCGACTCGTTGCGCGAGGCGCGATAGGCGACCGCGACCAGCCAGCCGAGGGCGACCGCCAGCCCGAGTCGAATCACCAGATCGACAGGGCCAGTCGCCGGAGCACCGGCCAGGGCGCTTCGCAGGAACTCAGGCATTCGAGACGGCTCCTTGATCAGCAGGCGCATCTGGCACGAGGTTTCGCGTGCCTTCGACGCCGAGGCGGTACTTCGATACGCGTGATGACTCGAGCGCGAATTCTTCGGCGATCTGTTTGAACGCCGCCGGCATCGCCGCGGTGAACTTCATCTCCACGATCGTGCGGCCTTCGAACACAGGTATTGGCGCAGCCGACTGAAACTCCGCGGTGTCGACGGCCAGCGCCGCCAGGTCGTCATCCAATGTGAGCCGGATCGGACCGTAGTCGGTCATCCCCACGCGCGCGGTTCGCGAATACGACACCTGGCAGACCGGTGCGAGCCGTCGCATCAGCAAGCGCTCGTGAAACCAGGCGCCCGGCCAATGAGCGTCCAGAGACTCGCTCGTGAGCCGCGACAGCGCGTCGATCGTCGCGATGGAGCGGCGTTTCGACAGGACGTCGGGTGTGCGGAGTTTCCGCTCGAGGAACACTACGTTGCCCTCGCCGTAGCGGCGTACCCGGTACTTGGCCCGGCGATACGACCCTCGCCGCCGGTAGACCGCGTACTCGGCGGTATCGAAGTAGATGGTCGTCGTGTGGTATTCGTCCGAAGCCGGGCCGGAGGCGTAGGGATCTGGCGACAGCAGGGTTCGGACCCGCTCGCGGATGCGGGCGCCAAGCGCCCGATCCACGACGAATTTGAGTTCACACGCGCTCGCGCGGATGTCCCGGCTACCGGTCGATTTCATGTAACGACGATACGACGAGCATTATCGACGGTTCTGGCAAAAAGCCGCCTAAGTATTTGAGCCACCGGATCTTCACGCCTTTGCAACACCGCTGTCACAATGCCGCGGTCTACAGTCGTAGTTAGCCTTCATGACCACGAATCCACAGGGCAGAGTCGAGGCCCCCACCAAGGGCAGGGCGCTCGTCGTCGAGGACGAGCCCAACATCCGGGAGCTGGTGTCGCTGCACCTTGGGCTCGAAGGCCTGCATGTTACGACCGTCGCTGACGGTGAAGCCGCGCTCAAGCTCGCCGGCGCCGAGCAGTTCGACGTGGTCGTCCTGGATCTGATGCTGCCGAAGATCGACGGCATCTCCGTCTGCCGCGCCATCCGGCGAGACGGCGCGAACGCGGACGTCCCGATTCTGATGCTCACCGCGAAGCGGGAGGAGAGCGACAAGGTCGTCGGCCTCGAAAGCGGCGCCGATGACTACCTGACGAAGCCGTTCGGCGTGCGCGAGCTGGTCGCCCGCGTGCGCGCGCTATTGCGCCGGCCGCGCGCTCAGAAGGCCGGCGGCCCCGGCAAGACCGCGACGCCACTGGCCGTGGGATTGCTGCGCGTGGATCCGGCGCGGCGGCAGGTGATGGTAGACGATCGCGCCGTCGATCTCACACCGCACGAATTCGATGTGCTCTACCTTCTCGCGTCCAGCCCGGGAATCGTGTTTACGCGTGATGTGCTCCTCGAGCGTGTGTGGACGAACGACGTGCACGTGACGGAGCGGAGCGTGGACACGCTGATCAAACGGTTGCGCCAGAAGATCGAATCCGATCCAGGCGAACCGCAGCTCATCCTCACCGTCTGGGGAACGGGCTACAAGTTCACGGACGCGTGACGCATGGCGCCCATCGCCTGGTACCGGAGTCTCTACTGGCGCATTGCCACGGGGTTCGTCGCGTTGCTCGCGACACTGCTCGCCGTGCAGGGCGTCGTGTTTCTTTGGATCACCGGGCGCGCGTCGGATCTCCTGCCGGGACGATCGCCGGCGGAGTACGCACAGACAATCGCCTCGGACCTCAGCAACGTCCTTCGGGACGCGCCCGCGACCGATCTTGATTCCTATCTGAACGGCAAGTACGTCACCAAGTACAGGCCATTCGTCGTTGTCACACGCGAAGGCAAGACGATTCAGAGCAAGGCTGTCGAGGCGCCGTTCGATCTTTCGCGGTCAGCCATGGGCAGGTTGTATGGCGAGGGCGGTGGTCCACCTCGCTTTCCGGGGCCGCCTCGACCGGGCGGCGGCGGAGCTAATGCGAATCCAGAGGCGGCGCCGGGGATGCCACGGCCGGACATCGGCCGAGGACCGGGCCCGGACCGCGGGCGCGATGGGTTCGGCCGAGACGGATTCGGCCGAGGCGGCCGCGGCGGCGGACGCGGACGAGGTGGCCCGCCCGCCGTGTTTGTTCCAGTCCTCGTGAACGGTGAGACGCAAGCGATGGTCGCCGTGCCGAGTGACGCGCCGCCGCTCTCGATCGTCATGCGCGATTTAGGGACACCGCTCGGTATCGTCGGGGTCGCGCTGCTCGTTGCCGGCGCGTCGATCGGCGCGCTCGTGATCTTCAGGCCGACTCACAGGCGGCTGCGGTCGCTGCAGGAAGCGGCGCGCGCGATTGGCGCCGGGCAGTCAGGCACCCGCGCGCAGGTCACCGGCGGCGATGAAGTCGCATTGTTGGCGACGGCCTTCAACGAGATGGCCGGCGGGCTCGAGCAGCGGACACAAGCGCTTGTCGCGGCGGACGAGTCGCGGCGCCAGCTTCTGGCCGACGTCTCGCATGAGCTCATGACGCCGCTTGCCGCCATCCGCGGCTACACCGAAACGATGGCCATGCCGCAGCTCAACCTCGATGACGAGACGCGCCAGCGGTATCTCGGGATCGTCGCGGACGAGACCGAGCGCATGGAGCACATCATCGGCGACCTGCTGGATCTCGCGCGCCTCGAGGGTGGCGGCGGCGCGTGGAAGCAAGAGCCGGTTTCGGTGGCCGCGCTCTTCGAACGCGTCCTGCACCGTCACGATCCCGTGCTGCAGGCGAAGGGCATCACGCTCGAGCGTCGCGTCGAGCCCGGCGCGGATCGCGTGACCGGCGATCCGAACCGTCTCGAGCAGGCGATTCAGAATCTCGCGGCCAACGCGGTGCGCCACACGCCGGACGGCGGAACGATTCGCCTGTCGGCGGAGCCCGTCGAGGCCGGCGTCCGGCTCTCGGTGGAGGACACCGGGACCGGCATTCCCGAAGAACATCTGCCGCGCGTCTTCGATCGCTTCTACAAAGCCGATGTGTCGCGCACCGGAACCGCGCTTCCGTCGGGCAGCGGCCTGGGCCTCTCGATCGTCCAGGCGATCGTTCGGCGGCACGGCGGCACGATCCACGCCGCCAACGCCGCGAGTGGCGGCGCGCGCTTCGACGTCGTCCTGCCGACCGCAGCCTCGCCAGCAAGCTAAGCTAACGCGCATGTCCGAGCTCGTCCGCGTCCGGATCGAGGATCGGGGCCAGGTGTGGCTCGTGACGTTTGGGGCCAGGCCCGGCAACATCCTCGACAGAGCGACGCTTGCGGAATTGCGACAGGTCTTTGTGGACGCACGCGCCGCGACGTCGCTCAAGGCGATGGTCCTCGAGGGCGCGGGCGATCATTTTTCGTACGGTGCTTCGATTCAGGAACACCTGCCGCCTGACGTGCGCTCGATGCTGGAGCACATGCGCGGCCTTCTTTTCGACATTCTCGAGAGTCATGCCGTCGTCGTGGCCGCCGTTCGCGGACGCTGCCTTGGCGGCGGCCTCGAAATTGCGAGCATCTGCCACCGGATCGTTGCGCACGCCGATGCAACGTTCGGACAGCCGGAGATCGCGGTTGGTGTTTTCGCTCCATACGGATCGGCACTGCTGGCGAATCGGATCGGCCGCGCTCGCGCAGAGGATCTCTGCCTGACCGGACGGTCGATCGACGCCGCCGAAGCGCGCGCCATCGGACTTGCAGACGATGTGGTGGATGGCGATCCGGGGAGCGCGGCGCTTGCATGGATTCGCGCGCATCTGTCGATGCTGTCCGCGTCGAGTCTGCGTCTCGCGGTGAAGGCCGCGCGGGCAGGTCTGGCCGCGCGCCTTGCCGACGACTTGTCGCGCATCGAAAAGATCTACCTCGACGAGTTGGTGGCGACGCACGACGCGACCGAGGGACTACACGCGTTTCTCCAAAAACGGCCGCCGGACTGGCAGGACCGGTAGCCCCGGCCCCCTAAGTACCCCTGTCGTCTAACGGGCATGCCTCCCAAGCCCGGCCGGCCCAAGATCACAGCCTTCGGCGTTTCCATAGCGATTCACGGTGCGCTGGCCGTGGTTCTCCTGGTCCTGGCCGGGATGAAGCCGGAGCCGGTTTCCACCAAAGCGCAGCCCATCCACACGGATCTCGTATTCCTGCAGCACACAGCCGGCCCGGGCGGGGGTGGGGGAGGGCGGCCGACGCCGGCGCCGCCATCGAAGCTGCAGATTCCCGAGCATGTGCAGCCAACCGTTGCGATCCCTTCGGCGGTCGTGACCGTCGACCCACCGCCCGTCCTCGACGTCCAGATCCAGCCAAATGCGACGATGCTTCAGGGAAGCGGCGTCATACTCGGCGCGCCGCCGGGACCGGGCGGCGGCGGTCCCGGCACGGGCGTCGGGCCCGGAACAGGTCCTGGGGCAGGACCAGGCGAAAAGGGCGGAACCGGCGGCCGTGAGAAGGGCGACGGCGCTGTGACGCCAGCCGTTCCGTTGCGCCAGCCGAAGCCGGCGTACACGCCCGGCGCGCTGGCCGCAAAGATTCAAGGCAGCGTCACGCTCGAGGTGGAAGTGCTGGCGAACGGCACCGTCGGGAACGTGCGCGTGATCAAGTCGCTCGACCGCATCTACGGGCTCGATCAGGAAGCCATCAAGGCAGCAAAGAACTGGTTCTTCATACCGGGCAGAAGCGGCGGGCGGCCGGTCGACACAATCGTGCACATCATTTTGGATTTCAATCTCCGATAAGGGCGGTACGTCGGGTACGTCTCGTACGTCGGGTACGTCAGGTACAACGAGCGGACTGACGCTGGTCTACTCTTATTCAAATCGAAAGTAGGCACGCGCCAGCTCGTTCCTTGTACCCGACGTACCCGACGTACGTGGGTACATAATTTGTCCCATGTTCCCAGCTAAACAATTCGTCGGCCCGGCCTTCGCCGTGCTCGGGTTGGTTGTCCTGTCGATGTGGCCCGCCGCGCAGACCGACGATCGCATCAATGCACTTGCCCGGGCGTCGCTGTCACAGATCAATGGTGAGCTCGCCGTACCCGGCCTGTCCGCGCAGGTCGAGGTTGTGCGTGACACATGGGGCGTGCCGCACATCTACGCGCGCAACATCGACGACCTGTTCATGGCGCAGGGCTACGTCATGGCGCAGGACCGGCTGTGGCAGATGGAAATGTGGCGGCGCCAGGCCGAAGGACGTATGGCCGAGATCCTCGGGCCGCAGGCCGTGCAGCGCGATCGCATCGCGCGACAGCTGAAATTCCGCGGCCCCTTTGACGATCGCGAGTGGACGAGCTACCACCCGGACGGCAAGCGCATCTTCACGGCTTATGCGGCTGGCGTGAACGCGTACATCAGACAGAACGCGAACAACCTGCCCTTGGAGTTCAAGTTGACCGGCATCACGCCCGAGCCATGGACGGCGGAGACGTTACTGCTGCGGGCCGGCACGTTTGGTGATGCGTCGGCGGAGCTGATGCTCGCGAGGAACGTGGTGCGGCTCGGCGCGGAAGCGGCAAATAAACAACGGGCGCCGGATCCGTGGGACGACCTGAAATTGCCGGAAGGACTCGACCTCTCGATCATTGATGAAGCGGTGGCGATCCCGGGAGGGCGTGGCGGCGGAGGTGGCCGCGGCGGCAATCAGCCGGCAATTGTCGAACCGTATCGAAGCTGGATCGGCGGTCGCGGCCTGCTGCCGTCGCCGCCGGGAGATGAGATCACGAGTCCCGGCTCCAACAACTGGGTTGTGAGCGGACGGCTCTCGGCCACGGGTAAACCGGTCGTCGCCAACGATCCGCATCGAACGGTGACGAACCCGTCGCTCAGATACATCTCGCATCTCGTTGCGCCCGGGTGGAACGTAATTGGCGCGAGCGAACCTCCCTTCGTGGGTGTCGCGGTCGGGCACAACGAACGCGTCGCGTGGGGCCTCACCATTGCCGGCAACGATCAGGAAGACGTGTACGTCGAGGAGGTCAACCCCGCCAACGCGAATGAAGTGCGCTTTCGCGGTGCTTGGGAGCCGATCCGCGTCGTGCGGGAATCAATTGCGGTGAAGGGCGGAGCCGCGGAGACCGTGGAGCTCCGCTTCACGCGGCACGGACCGATCTTCTACGAAGACAAGGCGCGCAACCGCGCCTACGTGTTGCGATCCGCCCTGCTCGAGCCCGGTACAGCGCCGTACATCGGCGGCCTGCGGCTGGCGCAGGCGCGTGATTGCCGGCAGTTCCTCGATGCGGCGATGTCCTGGAAGGCGCCGACGGAGAATCTCATTTGCGGCGACGTGGACGGCAATATCTCCTGGCAGGCGTCGGCGCTGACGCCCAATCGCACCGCGCCCAAGACTGATTCCATGAGGCGTTCCTGGACCGGGCGGCTCCCCGTCCCGGGCACGGGGGCGTACGAGTGGGAGGGATTCCGCCAGGACCTGCCGCGTGAATTGAATCCTGCTCGTGGCTTCGTCGCGACCGCGAACAATCAGGTGCAGCCGAAGGACTATCAGCCGCCGATGATGTTCAAGAGCTCGACGAACGTTCCCTTCGATCGCATTACGCGGTTGTTGCAGATGGTCACGCCCGACAAGAAGTACACGATCGAGGACCATCGCCGGATGCAGGGAGACACGCTGCACCTTCGCGCGGTCTCGGAGATCCCGCTATTCAAGGGTTGGACGTCAGCGAACGCGGAGGTCGAGCGCGCGCGAGCGCTCATCGCGCAGTGGGACGGCCGTCTGGATCGTACAAGCGCTGCTGCGGCGGTCTACACCACCTGGCGCGGACTTTCGTCCGCGCAGGAACGAGATGCGGCGAGATCGGCGGCCGATCGGAAAGCGCAGCACGAAGCCAGCCTCACCCGCGCCATCGCCGACATGAAGACGGCGCAGGGACAGGATTGGGCCGCCTGGCGATGGGGGCGCATGCACACGCGCGCCTTCCCGCATCCGCTTCTCTCCGCGTTCGATCTGCCGACCGTCGAACGGCCGGGTGGCGCGGGCAGCGTCGCCGCCGATGGCGCGAGTTATCGTGAAGTACTCGACGTCGCCGATTGGGATCGATCCATCGTTACCAATGTGCCGGGGCAGTCCGGGCAGCCCGGCAGTCCGTTCTACGGCAGTCTTCTGAAGCTATGGGCGGACGATACCTACTTTCCGCTCGCGTTTTCGCGGGCGCGCGTTGATGCGGCAAAGGCTCACACGCTGACCTTGAAGCCGGCGAAGTAGGAACAAAAGGAGAAGTGAAGTGAACGTTCTTTCAACCCGACGGCTGGTGCCGGTCGCGCTCATCGCGTGCGCGGTTTTCTGTCTGACTGCTCCGCTGGCGGGACAGCTTCCGCCTTACGGGGGCGCCGAAGAATTCCGCGCCGACCTGAAAGCCAGGCGCGCCAAAGCCATGGCCGCTCTGGGATCCGAGTCCGTGCTCGTCGCCTGGAGCGCGCCAGAGAAGGTGTACTCGACCGACGTCAACTACGAGTACCGCCAGGAGAGCAACATGCTCTACCTGTCGGGGATGACGCAGGAAGAGTCAATCCTCGTGCTCATTCCAGGCGCAAAGACAAAGCGAGAGATCCTTTTTACGCGCGAAGCCGATCCAAGACGCGAACACTGGAATGGACACACGCTCACGCCGGCGGAAGTCACAGCCGCGAGTGCCGTCACGACGGTTTATCCGCTCACTGCCTTCCAGCCCTTCATCGATGGTTTGTTCGGCGGCACCGGGTACGAGATGTCTCCTGCCGAGGCAGTGGAAGAATTCGGCGCGGTGTTCGGGGCAGTGAAGGCAGGCAAGGCCAGACTCGGGATCTTCGAGGCCGTAGTCACTACTACCGCTGGTCCGGGTAAGCCAGCTTTAGAGCTCGGGTCCCCGATTCCAGGATCTAAGTTCGAGTGGGCGATGAGAGTGGTCGACAGGAACGCCGGCGTTACACCATTCAACGCCTCAGTCATCGCTCGAACCCTTCGACAGCTGAAGACACCGTACGAGCAGAAGGTCCTGACGCGTTCGGTTGAGATCTCAGCCGAAGCCCATCTCGAAGGAATGAAGGCCGCGCGACCCGGCCGGTGGGAATACGAAGTCGAGGCCGCGATCGAGTACTGGTACATGAAGAACGGCGCGATGTCGTGGGGTTACCCCTCCATCGTCGGCAGCGGTCCGAACGCGACGACGTTGCACTATGGCGCCTCGACGCGGCAGATGCAGAACGGCGACCTTCTTCTTGTGGATGCCGCCGCGAATTTTCAGGGCCTGACCGGCGACATCACGCGCACCTATCCGGTGAACGGCAAGTTCACGCCGGCGCAGAAAGACATCTATGAGCTGGTGCTCGCGGCGCAGGAGGCCGGCATCACCGCTGCGAAGATGGGTGCGCCCGCGAACGGCATTGCCCAGGCATGCCGGACGGTGTTCGCGGAGCGCCTGCTGAAGCTTGGACTCATCACCGAAGCGACGCCCGGACCCGCACAGAACGCTCAGGTCAGCCGGTGGTCCACGCACGGTCCGACGCACGGCATCGGGATCGACGTGCACGATCCACTCGGCCAGACACTCGAAATCGGCTCGGCGTTCGTGATTGAGCCCGGACTTTACATCCGCCAGGCCGCGCTCGACGAACTGCCGAAGACGCCGGAAAACGCCGCGTTCATCGCCAAGGTCGCGCCGGCCGTTCAGAAATACAAGGACATCGGCGTTCGGATTGAGGACTCGTTTCTGATGACTGACAAGGGGCTCGTGCGCCTCTCAGCCAAGGCGCCACGCCTGGTGGCTGACATCGAGAAGGTCGTCGGAACAGGTAAGTAGAACGGCCTACTTGCTGCTGTCACCGCCGATCCGCAACACCGGAAGGATCTCCGCCACCTTCTCGCCACAATTACTTCACGAAGGGGCAACAACATTAGGCCGGTCGTCGGCGTAACGTAGTCATGATGAAATCGCATGCTCCAGTCATCTCCGCCGCCGCAGTGGCCGCCTTGGTTGGGGCAATGCAGTTTTCCGGCCAGGCGGCCCAGCAGTCTCCGACTGGATGCCGGGTCACTGGCCGTGTCACGAGCGTCGTTACTGCGCCTTTCGGCCCATTCGGAGGGCGGGGACGTGGCGGGGCCGAGACGCCAGCACCCGCGGCGCCCGCGGCCCCGCCGACCGTCGCCCTTCCCGTTTCCGGCGCCACCATCCTTGTCCATCAGGGCACGCGGCTTGTGGTGGCGACCGCCGCTGACGTGGACGGCCGGTTCAGCATCCTTTTCACTCCGGGCCAGACGTTCCGAGTGACCGCGGAGATGGCGGCGTTTCAGCCGCTCGAGAAAGACCTCACGCTGGGCGCGCTGCCGTGCAATTCCACGCTGGACTTCCAGCTCACGTTGTTGCCCCGCTCTGTGCCGGTTCCCTCGGCGACACCCCTGGCATCCGGGGCGGCCACCCCAACCGGCACGACGGCCGCGCCGACGGGACGTTTCACCCAACTCGCGGTGCGTTCGGATCCGGCGGGCGCGGCGACCCTTGACGTGACGCCGCCCGATCAGTCGGCCGAGCTGGCCAGACTGCTGCCGCCCGGTTTCACGCTGCAGGGCGCGAGCGCGGAGGCTGTCTCCGTCAACGCTCGCGGCGACGCGATCAACGTCGATCGCGGCATTCTGAACGACCGCATGTCCGCCATCGGCCGCGGCGAATTCGATCCCGCGACCGGCCAGTTCGCGGCCGGCTTCAACCCTCTGACCCCTGAGGAGGGTTTCGGTCAGGGCGGCGGTCGGGGTGGCCTGAACGGAGGCGGTCGCGGTGGTCCCGGCGGCCTTGCGCTAGGTGGGCGGGGTGGTCGTGGCCAGAGCCTCTATCAAGGGTCGGCGAACTATTCCTTTGGCGGATCAGCGCTCGACGCGACGAACTACCAGCCCCGGAACGGTGTCGTCACGCCCGTCAGCTCGCAACCGTACGCCCGCAACAACTATGGCGGCACGTTCGGCGGCCCGGTCATCATCCCAGGTCTCTACAAGAACGCGAACCGCCGCACGAGCTTTCAGCTGAACTACTCCGGGAATCATTCGACGTCGCTCCAGGATCAATACACCACGGTGCCGACGGTCGCGATGCGGAACGGCGATTTTTCGGGCAGCGGTATCCAGCTGTACAACCCGGCGACCGGCCAGCCATTTGCCAACAATCAGATTCCTCTCGGTCAGCGATCGGTGGCGGCGATGTCGCTGCTGGGCTACATCCCGGAACCGAATATCGCCGGTGTCACGACGCAGAACTTCCACACCGCGGCCGCGGTGCTCTCGACGTCCAACAGCATCAGCGTCCGCCTCAATCAGAACCTCACGCCGACGCTGCCCCAGCGCGGCGCAGGACCCGGCGGGCGCGGCGGCGGCGCGGGAGGAGGCCGAGGCGGTGGCGCTCCCGGTGGTGGCGGACCAGGGGGCCGCGGCGGCCGCGGGCTGGCCATCAATCTCAGCGCGCAGTTGCAGTATCGCGGCAACCAGTCCGAACAGTTCAACGTGCTGCCGCAGCTCGGCGGACACACCGAAGGCACGAGCGTCACCGTACCCATCAACCTGACGATCGCGAAGGGCCGAACGAACAACACTATTGCCGTCAACATCGCGCGCAACTCGAGCACCACGTCGAACGCGTTCTCGAACATTGTCAATGTCGCGGGGCTCGCGGGGATCTCGTATCCATCCCAGCCGGATCCTCTGAACTGGGGTGTACCCAACCTGATCTTCTCCAACTTCAGCGTGCGATCGAGCGCTGCGAATTCCCGGAACGATCTGCGCACGAGTCTCACCTATACGCTGTCGCGTCCGGTCCGCACGCACCAACTGCGCGTCGGCACGGAGTTCCGGCGTGATGCGTCCTCGAGTCAGAGCAACGGCAATTCGCGGGGCACGTTCACGTTCACGGGTCTCTACACCAGCAACGGCGCGTTGATCTCGCGAAACACCGGCGCCGACTTCGCGGACTTCCTGATCGGGATGCCCCAGCAGGCCACGCTGCAGGTTGCCGGCACCACGCGGCTCCGGCAGAAGGCGTTCGCCGTCTATCTGGAAGACAACTGGCAGCGCAGCAACCGGATGACGTTCAACCTCGGTGTCAGGTGGGAGGTCCCGTTTCCTTACGAGGAGGCGAGCGGACGCATGGCGAACCTCGACGTCGCGCCGGATTTCACGGCCGCGGCCGTCGTGACGCCCGGCGGGGTGGGTGCGGTCACCGGCATCGTCTTCCCCTCAACGATGGTGCGGACGGACTGGAACAACATCGGGCCACGCGTCGGGATGGCCTACCGGCTCGCGCGCGGCACCGTGCTCAACACGAGCTACAGCATCACGTACAACACGACGTCGTACTCGTCGATCGCCCAGCGAATGGTCGCGCAGCCGCCGTTCGCGGACACGCTGACCAACGCCGGATCGATTGCCGATCCTCTGTCGCTCTCGAGTGGCCTGCTCGAAGGCAGCAGCAACGTGACGAACAACTTCGGCATCGATCCGCGCTACGGCCTCGGCATGATTCAGACCTGGAACGCGACCGTCTCGAAGTCGTTCTGGCGCATCTGGAGCGCGACCGCGGGATACACGGGCACGCGTGGCACCAATCTCGACCTGCTCCGCGCGCCGAACCGCAACGCGGACGGCACGCTCAGAATCAATGGCGTCCAGCCGTTTACGTGGGAATCGTCAGGCGGCCGATCGCTGTTGTCGCTGGCGAGCTTCTCGGTTCAGCGCGGGCTCGCCCGCGGCCTCCGATTCGGCGCCAGCTACACGCTGGCCCGATCGATGGACAACGCCTCGTCGCTCGGCGCCGGCGGCGCGGTCGTCGCACAGAACGATCAGAACCTCGAAGCTGAATACGCCCTGTCGAACTTCGATCAGCGCCATCAGGTCAGTGCCAACGCCACATGGGAGTTGCCGTTCGGCGTCGGCCGGAAGTGGTTCTCCGACGGCGGGTGGCTCCGTGCGATCGTCGGAGAGTGGTCGGCGACGCTGAACTTCTCCGCGGAGTCGGGTTCGCCGTTCACGCCGCGCGTCGTGGGCGCGACGACCAGCGTCGCCAGCGGCACGAGCGGATCGCTCCGGGCGGACTATCTCGGCGTGCCCATCGGCCTGGACGACGAGACGCTGCTGCGGTTCTTCAATACTGACGCGTTCGCGGCGCCGGCGATCGGAGCGTTCGGCACCTCGGCGCGCAACGTCATCATCGGCCCGGGCGGGTACGTCTTCAACGCGCAGTTCTCGCGCGACATGCGCATCGGCGGCAACCGCAGCGTCGGTCTCACGATCAACGCGAACAATCTGTTCAACACGACCCGGTGGACGGCGATTGACGCCAACGTCAACTCGAACACGTTCGGACAGGTGACGAGATTCGCGCCGATGCGGACGCTCAGCGTGGCCGCCAGGATCAGGTTCTGACATGCACACCAGACTTCTCGCAAGCCTGTTCGCGCTCGTCCTTGCGGCACCGGCGCTCGTCGTCGGGCAGCAGGCCCCCACGTTTCGCAGCAGCGTCAATCTCATCCTTGTGGACGTGACCGTTCGCGACGGCAAGGGCCAGCCGATCAAGGACCTCAAAGCCACCGACTTCGAGGTGCTCGAGAACGGCAGGCCTCAGGCGATCGTGACGTTCGCCGAGGAGCACGTGGCGGCGCCGGCCGAAACCATCGTGTCGGCGTCGACACTGTCCAGACTGGGTGACGCGAAGGCCGGCGTTCCCGTCAGGGTGACGACGACTCCACCCGCGGGCGTTGCGGCAGATCCCAAAGTCACGGCAGGTGCAGCGCCTGTACCAATGACGGCGGTCGACGTCAGCCGTGGACCGCTGACGTCGGACGAAGTCGCCGGGCGCCGCATCTGGGTGCTGCTCTTCGACACGAGCTCCATGCAGCCCGAAGACGTGCAGAAAGCCGCGGACGCCGCGATCAAGTGGGGCCAGGACAAGATGTCGCCCGCGGATCTCGTGGCGGTGGCGTCAATTGGATCCACGCTTCAGATTCTGTCGGACTTCACGAATGACAAGGCCAGGGTCGTGTCGGTGTTGAAGGCGTTTGCCGTCACCGACGGCACCGCGACCGCGGACGTCGACGCCAGCACGATGGCTGCCGACGAGGCCACGAACACGGCGACGACAGCGACCGCCACGGTTGATGCGAGCGTGCAGGAGCTCGACTCGTTCAACAACGACATCCGGCTGCGCGGCATCAAGACGCTGTGCGACGGCCTGCTGTCGATTCAGCAGCGAAAGTCCATTCTCTACTTCAGTTCCGGAATGGCCCGAAACGGGTCGGACAACGCCGTGGAATCGCGATCGGCGGTGAACGCCTGCAGCCGCGCGAATACGTCGATTAACCCCGTGGACTCGCGCGGGCTGCAGGTCGTGGTCGCCGGCGGCAGCGCGCGACAGGGCAGCCGCGGCGGCGTCGCCGCCTTCTCGGGCCGTGGCGTGGCGCAGCAGTTCTCGCGCCTCGCGGCTCAGCAGGAAACGCTGCAGTCGCTGGCGGCCGACACGGGTGGGACAGCCTTCACCGACTCCAACGACTTCGGCGAGGCGTTCAACAGAATCACGAATGAGGTGTCGTCGTACTACATCCTCGGATACGGGAGCACCAACACCAAGCAGGACGGCACGTATCGCAAGATTGAGGTGCGGCTGAAAAACAAGCTTGACGCTCGCGTCCGTTCGCGCGAGGGCTATTACGCCGACCGGGACTTCACCCACACGAACAAGGCCGATCGCGAATCCCAGATGCAGGAACAGCTGCTGATGGCGATTCCCGCGACCGACGTGCCGCTCTTCGTCACGGCCGGCTACTTCAAGCTCGCCAACGCTGACGCGTGCGGGCAGCAGGTCGGCTTCGGCGGCCGGGGCGGCCCCGGTCCTGGTGGTGCGGGACCTGGCGGCGGTGGTGGTCGTGGCGGAGACGGACGCGGCGGTCCCGGTGGCCAGGGTGGACGCGGTGGGCCAGGCGGCCCTGGGGGCTTCATGCCGTCGTGCTTCTACGTCCCCATCTCGCTGGCGATCCCCGGTGAGGCCGTGCCCGCGTCAACCAGCGACGAGGTTCTCGACATCCGGGGGTTCGTGCGTGACGAGCGCAATCAACCGTTCGCCACCATCAAGCAGACGATCACGGTACCGGCCGCGACCCGCGATTCCCTCGCCTCGCGCCAGGTACTCTTCCAGACAGGCGCCACGCTTCCCCCTGGCCGCTACATCGCGCGCATCATCGTCCGCGAGAACGTCACGGGCAAAATGGGGACGTTCGAGGCAGCCGTGCTCGTGCCCGAACTGAATCGCGCGCCCGTCAAAGTGAGCTCCATCGTGATGAGCACCCAGCTCCAGCTCGGCAAGCCGGCGCGCAAGACGCTGAGCCCGCTCGTACGGGACAACCTGGAGATCATTCCGAACCTCACGCATGTGGTCACGCAGGATCAGAAGCTCTACTTCTATTACGAGGTCTATGAGCCTGCGCTGACGGAGAACCAACCGCAGATTCGCACGAACCTGGCGTTCTATCGCGGCAAGGTCAAGGTGTACGAAACGCCGATTGTCGAACGGACGGTACTCGATGCCGCCGACCGTAAGGCGGCCATCTTCGAGTTCGAAGTGGACGCGAGCACGTTCACGCCGGGCCTCTACACATGCCAGGTCAACGTGATCGACGCCGCTGCCAGCCAGTTCAGCTTCTCGCGGCTCGATCTTTATGTTCGGGCGAAATAGCTTCCGACCATCCCCCGTGCGCTGACGATTCCGTCGTTTCGTTTTCGTTCGAGCGTGACGCTTACATCCCTCGCGGCGCGATTCCGCGATTTCGTCGTGTCCGTCGCGCGCGTGAGCCACGGTCCCGTCAGTTCGAAACGCATTTCCAGTGCCGAGGCTGGCAACCTCTTTGCTTCACAGCATGACAACTGACACAGGCGCGTTGGGCGTCCGGTTTTGTCCGACGTCATCAGAGATGTTGCGCCGCAGGTGTCGAATGAGGGAGACATGAGAGCGAACAGCGAACGCGGATTCACGTTGATTGAGTTGTTGATTGTCGTGGCGATCATTTCCATCATCGCGGCGATTGCCGTGCCCGGCCTGTTGCGGGCGCGCATGACCGGCAATGAAACGTCGGCGATTGCGTCACTCAAGGTGACGACATCGTCGCAGGTGGCGTATTCGGCCGCTTGTGGAAACGGCGCCTACGCCGCGACGTACGTCGTGCTGGGCACGCCGCCGGCGGCCGGCAGCGAGGGGTTCATCTCGAAGGACCTGGGCTCCGTGGCGGCCCCGCAGAAGAGCGGCTACAACCTGACGATGGCGGCCGGCGCCGGTTCCGCGGCGGGACCGAACGACTGCAACGGCACAGCGACGATCACGACCTACTACGCCACGGCCGTACCGCAGTCGCTGAACACGACGGGCACCCGGGCGTTCGCGACCAACGCGGGCAACACGATCTGGCAGCTGACGGGCGGCACGGCGCCGACGGAGCCCTTCGGCGCGCCGGCGACGCCGATCCAGTAAGGGGTCAGACCGGGGTCAGACCACGTTGGAAAAACTCCAATGTGGTCTGACCCCATTCACGGTCGATGCCGGCGCGGCCGTTTGCTAGCATGCGTCTGGTATGGACCCGTTTCCTCGCCCCGACGAGCATGAAGCCGCCGAGTACTACGTCAAATACATCGACCAGGTCCCGTCCGGTGACATCCGGCAGGTCCTGGCGTCGCAGGCGGTCGACATCCTGCCGCTCTTCGACGGTATTTCCGAGGAACACTCCGGGCACCGGTACGCCCCGGACAAGTGGTCGATCAAACAGGTCCTGAGCCACATCAACGACACCGAACGGCTGTTTACGATGCGCGCGATGTGGTTCGCGCGTGCGCTCCCGGAGCCGCAGCCGAGCTTCGATCAGGATGTTGCCATCGCCAATGCCGGCGCGGACAACCGGACATGGGCGAGCCACCTGGCCGAGTTCAAGGCCATTCGCTCCTCGACGCTCGCGCTCTTCGACGGTCTGCCAGACGAGGCGTGGTCGCGCCGCGGCGTGGCGAGCGGGCACGAAGTTACGGTGCGCGCGCTGGCTTTCATCGCGGCCGGCCATGTCGCCCACCATGCCCGTATCCTCCGGGAGCGTTACTGATCGCATGTCCTCGAAGCTGGACCTCCCGAACGAGCCGCTTGGCGATGTGGTCAGCCGCCTCCGCGAGCTGACCGATTTCCTCGAAGAGGTCGCGCGCAACCGCTCGATGCTGTCGGAGCTCGCGCCCGAGGAACGCACGCGGCTGATTCAGGCCGCCGGCAACGTCTTCAATCCGGACGTGGCGCAGCGGCGGCATCTCGTCAAGGCCGTGGAGAAGCGGCGGAAGAAGGACCGCGTCGAGAAGGCGGACGGCGCCCTGCACGAAACCGGCATCCGCTCGCTGCGCAGGCAGACGGTGTTCACCACTCCGAACGTGTTCCCGCCGAAGGCACTCGAGGCGGAGGCAAATCCCAGGCGTGTCGACGAGAAGCATTGCTACGTCTGCAAGCAGCAATACTCCGAACTGCATCACTTCTACGATCAGCTCTGCCCTGACTGCGCGGCCCTGAACTACCGCAAGCGCGGCGAGCTCGCCGATCTGCGTGGGCGAGTCGCGTTGCTGTCAGGCGGACGGGTGAAGATCGGCTACCAGGCCGGCATCAAGCTTCTGCGCTCCGGCGCCCATCTCATCGTCACCACGAGATTCCCGCGTGACGCGGCGAAGCGCTACGCGGCGGAAGCGGACTTCGCGGACTGGTCGGATCGGCTCGAGGTCTTCGGTCTCGACCTCAGGCATACGCCGAGCGTCGAGGCGTTCTGCCACGACATGCTGACGACGCGGAGCCGGCTGGACTTCATCGTCAACAACGCGTGCCAGACGGTTCGGCGGCCGCCGGCGTTCTATCAGCACATGATGGAACAGGAACGCGCGCTCGTTGACCTGCCTGCGCCGGCGAAAAAGCTCCTTGGCTCCGACAATCACCAGATCGCCAAATCACCAAATCACCAAATCCGCCCGTCAGCTGAGTTGTCGCAGGTTCCGTTGCTCCCCGAGGATCTAGTCGCCCGCGAATTCTTCCCCGAGGGCACGCTCGATCAGGATCTGCAGCAGCTCGATCTTCGCGATCGTAACTCGTGGCGTCTGCTGCTCGCGGAGGTTTCCACGGTCGAGCTGCTGGAGGTCCACCTCGTAAATGCGGTGGCGCCATTCGTTTTCAACGCCCGGCTGAAGCCTCTAATGCTCAGGACGGCCAATCGCGACAAGCACATCGTCAACGTGTCCGCGGTGGAAGGGCAGTTCTATCGGCGGTTCAAGACGACGAGGCATCCGCACACGAACATGGCGAAGGCGGCGCTGAACATGATGACGCGCACGTCGGCGACCGACTACTTCCATGACGGCATCCACATGAACAGCGTCGACACCGGATGGATTACGGACGAGGATCCTGCGCACGTGGCCGCGCGAAAGACCGCGGAGCACCGGTTTCATCCGCCGCTCGACATCGTCGACGGCGGCGCGCGCATCGTCGATCCGATCATCGACGGCATCAACAC
Source organism: Vicinamibacterales bacterium (assembly GCA_035606665.1). Classification (GTDB taxonomy): domain Bacteria; phylum Acidobacteriota; class Vicinamibacteria; order Vicinamibacterales; family SCN-69-37; genus DASUGC01. Next base: position 121,175 of record DATNEY010000013.1, on the reverse strand, counting down.
AGGCGCGCACATCTGGGGCCAGTTCCTCAAAGACTACAGAGTCACGGACTGGTAGTGGCTTCCTACGTCGCGTTTCTCAGGGCCATCAACGTCGGCGGGCGCGTCGTGAAGATGGAGGCGCTGAAGAAGTCCTTCGTCCGCCTTGGCTTCTCGGACGTCGATACGTTCATTGCCAGCGGCAACGTGCTGTTCTCGTCGCGGGCGAAGGACACGGCGAAGCTCGAGCGCCAGATTGAAAAGCAGCTCGAGAAGGATCTCGGGTACGAAGTCTCGACGTTCGTCCGCACCGTCGAAGAGGTGATTGAGGTGAGCGGCTACGTGGCGTTCTCCGGCAGCGATGTCGAATCGGCAAGGGTCCTCTACGTCGGTTTTCTCGCGGCCCCCCTTTCTCGCGAGGCGCAGACGGCGCTGGGCCGGATGGCGAGCGACCTCGACCGTTTCCATGCGAATGGACGGGAGTGGTACTGGCTGACCTGGGCGAAGCAGGGCGAATCGAAAATCTCGAACGGCGCGATCGAGAAGGCGCTGAAAGTTCGCTCAACGCTTCGCGGAATGAATACCATTGTCAGGCTTGCAGGCCGGCTGAGTTTGCAGACACAGGCTTCACGGAACCGATGACCAGGAAGAAGGCGCCAGAACGCGTCCAGACCGAACGGCTGATCCTCAGGCGACCCACCGTCAATGACGCGTCCGTCGTTTTCGAACGATATGCGAGCGACGTCGAGGTGAGCCGCTATCTGGCGTGGCGTCTCCATGACTCCGCCGACATGACGAGGCAGTTTCTGGAGTTCAGCGACACCGAGTGGCAGCGATGGCCCGCAGGGCCGTATCTGATTGAATCGAGAGAAGATGGCCGACTGCTCGGCGGCACGGGCCTGGCGTTTGAAACGTCATACCGCGCGTCCACCGGCTACGTCCTCGCGCGCGATGCGTGGGGAATGGGCTACGCGACCGAAGCAGTTCGCGCGATGGTGGACGTGAGCCAGGCCATCGGCCTGGTCCGCCTGTACGCGCTTTGCCACGTGGATCACCAGAAATCGGCGCGCGTTCTGGAAAAGACGGGCTTTACGCGTGAGGGCGTGCTCCATAGGTATCTGGAATTCCCGAATCTCGCGCCAGGGTCGCCGTCCGACGTCTTCTGCTTCGCCCGGCTCCTCAGCTAGGCGTTTCCTCACCCTATTCTCAGCGCCTCGTCAGGACGGCAGTCCAGCCCGTTTCCTATCCTGCAGCAATGAACGAACTCTGCAGGGTTGTCGTGGTTGCTGGCGTGGTGGCGGGCGGCGTGTTTTCGCCGGTGATTGCCGGTGCGCAGGTCCCGGCGCCATCTGTGGCGGTTGCGGGCTTCATCGTTGATTCAGCCTCGAAGCTCCCGGTGAAAGCCACGGACGCGATGGTGGATGGCGTGGCGTTGCAGATGGTCGAGTCCGGCCGCTACCGGGTCATGGATCGCACCTGGCTGGGGGTGGCATCGGGCGCGCCGTTTCGGGAGTCCACGACGACGCTCCGGGACCGGGCTCGGGAAGCCGGTGTGGCATATCTGGTCATCGGCCGCGTCTCGAAGTACCGCGACATCGCAGGCTACGGTTCGCCTTCGACCGGCATCGTGCCGCAAGGCCGGCCGCACCCCGGTTTCGGCCGGGCGCCACTTCGCTCGAGCCCCCGCTACGTCGATCGCCTTCGCGTGACGCTCGAGCTGGTTGACGTCGAGACCGGCCAGGTTCTGACCGAAGGAAACGGTTCGTGCCTGATGCCGAAGAAGCCAGCGTTCTCGCGGACGGCAGCGCTCGCCGTTGCGCCCTCTTCACCGCTTCTGGCCATTGCGGCGCTCGCGATGCGCGCGCGGTCGTCATCCGTCGCTCTCGACGCCGGCCTCGAGCGGGCGCTCGCGACGGCAGGGCAGACGCTGGTTCGTTGGACATCCGGAGGCACGAAATGAAGAAACGAATCTTTGTTGGCTTGTTGGTGTGCGCAGTTCTCGCGATGAGCCCGGGCACTGCGGCCGGTCAGGACGCGCCAGGCACGCAGACGATGGCGCCCTCGCGGCCGGCTGCTCGGCCGACAATTGCCGTCGGGGCTTTCGAGACCGATCGCACGGGCTGGATGCCACCGCCGCACTTCGGTGAAACCGTGGCGGATCTCCTGGCGTCCAGACTCGTCGAGCTCGGCGCCTACCGCGTGTTTGATCGCGGAATGCTTCCGGAGAGCACCGCGGGGCGCCGGCCGTCACTCGACGCGATTCGAGAGCTCGCGCAGCAGGCGGGCGTGGACTATGTCGTCCTTGGCGCCGTCACGCGATTCGCCAACGAGAAGAAGAACAGCCGCGGCGGCCTGCTGGGCATCCCGTTCATCGGCGGGGGCGGCAAGAGCTCGCAGGAATCAACCGTCGGACTGACGCTGCGCATCGTCAACGTCCGCACCGGAGAGCTCGTGAGCACCGCGACGTCGCTGGGCGCGGCGTCCAAGAGCAATCGGACGATCGGCGCCGGCGCGGTGGTGCACGGACTGCCAGTCGGTGGCCTGTTCACGAGCGGCAGCACCGGATCGCTCGATCGGCTGGTGGGCGAGGCGCTGCTGGACGCCGTAGAACAGGCCGCCGCGGCGCTGACGAAGGCCGCGGCGCGGATTGGTTTACCCTAGCAACACTCAATGGCCCTCAACCTGCTCTCCGCTTCAGTCGTCCTTGGCGGCGCTGTTTTGATCGGGAGCGCCGCCTTGCGCTTCGAACCCGTTCAGCCGGAGCTCTTCGCAGCCGGCGGCGCGTTCGCGAATGCGTGGGCTGATTACGACAACGACGGCGATCTCGATCTGTTCGTCGGTTTCGGCGGCACGCCGGCGAATCGCCTCTATCGCAACGACGACGGCGTGTTCTCGGATGTGGCGGCGGCCGCGGGCGTCGCGGACGCCCGCGCGACGCGTGCCGCGGCGTGGGGTGATTTCGATCGCGACGGCGATCCAGATCTTCTTGTGGGGTTCACGCCCGGGGGCGGATCCGTGCTGCGGCTCTATCGCAATGAAGGCGCGCGCTTCATCGAGATCACCGCGGCTGCCGGGCTCTCAACAGACACCGGCGCTGTCAGGCAACCGTCCTGGATCGATCTCGACGGAGACGGAGATCTCGATCTGTTCGTCGGGTTCAGGGATCGCGCCAACATGTTTTTCAGGAATACCGGAGGCAAGTTCGCCGACGTCGCGCCCGCGCTCGGTCTCGACGACACTCGCCGGACGGTCGGCGCCGTCTGGTTCGACGTCGACGACGACGGTGACCTCGATGCGTATGTCGGCAACATGGATGGTGACGCGAACGGGTTGTTCAGAAACGACGGCGACAAGTTCGTCGATGTCGCCGAGGCCACGGGCGTCGCCTGGGGCGGCCGCACGCCGAAAGACGGCGCGAACGGCACCGTGCGGCCGTGCGCGGCGGATTTTGACAATGACGGCCGGCTCGATCTGTTCATGGCGAACTACGGAAAGGTCGGGCTCTTCCTGAATCGCGGCGGAGGGAAGCCAGGCGGGGTGCAGGGGACCCCGGCGATCGTGTTTGAGGACGTGTCGGCATCTTGGGGCGCCGCAATCGACGGGCGCTACGACACCTGCATCACCGGGGACATCGACAACGACGGCAGGCTTGACGTCTACGTGAACGGGACCGTCACCGGCGGTATCAGCTATCGCGACTATCTCCTCCGAAGCGCTGGCGCGAAGCTCGAGGACGCGACGCCGGAGAACATCCTGGCGATACAGGCCTCGCACGGCGCGCAGTGGGCCGATTTCGATCGCGACGGTGATCTGGATCTTGCCATCGGTGGATCGCGACCGGATGCGACGCACTCAATCTTCCGGAACCTTCTTCCGACGGCCGAAGCCCAGCGCTCGCTGGCCGTTCGCGTTGTCGATGGCACCGGCCGCGCGACCCGTCCGGGCGCCATGGTCAGGCTATTCGCGACTGGGACGCGCCGCGTGCTCGCCTCGCGGCTCGTGGACACCGGATCCGGCTACTCGTCGCAGAACGACATGCCCGTGCACATCGGACTGGCGACAATGGGCGCGGTGGACGTGGAAGCGACCTGGCCGGCTGGCGGAAAGACGCTCACGGCTGTGGCGAAGAACGTGAGTCCCCGCGACTACATGCGCAAAGCGCTCACTGTCACTGTGAAATAGGGCCCACGCCCAGACTCCGCGAGTGCCCCGAGCGTCCGGAGACAAGCGCGTGGGGGTGGGGCCCCACGCGAACCAAGCAATTATTGACTAGAAGAATCTGGTCAGCGAGATATCGACCGTGCGGCGCGTGTCTTTGGCCGGGCGCCACTGCACGAGGATCGGCGTCTGATACGTGCCTTCGACGACCGTGCCCCTGCCGGGCGTACGGCCGTCCGAGACAAGAAGATCCACGCCGCGATCCATCCTGAAAAACCGCGACGCGCCGACTTCGAGCGTGCGCGCGAGCAGCCGTTCGATGAACGACGACTGCAATCCGAACGTGTCCACGAGCTTGTTCAGCGCGTAGACCATGTCGTATTTCGCGTACGCGCGCGCCTTGGCAGGAATCGCGCGGGGGTCGTTCCACGCGTGGCGCGCGCGCTCGGCCGCGAACCGCAGCGGGTTGCGGAGCACGTCGGCAAGGTCGTGGTGCATCAGCCACGTCTCGTATTCGTTGACCGTCAGGCTCGCGTATTTCTCGCCGCGCCCGAGTTCGAGTCGCACGCGGCCCTTCGTCACGCCGTGCTGATCGATGAACTCGCCGATTTGTTCGTAGAGCCCCAGCTTCTTGTCCTTGAGGTTGACGGCGTCAACCGCGTGGCCGGACACGGGCACGTCGAGCGTGCCCTTGGCCACGACTTCCTCGCGGTTGAATCCGACGATCGTGGTGGCGCGCCGCCGGGGCGTGCCCTTATAGGTCCCATCGAGGTCGACGAAGAACACCGGACCGGGCCGCCGCGCGTTGTACATCACGCAGGACTGCAGACCGCCCGCGATGAAGGCCAGGTGCGAATCCGCGTTAGCCGGTTCCACTGCGCGCTGCTCCGGCGCCAGTTCGTGACGCTGGTCGAGCTTGTCGTGCGCGTAGTCGGCGCCTTCGGGGAACATCGACTTGAAGAGGCCGATGTAGTTGTCGATGCCGTCCGACTTGGCCTGGAGCCGTGTGGCCAGCGGCTGCGGCAGGTAGCCCGCCGTCGTGTGTGCCGACACGTAGAGGGTCTTCGAGTAATCGTCGAGGGCGGGGCCGTGAACTTGATTGGCGCGGGCGCGCACGTCGATGAGGTCAACCCGCGCCTGTGGATTCACCTCGAGGGTGAGTTCCAGGGGCGACACAGGTGGATAGTATACGGGCTTCGGGGGTTTCTTGGACAAGCGGCGGCGCGATTTCCTCAAGACGATGAGCGTAGCAGCGATTTCGGCACCCGCCATTTTGCGGCCACAAAGTGCCGCAATTGAATTCGATTTCATCATTGTCGGAGCCGGATCGACCGGCTGTGTGTTGGCGAATCGACTCAGCGCCGACGCCGCGAATCGCGTTCTGCTCATCGAGGCCGGCGGGCCCGAGACCGACCCGCGGATCGGGACGCCGGGCAAGTGGACGTCGCTCATCGGATCCGAGCTCGACTGGAATTACTCGACCGAAGCGGAGACGGCGCTGGGCGGCCGCACGATCAAGTGGCCGCGAGGGAAGTCGTTCGGCGGCTCGAGCGCGATCAACGCGATGGCGTGGACGCGCGGGAACCGGCGCTGCTATCAGGCCTGGGAAGCCGCGGCCGGGCGCGAGTGGGGTTACGACGCGCTGCTGCCTGTCTTCAGGCAGATTGAGGACAACTCGCGCGGCTCGTCGGCCGTCCATGGCGCGGGCGGTCCGATCGCCGTGTCGGACACGACGGACCCCCATGCCGGACATCTAGCGTTTCTCGAAGCCGCGCGCGAGCACGGCTTCGACGCGTCACCGGACTTCGACTTCGACGGGCCGAAGCAGGAAGGCGGCGCGGGGTTCTATCAAAAGAACATTCGCAACGGACTGCGGCATTCAGCGGCGGCGGCGTTCCTGGTGCCGGCGCTGACGCGACCGAACCTGGTGGTGTGGGCGGCGACCCGTGCGCTGAAGGTGACGATCGAACGCGATCGCGCGACCGGTGTCGAAGTGATGCGCGGGACGGAGCGCGTCCATGCGCGCGCGCGGCGCGAAGTGATCGTGAGCGCGGGCGCGATCGAATCGCCGAAGCTGCTGATGTTGTCCGGCATCGGGCCTGCCGCCGAATTGCGGCGGCACGGATTGGCCGTGGTCCGCGACGCGCCGGCGGTTGGTGCGAATCTCCAGGATCACCTGCGCGTGTCCGTGAGGTGGGCGGCGCGTCAGCCGCTTGGGCCCTCGACCGTGTCGGCGGGCTTGTTCACGCACTCGAAGGCCGCCGCGGCCCGCGGACAGTCGGCGCCGCCGGACCTGCAGTTCTACGTGGGGCGAGGCCTCGACGTCCCGGATCAGTTCGTGACGCTGACCGTGGCGATGTCGTGGCCCGCGAGCCGGGGATCGATCACGCTTCGATCCGCGGATCCGCTCGATCCGCCCGTGATCCGCGCCAACTACCTTGGCGCCGCCGGCGATGGCGATCTTCATGCGATGGTCGAGGGGGTCCGGCTGGCGCAGGCGCTGGCAAGCTCGAAGGCGTACGTCGGCATCAGGGGAGAGCCGGTGGATCCCGCCGGGCTGGCGGCGACGGACGCGGACGTGCGCGACTTCATCCGGCGCGCCGCCGACACCATCTTTCATCCCATGGGTACGTGCCGCATGAGCCGCGATCCGCAGTCCGTCGTCGATCCCGCCCTGCGTGTCCGAGGCGTCACCGGCCTCCGCATCGCCGACGCCTCTGTCTTCCCGGCGGGGATCAATGCTCAGATCCACGCCGCCTGCGTCGCCGTCGGCGCCAAGTTGGGATCAGACCTGGGTCGGTAGTGGGTCAGACCCCGGTATCATTGAGGCGATGCGCACACGGCTTCTTTCTCTGATCCTGGTGGCGACCGCCGGCCTGGCAGTGGTTGGCGGAAATGACTGGCCCGAGTGGCGGGGACCGAGCAGGGACGGATCATCGACCGAGACCAACCTCCCCGAGCGATGGTCGCCGACGGGCGAGAACGTCGCCTGGTCCAAGCCGTTCGGCGGCCGGTCCACCCCGGTCGTCTTCGGCAACCGTCTCTACCTCCAGACCATCACCACCCAGTCCATCGCCACGACGCAGGAGCGGCTCATCGCAATGGACGCCGACACCGGCGCCGTCGTTTGGGAGCGCCGCGTCAACGACTTCCACAGCGACGTTCGCTACGACCGCGCGGCGTGGGCGTCACCGGCCGTCGACACCGCCACCGGCAACATCTATATGTTCACCGGCGCGGCTGAGCTCGTTGCCTTCGCGCCGGACGGCCGGAGGCTCTGGGATCGATCGCTGCCGGAAGAGTACGGCGCCATCACCACGCACGGCGGACGGACGACGTCGCCGATTATTGAAGGCGACAAAGTCATCCTGAACACCCTCATTCAGAACTGGGGACCCGATCTCGGCCGCCCGGGAAACCGGTACTTTGCGTTCGACAAACGGACAGGACAGACCATCTGGGTCAGCTCGCCTCAGGCGCGGCATTGGGACACGAACTATTCGACGCCCATCGTCGTGGACGTCAACGGATCGCGTCTGATCATCGTGGGCGGCACCGACGGCGTGTTTCACGCTCTTCAGCTGAACACCGGCAAACCGGTTTGGAATTACGAGGTCAGCAAACGCGCCATTCTCAACAGCGTGCTGTTCAGGGACAACATCGTGTACGTCACGCACGGTGAGGAGAACATCGACACGACCGAGATGGGGATGATCGCGGCGATCGACGCCACTGGGAGCGGACCGGTGACGCCTGCGGGCATCAAGTGGGTCACACACGGATTCCTGCCGTCGTACGCCTCGCCTGTCATGGACGCAACCCGGCTGTACACCATGGACAACAGCGCGATCATGGGCGCGTTCGATCTCAAGACAGGCAAGGAAGTCTGGACGAAGCGCCTGGGGATTTCTTCGAAAGCCTCGCCCATTCTTGCGGACGGCAAACTGTACGTCGGGACGGAGAGCGGCAAGTTCTACATCCTGCGTCCGACCGCCAACGGCGCCGATACGCTCGATGAAGATCTCATCGGCACGGCGGCCAATCCCGAACCCATCGTCGCGTCCGCCGCGGTTTCCGGCGGACGCATCTTCGTCACGACGATGGCACCGGGGGAGCCGGTGGCGGGATCGGCGGGACATCTGTATGCGATTGGGCCAAAGACGGCGACGCGCAATGCAGGCAAACCCGTGCCGGCGCCGCCGACCCCCGCGGCGTCCACGGCGCCAGTCGCGCAGGTCCAGGTGTTCCCGTACGAAGCGCTGCTGAATCCGGGCGCGAAACAGCCCTTCACGCTCAGGCTGTACGACGCCAAGGGCAACTTCATAAGAAACGCTCCGGCCTCTGAGGCGCAGTGGACGCTCGATCTTCTCGGCGGCACGGTCGGCGCTGACGGTGTGTTTGTGGCGCCGGCAACGGGATCGGCTGGGTTCGTCAAGGCCACCGTCGGGGACGTCGCCGGTCAGGCGCGCGTCCGTGTCGTTCCACCGCTGCCGTGGACATTCGACTTCGAGGGCCTCAAGGCTGCGCCGATGTGGTGGACCTCCAATCTCAAGGGCGTTCCGAACACGATAGACGGCAGCGGCGTGATCGTCCGCCCGCGCGATGACACCGTCGGCCGCCGTACGCGCTTCTTCATGGGACGCCCCGACTGGTCCAACTACACGGTCGAGGCCGACGTACGCGGCACCGAAATGCGCCGGCAGCGTGGCGATATCGGCCTCATCAATCAGCGGTACGCGCTCGTGCTTTTCGGCAACGGCCAGCACCTCGAGATTCATCCATGGCAGGCCGTCGAACAGATGACCGTGCGCGTCGACAAGGTCGCCTGGGACGTCAACACGTGGTACCGCATGAAGCTGCGCGTCGAGAATCGCCCGGACGGATCGGCGCACGTGCAGGGTAAGGTCTGGAAACGCGATCAGCCGGAGCCGGCGGCGTGGATGATTGAAAAGGTCGATCGCATCGGCCACATGAACGGCGCGCCCGGCATCTACGCGGACGGCATCTCGGATGTCATGTTCGACAATTTGAAGGTGTACAAGAACCAGTAGCGTATTTACACATCGATCCATCGATCCAACGATCCATCTGATTGATCAATCGATGGATCGATGGATCGTTGACTAGATGGATCGATACATGGAGCAACGATGAGGATGTTTGTCGCCATCGCGCTGGTGTTGGTGAGCGCGATTCAGGTGTCGTCGCAATCCGCGAAGGGCGTCAAAGACTGGCCGATGTGGGGCGGGTCGCCGGATCGCAACATGGTGTCCGACGCGACCGGGCTCGCGACGACGTGGGATGTCAAGACAGGGAAGAACATCAAGTGGGTCGCGGCGCTCGGCTCGCAGAGCTACGGCAATCCGGTCGTCGCGAACGGCGTCGTCCTGGTCGGCACGAACAACGAAGCGATGCGCGATCCGAAGCAACCCGGCGATCGCGGCGTGCTGATGGCGTTCAGCGAGGCGACCGGGGAGTTCCTGTGGCAGGCGACGTCCGAGAAACTGTCGTCCGGCCGCGCGAACGACTGGCCGTTCCAGGGCATCGCGTCGTCGCCGCTCATCATCGGCGAGAAGGCGTATTTCATGACGAACCGCGCGGTGCTCACCGCGGTCGACATCCGCGGCTTCCAGGACGGCGAAAACGACGGTCCGTTCAAGGATGAGAAACTGACGGGGAAGAACGACCCGGACATCCTCTGGACGTTCGACACGATGGAAGCCGTCGGCAACTTCCCGCACAACCTGGCGAATTCGTCGCCGACCTACTACGACAACCTGCTCTACATCTCGACGGGAAATGGCCAGGACGAGAGCCACGTGAACATCCCGTCGCCGAAAGCGCCGTCGATCGTCGCGCTCGACATGACGACCGGCGAGCCCGTCTGGGAGGATGGGTCACCCGGCGACAAGATCCTGCACGGCCAGTGGTCGACACCGGCCGTCGGCACGGTCGGCGGCGCCCTGCAGGTCGTGCACGCGCAGGGCGATGGCTGGGTCCGCGCGTACGAGGCGAAGACGGGCAAGAAGCTCTGGGAGTTCGACACCAACCCGAAGGATTCCGTCTGGCCGAAGACGCGAAATGAAGTCATCGCGACGCCGGTCATCTATGACAACGTCGTCTACATTGCGAACGGGCAGGACCCGGAGCACGGCGAGGGCGTCGGGCATCTGTACGCGATTGACGCGACGAAGCGGGGCGACATCACGAAGAGCGGGCTCGTGTGGCACTACGACAAGATTCGCCGATCGATCTCGACCGCCTCAATCAAGGACGGCGTCATCTACGTTCCGGACTTCAGCGGTTTCCTCCACGCGCTCGACGTGAAAACCGGCAAGCCGTTCTGGGTGCACGACATGTTCGCCGCGATGTGGAGCTCGACGCTCGTCGCCGACGGCAAGATCTACCTCGGCGACGAGGACGGCGACGTGGTCGTGATTCAGCACGTTCCGGCCGCCCAGATCAAACCGACGGAGAAGCCAGCGCCGAAGATCCTCGCTGAGAACACGATGGACAGCTCCGTCTACTCGACGGTCGTCACCGCCAACGGCGTCATGTTCATCATGACGAGAAACAACCTGTTTGCGGTTCAAGAGGGAGCGCAACGGAAATAGTTCCAACGACGCGAACGAACGCGAACGACGGGAACGATCGGGAACTTAGAGCATGCTTGCATTGATTCTTGTCCTGACGGCACTGCTCAACCTTCAGGCGCCCACTGCCTCTGCCGCGCCGTCGCAGAACTGGGCGCAGTTCCGGAATACGCCAGCGCTTACCGGCGTGGCGGCCGCGCCGCTGCCGGCAACACTCAAGCTGTTGTGGACCTACGAAGCAGGCGGCGCCATCGAATCGTCGGCCGCTGTGGTCGATGGCGTGGCCTATGTCGGCTCGGCAAGCGGCGAGCTGCATGCCGTCGATCTCGCGACGGGCAAGGCGAAGTGGAAGTACCGCGCCGCGCCGGCGGACTTCGGCATCGGCGAGTCGTCTCCGGCCGTCGCGAGCGGCACGGTCTACATCGGCGATCTGACCGGTGTGTTCCACGCCGTCGATGCGGCCACGGGCAAGGCGAAGTGGACGTTCAAGACCGGCGCCGAGATCAAGTCATCGCCCGTCGTCGTCGGCACGCGCGTCCTGATCGGATCGTACGACGGCAGCCTCTACGCGCTCGACACCGCGACAGGGAAGCAGGTCTGGAAGTACACGACAGAGAATTACGTCCATGCCACGCCGTCGGTCTGGAACGGCGTCGCGTACTTCGGTGGCTGTGACGAGTACTTCCACGGCGTTCGTATTTCCGACGGCACGGAGGTCGTGAAACTCGCCGTCGAGGGTTACAGCATCGCGTCTCCGGCGATCGCCGCCGGCGTCGGCTACTGGGGCACCTACGGCAACGAAGTCATCGCCGTGGATATTGCGACGAAGAAGGTGAAGTGGCGCTTCGAGGATCGGGACCGGCCGTTTCCGTACTACTCGTCGGCCGCGCTCGCGCGCGACTTCCTCGTCATCGGCGGCCGCGACAAACAGGTACGCGCGATCGATCTCACCAGCGGCAAATCGCGCTGGACGTTCATGACGCGCGCGCGCGTCGAGTCATCGCCGGCGATTGCCGGCGACCGCGTTGTGGTCGGCGGGGGCGACGGCAAGCTCTACGTGCTGGATCTCGCCAGCGGTAAGAAGATCTGGGAGTTCGAGGCTGGCGTCGGCTTCACCGCGTCTCCAGGGGTGTCCGGCGGCCGCATTGTTATTGGAGATGCGGACGGACGGTTGTACGCCTTCGGCGGCTGACGCTTCGCGAAGTTCGAAGTACCAAGTTCGAAGTGCGAGTAGACCGTGCTCCTATTTCGAACTTCGAACTTTGAACTTCGAACTTATCGCGAGAATGCCCGGCGCCCACGCAATCGCCCACGCGCCGAACTTGACCAGATCGCTGTAGTCTCTCGACTCGCGTCCCCAGAAGAACGGAAACATGAAGTAGAACGCGGCGCCGCCGAGGATGGCGGCGATGACGCCGCGTCCAAGGGCCGTAGTCAACGCGCCCGGTGGCCGTTGCAGGAGCCGCGCGTCGAACACCGCGAGAACGATCCAGACCGCCGCCCACGCCGCCACCATCGCTGTCAGGCTCATGCCTCGCCCGCCGAGGACCGCCGCAATCGCATAGTAGGCAAGCGCGCCGCCGACTCCGGCGGCCATGCCGGCCAGCAATCCGGCGACCAATCGTCCCGAGAGCCAGCCGAGAACGAGACCCACGGCCCCAAGCAGCGCCGCGCCATGCATCGATCCGGCGGTCGCTTCGTTTCTCGCGCCCACCGCATACCAGACGTGATCGCCCGCCGTTGCGACGGCCGCGACGAACAGAATGCCGAGAACTGGACGAATCACCGACACAACCTACAACCTCTCCGCGCCAAGCTGCAACCTACAACCTGCAACCTGCAAGTGGGCTCAAAGTTCTTTGAGCGTCCGGATCGGTTCGACGCGCGAAGCGCGGCGCGCCGGGATGTATGCCGCGACGACCGCCGCAGCGAGCAGGAGCAGCGGGACGAGTATCCACGCCGTCAGACCGTTGGGATGAATCGAGACGAGTTCCGCCTGGAAGACGCGCGTGCCCCAGCTTGCCAGCAACACGCCAGGCAGGAGCCCGATCAGCACCATGTGTATGGCGTGATCGATCACCAGCTTGATGATCTGGCCGCGACTGGAACCAAGGGCGAGCCTCAGGCCGAACTCACGCGTTCTTCGACTCACGAAGTACGACACGACGGCGTAGACACCCATGATGGCGATGGCCAGCGAGAGGAATCCGAGGATTCCGGCAAGCAGGCGTACCGACCGCTCCGCCTTCCACTGCCGGAACTGCGTCGTGTCGACCGGTCCGGCGTCAAAGACGGGAACAGCAGGATCGAGGCTCACGACCGCGTCACGCAGCGGCTGTGTCAACGCAGCCGGCGCATCGGACCGCGCGAGGATGAGCATGCGCTTCTTGTACTGCTGGGTCGCAGGCAGGAACACGAACGCGCCCGCGGTATTGCCGCTGACGGCACTGGCAATGGCCTCCTGCAGATTGAGCGTCAGCGGCCGGTTCTTGACGGTGACCGGATTCGTGACGATGCCAACCACTCTCCGCGCATAGCGAGCGCCACAGCACCAGACCGGCCGGCCGAGAGGATCCTGGCCCGGCCAGAGTGCGCTCGCGGCCGCCTCGCTCACCATGACAACCGGGTCCGACCCCGCAACATCGGCCGGCGTGACGTCCCTTCCCCTTACGAGGCGAATTCCGAGTGTGTCCAACAGTCCCGGAGAAACGTGAATCCAGGATCCGTCGAGTCGCAACTGCACACCGCTCAGGCCTCGTTCCGGTGGAGAGGTTGCGATGGCGCTCATGCCGCCCTGCGGCGATGGCGCCTCGCCGCCCGGTAGGGCGTCGGCGACCGCTGCTGCGGACACGCCGTCGATCGAGCGCACGCGGGCCACGAGCTGTTCGAAGAAGTGCTGCCCGCGCGACTCATCATAGGTCCCGGGCAGTTCGACGGTGGCGCCGGTGACAGGCGAGGTGTTGAACATCAAGCGACGGTTCAGACGCTTGCTCGTGTTTTCGAGCAGCATGCCCGTGGTGATCAGTAGCAGCACCGCTGCCGTGACCTGGATGGCGACGAGCAGTGTACGCAGCGCCCGTCCCTCGTTTCTGGTCACGACGGCGGAGCTTGCCGCCGCCAGCCGCACAAGCAGGGAAACGCGGCTTGATCGCCGGAGGCTGCCCAAACCGACAGCCACCGCCGCGATCGCGCCCGCGACGATCGCGAGGCTGACGATCCGCCAGTCCGGCGCGAGATCAAGGCGAACGCTTTGCCAGTACGAGATCTGGAATGCCGGCACCGCGCTCGCGAACATTCGAAGCGCTGCAATCGAGGCGCCGAGACCGATCGCGGCGGCGGCGGCGCAGATGATGACGGTCTCGGAGAAGAGCAGGCCGAAAATCGTCCACCTCGAGGCGCCCAGCGCCATGCGGGTTGCGAGCTCGCCCTCGCGGTCGGTAGCGCGCGCGAAAAGCATGTTGCCGAGGTTCGCGCAGGCGGCAACGAAAATCAGTGCGGCGAATCCGAGTATCACGTAGCCCGTCCGCAAGATTCGGACGTCGACGTTGTCCGGGAAGGAAACAAGGTCTCGCGTCGACATTCTCACCTGCGTCGCCGCCGCCAGGCGCGCGCTCACAACCGCCAGAGGTGTCGCCGGCTCCACGCGCACCATAGTACGAATCGTCGGCGGCCCCGGTTGTGGGTACGTTCCAATCCAGGCCGACGGCTTCATCGTCTTTTGCAGCTCGAGTTCTTCGCGCGTGAGCGGCCTGCGGCGGCCAAACGGAGTCCAGACATCGATCGTCGGCTCGAATCCCGCGGCTGCGACGCCGACGATCTGCATCGGCCGGCCATCCACCTGGATCGAGCCTCGCGTGACGACATCGAGCGAGGCGTTGAACCACTCCTTCCAGAGGCGATGGCTGATTACGGCGACATCGGCGCCGAGCTGGCCGAGGACGAGCGGGAACTGATGTCCTTCAATCGTGATCTTCGGATCGATCTCGCCGCCAACATTGTCGGTATCGCTGATCCAACGGCCGGCCATGGCGCCGGCGCTGAGGACTTTCGAGTAGCCACCCCCGATTCTCCAGACATCCGCGCGCTCCGCGCGGCCCGGGATCTGAATCAGCCTGTCCCAGACCACTTCGAACGCAGTCACAGCATCGACGCCTTCGGGAAGATTCGCGTGGAGCGTCTCGAAAACAGGGACGGAGAACGAACCGATCTTGTAGACGTTGGGATGCGTGGCCGCTCGAACGGGCTCGAAAACGATCTTGTCGACGACCGCGAAGATCGTCGTGACGCTCGCGATTCCTGTCGCCAGCATCAGGACGGCGGTCGCTGTAAATGATGGTGTGCGAAGCAGTTGCCGGACGGCGTGACGCACCAGCCGGGTTTATCGGCGCGGCAACGCCGTGTCTGAAGACCCGGCCTTCAGATGATGGAGCCCGGGGTCCTCAGACCCCGGGCCGTTAGTCAGGTAACTCCACGCCCTTCGGTTCCGGCAGCGCAAAACTCAACGCGAAGCCGCAGACGTAGACGAACGCGCCCACGATCGTCGCCGCCAGCGCGAGTTGCACGTGCGGCGGCCCCGACAGACTCGACGCAAGCGTTGTCGTCACGAACGCGAAGCCGGTGCCGAGCATGCGGCCGCCGACGTTGGCCGCGAAGCCCTCGCCCGTACCGCGCAGATGCGTGGGATAGACCCGGGGCAGATAGTTTCCCCAGAAACTGAATTGCGCAACCGTGAAGAATCCCGCGAAGAACATTCCGGCCTTGAGCAGCCCCACGGACGAGCCGGGAGCAAACCAGAACACGATCGGGACGACGATCAATCCGGGAACCTGGAACAGGCGGAGCAGTCCGCGCCGGCTCACGATAACAAGGAGCAGCATCGCCAGGGCGGTTCGTCCGGCGAGGCCGCCGATCTCCTGCCACCACTGCACGTCTGCGCCCACCCGCTGCTTGGCGCGGCCGAGTTCCGCGCGCCAGGCCGCCGCGCCCGCCGGGTCTGGCGGCATCGGCCGGCTCAGGGTCATCGGCGCCACTTCAGGCGTGGCCGGCACGATGCGCGGCATGTGCTGGATCGCGCCGAACGCGGCGCCGTACGACATCGCGAACATCAGCGTAGTGACGATGGTGACGCGGCGCAGCTCGGGGCTGAAGAGTTGCGCGACGCTCGGCCGCTTCAGTGTGCCGGCAGCCTTCTTCTGCAGCCACGCGGGTGACTCGGGCAGGAACGGCCGGATGATGATCAGCGGCAGCGCCGGAATCAATCCGGACATCAGCGTGTACCGCCACGACTCGTGCTGGCCGTAGATCGCGGGCAGTGACGTGCCGTGCGTGAGGATCCACGCACTCGCGGCCGTCACCATCGCTCCGCCGATCGAGGAGAACGCCTGCGTGTAGCCCAGCACGCGCTCGCGTTGTTTCGGTTCCGTGAAGATCTCCGCCAGCCAGGCGACGGCGGCGACGAACTCGACGCAGACGCCGATGAACGTGGTGCATCGGAAGAAGAGGAACATCCAGATGTTCGTGCTGTATCCGGCGGCGAATGCCGACACGGCGTAGATCAGGATGCTCCACGTGAGCACGCGGCGGCGCCCCAGCCGGTCGGTCAGGTAGCCGCCGAGCAGGCCGAAGATGCCGCCCGCGATCGCCGGGACCCAGAGCAGCACTCCGATCCAGTAGTTGTAGGCGTCCGTGCCGGGCGTCGCCTTGACCAGCGCAGCCAGCGCCGGGGCGACGATGAGGGGGAGCATCAGGATTTCGTAGATGTCGAACGCGAAGCCGATCGCAGCCATGATGCAGATCAGCCACTGCGTGCGCGTCAATCTCTGGGACATTGGCGTGATTATAGACATCCCGGTGCCGCGACCCGTCGTCTAATACCCCCGTGACTGCCAGGTGGACGTGCGCCGTCGTCGTGATTGCGATCTGTGTGGGGGGACTGTCGGGCCGGGCCGGCACACGTGTGCTCGATCTGGCACACCTGCTCGATGACTACTCGGCTGGCAGGTTCGATCAGGCCATGGGTGCGGTGGCCTCGGCGGGCGATGTCGAAGCGAATCAGCTGCGCACCGAATGGCGCACGACGGGCCGCGTCTGGATTGATGCAGTGCCATCAGCGAAGCCGCAACGGCTGCTCGCCGCGGCGGCATTCGCCTTGGAAACGGAACATCTGGCGGTTGAGCGCGGCAGATGGGCTGCGCTGCTGCCCAACGTCTGCCCACTGCCACCAAACTCCAAGAACAAAGACGCGAAAGCCCCCGCGGGGCTGTGCGTGATCCAGTGGGCGTGGCAACTGCTGGTGGAGCGAACGGTGCCCGACGCTGCGGAACGCGCGTGGGTGCTGGCGGCATCGGCGTTGCTGGAAGGCGTGCGCGAGTTCCCCGTCCTGTACACAGCCATGCCAGGCGCGATGATTCCGGAACGAGGTCTCCTGGCCGAAGCGCTCGTCCGTCATCCGGGCGATGCGCGCCTCCGCCTCGAACAGGCCATCGCTGTCGCCTCGCGCTACAACGTGACCACGGCCGGTGGAGGCGTCGCGCTGGACTTCGTCTCGATCATCAACAACGGTCGGGGCGGAATGCCGGTGAATACACGGGCGCGCGTCAATCCCAAAGAGGCGGCACTTTCAGCCATGCGTGCGCTCGTTGACGACCCGGAAGTCGGCGCGGAAGCACGGCTTCGCCTCGGCTATGTGTTGTGGGCGACCGGTGACGTCGAAGGTGGCCGCGCTGAATTTGCCGAGGCCGCGAGGGCTGCGCACGACAGGGATCTGAAGTACCTCGCGCGGTTTCTGAGCGGATGGACGGTGCTCCAGACGAAGCCCGACGAGGCCAGAATCGACCTTGCCATCGCGCTCGAGATCCGACCGGACTCGCAGTCCGCGTCACTGGCGCTCGCCGCGCTCGAGTTGCAGCGGGGCGAAGCTGCCCGCGCCGACGAGCTGGTGAAGGCGTCGCTCGCGAAGAGACCCGACGATGTCGATCCGTGGCGAGAGTTTCTCTACGGGCACTATCCGCGTCTTGGCCGGCTGATCGCGGATCTCCGGCGCGAGGTGTCGCGATGAAGATGATCCGCGGGTCGTTGCTCTTGGGCGTCTTCGTGCTCGCCGCGGCTGGTGTCCGGCCCTTTGCACAGCAGCAACCGGTATTTCGATCGACAACGTCGACGGTGAGCGTCAACGTGTCCGTGAAGCGCGGCAATTCGATCGTTGCGAATCTCAAGACCACGGACTTCCTGCTCACCGACAACGGCGTCGCGCAGACCGTCGAAGCCGTGTCGATCGAGTCCGTTCCCATCGACGTCACGCTCTTTCTGGATACGAGCGGCAGCACCGCTGGAAAGCTCGACGAAATGGACAAGGACGTGCAGGCCGTCGTCCAGCTCCTGCGGCCCGGCGATCGTTTCAGGCTCCTCACGATCGGCGACGCCGTCCAGCCAGCGGTGCCTTGGGTCGAAGCCGGCACGCAGGTCAAGACCAGGTTCTCCGCGGTCGGCGGCATCTCGGTGATACACGATGCGCTTCTGGCGGGTCTGGTGCATCGTCCCGATCCCGGGCGGCGTCATCTCGTCGTCGGCATGACCGATCGGCAGGATTGCGGCAGCGTGGTTCCCGCCTCGCTTCTGCTCGAGCTCGCGGGCCGGACCGACGCCCTGCTGCATCTGGTCGACTATTCGGGCGGGGGCGGCCCGGCGAACTATCGCGTGCGGTCGTGCACGCCCCGGGCGCGTCCGGACGGCGTGCGAATCATCGAGCAGGCCGCGGAGCGGACAGGTGGCGAATTGCGCAAGCAGGCGCGCTGGTTTCGCGCGTCGTCGATTGCGCGCGCGTTCAGGACCATCTTCAGCGACTTCCGGCAGAGCTACGTGCTCCGCTATTCGCCGAACGGCGTCAGCGGCCGTGGCTGGCACACGATCAGGGTGCAGGTGCCGAAGGCGCCGGACGCCACGATTCGCGCGCGGCAGGGGTACTACGCGGACTGATGAGTCCGGCGGCCTGAAGGCCGCCGACTACTGACATCGGAGACCGTAGTCGGCGGCCTTTGGCCCGCCGCACGATAGGATCTTCTCGCGTGCCTTCGTCCTCATCGCGCGGCCGGCCCTTTCTCATCGGCGGCCTCGTCTTCATCGCCATCGCACTCATCGCCAACGAATGGGTGCTTGGGGCTTCGCTGACGGTCGGCGGCCGGATCACGAATCCCGCGAGCCGGATCGTGCTCGCACTGTTCGATGTGGCGGCCCTCCTTGTGGGCCTGACCTTTCTGGTCCGCCGGGAGCGGGCGCCGTGGCGGCAGATGCTGCTTTCGGTCGTTGCCACTCTCTTCACGCTCGGGTTGGCCGAGGGAGGACTACGGCTCGTCTTCGCGGTCCGATCGTGGACGACACCGCAGAGCCGGATTCTCGCCGGCACGATCGGCTGGCGCCCGAGGGCCAACGCGACCGTCGAGCGCGACCTGCCGGCGTTTGGACACGTGCGCTACCAGACGACCCGCGATGGATTCCGTATCTACGGCGATCCCGCTTCCCCGAAACGCAAGGTTCTCGTCGTCGGCGATTCGTTCACGGAAGGAGAGCACCTTTCGACGGGCGAGACCTATTACGAGCTGCTCGCCGCGATGCGACCGGACCTCGAGCTGTTTGCCATCGGCGGCGGCGGCTACGGAACGCTGCAGGAGTTCATGCTCGTGGACGAGTTCGTGGACGGCATCAAGCCCTGGCTCGTCATCGTCCAGATGCATCCGAACGATCTCATCAACAACTCGCATGCGCTCGAGTCACGCAGCACCACGGACAACAACCAGCTCACGCGGCCGTATTGGGAAAACGGACGCGTCGTGCCGAAGTTCCCGGAGAACCCGGGCTGGGGGCCGCTCTACAACCTCGCGCGCCATTCATATCTGCTGCGGCTCGTGAACGTGAATCTCACGTTCCTGCGCGCGAAGTCCGTTGGATCGATCGAGCAGTTCGCGCGGCCGGACGATCCGGACGTATTGCAGGCGGTGGCGACGACCGTCGAGCTGCTTCAGATGATCCAGAAGCGAGCCGGCGTGCCCGTGGCGGTATTTTCCGCCAGACCGGACAAGGCGTTCAGCTTCTGGTCGGTATCAGATGTGTGCAGGCGCGCCGGCGTCGAGTTCATCCCTGGCGTCGGTGAGGCCGTCGAAGCCGCGCACGCGGCGGGAGAAAAGGTCACGGGCCTGCCCCTAGACGCGCACTGGAACCGCCGAGGCAATGAAATCGCGGCGGGCGTAATCAATGCCTGGCTCAAGCGAGAGTAGACCGCGCTGAGTCCATGAATCGATGGATCGATACGCTATCTCTCACTTGTGATGGCCGGCTTGCCGGCCGACACGGCGATCATGATGCCCACGCCAATCGCGAGGACGAAGCCGATCGCGATCCAGACCGGATCGATGCGCGACAGGATGTTTGCCTTCCAGAGCGCCAGGACAACTCCGATGACGAACACCGCGTAGCCCGCGAGGTAGAGGTTCACATAGCGCATGGGGGTCTCCCGCGACATGCAGTGCAACGCCCGTACCAGCCGGAGAACCTCGCTGCGGACTCGAATGTGGCGTCGAACGAGGGCGCGTGAGCAGGCGACGCCCTTCGATGGAGAAAAGCTTACCTAGGCGTGTACGGCGAGCCGATCGAGGATGGCGAGCGGGAGCTCGGTCGCCTGCATCTTGCCTTCGATCTTCCTGACGCACGCCGCCGTCATCGTGCCGGTCGCGATCACCGTATCGCCGCGGGTGATCGTGTGCGAGTACGAGACCGATCGCGACGAGATCGCGGTGATCCGTACGTCCACCTCGAACTCGTCCTCGAAGTAGAGCGGTGCCTTGAAGTTCATCGATACCGCCACGCGCGGAAACCCCAGCGCGTGGTCGGGCGGCACGATGCTCAGTCCCGCCGCCCGCCACAGCGCGTGCTCCGCCTCTTCCATGTAGCGGGCGATCCAGCTGAAGTGCGCCACGCCGGCCATGTCAGTGTCCGCGAACTCGACGCGGCGACGATAACGATGGGAGGAAACGGCCACGGGCGGATGATACCGGAAGAGAGAAGTGCACACATCCTTCACGGTCGATCCGCATGCGGTCCGGTTGTTGCAGCGCGGATCGCGTGGCTCTGGTCGAAGATCCTCTGGTTCAGAAAGTAATCGGCTGCGCGATCCAAGTGCACCGGTTCCTGGCCTCAAAGACGGCATCAAGAGCGTGCTCCGTCCCCTGACAAACCCAACATTACCGTCGGGGTACGACGGTTCCCGTCGTGAGTTGTCCTGATGCTCTAGCTACCCCCTCGTGTGCTGGGTGCTTCGAAGAGATGAAGATCCTTCACTGCCTTCATTGCTTCATGTGTGCTCTAAGCAGTGGCAACGTCAATCTCCGCCCTCGTGCTCTTCGCCTTGTATTCCTCCAGCGCCTTGAACAGCGGCGTCAGATCCGTGAACACGTTGCCGACGAGCGTGTCCACGATCAGTGAGTTCAGATGCGGGTACACCTGGAGGAACTCGCGGAAGCTGAAGGAGAGATCGTAGAAGGCGTAGACGAGCTGGCGGAAGCTCATCACGGCGCGGCGCTGGCGCGTGTAGTAGTCATCGAAGTGGGCGGCATCGACGCTGCCGGTCTGCAGGGCGGCGTGGACGGCGTCGGCGGCCATCTCGCCGCTCTTCAGGCCCAGGAAAACGCCCGTGGAGAACAGCGGGTCGAGAAACGCGAACGCGTCGCCGACCAGGCAGAATCCGTCGCCGCCGATCTTCTTCGAATGATACGAGTACTCGCCCGTGACGCGGACCGGCTGCACCTGCTTGCCGACGCTGACACGTTCCTTGATCCACACGCAGCCTTCGACTTCGCGGTGGAAGATCGCGTCGGGATCTCTCGTGTCCCTGTACAGGTAGGAAGGCTCGCCGACGACGCCGACGGAGACGATGTTCGAGTGGAGCGGGATGTACCAGAACCAGCCCTTCTGCGGCACGTACGCGACCGTTGTCGCGCCCTCGTCCAGGCCCGGGTCGCGTTTCGCGTCCTCGAAGTAGCTCCAGACGGCGATCTTGTTCAGATCCGCGTCCTTGTCCTTCCACCCGAATTTGCGCGACAGCAGGGAATCCCTTCCGCTCGCATCGATGACGACCTTCGCGCGGATCTCCTCGCCCTTGACGCCGTCCTTGGTGTCCGCGCGGACGCCGACGACGCGCGAGCCTTCCATGAGGACGTCGCGGACGGATACATGCTGGCGGAGCGTCACGCCCTTCTTGACGGCGTTGTCGAGCAGCATCTGGTCGAATTCACCGCGCCAGACCTGCCAGGTCTGCGAGCACTCGTGATGGATGGTGCTGAAGAAGTAGAACGGCTGCGACACCTTGCCGGTGATCGAAACGAACTGCACGCTGTACTTTTTGGGGCAGGCGGACGTGCGCAGCCAGTCCACGACACCGAGGCGGTTGAGTGTGAACCAGGTGTACGGAATCAGCGACTCGCCGATGTGGTAGCGCGGAAACGGCTCACGCTCGAGCAGGAGCACGTTGTGTCCCTGCTCGGCGAGCAGGGCGCCGGCGGTCGAGCCCGAAGGCCCTCCGCCGATCACGATCGCATCGAATTCACTCATGACTTTGCAGGTTGTTGGTTGCAGGTTGTTTAGGTGTATCGAACGTTCCTGTGCTGTTCGAGGAAGAAGCGCTGTAGCAGCATGTCCACGCGCAGGAGGCCGTCAGGCGTCAGCGCGATACGGTCGTCGGTGAACTCGGCGAGATATCCGTCGTTCTTGATCGACGCCCAGGCGTCGGCGAAGCGCGACCGCACGTCGGCGCCGAACTTCGCGGCAAAGTAAGACGGACGGATCGATCCGCGCTTGAGCTGGAGGATTGTTTCGCGGATCAGGCGCTCGTCGTCCGTCGGCGTGTACGCGCGGCCGAGCGGCAGCTCGCCACGGTCGATCGCGGCGCCGTATGTTTCCCACGTGTCGAGGTTCTGCATGTGCACGCCGTTGATGTGGCCGAACGATGCCACGCCGATGGCCGCCAGGTCCGCGCCCTGCCAGAGCCGGTCGCGGTACACGAACTTCGTCCGATCCCGGTTCTTGACCGCGGTGTAGGCGGATCCGATCGAGTAGCCGGCGCTCTCGAGCGCGTCGAACGCCTCGCGGACCCAGCGGCGCCGTGTCTCCCACGACGCGACGTGTTCGGTGAACTGTCCCGAGCCCTTGAGAATATCCGCCGTGATCGTCGTGTTGTACGGCAGCTCCATCTGATAGATCGTGACGCTGTCGGGATCGAGCGCCAGCGTGCGTTCGACGGTGCGCTGCCACTTCTCTTCTGTCTCGCCCAGCATGCCGGCGATCAGGTCGATGTTGATCTGCGGAAACCCGATCGATCGCGCGTAGGCGAACGACCGAGCAATCTCGGGCGATCGGTGCGCGCGCCCGTTCAACTCCAAAATCCCATCGTCGAAGTTCTCGACGCCCAGGCTGAGGCGCGTGACGCCGATGCGTCGGATGAGGTCGAGTTTGGGTTCCGTGATCGTACCGGGTTCGCACTCGAACGTGATTTCCTCGGCGCCCGTCCAGGGCGAATGCGCCGTCAGCCGATCGACCAGCGACGAAAGCTGCTGCGTCGAAAGGAACGACGGCGTGCCGCCGCCGAAGTACACGAAGTCGACCTTCCGCCCTTCGAGCGCCGGCTGCCGGCGCAGCAGGTCCCATTCACGCGCGAGCAGGTCGAGGTACTGCTCGACTTCCGATGCGTTCTTGTTCGTGTAGACCCGGAAATAGCAGAAGTGACAGCGCTTCCGGCAGAAGGGGATGTGGAGGTAGAGCCCGAGCGGAACGTTCGGCGCCGGTCGGGAGGCCAGCGCGGGCAGCGCCTCGCGTGCGACCCCCTCGGCCGTCCAGATTGAGAACGGCGGGTAGTTGGCCACGAAGTAGCTGCCAACTTCCGGTTCTGCCACACTGCCCGTACGCGTATCCGTCATTCCGACCGTATGTCCTTATACTTCAGGGACTTGCACATTGTTTCCAGGCAGGCGGCCCATCGATCCTATCTGAAAACCGCCACGAGGCGCCTGCAGTGATTAGACGACAGGCGGCCGGGAAGTAATAATCCGGCCCATGCATTGGATCGCGTTCGCGCTTGGCGCCGCTCTTTCCTGGGGCATGTATGGACCGGCCCTCCATTCGGGGCAGGTCAAACTCGGCAGCCCATTCCGCGCGCTCTTGTGCGTGGGAATCGCCTACATGCTTGTGGGAGTGCTGGTTCCCGTCGTTGCGCTCGCCACGCAGGGGGAACTCGGCAAGGGCTGGAACTCCGCCGGCTTCACACAGGCGACGCTCGCGGGCGGCCTGGGCGCGCTCGGCGCGGTGTTCATTATTTATGCGTTTCGGGCCGGCGGGCTGCCGGCTTACGTGATGCCGCTGGTTTTCGGCGGCGCGCCGCTCGTCAACGTCCTGTTCACGATGTACTTGCATCCACCGAAGGTTGCGCCAAATCCACTACTTTGGCTCGGATTTGCGCTTGTCGCCATCGGGGCCTCGTTGGTGCTGTACTTCAAGCCTCAGGGGTAGCCGACCGTCGAACTTCTATAGTTCCCCTGCGTCATAATCGGGTCATGCAGAGTTTTGTTCGGGGCGTCCTAGGGACGCTCGTAGTTCTGGTGTCGTCTACCGCGTTCGCTCAGTCCTCGGGCGCCGCAGGCTCAACCCAACCAACTCAGACTCCGGTCCGCGTCCCTGGATCGAGCGTTACCGTGACCGCCACCAAGGAGCCGGCCGATCCGGCGGCACTGCCCGTCAGCATCTCGGCCGTTCAGGAGGATCTGATCAAGGCTGCCGGCATTACGTTCGTCGCCGATGCGGGCATCTTTTCTCCGAATACGCATTTCACCGAGTTCACCGCGCGCAAGCTGAGCAATCCGCGTATCCGTGGCGTCGGTTCGAGTCCAGCGAACCCGGGAGTCGTCACTTACGTCGACGGCGTACCGCAGTTCAACTCGAACACGTCGAGCTTCGATCTGGTCGGTGTCGGCCAGATTGAGTTTGTACGCGGCGCGCAGAGCGCCCTTTTCGGCCGCAACGCGCTCGGCGGCCTCATCAACATCACTTCGGCCCGTCCGTCGATGAAGGCGTGGAGCGGCAATGTGTCGGTGCCCCTTGGAACCGACGCGATGTACGGCGTGCGTGCCGACGCGTCCGGCAAGCTCGGCGCGAAAGCGGCAGCCGGCGTAGCCATCTCCTTCAACAAACGTGATGGCTTTTCCACGAACACCGTGACCGGCCACGACGTGGACTCACGCGAGTCATTCGCCGGCAAAGGCCAGTTGCTCTGGGCGCCGACATCGACGTGGGAATCGCGCGTGATCGTCTCGGGCGAACGCGCCCGCGACGGCGACTACGCGCTGAACGATCTGGCGGCCCTCCGTCAGAATCCTTTCCAGGTTGCGCGGGACTTCGAGGGCTTCACGAACCGCGATCTGTTCGCCACCACCGTCCACAACACGGCCGTTGGGCAGCAGGTGACGTTCCTCTCGACGACCGGGTTCGTCAAGTGGAAGACGGAGGACGCGACCGACATCGACTACTCGCCCTTCCCGGCCGCGACTCGCCGGAATGACGAGGATGCGACACAGCTCACGCAGGAGTTTCGCTTTGCGTCTCCCGTCGCCGCGCCGGTGAAGCTGTCCGATTCGGTCGGCCTGCGCTGGCAAGCGGGCGCGTTTTTCTCGAAGCAGGACTACAAGCAGGACGCTTCGAACACCGTGGCGCCCTTCGTCTTGTCGCCCCTCATTCCGTTCACCGTCGTGTCGACGAGTCCGCGAGCGACGCTCGAGGACTCGGGCGTGAGCATGTACGCGCACGGCACCCTGGCATTCTCGAACAGGCTTGACGTCTCAGTGGGCACCCGCGTCGATCGCGAAACACGATCAGCGGACTTGTTCAGCGGCACGGCTCCCCAGATCTCGCCGAATGTCATCGTGAAGGAGACGAGGACGTTCACGGACGTCTCGCCTCAGATCGCTGCGGCATTCCGTGCGCGGCCGGGCGTGCTGATCTACGGCACGGCCTCGCGGGCGTTCAAGGCAGGCGGCTTCAATCCCGTCTCGATCCCGGGGCGTGAGAGCTTCGGCGAGGAGCGGGCCTGGAACGGAGAAGGCGGCGTCAAGGTCACGGCTGCCAGCGGCAAGTACTCGGCGGCTGCATCGGTGTTCAGCATCAGCTGGGATGACCTGCAGCTCAATCTGCCGATTCCCGGGGCGCCAGGACAGTTCTACATCTTCAACGTCGGCTCGGCCACAAGCCGCGGCGCTGAGTTGGAGTTGACCGCGCGGCCGCAGGCCGGCGTCGATGTCTTCGCCATCGTGGGCGTCACCCGGGCGCATTTTGGTTCGGGAACGTCGGCAGGCGGCGTCAGCGTTGCTGACAAGAAGGTGCCCAACACGCCCGAACACACGATCACGGTGGGAGCGCAGATTTCGCGCGCGCTCGCCGGCGGCCAGGCATTCGGCCGGGCCGAAGTCGCGACGTTCGGCGCCTTCAAGTACGACGAGACCAACGCGCAGGGTCAGGAGGCGTACACGCTGACGAACCTCCGCGGCGGCTGGCGCGGCAAGCGCATCACTGTCGAAGCCTGGGTGCGCAACGCCTTCGACACGAAGTACGTCCCGATCGCGTTCGCATTCTCGACGCAGTCAGGCAT
Source organism: Vicinamibacterales bacterium (assembly GCA_035606665.1). Classification (GTDB taxonomy): domain Bacteria; phylum Acidobacteriota; class Vicinamibacteria; order Vicinamibacterales; family SCN-69-37; genus DASUGC01. Next base: position 94,772 of record DATNEY010000013.1, on the reverse strand, counting down.
GATCGGCGAGCCCGGACGCCCGCGGACGGCGGGGGTCAGCTTCGGAATCGGTTTCTGAGGCCTCAGACATACACAGAGATCACCAAGACTTACGAACGACCACAGAGGTCAGGTTTTCAAAACCAATCCTCTGCGGTCTCTGTTCTTCTTCGCGATCTTCGTGTGTGTCTGAGGTGTTCCGACTTACTTGGCTTTTCGTTCCCCAATAACCCACAGATTCGCGCTCGTCCTCAGGAACAGTTGTCCCTGTGACACGGCGACCGAGCTCTGGCAGTACGGATTGCAGCCCTCGTCCAGCTTGTTGGACGCGATGATCTCGAACGCGGGGCCCTGCTTGTACACCGTCGTGATCCCGGTGGTCTCGCCCGTCACGTAGATCTTGCCGTCTGCGAGCGTCGGTGAGGCGCTGTAGAAATCATTCGGCAACCGGTTCGGGCCGTACACGAGCTCGCCGGTCTTCACATTCAGGCAATAGACGACACCCGTCTCGTTGACCACGTAGAGATACGTGCCGTCGCTCACGGGCGTCGGCACGTCGGGGCCGCGCGAGAAGGACCAGGCGACGTGGGTGCCCGCGACTTCGCCCGATCCGCCAGGCCGAATCGCGGCCAGCGGGTCGTTCCGCGACGGCGAAATGATCAAGCCTGCGGCGATCAGCGGGGAGGCCACGATGCGATAGTCGGTGCGGCCCGTGGGGTTCAGGATGGTCGCCCGCCAGAGCTCCTTGCCCGACGCCGGATCGTGACCGCTGACGACGTCGCCGCCGGTAATGATGATCTCGGTCCGGCCGTCATGCGTGAGCACGGTCGGAGTCGTGTACGAGTCCGGTGATTCGCGCGGCGCATTCGTCAGGCGCTCCTGCCGCCACATCGTCTTGCCGCTGTCGGCGTCGATTCGCAGCACGTACGACGCGGCGTCCGTCTTCATGCCGTGCAGCACCTGGACGTAGAGCGCGTTCTGGTAGAGCAGGGGAGAGGACGCGTAGCCCCAGTTCAGGCCGAAATAGCCGTAGTCCTTCTGGATATCGCGCGCCCAGATTTCCTTGCCGTCGAAGTCGAACGCCTTGAGGACACCGACGCCGGTCATCACCCAGACGCGCTTGCCGTCCGTCACCGGCGACGGCGACGACATGTTCTGTTTGCGCTGGAAGTTGTTGCCGCCGGCGATTGCGCGCTTCCAGACGACGTCTTTCTTGTTGCGATCGATGGCCCAGAGCTCGAGCTCGCCGGTGTCACGCCCGGTTGCGACGTTGAGGAAGACGCGGTCGCCCCAGATGATCGGTGTGGATCCGCTGAACGCCGGCATCGCCAGCTTCCAGGCGACGTTCTGCGTCGTGCTCCAATGCGTGGGAAGGCCGGTTTCCGTGCTGACGCCGTTCAGCGTCGGGCCGCGCCAGTTCGGCCAGTTGGCGGAGAGAGCCACGGTTGCGGCGAAGAAGACACACGTCGCTGACAGAAACTTGCGCATTCGGATTGCTCCCTGATTCCCGGGAACAATTCTAAATCAGTCGGCTCAGAGATGCTTCAACGCGACGTTGGGATCCACGCGGGCCGCCCGGCGCGCGGGCAAATAGCAGGCGAGAAGTGCGGCTCCGACGAGGGGAGCCAGGGCAATAATCAGCGCCAACGGGTCCACCGCCGTCACTGGATCCTCAAACCACGGCTGCATCCCCAGGCGTGCGCCGACGGCGATGCCGAAGCCGATGACGATGCCCTCGAGGACCGGCCGCGCGCCGTCCTTGAGCACGAGCCTGATAAGCCGCGGCTGATCCGCGCCGAGCGCCGCCCGCAAACCCAGCTCCCGCGTGCGGAGGCCGACAACATGCGACAGCACTCCGTAGAGGCCGGACATGGCGAAACCAAGCGCCAGCACCGCAAGGCTGCCGAACCAGAGGACGAACACCTTCAGCATCACTCGTGGTCCGAAGTCGGCGGCATCCGCGCGCCCCACGAAACTCACCGCGATGTCCGGATCGATGCGGCGCAAGACCTCGCGCATCTGGAACGCCAAATCCCCGGGTTCGACCTCATTCCGCGCGCGGGCAAGCAACTCCGTCACGTCGCTCGGTCGCTGGGTAATCGGGACGTAGGCCGCTTCCTGTGCCGAGCCGTCGCGCTCGTACGTGTCCGAAGCAACGCCGACGACCGTAACGGTGATCACAGGCGGCTCCTTCCGGAAGGCTGCGCCGGCGTCGTTGCCAAGGACGATGCGTCTGCCTACGGCATCAGCGGAGCCAAATAGGATTCGGGCGAGTGACGCATTGAGCACCACGACGGGCTCCGAGCCAGAAACGTCGCCTGCGCCGATCGGCCGCCCGGCGTTGATGCTGATGCCGACGGTCTGAAAGTACCCGGGTGCGACGGGAACGACGCGGGTCGAGAGTTGCGTGACTTTCCCCTCGAGTGTCGCGCCGTCGACGCCAATCCCGGCAATCTCCGTGTACTGCCTGGTTCTGGCGTAGCTGGCGGACTCCACGCCTGGAACGGCGCTCATCCGATGGACGACTTCCCCGGCGATACGGCGATGGTCCTCATCCCGCATGAGCTGGCCGAACTGCGGCACGGTCACTACCGCGACTCGATCCAGCGCCATGCCGGACGCAGCGGCGACCTTCAGCTTCGGCAGCTGACGCACGCACAGAGCCGAGACGAGCAGCAGCGCCACCGAGACGCTGACCTGCAGCGCGATCAGGTTGCCGCGCCCGCGCCAGCGGGGCAATGACGAGGACGGGTGATCGGTGTCGATGGCCGACCGGAGGCCTCTCGTAAGCCGCATCGCCGGCAACAGACCGGCGACGACGATCGACAACAACGCGAGCCCCCCGACGGCCGCAAGCACGGCTGTATCGATGCGTGCGTCGATGCGGAACTGCGGCATCGAGCCCGCGGTCCGCTGAACCGTCCCTGTGATGAGCGCCAGGAGGCGATCGGCCACAACGAGTCCACCGCCGGCGCCGGCGACCGAGAGCAGGCCGTACTCAACCACGAAGCCGCGAACGAGCTGCCAGCGCGAGGCGCCGAGTGCCTGACGCACGGCCAGTTCGTTCCGTCGCGCGAAGCCCCGCGACAGGGCGAAGTTTGCGAGGTTGCTGCACGCAACCAGAAGGACGAGTGTCGGCAACAGCAGGACTATCCGAAAGATGGACTTCTCTTCGGTGAAATCGATCGGCTGGTTGACGGCTCGCGCCTGCCAGTGCCGAGACTGCGGCGTCGTGGCGCCCCCCGCGAACCGCAGTGCAGGAAGCGGTTCGCTGGCGTCAAGGCCTGCGGAGAGTTGCTGAAGTTGCCGGCCTGCAACTTCCACGGTGGAGGCCTGCGCGAGACGGCCGGCAGTCGACAACCATGCGTGATCCCGCCGTGCCCGGTCCTGGCGCGCGTAGCGTTGCGACACCATGCTCGAGGACGAGAGGGGCAGCCAGATTTCCGGCCGTGCGAACCCGCGGGGCGGCTCGAGTCCGTGGAAATCGCCGGGAAGCACGCCGACGATCTGCAATTCGTGGCCGTTCACTTTGATCGACCGCCCAATGACGGCCGGATCGCTTTGCAGGCGTGTGCGCCACGCCGCTGCCGATATGACCGCAACCGCCGGCGCCCCAGGCTCGTCGTCCGAAGCATCGAGAGCCCGGCCCCGCATCACTTTGAGTCCGATCACGTCGAAGTAGTTCTCAGAGACGGCTTCGGCGACACCGAAATCCGCCCGGCCATTCACCGACACCGAAGCAATCGTGCTGCTCCACGCGACGACACCGTCGAAATGCGAGAGCGCGGCAACACTCTGGTAGTCCAGCCAGCTCAGCCGCGCCGGCCTCGGAGTTCGCGCCAGGCTGTCGTCCGTGATGAGAACGAGCCGCGCGGCGGACGGCGCTTCGACGTCCGGCCGGAGACCGGTGCGGACGAGCGAGTACATCGCCGTCGTGACGCCGATGGAAAGCGCGAGGGTGACGACCGCGAAGATCGCGAACCCGGGTGAGTGGCGCAGCCGGCGGACGGCGTGGGTCAGGCTATTCATCGGTCCTATCGTGCGAACGGAGCCGAATGCACAGCAGCGACGAGGGCATTCAGCGTCCCGGCAACCATGGCGCCGGCGAGACCGTAGACGGCCAGCCACGAGAGTTGACGAACGATTGGGCTGGGGCTGCGATCCGCCGAGCGATAGTTCGCCAGTCCCAACCGAATCAAGACGGCCCAGAGACCGACTGCCAGCAGTACGAAGCCGGTGCGGGCGAGATGCATCGCGCTCATGGAGCTGATGCCGGACCAGGACGCCAGCGTCGCCACCGCCGGCAGCGCCAGTTGCCGCGCGAGGTGAGAGATAGACTCCAGCACGATTGCTCCGAACAGCAGCGAGGCCGCAAAGAGTGGCAGGCTCGAGAGTGCCGCTCGTAACCCTGTTGTGCTCATGGATGAGATGTAAAGACCCCCGGTAGTGAGGGTGAGCACACCGAGCACCTGCAGCCAGTCGAAGGAAAGATCATCCGGCGCCGGGGCGATCGTGTGCAGCAGGAAGGGCACTCCGATCGCCAGCGTCAGCGCGACACTCACGGCCATGGCGCTCTTGACCATCCACTGCCGTGAGGAAGACACGGGGAGCAACACCTGCCATTCGGCGGCGCCGAGGTGGCGCTCCTCGGCGGCCGGCAGCGCGCCGGCGAGCGTGGCAATCACGACGCCGTGAAACCCGGTCATGACGAAGGAGGCGGTGTATACGCTCTGGGGATCGACGGTTCTCGCAATGCTGAAAACTGCCCAGGAGAGCAGGTAGAGGCCCGACACCACGAACGTCATCAGCTGCAGCCGAAGCTCTTTGCCGACGAGCGACCGGAGCCAGCCGCCGGTTGTCGAGGGCGTGGCAGCGTCCCGGACGTCTGGCATTGGGCGGTTGAACAGCCTCGACGGTCCCTCGACGGCCGCCTGCCCGTCAACAACAGACAGCCGGCTGAAAACGATCCAGGTCGCCGCGAACGCCGCGACGGCAACACCCACGAATACCCGCCAGGCGGTGGCGAAGTCGACGCCGTACATGGATGCCAGCATGGCGCCCAGCGCCGGGAGGGCGATCGAAAACACCGCGCCCGCAAGCGCGCCCCGGCAGAGCATCGTCAGCAAAGGCGCGAGAGACAGGCCGGCGATGGCGGGTCCGTAGACGTAGATCTCCATGCCGCCCTGGGCTCGATAAAACGGAAAAATCTGAGAAACGGTGATCGCCGCATGCGACGTGAGAAACAGCAATCCGACGAGGATCGCCGTGACGGCGGTCTTGAGTCCTAGGAGGACGCGGCGATCGATCGGTTGCGCGAGAAGCTGGCCGAGCGTTCGGTTCGAGTATTCCTGGCCGATAGCAAGCGCGCCCAGCGCGGCACAACCAACCACGTGTGCCAGCATTGCGGCCATCGGGAAAGGACCATGCCCCCGAGGCGTCATGCCAAGAACCGTCGCCGTCAGCACGGTAAGCATCATCCCCGCCCACCACGGCGTGAGCGCGCGGAACTCCTTCCACGCCTGGACGCGAATCGCCGTCATCATGCAGGCACCGCCGTCGATTGCAGCGTGGTCACGAAAATCTCCTCGAGTGACAGCGCTTCGGTCTCGACGGCTTCGGGCGAGTGCGCGTCGAGCCGCCCGATGACGTCACTTGCGTTGCCATTGACGAGGACCTCGAGCTCACGGTCGCGCTGGCGGATCACTTTCGCGCCGGTGAGATCGAGGGAGGCCGGGTCTTCAGACCCGGCAGCGCTGATCCGGGGCGCGGTCGAAAAGCGCACGTAGATCTTCCGATACCGCTCGCGCGCGTCATCGGCCGTCATCGTCAGGACCTCCCGGCCCTGGTCGATGATCGTGAACTCGTCGATGAGGCCTTCGAACTCCGAGATGAGATGCGTCGAGACAAAGACCGTGCGCTTGCCTGGCCCGCCTTCCTGATACGCACCAATCACGGTCTGGATGAACTCACGGCGGACGATGGGATCGAGGCCCGATGTGGGCTCGTCGAGCACGAGCAGATCCGGGTCGGGACAGATCGCCGTAATGAGCGCGAGTTGCGTGCGCTGGCCCTTCGACAGGTGACTGGTCTTCTGCGACGGCGTCAGACGGAATCGATCGAGAAGCGCGCGTTCGGTCTCGTGGTTCCAATGGTGCCGGAACGACGCGGCATAACTGATCGTGTCTCGCACGGTCATCCAGGGATAGAAGCCGACATGGTCGGGCACGTAGGCCAGCCGCGATTTCACGGCGACTTCGTTCTCGGTCGGATCGAGACCGAAGACCCTGACCGAGCCGTCCGTTGGCCGCAGCAGATTCAGCAGGCACTTGATCGTCGTCGTCTTGCCCGCGCCGTTCCTGCCGAAGAAGCCGTAACAGCGCCCCGGCTGGACGCGCAGACTCAGTCCGTTCACGGCGTCCGTACGGCCGTAACGGCGGACGAGGTTGTCGATCTCGATCGCGGGCGTCTGTTGTGACATGGGGTTGTCCATTTATCCGTGACCGCCATTCGCGCGGGTGCGCCGCTTCTCGAATGCTTCGTACCGCTCCTCGCAGAGGCGCTGGAACTCCGCCTTGTCGACCTGCAGATGGTGCGCCTGAACGACGGCCTGGTCGATCTCCTCGGTGAGGAGTCGCGTCCGCACGTCCTTGCGCAGCGTCGAGTTGTTGCCGCTGATGAAGCAGCCTTTGCCGGCAGCGGTCTCGATGACGCCCTGGCTCTCGAGCTCGGTGTAGGCCTTGGCGATCGTGTTCCGGTTGACGCGCAGGTCCTCGGCGAGCGGCCGGATCGAGGGAAGCGAGTCTCCCGGCTGTACCGCGCCGGACGCCACCGCCGCCTTCACCTGGTCGGTGATCTGCAGGTAGACCGGCTTGCCGGATTTGAAATTGAGCTCAAAACGCATGTCTTACTGTCCTATGACACTAGGACAGTTGTCGGCAGGTGTCAATCGCGCCTTTAGGGCCGTTTTCGCTTTGATGTGGCGGGCCTTCAGGCCCGGCGTGGCAGTGCCAGACAAAAGAAACCCGCCGGCTGCCCTTTCGGACAGCCGGCGGTTGGAGGAGGAGTCGGTGAGTCGGACTAGCTGCGCGCGTATTTCTTGCGAAGTCTGATCGCCAGGCCCGCGAGGCCCGTGCCGAGAAGGAGGAGCGATGCCGGCTCAGGAACTGGCGCGGGCGAGCAGTCCAGTTCCGTGCACACGCCGCTGCCCGGGGGGTCCGCCCAGAGGACGATGTTCGAGAAGCCACCGCCGGTGCCCGAGAGCTTCACGAGGTCGAACGTGCCGGACGTCGCGCCCGGAGCGATTTCGAACATGAACCAGTCCGGGTTGCCGCCGCCGTTGCCGAGATGGAACGACAGAGCAGCGCGCGGATGAAGCTGCCAGAGCGTCGGGCTGATTCCCCACGTTCCCGACACGGGGAGCGAGCCAAATGATCCGCTCGTCACGTCGAGCGTCAGCCAGCCGTTGGTGCCTTCGCCGGCGTTGAACGTACCGGCTGCGAACCAAGTGCCGCCGAACGCCGCCGCAATGTCACCGGCTTGCGGCGTACCCGTGACCGGACCCATCGTCACGCACGCAATCGCGTTGGTGACAGTCGCCTGGCGGTCGGGAGATCCTGTCGTGGGGCAAGTAATGCTGAGCGATGACGCCTGAGCCGACCCGGCCGTGGCTAGAGCCATCGTCGCAGCAACAAAAATGATTCCTGAAAGTTTTCTCACGCTCGCGTCTCCTCGCATTGGTGGACCGCCATAGGTCCGAACGAGGGTCTAAATAGCCAGGAGCGTGCCAGGAATCGAGTGCGCGCGCCGCGCACCGCAACCCTTGCATTTGCTGGGACATACAGCGTGACAGCGCGGGCTTTCAGTATTGACTTACAGAACTGCGGCAACTAATCAGCTATTTGCCGGAATTTATGTTCGGGGTGGCCGGGCAAAAAGACCCAAAGGCATCATTCGCTGCGAAGCGATGACAGAAGTGGCAGCTGCCGAAGGCTTCGTGTCGCGGCCCACGCTGCGCCACAACCGGCGACAGCCACGGGCACAATCCAGATCGCCGCGCGCCACGGCGCAGCGCCGTTTCGTGCAATTACGATCGGTGCAATTGCAAGCGCAGCGGCCGCAAGACCGATCGCAAGACCCGCTGCCACGATTGCGATGTGCTCGATCGCGACTACATGTTGTAGATCGCGGCCGGTGTAACCAGCGGCGCCAAGCAACGCGAGTTCGCGCCGGCGCTCGAAAACGTTGCGCCCGACAACCGCGATGAGCCCCAGACAGCCGAGCACGAGACCAAGCCCGCCAAGCGCCTGGAACGTCGACAGATATGTGTTCTCAACACGATGGAAAGACTCGAGTCTTGCCGGCGCCGACTGAGCGTCAAATCCAAACTCCTGCAGCGACTCTTCGAGGCCGGCAGCGACGGAGTCGATCGTGGGGGCGTCGCCCTCGGCGGCGATCAGAAACGCACGGTAGCCGGCGACGTCCGGAAACACCTGACGGAATGCCTGGTCGCCGACGAGGATCTCTCCCTGCAGTACCGAATCATCGAGCGACGCGACGATGATGAGTTCGATCGGACGTGATGAGTCGGCATCGATCGTGACGACGTCGCCGACACCCGCGTGCAGCACATACTGCAGTGAAGTCTGATCGACGATTGCCGGGACGCGTCCGCTGGCGTCGACCGGACCCAGGAGCGTCCATGGGTTGCCGCGCTGATCTGTGCTTGCCGTACCGATCACCGACGCAAACCGGAAACGGTTCTCCTTGATGAAGCGATCCGGAACGCCAGCCACCCGCGGCTGCTTGGGTTGATAGAGGTTCAAGCAACTCGTGTCGTCGCCCGGCCTCAGACGCAGAGGCTGGATCGTGACGCCGGCCGTCAGCGTGACTCCAGCCTCGCGAAGGCCATCAGCTGTTGCCAGGTCGTGAACGATTGGCAGCTCGGTTTCGGCGATGAGGGCGAACCCGCCCGTGCCTGATTGCGTCCCGGTCGCCGCCCCGGCCGTCTTTCTGAAGGAATCCACGGACACAATGAGAAAGACAGCCGAAGCCACCAGACCAGCGGCTGTCAGGCTGCGGCCCGGACGCCAGGCGGCGTTTCGAAGACCGAGACCGCCGATCGATCGCAGTGAGGTCGTGGCCGTCTGGCGGCGCCGGGATCCGCCAAGCCACAGGCGCAGCGCACCCAGACCGCCGATGAGCATGAGCGCGCCTGCTGCGAAGAAGCCACCGGCCGCGGGTATGACTCCCGCCGCGCCGGTCGCGGACATCGCTATCGCACCGGCGACTGCGGCGATCGTGAGCCACCGCGCGCGCGAAGTCGAGGACACACCGGGCGCCGGCAGACCGCCAGCGATCTGCGCGCGCGGCGAGGATCGACTGAGCGCGCGGACGCTGACAACCAGCGAGAGGATTGCTGCCAGGCTTGCGGACAACGCACCGATGCCGAGTGAGATCGGATCGACGTGGAGCGACAGGCGTGTTGTCCCGACCGCGCCGATCCACACCGTCGTGAGCGCGAGCACCATGAGCCGCGCCCATGCAATCGCAAGCACGACGCCGGCGACTGCGCCCGCGGCGGTGACTATCGCGCCTTCAATCAACAGGGCTCGCCGCACCGCCGCGACCGGGAAGCCGGCGGCCCGAAGCACACCGATTTCAGGCAGTCTTTGTTCAACAGCGAGCCTGAAGAACAACGCTGCAAGCAGCAGCGCGGACACCATCAGGAAAAAGCTGAAGTACGAAAAATACGCGCCGAAGTCTGTTGCCCCGGCGGAAGCCGCGAGGTTCTGCGCGCGGACATCGACGACGCGAATGGGTCCGGTAGCGTCTGCGAGCCCATCAAGCGCAAGCTGATCGGTCCCGTCAATGCGAATCGACGTGATCTGGCCGTGCCTGGTCCGCCAGAGGGACTGACCCGTGTCGAGCCGGATGAAGGCCTTTGGCGCGGTTCGGTACTGATGCCAGTAGTCCTCATCTTGTTTGCGGACGAGGCTGAGGTCGATTGGGAACGGAGGATCCCAGTCCGCAAACGAAGCCGCGGACGTGATGCCGGGATAATCCGGCGCGAGCCGACGGTCGGTCGCGAGCCCAGCCATCGGTATGACGCCCGCGACGATGAAGGTCGTGCGTTCGGTCACGAGCCGCCCCTCGTCCGCCCATCGGAGGTGTTCGAGTTCGAGGGACTGGCCCGGCGCCGCGCCGAGATCGCGCGCGGCCCATTCATTCAGCACGATCGGCGGCGACGCCGCCGGAGCCGCGTTCAACAGCCCGGCCAGTCGTGGATCACCGGCTGCGCCCTCTCCCAAAGCGGAGACCAGCGAGTACGGCACCGTCTTCGAACCGACCGTGAGCCGGTTGGCCAGCCAGGTGAGTACGGGAGTTGCCGCGCGTTTCTGCGCCGCCGCGGCTCCAGTGATCTTTGCCGCGAGCGCATCGCTGATGAGGCCGGCGGCGGATTCGACAATCAGCGTGTTGGCAGACGGCAGGATCTCGCGGCGCAGCCCGAGATCCGACGCCTTTGCCTCGGCGACAACGCCGGCCCGGATCCGCGCGGCGTCAGGCCGCGCATCGCCGCCACGGGAACCAATGAGCAATGCGTTGACGCGTTCGTTGAGTCCGAGGTCGCGCTGAAGCCGTGACAGTGCAATAAACACCGCGCGCACAGGGCCCTGGCTCGGCGACAGCGAGAATTCACCCATGGCGTCGCCGGCCAGGATCCCGCTCGTTCTCAGCCGAATCGACCGTCCCACATCGTCTTTGCGCCCATGAAGCGAATCAAGCGGGATGTCAGTCACACGTGGCACACGCACCATGACCGGGTCGCCCGTGGCCGCGCCGATTTCGGCGGCAAGGTCCTGGCTGAGAAGCACGTCGGAATTGCCCGGAGCTGCGACCTGGACGCCGTGAAACTCGAAAAACCGCCGGTCCACTCCGTAGACACTGACGTTGCCGGCGCGGCGCGACGTTGATTCGTGGCGCACGACACCGCCGAGCGTGAGCAGCGGCGCCACGCTAGATGACGTCGACGCCGCAACACGGTCCGCGAGTTGGTCGGTGAACGGATAGTCGGCCGTGACGACGACTGAGGTGTGGCCTATGCGGCTCGCGGCGAGAGCAGCCAGGCTATCCCGGACCGAGGCGCCGACGAGCAGCGAGCCGGCCAGCACGGTGACCGCGCCCGCGATGCCAAGAGCGACAGCGAGATGCGGCCGCCCGTAGTGGCGGACGCTGGCAAGCGCGAGCTGGGTGAACGTCATGTCACGCGGCCGGGTTGAGCCGTCGATCGTTCACTTCGTACCGCCGCCCGAATCGGGCGGCCAGCGCCGGACTGTGCGTAACGACTACGAGCATGACGCGCGCGTCGCGGGTGAGACCCGCGAGAAGATCGGCGACCGAGTCGGCCGAGGCGCGATCGAGATTGCCCGTCGGTTCGTCGCAGAGGACGAGCGCGGGCTGCCGGACGAGCGCGCGTGCGATCGCCACTCGCTGGCGCTCGCCGCCTGAGAGTTCGCCGGGGCGGTGATCGAGCCGGTTGCCGAGTCCCACGGAGTTCAGCAGGTCGCGCGCGCGGGATTCGAACGTCCCACGGCCCGCCGCGGGCGCCACCAGCGTGGGTGCGAGGACGTTGTCGAGCGCCGACAACTGCGGCAGGAGCAGGTGATCCTGAAACACGAATCCGATGGAGGTTCCCCGGAACGACGCCTGTTCGCGCTCGCCGAGCGTGTACGGGTTCGTACCGTCCAGCGTCACCGTCCCCGACGTCGGCGGCTCCAGCGCACCAAGCATGTAGAGGAGCGTGCTCTTGCCGCACCCCGATGGGCCCATGATGGCCACCGAGTCGCCCCGATCGATCTGGAGCGATACGTCGTCCAGAACGGACAGCGATCCGCCCGGCGTTGGGTACTGCTTGGAGAGAGAAGAGGCAATCAGCATCAGCTTCGCACTTCGGACTTCGAACCTTGGACTTCGGAGTACACCGTTTCCGCACGAGCCGCCATGACCTCCACCGAGTAATGCCGGCGAACGCCCTCGGCGCCGGCGCGGCCGAGAGCGGCGGCGCGCTCGCGATCCGTCAGCAGCGCGAACAGATTGTCCGCGATCGCATCGGGATCGCCCGGCTTCACGAGAATGCCGCCGCCGGTCGCGTGGACGATCTCCGAAAACGCGCCGTGGCCGGGCTGGACGATCGGTACTCCGTTGGCCATGGCTTCGAGGAGCGTGAAGCCCTTCGGCTCGGCGTACGTGGCCGGCATCGAGAACACGTCCATCGACTGGAGGAGCGCAATCTTTCCGGCGCGATCTGGCGCGCCGGCGTACTGGAACTCGCCGGCAAGGCCCCAGTCCTGGAGGTTGCGTTCGATGCCGGCGAAGTAGGCGCGGTGCTCGTTCAGCATGTACCCCGCCGCGACGAGCCGCGTCGCCGGTACGCCCGGCCGCGCGCGCAGACGCCGGTAGGCTTCCGTCAGCACGTGGAGGCCTTTCTCCGGTGCGATGCGGCCGAAGAATCCTACGGTGTATGGCGGCGTGGTCCTCGCAGCCTGCGGCGCGTGCCCATTCATGTTGATGCCGAGCGGCACGACCCGGATTCGATCTCGTGGAATCGAGAGGTACCGCGACATCACGTCCACGTAGTACTCGCTCACCGAGATGAAGACGTCGACGTCCGCGATCGACCTGCGAATCAGATCGATCGACTGCGTCTTCCATGGCTCCGGCAGTTGATCGAGAAACAGATCCTCGCCCTGAAGCGTGCAGACGATCGGCGCCTTCAGCGCGTCACGCAGGGGTTTGGCGAGGCCGATGAGCAGCGTGAACGGCAGACTGATGGCGTCGAAGCGCGGCAGTTCCCCCAGCCAGCGCAGCATCTTCTCGATCTCTTTTCGCTGGTGGCCTCGCGGTCCCTGGAGCATCGAGACCGTCATCTCGCCAAGGGCCGCGGGGTCCACTTTGATCTGCCGCTTCGACGCCAGCTTGAGCACGGCATTCGAATCCCACAGGCGGTCGAGCAGCGCCGGTGTGTGTCTGAAGAACGCCATGTGCTGTTCGAGGTACACGCTGACGCCGCCGAAGAGAACGTGCGAATCGCTGACGTTCTTCTCGTCGGTCGTCGTCGGCGTGTAGACCGGCGCCAGTAGTACGTCGTGGCCGCGCGCCAGCAGAGCAGATGCGAGCGCGTTGTCGCGCAGGCAGCTGCCGCAGTACATTTCAGCGGCGCCGGCGGTTAGATATAGAAGGCGCATGTCGGTTCAGGGTTCAAGGTGCCGGGTGCCAGGTTCGCCTCGGGGTTCCCGGTTCTCCTACCCGGCACGCTGAAACGCTCGTCGTGCGTACAGGTGCTCGAACAGATTCCCCTCGTGCGGCTGATCCCAGACGATGGTGTTCGTCTGAATCGCGCCGATGTTGAGGCGGCCCACCAGTTCCGACTGCAGCAGCCGCTCGATGAGTTGCGCGTCGTCCGTGAGTGCGGTCATCGACAGCGTTGGTCCGAGGGCGGCGGGCAGTGCCGGCACTTCGGCAGCCGCGATGTCGACGACCGAGGCAAACGGAAACAGGAACTCGCGGTTCGCAAGTGGATGCGACGACGACGTGCAGTGGACGATCGTGGGAAGCAGGTAAGTGCTGCCGTTGAGCTCGACCAGTCGCGGGCCCTTTCGGTACCGAGCACTCATGTCTTCGGCGCCCGGCTCGGCCAGGCCCGCGTCGATCTGGTTGTTGATGTGATGCGCCACACTGCAGTTCACGAACGGCGCGATCTCGGCGGCAGGATCATCCGCCGGACGAGGCACGATCGAGGAGAGACGCGATGCGAGCGCGTCGGCAAGGTCGCGTCCGTTGGCGGGAGTCCAGACTCCAGAGGCGTTGACGCACGACCGCCCGCCGTTGTCGGCGATGGACTTCGCGATCAGCGCGAGCGACGGCCGCCAGTCGGCCGCGCGGTCCGGTCCGAGCAGGACCTTGCTGTAGCCGGGTCCGTGGAGCTCGATGCGCGGATCGCCGGCGAAGGCGCCGACCGCTCCGACGTCGCCGAAGAACATGCTCCGGCCGCACCGGCGGACGATTTCTCCCGCGCCGGCGTGGTCGCTTGGCAGGTAACTGAACGCGTCGGCAGGAACGCCGGCCTTCATGAGCGCCTGAATGATGCGGAAGGGCGTCCACGGCTCGGCGCTGCCTGGTCGCAGGACGAGCGGCATTTTCATCGCAATCGCAGGAATCCACAATCCGTGCACGCCGGGCGAGTTGCTCGGCAGCACCACGCCGAGGGCTCGCGATTTCGGAAAGAAGCTGACCGGTTTGCCGTTGTCGATGCTGTATCCGCGATCGATCACCGCGAGGTCGAGCCCCCGCGTCAATCCCCTGACGATGTCGCCGATGTTGGTCATGACCGACGCCACGCGCTGCATGTTGCGCCGCACCATGGCGTGAGGCATCCCTGTGGTTGCCGAGAGCTGCTGGACGTAGTCGTCGGGGCGCTGGCTGGTCTCGCCGAGCGGCAGGGTGTCGTTGAGGAAAATCGGCGCCGCGGCAGCCGTCATTTCGATCAGTCGCGACGCCGGTATCGCCAGCAGGGCCTCACGCATGGAGTCCTGCTGCAACAGATCGCGGCGGATCAGGCCCGCGTTCGCGTGGCTGATCTCGACAAAGGGCTTGCCGGTGGCGCAATGCGGCGCGTGAGCGAAATCGAGGCTCCGGTAGGGGTGGCCTCGTCGCAGGAGCGGAATGTGAAGCATGCTCCAGTCTAATTCTGACCGGGTGGTTTCGGCTTCATTCGTTCGCGGATCTCCTTCATCGAATCCTCGATGTCCGCGATTCCTGCGGGGGGCGGCAGGATAACCCACCTTCGCCAATCGCTCACGTGCGCGGCTTCGGTGGGCAAGCCCTCTGAGATAGTCTTTATGGCCAATGTCACCGCAATCGGCAGACGCGCTCGACGCGCACGTTCGAGAGATCGTGCAGTGGCACTTCAATCCCGAGACCGGCACGCCGTTCTGGCTCGATTTCGCGAAGACGATCGACTGGGATCCGCGCAAGGAGATCCAGACGTACCAGGATCTCGATCGCTTCGGTTTCTTCGAGGATGAGTGGCTGCGCGGCGGACCCGTGCGGCGCTGGGTGCCGAAGGCGTTCGCGACGTCCCCGATCTACACGTTCGAGACGGGCGGCTCCACAGGCGTGCCGAAGTCGCGCATCAATATCAATGACTTCCGCATCGACTACGAGATGTTCAGCGACACGCTGCCGGACGAGCACTTTCCCAAGGGCAGCGACTGGCTGATGGTCGGGCCGTCGGGCCCACGTCGCCTGCGGCTGGCTGTCGAGCATCTCGCGCAGCACCGCGGCGGCATTTCATTCTGCGTCGACCTCGATCCGCGCTGGGTCATCAAGCTGATCAAGGCCCGGCAGATGGATCAGATGGAGGCGTACAAACGCCACGTCATCGACCAGGCGCTGACACTCCTCAAGGCGCACGACTCCATTCGATGCATGTTCATCACGCCGAAACTGCTCGAGGCCCTGGCGGAGAAGATCTCGCTTCAGAAGGCGGGCATTCGCGGCATCTTCTGCGGCGGCACCGAGATGACTCCGCAGTTCCACCGCTGGGTGCGCGAGGAGATCCTCGGCGACATTTTCTTCGCCCCGACGTACGGCAATACCTTGATGGGACTGGCGGTTGGGAAGCCGTTCGACATCCGTGACAACTACGCCATCATTTATTACCCGCCCCGGCCGCGGGCGCTGCTCGAGGTCGTGGACCCCGACCGGCCGATGAAACTCGTCGACTACGGCCAGACCGGGCGTGTGCGTCTCACGACCCTCACGAAGGAGTTCTTCATGCCTCGATTCCTCGAGCGCGACGAAGCCGAGCGCGAACCGCCGTGCGACGCGTATCCGTGGGACGGCGTCAGAAACGTGCGTCCGTTCTCGCGGTTTCAAGCGTCGGTGACCGAAGGCGTGTACTAGGTTCGCGTGTCGTTTCACACGGAGACACGGAGGTAGACGGAGACACGAAGAAGAGCACTTATGGTTATGCGAGGGTCGGCCGGGAGGGAGGAGTGAATCAAGAAACGAAAGCGACGGATTCAACGGCTCGTGGTCGCTTTCGTTTCTTGATTCACTCCTCCCTCCCGATGGCCTTCGGCCGTCGGGCGGCATCGCCGCCCGGACGACCCTCGCAGCCGTGTTCGATTCCGTGCCTCCGAGGGCAAGGATCACTCCGTGCCTCCGTGTGAGCCACCCGCAGGGTTAGCGTAAGTACCGTGCAAAAGGAGTAGCTATGGTTCGCAAGAGTCTCGTCATCTGTATCGTTCTGGCGACCGTCGTCATCGCCCGTCCAACGGCCCAACAGCAACGGCCGATGGCGTTTCTCGACATGCAGCAGATGAAGAACGCGGGGTCGCCGACACCCAGTCCGAACGGGCAGTGGATGTTGTACACCGTGTCCACACCCGACTGGCAGGCCGCCGAACGGCAGTCGGACATCTATCTCGTCTCGATGACGGCGGGCGTCTCGTCGACGAAGCAGATGACGTTTACGACGTCGAAGAACGAGACGTCGCCGGCCTGGCTGCCGGACGGATCTTCCTTCCTCTTCCTCTCCAACCGCGAAGCTCCCGCGAACGGCGCCACGCAGAACCAGATCTTCATGATGCGTGTGGATGGCGGCGAAGCGAGGAAGATCACCGACGCCAAAGACGGCGTCGTGGACTTCGCCTTGAGCCCGGACGGCCGCACGATCGCCTACCGCGCGGGTCGCGCCGAGACGCGGCAGTTGTTCCGGATGCCGGTGGCGTCGCTCGAAACCGCGAAACCGGAGAACCTCACGAAGCAGCCCGCCGGCGTGGACGCCTGGGAATGGGCGCCCGACAACAAGCGCATCTACTTCGTCACGGCCGACAAGTTCGATGATGAAGAGAAGGCCAGGAGAGACAAGCGCTTCACGGTCAACATCCGCAATGCCGAGACGCCGACGTCGAGCCTCTGGGCCCTGGATTTGAATGACGCCGGGGGTCGTTTTCCTGGAGAGGGTGCGAAAACGACCCCCGGGGTCGTAAGGCTCAGCAAGGAGGGCGAGTACTCCGTCGCGCAGTTCGCGGTCAGCGGCGACGGCAAGTGGATTGGTTTTCGCGGCGGTTCGCCAAAGCGGTATGAACGCAACATCACCCAGGAGGGTCTGTACTCGGACCTCTATCTGGTCGAGGTCGCGTCGGGCCAGATTGAACGCCTCACGCAGAATTCCGAAGTCGGCGAGTCCGCGCCTCAGTTCTCTCCCGACAGCCGCAACATCGCCTACAGCGCGCCCGACAACATGCAGCGCTACAGCATGACCAACAACCGTGTCTATCTGCGCGCGGTGGCCGATCGGGGCAAGACGTTCAAGAAGCTCGACGGCGGCTTCGACGGCGATCTGTCGATCGGCTTCTGGTCGAAAGACGGCAAGACGATCTATTTCAACGAAGGCATCAAGGCGACGCAGCAGCTGTTCTCCATCGACTGCGACCAGAACGAGTTCCGCCAGATTACCCGCGAGCCGGCATCGATCTCGGTCGACCAGGACGAGCGCACCGGCAAGATCCTGATCAACTACGCGGATGGCTCGACGCCGTCCACGATCTTTACCGTGCCGTCGATCGACCAGATCGCGAACAAGGCCGCGTGGATCAGGTTGACGGATACGAATCCGCAGGTCCGCGGATTCGCGCTCGGCGAGCAGTCCGAGATTACCTGGACCTCCACCGACGGCACGAAGGTCGGCGGCGTGCTCGTGAAGCCGGTCGGCTATCAGGCCGGGCGCCGCTATCCGCTCATCGTCGCCATCCATGGCGGACCGGCGTCGGCCGACATCCTCAGCTTCAACGGAGGCTACGGCTCGCAGGTGTACGCCGGCGCGGGATACATGGTCCTCCGCCCGAATTACCGCGGCTCCACGAATTACGGCTTCAAGCACAAGACCGACATCGTCGGGGACTACTTCAAGAAAGGCTTCGAGGACATCATGACCGGCGTCGATTACCTGATCGCGCAGGGCATGGTCGACGGCAACCAGATGGGCGCGCTCGGCTGGAGCGCAGGCGGCCACTGGTCGAACTGGATCCTTACGCACACCGATCGCTTCAAGGCGATTAGCTCCGGCGCGGGCACGTCGAACTGGATCTCGATGTACGCGCAGAGCGACGTGCAGCGCAACCGCCAGTTTTATCTCGGCGACAAGCTTCCGTACGACGACCACGACGCGTACTGGAACCAGTCACCGCTCAAGTACATCCGCAACGCGAAGACGCCGACGATGATCCACGTCGTCGAGGGCGATCCGCGCGTGCCGAGCCCACAATCGATCGAGCTGCACATGGCGCTGAAGCAGATCGGCGTGCCGACCGAGCTCTTCATGTATCCCGGCAACACGCACGGGATCCCGGACACCCGCAACCAGCTCGTGAAGTCGGTGAGCGAGATGGCGTGGATGGACTACTACGTCCGGGGTAAGGGCGAGAAGTTCAGCTGGAGACAGGTGCTCGACACGATCAAATAGACCTACAACCTACAACCTACAACCTGCAGCTGTTGGTTGCAGGTTGCGGGTTGCAGGTTGTCATTTATCGTCCGGATTCATCGCCTTGAACGCCAGCGCCGCGAAGATCGCGCCCACGACGGTGGCGACCAGGTAGAGCCACAGATCCGACCACTGCACCAGGCCCATGATTCCGGCGCCAACGGCGACGGCAGGATTGAAGACCCCGCCCGAAGTGTTGCCGACCGCAAAGGCGCCGGTCATGACGGTCATGCCGATCGCTAGTCCATAAAACGAGTTGCCTGCCGTGCGCTTGGACGTCGCGACGTTGAGGACGACGTAGGCGAGCGCGAAGGTGAAGAGCACCTCGGCGGCAAACGCAGCCCGGTAGTTCTCGATCCTGCCGCTGGCGGTGTGGCCCGCTCGCAACAGGCTGTTGACGATCAACGCCGCGCCCGAGGCGCCGAGCACCTGCGACGCGACGTACGGCGCGACGTCCGCCGTGGTGCAGCGACCGCGCATCCAAACCGCGATCGTGACGGCCGGGTTGTAGTGCGCGCCGGAGACATGGCCCCCCGCGTAGACCATCACCATGAGCGCCGCGCCGATCGCCAGTGGCGGGATCACGCCGCCGCCACCGCCGATGACGGTGCAGCCAATCGTCAGCACGAGAAAGAACGTTCCGATGAATTCGGCGATGTATTTGTTTGGGCTCATAGGGGCTCCAGGCGGCGACAGTCTAACGCCGATCCGTGGACGGGACGCGCTCGATCGACAGGAAAAGCGGCGCCACGCCCATCAGCGCGAGGAAGGGAATCGCAAACCGCCCGGCCGTGTTGGCGAAGTGGTACTCGATCACTTCGCCGGGAACAGCATCGAACTCGATTACCTTCTTCACGAGCGTGTTGTCGAGCCTCAGTGTGTGCGTGCCGGGCGCGATGTCCCGGACCACGCGCTCGTCAACAAGAAGCGTCGCTATCGACTCACCGTCGAGTTCGACGTAGACCTGCCGTTGCCGGACATCGCCCTTGAGCGCGCGGGCGACGATCAACTGGGCGCTACCCGAAGGATCGGTCAAACAGATCCTCGATGGCCGCGCGGCCAGACGCCGTGAGCGTCCGCGTCCCGGTGCCTGTGATGTGCGGATGGGTGATGAGCGGGAGGCCGGCCCCGGTCCGCGGCTCCCAGCCGGCGCCGTTCCACTGGGACCAGCCATCCTTGTCCTGGTCGAACACGAAGAGCGGCTTGTTGCAGAGCTTCGCGAATTCCGCGCCCCAGCCCGTGCCGCCGCGCACCGTCCCGTCGTCCAGGATCGTGCCAATCACGTAGATCTCCTGGCCGTGATTGACCTGGTACCAGAGCGTCTGCAGGACCCGTCGAATCGTCGGAGCGTCAGTGTAGCGGCGGTGCATCAGGCGCGAGACGTATTCGAGACTGACATCACCCGCCTGCAGCTCCTCGTGGTTCAGCACGCGCACTCCGCGGTGACGGGCCATGCGATGGCCGTCGAAGGTGAAGTTGACCTCTTCCACGTTGTGGCGCTCGGCGCAGGCGCCGAAAGCGGCTTCGGCGCCCGGCGCGCCGCCGCTGAACAGGATGCAGTCTGGGGCGTTCATGGCGTCGATCTTACAGTCGTTTAACGACTCCATGCGTCTAATGGGTGTCTAATCAAACACCAGAGGTTCCATGACCATCACGATGAAGAGCGTCGCCGTCGCGGCTCTTACGCTCCTGACCGCGCAGGCTCAACCGAATCGTGACTGGCCCGAGTGGCGCGGCCCAGGCCGTCACGCCGTCCTCAGACCGGGCCAGGCTCCGGCGGCCTGGCCGGCCTCGTTCAACCGCGCCTGGAGCGTAGCGATCGGCGAAGGCTACTCCTCGCCGGTCGTGAGCGGCGGCGTGACGTACATCCACAGCCGGCAGGATCCGCAGGAAACCGTCACGGCCGTGGACGTCGCTACGGGCGCCGTGAAATGGCGCGAGACCTACGCCGCGCCGATCGGCAAGAACAGCTATGCCTCACAGATGGGCAAGGGCCCGAACGCCACTCCGCTCGTGACTGGTGGCCGGGTGTTCACGCTGGGCGCGAGCGGCCACATCCTGGCGCTGGACGCGGCCAGCGGGAAACGCCTGTGGTCAAAGGACTTTTCCGCGATGATCGACACATCGAAACTCTTCTGCGGTACCGCAGCCTCGCCCATCCTGGCGGCAGGCGCCGTGGTGTTTCAGGTTGGCAGCGACATCAAAGGCGGCGTTGTCATGGCGCTGGATCCGGCGACTGGTGCCGAGCGCTGGCAATGGAAGGGTGACGGACCCGGCTACGCCTCGCCGATTCTTGCCACGGTCGCCGGCGTCGATCAGCTCGTGACGCTGACCAACCGTACGGTCGTCGGTCTGGACGCGAAGTCCGGCCGGCTGTTGTGGTCCGTTCCGTTCCCGGACGACTGGCACGAGAACATCGTGACGCCGGTGTGGACGGGCGGGAAGCTCATCGTTTCGGGGATTCGGCAGGGGACCCGCGCGTTTGCCATCAAGCCGGACGGCAAGGGCGGCTATGCCCCGGCTGAGCGCTGGAAGAACGCGGAGGTCACCATGTACATGAGCTCGCCAGTGGCCGGCGACGGACTTATATACGGCTTTTCCGCAAAGCGGAAGGGTCAGTTCGTCGCGCTGGACGCCGAAACGGGCGCGCTGAAATGGGCGAGCGAGGGGCGCGAGGGTGAGCAGGCCACGATTCTCCTCGCACCGGCGCACGTCCTGTACCTGACGAACACCGGCGCCCTGGTCGTCGCGAAGCGCACCGGCGCGGGCTTCCAGGAGGAGAAACGGTACGACATTTCAGAGAACCAGACGTGGTCGACGCCCGTGTTCATGGGCGGGGCGATCGTCATGCGCGACGCGACGCATCTCCTTCGACTGGATCCAAAATGATCGGCGCGCGTCGAGACCCCTAAAAAAGCCGCACAAAGTTGCTGAAATCGGATGTACACTTGTCAACGCTCTGGCGGCATGAGGCCGCACGTAGCACTTAGCGACAGGACTTTCACATGGCAAAGACCGCAAAGAAGAAGGCAGTCAAGATCACAGCGTCCTCGAAGCGTCGTTCGCGTGGCGACACGGTGAAGACGATCGCGGCGGCGACCGACCTCAAGACCGGTCAGGTCCGGGCGGTATTCGAAGCACTCACGTCGATCATCGCGGCCGACCTCAGCAAGGGCGCCGGCGAGTTCAACTTCAACGGACTCATGAAGCTCCGCACCGTGAAGAAGCCGGCGACGCCGGCGCGCAAGGGCCGCAACCCGTTCACGGGTGAGGAAATCATGATCAAGGCGAAGCCCGCGAGCCGCAAGGTCCGCGTCCGCGCGCTCCGCACGCTGAACGGCATGATCTAGTCGATTCGGACGCGGCTCCCGTCACGCGGGGGCCGCGTCCATTCGCGTTTCGAGATCCCCGTGGTCACTCGACGCGAAGTTCTCAAAGCCGCCTCCGCGTCACTGACGCTCGGTCCCCTCCGTTCTCTCCGCTCCGTCCCTCCGGCCTTGCCTCAGCGTCCTCCGAGAAACTTCGTCTGGATGCGTCCGTCCGTCTCCAGATCTCTCGAAGAATGGAAACGCGACTTCGATCTGATGAAGTCGTCCGGAATCACCGGCATCATTCCCGAGGTCTACAACGGACGGCAGGCGCTCTTTCGCAGCGCGCGACTGCCGGTGCGTGCGCCCTGGCTCGAGTCCGCGATTCCGATCGCGACCGCCGCCGGCCTCGAGGTGCACGCGTGGATGTGGTGCATGCCGTGCCTGCTCGACGACGTCATCAAGCAGCATCCTGACTGGTACAACGTCAACGCGAAGGGCGAGTCGGCCGTCGACAAGCCCGCGTACGTCGACTACTACAAGTTTCTCGATCCGGCCCGCACGGAAGTGCGCGAGTTCGTCCGCGACACCGTGCGTGAACTGGCTGCGATCCCCGGGCTCACGGGCGTCCATCTCGACTACATCCGGCACCCGGATGCGATTCTTCCGCGCGACCTGTGGTCGAAATACAACATCGTCCAGGACAAGGTGTATCCGCCGTACGACTACGGATATACCGAGTACAGCAGGAAGATCTTCAAGACGAAGCACGGTGTCGATCCGATTGAATTGAAGGATCCGGAATCGAATCGCGAGTGGCTGCAATATCGTCTCGATACCATCGTCGATCTCGTCAACAACTATCTCGTGCCGGCTGCGACGTCCGGCGGCAAGAAGATCTCGGCCGCGGTCTTTCCGGGCCCGAGCCTGGCCAGGACGATGGTCCGGCAGGACTGGGGACGATTTCAGCTCGACGCGTACTATCCGATGCTGTACCACTCGTTCTATCAGGAAGGGCCGGCGTGGGTCGGCAAGTACACGGCGGAAGCCGTCCGAACCGTGAAGTCTCCGGTGTACACCGGCATGTTCGTGTCGCCGATGACTGACGCGGAGTTCACGCAAACGATTGAAGCGGCGCTGTCCAACGGCGCTTCCGGGATCTCCGTGTTTGACTTCGGCTCGATGAATCCGGCGCGCTGGGCGCTGCTCGCAAAGGCCACGGGCCGGCGATGAAACTGGCACGCGCCGTCGCAGGCCTGGCCCTCGTCGTCAATCTCTTCAATCCCTTCAATCAGATCAATTCCGAACTTCCCAAAGGCTACGTCGCATACCGGACGACATCTTCTATCTGGATTGACGGAAAGCTCGACGATGGGCCGTGGAAGTCCGCACAGTGGTCCGGCGCATTCGTGGATATCGAAGGAAGCGCCAGGCCCCAGCCTCGTCACGCCACGCGCGTGAAAATGCTCTGGGATCAGATCTACTTCTACATCGGTGCCGACCTGACGGAGCCGCACTTGTGGGCGACGCTCGAGGAGCACGACTCCGTTGTTTTTCGCGACAACGACTTCGAAGTCTTCATCGATCCCAACGGCGACAACCACGAGTACTACGAGCTCGAGATCAACGCGTTGGGTACGACGTGGGACCTTCTCCTGCCGAAGCCTTATAAGGATGATGGCAAGGCTGTGAACGACTGGGAGATCGCCGGCATGAAATCAGCGGTGCATCTCGATGGCACGCTGAACGACCCGCGCGACTCGGATCGCGGCTGGACGGTTGAGCTCGCGCTGCCGTGGAAAGCCCTGGGCGAACTGGCGCGGCGTCCGTCACCGCCGCAGGACGGCGATCAGTGGCGCGTGAACTTTTCACGAGTGCAGTGGCAGCTGACGTCGGCGGCCGGCAAATACGAGAAGGTCCCGAAGACGAACGAACACAACTGGGTCTGGTCTCCTCAGGGGGTCGTCGATATGCACCGGCCGGAGAAGTGGGGCTACGTGCAGTTCTCGTCGGCGCCGGGAGCGACGGCGTTCGTGCCGGACCCGGCCTGGTCGATTCGAGAGGGGCTTCACGCGATCTACTACGCGCAGCGCGACTTCCGCCGGAAACAGGGTCGATGGGCCGGGACGTTTGCCGAGCTCGGCGGTCAAGCCCTTCAAAACGGACTGTTCGAGCCACGGCTTGAAGTCGCGGGCGACCAGTTCGAAGTGTCGGCGAAGCCGTCCGCCAATGCGCAGGAGCGCTGGCATATCCGTCAGGATTCGCTCATCTGGAAGAAGTAAACTTCCGTCTCATTCATTCCTTCAGGAGGTCCATCATGGTTCGTCGGGTTGTACTCACAATCATTGCGGTGGCGATTGTTGGTGCGGTGGCGCAGGCGCAGCGCGGACCGCGCTGGGAAGTGCTCGGGCAGCGCGTCGTGACGGATCGCGCCGATCACGACACGATCGCCGTCACCGCGGCCAAAGGCACGTTCACCGCGGTCCGGTTCGACGTCACCGGCCACGCCGTCGATTTCCACCGTGTCGTCATTCACTTCAGAAACGGTGACGATCAGAAGGTCGAGCTGCGCAACACGATCCGTTCGGGCAGCCAGTCGCGCGTGATCGACATCGAAGGCAAAGATCGCGTGATCCGATCGATCGACTTCTGGTACGACGCGAAGACGATCGGCCGCGGCGGGAAAGCAACCGTGAGGGCGATGGGAAGGAACTAGCATGACGAGCAGAAGGCAAAGGGCAGAGGGCAAAGGGAGGCTGCTTGTCGCTCTCTGCCTGGTGCCCATCGTCCTGGCGGCGCAGTCGAGAGTGTCGCCGTCGTACGAACTCTTTGCAGTCAGATTTGCCCACGTTCCTTATGCGCTCTCATCGCTCGTCGCCGGCGCGGAGAAAGGACCGCAGGTCGACATCGCTTTCACGGTGTGGCCGATCCGCGATCCCGCAAGCGGGCGGGTGCTCCTGGTCGATGCCGGTTTCTATCGCGAGAAGTTCATTGCGTCGTGGAAGCCGCAGGACTTCGTGCGTCCGAGCGAAGCCCTCACCAAGAGCCTCGGGATCGCGCCGGAGCAAGTCGCGGACATCATCGTGACGCACAGCCACTGGGATCACGCGGACGGCGTGGATTTATTTCCCAATGCGACGATTTGGATTCAGAAAGAAGAGTACGACTACTACATCGACGAGGCGGGCAAGGTCAGGAACCGCGGCGGTGTCGATGCCGACGACGCGGCCATGTTTGCGGCGCTGAAAGCGGCCGGCCGCGTGAAGCTGGTGGACGGCGACAATCAGGAGGTCGCACCCGGCATCCGGGTCTACACGGGCGGCAAGCACACGTTCGCGTCGCAGTACGTATCGGTGTCCACGCGCGACGGCGTCGTGGTGGTCGCGTCCGACAACGCGTACCTCTACAAGAACCTCGATGAACGGCTGCCCATCGCGCAGACGCTCGACCGCGACATGAATCTGTCGGCGCAGCGGCGCATGCTCGACCTCGCTGGATCGCCAGCGCGTGTGATCCCCGGCCACGACCCTGCTGTGTTCGCGCGCTTCACCCAGATCGCTCCTAACGTCGTCAGAATCGCTCCGAAGTAGCAAGGAAGAGATGAAGATCCGGCTCCTGCCGCTCCTCTTCATTTCCATTGCCTCCATTGCTGCCGCTTTCGCCAGCCCGTGGCCGGACGTGACCGCGGCGGCCGCAAGCCGCCGCATCTACGTCGTGGTGGCCGACGCGACCGGGCAGCCGGTGCGCGGCCTGTCGACAGCCGATTTCTTCATCAGGCTCGACGGAAAACCCGTCGAGCTCGTGTCCGCGGGCCCGGCCACGGCTGCGGCCTCGATTCTCATTCTCACCGACCGGCTTGGGCAGACGGCGGATTACCGGCCGAACGATCTTCGGAAAGCGCTGCGCACGTTCGTCGAGAGCTCCAGCGACAGTCGAGTCGAGACGAAGTACTCGCTGACGACCTTCGACCAGATCGTGACGCAGATTGTGAAGTTTCCGGCCTCGCCGGCCGACGCGGGCCGTGTCATTGACCGGCTGGTCGGATCCGCGCTCGACGCGCCGTTCGTCGATGCGCTCACCGACGCGTGCGTGACGATGGCCGATGCGCCGACGGATCGAAGAGTGATTTTCGTGGTCTATGCGTCCTACCGCCCGGACCGCGGACTCGCCCGCGTGGACGCGACCGCCGAGCGCTGTCGCGCCTCGAACGCCAGCATCTGGGCTATCGAATCGCGCGCGAGCGACGGACGCAACTACCCGAATCCGGCGCGCGAGCGGATCATCGATGACACCAGCCGCCTCAGCGGCGGCATGCGCGAGTACGTCAACACCGCGGCGGCATTGGATTCGCTCTCGAAACTGATGGGCGGGCTCGTCGCATCGCAGTACGAGCTGAACTTCGCGTCCGGCGAGACCAATTCGAAAAGCCAGCTCACGGTCGGCGTGAAGCGGACAGGCGTTTTCGTCATGGCGCCGACCTGGCGCCCCGACGCCCTCCGTTGACTCCGCTCCGTTCCTCCGGCCCTGCCTCCGAGGCCTCCTAGAATCCCTTGGGCCGCTTCGTGTGCCAGTCCGTCGCGCCTTCGAAGGCCGAGGCCACGCGCAGCACGACTTCTTCGCGGAACAGTGGACCCGTCACGAGCAGGCCGATCGGCATGTCTCGGACGAAACCGCACGGCACCGTGATCGCAGGATGCCCCGTGAGGTTGGTCATCGTGACGCTGGCGCTCGATGAGGGCGCCAGGAACGCGTCCACCCGCGTGAAGACGTCGTTCATCTGCCGCAGCAGCAGCGTGCGCACTCGCTGGGCGCGGATGTAATCGACCGCGGGGATGAATCGGCTGGCGCGCAGCTGATTGGCGCGTCCATTCGGGCCCTTGTCAGCGAGTTGATTGATCCCGCCCGAACGGACGAGCTCGTCGAACATGGCGCCGGCTTCGGCGTTGAGCAGCGCGTAGATTTCCGCGGCGGGTGTTTCGGGCAAGGTCACCGGCGTAAGCGTCGCACCGGCTTTGCGGTACACGTCGAGCGCTGCCGTTAGCACCGGCGCATTCGGACCGGTGCCCGCGAACTCGCGCTCCACGAATCCGATGCGAAGTCCCTTGAGCGTGCCGGCGCCGTCCCACGCGAAGGGCACCGGCGGAACGGTTTCGTCCTTCCCGTCAGGGCCGTGCATGGCCTCGAGCACGAGCGCCGTGTCCGTGACCGATCGTGCGATCGCGCCGACCTTGTCCAGCGTCCACCGCAGCGTCATGCAGCCATAGCGGCTCGTACGGCCGTATGTCGGGCGCAGTCCGGTGACGCCACACGTGGAGGACGGCGAGACGATCGAGCCGTTCGTTTCAGTGCCGACGGCAAATCCGACGAGTCCTGCCGCGGAGGCCGACGCCGGGCCGGCGGACGATCCGCTGGCGCCCGTCTCGGGATTCCAGGGATTGCGCGTCCGGCCGCCGAACCACAAATCGCCAACTGCCAGTTCGCCGGTCGTGAGCTTTGCCAGCAGCACCGCGCCCGCTTCGCGCAGACGCGTCACCGCGGTCGCGTCGTAGTCGAAGACCTGCTTTTGATACGGCGCCGCGCCCCAGGTCGTCGGCCGGCCTTTGACGGAGAACAGATCCTTGATGCCGTAAGGGATCCCGTGCAATGGACCGCGGTACTTGCCGGCGCGGATCTCGCTGTCCGCTGCGGCCGCCTGGTCGCGCGCCAGGTCCTCTGTCATCGTCACGACACAGAACAGCGTCGCGTCGTGTTTCTTCAGGCGCTCGAGATACATGGCCGTCAGATCGGACGATGAGATTTGACGACGGCGGATACGTTCGGCCAGGACATGTACCGGCTCGAAGGCGAGATCTTCTAGGTTCTTCGGCAGCGTCGAAGGCGTCCGGAGTCTAAGCGCCCTCTGCAACGCACCTGTTGGCCCCGTCGCCCCCGTCGTCCCTGTCGTCCCTGTCGAGGGTCTGTACGAAAACGCCGGCTCGATGTCCGGCGTCAGCGTCACGCGTCTGACGGCCTCGATGTTCGTGAGGTTCCTGGCGACGAGTGTCCGGGCGGCCTCGCGCTCGTCGATGGGCAGCGCAACGCCCGCAATCTGCTGCGCGATGCCGAGCGTTTCAGCGGTGATGCCGCCCGCGGCCGGCGCCTGTCCTGCCGGAGCTTGTGACGCCGTCGTGACTGCCGGCGCAACCAGCCCGGCGCCAATCGCGGCCGGGACGGCTCTGAGGAATGCCCGCCGGCCTCTTCTTTCGCGCTCGCGCGTCATCTGAGCCTCCGTGCGAACTTCGAACCTTGAACCTATCTCTTGAGCAGCGGCTCAGCGTTAGCGCCCAGAATCCCGGCCTTGTCCGCGTCCGAGATCGGCAGCGCCTTGATGGCCTCGAGCATGAGCGGAATGCTTCCGATCATGTGGGGATAGTCGCTGCCGGCGAGAATGCGGTCCGCGCCCGCGAACTCGACCGCGAGCTTCAAAGGGCCCTGCGCGAAGTTCACCGTGTCGTACCAGAAGTGCCGCTTCAGGTACGCGGTGGGCGGTTCATCGATCTGTGCGCGGCATTCCTTGAACGCGCGGAAGCCGCGGTCCAGCCGTTCGGCGAGATAGGGAATCGTGCCGCCGAGGTGGCCGAGCACCCAGCGGATCCGCGGGTAACGCTTCACCACGCCGCTGAATACGAGCTTCGAAGCCGCGAGGGTTGTGTCGAACAGAAACCCGTTGAGAGGCATCAGCCAGTACTCGCGCATCGCTTCGACGCCGACCGGATACGTCGGGTGAATCATCATCACCGCGGAGCGCTCGTTGGCGGCTTCGTACAGCGGCCAGAACCGTTGGTCGTCGAGGCCCGTGCCATTGACGTTGGAGAACAGCATCGCTCCGGCGAACCCAAGCTCGTCGTACGCGCGCACGAACTCCTTCACCGACGCGGCCGGGTCGCACAGGGGCAGCGTGGCCAGCGGCTCGAAGCGGCCCCGGCGCTCGTCGCGTACCCGTGCAAACGCGTCGTTCGTGATTTGCGAGAGCTTGGCCGCCACCGCCGGCGCTTCCACGTGGGTGCCCGGCGTCGTGAGCGAGATCACCTGCGTCGTCACGCCGTGCTGATCGAGCACGTCCTGGCGGTACGCGATGTCGCGATGCCCGCGGACCATGACGTTGTAATCGCCGGGGTAGTGGACGACGGGATTGCCTTGCGCGTCGTGCGTGATCTTCAGGCAGCTTCCGGACGGCCCGAGGGCATCGAGGTACTCGGGCGGGTAGTAATGGTTGTGGAAGTCGATGATCTTCATTGCGGGCGAACTTTATCAAGGGCAGAGGGCAAAGGGCAGAGGGCAGAGGGAGGTCGGAGGTTAGAGGTCGAAGGTAAGATCGGGCGCGTGCGAGCGTTCGTTCGATTCGCCTGGCTCACGCTCGCCGTCACCGTCGTCGTGATCGTCTGGGGCGCGGTGGTGCGGGCGACGGGATCGGGCGCGGGATGCGGCAGTCATTGGCCGACCTGTAACGGCCAAGTCGTGCCACTGGCGCCGACGACGGCGACGATCATCGAGTTCACGCATCGGCTCACGAGCGGACTCGCGCTGGTTCTCACCGTCGTGCTGTGGGTCTGGTCGCGCCGGTTGTTCCCCGCGGGCCACGCCGCGCGCGCGTGGACGCTGGCGGCGCTCGGGTTCATGGTCGGCGAGGCCGCGATCGGCGCGGGCATCGTCCTGCTGGAGCTCGTCGAGAACAACGCATCGGTCATGCGCGCCGTCTATCAGGGCGTCCACCTCACGAACACGATGATGCTGGTGGGAGCGATGGCGGGGGCGATTTATTCAGGGCGGAGGGCGGAGGGCAGAGGGCAAAGGGAAGTTGGAGGTACGAGGTCGGAGGTTCGCACGCCGTTCCGGACCGTGTCGCTCGTCCTCATGATCCTGGTCGCGGCGGCAGGCGCGGTCGTGGCGCTCGGGGACACGCTGTTTCCGCACGCGTCGCTGGCGGAAGGACTGCGGGCGGACTTCGACGCGACGTCGCACTTTCTGATCCGGCTGCGGCTGTGGCATCCGATCCTCGCGGGCGTTGCATCGCTCTTCGCCATCTTCGCCTACCGCAGTCCCCTCATCACGACCCTCATCGTCGCGCAGGTGCTTCTTGGCGTGATGAATCTGCTGATGCTCGCGCCACTCGCGCTCCAGATGGCGCATCTCGCCGGTTCGAATGTGCTGTGGATTGCGATGGTCTGGGAGTGGCTTGATTCAACCAACAACCTGCGACCTGCAACCAACAAGTAAGGCGAACCGGAACCAGACAGACGAACCCGACCCCTTGAACCCGGCGCCCTGAACCGGTTTAATATGTGTAACTCCCATATATGTCACTCCTGACCGGCTCCCGTGAGATGAAGAAGGGCAGCGCCGAGCTGCTGATCCTGTCGGCCATCGAGGCGCGGCCCCGGCACGGCTACGACATCGCCCGCCGGATCGAAGAACGGTCGAAAGGGACCGTGACCTTCCATGCCGCGTCGCTGTACCCGCTGCTGTACCGGCTGGAGCAGCGCGGCTGGATCGCCGGCCGCTGGACCGAACGGCCGGGCGAACGCCGGCGTCGTCTCTACAAGCTGACACCCGAGGGAAGGAAGGTCCTCGCGCGCCAGCGCAGCCTGTGGCGCGCGTTCGTCAAGGCGATCGATCGCGCCGTCGGAGTGGAACATGCCTGACGGCTATTGGCAACACCGCGTCCGTGAACGGCTGGCCGGCCTGGACGTCGATCCCGCGACGGAAGCCGAAACCATCGATGAACTGACCCAACACGTGGAGGATCGCTACCGCGATCTGATCACGGCGGGCGTGCCGGAAACCGAGGCGTCCGCCCAGGCGTGGCGCGAACTCGAGGGCCACCCGGCGCTCGTGCGCGAGATCTCGGGCGCCCGTGCTTCCGTCATCGCTGCCCCGGCCCAGGACTATTCGCGCCGCCGCCTCTTCGGCTTGTGGGACGACTTCAGATTTGCCTGGCGCCGCCTTCGCCACGCGCCAGGTTTCGCGCTCGTCGCGATCGCAACCGTTACGCTGACCGTCGGTGCGAATGCCGCGATTCTCAGCGTGGCCGACGCCGTGCTGTTCCGGCCGCTGCCGTATGCCGACGCCGACGGCGTCGCCGTCATCACGATGATGGACCCGACCACCGGGAGGCATTACACCAACACGCCCTACGCCTTGCTGGCAGCGATCGACGATGGCTGTCCGGATGTGAGCAATGTCGCCTTGCTCGAAGCCTTCAGGGGATCGGGCCGAGCGACCCTGGACACGCCGGGCGGCCTCAGGCCGGTGCCTCTGATGAGCGCCACGCCGAACTACTTCACGCTGTTGGGTGTGCAGCCTGCCCGTGGCCGGCTGTTTTCGGCGGCCGATGCCGGTCAGGAGAATCGTATTGCGGTGTTGTCACACGTCGCCTGGGTCGAGCTTTTTGGCCGCGACGAATCCATTGTCGGGCGGCAAGTGACGCTCGGCGCCGTGACGCTCCACGTCGCCGGCGTCCTCCCGCCGGGATTCGTATTTCCATCGAACACGTCAGACAGACTCGCGATCGTGACGATGCGCGCGCCGATGGCGCGGGGCGAGAAGGGCGGCACCTTCTATCCGATCGTGCGCATCGCCCGTGGCGTCTCGCGCGAGCGCGCACAGGCGGAAGTCGCAGCCGCGACTGCCGCGACGAGGCAGACTCTCGGCCGGGTCGACTCGCTGCCGGCCTTGAACGACGTTCGTGCCGTGCTGTACCCGGTGGGCCGGCCCGTCATGCGGTTCCTCCTCGCAGCGACCGTCTTCATCCTGTTGCTCGGGTGCGCCAACCTCGCGAACATGATGCTTGTACGCAGCCGCCGACACCTTCATGAGACGGCGGTCCGGCTGGCGCTTGGCGGCAGCCGCCTGCGGTTGATTCGCCCGATGCTGTTCGAAGCGCTGATGATTGGCCTTGGCGGCGCGTTGCTTGCCGTTGGTCTGACGGCCCTGAGCTTCGACCTGTTGCTGCCGCACGTACCACCAGCCGCGTACAACTTCGGCCGCGTGCAGACTGGTGTGAGCGTTCGCGTCGTTGCGATGGCGCTGACGATGGGTCTGCTCTGTGCCGTGGCCTTCAGCATCATTCCGGCCTGGCGTGCGACGGGCGTCGACGTGCTCGCGTTGATTCAGCGGCGGGGTGGACGCGGGTCGCGGATTCGTCTCGGACGGTCTCTGGTCGCTGTCCAGGTGGCGATCGCGGTGGCGGTGGTGTTCGGGGCGGTCATCGCCGGCCAGGCGTTCCTGTCGGTGCTTCGCACGCCACTCGGCTTTTCGACGGAGCGCGTTGCGCTGATCACCGTCGGTCCAGGACCCGCCGGGACAGCGAGGCAGGGATTCCTCAGACGGGCGCTCGAAGCGATCCAGAGCCGCGCTGACGTCGTGGCGGCCGGCGGCGTCAGCACACTGCCGTTCACGCTGTCAGCGCCGGACAATGGAACGGCCGATCACAAAGCCGGCGTGGTGTATGCGCTGCCGGGCTATTTCGAGGCCGCCGCGATTCCGGTCATTCGTGGGCGCACCCTGACGTGGGATGACGCGACGGCCGGCGAGAGCGGAGCGGTCGTGTCACAGACCGCGGCGCGCGCACTGTTTGGTGACAGGGACGCGATCGGTGCGACATTTGACGATATGAGCGGCGACCACCATCGCGTCGTGGGAGTCGTGGGCGATGTCGTGAGCTCACTGGAGCGCGATTCACCCCCGCTCACGTACGTGATGCCCGGCGAGAAACTCGGCCGGTTTACTTTCGTCGCGAGGCTTCACGAGCGGCGCGCGGACACGTTCACCGAGATCAAGCGGGACCTCCGCGCCGCCACCGGTCTCACGCCGGCGCTCAGCTGGTGGGAAGATCAAATCGCCAAGGACAACGCGTTCCGTGGCCCGCGTTTCCAGTCCATCGTGCTGGCGAGCCTCGCAACGCTTGCGCTCTTGCTTACTGCGCTCGGCATCTTCAGCGTCGTCGCCTACCTCGTAGCCGCGAGGACACGCGAGATGGGTGTGCGCCTGGCCATTGGCGCGTCGCCCGCTTCGCTGGTGGCGCTGATGATTCGACAGGCCATCTGGCCGGTGGCGGCGGGCCTTGTCGCCGGGGCCGTTCTGATCGGCTGGGGGAAGCAGCTGGCCGAAGCGCAGCTGTTCAAAGTGGACGCGTCCGATCCCCGGATGTGGGCCGTTGCGTCGGCGACGGTACTGGCTGCCGCGCTCTTTGCCGCCTGGTTGCCCGCGCTTCGAGCCACGCGTATCAGTCCGACGGAAGTTCTCAGATCAGAGTAACCACGGAGGCCCTCATGAGAAGCGCGAAGGTAGTCACGGCGTTGGCGATTGCATTCTCATCGGTTGTAGCGGCGCAAAGTATTCGCATCGGGTGGCCGGCGAATCCGCAAGCCACGGACGATGTGTTTGTGCTCAGGTACTTCGACACCGCGACCGGCCAGGGATTCGGCACGCTGCCCGGCACCTACGCGGCGGCCGCAACGCGCGCGACCAGCCAGCTCGCCGACATCGCCGTCGTGGGCCTGGCCGGCGGTGTCCAGTACGGAGCGCTTGACTCGAGCGGTGCGTCGATGACCGCAAGCGAAGTCACGTGGAACGCGCTCTCCGTGCTCCGCATCAAGCCGGCGCTTGGACGCGATTTCGTCGAGGCCGAAGCGAAGGGCGGAAAAGTACTGGCGATCCTGACGCATGCCACCTGGTTGTCGCGCTACCAAGGCAGAGCGGACGCCGTCGGCTCGAGGTTCGTACGAACGAACGTCCGGTACGGATGGCGGGACGAGGGCCAGATCATTGGTGTGTTGCCTCCGGGCGTGTTCGCGGCCACGCCTGAGCTCGATCCTGCGGCGCAGGTACTCGTGCTCTCCACCGACCTTCTGGATGGTTCCACGAACCGCGAAGGCTGGTATTCGCCGCTCATCCGGCCGCGGCCAGGCGTGACCGCGGGACAGACGCAAACGGCGCTGAACGCCGCAATCTCGCGGCTTCAGCCCACGGGCGCTGCCGATTTTGGTCTGCGTCTGGAGTCGCTAAGGAGTCAGAGGCATTAGTAACGACGGGAACGATGGGAACAAATGGGAACGAACGGGAACACAACCTCGTTGCACGCTGCCTCCGTGCACTAAGGACACGTGCCTTTCGTTCCCATTTGTTCGCGTCGTTCCCGTCGTTACGGTGTCAACGTCAGAACTGACTCCACAAATACTGATTCGTCACCTCGTGGTGGAACTGAATCTCCGGCGTCTTGATCGTCGATCCCAGCGCCTTCGCGCAGCGGTCGGCCTGCATCGTCTTCAACGCGATGTAGCGCTCGTGCACTTCCGCGCCGAGCAACTCCTCCATGAACGCGCTGTTCTTGAAGAGCCGGATCGCGTCGTAGATGTTGTCGGGCAGGAAGCGCGTGCGCTCGCGCTTGGTGTCCGGCTTGTCGCCGCTGCGCGGGCCCTCGAGGCCCGTCCGAAGCGCGGCGTACAGCGCCAGGTACGGGTTCGCATCCGGGGCGATCGAGCGGATCTCGATGCGCGCCGACTTCTCGTTGCCGATCGGGATGCGCACCATCGCGCCGCGGTTGACCGCCGACGCCTTGATCTGGTTCGGCGCCTCGTAATGCGGGTCGAGACGCCGGTACGCGTTCACGCTCGGGTTGAAGAGCAGGCAGATGTCCTGGCCGCTCGCCAGGATGCGATCGATGAAGTTCCAGCCTGACTTCGACAGGCTGTCCTGGCCCTTCGGATCGAAGAACTGATTCTTGCCCTTTACCGCGATCGACAAGTTCGTGTGCATGCCGTTGCCGTTGACGCCCGTGACGGGCTTCGGCAGGAAGCTGGCGGTCATGTCGAGCCGCGCGGCGACCTGGCGGCAGAGCAGCTTGTAGAGCTGCACCTGATCGGCGGCGATGTTCACCTCGCTGTACGAGTAGTTCATCTCGAACTGCGACGGCGCCACCTCGGGATGGTCCTTCTCGTTCGCGAAGCCCATCGCGCGCTGTACTTCGGCGGCGGTGTCGATGAACTGGCGGAGCGGGTCTCCCGGCAGCGAGTGGTAGTAGCCGCCCGTGCTGATGAAGTCGAAGCGGCCGTTCTCGTGGTAGTGCCGCTCGGCGTCGCGGCCCTTGAAGAGGAAGCCTTCGATTTCGTTCGCGGCGTTGAAGGTCGAGCCGTCCTTCGCGAATTTTTTCTCGGTCCACGCCTTCAGCTTCGCGCGCATGTCCGCGACGTAGGCGGAACCGTCCTTCTCGAGCACTTCGGCGAACACGAGCACCTTGCCCGGTCCGAAGACATCGGACGGCAGCCAGTACATCGCCGGCCAGTCGATGCCGAGGCGCAAATCGGATTCGGCCTGCTGCGAGAAGCCCCGGATAGAAGAGCCGTCGAACGTCAGGTTGTCCGCGGACTTCAGCAGGAACTTCTTGTCGTAATCGAGCATGTGCATCCGGCCTTCGAGGTCCGAGAAGCAGACCGTGACGGCTTTGATGCGCTTTTCATCCGCGAGCACCTTGGAGTGCTTCTCGCGGAGCTTGTGTGCGGGCGTTCGAGCGAGCCGGGCGTCTTTCGTGGCCAGGTTCATCTCTTCGAGCCTGTCGTAGGGGATCTCGAGGAAGTCGCGAAGCGGGGTGCTCATGTCGGGGCGTCTCCTGGGAATAAAGACAGACAGTTATATCACTCGGGAAGCTTCCGTTAGTATAAAAAAGATGTTCTTAAGGCTTAATCACAAGCCTTGAAGGTTAGACAAAACGCCCATTGGCCCGCCTGCCCGCGCTTGCTAAAATGGCCCGCTTTCCTTCGAGCCGGTTTGTTTCCCCTGGAGGTCCTGGATGAAGTCCAAGCTCTTCGTCGCGCGTACGTCGTATCTGCTTGCCGGCCTGGCCGGAGCGGCCCTGGTCATTTCCGCCTGTTCCGAACCGGCGCCGCCGCCACCACCGCCTCCGCCTCCCACGCCGACTGCCCAGGCCAAGGTTGACTGGTACAAGCAGTGTTGGGATCACTTCAACAACAAGGCTTGGGATCAGTTCCAGAACTGCTACACGGACAACGCGGTGTCAGAGTCTGTGGACTCGACGCCGCCGTCGGTGACCGGGCGAACCGCCATCATCGATCGCGGCAAGATGGAAGCCGGCGCATTCCCCGACCGGCGCGGCGAAGTCAGACTGATGCTCGTCAATGGCGACCACATGGCGAGCGTCGCCCTGTACACCGGAACCAATACCGGGGAGATGCCTGGACCCGACGGCAAACCGATGAAGCCGACCGGCAAGGCCATCGGCCTCCTCTTCGGCCATGTCGTCGATCTCGACTCGACCGGAACGAAGGCGACGCGTGACGCCGGCTATATCGAAGAGGGCACGATGATGGCGCAGCTCGGGCTGAGCAAGGCCCCGGCCCGCGCGGCCGAGAAGGCTTCCGGTGCCGCACCTGTCATCGTCATCGCAAAGAACGACGCCACCGAGTCGGCGAACATGGCCGGAAACCGCGCCGGGTTCGATGCCTTCAACAAGCACGATCTGAAGGCGATGGAGGCATACACGGCGGACAACTACAAACTCGTGGAGATCGGTCAGGCCAAGGACCTGAACAAGAAGGAGGCGCTGGCCAGCATGAAGGACATGTTCTCGGGCTTCCCGGACGTGGCGTTGACGACCCCGACGATGTGGGCCGCCGGCGACTATGTCGTGACCGAGGGCACGTTGACGGGCACGAACACCGGCGACCTCAAGGCCATGGGCGTGAAGAAAACCGGAAAGAAGGTCAGCGCCCGTTTCCTGCAGATCTGCCGGTACGAGAACGGCAAAGTGGCCGAGGAGTGGCTCTTCTACAACGGCGCAGCGTTCGCGGCGCAGCTCGGCCTCAAGTAAGGCCGGGGTACACTGAACTACATGATGTCGCTGCCGCGCAAGCTCGTCGCACGCAAGCTCGTAGCAATCGTCGCGCTTGCGTTGGCAGCGATTTCCGTACCCTCCGCACAGCAGGCCGGCCGCGAAACGCCGCCGGCTGCGATTGACTTCGTCGTCGTCGCGAAAGATGGCCAGCCCGTCTCCGATCTGAGGGCCGACGAAGTCAGCCTGAGGGTCGACGGCAAGGTTCGCCCCATCAAATCTCTCGAGTTCGTGAAGTTTGCCGCGACGGGCGCCCAGAGCACGGCGCCTGGCGTCGCACCGGCGTTCGCGACGAACGCCGCGGTCGAGACACCGCGCGCCATCGTGCTGGTGGTCGACGACGAATCGATGCCGATCGGGCAGGAACGGAAGCTCCGCGAGGCCATTGATCAATTCGCGGCCGGCCTCCCGGCAAGCGATCGTGTGGCGCTCGTGACGGTGCCGAACGGCGGCATCAAAGTCGATCTGACGAGTGACCGCGAACGACTCAGAAGGGGAGTCGCGGAGATTACGCCGATTTCGCCGACCGTGCATCCGTCCTGCAGGGCCAGGACGACATTACTGACGCTGCGCGGGACGTTCGAGACGATTGCCAGGGCTTCCAACGGACAGCCGATCGTCGTCGCGTTCTTTTCGGCGAGCATGGAAGGGCCGTCCCAGATGGAGCGCATCGAGAAGCCTAATGCGCAGACCGGCACGGGCGGACTCTCGACGGCGGCCGGCGCCTGCTACCTGCAGGCCGAGGACTTCAAGATGGTCGGTGAAGCGGCCGCGCAGGCGCGGGCGCTGCTCTACGTGATCCATCCGGACTACAACCCGACGCCGGCGACGGTCGGCATCGAGAATCTTCGCGGTGTCACCGGTGCCCCGCTTTTCCACCTGACGTCGACCGGTCCGGAAGCCGGTCTGCCGAGAATCGTCAGGGAGACGCCCGGCTATTGGGTGGCCACCTTCGACATCGAGCCGGGAGAGCGGCTCGACAACACGCATATCCTGGGCGTTCGCGTCAGCCGTCGTGATGTCGACGTCAGGTCGCGACCCACCCTCGTGTACTCGAAGGCCCGGCCTGCGGCGGCCGACGCGGCGCCGGCCTTCACGTCTGCGTTTGACGTACTCAAGAGCGGCCGGATCTTCCGCGAAGTGTCCCTGCGGGCCGCGGCGTCCCCGACGATGGGACCGAACGGTGCGTTGAATCTTGTGACCTTGTTCGAGCCGACAGATCCCTCGACCGTGCTGGCCAGTGCGGCAGCCGCGCTGTTCGACGAACAGGGTCGAGGCATTGCGTACTGGACGGGAACGGCCAAAGACCTCTCGACATGGCCGGCCGTTGTCGGAATGGTCGCGCCAGCCGGCAGGTACCGGTTGCGCGTGGCCGCGATCGACGGTTCGGGGAAGTACGGCGTAGTCGAGGCCGCGGTGAACGCGGAACTCGTCCCGGCCGGTCCGCTCAAGCTCGGCGGCCTTTCGCTTGGATTGTCCCGATCGGCCGGCTTCCTGCCCCGGCTGCAATTCAGCACCGAGGCGTCCGCGCTGGTCCATCTGGAGGTCTACGGCGGGGCTGCAGGGATGCCGGTCAGCGTGGTGTTCGAGGTCTCCGAAACGACGGATGGCCCCCCGTTGTTCAGGGTGCCTGGGGTCCTGTCCGCCACTGCCGAGGAGGGGCGGTTCTCCGCCACGGGCACGGTGACGGTGGGTATCCTCCCCCCGGGAGACTACGTAATCAGGGCGATTGTTGGCGTGCAGGGCCAGTCGGCGGGCCGGGTCATCCGGACGCTCCGCAAGGTGGGGTAGCCCCCAGCTACCGTCATTACAAGGATTTAACCTACAATCCTTCCGCACCTTTGTACCTCGGGGGGTTCCCTGACAGCTCTCTCCCGGGGCCGGGTCTATTGGAGGATGGAATGGCCAGACGAAGCTTGATGGCTGTTCTGACGTTCGCCTTTGTGTTTGCCTTTGTGGCAGCACCGGCGTTCGCTCAGGGCGGCACGCAGACTGCCACGCTCGCGGGCGTGGTGACTGACAAGGACGGCGGGGTGATCCCCGGCGCGACCGTCACGGTTAAGAACCCCGCCACCGGAGAATCGTTGAACGGCGTCACGAACGCCAACGGTGGTTACTCATTCCCCGGCCTCGCGGCCGGCGCCTATAAAGTCACAATCAGCCTGACTGGATTCAAGACGGCGGAGATCGAAGTTCGCCTCCAGTCCGGCTCCACGAACAGCATCACGACCAAGCTCGAGGTCGGCACGATCTCGGAAGTCGTCACCGTCACTGCCGGTACGGACCTCGTGCGCACGCAGACCCCGACGGTCACGTCGACGATCAACTCCGACTTCATCCAGTCCCTGCCGCGCAGCGACCGCACGGCGCTGAACTTTCTGATCTTCATGCCGGGCGTCACGACCGTCGGCGGCGCCGGCAGCGCGCGCTCGTCCACGATCAGCGGCCTGCCGCAGAACACGATCAACATCACGATTGACGGCGTCTCGAACAGCAACCTGCTGCAGTCGGGCGACGGCTTCTTCACGCTCGTCGGCACGCGCCTCGACGCGGTCGAGGAAGTGTCGATGACGACGGCCACCGCCGGCGCCGATGCGACCGGGCAGGGCGCGGTGCAGATCCGGTTCCAGACCCGTTCCGGCACGAACAAGTTCGAGACGAGCCTCTACTCGTACAACAAGAACAAGATCTTCAACTCGAACTCGTTCTTCACCCGTCTCGCCGGCCTGCCGAAGCCCGAGGCCACGAGCTACGTCTACGGCGGCCGCGTCGGCGGTCCGATCATTCTGCCGGGGCTGTTCGACGGCCGCGGCAAGGCGTTCTTCTTCTTCAACCAGGAAGAGTCGTATGCGCCGTCGCAGACGCAGCGCACGCGCACGCTGATCCGCCAGTCCGCGCTCAACGGCGACTTCACCTTCAACAACACGACACCGACCACCGTCAACGTGCTGGCACTCGCGGCCGCCAACGGCCAGGTATCGACGTACGACCCGGTCATCAAGAGCCTGCTCGAGGCGATGCGTACCGCGGCCGCCACGACGGGCACGATCACCAATACCGCGACGAGTCCGAACACGTCGTCGTATGCCTGGTTCGTTGACGTCAAGTCCAAGCGGCATGCGCCGACGACCAACATCACGGTGAACCTCTCGCCGAAGCACCGCCTGCAGGGTTCGTACTACTGGCAGCGGTTCACCGACCTGCCGGACACCCTGAACTCCGCCGATCCGTCCTATCCCGGATTCCCGCACTACGCGGGTCAGACGTCCTTCAGGACATCCGCCTCGATGAGCATGCGCTCGACGCTGTCGTCATCGATGGTCAACGAAGTCCGCGGCGGCTGGCAGTGGTCACCGGTGGCTTTCTTCATCGAAGAGAAGCCGGAGCAGTATGCGAACCAGGGCGGCTACAACGTCAATCTCGGATTCGGATTGACGAACGCCGTATGGGGCAACTTCGCCAACGCGCCGGAATTGCGCAACACGTGGAACTGGACCGTGACCGACAGCTTCAGCTGGCTGAAGGGCGCCCACAACATCACGATGGGCGGTGACTTCACCCGTCTCATCAACTGGATCGACGACTGGACGACGGTGCAGGATGTCACCCTCGGCTTCGACACCACGAACGACCCTGCCGAATCGATGTTCACGGCGGCGAACTTCCCGAACTCGTCAACGGGCGACCGCACCAACGCGCGCGCCCTGTACACGCTGCTCACCGGGCGCATTACGTCTCTGCCCGGTAACGCGGCTATCAACGAGGCCGGCGATCAGTACATCTACAACGGCCACTCGATCCAGCGCGAGCGCCAGGACGAGTATTCGTTGTTCTGGCAGGATCAGTGGCGCTGGAAGCCGACCGTGACGATCACGGCGGGCCTCCGCTACGAGTTGCAGTACCCGATCATCCCGACGAACGGCGTGTTCACCCAGACCGGCATCGCGGACATCTGCGGGCC
Organism: Vicinamibacterales bacterium; assembly: GCA_035606665.1. Classification (GTDB taxonomy): domain Bacteria; phylum Acidobacteriota; class Vicinamibacteria; order Vicinamibacterales; family SCN-69-37; genus DASUGC01. The sequence continues at coordinate 54,093 of DATNEY010000013.1, read as the reverse complement.
GTCGGGCGAAGGCACGGGAGTGGGCGGCCGGTTCTGCAACATCTTCAAGCCGACCACGCTCGGGAATCCCGGACTGACGCAGGTCAAGTTCACGCGCTACACGGCGGGCAGCGATGCCTACAAGGTGGACTACAACAACTGGGCGCCGAACGTCGGCGTGTCCTGGAGACCGAACGTCCAGAGCGGCATCCTCCGGAAGATTCTTGGTGATCCCGAGACGTCGACGATCAGCACCGGCTTCTCGCGCAGCTACATCAAGGAGCGCCTCGATCGCTTCACGAACGTCTTCGGGAGCAACCCCGGCGCGACGATCACGACGACGCGGAACGCGAATGCGAACGGCTTCCCGCTCGTCCTCGCCGGCGAGTCGTGGCCCGTCCTCCTGAGGCAGACGAGCCGTCTCGGTCCGCCGGCGTTCAACACGGTGCCGACGCTGCCGCTCATCGCGACGACGTCGAACAACGCCAGGATCTTCGATCCGAACATCGAGGTTCCGTACGCGGATTCCTGGCAGGTCGGCCTCCAGCGCTCGCTCGGCAAGGACATGGCGGTCGAAGTCCGCTACGTCGGCAACAAGAACAAGCTGCCCTGGGTTGCCGAGAACTGGAACGCCGTGAACATCTACGAGAACGGCCTCTACGACGAGTTCAAGCTGGCGCAGCAGAACCTGCGCGCCAACGTCCTCGCGGGCCGCGGCGGCACGTTTGCCTACATGGGACCGGGCACGGGCACGTCCCCGCTTCCGATCACGCTCGCGCACTTCACCGCCGGCATGGGCGGCAGCGCGGCGCAGAACGCGGCGAACTACACCAGCACGAACTTCACGAGCTCGACGTTCGTCGGCGTGCTCGATCCGTTCTTCCCGAACCCGTCGAGCTATGGGAACAGCCTCCGAAGCAACAGCAGCGGCACGTTGTTCAACAACGCGAAGGCGGTCGGCTATCCGATCAACTTCTGGCAGATGAACCCGCTCGTTGCGCAGTCACAGGTGACGCGGAATTTCGGCGGCGGCAACAACCACCTGTTCGTCGTCGACCTGCGGCGCCGTCTGTCCGAAGGCCTCGCGGCGCAGGTGAGCTACACCTACCAGCGGAACTTCCAGTTGCTGACCACGGCGACGGCCAACAGCAACAGCCTGCCGGGGACGGTGTACGACCTGCACTTCGATCCGATCAGCCTGGAGCAGCAGACGGTTCCGCACGCGTTCAAGATGCTGTGGACGTACGACATCCCGTTCGGCCGCGGCAAGCGCTTCGGCTCGAACGTGGCGCCGTGGATCGACTACATCGCTGGCGGCTGGACGTTCTCAGGCACGGGCCGCGTGCAGCAGCAGAACTTCATCCTGCGCAATGCCGTGCTCGTGGGCATGACGCTGGACGAGGCGAAGAAGGCCCTGAAGCCCGTGCGCTTCGTGACCGACCCGATCACGGGCGCGCTCACGGTGTGGAACTTCCCGCAGGACATCATCGACAACACGCGCAAGGCGTACAACACCGATGAGACCCGGGCGACGTTCTACGCGCCCGGCTCCGAGCCGACGGGCCGGTACTTCGCGCCGGCCGGCGGCGTGAACTGCAACTTCATCTACCAGGGGGACTGCAACACCCCGGAGCTGAAGTTCAACGGCCGCTGGTTCGGCGAGTTCGACTTCGCGATCAACAAGGCGATTCCCCTGCCGAGCAAGGCTCGCTTCGAGATCCGCGCGGAAGTGTTCAACGCCCTGATGGCGAAGAACTTCCCGAACACGCTCAACCCGGGTTCGGGCGCGAACATCTTCCGCATGACCAGCACGCAGAGCGCCGCCCGCACGGCACAGCTCGTCTTCCGCGTGACCTGGTAGGCACGACGCATCGAACACGCACGGCCGGATTCCTTCGGGGGTCCGGCCGTTTTTCTTGTACAACGCCTGCTGTCCTTTCAACACCGAGAACGAGACACGCGGAGTTCCTGGTGTTCGTCGCACACCCGTAAGACCTCTCCGTGTTGCGGTGCTCCGCGGCAAGACTGGAAATGGTTCAACTGAGCTAGGCTAGTCACCGCATGACCGTGACCGAGATAGAGCGGCCACCCACCCAGAAGAAGCACCCGCGCGTGGTCGTGGTGATGCCCGCGTACAACGCGGCTGGGACGCTCGAAAAAACATGGCGCGAAGTCATCGCGCATCCCATGGTCGAGCTCGTGATCGTCGTCGACGACGCGAGCCAGGATGCGACGCTCGAGATGGCGCGGAAGCTCGACCGCGTCGTCGCGCACTCACACCCGAGCAACCGCGGCTATGGCGCCAATCAGAAAACCTGCTACCGGCTCGCTCTCGAGCACGGCGCCGACATCGTCGTGATGGTGCACCCGGACTATCAGTACACCCCGAAGCTCATTCCCGCGATGGCCGGCCTCGTGGCGACAGGTCTGTACCCGTGCGTCCTGGCTTCGCGCATCCTCGGCGGTGGCGCGCTCGCGGGCGGGATGCCGATGTGGCGCTACGTCGCGAATCGCTTTCTCACATTGGCCGGTAACTTGCTCCTGGGCACGAAGGTGTCGGAGTTCCACACGGGCTACCGTGCGTACTCACGCGAACTGCTCGAGCGCCTGCCGCTCGACGCGAACTCCGACGACTTCGTCTTCGACAACGAAGTCCTCGCGGAGACCGCCTGGCTGGGTTGCCAGATCGGCGAGGTCTCGTGCCCGACGCGGTACGCGCCCGATGCGTCATCGATCAACTTCTCGCGCAGCGTCAAGTACGGGTTCGGATGTCTCGGCACGGGAATCGCGTTCAGGCTCGCCAAACTGGGACTTAGGAAAGACAAGAGATTCCCCAACGACGCCAACTAAGTCAACGACGCCAAGTTAGTTCACCCCACCAGCTACAATCGCCCCGCATGGCTCGTAGTTCGAAGTCACGTCGTGCGCGAGGCCTCAAGGTACCGGCAAGTACGGACAAGCGATTTGAATTGGCGTCGTTAACGGCGTTAACGTCGTTTGCGTCGTTGATCTGGTGGGCCGCTCTCGTGGTCGCGGTGTTTGCGGCGTACCGTCCCGTGTGGAACGGCGGCCTGCTTTGGGACGACGAAGCACACGTGATTCCCGAGACGCTGCGATCGATCGGCGGTCTCGGTCGATTGTGGCTGGATCCTTCCGCGTCGCAGCAGTACTACCCAGTCGCCAGCACCGTCTTCTGGTTCATCGGGCGATTCTTCACCGGTACATTTGCGTACCACGCCGCCAACATCCTGCTGCACGCATCATCGGCGTTCCTCGTGACCGTGATCCTGAGGCGGCTTGCGATTCCAGGAGCGGTCGTGGCGGGCGCGATCTTCGCGCTGCATCCCGTGAACGTCGAATCGGTCGCCTGGATCTCGGAACTCAAGAACACGCTGTCCGGCTTCTGCTATCTCGCCGCGTTTCTCGCGTACATCCGCTTCGACCAGACGAGGACGAAGCGCGCCTATGCGCTGGCGTTCGCGTTCTTTCTGCTCGCGCTGGGCAGCAAGACGGTGACGGCGTCGCTTCCGGCAGCGCTGCTGGTGGTTTTCTGGTGGAAGCGCGGCACACTCGAGCTCCGTACGGATGTGCTGCCGCTCGTCCCGTTCTTCGCGGCCGGCGTGGCGGCCGGTCTCGGCACGGCGTGGATTGAGTACCACGTCATCGGTGCCCAGGGAGCGCGATTCGAGTTCAATGCGGTCGAGCGCGTGCTTCTCGCCGGGAGGGTCGTCTGGTTTTATGCGGCGACGATTGCCTGGCCCGTCAACCTGATGTTCAGCTATCCGCGCTGGACCATCGACTCCGGTGCCTGGTGGCAGTGGCTGTTTCCGATCGGGCTCATCGGCGTGCTCGTGTTTCTCTTCGCGATCAGACAGAGGTCGCGCGCTCCACTTGCATCGGCCTTGTTCTTCGCCGGCACCTTGTTCCCGGTGCTCGGCTTTCTGAATGTCTATCCATTCAGATTCTCGTTTGTGGCCGACCATTTTCAGTATCTGGCGGCCCTCGGCGTTGTGACGGGGCTGTCTGCCGGAATCATGATCGTGCTGGCGCGGTGGCGGGTGAGTGAGATCGTTGCCGCCACTGTCATCGCCGCACCGCTCGGCATTCTGACCGCTTCCTACAGCGGGTACTTCTCGGATGCTCAGACGCTGTACCGCGAGACAATCGAGCGCAATCCCGGCTCGCTGCTCGCGCACGGCAATCTGGCGTCCCTTCTCCTCGAGGGGCCGCCCTCAGGATGGGTCGAGGCGATGGCGCATGCGCGCACGACGCTCTCGATCGATCCGGAGAGCGTCGCCGGACACAACCTGCTTGGCACTGCGCTCCAGCGCGCCGGCCGGCCTGAGGAAGCGTTGCCTGAGCTGCGGCGCGCGGTGTCGCTCGATCCCGGCCTGGCGGAGGCTCACTACAACCTCGGGCTGACCCTGGCCAGCCTCGGCCGTCCCCAGGAGGCGATCGACGCGTACCGGCGATCGCTCGAGATTTACCCGCAGAACGTGAAGGCGCTGCACAACCTCGCCAACGTGCTCCGCGAAGAGAAACGCTATGCGGACGCGCTCGGCGTTCTTCGCAAGGCGATCGACATCGATCCCGATTCGGCGGACGTGCGGCTCAACCTCGCCGACACGCTCCAGGCGAGCGGCGACCTCCCTGGTGCCATCGCCGCCTATCAGATCGCGATCGGCCGGCGGCCGGACTGGGGCGAGGCGTGGAACAACCTCGGTCTCGCGCTGAAACGCAGCGGCCGGGCCGGCGAGGCGCGGCAGGCGTTCGAAACGGCGGTGCGGCTGCTGCCAGATGCGCCGCTCGTGCACATCAATCTCGCATCGATCTATGCAGATGCCGGCGAATTCGATCGCGCGATCCACGAGTACGAGCGCGCCATCGCGCTCGCATCACCCCAGCAGGCGGCGGGTCTCAGACAGCAGCTCGAGACGGTTCGGAAACTCAAGGGCCGCTGACCGCGAGCGAATCGCCTCAGACACACACTGACGACTCAGTACGCCCACGCGTAACAATCGCGGCGCGGATCGGCGCCGGCGATTCTGTTCCCGGTTCTTGGATCGATCATCACCGCCGTCGCGCAGCCGCTGATGGACACGGCGGGCACCATGCGGACGTCGTGCCCGCGCGCCTTGAGCGCGGCGAGCACGTCCGCGGGAATGCCGCCTTCGAGATCCAGCCGGTTGGCGTCTATTCGATGAGGCCAGAACGAGCTCAGGAAATGAAACGTCTGGATGCGCGGCAACTCGAATGCCGTGTGCAGGTTCGGGTACCACTTGTCCGGGAACTCGATGATGTTGAGAAACGCCTGCAGGATGGTCTGCTCCTGGTTGTCGCCGCCGGGCGTGCCGAGCGCGAGGAATGGCTCGCCGTTTCTCAGTACCAGGCTCGGCGTGAGCGTGTAGCGGGGCCGCGACCGCGGGCGCAACTGCGCCGACCGCGTCTTGTCCAGCCAGAACTGCTCTCCACGGGTTGAGAGCGCGACGCCCGTCGATCCCGCCACGACGCCTCCCGAGATCCATCCGCCCGACGGCGTCGCATCGAAGACGTTGCCCGCCTTGTCGACGACCGAGATGTGTGTGGTGTCCTTGAGCGACGGATCGTCATCGCCCGCCTGCGGCGGCGTCCCTGCGGGTCCCTTGCCGGCGATCCAGTACGGCCACGACTTGACGTCCGGATCGAACGGCAGCGGATCGCCGGCGGCCTGTTGCGGCGCCGCATGCGCCATGTCGATTTGCCTTGCGCGTACCTTCGCATACTCCTTGGAGAGCAGCCCCTTGGCGGGCGCCTTCACGAACGCAGGATCTCCGTAGTAGCTGTCGCGATCCGCGTAGGCCATCTTCATGGCTTCGGTGATCACGTGCAGGTAATCCGCCGAGTTGTGGCCCATCGACTTCAGATCGAAGTTCTCGAGAATGTTGAGCGTCTGCAGCAGGGCCGGGCCCTGGCTGCCGAAGCCGTGCTTGTACACGGTGACGTCGCGATAGGTGACGGACGCCGGCGCTTCCACGCGGGCGTAGTACTCCGCGAAGTCACTGGCCTCGAATGGCGATCCGTTCGCTTTGAGGAAGCGCACCATCTCCTGAGCGATGTCGCCCTTGTAGAAACGATCGCGTGCGGCGCGGAGGCCGGCGATCCGGCCTCGCGAGCCGGCGCGCTTCTCTGCGTCCGCCATCTTCTGGAGCGTCCGGCCGAGCTCCGGCAGAGCGATGGTGTCGCCTGCCTTGTAGGGCGAGCCGTCGGCTTTGAGCCACGTCTTCTGGTTCGTCGGCCACCGGCTGATGAACTCACGTTGCCGATCGATAGTGGCGGCCGTGCGTGGGCGGAGCGGGAATCCGTCGCGTGCATAGGCGATCGCTCTGGCCGCGACCCTGGCGAACGGCATCGTGCCCCAGCGCTCGAGCACCGTCAGCGCCGCATGAGGCGCGCCGGGAACGACGACCGGATCGAGTCCCTCGCCAGCCAGCGTCTTGTTGCGCGACGTGTACCAGTCAATCGTCGCCGCCTTCGCCGCCCATCCCTGGCCCACGATGGACGTCACGGTCTTGTCCTTCCGTGGATAGACCAGTACGAGCCCCTCGCCGCCGAATCCGTAGAGATCCTGCTCGACCACGCCGCCCACGAGCATGGCCGCGACTCCGGCATCGAACGCGTTGCCGCCCTGTTGGAGAATCTCGACGGCCGCCGCGGTCGTGAGCGGATGACCCGCGGACACGCCGGCCGTCCGGCCGGAGACCAGCGGCCGCTGCGCCGCGGACACGACAAGCGCTTCGGCGGCAATCACGGTGACGCCGGCCGCAAGCAGTGAGATGATGGAGCGCATTCGCGAATGATAGATCGGGCCGATCGTCATTCGCGGACCTGGAGACTGCATGCGAAGACGCACCGATCACGTCGGGCTTGCCATTTCCATCCTGTTTGCGATGGTGCTGAGCGTCGCGATTTCGCTCGGCGGCGTCGCCGCGGGTCTTTCGACTCCGGTCGTAGCGGGTGTCGCCGGTGTCGTGGCGACAGTCCTCGTGCCGGTGATTTACCGCTTCTGGTCGGCGGGGAAGGACGCATGAGTCTTTTCGGCAAGACGCTCAGAATCACGGGCGAAGTTTGGGCAACCGGCGACCTCACTCTCGAGGGCCAGGTTCGCGGGCCGATCACGTGCGAGGGCGGCTCGGTGATGCTCACCGCTTCGTCCATCGTCGAGGGCGACGTCATCGGCGGTGACATTACGGTGTTCGGCCGGGCGGCGGGCCAGCTCATCGCGACGGACGTCGTCGACATACGCGAAGGCGCCGTGGTGGCCGGCGCGGTGATCGCCCCGAGACTCATCCTGAATGAGGGCGCGGTGTTGAACGGCCGGGTCGATCCCAAGCGTCTCGACGCCGCGCTCGGCGTCGCCAGATTCCAGCAGAAGCAGCGCAATACCTCTTAGCAACCAACAACCAACAACCCGCAACCAACAACTTGCAGGCAAGCGCTCACTGCAGGTTGCTGGTTGCGGGTTTCGTCTGTTACGTACAGTTCACACGTACGTTGCATCCGCGTCGTGCGGTGTTGATACTTCTTCCAGTCGCACACGTGGAGGGTTTTCGATGCTGAAGACGAACGAGCGGGTGAGGGCGTGGGTGGCGGCGGCCGGGGCAGTGGTCGCCGGGCTGATGGGCAGTGGGACCGGCGTATCGACGGCGCCTCCGGACAAATCGATCACGCTCACGCCAATCGGTGTGTTTCGCGCGGGTACCTTCGACAGCGGCGGAGCGGAAATCGCGGCCTACGATCCCGCGACTCGGCGGTTGTTTACCGTCAACCTGAACGGCCCGAACGGCGGCGCCGACGGCACGCCGGGCCACTTCGTCGACATCATCGACATCTCCACGCCGTCTGCCCCGACGCGGGTGTACCGCATCGACGTGACGGCATGGGGTAATCAGGCCAACAGCGTGTCCGTCCACGACGGCATCCTGGCTGTGGCCATCGAGGCGACGCCCAAGACGAGTCCGGGGAGAGTAGCCTTCTTCAACGCCTACGGCGCACTGCTCAGCGTCGTCACGGTCGGCGCTCTGCCCGACATGCTGACGTTCACGCCGAACGGCCAGTACGTCCTCGTCGCCAATGAAGGCGAGCCGAACAGCTACGGCCTGGCGAATTCGGTCGATCCCGACGGGACGGTGAGCATCATCGACATGCGCGGCGACGTGCGGCAACTCACGGATGCAGACGTGACGACGCTGGACTTCTCTGCGTACAACGGCACGGCGCTGGATCCGTCCATCCGCATCTTCGGCCCCGGCGCTACCGTCGCTCAGGATCTCGAGCCCGAGTACGTTGCCATCTCTCACGACTCGCAGACCGCCTGGGTCACGCTCCAGGAGAACAACGCGCTCGCGATCGTCGACATCCGCAGCCGGACAATCACCAGCCTCGTGGGACTCGGGTTCAAGGATCACTCGAGAGCAGGCAATGGGTTCGACGCGAGTGACCGCGACAGCCAGTCCATCAACATCGTTCCCCGGCAGGTCTGGGGCATGTACCAGCCCGACGGCATCGCTGCGTTCGAACACAAGGGCCAGACGTTCCTGGTCACCGCCAACGAGGGAGATGTTCGCGAGTGGCCGGGGTTGCCGGGCGGCAGCGAGGCGGTTCGAGTCGGTTCGCTCACGCTGGACGCGACCACGTTTCCGAATGGCGCCGCCCTCAAGAACAATGCATCGCTCGGCCGCTTGAACGTCACGCTGTTCAACGGGAATACCGACGCTGATTCGGCCTTCGAACAGCTCTACTCGTTCGGCGCGAGATCGTTTTCCGTCTGGGACGCGGCCGGACGGCAGATCTTCGACAGCGGCGACGCCATCGAGCGCATCACGGCCCAGCGCCTGCCGGCGCTCTTCAATTCCACGCACACGAACAACCTGAACACGGATGCGAATCCGAACAACTGGACGCGCGACAGCAGAAGCGACGACAAGGGGCCCGAGCCCGAGGGCGTCACCATCGCCCGACTCTTCGGCCGGCAATTCGCATTCATCGTCCTCGAACGCATCGGCGGCGTGATGATTTACGAGCTGACGGACCCGGCCGCGCCGGTCTTCGTCGACTACATCAACACGCGCGTGCTGAATGCGCCCGTGAACAGCGCGGCCGCGGAGGACCTGGGACCGGAGGGCGTCTTCGTGATCTCCGAGGACGACAGTCCCAATGGCAAGCCGCTGCTTGTTGTGGCGAATGAGATCAGCGGGACGACGCGCATTTACGAAATCTCTAAAATCAAATAGCGCCTCAGACACGCACGGAGACCACCAAGGCAAACGGAAGACCACCAAGGTTTGGTTTTGAAAACCATTCCTTGGCGATCTCCGTCGTCCTCAGCGGTCTCTGTGTGTGTCTGTACGTGTTAATCTTTCGCGCATGTCGAAACATGGAGTGACGTTCTATCGCTGGAACGACATGCCCATCGAAGAGGTGAATAGCGGCCTCTCACGGCGGCTGGTTACCGGCGATCGGATGATGCTGGCGCATGTCTATCTGAAGAAGGGCAATGTCGTCCCGCGGCACCACCACGAGAACGAACAGCTGACGTACGTCCTCGAGGGCGCGCTGCATTTCTGGATCGGCGAGGACGAGTCCGAGGAGATCACGATCCGCGCCGGCGAGGTGCTCCACCTGCCGTCATGGGTCTGGCACAAGGCGCAGGCACTCGAGGACACGCTCGACGTCGACGTCTTCAGTCCGCCGCGCGCTGACTGGCTGGCGAAGACCGACGACTACCTGAGGAAATAGGGCGGTGGATCTCGGCCTCGCCGGCAAGGTCGCCCTCGTGGCGGCCGGCAGCAAGGGCCTCGGCAGAGCCGTGGCCGAGGAGCTCGCGGCCGAGGGCGCGACAGTCGCGATCTGCGCGCGAGGCCAGGCTGCAATCGACGAAACGGTCACGGCCATGTCCGAGCGCGGCCCGCGTGCGCTCGGAATCACCTCCGACGTCTCGGTCCCAGGCGAACCCGAACGGGTCGTCGCGGAGACGCTGCGCGTATTCGGCCGCATCGACATCCTGGTCACGAACTCAGGTGGACCCAAAGCCGGGCGCGTCGAGTCGCTCGCCGCTGAGGACTGGGATGCGGCGACCCGCATCCTTCTTTCGAGCGTCGTCGGATTCGTACGCGCCGCGCTGCCGGGCATGCGCGAACGCCGATGGGGCCGCATCCTGAACATCACGTCGATCGCGGCCAAACAGCCGATCGATGGTCTCGTGCTCTCGAACAGCTTGCGGATGGCGGTCATTGCGTACGCGCGGACTCTGGCCAACGAGGTCGCGACCGACGGGATCACGGTGAACAACCTCCTGCCGGGCTACACCCGCACGGAGCGCGTCGTGGATTTGGCGGAGCAGATGGCCGTCACCGGCGGTATCACCCCCGCTGAGTTCATCGGAAGGTGGGAGGCGGAGATTCCGATGCATCGCATCGGCGAGCCCCGCGAGTTTGCCGCGGCCGCGGCGTTTCTCGCGTCCGAGCGCGCCAGCTACATCACAGGCCAGTCGCTGGCCATCGACGGAGGATGGATTCGCGCGCTGATGTAGCAGCGGTCTTGGTACCATCTCGCCGTGCGTTCCCGGCGCGGTCTCTTCATTCTCGACGCCTTCATCGTCCTGTTCATCGCGGGCGCGGTGCTCATTGAGCTCACCGGTGGGTTCTATGCCGAGCCGTTCGGGATGCGGATCTCCTCGCGACGTGGCGACCGTCCGTTCCTGCTCGCCCTGATTCTCGCTTTCATACGCTGGCGTTGGCTGCGGAGCGACGACTTTTTCGGGCGCCCTCTCGAGTCCTATCGCCGCCTCTGGCGCAGATGGTACGACCCGGCCGCGGACAGCTCCGACAACGCGCCAGCGCGATGGTGGCACCTGCCGGTGGTCGTCACGGCGTTCTGCGGCATCGGTCTCGCCATGCTTCGGCAACAGCTGCTGCAGATGACGAGCGTGCCGGATCTGGGTGACCCGCTCTTCTCGATGTGGCGAATGGGATGGGTGTTTCACCAGCTGCAGGGCGATCCCAGGGCGCTCTTCGATGCGAACATCTTCTATCCGACACCGCTGACGTTCACGCTGTCGGAGTCGATGCTGCTGCCGTCGATGTTCGCGGCGCCGCTGTTCGCCGCCGGCCTTCATCCCCTCATCGTCTACAACATCCTGCTGCTGGCGGTCTTTCCCGCGAACGGCCTGACCACTTATCTGTTGCTCAGGCGGCTCGGACTGTCAGCGTCCGCGAGTTTCGCAGGCGGCCTCTTCTACATGTTTCACCCGTACCGGCTCGAGCACTACAGCCATCTCGAGCAGGTGATGACGATGTGGATGCCGTTGTCGTTGATGTTCGTGGTTCGTTTCGCTGAATCCCGCCGGCTCGCCTACGCCATCGCCGCTGCTCTGGCCGCGTGCGCGCAGCTCTACTCGTCGATGTACTGCGGCGCCTTCTTTCCGGTATATCTCGTGCCGGTTGTCGCGGTCATGGCCCTCGGGCGCCATTGGCCATGGCGGCAGCTGCTGTTGAAGACTCTGGCGGCGGGCGTGGTCGCGGTGGCTGTGGCCGCGCCGCTGGCGAAGCCCTATTTCGCGGCCCAATCCATCAAGGGCGATCGGGAGAGCAGCGCCGTCGAGTTCTACAGCGCCGAGGTTGCGGACTACTTCCGCCCGCATCCGAGGCTGGCCACGCACGGCGGGCATTGGCTCGAAGACAAGAACCCCGAACGCGCGCTCTTCCCGGGCGTGACACCGATCGTCCTTTCAGCCATCGCCATGGCTCCGCCGATCGGCCCGGTTCGGGCGGCCTTTGCCAGCGGAATGCTCGTGTCGTTCGACATGTCTCGAGGCATGAAGGGCAGCCTGTATCCGTTCTTCTATGAGTGGGTGCCTGGCTATCGCGGCATGAGAGTGCCCGCCCGGTTTAGCGTGCTGCTCGGGATCAGCCTTGCCGTTCTCGCGGCCTTCGGCGTGCGGCGACTGTTGCGAACGCAGAGGACGGCATGGCGCCGTGGGCTGATGTTCGCGGCGGTTGTCGTGTCGATGGTCGTGGACCTTGCTCCGTCGCTCACTCTGTACCCGGTCTACACCGACGCTCCGCGGATCTATCAGGATCAAGCGATCGCCGGCAGATCCCGGGAAGTGGTCCTCGCCGAGTTTCCGTTCGAGCAGCACGATGAAATGACCACGAGCGAACTGCCATACATGTACTTCTCGTTGTGGCACTGGTTGCCGATGGTCAACGGATACAGCGGCTTCACGCCGGATGGGCACAAGCAGCTCCTGGAGCTCGCGAAGGACTTCCCCGATCCGGCGTCAATCGCCGCGCTGCGCACGCGCGGCGTCACGCACATCACCGTGAACTGCTCGTTCATGGGCGATCCGTGCCGCAATGTCATGGATCGGCTCGATGGGCGGCCCGAGTTCAAGTTGATCCGCGTCGCCCACTGGCGCGGCAAACCGACACGGCTGTACGAGTTCGTCCGGTAGGGCGCCTCAGACACACACGGAGATCACTAAGAACAGCAGAGACCACAAAGATTCCTTGGGGCCGAACAAACCCAAAGTGACTCTGTGGTCTCACCCGGCCTTGGTGATCTCTGTGTGTGTTTGAGGCGTCGCTATTGATGCAGGATTCTGGCCGCTCTGAAGAGCGGGTCGGCTGAGGAGAGCAGCACCCATTTCAGTCTGAGAGGGTAGTCCGCCGGCAACGCCTCAATGAACTGACGCACCTCCGAGGCGGTCTGTGGCGACTGGTAGCCGGAGAGCGTTGCGTCCGCCCATCGCTTCGGGAAGAAGATGTCGCCGGTCTGCTGGATCTCCCGGACGAGCGCGAGCGCGTCGCGCACGAGTTTCTTCGACGCCGCCGATCGCAGGGGGTGGTGGAGATAGCGCGCGGCATCGAGCACCCACGACTCGCGCCGGCGGTTTTTCACGTCCTTGAGACTCTGAAAGAACGCTTCGCGCGTAGCCGCGTCGCTCGAGACGGCGGGCCGGACGAACGCAAACCTTGCCTTGCGATCGGCGTTCGTCGGACGCGCGTACTGTTGATCGAGGATTGCACCGGCGTTGGCGACGTCGCGCACCGCCAGGTCGAGAGCCAGGTCGGCTTCGTCAGTCTCCGACATCGGCAGGCCGGCGATCTTCACGTCACGGCTCCAGACCTTTTCGAGCCACGCAAGTGTATCCACCGTGGTCGAGACGGACCGGAGCGTCCCGAACCACGCCGCCTTCTGGCTGGTGGTCTTCGCCCGATCGAGCCCACTCTTCAGGAGCGCTTCCAGAGCTGGAGCAACGTCTCGACGATCGTCAGCGGCCGTGTACCGCCAGAACAGCGCGCGCGTGTATTCCAGCATCTGGCTGATGTTGAGCTCGTCGCTTTCCGCCGGCAGGGCGGCGGTGAGTACGGCGCGCATCCGATCCGGCGCGAGGCGGCCGTCGAGCATCGACTCCCACAATGTCACCAGCGCCGATCCGCGCATCAGCGCCTCGGTCATCTTCGGCAACGCCGTCGCGACCGCTTCCAGGTTTGCCGAGTCCAGCACGAAGTCGCCGTACCCGAGGCCGCGCGCGGTCGGCAGCACCCAGCTGACCGGCCGGCCCGCCGGCACGTTGATGATGCCGGCGCGATCGAGATCGACGTCCTTGATCTCGACCCGGTCCCCCTGCGCAATCGCTACGGCGAGCTTCTCCGGCCAGACGAGCGATCTCCCCATCGGATCGTCCTGCGAGATTGAGATGCGCGTGACGTCCGGCCCGCGATCGACGTCCACCGTGATCCGCGGCCGTCCCCGGTCCTCGACCCAGGCGCGGCTCCACGCCTTGAGATCCGCGTCCGTACGCGCGTCGAGGACGCGGATCAGATCCGGCCACGTCGCGTTGGCGAACTTGTGGGCTCCGAGGTACTCGCGCAGGCCGTCACGGAACTTGTCCGCGCCCATCAGAAGCTCGAGCTGCCGCATGACGATCGGCGCCTTCTGATAAATGATGGCGCCGTAAAGAGATCCAGCTTCGTTCAGGTTGGCCAGATCCTGCCGGATCGGATTCGCGCCGTCCGTGCGGTCGACGTCGTACGCGGCCGGATAGTGCTGGTAGAGGAATCGCAGCTCGTGGTTCACATTCGGGAACGAGGGGTTCACGATCTTCGCCGCCATGAAGTTGGCGAAGACCTCCTTCATCCACACATCGTTGAACCACCTCATCGTCACCAGGTCGCCGAACCACATGTGCGACGTCTCGTGGGCGATTAGGCTCGCGCGCCCCAGCATCTGGTTCTGCGTCGCGGACTCGTCGAGGAACAGACTGCTGGCGTTGTAGAAGACGCTGCCGGGGTGTTCCATGCCGCCGAACTGGAACGACGGAATGGCGACGAAGTCGAATTTCTCGAACGGATACGGAATGCCCGTGTAGCTCTCGAGAAACGACAGCGCCTGCGCGTGAAGGTCGTAAATCGCCTGGCGGTTCCGCGCGAGTTTCGCCGCGTCCGTCTCCCGATGCAACATCCGGAACGTCCGCCCGGCACGCTGATCCGTGTCGATCGAGAACTTGCCGGCCGCAAACGAGAACAGGTAGGTCGGGATCGGCGGCGTCTGATCGAAAACCAGACCGGTGTGGGCCGGCATGTCCGTGTGGCCGGCCTGCTTGCCGTTCGACACGGCCGTCCAGTCCTTGGGAATGTTCAGGATCAGCCGCCACTTCGCCTTGAGGTCTGGCTGATCGAACACGGGCATCGCGAGGGACGCCCGCGCGGGCACGAACAGTGCGTAGAGAAAGTCGTCGCTCCGGTTGAGCGGCGCGTCGCCTGCCTGGAACTCGAATTCGACAATGTTGGGGCCGTCGGCGAGGGCCGATGCCGGAATCACGATGTGCTGATTGTCGACGGCCGGCGGAATGATATTTCCGTTCGCGTGCATCGCGAGGAGCCTCTCGACTGGCTGGGCGAAGTCGAAAGCGAGCGGCTTGGTCCTGTCCTTGAGCTGGAACTGCGCGCGCATGTGCGCGGCGATCGGCTCGTCACGTTTCGCCGGTACCGTGAGCGTGACGTCGTACTGCAGATCGCCGACGCGTGCCGCGCGATCCTCGGCGAGCGCCAGCGCGATGCCCGGGACCTGGCCGTCCGGCGCTCTTCGCGAGTAGATCCAGAACGCAACGCCTGCGGCAACGAGCAGCGTGATGAGGATGAGACCAAGCCGGCGCACAACGGGATTCTACTTGCCAAACGCCTGCATGACGGCGTCGAACCCGCCGCGTGCGGCCCGTCGAAGCACGTCACTCGATCGTTCCAGCTTGCTCACGACCGGCGGCGCCGGCCGCAGGCCCAGCACGGAAGAGCGTCCGAGCGGCCCGCGGCCTCGGTCGATCGCGGACAGCAGGCCCGCGTACGGCTCGCCGCGGCCGGCATACAGATCCGCGAGCGCCGGCGAGAGCCGGCGGAGTCTCGGCAGCACGTACCATCGATCGAAAGCAGTCGTGGCCCGTGGACTCGCGCCGGGCCGCGTGAGCAGCGCAAGGATGTGCGTGTGTCCGTCGGCTTCGGCGACGGACACCGGGATCGGTTCCGTCAGGGACGCGTCGAGGTACTGACGGCCTTCGTGCGTGACCGGTGGCCCGGCCAGTACCGGCATTGTGGCGCCTGCGCGCAGTGCAGTGAAGAGGGCAGGGGCGTCGCGGAATCCGCGCAGCGCGGCGCGCGAGGCCGTCGCGACATCGGTGGCCATGACCGTGAGCGGGCTGGGTGATCCGAGCACGCGCGCCGTGTCGAGCGGCTTCCGCTTCACGGCGACGTCATCCAGCAGGAATCCAAGATCCACGACCGGTCCTCCGGTGAGAATCCTGCGGAGATCGATGAAGTGACGATTGTTGATGTCTTCGGCGTAGATCGCGGTGCCGAATGCGGCCTGCCCGGCGAGAAAGTACGCGGCGTTGATGGCGCCTGCCGAGGAGCCGTACACGGCGTCGAAAGCGCGCACGAGGCCGAGGTCCTCGAGCGCCGACACCATGCCGGCGGAGACGACGCCACGCATGGCGCCGCCTTCCACGCACAGTGCGATGCTGGCGCCGTCGCCGTGCGGCGCGCGGCTGGCCCGCGCCGCGCGGGCGCGCAGCAGCTCGACGATCACTTTCGGAAGATGCTCTTCGGGATCTTCACGTGGACGCCCTTGTTCGGCGCGTCCACGAGCTGCGTGACGGCCACGTGCGCGGCAATGCTGGTGAGCTGGTAGGCCTCGTGCTTCGTCAGTCCCTTCGTCGAAGCGAGGAAGTCCACCATTTCCTGAATCGCGGCCTTCGTCGCGACAGTCAGGTCGGGATCGGTCGCCATCGCGATGAAGTCGGTCGCCGTTTCGGCGCGCGGCCAGGTGAGCCTCATGTCCTTGCGAACCGTCAGCCGCAGACGACCGCGGAGCGACGTTTCAATCGCGGTCTGGTCCACTTCTCCGTCGCCCTGCGCCGCGTGTCCGTCGCCGATCTCGAAGAGCGCGCCCGCCACGAACACCGGGATGTACAGCGTCGATCCGGCGACCAGCTCGCGATTGTCGAGGTTGCCCGCGTGGCGGCCTGGAGGGTTGCTGCTGACGCGTCCCATCTCCGGCGCCGGCGCAACGCCCATGCTGCCGAAGAAGGGTTTCAACGGAATCACGATGCCCGCGTTGAACTCCGACGTCATCGCCTTCCGATCGAACGTGAAGATCTTCTGGCGCTGCGAACGGTCGCAGTTCTCCGGCACGAAACCGCTGCAGCCGTTGTAGCCGTAGTCGATCGGCAGATCGATCGACAGAACCTTGACTTCGAGCGCGTCACCTGGTTCCGCGCCCTCGACGAAGACCGGTCCTGTGAGAATGTGCCCGCCAGGCCCGCGCCCGGGATTGCCGTTCGGAAAGGCCTCGACGACCGCCTTGAGCGACGCCTGAATCTTGTCGTCAGGGACGCCCGCCCGCGCGAGCCCGGCCGGGTTGTTGGTGAGCAGCGTATCGACGTCGATGATGTCGCCCGACGCGACTCGCAGCACTGGTTTCGCTTCCGACCAGTAATAACCGTACGCAACCGTGTCCGGTCGCGCTTCGAGCCGATGCGTCTTTGGAGACTGTGCGGCAGCAAGAACCGTGGCGGCGAGCGCCGACGCCAGAACCAGCGGGATCTTCTTCATTGTCCTCATGCTATCGCGTAGGTTTGGATTTCAACACGCCCAGTTGAATCAGAAGACCGGTGAAGTCGTACATGCGGCGCTCGCTTTGAATCAGACCGTCCTTCATTTCGTACAGGCGGACGCCCTCGATCTGGCACCGGCGATGGGTCGGCGGCAGGCCCATGAACTCGCCTTCGAGCGTTGCGGTCGCCGAGAAAGATTGCGCGACGAGCGGGCCGTCGATGATCAGGTCCTGTCCCTGAAAATCCCAGTCTGGAAAAGTCTCGAACAACTGCCGGTACGACTCCAGGATCGCGTCGCGTCCCAGCCGCTCGCGCCACATCGGACTCGAGACCCGCCCGTCAACGGCATGCCCGTCGGCGAGCGCCTGCGCGTTCCGCGCCTTCCACAAGGGAACGCGATCGGCGAAGAAGCCCCGAACATCCTCTGGCGACATCATGGAAGGTCTCCGGTGTGCCGACCATCCTACGCCCGGTGGCGGGCATTCGACCGGGAAAAGGGGGAAAATGACACCACTGGCCCGGTGAGGCCGTCTGAGCAAGCGGAGTCCTGATGGATAGCAAGAAACCCGACGGGTTCGAAGTCGAGAAGTCCGACAGCGCCTGGCAGGAGAGTCTCTCGCCGACGCAGTACAAGGTGTTGCGGTGCCACGGCACCGAAATGCCGGGATCCAGTCCGCTCAATTCCGAGAAGCGCGCCGGGACATTCGAGTGCGCCGGATGTGGCGCGCCGTTGTTCCTGTCGGAGACCAAGTTCGAGAGCGGAACCGGCTGGCCGAGCTTCTACGAGCCTATGCCGGACGCCGTTGGCACAACCGAGGATCGAAGCCACTTCATGACCAGAGTCGAAGTGCATTGCCAGAAGTGCGGCGGACACCTTGGCCACGTGTTCCCCGACGGCCCTGCGCCGACAGGATTGCGTTACTGCATGAACGGCGCGGCGCTGCAGTTCGATCCAAGGAAGCAGAAGTGAATTTCGTGATTGGTGATTTGGTGATTTGAAAATCACCAAATCACGAGATCACCAAATCGCCAAATCAACAAGAGGATCAGGACCATGTTCACGATGTCGAAAATGCTGAATCTGCCTGCTGCCGGTGAGGCGCTTCCCGGCCGGGCCGAGAAGATGCCGGTGCCGGCGTCGCACGCCGTGAACGGCGCGCCGCTCGAACCGCCGTTCCCGAAGGGCCTCGAGCAGGCCGTGTTCGGTCTCGGATGTTTCTGGGGCGCCGAACGGAAGTTCTGGCAGCTGCCCGGTGTGTTCACCACCGCGGTCGGATACGCCGGAGGTGTCACGGAGAACCCCACGTACCGGGAAGTCTGCAGCGGCCAGACGGGACACACGGAAGTGGTGCTCGTCGTGTTCGATCCTTCAAAGGTCTCGTACGAGCAACTGCTCAAGACCTTCTGGGAGAACCACAATCCGACCGAGGGAATGCGCCAGGGCAACGACGTCGGCACGCAGTACCGTTCGGCGATCTACACGCAGTCGGAGGCGCAGAAGACAGCCGCCGAGCGCACGCGCAACGAATATCAGAAGGCGCTTGGCACCCACGGCTTCGGCGCCGTCACCACGGAGATCCGCGAAGCGCCGGTGTTCTATTACGCCGAGGATTATCACCAGCAGTACCTGCACAAGAACCCGAACGGCTACTGCGGTATCGGCGGCACAGGGGTGAAGTGCACGGCATGAGTTCGAAGTTCAAAGGTCGAAGTTCGAACTTGTGACGCGAGATGCACTGATCGCAATCGCCACTGCCACGGCGATTGCGCTGCATCTCGCGCTTCGGTTCCTCTTTCATCTTCCAGGCTCCGCCGCTGACTGGCCGTTGTGGATAGCGCTTGCCGGCGGCGGGCTTCCCCTGCTGGCCGGCCTCGCGCGCAGTCTGGCGCGCGGTCAGTTCGGCGCCGACTGGCTTGCCGGCATCTCAATCGTCACCGCCACGCTGCTCGGCGAGTACCTCGTAGGCGCGATCGTCGTGCTCATGCTCTCCGGCGGTGCTGCGCTCGAAGCCTACGCAGTGCGCCGTGCCTCGAATGTGCTGGAGGCGCTTGCTAGCCGTCTGCCCCATGTCGCGACCCGTGTCCAGGACGGCCGCCTGGAGCAGATTCCGATCTCCGACGTCCGTGTCGGCGACGAGCTGCGCCTGCTCCCGCACGAAGTCTGCCCCGTGGACGGAGAAGTCCTCAAGGGGCAGACGACGATGGACGAGTCGTATCTGACGGGAGAGCCGTTCCTGATGCAGAAGGCGCCGGGCGCCCAGGTGCTCTCCGGCGCCGTGAACGGCGAGCAGGCCATCACGATTCGCGCGACGAAGCTGGCCGAGGACTCACGCTACGCGCGGATCATGCGTGTCATGCGGGAAGCCGAAGAGCGGCGCCCCGCGATTCGCCGCCTCGCTGACAGGCTCGGCGGCTGGTACACACCGGCGGCGGTCCTCGTAGGGATTGCAGGATGGGC
Organism: Vicinamibacterales bacterium; assembly: GCA_035606665.1. Lineage (GTDB taxonomy): Bacteria > Acidobacteriota > Vicinamibacteria > Vicinamibacterales > SCN-69-37 > DASUGC01. The sequence continues at coordinate 34,510 of DATNEY010000013.1, read as the reverse complement.
GGCCAGTGGCGAGCCCTCGCGGTTCCTGGCGGTCATGGTGATCGCGACGCCGTGTCCGCTGCTCATCGCCATTCCCGTGGCAATCATTGGCGCGATCTCGCTCGCGGCCAGACGCGGCATCATCATCAGGAACCCGGCGGCGCTCGAGGAAGTGGAGCAGTGCCGCACGTTGATTCTCGACAAGACCGGAACCCTGACGTACGGGCGGCCGACGCTGACCGACATCGTGCCTGCCGGCGGCGCGGATCCAGAGATCGCGCTTCGCCTGGCCGCGAGTCTCGAACAGTTCTCCAAGCATCCGCTCGCGGCGGCCGTCGTGCACCGCGCGAAACAGTCGCGCCTGGCGCTCGGTGTCGTCGAGCAGATGAGCGAGCGGCCCGGCGCGGGGTTGCGAGGCCGCGTCGACGGCCGCGACGTCATGCTGACGGGACGCCAGGCCGCGGCCTCAAAGGTCTCGTCGGCGGAGCTGCCGCCGACCGAGCTCGGCCTCGAAGCGCTCGTATTCATTGACGGCAGGTTCGCGGCCGCCCTGAGATTCCGCGATGAGCCACGGCGCGACGGCAGGAAGTTCATCCGGCATCTGAGTCCGCGTCACAGGATTACCAGAACGCTTCTGCTCTCCGGCGATCGTGAAAGCGAGGTCAGGTATCTCGCGGACCATGTGGGGATCTCGGTCGTTCACGCGAGCGCCAGTCCCGAGGACAAGGTTCGCATCGTTCGTGAAGAGGCCGGCAAGGCAAAGTCGATGTTTGTGGGTGACGGCATCAATGACGCGCCGGCGATGCAGGCCGCGACGGTCGGTGTCGCGTTCGGCCATCAGCACGAGATCACGGCCGAAGCCGCGGACGCCGTGATTCTCGAGCCGTCGCTCGCGAAGCTCGATGAGTTTCTGCACATCGCCCGCCGCATGCGGACCATCGCCCTTCAGAGCGCCGTCGGAGGCATGGCGCTGAGCATCGCGGGCATGATCGCGGCCGCGATGGGATGGCTTCCGCCCATCTATGGGGCCGTCGCGCAGGAAGCCATCGACCTGGCCGCGGTACTGAACGCGCTTCGCGTGGCGATTCCGCGTGCCGATCTGGCGGATTTCTCGCCGACCCCCCGATAATGGATCACGAACGGGAGCACAAATGACTCGTACCGCAGCCATCGTGGTCGTCGTCGGCGTCATCGTCTGTGTTGCGCCAATCGCGCGTGCGCAGCGAGGCGCGGCGCCTCCGGCGCGCGTCACAGGCAGCGAAGACACTCCGGCGTTGACGGCCGGCTGGGCCGCGCTGGCAGCCGGCGACTCGGGCAAGGCCAGCATGGTCGCTGCGGCTGTCCTCGTCAGCCATCCGCGAAGTGCCGCGGCCGGTGCGCTCCTGGTCGAAGCCGAGATTGCTCGTGGCGGTAGTGCCGCAGGCCTTCAGGCGTATGAGCGCTGGCTTGCCGATCGTCGCCTTGAAGACGGCTATCTGCTCCGCCGGGTTGCGCGGGCCCAGCTGTGGGAGTTCTCCGACGTTCCAGAGGTCAAGGTCGATGCGTTGCAGCACCTGGCAAGCGATGGCGACGCGCGGGCGCGGGCGATCCTCGCCGGACTGATGGTCAAGGGCGACCTTGCGAGCATGAGGGCGCTCGCGAAGACCGGCGACGAGGCCGCGGTCAACCGCCTCATAGAGACGATGAAGCAGAACCCGGGTTCGCGAAGCTTCTTCATCGACGCCCTGATTGAGAGTCGCAGCCCGCTGGCCATCGCGCCGCTCACCGGCGTGCTGGATGACGCGAACCGGCCTGCCGATGTGGCCCGAGCGGCCGACGGACTGGGGAAGCTCGCGGGGACCTCTGCGATCCCGAACCTGCGCAAGCTTCTTGCGGATAAGACCTACCCGTACCCCCTGGTCGTGGCCGGCGCCCTGTTTCGACTGTCGGACGGCACCGGCCTGCCCATGCTGCAAAAGGAGCTCGTGAGTGAAGCGTCCACGATTCGCGCCCGTGTCGCGGAGTACATGTCAGCCGCGCCCGATCAGTCCTGGCAGGGAGTAGTACGGGGTCTCGTCACCGACGCGAATCCAGACAACCGGCTGACCGCGGCGAAGCTCATTGCTCCATACGAGCTGGAGCTGGCGCGGCAAACTTTCGAGGCGCTGCTCCTGGACGAGAACCCGGCGATCCGGCAAATGGCCGGAATAGCAATCGCCGAGCGAACCGCGGTGGACTTTTCCACTCTTCGACGGCTGCTCCGGCAGGCGGAAGCGCCAATCCGAGTCAGGACCGCCGGCCGGGTGCTCGAGCTCTCGCGCTGAAGGCCGGTGTCGGATCTCCGACGGTCCTGTCGGGCCACCTGACGAATCTCGTGATCCGGTGTAGTATTTCGGGACCGCCAGGCCCCTGTAGGCTTTCAGGAATGTGGCCGAGATCTTGAAGGGTAATCAGATCGGCCGCTAGGCCACCCAGTGCCGGAAGTCCTTCGAGGAGTACGAGGTTCTATGAGCTTTTCTTTGACCCGCTGCCGCGCGGCCGCCCTCTGTGCGGCTGTGCTTGTGCTATCCGCCCCCTCGGTCGCGTTCGCTCAGCTTTCAGCCTTTGGCGGCAGTAAGGTGGGCATCGGCAATCCTGTTCGCGGCACCGATTCGGCGTTCGACCCTAACAATCAGATCTTCCTTGTGGTCGGGTCGTACGGGTCGTCCAAAGGTCAGTTCACCGACCCCGCCGGCAACCCGATTGGCGCTCCCTTCGACCTCAACACGAATACGAACGTATTCGCTCACTACCCAAGAGTCATTTACAGCGCCGGTCTGAACAACGGCGCCGGCGGTTTTCTCGCGACGTGGCATCAGAACGACGGGCCCAATCTGGACAACATGGTCCACGCGCGAATCATCACCTACCCGGCAGGCCCCACCGGGACGGACAACATCATCAACAGTGGCGACCAGGGAACGTGGTGGGAAGCCGCGGCGCCGGTCGCGTACTCGCCTATCAGTCAGAAGTTTCTGATCGTCTGGCAGACGTGCTGCGGCGGCGGCTCGGTGGTCAAGTACCGCCTGGTCGATCTCAACGGTAACGCCACGACCGGATCTGTCCAGGTGTCAGGTGGTTACGGGCGCGACCCGAACGCCACCTGGAATCCCAACACCAACGAGTTCGCGATTTCGTACTGCGGTACCGACACCCTGGGTGCGATTGCCGCGATCGCCCGGGTCAATGCCTCGACCGGCCAGTTGATGCGCCGCAAGGGTTTCTACCACGACGTCGCCACCTACATTAACGATGTGGTGTACGTGCCATCGAACAACCGCTACGTGATGGTGTACTCGGCGCCGTTCAGCGGCGGCACGCGCGGCGCGGAAATCGATGCGGCCGGCGATGAGATGGCCGAAGGCATCGTCTCGAGTATCGTCGGCGCCTACGACGGCATGGGCCTCTCGAGGAATCCCGTGTCCAATACGATCCTGCTCGTCGGTCACCATCAGACGTCCTCCAACGTCGGCGCGATGGAGCTCAACGCGCGCGGTGGCCGGTCGAGCAATGAGCGCGTCATCAGCTCGACCAATCCGCAGCCCTCGATTGGCTCGTTCTATCCCCGCGCGGGATTCTCGACCATCGGGCCACGATGGCTCATTTCTTTCTCACGTGACTTCGCTGCGACCTATCTTCAGGAAGTGGACACGACGACGACCGGCGGCGGTGGCTCGAACACCATCGGGCCGGTGACGTCACCTAGCCCGGGTCCGACACCGACGCCGACACCTACGCCCCCGCCTACGCCTGGCGGTTGCCTGACGCCAGACCCGTTCCTTGCCATGGGTGGCGGTGTCTGCGTGAACGGTGGCTGGCTGCCTCCGGGTTCGGCTCCGGCACCCGCGCCGACTCCGACGCCGACCCCGACGCCCACACCGACCCCGACGCCGCCCCCGTCTGGTGGCTGCACGACGCCGAATCCGTTCGCGTCGATGAACACCGGCTACTGCGTGAATGGTGGCTGGCAGTACGGCAATCCGCCGACCCCGGCGCCGACACCAACCCCGACGCCGACGCCGGGGCCAACGCCGGCTCCGACTCCGACGCCGCCTCCGTCTGGTGGCTGCACGACGCCGAATCCGTTCGCGTCGATGAATACCGGCTACTGCCTCAACGGCGGTTGGCAGTACGGCACTGCGCCGAACGCGCCTGCGCCAACGCCGACACCGACGCCCACGCCGACACCGTCGCCGAGCGGGTGCGTGGGTTCCAATCCATTCCCCGGAGGCGGTGTCTGCATCAATGGCGGCTGGGTGCCAATCAACAGCCTGCCGACCAACTCGTGCATCGGCAGCGACCCCTTCGCCGCGATCGGTGGCGGCGTTTGTATCAACGGAGGATGGATACCGGCCAATGCGTTCGGCGGTTCACCCACGCCCTCTGCCATGAATGACCTTCCCGACTTTGAGGCGATCCTCGGGTCAGGGGAGGCGGTTGTCACGCGCTCTCTGCGCCGGACTGCCCCGGTCTTTCAAAGAGCCTGATTAGTTCGAGTCGCGATTCTGGCGCAGGGCCGGGCCAAGGGGCCCGGCCCTACGTTCGTACGCGGGTCGCGCGCGCGACCTTGAACGTCAGCCCCACGAACAACACGCAGTAGAAGATCGCGAGCAGGACCGTCATGTCCACGAAGGTCCATCGCCGGTCGATCCAGGGCGGGCTCGTCATCCCCAAGCCGTAGAACAAGTAAACGTTCAGCGCATACGCGGCTGATATGGCCCAGTACCACGGCCGGAGGCCTGCATTCGCACCGGCGGCGAACGCAAGCAATGGCAGCGCGAGGAACGCGTGATTCTCGTGCACCTGGCCGGAGAGGATGAAGTAGGCGAGCACGGACCAGGCTGCGACGAGTGTGCCTCGCTCCGCGTCGAGGCCCTGCCTCGATCGCCATGCGCCCCACGCGATCGCCCCGGCCGTGAGGATGGTCCCGACCAGTCGTGGATTGGGAATACCGGCCGCCACGGCGACAGAGATGCGGACCATCGTCGCTGGCCGGGACAGCGCATCGATCCAGCCGAGCTCCGGCAGCCGCGCGACTGAGCCTGCTGCCCACGTGAGTGCCCACCACATGTTGGTGGCCGTCCCTGACACGAGGTCGTGTTCCCCGAATCGCGCGAATGCCCGAAGCATGCTCGGCCACGTACCGGCCAGCAGAAACGGGAGTACCGCGAGTGTCGCCACGACGAAGCCCGCGACAATCGCTCGCACTGCGTCCCTTGCCTGGGCTCGACTGTCGCGGCGCAGCAACATCATTCCCACCACCGGAAGGATGAAGATGGCCTGGGGCTTGGTAAGCACGGCGATCCCGGCGAGCGCCCCGGCGAGGCCGGGCCGTGCAGATGCAGCGGCGAGAAGCGCCAACGTGGCCGGCACCGCCATCTGCGCGTCGAGGTAACCCAGCACCGATCCGGTGAGCCACGTGGCGGGATTGATCCAGTAGGCGGCCGCCGCCCATTCCGCCGCCGCTCCGAAAGTCCGGCGGCCCCACGTGAGCAGCAACCACGCCAGCGCGACTTCAGCGATGAGGCCTGGTGCCTTGATCAGGGCCGTGAGGGTTCGGCCGTCGCTGAACTCTGGATCGATGAGGCGGTAGACGCGACCCACAAGTGCCATCTCGAGTTGGGAGACAGGCGGGTATTCCGTCTTGACCTTGATCTGCTCCCACAGGAGCACGCGCTCGTCGGGAGGCGATCCACCGGCGCCATAGATTCGGGTGAAGTCGGATGATGCCACGAACGACGTCGCCTTCCAGTCAGGGACATCGCGAGTGCCGGGCATGCCCAGGGCGCCGAGTCGCGCCAGTGCGCCTGCCGCGAGAATCAGGACCAGGGCGGAGCGCTTCATCGCGGTCCGGCCGGCCTACGTCGTGCGGTTCGCGGAAACCTGCGCGGCCAGCGCCCGGAATTCTTCGTAGTCCCGGATGTAATCGTTCGCGTCGTAGTGCTCGGACGCGAAGACGAGGAGCACGGCGTCCTCCGAGTACTTGTACTGCACCGCCCAGACCATGGGCGGAATGAGCACGCCCACGTGTGGCTCGCGAAGCTCGACTTCCTCCGACGCCGACCCGTCGTCCACCATGACGCTGAGCGAGCCGCGCACGCAGACGAGGAACTGCGTGCACTCGCGGTGCGCGTGCTCGCCGCGCACTTCCTTGCCTGGCACGTCGAACACCATGAAGTAACGCTTTGGAGTGAAGGGAATGTCCTTGCCGAACTCACCGGCGGCCAGCCGGCCGCGTAGATCCTCGGCCAGCGTGAGGCCGTGCACGGTCACGCCGCGCACCGATGTCGCGGTGATTGATCCGGGTGTGACTCCTGTCGAGGGTGCTGGTTCGCGCACGTCGGCGGACTTGGTGTCCGCGTATCCTACGATCCGCGCTGGATTTCCGGAAACGATGGCCTTGGCCGGGACGTCGCGCGTCACGACGGCGCCCGCGCCGATCATCGCGCGGGCGCCAATCTTCAGGCCGGGAAGCACGACCGCGCCGGCACCGATTGACGCGCCTCGTCCGATGGTCGTCACGGGCACACTTGATTGGTAGGCCTTGCTGCGCGGGAACTTGTCGTTCGAAAACGTCGCATTCGGCCCGATGAAGACGTCGTCGGCGATGCGCAAGCCGTCCCAGAGCTGGACGCCGGACTTGATCGTCACGCGATCGCCGATGCGCACGTCGTTCTCGATGAAGACGTGATCGCACACGTTGCAGTCCGCGCCCAGCACGGCGCCTGGCAGGACGTGTGCGAACGCCCAGACCCGCGTGCCTGCCCCTACCGACGTGCTTTCGCAGATCGCCTGTGGATGCACGAACGCCGGTGAGCCGCCGGTTTTTCCTCCCGTCATGGCGGTCACATCCTAGCGCGGTTTGGTACACTTCGCTCTCTCGTGGACATGACTTCAGGGCGGCAGGGCCGCGTGCGCGCGATTCATCTCGCGTGCCTCGCCCTCGCCGGTCTCGCCCTGCTGATCAGGGTTGCAGCAGTCGCGCAGCCACTCGGCATCGATCAGAGCCTGTGGGCCTCAGCCGTCCGCGGCATGGATCGCGGCCAGCGTCTGTACATCGACGTCTGGGAGCAGCGCCCGCCAGGAATCTTTCTCACGTATTGGGCGGCCTTCAAGCTCTTCGGCTGGTCCAGCGCGGCGGTAGTGCTGCTCGACGTGTCCGCGGCAGCACTCACAACGGCTGCGCTGTATCTGACCGTCCGAATTCTTTCCGGATCCCTCGGAGGCGCACTCACAGCCGCGCTCTTTGCCGTACTGACGATGCCGGCGTTTCTCTACGGCAAAGGCGGGTTCCTCGAACGGAGCGTCAGCGAGACGTTCATCGTGACCTCCCTCGCGCTCGCTGCCCTGTGCGCGGCGCGTTACCGGCAGCGTCCGTCATCCGCTTCCATCGCTGGCATGGGAGTCCTGATCGGCGCCGCGATCAGTTTCAAGCCGAACGCAGCGCTGTACTTTCCGGCGTTCGTTACGTGGACGCTGATGGCCGGTGGTGCAGTATCCGCTGACAAGGCTCCCCGCAGGATTCGTGCGCTTGCGCTGGCTTCGGCCGGCGCTGCAATTGTTCCTGTTCTGATGGTTGTCTGGTTGTGGCGCAACGGCGCCCTTATCGAAGCACGAATCGCGGTCGTCGATTTCAATCGCTGGTACGTGGGCGCCGGGTTCACCGCGATGGACTACGCGGTCGCGTTCTCCAGGAGCGTGTTTCTGAGGATGAAGACCGAGCCGCTTTGGCTGGCCGGCGTTGCAGGCTCAGCGGGCGCCCTTTGGGAACTCGGGCGACACCGCCGCGTCGCCGATGCCGCGTCACTGGCGCTTTTCTGGGGCGGCGCCGCGATTCTCGTCATCGTCGTCAACGGAGCGCGGTTGTACAACAGCTACTTTCTGCAGGCGATGGCGCCCCTTGCGGTAATGGCGGGCTGGTGGCTTGGCGACCTCAATGCCGGCCGGGCGCGCCGGGTGCTGGCCGGCGTTACCGCGCTGGCGATGATGGCTTTGCTGGCCGGACGCCACTATGTACAACGGGTTGTCGAAGATGTCAGCAGGGACGTTGCGCTCTTGCGGGGGCAGTCGGAGGAGAAGACCTATCTCGAGTACTTCGGAGGGTACGCACAGACCAGCCGCGGCTACTCGGCGCGCGCGAACGCAGAGCTCGCAGCCTACGTCAGAGCATGGACTCAGTCCGAAGACCGCGTCTTCCTGTTTGGCATCAACGGCGCAGGCCTCTACTTTCTGTCGGACAGGCTCACCGCGCAGCGGTTTCTTCGCGTCAACTTCTTCGCGCCCCAGGATTTTCCCGATCCGCGGTTCAGGCTGGATGCCGTCGCGCGCGAGCTCCAGGATCGCCGACCGGTCTACGTGATCTTCGAACGCCTGCACTCGACGGCGGACCCGGCGGTCGCGAAGACCGTCGACGCACTGCCCGAAGATCCGGCGGTGAAGGCACTTCTCAGCGACTACACCCTCGAAACGCGCATCGAGGACTTTTCCCTGTATCGCCGGCGGTAGGGCCTCGTGAATCTGCATCAGCAATTCGGCGACATCGACATCTACCTCTTCGACCAACTGCTCAAGGGCCGAATCCGCCCGGATGACCGGATCCTCGATGCCGGTTGTGGCGGCGGCCGGAATCTCGTCTATCTGCTCCGGTCGGGAGCGGATGTGTGGGGCGTCGACGGGGATGCAGATGCCGTGGCGGAGGTGCGCCAGCTGGCGGCCACGCTCTCACCCGGACTACCGCCCGATCGTTTCAGGGTCAGCACACTCGAGGCGCTGGCGTTTCCAGACGGCCACTTCACCGTTGTGATTTGCAGCGCGGTCCTGCACTTTGCGCGAAGCGACGCGCAATTCGAAGCGATGCTCCGGAGTCTCTGGCGGGTTGTCGCGCCAGGTGGCATGCTGTTCTGCCGGCTTGCGTCCTCCGACGGCATTTCCGGCCAGGTCACGCGTCAGGCCGACGGGCGGTACGTGCTGCCTGACGGGACGACGCGGTATCTCGTTGATGAATCGACTCTCGGCCGCTGGGCTGCCGTCCTCGGAGGCAAGCTGCTCGATCCGCTGAAGACGACCATCGTCCACGGTCAGCGATCGATGACGACGTGGGTCCTGCGGAAGGACTAAGAGAAAAAATCTCCGATTCGGATCCCCTAAATCACGTAGAAACCCGTATTGGCAGGGACCGTCCCATCTGGCAGCATCCCGGCGAGTTTCAAAAACGTGCCTGAAGAGCGACGGACGGACATTCGCTTCCGGCCTGCGGCCCCGATTGTGGTGCTGTGCCTGGATACGCAGATGGTGATGACCCTCGACAACCTGGGTTCGGGGGGGTTCTCCGCCCAAACCTCGACGGACGCCTCTCTCGGGAGCGTGATGCGGTTCCGGTTCAGCACTCCCGATGGCGTCTGGTCGACCTTGCTCACCGCCCAGGCACTTCACTCGCGGCCCAACGGCGACGGATCGGCCGCCGGCTCGCGTTTCCTCGTGGGATTCAAGTTCCTGAATGCCGAGTCGCCGCGCGTGGCGGCCAGCATCAATGCCCTGATCGACCGGGCGACGGCCGTGATTTCCTTTTCTTAATGTCCCGCGTCGAGTTCTCTGGATTTCAACTCGGCGCTGAGCGCCCTGACCATCCCCAGTGCTTCGTCGGCCGCGGCGTGAATGCGTCTTAAATCCTCGTTCAGGCGATCGTCGTTGCGCGCTTCCAGCAACAAGACCTCCGCCAGGGCCACGACCGACATGAGCGGGCTCACCACGTCGTGCGTGAAGCGGCGGAGTACTTCGGGGGAGATGCCTTCGGGATCGCTCACCGTTCAGTCCCCATGGCCATCGTCGGGGCCGCAGTATAACGGTTCTCGCCCGGCGGCCGGCGGCGATTACAATCGCTCGTCCAGTAGGTACGTACCATGGCCCGCATAGTAATCGCAGACGATCATGCGCTCGTTCGAGCGGGGCTGCGCCGCATCCTCGAAGCCACAGGCCACATCGTGGTGGGGGAGATCGGTGACGGCCTCGCCGTCGTGACCACCGTCCAGGACCTTCGGCCGGAGGTCCTCGTGCTCGACCTTGGCCTCCCCGGCCTGCATGGACTGGACGTTATCGAGGAGGTACTGAAGCAGGTCTCGGACCTGCGCATCATGGTTGTGTCGGCGTTCGACCGTGACGATTTCGTCCTGGCGGCTTTCAAGAAGGGCGCGGTGGGGTACGTCCTGAAGTCTGCCGGGACCGCCGAGCTCCTCCAGGCGCTGGACCTCGTCGCCCATGGCGGTTACTACGTGAGTCCCCAGGCCTCCGCCGCACTCGCACGCGCGGTCAGCCACGAGGGCCGCGCGAAAGGCGATCCCTACGACCAGCTCACGCCGCGTGAGCGCCAGGTTTTTCATCTGATGGCCGAGGGCCTCACCAACGCCGAGATCGGCAAGCGGCTCTTCGTTGCGCCGCGCACGGCCGAGACGCATCGCATGAGCATCATGCGCAAGCTGTCCCTGAACTCCCAGACGGAGGTTGTGATCTACGCCCTCCGCAAAGGACTCCTCGGCCTCGAGCACGCCTCCGGCCCGCCGCCCCACGAGTAACGCGAAGCCGGGACTACTTTTCTCGGAAAAGTAGTCCCGACTTGGCATTCAGAACTCGAACAGGAAGCCTGCTGAAGGGATTCTCGGCAGGAGCCGATCGACGTAGCCGATGGCTGCGAGCGTCGTCGAAACGACGAAGCCGTCCGATTGACCGCCGTTCTCGCGGCCCAGGACGTTCATGACTTCGGCAAACAACGTCAGGCGCGAGCGCTGGAACGTGAAGGTGCGGTTGGCCCGGAGGTCGAGCCGGGCATAGAACGGCAGCCTCACCTGGTTGCGGAGAGCCGCCAGCTTCATTGATTCCGTTGTCCCTGAGAAATATCCGACGATCGGGAAGTTGCTGCCGAGCCGAAGCTTGCCGCTCACGGCGAAACGGTACGACAGGCGCTGCTGCGCGAAGACGTTCAGCGTGTGGCGCTGATCGAAGTCGCCATCGAACGACTCGCCGGTCGATCCGTCGCGGTAGCGAGTGTGGGCCCACGTGTACCCGACCCACCCGGTGAGTCCCGTTGTCGATCGCCGAATGAGCAGCAGGTCCGCGCCACGCGACGTGCCCTCGAGCGCGTTCGAGAACAGAGGAAAGACGCTCTCGAAGATGCGGGCGCCCGTCAGAGGGTTCAGCCGTTCCTCGCCCGATCGCCGCAGGATGTCTCGTTCATTCCGATAGAACATGGCGCCCTGGACGCCCCATCCCCTCCCCAGGGGCTGTTCGACGCTGACGTCGTACGACGCCGCCCGTTCGGGTCCGGATACGGATGGCGTGATTGCACTGATAAGGGGGTCGACGAATTGCACCGACCGTCCAACGCCACCGCGCACCGTCGTGTGGCCGAACGTGCGTTCGGCGAGCAGCCATGGAAGGGCCGTTGACTCGACGTCACTCCGGTTGACGGCGCGCAGGCCCGCCGCGACGCCACCTCGGCTGTCGCGCCATGACAGTTGCGCCCACACGCTCGACGTCGACGGGTCGGCCGAGATGGCGCGCTCCGCAACCAGCCGAACCGAGGAATTGCTGGTCGTGGCGAATCGCCGAAGAGTTTCGGACGCGTCGCTGAGTTCGTGCCGCGCGCCGCCCTCGAAGGTCAGTGATGGAGACAGCGGCGCGGTGACATCCGCTCGCCAATGCAGCGACTGGCTCAATCCATCGGCCAGATGCTGGCCGACTCGGCCACGGTTCTCGTAGCGCGCGCTCATGAGCGACAGGCGCTGGCTGACGACCGCGCGCGAGTGAGCGATGCGCCAGGAGAGCGATGCCATGCTGCTCCGCGATCGCGCATTATCGATGCCGTTCGAAAAGCCGCTGTCCGGATCGCGATATGCCGCATCGCCGGCGATGGCGAAGAGCTGGACCTGCTGTCGAGGGGTGATGTCGAAAGCGAATTTGGCCTGCGCGTCGCTGAATCCGATGGTGCTGGTCACGTCGGGATCGATCTTCCTCACGAGCCAGTCGATGTAGCTCTTGCGGATCGAAAACAGCCACGACCCTCGACGCGAGCCTCCGAGCGGACCCTCGAACACCCCTGAGGCACTGGTGCCGCTGACGGCGGCGCGCACACCCGCGCGATCGCGCGATCCCTCCCGCACGTCGAACTCGAGCGTCGCGCCCAGCCAGTCCCCGTGCGGACGCGCGTGCGGGCCGGAGAAGAGCGCGCCCCGGCTCAGGATGTCTGTGTTGATCATCGCGATTGAGCCCGCGTCGTTCGTGCTGCGCACGGTATGCATCAGGAGCTGCGTCGGCGTGCCATCCATGACCACGCCGACGTGCCGGAACGCGGAGCCGCGGACCGAGAACTCGGCCTGGAAGTCGTCGCCGGTCGCAACTCCGGGCAGCGCCTGGATGGCGCGGATCGGATCGTCGGCCGCAACGCCGCGCAGTTCGGCAAGACCGGCCGATCCCAGTTCCATCTGCGATGACACTCCGAGCGCTTTCGGCTTCGAGGCGACGTCGGCCGCGACGGTGACGGCTTCCTGATACGTGCCGGTGCCCTCGGCGAGCGGCACGCTCAGGTCGAGGTTCGTATTGAGCACGGCATCGACGCGCCTGCGCACGAAGATGTAGCCGATGGTCGACACGGTGAGCGTGTAGGTGCGCGGCGCGACGTGGACGAATTCGAACCGTCCGTCAGGGCCGGTCCGCGTATTGAGGCCCGCCTCGATCAGGGTGACGCGCGCGTCAGCGACCGGCCTGTTCGTCGAGGCATCCACGACCGTTCCGCGAATCGAAGGATTGCCGGACTGTGCAGGCTGCTGCCCGGCCTGAAGAGCGCTGAGCGCAAGAACAAGGCCGACAACTGGAAGCATTCAGCCCGCCTCCACGAGATCCGCGTCCGCTGCCATTGCCGATCCAACCGCCGGCGGCCGGGACAGATCACCCCCGGCCAGGAGCTCATCTGTCACGTAGTCGAGGGCCGCGTCATCCGACCGGGCAAGCAGCGCCTCGAGCGGCGATCGCGGAGTCCACGCGCTTTCGCGCGCTTGCATCGACGGCCAAGACCCGTCCTCGCGACGCGGAGCGTACCGGCACCAGAACCCGGCGTGCCAGCGGAGAAACTCGCGAATCCGCGTGCGGCCAAATTCGTCGCCGCCCCAGTGCTCGAGCGCGAGCGTGACGTAGCGCCGGTAGATGCTGACGCGTTCGTCGGCCGTGATGTCCCAGTAGCCCTGCTCGACCTCGCGGAAGATCCACGGTTTGATGAGCACACCCCGCGCCGACATGACCGCCGTCGCGCCGCTCGCGTCGAGGAGACCTTGGACATCCTGGCCGAAGAGCACGTCACCATTGCCGATCACGGGCACTTCAAGCGCTGCGGCAATCTCGGCGATCGCGGTCCAGTCAGCCGGATGCCGGTACCGGGCTTCCCGCGTGCGCCCGTGCACGAAGACGGCGGCCGCGCCACCATCGACGGCCGCCCGGGCGAGCGTCATGTAGTTCAGCGAGTCGGAGCTCCAGCCGAGCCGGATCTTCACGGTCACTGGGATTTTCACGGCGGCATACATGGCCGCGACGATGCGGCCGACCTTGGTGGGTTGGCGGCCGAGCGCGGCGCCGAGTCCCATGCGCGTGAAGTGATCGATCGGGCAGCCCAGGTTGATGTCGATGAAGTCCGAGCCGCGGGACTCGGCCAGGGCTGCCGCCCACGCCATTTCCTCCGGCTTGTTGCCGGCAAGTTGAACGGCGAACACGGGCTCGTCCGGCGCCCGGCGAATCAGCGCGAACTCGCTACGGCGGCGCTGCTTGAGCCGGCGTGCCACCACCATTTCGCTGATGAGGACCCGGGCGCCCAGCTCGACGCAGAGCCGGCGGTAGGGAAGGTTGGAGCCTTTGGTCATGGGCGCCATCACGAGCGCGCCCGACAGCCGATCCCGCAGTGTCACTGCAGGATTCTATGCGCCTCAGCTTCAAAACGCCGCGTAGGGCCGGATGGGGTCTGACGCCGCCCTCAAGGTGTCCGACCCCGTCTGGCCCTAATCCCCACGCGTCCGGGCCAGGGCCGAATACACCGCGATGGCAACCGCGAGCGCCGGCAGCGTTCCGCCGATGTCCGATGAAACGTAGAACGCAACCGCGCCTGCCGCCCACGCCGCGACGCCCGCAATCGACCAGCCACCGGTACGGGCGTACCGGCTGGTGCGGTCGTACAGGTCCTCCACGCGCACCTCTCGCGCGAGCAGGAAGTAGTGCGCGAGCAGAATGCCGCCGATGGGTACCATCAGACCCGCGAGCAACAGCGTGATGTCGGCAAACTGGTTGAGCCACGCTGTCGAGAGGACCGACAACGCCGCGCCGACGCCGCCGATCAGCCAGACTCCCGCCGCGTCCGGCGTCGAAGGACGAAGACTCTTCAGCGCCAGCGCGGACATGTAGATGTTCACGAAGTTCGTGGTGAGCGTCGCCATCATCACCCACAGGGCGCCCCACATGCCGAGGCCGATCGCGCTCACCATCGCGCCTGGATCGTCCGAGCCCGCGATGGTTGCCGCGGCGAATCCGAGCGGCATGAACCAGGCGGCCGTAAGCGCGAGGCCAAGGAACACCGCGACCGCCGCGGACCGGCCGGATCGGTTGTAACGCGAGTAGTCCGCGAACATCAGGAGCCAGGTCGACTGGTATCCGGCCGTGACGTCCAGCGCGCCGAAAAACCCGCGCGCGGTGATGCTCGCCGGCGCCGCGTCCGGTGCGGGCCACGTGGCACCGAGACAGGCGTAGGTCATCACGGCGCCAGAAACCGCGAGCGCGGGTACGGCAAAGCGATCGGCCAGGCCCACCAGTCTCGGGCCGCCTGCGACGATGACGGTCGCGACGATTCCGGCGCCGACCGCCCATACGGGCATGAGCTGCTCTCCCCCGTAGAGCCTGGCGCAGATGGACGCAGCGATGACGTTGTTGATGGCGATCCAGGCGAAGTTCGTGACGAAGAGCAGCAGCGCGAGAAACTGCGCGCCGGAAAACCCGAGCGCCGCTCGTGAAGCGACGATCGACGGGACGCCGAGCCTCGTGCCGATCGGTGCGAGCGCGGCGACGAGTGCCGCGCCAACAACCGCACCGATTACGATGACGGTGGTCGCCTGACCGAACGACCACCGGCCGGCCAGACCGGCGCCGACCTGCAGTGTGGTGGCGACGACGTTCGCGCCGGCGAAGATCAGAAACAGATCGAACGGTGTCTGTCTCCGCTGCTCCGGCGGGACTGCCCCTAGCTCGACGCTGTTCACGGCCAACATAATGGCACCGGTGACCGCCCGTCTCCCACTGCAGCCGCTGCCGATCGACGTCAGCCTCCCTGCCATCGTCGATGCGCTGGCCACCCGCCGAGCTGTCGTTGTCACGGCGGCGCCTGGCGCCGGCAAGACAACGCGCGTGCCGCCGGCGCTCGTTGTCGACGGGCCAGTGCTCCTGCTCCAGCCTCGGCGCGTAGCCGCGCGCTCGATTGCCCGCAGGATTGCAGAGGAACGTGGCTGGTCGATCGGGCGGGAAGTGGGCTGGCAGGTCCGCTTCGAGCGCAACTTCACCAGCGAGACCAGGTTGCTTGTGGCAACGGAAGGAGTGTTGACCGCGCGGCTGCAACAGGATCCGCTCGCCGCCGGATTCCGGACGATCGTGATCGATGAGTTTCACGAACGGAGCGTTCACGTCGACGTCGGACTGGCCCTGGCGAGGGAGGCTTGGCGGGCGCGGCCGGACCTGCGCCTCGTCATCATGTCGGCGACGATCGATGCCGCGCGCGTTGCCGCGTACCTCGACGGCTGTCCAGTCATTGACGTGCCCGGACGATTGTTTCCGTTGGACGTGTCGTACCAGCCGGGGATCGCTGTCGAAGACGCCGTAGCGCAGATGATTCCGGGCCTGACGGGCGCCGTGCTCTGTTTTCTCCCAGGCGCGCCGGAGATTCGGCGGACCGCGGAACGCCTCGCTGGACGCTCGGCTCTCCGTGGCGTTCCGGTGTTGCCGCTTCATGGCAGCCTCGATGCGGACGATCAGGACGCCGTGTTGCGTCCGTCATCGGCGTCGCGCGTCATCCTCGCCACGAATCTTGCGGAAACAACGGTCACGGTTCCGGATGTGACGGCCGTGATCGACACAGGTCTCCACAAGGTCGCCCGGTACGACGCCGACCGCGCCATCGACAGTCTCGAGACCGAGCGCGTCACGCAGGACTCGGCCGATCAGCGCGCGGGGCGTGCGGGACGACTACAGGCGGGACGCGCCGTCCGGCTCTGGGACGCCCGCGACCGGCTCCGGCCGCATCGCGAGCCTGAGATCGCGCGCGTCGACCTCGCATCGACAGTGCTCGACATCATCGCGTGGGGAGGCGATCCGCGAACACTTGGCTGGTTCGAAGCGCCGCCTCCTTCCGCCCTCGCTGGAGCGATCGATCTGCTCGAACGGCTCGGCGCGCTCGATCGAGACGCGCGACTGACGGAGCTCGGCTCAACGCTCCGGCGGATTCCGGTTCACCCACGGCTTGCCCGGATGCTCGTCGCGTCCGGTGGGAGCCTGACGATGGCACGGGCGTGTGCGTGGTTGTCCGAACGCCACTCAGGGATCGCTCAGAGCAGCCGCCAGGCGACGTCATGCGATCTGCTGGCCGCTGTCGAACGCGGGCGGTTGCCCGCGCACGTTGAACGGGCCGCCGCCCAGATTCAGCGTGCGGCCGGAAGCTCAACGCCTGGTGCACTTTCCGACGATGCGTTCCGCCGCGCGGTGCTGGCGGGCTATCCGGACCGCGTCGCTCGCCGGCGCCCGGGTTCGACCGATCGATTTGTGCTGGCGTCTGGAGCGGGCGCCCGCCTCGGCCGCGAGAGCGGCGTCATCAACCACGAATTCATCGTCGCCGTGGATGTGACGGCTGGAGAAGCGATCGGCGCCGACGCCCTGATTCGGATAGCGACTGGTGTCGACCGCGGTTGGGTGACCGCGACGTCGAAGGGCGTCCGTCATGAGTTCGATGGTGCGACCGGAGGGGTACGGGCGAACCGCGTGGAGATGTACGAATCGCTCGTATTGTCCGAGCATCCAATGCCGCCAGATCCAATCGAGGCGGGACGGATTCTCGCTGACGAGTATCTGCGCCGCGGTCCGTCGGAGCCGGACTCGGCGCTGATTCGACGGCTGGCGTTTGCCGGTGTCACGATGGAGTTCCGGGAATTGGTGGCCGGCGCGGCTGCCGGCAAGACCCGGCTGGCGGACATCGATCTCGAAGCGGCGCTGCCATTTGACGTCCGGCGGGTTCTCGAGACGCACGCGCCCGCGGCTCTTGCCGTTCCGAGCGGACGGACCGTCGCGCTCGAGTACCGCGATGGCGGCATCGTCGCGGCGTCGGTGAAACTCCAGGAGTTGTTTGGCCTTGCCGACAGTCCGCGTGTCGGACGGGCGCGCGTTCCGGTGACATTCGAGCTGTTGTCGCCTGCGGGCAGGCCGGTGCAGGTCACCAACGATCTGCGCAGTTTCTGGACACGCGGGTACCCGGAAGTGCGCAAGGAATTGCGCGCGCGGTATCCGAAGCACCCCTGGCCCGAGGATCCCTGGACTGCGACACCAACGCACAGGACGATTCGAAGAAGCCCACGATAGACTCTCCGGCGAATGGTCCGAATCGTTCCGAAGTCGTATCGCCAGAATCATGGCGCCGCGGTGCTCGTCGAGCTCGCGAGCGATCGTCCCATTCGCAGCAGGAACAAGGTGCACTACCGGATTGCCCACTGGCCGGTCTGGATCTGGGCATTCTTCCTGGCGCCCGGCCCGATCACGTTCTCGCTGTTCGCGTATGGAGCGAGCCCGGCTATCGCGACGTGGTTCGCCGTGGTTGTCGCCGGCACCGGGATCGCCGCGCTCTTTGGCAAGCTGCCCGGCACCGAGCCGAGACCGTACGTGCTCTTGTACGGCGAGGACACCCCGAATCCGATCCACAGGCGGATCTGTTACACCGTCGCGTGGGGCGACGTGGTCTCGTACGCATCGCTCAACGCCATCACCCTGTTCGACGCCGCAATCGGCGGTGTCTGGCACTCGTCGCAGATCTTTTCGTGGGGCTACTTTCCGATCGCCAGCGCGGTCTGGTTCCTCGGTGTTGCAGGGCGGCTTCCGAGAGCCCGCGCATCCACTCAGGGCGAGGGAATGGAGCGCCGGCAGTTCTATGGGTCGCTGTGGGCGGTGACCCTGGCGCAGGTCACGCTCCTCGCGTTGTGGAAGTCGCTGCCGCTCTCGCCGCAGTCGACGTGGATCAAGCTGGTTGCGTTTGTGGCCGTGCTGGTCGGCGCCAGCTACCTGGCCCGTCGCGGCCTGCTCCCGCGAACGCGCCCCATCCTGCCGGGCACGAGGGCCGCGGCTGACTGAGAAGCGACGCATGAAGTCGTGACAAACTTACGGGCCGATGCCCGCGTCGCCGCTCAGGGAGCGATTCCTCGCATTCGTCACCGAACAACAGCCTTTTGCCGCTGCGCTTGCCGCCTCGGTCTGGGACCGCGCCGTCAAGAAAGAGCCTGTCGCCGCGGACGACGTCGAAAAACTGCGCGTGCCGTTCGCGCGTGCGCTGCGCGGCGCCGTCTCGTGGCCGAAACTGCCTGCGGGAACCGAGACCACGCCGGCTGTAACCGCACGGGAGAGGCTCGGCCAAGCCGAAGACGATCTGGTCGCGCTCTGTGACGGCTTTCTCCGGCGCGAAGCGATCGAACGGAGTCTCACTCGCGACGAGCGGCTGGAGATTCTGCGCGGGATGATCCTGACGCGTGCGATCGACAATCGCCTGAAGGCGTTCTTCCTCGGCACCGAGGTCCGTCACGAGGGCACTCCATTCCAGGGGAAGGGCTTCCGATCGCTCGGACAGGAAGCGATCTACGCCGCCGCGATTCGGCTCAAGCGCGGCGCGGCGTTCCGGGGCGCGGACGGCTCGTGGCAGGGCGACGTTGTCGCGCCGATCATTCGCGATGTCGGCGCCGCTCTTGCGATGCGTCCGGACGAATCCACCATCCGGATGATCCTGAACGGACAGATGGCGAAGGCCGGTCCGCCGATGAATGGCCGGGATCTGCACGTGGGTGATTTCGATTGGGGCATCGTGCCCGCGTCCGCGCCGCTGTCCGTCAGCAGTCTGACGGTCGCCGGCATGGGCCTGGCGTTCGCGCGTCAGGGACACCAGCGTGTGGCCCTCTCGTTCATTGGCGAGGGCGGATCCTCGCTCGGCGAGTGGCACGAGGCCATCAATCTCTGCGCCGCACGTAAGCTGCCCGTCATCTTTTGTCTCGAAAACAACCAGACGGCGCTCTCCACGCCGGTCCGAGACAACTCGGCTGTGCGTGTATTTGCCGACAAAGCAGTGGGTTACGGGATTCCCGGCGTGACGATCGACGGTACGGACCCCGAGGCGATCGCCGCGGCCTTCACGTGGGCCGCCGAGCGGGCGCGCGCGGGCGATGGTCCGGCGCTCATCGAGCTCGTGGCGATGCGTATGTGCGGGCACGCGCACCACGACGACATGCTGTACCTCGGCAAGGAGCCGCAGACCTCATGGGACTACCCGCCGCTCACGCCGCAAGGCTACGCGGATTCGAAGCTGTACGAGTTCTGGCGCGCGCGCGACCCGATCGCGACCTATGCGGCGAGGCTCGAAGCCGATGGTGTCGTGGCGAAGGGCGAGTTCCAGCTCCTCAAGGATCGCGCGGAGGCGATGGTCGAAGCGGAAGCCCGCACGATCATTGACGCGCCCTGGCCGGATTCATCGACCGTCACAACCGGTGTCGTGGCGGACGATCCGACGCCGCGGGCACGGGTGGAGATCCTCGAACGCCGGGCTTCAGTCGTACCCGCGGCGGAACCCGCGCTCACGGTCGAGGAGGCGCCGGCGTTCGACAAGAAGGGCATGACGTTTCTTGACGCCGTCATGCACGGCGTGGGTGACGCGCTCGAGTCGGATTCGCGAACGTTCGTGTTCGGCGAGGACGTGGGCGGGAAGTACGGCAACGCGTTCCTCCTGCTGAGACCCCTGCTCGAGAAGTATGGTGACCGGATCCTGAACTCCACGCTCGCGGAAGGCGCCGTGCTCGGCGCGTGCGTCGGCGCCGCGCTCGCGGGGCTCCGGCCGATTGGCGAGATGCAGTTCAACGACTTCGTCGCCACCGGATTCAATCAGCTCGTGAACAACGCCGCGAAGATCCGTTATCGCTGGGGCGGCAGCGTGCCGATGGTGGTGCGCATGCCGTGGGGCGGCCTTCGTCACGCCGGTCCTTATCACTCGCAGAACACCGAGCCGTGGTTCTACCGGACGCCGGGCTTGAAGATCGTGGTTCCATCGACGCCGTTCGACGCCCGCGCGGTCATGGCGGCGGCCGTGGCCGATCCGGATCCGGTGCTGTACTACGAGCACATCGCGCTCTACCGCGATCCTCGCATCAAGCAGAAAGTTGCCGCTGAGGCGCCCGCGCCATTGCCGGTGGGGAAGGCCGCCCTCCGGCGCGCGGGCGATCGGCTTGCGATCATTTCGTACGGTGCGTACGTCCACGCGTCCATGCGCGTTGCCGAGCGGCTGGCCGCCGATGGCATCGACGCCAGCGTTCTCGATCTGAGATGGCTTTCACCGCTGGATCGTCCCGCGGTGCTGGCGCTCGCGAAGCGCACCGGCCGCGTGCTCATCGTGCACGAGGACTCACGAACCGGCGGCATCGGCGAGTCGGTCGCCGCGATCATTCAGGAGGAGGCGTTCGAGTGGCTCGATGCGCCGATTCGGATCGTCGCCGCCCTCGACACGCCCGTGCCGTACTCGCCACCGCTCGAAGCGGCATTCCTGCCGAGTGAAGCCGACATCGAGAAAGCCGCTCGTCTTCTCGCGTCTTATTGATTGCAGGTTGCAGGTGGCAGGTTGTGGGTTGTGGGTTGGGATAAGTACGCGCCTTTCTACGACTGGGAGAACTCGCGCACGATGGGCCGGCGCGATCTTCGATTCTGGGAGGAATTCGCCCGGGGGCGCGGCCGCACCCTCGAGCTCGGTTGCGGCACGGGCCGTCTCCTGATTCCACTCGCTCGCGCCGGTGCAGCGGTCGCCGGTGTCGATCTCTCATCGGCAATGCTCGAGCGCGCGCGTGTTCGTGCCCGACGGTTGCCGCTGAAACGTCGGCCCGCGATGGTGCGCGGTGACATCACCCGGCTGCCATTCGCGGATCGTTCCTTCGCGAGAGTGTTCGCGCCGTACGGCGTACTTCAATCGCTGCTTTCGGATTCGGCGTTCGACGCCGCGCTGTCGGATGCGGCGCGTCTTCTCCCACCCGGAGGCCGGTTCGGCATCGAGCTGATCCCCGAGTTGACCAGCTGGCGGCCGTATCAGCGCCAGGTCCGTTTCCGCGGGAAGCTCGGCGGCGCGCACGTGATGCTGGTCGAGTCCGTCCGGCAGGATCGCCGGCGCGGCCTGACGATCTTCGATGAGGAATTCACCGTGCGTCGCGGCCGGAGCGTCACACGCCGCCGCTTTCCGCTCTCGTTTCGATCGTTGCCGATGGAATCCGTCCTGAACCGGCTTGATGCGGCCGGGTTCGACGTCGAGGCCGTCCAGG
Source organism: Vicinamibacterales bacterium (assembly GCA_035606665.1). Classification (GTDB taxonomy): domain Bacteria; phylum Acidobacteriota; class Vicinamibacteria; order Vicinamibacterales; family SCN-69-37; genus DASUGC01. The sequence goes on along the minus strand of DATNEY010000013.1, from coordinate 12,905 downwards.
GGAGCTATCGCGGTGGTGTCTGGACGCCGGATTCGGACGTGTGGATCGTCACCGCCGTGCGGCGGCCTGAAGGCCGCCGACTACGGCAGCAGAAGTAGTCGGCTTCAGCCCGCCGTCAGCGCGCGATGTGCGCGCGACCCTCATCCATCAGCGTCCGGAAGCCGCGCTGATCCTGTGACGCCACCGCGCTCGCCACGCGCTCGACCGCCGACGCAAGGCGCGAGAGCGCCAATGCGGAGTTCGGATTCTTCGCCTGTATCTCGAAATAGACGTCGGGACTCTCGTTGAGAAGATTCGCGCTGAGCGCTTGCAACGCGCCGAGCGTCGTGCTCCGCAGCGGACTCGGAGTGTCCGGCAACGCCAACGCGAAGGCGATTACGGTTGCGTGCGCGAGGGTCAGCACGTCCGCCATCAGGCGGTCGTGCTCGTCGAGTGGCAGATGCATGACGCGGGCGGTTGTCGGGCGGAACAGTTGTTCGACCTCGTCGGAGGCGGCGCGGTCGCCGGTGTCGCAGATGACGACGTCGCAATCACGAAGCAGTACGACTGACGGACCGAACATCGGGTGGAGCGAGGCGACGCGTGCACCGGCCCGCTGCAGCCGCCGGATCGATCCCACGAGCGGCGTCTTGATACTGGCGATATCCGCAACGACACCCGAAGGAGGTGCGGCCGACCATTCGTCATAGAGCAAAGCGGTCGCCGTGGGCGGAGCCGCACTGATGATGAGGTCCGCCGACGCGAACGCCTCGCGCGCCCAGGCGTTTTCTTCGTTCGACGCGACGAGGTCCAGCGATCCCGTCGCGTAGCCCTGGTCCTCCAGAAACCGCCTGAACCACCGGCCCATCCTGCCTTCGCCGCCGACCACGACGGCCGTCTTGCCGGCGCCGACCGACGCGCGCCGTACGCGGTCGCGATCCTGCGCGCTCACGGACGCGCGAACCAGGCTCACGAGAATCGTGTCCGCGACGGCCGGGTCGAGTCCGGCTTCCGCGGCCGTCGTGCGGGCGCGCTCGAGCACGGCCCGTTCCTGGGCGTAGTCCACGACCGGCAGGTTGGCGCGGCGTTTCTCTTCACCCACGGCCCGGGCGAGCGCGATCCGCCGGGCTGCCGCGGCCACGATCTCCGCGTCCAGCTGCCTGATCTGTTCCCTGAGGTCTTCCAGCATGCACTAATCTTACGTGCTAAGATTCTTAGTCTTTTTGCTGGGTTTTCGAGAGAGGATCGACCAATGTCAGGCCATTCCAAGTGGCACACCATCAAACACAAGAAGGGCGCGGCTGACGCGAAGCGCGGCAAGATTTTCACGCGCATCATCAAGGAACTGACCGTTGCCGCACGCAACGGCGGCGGGGATCCGGACATGAACCCGCGCCTCCGCACCGTCATCGCCGACGCCAAGCAGGTCAACATGCCTGCCGACAACATCAAGCGGGCGATCAAGCGCGGCACGGGCGAGGAAGAAGGCGTCACGTACGAGGAAGTCACGTACGAGGGCTACGGGCCCGGCGGCGTGGCCATCCTCATCGAGACCCTCACCGACAACAAGAACCGCACGGTCGGCGAGATCCGCCACACCTTCACCAAGTGGGGCGGCAAGCTCGGCGAGCCGAACACCGTCGCCCGCATGTTCCACAAGAAGGGCGTCATCGTCGTCGAGAAGACCAAGGCGGACGAGGAAGCGCTGATGAACGCGGTGCTCGAAGCCGGCGCCGACGACATGAAGGATGACGGCAGCGCGTGGGAAATCGTCTCCACGCCGGACGCGCATCCCGCGGTCGTCGAGGCGGTGAAGGCGCTGGGAGTCGAACCGGCCTCCGCCGAGATCGCGATGGTTCCCACCGACTACATCAAGCTCGAAGGCAAGCCCGCGCAGCAGATGCTGAAGCTGATGGGCGCGCTCGACGACAACGAAGACACGAAGAACGTCTGGTCCAACTTCGACGTCGAGGAAGAGGAGATCGAGGCCTCACTCGCGTGAGCGAGCGAGCGGCAGCGAGCGAGTCGCGCGAACGGAGCGGGGCAAACGGGGTCCTCGCGAGTGAGCGCGTAGGGGGGGCCGCGGGGGCGAAGCCCCCCGGACAAGATTGAAGGTCTTCGGCATCGATCCGGGGTCTATCCGTACCGGATACGGTTGCATCGAATCAGACGGCCGGCGCCATCGCCTCGTGATCTGCGGGGCGATTCGAACGGTTCCGAAAGCCGCGCTGGCGGATCGGCTCGGCCACATTCACGACGAGCTTTCGCGACTCATCGCCGCGCATCGTCCTGACTGCGTGGTCGTCGAAAACCTCTTTCATGCGAAGAACGTGAAGAGCGCGCTCGTGCTCGGGCACGCGCGCGGCGTCGCCATGCTTGCCGCCGTCCAGTCCGGCCTGCCCGTGCTCGAGTACACGCCGGCGGAGATCAAAGCCTCGGTCGCCGGCTACGGCCGCGCCGGCAAGTCGCAGATGGGGCACATGGTGAAGCTCCTCCTGGGACTCGCGGCCGCGCCCACGCCGCACGACGCCGCCGATGCGCTCGCTGTCGCGATGTGCCACGTCCACGCGAGCGGCGCCCTGGGCGCGCTCGCCGGCGCCGCGGCCCGTGCCCCGCGCAGCCAGCGGAGCTGGCGCAACATGTCGGCCGCGGACCTGGCCCAGCTCTCGCGCCGGCGGCTCTCGTGATCGCGCATCTCGCCGGGACGCTGCACGAGAAGCAACTGCAACGGCTGATCGTCGACGTCGGCGGCGTCGGCTACGACGTCCTCGTGCCGCTGTCGACGATGTACGCGATTGGCGAGCCGGGGAGCCGCGTCGCGCTCAGGATCCACACGCACGTCCGTGAGGACGCGCTGCAGCTGTACGGTTTCGCGACGGCGCTGGAGCAGGCGCTGTTCGAGCGGTTGATCTCCGTCAGCGGCATCGGCCCGAAGCTCGCGCTCTCGGTGCTGTCCGGCATCGAACCCGCCGAGCTCACGCGCGCGATTCGCTCGGCCGACCTCGCGAGGCTCACGCGCATTCCCGGCGTCGGCAAGAAAACCGCCGAGCGCCTCGTCGTCGAGCTGAAGGATCGGCTGCCCGGCGGCGACGTCGTCGAGACCGCGCCGTTGAAGCCGGGCGATGACGTCCGCGACGATCTGCTGTCGGCGCTGACGAACCTCGGCTACCAGCGAGCCAGCGTAGAAAAGACGGTGGACAAAGTATTGGCATCGGCAGAAGATCGCTCCTTCGAGCCGCTCTTGCGCGCGACACTTAAGCTATTGATGGCCAGGTGAGCAGGCACTCCGTGACCTCCACATTCGCGTCGTTCGCGTTCGTTCCCGATCGTTCGCGTCGTTTCCGATGACCGATCCACGATTGATCAACGCATCGCGCGTGGACGACGACGTCCAGTACGAAGCAGGGCTTCGTCCGCGCTTGCTCGCCGACTACATCGGCCAGCAGCGCGTGCGCGACAACCTCGAGGTGTCGATCGCCGCCGCGACGCAGCGCGGTGAGGCCCTCGATCACGTGCTGCTCTTCGGCCCTCCGGGACTCGGCAAGACGACGCTGGCGTACATCATCGGCAACGAGATGGGCGTGCCGGTGAAAGCGACGTCGGGACCGGTCCTCGAACGGCCCGGCGATCTCGCCGCGATCCTGTCGCAGCTCCAGCCCCGCGAGGTGCTCTTCATCGACGAGATTCACCGCATGAATCCCACGATCGAGGAGTTCCTGTACCCCGCGATGGAGGACTTCACCATCGACGTCGTCATCGGCCAGGGGCCGGGCGCGCGCTCGCACAAGCTGCCGATAGAGCCGTTCACGCTGATCGGCGCGACGACGCGCGCGGGGCTGCTGACGGCGCCCCTCCGATCGCGATTTGGTATCGTCCACCGCCTCGATTTCTACGAGGAAGCGGACCTGATGGAGATCGTCACGCGATCCGCGAGAATCCTGAGCGTGGACATCGTGCCGGATGCCGCGCGCGAAATCGCACGCCGGTCGAGAGGCACGCCGCGTATCGCGAACCGGCTGCTGAGGCGCGTGCGTGACTTCGCGCAGGTCCGCGCCGATGGCCGTGTCACGGCGGCGGTCTGCCACGACGGGCTCGAGCTGTTGGAAGTCGATCAGCACGGATTCGATGAGGCGGATCGGCGCCTGCTCAGGACGATCATCGACAAGTTCAGCGGCGGTCCCGTGGGGCTGAACAGCCTGGCGGCCGCCATCGGTGAAGAGAAAGACGCGATCGAGGACATCTACGAGCCGTACCTGATCCAGATCGGCTTCATCGATCGCACGTCGCGCGGCCGCGTCGCCACGGCCCGCGCCTACGAATACTTCGGCCTCACGGCCCCGGGGAGGGAACGTCTGTGGTGAATTCGGTAAGGCCCGTCAAGATCTCGGGACTCGCGACGTATGTTCCGCCGCGAGTGCTGACGAACGCCGATCTCGAGAAGCTGGTCGATACGACTGACGAGTGGATCATCCAGCGCACGGGCATCCGCGAGCGCCACATCGTCGAACCGGGCCAGGGCACGTCGGACCTCGCCCAACCTGCCGCGCTCAAGGCCATCGAGGAAGCGGGCATCACGCCCGAGGACATCGGCTTCATCGTTGTCGGCACGACCACGCCCGATACGATCTTCCCGAGCACCGCGTGTACGCTGCAGGCAAAGATCGGCGCCGTCAACGCGTGGGGCTTCGACCTGGGGGCGGCGTGTTCGGGGTTCGTGTACTCGATGAGCGTCGCGTATCAGATGGTCGCGACCGGTGCCTGCGAGCATGCGCTCGTCGTCGGCGGCGACGTGATGTCGAGCATCATCGACTACAAGGACCGGGCGACCTGCGTGCTCTTTGGAGACGGCGCCGGCGCGGTCGTGCTCTCGCCGGCCGCGGCAGGGGAGCCGTCAATCATTGATTTCTGCAATCTGACCGACGGCACAGGCGGACCCTCGTTGATGATGCCGGCCGGCGGCAGCCGGATGCCGGCGTCGCACGAGACCGTCGACAAGAAGCTCCACTACGTGAAACAGGACGGGAGCGCGGTCTTCAAGTTCGCGGTGCGGATGACTCAGGAGATCTCACTGAAGATTCTCGAGCGCAACAATCTCACCGGCGCCGATCTGGATCTCTTCGTTTCACATCAGGCCAACCGCCGCATCATCGAAGCGGCCGCGCAGCGGCTGGGACTCGGTGAGGACAAGGTCATCATCAACCTTGAGCGTTTCGGCAACACGACGGCGGGGACGATACCGCTGGCCCTCGAAGACGCGAGGCATAGCGGCAGGGTGAAGAAAGGTGATTTGGTCCTGCTTGCTTCAGTGGGGGCCGGGTTTACTGTGGGCTCCATGCTTCTCAGGTGGAGCCTGTAGAGCGCCTTCCGGTATTTGCCTCGCGTTACTTAACCGGAAGCATCAAATGCGCGTACGGCGTGCCCGGGAACATGACGTACGGCACTTTCGTGTTGGCGGCCGTCGTCGGGTAGCCGGCGAACTGGTCGCCGATGTTGAGCACCATCACGTGCGGGCCGGTGTCGACCCACTTGTCGGCACCGTTTGGCTTGGTCGCAAAGGGATCGGTGTTGCTGGCGTCTGATCCACCCATCAGCATGTAGCCGAAGCCCATCCTTCCCTTCGGTGGATCCTTCCTGTTCATCAAGGCATCCGCCCACAGCATTCCATTCTGATCGAGGCACATGGGATCGGTGCCCGGTGAGGTTGGAAGGTCTGAGAAGCACGTCCACCCGTTGGTGCCCTTTCGCAGCGGCTTCATCGTCGCCATGTCCACGATCGTGGCGTTGGCGGCGATGGACGCCGGCCCGGCGGACATCGCGCTCTTGATCTTCTCCGCGTCGGTGGCCGGCGGCGCGACCGGGCCGACCTTGACCTGTCCGGACGGGGCGGGCTTGTTACCTGACTGAGCTGAGGCTGAGTAGGCGAGGGTTCCCGTCAAGAAGATCGTGGCAGCGAATCCCACGGTTGATAGCCTGGACATCGGCAACCTCCTGGCGAAAACGCCATCTTACGCCCGGGTCGCGTCCGTCAGATTCGCCAGATTGAAATTGAGCGCGCGACGGCGGCGATTGTCGTGCCGCCGGCAGCGGTCAAGCTCGGGCCGGCCGGGTCTGCCGTGTCGGCAAGCCGCGTCCAGGCACCGCCGCCGGGCATTGCCGGCATCGTGAACTGCGCGGCGCCGGATCCGCCGTTGAAGATCGCAAACAGCGAATCGCCGACGATCGAGCGGCCGCGCGCGTCCGTCTCGGTGATTCCGCGCCCATCGAGCAACATGCCCATCGCGGAGCGCGACGCGTCGTTCCAGTCCGCGTCGGTGAATTCGGTCCCATCAGGCTTGAGCCATAGAACGTCCGTGGATCCCGCGCGTCGTCCGGCGAGAAACGTCCGCCGGCGCAGAACCGGTTGATCCCGGCGAATCGCGATGAGGAATTGGGCGAACGCGTGGAAGGCCTCATCGGCGGGGCCGGCCTCCCACGGCGTCCACGTGAACCCGGAGTCGTGACAGTAGGCGTTGTTGTTACCGTGCTGAGAACGTCCGAGCTCGTCGCCGCCTGAAATCATAGGGACGCCCTGCGACAGGACGAGCGTGGCCAGGAAGTTTCGGCGCTGTCGTCTGCGGAGCTCCATGATGTCCGGGTCGTCCGTTGGCCCTTCGACGCCGCAGTTCCAGCTGATGTTGTTCGAATCGCCGTCCTGGTTGTCTTCGCCGTTGGCATCGTTGTGTTTTTGTTCGTATGCGACGAGATCGACGAGCGTGTATCCGTCGTGCGCCGTGACGAAATTGACGCTGGCGTGCGGCTGACGGCCGGACGGTCCATAGAGATCCGAGCTCCCGGCGAGGCGCGTGGCGAGATCGGGCAACATTCCGGCATCACCCCGCCAGAAGTGCCTCACCGTGTCGCGGTAGCGTCCATTCCACTCCGCCCACCCGGGAGGAAAGTTGCCTACCTGATAGCCACCTGGGCCGACGTCCCATGGCTCCGCGATCAGCTTCACGCGGGAGATGACAGGATCCTGCTGAATGACATCGAAGAACGAGCCGAGTCGATCGACAGCGTGGAGTTCCCGCGCCAGCGCCGACGCCAGGTCGAACCTGAAGCCGTCGACGTGCATGTCTTGCACCCAGTAGCGCAGGCTGTCCATCATGAGCTGCAGCACCTGCGGCGCCTGGACGTTGATCGTGTTGCCGGTGCCGGTGAAGTCCTGGTACCGCGACGGCCGGCCGGGCTCGAGCCGGTAGTACGTCGTGTTGTCGAGGCCCCGGAAGGACAAGTGCGGTCCGAGGTGGTTGCCCTCGGCGGTGTGGTTGTAGACGACGTCGAGAATCACCTCGAGGCCCGCCGCGTGGAAGCGCCGGACCATCGTCTTGAACTCCGCGGCCACGTCGTGAGGATGTTTCGAGTGGGAGAACCGCGCATCAGGCGCGAAAAAACCGAGCGTGTTGTAACCCCAGTAGTTTGTAAGCCCCCGCTTCACGAGCGCCTGCTCATCCACGTGGAAGTGCACCGGCATCAGCTCCACGGCGGTCACGCCGAGCCGGCGAAGATGATCGATCACGTCGGGATGCGACAAACCGAGGTAGGTGCCGCGTTCGTCGGGCGGGACTTGAGGGTGCAGGGCCGTCATGCCTTTCACATGAACCTCGTAGATGACCGTGTCGTGCCACGCCACTCGCGGATGGCGATCGTCACGCCAATCGAAGGATTCGTGCGTGACGACCCCCAGCGGGGCATACGCGGCGCTGTCGCTGGTGTCCGCAGGGCCGCCTCCTTCCGTGGCATCCGTGTACGCGAAGAGTGACTGGTGCCAGAACGGAGGTCTGCCGATTGCGCGGGCGTACGGATCCAGCAGGACTTTGGCGGGGTTGAACCGCAATCCGCGTTCAGGCTGCCAGAGTCCATGAGCGCGGAAGCCGTACAACTGTCCGGGCCGACCGGCGGGCAGGTAACCGTGCCATACGCCATCGGTGCGTTCGGTCAGCGGAATCGACGCCGATTCGACGGTCGCGGCCGCGGAGTCGAACAGACAGAGGTGGACGGCAGTCGCGTGTTCGGAAAAGATCGCGAAGTTCACGCCCTCGCCGTCGTAGGTCGCGCCCAACGGATACGGCCAGCCGGGCCACAGTTGCATCGGGCCAGAATTGTATCGAGATGCTCGTTTCAGATTTTGATTTCGATCTCCCCGAGGCGCAGATTGCGCAGCAGGCTCGTCCGCGCGGCGAGTCCCGGCTGCTTGTCGTGCGGCGCGCGGAGGGCACGTGGCGCGAGCATGCGTTTGCCGATCTGCCATCCCTGCTGTCGCCCGGCGACCTGATGGTCGCGAACGACACGCGGGTGTTTCCCGCGCGGCTGCTGGGACGACGGGATCCGTCGGGCGGCGCGGTGGAGTGCCTGCTCCTCGAACGCGAGAGCCCGGCCGAGTGGCAGGCGCTCGTGCATCCCGGTCAGAAGCTGAAGGCCGGCGCGCGCGTCGTTTTCGACGACGAGACGCGGGCGCCCGGTGTGCGCATCGAAGGAGAAGTCCTCGAACGCCTTTTTTTCGGCCGTCGACTCGTGCGGTTGGCCTTCACCGGCGCCCCGTCGCTCGATGAAGCGATCGACGCGGTTGGGCATGTGCCGCTGCCGCCGTACATCCATCGGGCCGACAACGCCGACGACCGCGAGCGCTACCAGACCGTGTTCGCGCGCGATCGCGGCTCGATTGCCGCGCCGACGGCGGGCCTGCACTTCAACGACGCTACGCTCCAGGCCGTTGGTGCGCGCGGCATTGGCTGGTGCACGGTGACGTTGCATGTCGGTTACGGGACGTTCAAGCCGGTGCGCGTCGACCTGGTGGAGGAGCACCGCGTCGATCCGGAGCGGTACTCCATCTCGACCGCCACGTCCGCGCGCATCCGGGAGACTCGCGCTCGAGGCAGCCGTGTCGTCGCCGTCGGCACCACGACGACGCGGGCGCTCGAGAGTGCCGCCGGTGAGGACGGTGCGGTACGGGCCGGAAGCGCGAACGCGGATCTCTTCATCTATCCCGGCCATCAGTTCAAGATCGTGGACGCACTCGTCACGAACTTTCACCTGCCGAAGTCCTCGCTGCTCATGCTGGTCGCGGCGTTTGCCGGCCGCGATCTCACGCTCAATGCCTATCGTTTCGCGGTCGCGGAGGGATTTCACTTCTACAGTTACGGCGACGCCATGCTGATACTATGACCGCCGTGAAGTTCGACTACGAAGAGTTCGACCTCACCGGAGTCCAGACCTACCCGCTCTCGAGCCGTCCCAGCAAAGTCACACATCAGCAATTCGCGAAGCCCTTCGATCCAGCGGACGGGTTCGATGGATTCATCGCGTCGCTGCCGGACCTTCTGGCGGCGGCAGACCTCCGCGCCGTCGTCGCCGCGATGAAGTCGGCGCAGGCGGAGAAACGAGGCATCGTCTGGGGTCTCGGCGCGCACGTGATCAAGACCGGGCTCGGGCCGGTGCTCATCGATCTTATGGAGCGCGGCGTCGTGTCGGCGATCGCGATGAACGGCGCGGGACTCATTCACGACTTCGAAGTGGCGCTCGCAGGTTCGACGTCCGAGGACGTGGAAGCCGTACTGGGCGCCGGCAGGTTCGGGATGGCGGACGAAACCGGCCGCCAGCTGAACGCGGCGATCGCTGCCGGCGCGAAGGAATCACTCGGCCTCGCGCAGTCCGTGTGCCGGCACCTTCATGATGCGAAGCCGCCGTTCGGCCGGCTGAGCGTGCTGTGCGCGGCGGCGCGCCTCGGCGTCCCTGTCACCGCGCACGTCGGGATCGGCACAGACATCATTCACATGCATCCCGATGCGTCGGGCGAGGCGATCGGTGCCACGAGCCTGCGGGACTTCCGCTACTTCACCTCGTTCGTCGCCGGCCTCGAAGGCGGTGTGTATCTCAACTGCGGATCCGCCGTGATGCTGCCGGAAGTCTTCCTGAAGGCCGTGTCGCTCGTCCGCAACCGAGGCATATCGCTCGACGGCCTGACGACGGTGAACCTCGATTTCGTCCGCATGTACCGTCCCGAGACCAACGTCGTTCGCCGGCCGGTCGCGGGCACCGGACGGGGCTACTCGATCACCGGACACCACGAAATCCTGATTCCGCTGATTGCGGCCGCGCTCCGCTAACCTGATAAGATTCTTTGGTTTGCCGGTGTAGCTCAGTTGGTTAGAGCATGCGGCTCATATCCGCAGTGTCCGGGGTTCAAGTCCCTGCACCGGCACCAATATTGATCCGGGGGGCTTCGCCCCCGCGGACCCTCCTACGCCGTCGCTCGCTAGCCTCACGGCTGCGCTCCCACCTTCGCAAATGCTACGGTGGGCCACCGAAGCCTTGCGCGTAGGTGGCCGCTCCGGCGGGCTCACTTCGCTTCGCTCGTTCGCAAGGGCGTGTGGGGGCGAATTTCGCTGCGCTTGTTCGCGACTTCGGTTGGTTGGGGGGCGGGTCAGAGACGCACATGGGTGACGTGGTTGCTGCCATCGCGCGCACGATCCGCCTGCGCGGGCTAGTCCGGCCAGATGATCGTGTTGCGATTGCGCTGTCGGGCGGAGCCGACTCGGTCGCGCTGGCCTGGATCCTCCGGGTGGTCGTTCCCGATCTGGGCGCGACGATTGCCGGCCTCGTCCATGTCAATCATGGGCTCCGCGGACCGGCATCCGACGCGGACGAAGCCTTCTGCCGGGCACTGGCAGAAAGGCTCGCGATTCCGATCGAAGTTCACAGTCGAGACGTTGCCGCAATCGCGCGCTCCCGCCGCGTATCCCTCGAAGTCGCCGCACGCGAGGCCCGCTATGAATGCTTCGAGACGAGCGCCTTACGCCTCGACGCGACCGTCGTAGCGACGGGGCATACAGAAGACGACCAGGCCGAGACGGTGCTGCTGCGCGTCCTCCGCGGTGCGGGTACGCGGGGCCTTTCGGGGATCCGGATTCGCCGGGGGATGTTCGTGCGGCCGCTTCTCGAGACGCGCCGCGCCGACCTTCGCCGATACCTTGCCGGGATGGGCGAGCCCTGGTGCGAGGACGCGTCGAATGCGGACGTCTCGATCGCGCGCAATCGCGTCCGTCACGAGCTCCTTCCCGTCCTCTCGGACATCGCCCCCGAGGGCGTCACCGCGCTGGCCCGCCTCGCGCGCCTCGCCCAGGACGATGAGGAATTCCTTGAGAAACATGCAAACGCCAGGGCCGCCGGCGTCGTCCTACAGGCAGGGGTGATTGATGCCGCGGCGCTCGCGGCCTTTCCGCCGGCGCCGGCGCGGCGTCTGGTCCGGCAAGTTGCCGCGGAAACCGCTCCGAACTCCCAGTTGTCCGCCCGGCACATCGAGGCTGTTTGCCATCTGGCTGCCACCGATAACTCATTAGGCTCTTTGGACTTGCCGGGCCTGACGGTTGTGAGGAGAGGCGCCAGGCTGGAGTTTGTCGCCGGGCCGCGGAGCCGGCCGGAGCGGGCGGGAAGCTGGCCCGAGCGAAGGCTCGACGTCCCCGGGACCGTGGATCTGCCGGAAGTGGGTGCAGCCATTGACGCGCGTCGAGTGAACGCGCAGGAGGCTCGTGACGTCAGTCAGCAGAGAGACGTCCACCTTGTAGTTGTGGCGGGCGGGCTGGACGTTTCGGGGCTGCTGGTGAGAAACAGGCGTCCGGGCGATCGCTTGCACCCGCTGGGTGCGCCGGGCCGACGCAAGTTGCAGGATGTGTTCGTGGACCGGAAAGTGCCGCGTCTCGAACGGGATACGGTGCCGATTGTGACCGACGCGCGGGGCGAGATTCTGTGGGTGGCTGGAGTGGCGTTGTCCGAACGTTGCCGCATCCGGACGCCCGGCGATGACATGCTAATCTTGGAGCTACGGAAACATTGATGAACTCGACGTTTAAGAGCGTTCTCTTCTGGTTCGCCATCATCGTCGCGGCGTTCGCGATCTATCAGTACTCGAGCCTCACGCCGAGCGAGTCTGAGATCCCGTTCAACGTCTTCCAGGGCGCCGCCGAAAGGGGCGAGGTCGCCGAAGCCGTCTTCAACGGCAACAAGGTCACTGGAACGTTGCGCCCGACGCCGGGCGCTGACCTGGCGGCCGGCAAGGCCTATTACACCTACGTTCCGATCCAGAACGAAGGCTTGGCCGCCACGCTCGTCAAGAACAACACCGTCGTCCGCTACCGCGACGTGACCGGCGGCACGTGGGCCATCTACCTGCTGCAGTGGGCCCCAATCGCTCTGCTCATCGGCTTCTGGATTTTCATGATGCGCCAGATGCAGAGCGGCGGGAACAAGGCCCTCTCGTTCGGCAAGAGCCGCGCGAAGCTGTCGTCGTCCACCCAGAAGAAGGTCACGTTCAAGGACGTCGCCGGCGCTGACGAAGCCAAGGAAGAGCTCCAGGAGATCATCGAGTTCCTGCGCGAGCCGCAGAAGTTCCAGAAACTCGGCGGCCGCATTCCCAAGGGCGTGCTGCTCATGGGGTCGCCCGGCACCGGCAAGACGTTGCTCGCGCGCGCTGTCGCCGGCGAGGCGAACGTTCCGTTCTTCTCAATCAGCGGTTCTGACTTCGTCGAGATGTTCGTCGGCGTCGGCGCCTCGCGCGTGCGCGACCTGTTCGAGCAGGGCAAGAAGAACGCCCCCTGCATCATCTTCATCGACGAGATCGACGCCGTCGGACGGCATCGCGGCGCGGGCCTGGGCGGCGGTCACGACGAGCGCGAGCAGACGCTGAACCAGCTGCTGGTCGAGATGGACGGGTTCGAGTCCAACGAGGGCGTCATCCTGATCGCTGCCACCAATCGCCCCGACGTGCTGGATCCGGCGCTGCTGCGCCCGGGCCGGTTCGATCGCCGCATCGTCGTGCCACGGCCGGACGTCAAGGGCCGCACCGGCATCCTGGGCGTGCACACCAAGAAGACGCCGCTGGCGACGGGCGTGGA
>DATNEY010000045.1:0-41229 GCA_035606665.1 Vicinamibacterales bacterium | reverse complement strand
CCATCGACATCCCCACGGCGGGGCCGAATTGGTCCAGAATCTCGTCAGCGACGGGCGGGAGCCGCTCAAATCGGCTTCTTTGCTTTGCGTGTCATGGGGCCTCCTCATGCTAGCCCCACACACAAAATTCCAGACACGCTCCTGGTTCCCGCCTTCACTACTCTGGCAGGGGGAGTCGCTCAGCGATTCGACGTCTGCGCTTGAGTGTGTCCTGGCAAAATAGTTGCCCGGCATCAGTTCCATGTCCCTCATAACGACTCCGTCGGCGGAAGCGGTCATCGCTTGTGCGATACGAGTCCACCGAACGCTCGGACCAGGCTTGTTCGAATCCGTCTATTGCTTGTGCTTAGGGCGGGAGATGTCGAAGGCCGGTCTCAACCTCCGTCCCTCTCCGTGCCTCCGTGAGAAACACCACCAACCCTCCACCGGCCTTTCTCGTCCAAGCCCTGTGGTATATGACTGACAATGTCACCTAAATCAACACCACCTCTCTATCTGGGCGAATTCGAGCTCCTGGTGCTCTTAGCCATCCTCCGGCTGGAAGACGATGCCTACGGGGTGACGATTCGTGATGCGCTCGAGGCGGAAACGTCGCGCGAGGTGGCGTTAGGCGCGATCTACAAGACTCTCGGCCGGCTCGAGGACAAGGGCTACGTTCTGTCGAGGCTCGGCGAGCCCACTCCCCAACGCGGAGGACGCCGCAAGAAACTGTACTGGCTCGAAACGCTCGGCAGCCGGGCCCTCAAGCAATCCGTCGCAAACCTGCGGCGCCTGACGCGGGGCCTGGATCGCATTCTGGAGGCGCTCTGATGGCCGCGGTACGTCGTCGGGGGCCACAATCTCCGCGCCTTGCGCGAGCCCTGCTCCGCCATCTCCTGCCGGCGCGCGAGCGTGAGTTTCTGATCGGCGACCTCGAGGAGTCCTTCGAGGCCAAGCTCAATGACGGTGTGAAACCCGGTCCGGCGCGGCGCTGGTACTGGCGAGCCGCGCTGGCCAGCATTGCCGCACTGCGCGAGCGAGAAGAGGACTGGCAGCCGCGTCACCAGCCTCAGCCACAGCGACCAAAGGGAGACAGCGTGATGAAGAACATTCTGCGCGACATCAAACAGGGCGTCCGGTTGCTCGGCCGTGCTCCGGGCTTCACGGCGGTGGCCGTGCTGACGCTGGCGCTCGGCATCGGCGCCAACAGCGCGATCTTCACGGTGACTTACGCGATTCTCCTCAAACCCCTGCCCTACTCGAATCCGGATGAACTGGTGCTCGTCAGCGAGAACAACCTTTCGCGGGGTTGGACATCGTTCACGGCCTCACCAGCCAACTTCATCGACTTCCGCGATCAGAACAAGTCTTTCGCACGGTTCGCGGCGTATAGAGCGACTTCATTCAACTATTCCGGGAATGCCGTGAGCGGCGGCGCACCCGAGCGGCTGCGCGGCCTGTCCGGTACCGAAGGCTTCCTCGAGATGCTCGACGGCACGCCGGCGGTTGGGCGCGGATTCTCTCCAGAGCACTTCACGCCGGGCAACGATAAGTTCGTCATTCTGGGTCACGCTTTCTGGGTCCGCGAGTTTGGCGGGCGGGACAGCATCCTCAACCAGACCATCACCCTCAACGGCGTGCCCTACGTCGTCGTTGGTGTGATGCACCCGAACTGGCGGTTTGGCGGCAGGGACATCGCGGCATTCACGCCGAGGACGCTCTCGCAGGACGAGAGACAATCACGAGGCGGCCACTTTCTGAACATCGTTGGCCGTCTGAAATCTGGCGTGTCCCTGGACTCCGCGCGCACCGATCTCGCCGCAATTGCCGCGCGCCTCGAAACACAGTATCCGGACACCAACAAGGGCTGGGGCACCGTGGCCAATTCGCTGCTCGATGCGGCGGTCGGCGGCTTCAGGCCGACCCTCGCGATTCTCCTTGGTGCGGTTGGCCTGGTGCTGCTCGTGGCGTGCGCCAACCTCGCGAACATGCACCTGGCACGTGCGACCGGCCGAGCACGGGAAATGGCGATCCGTGCCGCCATCGGCGCCGGGAGACTCAGGATCGTCCAGCAGTTGCTGACAGAAAACCTGGTCCTTTCCGCCATTGGCGGATCGATCGGCCTCCTCATTGCCTACTGGTCCACCTCGGCGTTCATCAAGGCCTATCCGACGCTGCTGCCGAGGTCGGGCGATATCCGCGTCGATGGACGCGTCATCGCCTTCACTGCCGGCGTCGCCGTGCTTACATCGATCCTCTTCGGCCTGGCGCCGGCAATCGCCGCGGCGCGGATTCGCTTCACCGACACGCTGAAGGACGGGGCCCGAGGTGGCGGCGGCCGCCTGCGCGGACTCATGCGCAACGGTCTCGTTGTCGCTGAAGTCGCACTCGCGCTAGTTCTCCTTGCGGGTGGGGGCCTGCTCCTCAAGAGCTTCGCCCAACTGGCGCGCGTCGACCCGGGATTTCAAACCGATCACCGGCTGACGGCGCTGACGATCCTTCCGCGGCCGAAGTACGCGGATTCCGCGCCGACGATTGATTTCTACGATCGCGCCACGGCCGGGCTGCAGGCCGAGCCGGGAGTTGAGGCAGTGGCGCTGACATCGATTGTTCCGATGAGCGGGGGCGACGAGATTTACTCCCTCGATTTCGAGGGACGTCCTCCGCTGGCGCCTGGCCAGGGTGTGTCGGCGATCTACTACGTCGTCAGCTCGAACTACTTCGACACGATGGGCATCCGGGTTCTGAAGGGACGCGGATTCACGGACACCGATCGCGACGGCGCCCCGCGCGTGATGGTGATCAACCAGGCGTTCGCCGACCTGCACTTTCCCAACGAGGATCCGATCGGAAAGCGCGTGCGGATCGGCCGGAACGCGAGCATCGCCCGTGAAATTGTGGGCGTCGTGGCGAACACCAAGCACTACGGTCTCAGAGACGACGAGAAGGCGGCGCAAATGTACGAGCCTTTCCGCCAATTCCCGTCAACCTCGATGACGATGGTGATCAAGACGACGGGCGAGCCCACGGATTCGATTCCTGCCGTGCGGCGGCAAATTCAGAACGCGGATCCGAACCAGCCGGTCGCGACGACTGCTTCGCTGGATCAAATCCTGTCCGATTCCGGCGCGCTTCCGCGGGTCCAAGCCACGCTGATGGGATCACTGGGCGCCATCGCCCTCGTGCTGGCGGCCGTGGGTCTGTATGGCGTGATGGCGTACTCGGTCTCGCAGCGGACGCAGGAAATCGGCATCCGAATGACGCTTGGCGCGCATCACGGCTCGGTGTTGCGGATGGTGCTCCTGCAGGCGATGACATTGACGCTGGTGGGCCTCGTGATCGGGCTCGGCGGCGCGATCGCCCTCGGCCGTCTGTTATCGACGGTGCTGGAGCCGATGTTGTTCAAGGTAACGCCGACGGATGCAGCGACGCTGATGGTGGTGGCGGTCGTCCTGAGCACCGTCGCGTTACTGGCTGCACTCGTGCCGGCCCGACGCGCGACGCGCATCGATCCGATTCAGGCGTTGAGATCGTGGTGATCGGTGTCGTTTCGCACGGAGACACGGAGGGAGACGGAGACACGGAGTTCAATGGTTTTTCTCCATCCCCTCCGAAACTAACCAAGCCGAAATCTCAGTGTCTCCGTCCTCTCCGTGTCTCCGTGCGAAACGACAGAGTAGATACATCCATCCAGAATTGAGATCTTCGGGATCCGGGCCGATCAAGGCCGTGCCAAGCCCGGCATAGCGGTTGCACTGAGGGGGTCAGATTCCCTGGAGGGAATCGACCATGACGCTCTCTCGCTCACAGTTCGCCGCCGTTTCGTCCGCTTTCATTCTGGCTTCGGCTCTCATTTGTACCGTCGACGCACAATCACCGGCGCCGGGCGCATCGCCAGGCGTCGCGAAGTCCACCGCGAATCGCATCACCGCCGCCACCAACATCACGCTGCGCGCAACTCCCGCGCTGGATGCCGCCGCCGTCGCTCAGCTCCCGCTTGGCACCGAAGTCACCGACTCCGGGCCCGCGGGACTCGACAAGAAATGGGTACGGGTGCGGCTCGCGGATGGTCGCGAGGGATGGCTCCAGTCCAGTCTGACGCGCACGCTCGATCCGATCTGGCGATGGCCGACGTTCGACCGCATCATTGCCGAGCGGCTCGGCCGGAAGGGAGACGGTTTTCCAGCGCTGTCGGAGCTCACGAGCTTCATCGAGCGCGTCGCACCTGAGTACACCGATCCCGACGGCCGCGGGCGCATCGAGCTCGCGCGGCTGCGGGCACTGTCCGCGACCCTGTCGACGATCCCGATGACCGGCGGCCGGCGCGAGCCGTACGCGACGTGGCTCAACGCGCGCAAGGCCGAAGTCGTCTACGACGAACCCGGCGGCCACTGGATGCTCGCAAGCGGACCGCTTTGGGATCTGCACGCGCGCCAGAGCAAAACGACGTCCGCGGATGAGATTGCGTGGATGGCGGTGACGAACGGCATGCCTGGGGAATGCGAGGGCCAGGTGTCGTGCTACATCACGGTCCGCAACCTGTTGCACGGCGAGTACCTGCGGCGTCATCCCAGCGGCCCACACGCTGCAGAATCCGTTGCGCTGCTGAAGCAGACCGCCGACCTGCTGTCGGTGCCGCCGAAAGCGGGCGTGGCCTACCGCTTCGACCGGAAACAGGACTGCCGCGATCTGTCGTCTGGAACAGACGCGCTCATCGCCGCCGTGCAAGGTACGCGCGTCGAAGGTAAAGATGCCGCACTCGTGAGCTTGAACTCACTGAAGAAGATATGCATGCAGGGCGGGTCTTAAGACCCGCCCTCCTCCTATAATCGCGCGTGCTCGTTCCGCCGCTCTCAGACCGCGTGCCGGCGCGGCTGCCCGAACTGCTGCGAGCCGCCGAGCGCGGGGACTGGCGGATGCGCGCGGCGTGCCTCTCAGCAGCGGGGCGCGCCGCGCGACATGAGTTTCCGCTCTGGAGCATCATCGGCATGGTGGCGAGGCGCACTCCAATCGCCCGCCGGTACCTTCAGGCCACCGGCCTTCAGGGCCGGTACGTGCGCGGTCAGATCGCGAATGGGCTTGTCGATCGCGCCTGGCCGGTACGCGTGGCGGCGGCGCTCGCCCTGGGTGATTGCCGTGCAGCGTCCTCCGTCGACGCGCTTCAGCCGATGCTTCTCGGCCCCTTCCGCGCCGAGCGAATTGCGGCAGCCGCTGCGATTCTGTCGTGCGGCGGCACCCTGCAGGTCTCCGCTTCCTCGCTGCTCGATGACGCGGCTTCGGCGCCATCGTCGATTGGCGACACATCTCGATCGATCGATGTGTTGACGGCCCTGGCCGCCGCCCATCCAGACGTCCTCGAGAAATGGCGAAGCGTGCCGCCGCAAGTGAGTGCTGACCAGCCGGCCGGCCGCGATGCATCGGATTGGGCAGCGTTCCTCGCCGGTCCTCCGCACGCCGGCCACTCGCGCGGTCTTCAGGCGGAGATCGATCGGTACGACGCGGACGAAGACACCGAATACGTGCTTGCCAAGCCGTTCAGCCCGATCAACCGTGTTCAGAACACGCGGCTGTTGCATACCTTCGCGGCCATTTGCGAGCACCTGCGCGCACCCGCCGGCGCGCGCGTGCTCGATCTTGGCGGAGGCTCGGCGTGGGTCAGCGAGCTCCTCGCGAAGCTCGGCTACACACCCGTCACGCTCGATGTCTCGACCGCGCTGCTCTCCGTCGGCCGCAGGCGATTTCAGCGCGAGGAGCTCCAGGCGCGGCTCGTCACCGGCGACATGACCGCGTTGCCATTGGCATCCGGCTCGATCAGCGCCGCCATCGTCATCGACGCGCTGCATCACGTGCCCGACGTTCCCGCCGTGTTTTGCGAAGTCTTCCGTGCGCTCGAGGAAGGCGGCGTATTCTTACTGGCCGAACCGGGCGAAGGCCACGCCGAAACGGAGAAGTCGCGCGGTGAGATGCTCGAATTCGGCGTGCACGAGCGTGAAATCCACGCGCGCGAAGTCTTTGATTACGCGCGGCTTGCGGGCTTCGATGATGTGCGGGTGGTGCCGAGCTACGTGCCGAGCGTGGCCATGACGCGCGAGCAGCTCGACGCCGCGATCGTGTCATCAGCGGATGCCTGGCGCGTCTCCAACGGCGACGATGTCGCGGACTTTCCTGCCTACATTCTTCAGTCCGTCTTCGACCATCCGCTGTTTGTGTGCCGCAAGGGCCGACGAGCGGCAGACTCACGGGTGCCCTCGCTCCTTCGCGCCGAGATCACGCCGCGGCTCACACGTAGCGGCGCAGCCGTCACCGGTGTCGTCACACTGAAGAACACCGGCGACACACTCTGGCTGTCGGGCACCTCCCAGGGACACGTGCGGCTCGGGATTCAGCTGCTCGATCCCGCGCGAACGCTCCTCGCGCGCGACTTCCAGCGCGCGGACCTGCCGGGAGATCTGGCAGCCGGTCAGGCCGCGAAGGTACCAGTCAGCATCACACTGCCGGATCGGTCGGCACATTACGTTCTCAAGATCGACCTTGTCGACGAGGCCGTGTGCTGGTTCGAGGATGTGGGGTCGAGACCGATCTATGTCAGTGTTTGAGTCGTTTCGCACGGAGACACAGAGGGGACGGAGGCACAGAATTCGGCTTGGCTAGTCACGGAGGCAACGAAAAAAACCCTACGCCCTGTGAACGATGGTTTTCTCCATGCACTCCTGAACTACCCAAAACTCATCTCCGCGTCTCCGTCCCCCTCCGTGCCTCCGTGCGAACAGACTACTTATCTGACTTCGGCAAACTGAGCAGATTCGCCATCAGTTGGTACGCGCCCACGGTGCCCGCCGGAAGCTGGCGCCACAGGCCCAGTCCGATGTAGACCCACCGGCCCTTGCCGTACTTCGCTTCGACGAGTCCGCCGAACTGCTCGCCGGGATTGTCTGGGAACGAGTCCACGAAAGAGACGAGGTCGGTGTACTTGGCGTCCTTCTGGCCGAGGAAATACTGGCCGCGCTCCTGCGTCCAGTTGTCCCACACTGTCACGCCGATCTTGTTCGGGAACGTGAACGCTGGGTGCGTCGGCACGAGTAGTTTCGCCGGCACTGTCTCGTCGTTGACGCGGCCGCTGACGCCCGACCCGCCGATTCGCGCCGGGTACGGGCCGTAGCCGTTGCCCGTGCCGTTGAACTCGCCCTTGTTGTAGTTCACGAGCACGGTGCCGCCCTTGAACACGTAGTCGATCAGCCGGCGGTTGTAGGCGCGCAGGTCGTCGCGCCGCTCGTAGGCGCGCACGCCCGTCACGATGACGTCGTACTTCGACAAGTCGCCCCAGGCCAGCTCGTTCGTGTCGATGAACGTGAGCTTGGCGCCGAGCTGTTCGATCGACGGCGGCACCATGTCGCCGACGCCCATGATGTAGCCGACCTTGAGGCCGGGCGCGATCTTCACGTTGACGACTTTCACAGTCGTCTCCGCCGGCTTGATCACCTGTCGCCGCTGGATGTGTGGATACTCGATGACCTGATACCCGTTCGAGAACTGCTGGGTGCCGGTGGTCTTGGAGGTCACGACGGCCTTCACGCTGTAGTCGCCGACCTTCGCGGCCGCAGGCGCGGTCAACACGAACCGTGCGGACAGCGCTTCATCCTCATTGAGGAAACTAAGCGGCGCGCTCGCCGGCGAGACCTTCCAGCCCGCGGGTACATCCAACGCGACGTTCACGTCCGACGCGCCCTTCGTGCCATTTGTGACGGCGACGAAAATCTCTCGCGTGACGGGCTTGGCGGCAGCCGCGGCGGCAGTCGTTGCCGTTGCAGCCGGCACGATCGCCAACGCCGGCGTGACCTTCACCGAATACGCCGGAACGACGTTCAGCTCCATTCGCTTGTCGCCGAAGAAGACGTCCTCGACGTACCGAAACTCGACGGGCTGGTCGCGCGTGACTTCGAGGCCGTCCGCCTTGATCTTGAACGTCGCCCTGAACGGCGTCGGCGCGAACGGCACTCCGAACGGCACGGACGGATCGAAGTCGTACCGCGCCGGGTTCTTCGGGTTCTTCCAGTAGTTGTCCGTGAAATACGGCTCGGTCACCTTCGCGTTCTTCGGCACCGTTGCCGCCGACGTGCACGTGAATGCGCCGTTCTTCTGGATCGTCGCCGCCGTGCACGGCGCCGCGCCCTCGAACCCACTGATGACGACGTCAGAGACCGTGACGTCCTGGCCGCCGCGATTTACCACCGAGAACGACACGCTGATCGGCTGGCCAGCGATCACGAGTCCGTCGTTGGCGATGACGTTGAATGTGAGGCTGTGCGCCGCAAGCAGCGCCTTTTCCCAGTCGCCTTCTTCGTTCTTCAGACGGAAGTCGATCTCATAGCGAGCGTTGTCGTTGAGGCCCATCGATCCCAGGCCCGCGCGCAACGCGCGGAGCGCCGCAAGACCGGCCGCGATCGGCGTCACGGTGTCCGAGTCGTTACCTGTCGCAAAGAACTGCTTCGCTTTCTGGGCCTGCTCGGTGATCGTTGCGAGTCCACTGACGAGAGCCGGCGGCGGATTCGCGCCCGCGTATCGCGCGACGCCGTTCAGCGTCGTGTCGATGCCGTCGAAGAGCCCGCCTTCGGGTCTCGTGAACGCGTCGGCGTTGAGCGATCCGACGAGAGTGTAAGGATTCCCCGCCGCAGCCGGGCCACCCGCTCCTGCTCCGCCAGGACCACCGCGGCCGCCGCCGGGGCCGCCACGACCACCCGCCGCGATGCCGGGAATCGCGGGCACGCCGCCCACGCCCTGGCACTTGTGATTGCTGCGGGCGTCGCCGGCAATTTCCTGATATGTGCGGCCGAGCAGCGTGTCGTAGGTGCTCATGTCGATGCGATCGACGTGCGGCGGTGACTTGCCGTCAGGACCCACTGGGGCCGGCGGCGGTGCCCCGCCCGCGGCACCCGCAGCACCGCCCGGACCACCGCGGCCGCCGCGACCCGGTCCACCAACGCCTGTACCCGAGAAGTACAGCTTGTACGGCTTCCACGGACGCAGGCCTTCTTTCAACTGCTCCGGGTACTTCGTCGGATCTCCGGCCGCTTCGTATCCCTCCCGCACCAGGATCGTCTGCGCTTCATGCGCGCGATCGCCGCCGCCGCCCTGGATGTTCATGGTGACGACGATGTCCGGACGGAGCGTGCGGAAGTGGCGAACGTAGTCACCGACGATGGCTTCGCGGCCCCAAAACTTGATCGCCTCGTTCGGATCGAACGAGTAACCGTAGTCGATCGCGCGCGTGAAGAACTGCTCCGCGCCGTCGATCTCGTGCGCGGCCAGCAGCTCGGCGGTCCGCAGCACGCCGATGTCGCGGAAGAGCTCGGGACCGATCTCGTTCTGGCCGCCGTCACCACGGTTGTTCTGCACGTCGATGACGCGCATGCCCTGGCCGTAGCCGAACGTCGTAAACAGCG
This sequence comes from Vicinamibacterales bacterium, assembly GCA_035606665.1. Classification (GTDB taxonomy): domain Bacteria; phylum Acidobacteriota; class Vicinamibacteria; order Vicinamibacterales; family SCN-69-37; genus DASUGC01. The sequence goes on along the minus strand of DATNEY010000045.1, from coordinate 31,810 downwards.
AGTTCGTCTCGTCGTCAGGATGCGCGGGCGCCTGCAGGAAGGTGCTCGCGACGCCCAGCTTGCGAAGCGCGAGACCGAGCGCGATGTGCCCGCCCTCTTCGTTCACGATGGAAAAGTTCTTGCGGTTCTGGGCTGCGACGTTCACCGCCGCGCCCGGCACGAGCCAGGCGAACGCCATTGCAAGGCCACTTGCCACGACCAAGCCCAGCCACGATCTCTTCGTTTTCATAGTCGGCTCCGGGTGAGAAACGGACTTTGTTCAGCCCCTGACGAAAGCTGATGCTATGACCGCGTCCCAGCTGTGTCAATGCAGTCTGGCGATCGGAGACCGTCCGCCGACGGCCCTGTCGCGAAATGCCATCGACGTCTGACAGGTCGAGCGGGAGTCCTGAGGCTATCGTCCCTCGCGCTGCAACGCGCTGACGCCTTCGGTGATCCAGGCCTCGGGCGAGGCGCCCTTCAGATAGTGATCGAACCAGGCGCGGATGCGGCGGTGGTAGTCGATCTGATTCTTCTTCTGCCGCAGGCCGTGATCCTCACCGTTGTAGACCAGCATCACGACGTTCTTCTTCGCTCGGCGCGCGATGTTGTAGAGCTCGACCGACTGGTGCCAGAACACCGTACCGTCGCTGTCCCCGGCCTCGAGCAGCAGCGGTGTCGTCATCGTCGAAATACCGAAGACGGCGGAGTTGCGGATGTACGCCTGCAGGTCGTCATAGAGAGGCACGACCATGCGCTGCTGTCCGGTCTCGATGTGATCGGTCTCGGCGATGCCGGACGACCAGTGATGGTTGCCGTAGTTGCTGATGAGATCCGAGATGCCCGCGCCCGAAACGGCGGCGGCAAAGAGCTTGGTGTGCGTCGAGAGGTACATCGCGTCGAAGCCGCCCCAGGAGTGCCCCATCACGCCGATCTTCGTGGCATCGACCGCGCCCATCGAGACGACCTTGTTCACGGCCGCGGTGACGCACTCGACGACGGACACGCCGGGCTCACGTGGCGTGAAGAGGATGTCGGGCTGGAAGTAGAAGTAACCCGTCTGCGTCAACGAGGTGCCGTTGTAGTAGTCGCGCTCGGACGGATTCTGGAAGTTGTGCAGGCCGTCCGAGAGCTTCTCATAGAGGTACACCACCATCGGGTACTTCCTGCCGGCCTCGTAGTTAGCCGGGTAATGAAGGATGCCCTGCAGGGGAATCTTCTGCTTGCCGCGGGTGATGGTGTAGTTCACGAGCTCCGCGCGCGTCCACGCGTACTTCGACAGGAACTCATTTGACTTCGTGACCTGCTTCGAGTCCGTCAGGTCCTTTCCGGACACGAACAGATCGGGCGAGTCATCCGCCGCGGCGATGCGGTAGCTGTACACGTCGGCCTTCTCGGCCTTCGCGAGCGCGCCCACGCTCTTGTCGACGAATACGAGCCGCGTCACCGAACCGTCAGCGGCAAAGCGCCCGTAACCGGACTTCTTCGTCATCGTCCCGAACAGGGACACGTACGCTGCGGAGAGATCGATCGGATCGCCGAATTGTCCCGCGACATTGACGATGCGATGCCGCACCTGATCGGCGGCGCCGTTCGTGAGCCGCGTCGCCCCCGCGCCTGACGGCGATACCTTCCAGACGTCGTAGCGATCGTTCAGGAGTACGAACTCGTCGTCTTTCGTCCAGCCGGAGACGCCGAACATCGGCCTCTCAGGCGAGGTACTATCGGACTCGTTGTCGACGAACGTGGACTTGATCGACGCGGTGATGTTGGTGGCAGCCTTTGTCGCGAGGTCGATCGTCCAGTAATGGCCGCCCTCGGCGTAGATCGCGTATTTGCCGCCGGTGCTGGCGGAGACGTTGGTACCGACCCTGGCCTTGAGCGGCGTCCGCTGGCCGGTACCAAGATCGACGATCGACCAGTCGGAGGCGCCGCGACCGATGGAACGATCCATGAGGTACGGCGCGAATTCGGACACCAGGCCAATGCCGGTGTTCCGGATCGGCGAGACGTTCTCATCGTACGACTTGCCGAGCATCACGATCTGCCCGGTGGCGGGATTGAGCAGCGCCGGAAGATTGCGGCGGCGATCGGCGGCAACCTGAAGCTTCTGAACAGGATTGACGCGCGTGTCGTTCCAGTGCCACACGTCGACGTCCGGCTTCTCATTCGCGGCAGGTGGCGCAGCGCCGCGACCGGCGCCTCTTCCGCTGTCCGGCGTCGCGGGTTTCGCCGGCCAATCGGTCACACCGACCAGAATCCCGGCAACCGAGTTTCCGGCGCCCTGCAGCCACGACGGCCGGCGGAAGGTCACGACGCGCTGCGTCGCCGGTAGCGCCGTTCCGGTCGTGTGGTCGAACACGCGTGCGTTCTCGCGGCCGGTGCCGAGGCCGGTCCATGTCAGCACGATCTGTGTCGGGCCGTCGCGCTTGTCGTCACTCTTCGCCTTGAGCGCGAGCAGATCGCCCGAGTCGTCGCGCCAGACGAGCGCGGAGTAATCGGACGCCGTCGATTCGAGCACGCGCAGCACGGAGGATCCGGCGTCGAACACCTGAATGCCGTTGCCGGCCTGGCCGTCGGCGCTGATGATCATCGCGAGCAGGCGTGCGCCGTCTCGCGGCTGCCACGAGTACTCGGTCACGTTGCCGAACGTCATCGTCGAACCGCTGGCGAGATCGCGAACGAGTACCGTGCCGCCGACGGCGGCGGCAGGCGCGGCGGCGCCAGGACCGCCTCGGCCTGGACCGGGTGCGGGCGCGCCAGCCGGCGGTGCTGCGCCACCGGCGGCCGGTGGGGCGCTGCGCTTCATCGCGATCGATTGACTCGTGCGATCGAATGCGAAGGTGTCGATGCCGTCGAGGACGGTTTCAGTCTGAGTGCCGAGATTGAGGATGCCGAGCTTGCGGCGCAGGGGCTGGCGCGCGGCGGTGAGCCGTTCCTGTTCCGCTTCGGATACGCCGATACTGTAGGCGATCCACTGCGAGTTCGCGCTGAATGTCGCGCCGGTCGCGAACGGCACCCGCTTCGTCACCGTCCCGCCGAGCTGCGAGATCCGCAGCTCGCCGTCCCCGCCAACCTTGTTGACGGAATAGGCGAACCACTTTCCGTCCGGCGAGAGTCCTCCGCGCCCGGCTGCAGACGACACGGTTTCGAACTGGTCGTAGTCAGCCGGCTTCAGTGTCGGCTTGGCGGCAGTCTGAGCCGTTGGCGCAGCGGAATACGGAAGGGCCAGCAGCAGGAAGGCGGAGAGGACGATGGCAATGCGGCGCATGGGAACCTCGCGGGTAAGGATACCGTTCGCCGGGTCTAAAGACCCGGCCTCCTATCTCTTTGGCAGGATCGCGATCGCCCGCAACGGCGCACCGCTTCCGCCTTTGATTTTCATCGGGAGCGCGACGACGGTCGCGCCGATCACCGGCAGGTTGTCGAGGCCAGTCAGGTTCTCGAGACCGGGGATATTGGCGTCGTAGAGGATCTGGTGCGTTTCATAGGTTTTCGACTGGCCGAAGTCGATGCTGGCCGTGTCGATGCCGAGCGCGTTGATCTTGCGGCTGTTCAGCAGGAAGCGCGCGGCCTGAGGATGGACGCCTGGGAAATGCAGATTCGCGACCGCGGCTTCGCCGCGCTCGGCCGTGCCGAGGTACTTCGCGGCGTCCGGCCACCGCGACGAAAAGCCGGTTCGAATCAATAGGATGGCGCCTTCAGGAATCTTCCTGTCGACTGCCTCCTCCGCATTCTCGATGTCTTCCGGCGTCACCAGATAGTCGGGATTCGCCGCTGCCTGCTTCGTCACATCGACGACGAACGCCGGACCGATGAGGTGCTCGAGCGGAATCTGGTCCACCGCATTCCGTCCGCGCGCGAAGTGCACGGGCGCGTCGATGTGCGTGCCGCCGTGCTCGGCCATCGAAAAGTTGTTGGCAGCGTAGTAGAAACCCGCGGGTGTGACGCCGTCATTCACCACCGTGAGCTTGAACGGCTCGGCGGTCGGCCAGAACACCGTATCGGCGCCGTACGAGTGCGACAGATCGACGATCGTCCCTTGCGGGAATGTGACGGATTCGGGCGATTGCGATCCGCAACCCGCGGCAAATGCGAGCATCACCAGGGCAAGCGCCTTTGCTGTTGGCGTCGTTCGTGTCACTCGCGTCGTTGGCGTCGTTTTCCTCATGGTCGGACTAATCTACAACCGGAACCGCTTGATGTGGACGGTCTTTGGCGCTCTCGCCCTGGTGCTCGGCATTCTGTTCTTTGCACAGCGGTCGTTCATCTATTTCCCCACCGGCCAGGTGCCTTCGCCATCCGCCGCGGGTCTTCCCGGAGCCGCAAGTGTGTCGTTTCGGACGGAGGACGGGCTCGATCTCGAAGCCTGGTTCTTGCCTGCCCGCGAGCGGCCGCTCGCGAATATCGAAGCCCCGGGCGACGACCGCCTTATCGTCGTGTTCCCCGGCAACGCCGGCAATCGCAGCCACCGCGCACCGCTGGCGGCGACGTTCGCCGAATGCGGGTGGTCGACACTGCTGGTCGACTACCGCGGCTACGGGGGCAATCCTGGACTTCCGTCAGAAGCCGGTCTCACGAGCGACGCGCGCGCCGTCGCGCGGCTGCTTTCGACGCTTCCCGGCGTCGACCCGTCCCGGATCGTTTACTTCGGCGAATCGCTCGGGGCCGCCGTTGCCGTACGGCTGGCCGTCGAGCATCCGCCCTCGGCGTTGATCTTCAGGTCGCCGTTTTCATCCATGGTCGCAGTCGGGATGCATCACTACCCGTTCCTGCCGGTCCGTTGGCTCCTGCGCGACCAGTATTCCTCGATCGATCTCATCGGTCGCGTAAGATCCCCGACACTTTTCATCGCCGGCGACGCGGACACCGTGGTCCCGATCGGTGACACCGAAGTGCTGTTCGATGCGGCGAACGAGCCAAAGCGGCTGATGATTCTTCCTGACATCGATCACAATGACGAAGCGCTGCTGGCCGGTCCGGAGATGATGCGCGCGATCAGGGAGTTTCTCGATGGCAACTAGACTCGATCTCTACCAGCTCCATCGATCCGAGTACGTCGCACCCGGGACGCCCGTCCTGATCACCGCGAAGCCGGCAAAGTATCTGGCCGTGTCCGGTTCGGGCAAGCCGGGAGGCCAGGACTTCACCGCGGCCATCGGCGCGCTCTACAGCGTGGCCTTCACGATCAAGATGGCGTCCAAGTTCGCGGGACGCGACTACGCCGTCTCGAAGCTCGAATGTCTGTGGTGGGGCACGCCAGACAAACGTGGCTTCCCCATCAAGAACTGGCAGCTGCTGATTCGAACGCCGGGTTTCATCACGCCGGCCAGAGTGCGCGGTGTTCAGAAGGAACTTCTCGCCAGGGGGAAGCCGCCGGAAGTCGGGCTGGTGAAATTGATCGCGCTCAAGGAAGGCCGCGCGGTGCAGATGCTGCACGTCGGGCCGTACGACGAGGAGCAGCGGACGATGGACGTCATGCACACGTTCGCAACATCACGCGGGCTCAGGTACGCCGGAAAGCATCACGAAATCTATCTCTCGGATCCGCGGCGCGTGCCGGCCGCGAGACTGAAGACCATCCTCCGCCAGCCCGTTCGGACCTGAGATAATCGCCGCATGATCGGCCAGCAGATTCAGCACTACCGCATCGTCCGGCAGCTCGGCGCCGGCGGAATGGGCATCGTGTACGAGGCCGAGGACACGCGCCTCGGCAGGCACGTCGCGCTCAAGTTTCTGCCAGAGAGCCACGGCATCGCCGAGGAGAGCGTCGAGCGTTTCCTCCGCGAGGCGCGCATCGCGTCGTCGCTCAATCATCCGAACATCTGCACCGTCCACGACATCGGCGTGCACGAGGGCCGGCACTTCATTGCGATGGAGCTGCTCGACGGCGAGTCGCTTCGGAGCCGCGTTAATGGCCACGCGCTGCCGGTCGACCAGATCCTCGAGATTGGCTGCCAGCTGGCCGACGCCCTCGACGCCGCGCACACCAAGGGCATCATCCACCGAGACATCAAGCCGGCGAACATCTTCGTGACGAAGCGCGGCCAGGCGAAACTGCTCGACTTCGGCATCGCGAAGCTCGGCGAGGACGCGCACGACGCCACCGCGGAGACTCGCGCCGCGAGCGAGGGACTCACGACGCCGGGGATGGCCGTCGGATCGATCAACTACATGTCGCCGGAACAGGCGCGCGGCGAGGACATCGACGCGCGCACGGATCTTTTCTCGCTCGGACTCGTGCTCTACGAAATGGCGACGGGCCGCGAGGCGTTCGAGGGCAGGACGACTGCCGTGGTTTTCGACGCGATCCTGAATCGGCAGCCGCCGGATCCACGGGCGACGAATCCGCAGCTGCCGGAGGAACTGAGCCGGGTCATAGCCCGCGCGCTCGAGAAAGATCGGCGCATGCGCTACCAGACGGCGGCCGACATGCTGTCGGAACTCAGCCGGTTGCGCCGGGGCTCGACCGCGGCCGGCACGGCGGCGACCGGCATGACCGCGCCCGTGGCGACCACTGAGATAGTGAAGCGCCGCATTCCCGTCATCCCCATCGTCGCGGTGGTTGTCGCGATCGGGGTCGCGGTCTGGTGGTTCGGCTTCCGCGGACCTTCCTCATCGGCGCCCGTGCTTACGGAAAAAGACACGGTCCTCGTCGCTGACTTCGCCAACACTACCGGCGACGCCGTATTCGACGATGCGCTGCGTCAGGCCGTGGCGGTGCAGCTGCAGCAGTCGCCCTTCGTGACGCTGCTCTCGGATCAGCGGATCCAGCGCACGCTGCGCCAGATGCAGCGGCCGCCCAGCGAAGCGGTGACCGGTCAGGTCGCGCGCGAGGCCTGCCAGCGGGCAGGCGCCAAGGCGACGATTGAAGGATCGATCGCGCCGCTCGGCTCCGCCTTCGTCATCGCGATCGGCGTCCACAACTGTGAGACGGGCGAATCGCTCGCGCGCCAGCAAGTGCAGGCGTCGGGCAAGGAGGATGTCCTCAATCAGCTCGGCGCCGCGGTGAAGAGCATCCGCGAGCATCTGGGCGAGTCGCTGGCGTCCATCGGCAAATACGACGTGCCTGTGACGGACGCCACGACGAAGTCGCTCGAAGCGCTGCGCGCCTACGGTCAGGGCGTGCGGACGCGATCGACGCGGGGCGACGAAGCCTCGATCCCGTTCTTCCGCGAGGCTGTCGAGCAGGACCCCAACTTCGCGCTCGCCTACGCCAAGCTCGGCGTCGTCACCGGCAATATCGGACGGGTGGACGAGGCGCGTGAAAACGCGAAGAAGGCGTACGAGCTCCGGGACAAGGTGTCGGAGTACGAACGGCTGTACATCAACTGGAACTACGCGGCGCGCGTGCAGCAGGATCCGAAGGCCGTCAAGGATGCGCTGGAGCTGCTGGTGGCGGCCTACCCGCGCGACTACGCCGCGCGGAACAACTTCGGTGTGTACTACAACAACAACGGCGAGTTCGAGGAGGCGCTCAAGCAGTACCAGGCGGCGATGACCATCGCGCCCGACGAACCCGGCCCAATCTCGAATGCCGCCTATGTGCTGATCGCGCTCGGCCGTATCGATGAAGCCTCGACGGAAGCCGACAAGGCACTCTCGATGCGTCCGGACGGCAACCTCGCCGTGGCCCGCTGGCTGGGTGCGAGGCTGACGGGCAACGCGCGCACGGCTGAATTCGAAGCTGCTGCGAGAAAGGTCGCCACGCCCGACCAGTTCTCAGTGGCCGAAGCGTCCGTCGCGGCCTGGGAGGGCCGCATGGCCGAGTACTCGCGGATCCAGGCCGATCTCGAGGCCAAGGCACGCGCGGCCAGCAACGAGCTGCTCGCAAAGAACATCGCGACGGCGAGACTGATGACGCGAGCTCTGTACCTCAGGGGCCCCGAAGTGGCGCCGCTTCGAAGCGCGGCTGCGAAAGAAACCGACCTGCCCCGGGTCGCGCAGTACGTCGGCGCGCTCGCCATCCTTGGTGATATCCCCGCCGCGAAGGCCGGGTTGCCGCGGCTTCTCAAAGCGCCGGAAACGGCTTCGTCAGCTCCGGTCACCATCGCGCGCGCGTACATCATGGCGAGCGACGGCAAAGTGCCCGAGGCCATCGCGGAATTGCAGAAGGTCGTCGCGCAGAATCCGCGCGCGTTCGAAGTGCACCTCCTGATCGCCGATCTGCGCGAGAAGGTCGGCCAGACCGAAGAAGCCATCGGCAGCTATCGGGTCGTCGTCCAGGCCACCGGCATCATCGGCGTCAATCCGATCATCCCTGCCGCCCGCTTGAGGCTGACACGGGCGCTGATCAAGAAAGGCGACTTCGCCGGCGCAAAAGAACAGCTCGACACACTTGACGAGCAGTGGCGGAACGCGGACAAGGACTTTCCGTTGGCGGTAGAGGCAAAGAACCTGCGGGCGCAGATTAAGTAGTTTTAGAGTGCGTAGTGCGCGGTGCGTAGTGCGCAGTGCGCCGCACTACACGAACGACAGGTCCGTGCGTCTGAAGTCGCCGTTCAGAATCGACACCGAGTTCCCACCCAGCCAGTTGTCGATGACGCGGGCGTAGACGGACCGGAAGTCGACGCCGAACGTGACGTCGCCGCCGCTGTTCTCGAGCGTGGGATTGCCGGGGAACGGATTGAGATCCGGCGCGGTGCCGTAGAGGCCGCCGTTGATGTTGCTGCCAATCGCCATCATCACGCCCGCGGCGCCGTGGTCGGTGCCCTGGCTGCCGTTTTCGGTGATGCGGCGGCCAAATTCCGAGAACTGCAGGATGATGGTGTCGCCGAGCAGGCCCTGATTGCGGATGTCGTTGTAGAACGTCGAGATGGCGGTGTTGATCGTCCCCATCAGGTTCGCATAGCCCGCGTTGGCGGCGTTCGTGTTCTGCGTCGCGTGCGTGTCGAACCCGCCGGTCGTCACCCAGAAGACCTTCGTGCCGATGCCACGAACCATCGCGCCTGCCACCGCGCGGAACGCCTGCGACAGGCCGTCGTTGCCGTAGGTCACGCTGGGCACGTACGTCCCGACCGACGCGACGCGGTCAAGCGTCGCGATCGCGGCAGCCGCGGTGCTGTTCACGAAGGAAAGATGCGGCTGGTCCGGCGGCATGTGCGACGCGAGCGAGGTCATCGCGGTGCGCGAGTACGTCGCTTCCACACCGGTATTCGGACTCTGAAATGCATAGCCAGCGACGCTGGGAATCGCAGGTACCGCGATCTTGTTCGCCATGAGGGCGCGTGGAATCTCGCGGACGGTCACCCAGCCGGCCAGCGGATCGACGGGCGACGGCAGCGTGTCGAGATAGCGGCCCAGCCAGCCCGTGCCCGTGATGTTGCCGGGATTCGCGGTGTTCCAGATGTCCGTGCCCGTGAAGTGCGACCGGCTGGAGTTTGGATAGCCCGTGCGCTGGATGAGCGCGAGGTCGCCGTTGTCGAAAATCTGTTTGAGCCCCGTCAGGCGCGGGTGCAGGCCGAGTGCGCGGCCGGCGGAATCGGTGCCGACCTGGAGCACATTCGCGGCCGGTATCGCGATCGTCGGACGCCGGCTGGTATAGAACGGGTCGAGGTACGGCGCCAGCGTCGACAGCGCGTCGTTGCCGCCGTTGAGATAGAGAACAACGAGGTTCCGGCGGTTCGCGCCCTGCGCACGCGCCAGATCCGACAAGAAGGCCGGCGCGGCGAAGCTGACCGTAAAGGCGGCGACGCCGCCCTGGATGAATTCGCGCCGTGTGAATTTAGCCAACCTTCGCTCCAGCGCCGGGCCTGAAGGCCCGGCCTACATCACACCAGCTGATAGTCGCCGGACCCGGTCAGCAGGTGGAACAGGCCGCCGGTCTTGTTGAGCAGCTGCGTGTCCGACCCCGTCCAGGTGCCGCCTGCGTTTACATAGTTCAGCAGCGCCGTCCGCACTTCGGGTACCGGAGTGGGCAACGACAACCGGGCGAGCACGAAGTCGAGCAGCGATTCCGGTGTCGCGCCGGCGCCGGCCGCCTGCGCCTGCGTCCGCAGCTCGAACCGCTGATTGGTCGCGAGCGTCGCCGCGTAGTTCATGCGCGCGAGCATGCCGCCGGTCGAAAACCAGCCGGCGCCGAGCTCCCAGCCGTTCACGTCCGGCGGCTCGAAGAGCTGCTGGCCCATGTTCACGAGCGGCGTGAGCGCCGTGTCCACCGAGAAGCCGACGCGTCCCACTTCCTTCAGCGTCCGCACGACGAACTCCACCGGCCATGCGTAGCGGTGGTAGTGGCTGCCGCTGCCGAGGAACTCCGACGAGAGGAGCACCGCACGCACCACCGGTTTCATGTTCGTGTCGTTCTTGAGGTACGTCTGCGCGATGTTGTCGACCCAGCCCGCGGGCGGAGTCTCGGTCTCGCTCACGAACCACGTCCACAACCGCCGCGCGAGGCGCTTCGCCGTTTCCGGATGGATCGCGAGCGCGGCGATCAAATCGAGGCCGTCCTGCATGCCCGCGGCCGCCGCGCGCGCTTCGATGCGCTTGCTGCCATTGGCGTAGATCGGGAAGCTGAAATCCTTGGCGTTCGTGTCGTGCTGGGCCGAGTTGTACAAAAACGCGTAATTCGCGGACGGCGTGCCGTTCGTACCCGTGACGCGCAGGTTCCATCCCGTGAACACCCGCGCCGCCGCGTACACGTCGGTCTCGACGTAGTTCTCCACGCCGAACGTAAAGAGCTCCATGAGCTCGCGGCCGAAATTCTCCTGCGGCTGCCCTTTCACGTTCTGCCGACCGTCGAGCCAATACAGCATCGCGGGATCCTTCGCGATGTCGACGAGCAGGTCGCGGAAGTTCCCGAGCGCGTAGTCGCGAAGGAGCTCGATCTGGCCCCGCATGCCGGTCGAGTCATCCTTCTTCTTGGTCGCCATCATGCGCGTCGCGTCCACCGCGCCGACGGTGCCGTTGATCTTGCTGTAGGCCGTCGCGAAGTGGTGGTGCCAGAAGAGCGTCATCTTCTCCTGGAGCGGCGCCGGCGAATGAACCATACGGAATAGCCAGCGCTGCCGCGCGTCGGTGATATTCGTGTTGGGCGCGAACACACCGCGCGTCGTGATGCCGACGTAGCCCGGCGTCCCGATGAGCCCGTCGACGTCCGTCTTGGATGGATCGAAATTGACCAGCGACGCCGCCGCGACCGGCAGCGTCATCCGCGCGAACTTCGTGCCCTCGTCAGGGAGCGCACCAAACCCCGCGCGTCTCAGCAGATGTTCGACGGCTGGGGAGGGTCGGGCCATGCGTTAGCCGAGGTGCCGGGCAAAGCCCAGGGCCTCGTCATCCTTTCGCTTTAGACCTGTAAGGTAGCGCAAAGTTAACCTGGCTGCCAGCCAGGACAAGCTATCTCCGTGCCACCCGAAACCGAGCGCAAAGAAGTGGAATGGGTAGTTCCGGTGAGGGCCAATCCAGGGCAGTGTGTCCACCGTGGAGACCACTTCTGTCTCCCAGCCCCAGTGCGCTGGCAATCCTGAAATCGCCGGATAACGCACCGAAAACTCGTACATCAGCTGCGCCGTCCGCTGCACGAGCGCTTTGTCCTTCTGCCGCGCCGGCGTCAGCGGACCGATCGCTCCCGCGAACATCGCCCGATCTTCCGGCAGCCACCGCAGCCAGTGCCGATTCTCGGCCGACGCACCTGTGACGATGGAGTCGCGCTTCCCCGTCTCGCGGCGCATCGCGGCAGGCATCGGCTCTGTCACGACGACATAGCCGGACGATCTCCGCACGTGACGCCGAAGCTGGCTGAACACGGTGCCCGGCTCGCCGGTCGCGACGATGACGGCGTCCGTACGGATCTTCGCATCCATGAGTACGACGGTCGCGTCCTTTCGCGTAAACGTGGTCTTGCGAGCCTCCGACTTCTCGAAGATGCGCGCGCCCTTCTCTTCCGCGGCGGCGGCAAATCCCAGCGCGGCACGCACGGGATCGTACGTGTAGCCGACACCGGGCTTGAGACCACCTGTCGATTCGAGCGCGGTCTCCGCCCGCACGGCGGCAGGCGTCATCCAGCTCGCAACGACTCCAGCATCGCGTCGGGCGAATTGTTCCTTCCGGAGTGCCAGCGCTTCTTCAGGCGCCTGCGCGTTGATGAGGTACGGCGCGCTTTTCAGATCGCAACGAATGCCGAGCTTCTTGATGGTGGTCGCAAGCTCCGACGCACTTCGGTGCGCTTCCTTCCACGCCACGCGCGGCGGCCGCCGGCCGGCGGCAGACTCCACCGTGCGAAACCACGCATCGGGTTCGGGGACGATGACGCCAAGGCTGCCAGCGGTGGATCCCTCGGCGAGGCGATTCGATTCGAGCAGGATCACGTCGAGACCGGCGTTGGCCAGCAGGTAGGCCGACATCGATCCCGTGAGTCCGCCGCCGATCACCACCGCATCCGCCGTGTGATCACCGCGGAGCTTCGGATACGTTCTGCGACGGGATGTTCGTTCAGACCAGTACTTCGCGCCGTAGCCGGGCATAGATGCGTAGTCTATCCGGAGGCCGGGTCTTCAGACCCGGCCCACGTTTGCCGGGCCTAAAGGCCCGGCCTCCTACGAAGGCAGGAGCTGCTTCGCGAGCTGCGCATAGAGGTCTGCAGCTCTCGTCAACTCAGCTGTCTCACAGTATTCGTCTTTCGTATGCGCCAATGTCACCGAGCCGGGGCCGAGCAAGAGCGGCGTGCCCCAGCGATGGAGCCAGGGAATGTCGGTCGTAAACGAGAACACGGCGCTGTCGAAACCGGGTGCGGTGGCGAGCCGCACGGGTGGAACGACGAGCACATCCTCAGTGGTGACGAGGTGGCCGACGCGCTGCTGGATGAGACTCCGCAGTTCATCCGGACCGCCGACGGTGCGGAACATGAGCTCCGCCTGCGCCGACGGTGAAATCACATTGGGCGCAACGCCGCCGCTCATGAGACCAGTCGTGTAGAACGTCCCGCCGAGCTCCGGATCCGACGGCCAGTCCACACTCCGCAGCGCGAGCAGCGCGTCGATGAGCTTGTCGATCGCCGACTCGCCGAGCTCGGGCAGGCTGGAGTGCGCGGCGCGGCCGGCCGCGTGGAGTTTCACGCGGTACACGCCGCGAGTCGCCGCGCCGAGCCGGTTGTCGGTCGGCTCACCATTAATAAGGAAGCGCGATGTCCCCGCGGTGGCGCTTTCGTTCGCGGCGCGGGCGCCTTCGCTGCCGCGCTCCTCGGCAATGACGAACACCATGCCGACACGCTGCTCGCCGGCGGCGCGAAGCCTTTCAGCGCCTGCGACCTGCGCCATGAGCGTGCCCTTGGCGTCGCACGATCCCCGCCCGTAGACGCGTCCGCCCTCCTCGCGGCTGGGAAAGAACGGTGGCACGCAATCGAAGTGCGTCGAAAAGACGACGAGCGGATCCTGATGGGTACGAGCGATGACGTTGAAGCGGCCGTCGAGGACCGGCTGCCGTTCGACGCGCCAGCCCAGCGACTCGAGCGTGCGCGCGATGAACTCCCCCGCCTCCTGCTCGCGGCCCGTCGTCGAATCGATGTCGATGAGCTCGCGGGTGAGCCGGATCTGCGTCAGCGAATCCATGCTTCGAGCCCGGTACGCGTATCCGTACGGTCATCCCGGTACTTCACGATGACGGGCGTCGAGAGCGAGAGCCCCCACTCGGGCCCCTTGCCGGACCGGACCGCGCGCGATCCGGGCACCACGACGGCGCCTTCCGGCACCACCAGCGGTTTACCCTCGTCCGCGCGAATCACCTCGCCGCTCGTCAGGTCGTAGATCGGCGTCGATCCGGTGATGACGACGCCCGCGGCGATCACAGCGCGCTGTTTGATCACCGCGCCCTCGTAGATCCCCGTATTCCCGCCCACCAGCACATCGTCTTCAATGATGACCGGCAACGCGCCGACGGGCTCGATGACGCCGCCAATCTGCGCGGCCGCACTGAGATGCACGCGGCGGCCGATCTGCGCGCACGATCCCACGAGCGCGTGCGAATCGATGAGCGTGCCCTCGCCTACGAACGCGCCGATGTTCACGTACATCGGCGGCATGCAGACGACGGTGCGATCGACGAACGCGCCCTCTCGAATCGTCGATCCGCCGGGCACGATGCGGATGTTGGCGCCGAGCCCCGGCTTCTTGAGGGGCATCGTGTCCTTGTCGTAGAACGGCCACTTGCCGTGATCGGCGGACACGTCCACGGTGTCGCCGAAACGGAAGCCGAGCAGGATGCCCTGCTTCACCCACGCGTTCACGCGCCAGCCGGCTGGCGCGGACGGATCGGGCTCCGCCGCGCGAATCTCGCCCGCCGACAACTGCTTCTGTAGAGCGAAGAACGCCTCGCGTGCCTGTTGTTTGTCCGCCTGGGCGCCCCCTGCGAAGAGCGCGCTGATGGTCTCCGCAAGCGTCACGCGACGACTCCGGCAGTGAGGTTAGCCACGAGCGGCAGACCCAGATCCTTCAGCACGCCGAGGATCTTCTCGCGCGACGCCGGCCGCGGCGGCACCATGGGCAGCCGGTATGACAGCTCACACAGGCCCATCGCCGCCATCGCGAACTTCACGGGGCCCGGACTCGACTCGATGAAGTTCACCTGCATAATCGGCAGCAGCTTCTCGTGCCAGTGACGCGCCGCTGAAAAGTCGCCCGTCTCCGCCGACTCGACGAGCTGCACCATCTCGGCCGGCACTTCGTTCGACGCCACGGAAATGATTCCGCGGCCGCCGATCGCCATCAGCGGCAGCGTCAGCGCGTCGTCTCCCGACAGCACCAGGAAGTCATCCGGGACACGCGCGCAGATTTCCGCCATCTGCGTCACGTTGCCGGAGGCTTCCTTCACGCCGACGATGTTCTCGATCGTGGCGAGCCGCGTGAGCGTGGCCGGATCGACGTTGCACCCGGTGCGGCCCGGGACGTTGTAGACAATGATCGGCAGCGGCGTGCTGCCGGCGATGGCCTTGTAGTGCTCGTACAAGCCCTCCGGCGTCGGCCGGTTGTAGTACGGCGTGACCGAAAGCAATCCGTGCGCGCCGGCCTTCTGCATCTCCGCCGCCGCGTGGATCACTTCGTTGGTGTCGTAGCCGCCGGCGCCTGCCAGCACGAGCGCGCGGCCCTCCGTTTCCTCGACACAGATCTCGACGATACGGCGGCGCTCGGCGGCGCTGAGGGTCGGCGTCTCGCCGGTCGTCCCGCACGGCACGAGGAAGTGAATGCCCGCATCCACCTGGCGCCGCGCCAGCTTCCGCACCCCGGCTTCATCAAGCGCGCCGCTCGTGGTGAACGGCGTCACGAGCGCGGTACCGACTCCCGTAAACGTTGATCTCATGAGTTCTCCTCAAAACGTAGGGCGGTCTTTTAGGGCCGCCCAAAGCGCCGGGGCTACAGCCCCGGCCTACAGTTCGCTACCAATCATTAATGAGGTCGTCCATCGTGTGCCAGCCGCGGCGGCCCGTGATCCACCTCGCGGCTTCGAGCGCGCCGTGAGCGAAGACGGCGCGGTCGCGGACCGTGTGTGTGAGCGTAACGGTCTCCGTCGCCGCATCGAAGCCGATCTCGTGGGTTCCGGGAACGAAGCCGGCGCGCGTTGACGACATGTCGATTTTTCGCGCGTAGCCGGCGCCTTCCATTGCCTTCTGCAGCATCAGCGCCGTGCCGGACGGTGCATCCTTCTTCCTGATGTGGTGCGTCTCGTGGATCCACGCACCAACCTCGGGCATCGCTGCGAACCGCTTCGCGGCGTCTTCGGCGATCCGGCGGAAGACGTTCATGCCCATCGAAAAATTGGCCGACGCAATCACACCAATGCCGGCCCGTTCGACCAATGCTCGACACTCGTCTTCATCCGCCTGCCAGCCGGTCGTGCCGATCACGGTGTTCCAGCCGCGGGCGGCGATCCGCTCGAGGTTCGCCTTCACCGCCGTGCCCACGGAAAAATCTATGACGGCTTCGACACCCTTCAACTCCCGTGACTCGAGCAGGCCGGGCCCCGTCTCCTCGGTAACGATGCCCGCCACCGTGAAGCCGTGCGCCACGGCATACTGCTCGACAAGGCGGCCCATCCGGCCGTGGCCGATCAAGATCAAGGACATGTGAAGAATCTCTTGTGCACTCTGATCAACGCGGGCTCCAGGTCCTGCTCGGCCATCACCATCGTGATGTTACGGCGCGCCGCGGCCTGCGAGAGCATCCTCACCGGCACTCCCTCCAGGGCCTCCAGAAGCTTACCGACGAACGCCGGATCATCGCGCAAACCGTCGCCGACCGCGCACAGGACGGCCATGCCGTCCTCGCGCGTGACATCGGCGACGTCCTTGAGCGCCGCCATGATCTCCGGCACATGGCGGGCGTCGTCGATCGTGACGGACACACTGACCTCAGAGGTCGTGACGACGTCGATGGATGTCTTGAACTGCTCGAATACCTCGAAGATGCGGCGGAGAAAACCGTGCGCCATCAGCATGCGCGTCGAGGAGATGTCGACGACGGTGACGTTCTTCTTGGACGCGACGGCGGTGAGCGGCCCACTGGCGGCGGGCCGTTCGGCGGTGATCAACGTGCCGACCGGATCTTCTGGCCTCCGTGAATTGAGAATTCGCACGGGAATGTTGCGCGCGACGGCTGGCTGGATGGTGGCGGGGTGCAGCACCTTGGCGCCGAAGTACGCGAGCTCGGACGCCTCCGAGAACGAGAGGTGCGGCACCACGCGCACATCCCTGATGATGCGCGGGTCGGCCGTCAGCATGCCATCCACGTCCGTCCAGATCTGGATTTCCGACGCGCCGAGGCACGCGCCGACGATCGACGCCGAGTAGTCCGAACCGCCGCGGCCCAGCGTGGTCGTGATGCCGGCCTTCGTCGATCCGACGAACCCGCCCATCACCGGAATCCGCCGTGCCGCAAGTTCGGGATCTATCGTCTTCTGCAGCGCCTTCGTCGTCTCTGGCCACAACACAGCCGCGGAAGTGTGATCGCCCGACGTAACGATGGCCTTGCGAGCGTCGACCCAGGACGCGGACAGTCCGTGCGACGTCAGCGCGGACGAGACGATGCGGCTGCTGACGATCTCACCGGTGGCGGCGATCGCATCGAGCCAGCGCGGCGTGACTTCACGCAGCACGCCGAGTGCGCCGATGACCCGCTCGAGGCTGTCGAACTCCGCGTCGATGAACGCATCCACGGCGGTGCGCTCGGTGGCATTCGTCACCACACCGGCGACCTCATGGTGCCGCGCTCGCAGGGCTCCAACATTGTGGATGGCGCCGTCGATGTCACCAGCGCCTGCTTCGGCCGCGACACCGAGAAACCGGTCCGTCGCACCGCCCAGCGCCGACACGACCACGACCGGTCCGCGCCAATCGGTGCTCTCGGGCTGGATCGCCGCCTGACGAGCCGCACGAATGATCGCGATCAGCCGCTCGATGGCAGCGCGATCGATAACGGACGTACCGCCGAACTTGCAGACAATCATTCTTCAGACGGGGGGACTTCGTCCCCGCCGGCCCCCCTTACGCGCTCACTTGCGGGGACCCTTGAAGCCCCGCGCCGTTCGCGCGGCTCGCTCGCTGCCACTCGCTCGCTCACAAAAGCTCCTGCGCGTGCATCAACTCTGCATTGAGCACGGATGCGCCCGCCGCGCCGCGAATCGTGTTGTGACCGAGGGCCACGAACTTGTGCGTGAGTACGGGGCAGGCCCGCACCCGGCCGACGGACACCGCCATGCCGTTGCCGAGATCCACATCGAGTCGCGGTTGCGGGCGATTGTTCTCGGACATGAGCACGATCGCCGGATCCGGCGCGGAAGGCAACTGCAGCTCCTGCGGCCGGCCGCGGAAGCCGCGCATCGCTTCGACAACTTCCTCAGGCGAGGGCCGCGACGCCAGTTCCACGGACACCGTCATCGAATGGCCATCGACGACCGGCACGCGATTCACCTGGGCGCTGATGATTGCGCCAAGAGGCGCACGGCCGCCGTCACCACCCAGGATCTTGTTCGTCTCGGTTTCGATTTTCTCCTCTTCCCCGCCGCCGATGAACGGCACGATGTTGCCGAGAATGTCGAGTGACGCCACTCCCGGATATCCCGCCCCCGACACCGCCTGCATCGTCGTCACCGAAACGCGGCGGATACCGTACTGCCGCAGCGGCGCGAGCGCCATGGCAAGGACGACCGTGGCGCAGTTCGGGTTGGTCACGATCGCGCCGTTCCAGCTTTTTTTCTGGCGCTGTTCGGCGAGAAGGCTGAGGTGATCCGCGTTGACCTCGGGGATGAGGAGCGGGACGAGCGGATCCATCCGGAATGTACGCGCATTGCTGAGTACGACGTGCCCGGCGGCAGCGAACTGGCTCTCGAGGACGTCGGCGGCCTTCGCGTCGAGCGCTGAGAAAACGATCGTCGGGCCGCGGCCGGGGACGCAGGCTTCAACTGTCTTGTTGGCGACATTTTGCGGCATCGGCGTCGCCAGCCGCCAGGGCGCGGCCTCCGCATACTGTTTGCCCTCGGACCGCTCGCTCGCCGCGAGCCATGCGATTTCGAACCACGGATGGCTCGCCAACCGTGCGATGAACTGCTGACCGACCATCCCGGTTGCGCCCAGGATGCCTACAGGAATCCCCATGACCCTCGCCCAAAAACAAAAAACCCGCCGTGCGCGATGCAGGGCGGGTGAACTCTACCAGCGTGCAGCGATTGCTAGCTGGTGATGTGCGATGCCGCCCGTGCAGATTCAGCCCGCTTTCGCGGGACCGGCTTCTGCATCCGCGTCGACTTCAAATCGCGCGCTCGCGCGTTCAGTGCGAAGGTGGCAAACATCGAGTGGCCAGCATATCGGCTGGCTGCCGCGGGGGTCAAGGCGCGAGGGTGGGGTGCACATCTCGGAGGCAGAACTGCAGCCAGTTGGCCCGAGACTCCTATCACGCCCGGCGAGATCGACATCCGCGCGAGCGTGACAGTCACCATCTGGATTATTTGACCGGTGTCACCCTCAGCCTGATCGAGAAGGTATGCCCTTTGAGCAGATCCTCGGTGGATTTCTGCAGGGCCGGCAACTCGAAGGACAGCACATCGTCCGGTTTCGGCGTCTGGAGCGAGATGTCCGTGGCGCCGCGCGTGTCGATGAACGGAGTTGCGCGTCGAGCGCGCCGCGATATCGAGACGCCGAACAGCTGCGGTGCTGATTCGGCCGGCGTCGCGACGGAAGAGGTTGTCGCCGCCCCTGAGCCCGATCCGCCTCCAGCACTCGCACCCCGTCCTACTCCCCTACCACCTGCCTGCCCAGCCATCGCGATCAAACGACTCGAGTAACCGGGAGTGAGTCCGTACCGCTGACCGGTGGAGCTCAAAGTCTGAACGCTGCCCGAGATGTCGATTGTGATCGGGCTCCCGCTTGGGCCCACCTCGATTGGCGGGAATGTGAACGGTTTGCTGGCGCCGCCGAAGCGGACCGTCTGCTGTTGCACGGTTTCCTTGCCATCCGGCGTCTTATGCACGAGCCAGACTTCGGCCTCGTACCGTTCGCCGAACGACAGGCGCTCACCGCGTTCCATCAGAATCAGACCCGGGCGCCCTGTGGCCGTTGTCGCCTGGCCTTGCACTCCGGCGCGGCCGCCGCGTCCGCCACCGCCCTGAACGCCTGCTGCCGCCGCGGCTTGAGCGCCGCTCCCCTGGACGCCGCCACCGCCTTGAACTCCAGTCGCGACGCCTCTGCTCGCGCCTGCTGCGACACCACCTCGAGCGGTCGCAGTGGTTGCACCTGCTCCGACACCACCAGCGGCTCCACCACGAGCGACGCCGCCGCGGCCACCACGTGCGACTGCGATCGTCGCGCTTGTCGTGCCCGTCCCGCTGCTGCCCGACCCGGTGCCTGTCCCGCTGCCGGACGATGCCATCGTTCCTGTCGTTGCGACGCCGCCGCGGCCCACACCACCTCCGCGTCCACCGCGGGTGACGGTACCGACAGTACCGACGGTGCCGACGCCGCCGGGTACGCCAGCGGCGACTCCGCCAGCGACGCCCATCAGGTAAGGCGCGCGGGCCATCACGGACGCTTCGAGTCTCGCTTCAACCATGTTGCAGCGGCCCGCGCTTCCGGGCTCGAGTCGATCGAGCTCGACGCGCTCGCCGGCGCGGATCCTGATCGATCGATTCTGCTGATTGCCGTTCATCCGCCGGCCCGCTTCCCAGATGCGCTGCCATTCGACATTCACGACGAGCTCGTCTGCCGTTCGTGAAACGACGCTGCCGGTGAAGTGCCAGCCGGACCACGGTATATTCGGTGGAGCGTTGTTGCCGGCGCCCATCGAGCACAGTGTCTGATCCACCCACACGTAGCTCTCGAGGCGGTCGATGGCGGCGTCTCCCGCGAGTGAGCCTGCGCGACCGCCGGAGAGGTAGCCGCGCGCGGCGATCTCGAGCATGAGCGGCGCGCGACCTGGTTGTTCCTGTGTTCCCTGAAGCAGCAGTGCTGCCAGGCCGATCATTGCGATTCGCATTGTCAGTTTCCTCCCGCGCGTTCGTTCCAGGTGACGCCGTTTTCGATCCGGATCACATGCGTCGGCGCCGGCGCCGCCGGCCCGGCCGTGTGGTTGACTGTCGCAGCGCCGTCCTGCGGCGCAGGCAGCGCGGCTTGGCTGGTGTTGCGGCCGATCGCGAATCCTGATGCGACTCCAACGATGACCAGCGCCGCCGCGGCGACGAGGCTCAATGCGGACCAGCCTCGTCGCGCGACTGAAATCGATGACCCGGAGGAAGCCCGTGTCACCGGCGCCGCACCCGTGGCGAGTCCCCGAAGTGCAAGAACATCAATCAGATACGCGCGCGCATCTTCGTGCGCGAGCGCGGTGCTGAGATCTGCCGCAGCCACGGACTCTCCGTCTGCGAAGGCTGCGACAATGTCGAACCGATCTGTCATTGGTCGTCTCCGTCTCTCCACCGGCCGCGCATGCTGACAGTGCCGCGACGCGCCGCCGCGAGTTCCGTCCCGAGCGCTTCGCGCAATTCCTCGCGCGCCCGTCTCAGCCGTCCGCGTACCGCTTCCACGCTCAGATCGCACGCCACCGCGATTTCTTCGTAGCTCAGGCCCGCCGACTCGCGCAGCAGGAACACGTCACGATCGAGATCCGCGAGCGCGGCGAGCGCCTGACGCACGGCCACACCAACTTCCTGTGTCGCGGGTGAGACGACGTGCGTGTCGACGAGCTCGACGACTCGCCCGTGCCGGTGTCCGTCGCGCAGATGGTTCAGAACCAGATTGCGCGCGATGCGGAACACCCATGCCCGATGCCCGGACGCGTCGGCGTCCGGTACGACGGCCCGCGACACCCGTAGAAACACCTCTTGCGTGAGGTCGTGAGCGGTTTCCGCCCGTCCGACCACCCGGTTCAGGTACCGGAAGACGCCCTGACGATGCAGGGCAAAAAGCGTTTCAGCGTTCACGCGCGTCTGGCTATATGAACCCCGGCAGGGGGTGGGAGTGTCAAACCGGGGATGAGCGAGGTGCGATCTACAGATGGATGGTGCCGAGGGCCAGAATCGAACTGGCGACCCCGTGATTTTCAGTCACGTGCTCTACCAACTGAGCTACCTCGGCACTTCTCGCCAGACTAGTCCTCGGTCGCGATCTATCTGCTCTGCGCCCCGAATGTCTCCTGCGCCGCCGCCATGATGGCGGCGCTAACGGCGCTCGCCTCCTCGCCTGTCAGCGTCCGATCGGCCTGCAGGCGGGCGCGTAGCGAAAGCGAGCGGTGTCCTTTGGGAATCTTGTCGCCACGGTACTCATTCACGAACTGCACTTCGGCAATCAGGGGATCGACATCCACCACCATGCGGGCGATCGTCTCCCACGTCACGGCGTCCGGGTAGACAAGCGTGACGTCGATGTCGAACGGTGGAACCACTGGCAGCCGCTTGAACGTGTTTGAACGAGATGCGAGCGGCTTGAGACGATCGAGGTCGATCTCGAAGAGCGCGACATAGCCGCGCTTGACACCCGCTTCCCTCGACGCGCGGCCGTTCAGGAGACCGAGCGAACCGACGGATGCGGCGCCGCTCGTGATCAGAGCCGTGGCGGAGACGTCCGCCCATGGCGCAGCCTCACCGGACGCAGTCCCGATCGGCTCGACCCGGACCGCCTCAACATGCGCGCGGCGACCGAGCGCTTCGACGATGCCCTTGGCCTCCCGGAACAGCGCCGTTGGGTCGGAACCGGCCAGCGCCGCGGCCACTGCCCGCCGCTGGGCCGGCAGCCGTTCGCGATTGTCGTCGAGGGGCGCAAAGCCGGCAGCGGTGTACAGCACACCGGCCTCGAAAACCCTGACGTCGGCACTCCAGCCCAGGTTAATCGCGACGGCCTTGAGCAGGCCGGGAATCAACGACGTTCGCAGTGTGGACTGATCGGGCGCGGGTGGCGCGCTCAAGCGCAGCGGCTCGCCCAGCGCCGGATTGCCGCCGGCGTTGACGTAACGATCCTCGATCCACGGGTAGTTGACGACTTCCTGCAGACCGCAAGTGAACGCCAGGAACTCCTTGATCCTTCGCTCTGTGCCAGCCGCGTAATCGCGAACCGTCCGGTGGAGCCGCACCACCGGCGGTTGGAACGCGAAGTTCTCATAGCCATGGAGGCGCGCGATTTCTTCAACGAGATCGTGCGGGCCGGACACGTCGCCGGTACTCCGCCAGTCGGGGACATCGACGGTCAGCGTCCGGTCGTGGGCCTTGACCTTGAACCCAAGGCGTTCGAGCGGCTCGCTGAGCTCGGCCACGGAGAGGTCTTTCCCGATCCGCCCGCACAGATAGTCGGCGTCAGCCCTGATGACGCCCGGTACCGTGTCTTTGATGTGCCTATCGTCGTCCGCCGTGAACGTCGCCGTGGGATGCACCTGCTGGACGATGTCGAAGAGCAGTCTGCGGGTCTCGTCGATCCGCTGGGTCGCGATGCCCTTTTCGAACCTCGAGGAGGTTTCTGTTCGAAGACCGGTTGAGGCGGCCATCTTGCGAACGATGACGGGATCGAACGAGGCCATCTCGAGCAGGACGTTCTCAGTCGACTGGCTGATTGCAGAGCCCGCGCCGCCGATAACCCCGGCAAGCGCCACGGCGCCCTGCGTATCAGCCACGACGAAGTCCGACTGCGTGAGCACGCTGGTCGTACCGTCGAGCGAGTCGAACTTCTCGCCGGATGCCGCACGCCGGACCGACAGCGGCAGCGACAGTTTCGCCGCATCGTACGCGTGACAGGGCTGCCCCGTTGCCAGCATCACGTAGTTGGTGAGGTCGGCAAAGAAGTTCCGGGGCCGCTGGCCCACGCGCCAGAGCCGGCTGCGCATCCATAACGGCGCCTCGCCGGGCGTGATGCCGCCAATCATGGCGGCTGTGAAGCGGCGGCAGACCACAGGATCGAGCTCACCGAACAGCGTGCCCGGCGGTATGTTGCGCGGACTTCCGCCGAGCGGTTTCAGCGGCCGCCGATAGATGGCCCCCAGCTCCCGCGCGAGGCCGTAGTGTCCCCACAGGTCGGGCCTGTGGGTCACCGACTTGTTGTCGATCTCGAAAACGACGTCCGTCCAACCCAACAGCGGTGCGACGGAGTCGCCTGGTTTGCAGTCGAACCCGGCCAGGGATAGAGGGGCGCGGGCAGACTGGCCCGCCAGCAATTCCGCAAGCCCAATGTCCGCCGGCGCCACGAGTCTGGCTTCCGGCGCCAGCGATACCGCCACCATCGCGCCGTCGGCAATCGGTTCCCGGGCCGAGACGGTGACCGGCATCCCCGCGGAACCGACGTCGAGCGTGATCTGCAGTCCATCACGCCGCGTGACCTTGCCGGCCACGAGGCTGCCGAGCTCTTCGTCGAGCCGCTCGACCCCCTCCACCTCGACCGTCGTCATCGTGAGGTCGTGCGCCATTTCCGCCGGCGTCCTGTCAGCCGGCAGATCCACATAGTCACCAATCCATTCCAGCGAGATCTTCATGGCTTCTACCTGAACTGCGAGAGGAAGCGGACGTCGCTGCTATGGAACAGACGGACGTCATCGATCCCATAGCGCATCATGACGAGCCGATCGAGGCCGACGTTGATGTAGAAGCCCATCCATTCGTCGGGATCGATGTTCCCGGCGCGGAAGACGTTGGGGTGCGGCATGCCGCCCGGCATGATCTCGAGCCAGCCGATGTGCTTGCAGAGCGAGCAGCCTTCTCCCAGGCACACCTGGCACTGCATGTCGATCTCGAAGCCGGGCTCGACGAACGGAAAGAAGCCCGCGCGCATGCGTGTCTTCACGGGCCGGCCGAACACCGTGTCGAGCACCGTGCGGATAAGCAGCTGGCCCGCGCTGAACGGCAGATTCTTCTCGACAATGAGGGCTTCGTACTGGAAGAAGGCCCGCTCGTGCCGGGCGTCAGTCGTTTCGTTACGGAAGACCCGGCCCGGATACGCGAATCTGAACGGCGGCTTTTGCCGCTGCATGTAGCGGACGCTGGCTCCCGTCAGATGAGGGCGAACGCACAGGCGCTCGGGTCCGCGTTTGTCGTCGCGGCCGGCAAGCCAGTAGCTGTCCATGCTCTCGCGTGCCGGATGGTCCGGCGGAAAGTTCATGTGATCGAACTCGTACAGCTCGCTCGTGATTTCGGGGCCCTCGAAGATCTCGAAGTTCAACGCCGCGAATGCGTCGTTGAGGTCGTACATCATTTGAATCGTCGGGTGCAGGCCGCCGTCGATGGGCGCCGTGCCAGGGACCGTGACGTCGAGCGGCTGCGCGAGGACGGACGAGACTGCGAGGAGTGCCGCCTTCCTTTCTTCGATCTTCGCGGCGGCGGCGGTCTTGAGTGCGTTGACGACGGCGCCGACGGACTTTCGCTGATCGGCGGGCAGACCGCCGAGGGATTTCAGGATCTCGGTGATTCGCCCGCTGCGTCCGAGCAGACCGACGCGCACCTGCTCGAGGTCGTCGGGCGAAGCGGCGGCCTCGATATCGGCCAGTGCCGTCCGCCTCAGAGTTTCAATTGCGTCGATCATCATCAATTCCTCCGCCGCTGCGGGTTCAGGAGCATCAAAATATCACTGGAGCCCGTGAACAGAGGTCTTAGCCTGAATCGTCTGCTTGCTCCTGCCTCAAACGCAGGAACGCTTCGAGCTGTCGTCGACTGTCGATCCGATCGCGTCGCGGCGGCCGGCCAGTGCGCTGGCCGGCCGCCGTGTGCCTGCTATTTCTTACGAGACCCTTGCCGTCGAGTCCCCTTCGGCCGCGCGCGATCAATTGCCGAGATCGCCCAGACGGCGTTAATCAGGGGATTCTCGAAGTCGAAAAGCGCCCCCACGAACGGATCGTCCACCCGCCGTAAGGGCGCCCGGTGCCCCCGAACCGGTTTCCCGCTCTTTTGCTTCTGTGCCGGTGACGATAGCGGCAGTGCTACTTGCCGCTTCGCCACCGGTGAAACCCTGAACGCCGTACTCCTCGTCGAGCTTTCATGACTCGCTCCCTTCATTTTGGTTCCGCATCCGATGCAGGCCGCACGCGCGCGAAGAGCATGAGGAGCAGTTCCTCAGGGCTCACGTCATTCGCCGTTCGACGCCTGCGTACTCCAGGCAATCGGACCTGAATCAAACGGATTCTGGTCCGTTTCGCCGCATCCCCGCTGTCTTTTGTCGAGCCGTCCGCGTCCCGGGCGATGAGCCAGCCGTCGATGAGCGCCACCACATTCGCAATGATCGGCGCCCATCTTCGATACCTGGCCTGACAATCGCCGCCTGCGGCCCTCAACCGGCTCAGGTATTTCTCGAGGAGCCGTCCTGTCACGGCAACGACGTCCTCGCGCTTCACCTGAGGGAACAACTCTGCAAGCTTCCGATCCCGCCGGAGCTCAATGGCCAGACGGGCTTGTCTGAATTCGTCGGTGCGATCGCTCACACCGCTTCGAAGCAGCTGCTCGAACTCCTGACGCGTGTCGTGCAAAACGTCCAGAGTGTCGAACAGCCGCCTCTTCTTTGCCGGACGCCCACGCCCGACATCTCCCTGTTCTGCCTCCCGCATCAACAGCCCCAAGCCGTACCGCACGTCACGCAAGGCATCGTCTCGGCGCTGCTTCAGCGCCTCCTGCTGCTCCGGCGTAATCATCTTTCTGGCCTTGGACCGCGGATCCGGGAGGTGATCGACGGAATGTCCCGGCGGGGGCGGAGTGTCGTCGGCGCTGCGCCTCTTCATTTCCCCCCCAAACTCTCGCTACGCGTGTTCCAAGCCGATCCAGATCGCTACGATCTCCGAAGACTTGCTGCGGGAACCTCCGGTCCGCCTGCGTGGGTATTGCCGCAGTTGTTGTGGTGGAACTCTCCATGCCTACGCCCGCCAGGCCGACCTCGTTTCCTTAGAACAGGAACGCGCGGAACGCGATGCCCGAGGCGAAGCCGAACACGAACACGAAGAACACGAATGTCGCCGCGAACACGTTGAACGACCGCTTGAACCCGAAGAAGTTGGCCATGATTCTTCACCCCGTCTGACTTTGGGACCCGGCCTCATGCCGGTCCCCTCACTGATTCCCGGCTCCGCGCTGGAATCTGACTTAATTGAAGAATGTGGATTTACCTGCTATGACCCCGCGCTCGGTCCGCGGACCGAACGGCGTCTGCCGATCAAGCGCTCAGCCAGCTCGTGCGTCTTCCACAGGAAGAGCGCCACGAGCAGACACCCGGCCGGTCCGCGCCAGCCGGGCAGACCGTGCCAGCCGAGGACAGGCGACAGCATCAGATGGCCACTGACGCAGGCGGCCACGAAGGCCGCCAGCTTAATCACCTGCATCAGAAGACGGCGTCGCGAGTTGGTTTGCCGATCGTGAAATGGCATGGACAATACCCTCTCAAGCAGTGCCCCCACATTCGTGAAACCGGATGAAAAAGGAAGGGACTCACGAGCGTCGTTTAGACTGTCTTCCCATGCCTGAATTCACCAGACACCTGCCGGGCACGTTCTCGTGGCCCGAACTCGCGACCACGGACCAGAAAAGCGCCGTCGCTTTCTATTGCGCGCTGTTCGGCTGGAGCGCTGACGACCAGCCCATCGGTCCGGACGACATGTACACACTCTTCAAACTGCGCGGGCTCGAAGTCGGCGCGGGCTACACGATGCGCGAGGACGAGCGGGCGATGGGAATGCCGCCCCACTGGAACTCGTACATCACCGTGGAGAACGTCGATGAGTCGGCGAAGAAAGCCGCGGCACTCGGCGGCACGGTGCTCGCGCAGCCGTTCGACGTGATGGACGCCGGCCGCATGGCGGTGCTGCGGGATCCGGCCGGCGCGGTGTTCCAGATCTGGCAGGGCAACCGCAGCATCGGCGCGAAGATTCTCGGCGAGCCGAACACCCTCGTCTGGACGGAACTCACGACCAACGACCCGAGCGCTGCTGAGACCTTCTATACGGCGCTGCTCGGCTGGACAGCGAAGCACGCGACAGAATCGCCGATGCAGTACACGGAGTTCACGGTGCAGGGCGCCGCTGGCCCGAGCGTCGGCATGATGCCGAAGCCGCCGCACCTGCCCCCGCACGTACCCTCCTTCTGGCTCCCGTACTTCATGGTCGCCGACGTGGACGCGTGCGTCGGAACAGCCAAGTCGCTGGGCGCCCAGGTGCACGTCGAGCCGCAGGACATTCCCGGCACGGGACGATTCGCGGTGGTTGTGGATCCGCAGGGCGCGGCGTTCTCGGTGTTTACGCCGAAGGCATAGATCCGAGCGGGGGCAGGCCCCTGGAAAACGGGGTCAGACCCCGCTCGTGTGGCACGGATCGCCGCCGGCGGTGTCTTATTCTGGCGGGGATTCTCATGACAGGACACGTGCGTTCGTTCGCCCTCGCCGGGCTCGTTGCGATCATCGGACTGGCTGGGCCAGTGGCCCTGGCCCAGCAGCAGATCCCGCAGCAACCGCCCACAGGCAGCGGCGCAATCACGGGCACCGTGATCGACGGCACCTCGGGCCAGCCCGTCTCGGGCGCGCTGGTGTTTCTCTCGACAACCGAGCCTGGCCGTACCGCACCCATCGCCCAGACGCGACAGGTCACGGACGATCGTGGGCGTTTCGCGTTCATCGAAATCCCGGGCGACGGCATATTCACGATCGCGGTCTCCAAGTTCGGATTCCTGGATGGCGGCTACGGCCGCGATCACTCGCCCTCCGATCCGCTCCGTCCCGTCGCTTTGAAGAAAGACGACTGGGTCGGCGGTCTCCGCGTCTCGATCTGGCGTCCCGGCTCGATCTCCGGTGTCGTCCGTGACGAATCGGGTGACCCCGTCGTGGGTGTATTCGTCCGGGTACTGTCGCGATTCCGGATCCAGGGGCGCGACGACATGGTGGCCGGCCCGATCACGGTGACGAACGATCGCGGCGAGTACCGCATTCCCGGCCTCGCGCCCGGACGCTACGCGGTGCAGGTGCCGTCTGTGCAGGCGTCCGTGCCATGGTCCACGAAGATCTCCTTCAATCCCGGCAATCTGGCTGAGGGAGTCGTGGACATCGACGACTCGAATCGTCTCGTCCTGAACCGGTATCCGCTGCCGCCTCCGCCGCAGAACGGACGGCCGATGTCGTACCCCATCGTCTTTCACCCGTCCGCATCCACGCTGGCGGTCGCCAGCTTGATCGATCTGAAGTATGGGGATGAGCGGACCGGCATCGATCTGACGCTCACGCCCGCACCGGCCGTGCGTGTGTCGGGCACTGTCGAGGGACCAGCCGACGCGATGAAATCACTGACGCTTCGGCTGCTGCCGGCGGGGCTCGAGAATGCCGGCCTCGGCTCCGAAGCTGCAACGGCGCTCGTCTCCGGCGACGGCAGGTTCACCTTTATGAATGTGCCGGCGGGCACGTACACGCTCGATGCGCCGGTAAAGGTGACGGAGCTCTCAACGACCGGGTCTGGCATCAGCCAGATGCGCGGCCCTCGCTTCCCGATGCCACCGCCGGCCCAGGGCTCCGGCATGTCATCGAACTCGATCGATCTGATTCCCGGACTGACGATCGCTGACACGACGTACCGCAGCGGTGCGGCCGAGTACTCCGGCCGCATGACCGTCAGCGTCGGCGCCTCGGACGTCAACAACATCGTCCTGCGCCTCCGCGCCCACGCGACGTTTTCAGGAAAGATCGTCATCGAGTCCGATCCATCGAAGCCGAACGAGAAACCGCCTTCGAGATTCCCGATGCGGCTCGATCCGGCCGCCGGCGAGATTGCGCTCGGCATGCCGCAGAGCTCCTTCCAGGAACAGGGCGGCACGGAATCGTTCACGATTCCTGCTGTCAAGCCCGGTGTCTATTTTCTGCGCCTCAGTGCCTTCGCACAGTGGCAGGTGAAGTCGATCAACTGGCACGGCCGCGACTACACGAACGTTCCGTTCGACTCCACCACGGACGCGGACTTCAGCGGCATCACGGTAACCGTCACGAACGCGCTGCCGGAGCTGACAGGAACGGTCCGTGGCACGACTTCAGGCGACAACACCGCCGAAACGGCCATGGTCGTGGCGTTCCCGGCGGATCGCGCGGGCTGGCGCAATACAGGACTCAATCCGAGCCGCATGAAGTACGCGACCGTCTCGAACACAGGCACGTACCGATTCGCGACTCTTCCCGCCGGCGACTATCTCATTGCGGCGATCGACCGGTCGCTGCTGCCGGTCTGGCGCGAAACCGACTTCCTTACGCGACTCGAGCGCTCCGCGAGCAGAATCACGCTCACATGGGCCACGCGCTCGAGCCAGGATCTGACGGTGGTGAACATCAGATGAAGTGCGAAGTTCGAAGTGCGAAGTTCGAAGTTGGCCGCTGGCTCATTCCGGCAGTTATCTGCTTGGCCTGCCTGGTTCCCCTCACGCTGCTCGCCCAGCAGCGCGACACGGCCGCGATTCCTGCCGGTACAGGAGAAATCTCCGGCGTCGTCATGAGCGCCGAGTCGCAGCCAAAGCCAATCCGGCGCGTTGTCGTGAACCTGACTGGTGACGCGGTTCCCACGCGCAGCGTGATGACAGACGATGCCGGCCGGTTTGTGTTTGGGAAACTGCCGGCGGGCAGCTTCTCGGTGACTGCAAGGAAAGCCGCGTACCTCGGCACCGAATTCGGATCGACGAGACCAGGACGCGCAGGCTCGAGAGTCGCGCTCGCAGCCGGCGAGAAGCGCGCTGTCACGCTGACGCTGTTCAAGGGCGCCGTGCTCGCGGGGACGCTCCGCGACAAGAACGGACAGCCGCTCGCCGGCGTCGTCGTTGCCGCCATCGACACGCGTCCCGTGAGCCAGAACCAGCCCGTCACGCCGGAGACCGCGACGACCGACGATCGCGGCAACTATCGCATCTATGGCGTCATGCCTGGCGAATACGTCGTCGGCGCGACACCGAGTCCGTCTGGGACCGGCGAAATCGGCGCGCGAGCGCAGCAGGAAATGGACGCGCTGCTGGCGTCGCTCGCCCAGCGCCAGAATCGATCGACGGCAGCGCCCTCGACGCCGGCGCCGCTGCCACCGGCCACACCGGTTTCGTACTCGCCGATTTACTTTCCAGGAACGCCGCTGTACCCGGACGCATCGCGCATTCGAATCAACGCCGGCGAGGAACGCGAGGGCCTCAACTTCGAGGTTGGACTCGTACCCGCTTCGACGATCGAAGGCACTGTTGGTGGCGACGTCGCGAATCCAGCGAGCGTGCAGCTTTCAATCACGCCCGAGGGTCCGCGCATCAGCACCGGCACCTTCGGCATCACGAGCGCTCCGCCGAACGAGAAGGGCGAGTTCAAGTACGGCAATCTCGCGCCCGGCCGCTACCACCTCGTCGCACGCGCGCGCCGCGGCGCCACGGACGCGGCCCCGGCGCTTTTTGGAAGCCCCGCAACCACCCAGGGTGGCGGCACCGTCGGCCTCAGCGGCGGATCACCGCCACCCGGCGTGAACATGGGGAGCGGACCGGAGCTCGTCTACGCGTCGCTGGACATCAACGTCAGCGGTCAGGACATCAAAGGCTTGAACCTGCTGCTGCAGGTCGGCGGATCCTTCTCCGGCAAGCTCGTCTTCGATCGCGAGAAGGCGCCGCTCCCGGACGACATGACGGCGTTCAGAATGCAGGCGGGCATGATCGGCGGCAGCTACTTCTCGCAGCAGGGCTCGACGCGCGTCGGTAACGCGCTCGTGGCTGTTCCTCCGGTGAATCTCAATGACGACGGAGCTTTCAGAATCATCGGACTGGGCCCGGCGAAGTACCTCGTGATGTGTCAGATTCCGGCGGCTCTGACGTCCACCTGGCGTCTTCGGTCAGCGGTGGCTGATGGGCGCGATCTGCTCGATACGCTCCTCGACGGCAGCGTAAATACCTCCAACGTCGTCATCACGCTAACCGACCGAAGAACGGAGCTCAGCGGAACGCTGGCGTCCGCATCGGGCCAGCCCTTCTCCGACTACTACGTCGTCATCTTCTCGGCGGATCGCGCGCACTGGCGCATCGGCGCGCGTCGCAGTCTCTCAGCGCGGCCAGCGACGGACGGCCGATTCGTGATCGCCGATCCACCGCCTGGCGAGTACTTCATGGCCGCGCTCACGGATCTGGATCCCGCCAGCTGGCAGGATCCGGCGTTCCTCGAACAAGTCGCGCCAGCGGCGTTCAAAGTGACTGTGAGAGAAGGTGAGAAGAAGATCCAAGACCTACGAATCCGCTAGATCCGTACGTCGGGTACGTCAGGTACGTCTCGTACGTCGGGTACGCGGAATGAACTGGCGCTTTCCAACTGTTCTTTAGAAGAATGTCGACAGGCGATAGCTCGTTCCTCGTACCCGACGTACCCGACGTACCCGACGTACCCGACGTACCCGACGTACCCGACGTACCCGACGTACCCGACGTACCCGAC
>DATNEY010000044.1:0-31386 GCA_035606665.1 Vicinamibacterales bacterium | reverse complement strand
CCATCGACATCCCCACGGCGGGGCCGAATTGGTCCAGAATCTCGTCAGCGACGGGCGGGAGCCGCTCAAATCGGCTTCTTTGCTTTGCGTGTCATGGGGCCTCCTCATGCTAGCCCCACACACAAAATTCCAGACACGCTCTGACTCTTACTTGCCGCTGAAAGCGCTGAGTACGTATTCCGGTCTGAGCGTTCGGAAACTTCGCGATTATCTTAACAATTCCCACACCCCGCTCCCTTGCTTCCGAATAGGGGGTAAGTTGCTCGTTCGCCGATCGGACTTCGATGCGTGGGCACGGCAGTTTCGAGAAGCTCCGCGTTCCGACATCGATGCTCTGGTCTCTGAGGTGATGAGGGGGCTCTGATGGGAGTAACGGTTCGATTTCATCGGAAGGCGTGGTGGATCTTCATCGCGCATAAGGGACGTCGCAGATCAACACGAGTCGGGAAAGATCGAGAAACAGCTTTTCGAATGGCTCGAAAGATCCGGGAACAGATTCTTTCCCGCGAGTTCAATCTGTCAGCGACCGACTCAACCACGTTTGAGACATACGCACGAAAGTGGTTGAAAGACGGCGAGGCGACGAGGAAGGCGTCGACCCATCGGTTCTATCGTTTCAATCTTGAGCTGCACACCTTTCCGATAATCGGCACGCAGGCGATCCATTCGCTGGGAAGATCGGATTGTCGTCGGCTGGTGGCTTCCTGCCGGGACAAGGGGCTCAAGGTCGCTTCCGTGCAGGGTGTTCAGCGCACCCTGAGCGCGGTCTTGTCTCAGGCCGTCGAAGATGAACTGCTTGCAGCGAATCCGGCGTTGAGAATGGGGCGACACGTTCGGCAAGGCGATGAGCCGAAACGAGAGATAGCCCCACTCTCGAAAGACGAGGTCCAGCGATTCCTCTCTGCGGTCGAGAGCGACTGGCCGGAGCACTACGCGTTCTTTCTTTGTGCCGTACGAACTGGCATGAGGCTCGGCGAATTGCTTGCGCTCCAGTGGGGCGACTTCGATCTCAAGAAGGGATTTGTTCGAATCCAGCGCAATCTCGTCGCGGGCCGGTTGACTACCCCAAAGAACGGCACCAGTAGGCGCGTCGACTTGTCGAAGCAGTTGATTGAGACACTCGAAAGGCGATTGGTTGCTGCGAAAGCCGAAAAGCTGCGCAGTGGCAAGGAAGAACTCAATCCGTGGGTGTTCGCGAACTCCGAAGGCAAACCGCTCGATGGCGACAACCTACGTCGGCGTGTTTTTCAAAAGGCACTGACGAGGGCAAAGCTCCGACAGATCCGCCTGCACGACTTGCGGCACACCTACGCGTCGCTGCTACTCGCGCAGGGGGTGGCCCCGCTCTACGTCAAAGACCAGCTCGGACATTCGTCGATCAAGGTGACTGTCGATATCTACGGGCATCTGTTTCCCGGTAGCAACCGTGACACTGTCGACAAGCTCGACGACTCGGCCGTCTGCATCCCAGCTGCATCCGAAAGCGAAACGGCCACCACAAAGGATGGCCGTAAGTGATTGATTTCAAATGGAGCCGGCGCGCGGACTTGAACCGCGGACCTGCTGATTACGAATCAGCTGCTCTACCAACTGAGCTACGCCGGCCTGCCCTGAGCCTCTCGAAGCGCCGCGAGGACCAGTCAGTTTAACACGCGGACCACGAAACCAGCGCTCGAAGCGGGCCGCGGAGCCTTCAGTCGCGATACACGCTTCTTCGTCATCGTCATCGCGCTATGCTGCGATCTACGCTTTCGTTCAACTGGAGGATCAGTGGCGAAGTCCAAACAAACCGACAGCGGAATCATCGCGGCCGCCGAGGTGATCGGAGGCGCGCTGGGGCGTGTCGCCGGCACCATCGATCATTTGAAAGCCGATCATCCCCATCCGATTGAGGAGGCGCGAGAGGCGATCACTGAAGGCCAGGAGAGGCTCAAAGAGACCGCCGCAGCAGCGAGCGACGGCATCACCGCGGTCGCCCGAGCGGTCAAGGAATCGGCGAAGACTGTTCGGACGGCCGCGACGCGGAAACGGAAGCCGGCAGCCGGGCGCCGCCTGCGCAAGACAGCAAAACGCGCGGCTGCCCGAGTGAAAAAGGCCAAGCTCGTCCGGCGTACCGCCAAGGTGCTTCGGCGGGCAAAGGCGGCGGCAACGCGTACCCGCAGCCGGAAGCGCCGCTGATCTACGACCGCGCCCTCACCGCCACGCCCGCGGTGAGGAGCGCGCGCAGTTTTTCCATGTCCGGCGGCTTGACCAGATGGTGATCGACGCCGGCGGCGCGCGACTGACGATAATCCTGCTCCTGGCCCCATCCGGTGAGCGCGATGATGAGGACGTCGGCCTGCGGTGTCGCGCGAATGCGGCGCGCGACTTCGTAGCCGTCCATCTCCGGCATGCCGATGTCCAGCAGCACGACATCCGGACGGAACTCCTCGACCTTCTCGAGGGCCTCGCGGCCGCTATGGACGAGTGAGATGGTCCCGCCGAGCGTCGCGAGCAACGCGCCCAGCGTTTCAGCGGCGTCGCGGTTGTCATCCACGACGAGAATCCGCAGCGGTGGAATGGTCGCCGGGGGTGGCGACTCGGCCACATGGGCCTGCGAATCGGCCAGCACGGGCAAGCGGACGATGAACTCACTGCCGGCGCCGGGACCGGCGCTCCGCGCTGCAACGCTGCCGCCGTGCATCGCGACCAGGCTGTTCACGAGCGTGAGACCGATTCCGAGCCCACCCTGCGCGCGCCGGCTCGAGCGATCGACCTGCATGAACATGTCGAAGACGGATCCGAGGTGCTCCGCCGGAATCCCGATGCCGTTGTCCTTGACGGACACCTCCACCTGACCGCCGTCGCGCCGCACGCTCAGCCGGATTTCCCCGCCCGCATTCGTGTACTTCGCCGCATTCGTGAGCAGATTGGAAAATACCTGGGTCAATCGCACCGCGTCACCGAACACGATGATGGGCGCGTCCGGCATCTCGACGATGAGGTTGTGGCCGGCCGCATCAATCGTCGGCCTGCTGTTGTCGACAGCCGACTCCACCACGAAGGCCACGTCGTGTGGCTGACAGTGCAGTCCGATCACGCCGCGTGTAATGCGCGAGACCTCGAGCAGGTCGTCGACCAGGGTCACGAGATGGGTGATCTGCCGCCCCATGACGTTCGTCACGCGAGCGATGACCGGGTCCTTGGCCGCTGCCGATTTCAACAAGTGCAGGCCGGATAGCAAGGGCGCGAGCGGATTACGAAGCTCGTGGCCGAGCGTTGCCAGGAACTCGTCCTTGCGTTGATCCGCAAGCCGGAGCGACTCCTCGGCACGAGCGCGCTGCTCGAGGTGCTCGCGGATCTGGTACTGGCGCTCGCGCGCACGCAGCGCCGTCCTGACCGCCGAGAGCAGCGTCGTCATCTGCACCGGCCGTTCGAGAAGCGTCACGTTGCCGAGCGTACGCACGGCATCACCCGATTCAGCGGAATCCGCGCCCGGCCTCGTGAGCACCAGGATCGGCAGGTCAGACCAGGCCGGCTGCTTCGCCAGCGTCTGGGTCAGCCGCGCACGCTGCGCAGGCGAGGCGTACTCCTCCGGCAGCAGAATCGCTCCGGCGCCGCGATCGAGACCTTCCAGCAGGTTGTCGAAATCGCGGCAGATCTCAGCCGGAATGCGGGCGCGCGCGAGCAGGGACTGCGTGGTGGCGGCGTCCCGGCTGGTCGGCGCCAGCACGAGGAGGCGGCGATCCAAATCGACCAGGACCGGCGGAGTGCTCACCGCGGTTTCTCAGGGCTGAACGGCGTGGTCGATTGACCCTCGTAGATCGGGACGCCCGTCAGGATGCCGCGGAATTCGCTGAGCGCCCGGCCGACGCGAATGCCGTCAGGGCCGAGGCTGAACTCGCGAATCGACCGCTCGTGCTGGCCGCCCCGCTTCTTCATGACTGAGATGGCCTGGCGCACTTGGCCCTTCGCCTCGAAATACCTCAGAAGAATCACGGCATCCGCCAGGTAACTCGCGTCGACCGGCGTGTTCATGGCCGCTCCGATCAGGCCCTGATGCGCGCCGATCAGGATGGTGGCGACGCCGCGATGGCCCAGATACATCAGGAGTTCGTGCAGCTGAATGGTGAGGAAGCGCTCTTCCGGCATCGCGTTCAGGAATCCGTTGAGGCTGTCGATGATCACGATCTTGACGCCGCGCCCTTCGACCGCGGTGCAAATCGCGTGACTCAACTCACCCGGAGTGAGCTCGGCCGGATCAATCTGCTGAATCGACACCGTCGAGTCCGCCACGGCCTGGGACAGGCCGATGCTCAGTTGATCGCATCGGCTCAACAGCGTCTGCGGGCTCTCGTCGAACAGGAACATCGCGGTCTGGGCGCCGCGCTGCGCGGCCGCGGTCGCAAACTGCGCGGCCAGCGTGGACTTGCCTGTCCCAGCCGCGCCGACAATCAACGTGCTCGTCCCTTCCTCGATGCCGCCGCCCAGCAGCAAGTCCATCTCCGGGATCGCGCTCGCGAGTTTCGTTCGCGAGGCCACCCCCCGGTGCTCGGACGCCACGAGGCGCGGATACACCACGAGACCGCCCGTGCGGATGGCGTAGTCGTGGTACCCCCCACGGAACTTGACGCCCCGGTATTTCATGATTCGGAGCCTTCGGCGCTCCGATCCGTACTCAGGGTTGAGCTGCTCGAGAAGGATGACGCCGTGCGCGATGCTCTGCACCTGCAGGTCGTGATCGGTGGCCGTCATGTCGTCGAGCAGGAGGACGGTGCAGTCGCGCTTCGAGAAGAATCGCTTGAGCGCGAGAATCTGCCGGCGATACCGCAGCGCACTCCCGGCGAGGAGGCGGAGCTCCGAAAGAGAATCGAACACCACCGCCACGGGCTCCAGCTCGGTGACCTCGTCGAGGATACGGCGCGTAGTCGCCGCGAGCTCGAGCTCGGACGGATGGAACATGGTGTTCTGTTCGTCCGGATCCAGGTCGGATTCGCTCGCGCTCATCTCGCGAACCTGGATGCCGTCCAGTGTCCAGTCGTGAGACGCGGCGACCGCCCGCAACTCCTCTTCTGTTTCGGAGAGCGTGACGTAGAGCACCTTCTCGCCCTTGGCCGCGCGGGCCATCAGGAACTGGAGCGCGAGCGTGGTCTTGCCCGAGCCAGGCACGCCCTCGATCAGGAACAGCCGGTTTCTGGCCAAGCCTCCCTGAAGGATGTCATCCAGACCCTCGATTCCGGTGGGCGCCGTCTGTACGTTGCGGAACGAATTCGACATCAAAGGATCCTTTGGCATCATAGGATCAATTCACGAGCCGATGAGAATTACTGCAGTAGCGTTGGTCATCAGTGCCACGGTGCTGGGCAGTGGGAATGGTTTTACCCACATCCAGTCATTCCGTTCCTCTTCCGACATCGTTCCGATCTTCGTCACCGTGACGGACAAGGAAGGCAGACTGGTGTCCGGTCTCACGCGCGAGGACTTTCAGATCCTGGACAACGGCGTGGCGCAGCCGGTGGCGCTGTTCGACAGCGCACCGCAGCCCATCAGCGTCATCGCGCTGCTCGATGTCAGCGGCAGCATGTCGGAGAACCTGCCGATACTCGCGCGCGCCACGGCGGCCCTTGTCCAGCGGCTCCGCGAGGACGACGTGATGAAGCTGGGCACGTTCGGCCAGCGCATCGCCTTCACGCCGGCATTCACGCGCGATGCGCCCGAACTGATGAAAGGCCTGCCCCGCACCGTGCCCGCGAGCGCGCCGACGCCGCTCTGGCGCGCGGTCGACGAGGCACTCACCGCCGTCGGCACCGCCACGTCGGGCCGGCGGGTCGTTGTGGTGCTGAGCGACGGCAAGGACAGCGGACCCGAGATCGGCCAGAAGATC
This sequence comes from Vicinamibacterales bacterium, assembly GCA_035606665.1. Lineage (GTDB taxonomy): Bacteria > Acidobacteriota > Vicinamibacteria > Vicinamibacterales > SCN-69-37 > DASUGC01. Next base: position 25,523 of record DATNEY010000044.1, on the reverse strand, counting down.
GTCACGCCGGCGAACCTGCGGGACCGCGCGCAGAAAGAAGATGTGATGCTCTACGGCATCGGTCTCAGGAGCGCGCCCGGCCCTGTGGCGCCCGGCGGTGTGCGCAGTCTGGCGGACGTGCTGAAGTCGCCGGCGCCCGATCCCACGCTCGGCAGTCTCGCGCTCGGCACCGGCGGCGGCTACGTCGAGCTGAACGCGCGGGAAGACCTCGCCGCGACCTTCACCCGCATCGCCGACGAGCTGCATCGCCAGTACATGCTCGGCTTCGTCCCACCCGCTCGCGACGGCAAGGAACACGCCGTCGAGATCCGGCTGAAGCGCCCCGAACTCACCTCCCAGGCGCGAAAGACCTACATCGCCCCCAAATGAAATCGGGGTCGGGAGTGATTTCCAATTCGCCATCACACCCGACCCCGATTTCCGTGGTAGATCAGTAGTGCCGCCCTGCCCCTGCGTTATCCGGGGGTCACATGCTTCGCACACTCACCTGCCTTGCCGCTATCGCGTTCGTCGCCGTCCAGAATCCGGCGCCGCAGGGACAGTCGTTTCGCAGCACGTCCGATGTCGTGCCGCTCTTTGTCACGGCCATCGGCAAGGACGGCCGGCTCGTCACGGATCTCAAGCGCGAGGACTTTCAGATCTTCGACAACGGCAAGCCGCAGCCATTGACGATGTTCGACACCGCGCCACAGCCAGTGCGCCTGATAGCGCTCGTCGATATCAGCGGCAGCATGATCGGTCGGCTCACCCTGCTCAGAGCGGCGGCGGAGGAATTGATCCGCCACCTCCAGCCCGGCGACGCGATTCGAGCCGGTACGTTCGGCGACGACATCAGGATCAGCCCCTCCTTTACCCGCGATCCCGCGGCGCTGGCCTCCTGGCTGCCGACGGACATCAAACCGAACACTCAGACACCCCTCTGGGCGGCCGTCGATCACGCGATGGGCGAATTCAAGGACGTGAGCGAAGGCCGGCGCGTCGTGATGGTGCTGAGCGATGGCAAGGACACGGGACCGCTCAGGAGCGGCCAGAAGATCCTCTTCGGCGCGAAGTTTCAGACGCAGATCGAGATTCGCGAGCGGGCCCAGCGCGACGACGTGATGATCTACGGTGTGGGCGTGTACGCGTCTCTCGCCGCTGCGATGCAGTCGGGCGCGACGACGATCGGCGGCGTGATGTCGTCCACGATGCCGGATCCCGGCCTCGGGACCCTCGCCATCGACACGGGCGGCGGCTATATCGAGCTGCGCGGCCGTGACGACCTCGTCGCAACTTTCGCGCGCATCGTCGATGAATTGCACCAGCAGTACCTGCTGGGATTCGTCCCGCCGGCGCAGGACGGGAAGACACACAAGATTGAGGTGAAGATCGCGCGGCCGGATGTCCGGCCGCGCGTCAGGAAGAACTACGTCGCGCCGAAACGTTAGCGCGCGAGCGCGGGAGCCTTCGCCGAAAACACCGCGTCGTCGATCGCCACGTTCCACTCGATCTTCTCGAGCTTCAGCGTCACGGTCTGCGCGGCGTTGGTGTTCACCGACTGGAAGGCCGACTTGATGCCGCCGACGGTCCGATAATCGGACAGGTCGCGGATCTGCTCGAGGTCCCCCATCTCCGGTGTGTTCACCGTCATCTTCGTGCGGAGCAGCAAGAACGTTTCGGGATCGAAATACATGCGGACCGCGGACCCGGCCTTCGGCGTGTAGAGCAGGACGACCGCCGGCTTGCCGTTGAGGGTCTCGCGCGGCTGAAGCTCGGCCTTGCCGCCCGCCGTTTTGTAGTTCAGCAGCGGCGTCGGAAACGTGTTGGACTTCATGTTGTCGAGCTGGTTGCCGCTGACTTCCTGGTTGCCCTGCATGGAGTTCGTCATCACGCCCGTTGTGCCGTTGAACTTCTGCTCGATGACCATCTTGTCGTTCATGCCCATTGGCGTGAGGTCGAGCGAAATCATCAGCCGCGCTTTGTTCGGTGCCTTCGACAGCAACTCGACGGGGCCCGTGAGGTCGCCCCCTGGTGTGCCGACGGTCATCGTGCCGGTGGCCCTCTGGGACGTCAGCTTGCTCAAAGCCTCGCGACCGCCGATCGCCGCGAGGTGCTTCTCGATCACTTCATCCGCGGTGGCCTGAGTGGCCGAAGACGTCGCGGCAGAAACCACAATCGAAGACAGAAGAAGTGTTGAAAAAAGCAGGGCACGCTTGGAAAGGTTCATGAGCATACCGTCTCACAAGTTCTCTACTTGCGCAAAACAAATTTTCGCTGTATGTTCGCCTGCCCGGAAAAACAATCAGGAGTAACTAATGAAGAAGAAGCCCGCCAGAAAGCCAGCCCGCAAGCCGGCGAAGACGCCGGCAAACAAAGCAAAGAAGAAGGTCTCACCGATCCCGAAGGGATACCACACGGTCACGCCGTACCTGGTTCTCAAGAACACAGGCAACGCGATCGAGTTCTACAAGAAGGCGTTCGGCGCGAAGGAAATCATGCGCATGCCCGGACCGGACGGCCGGATCGCGCACGCGGAAATGCAGATCGGCGACTCGCGCGTCATGCTCGGCGACGAGATGCCGGAGATGGGCGCGCAATCAGCCGAGTCGGTCGGCGGAACGCCCGTGCACATCTTTCTTTACCTGAAGGACGTAGACGCGACATTCGCGCAGGCCACGGCGGCCGGTGCGAAGGTCGAGATGCCGCCGATGGACATGTTCTGGGGCGATCGCTACGCCAAGCTGGCGGACCCGTTCGGCCACAAGTGGAACATGGCCACGCACAAGGAAGACCTCACGCCGAAGGAAATGGCGCGACGCGGCGCCGAGGCGGCGACGAAACCGCAGGGTTCGTAGCGCGCTCAGAACGAGATCGTCAGCGTGCCGGACAGGATGTGATTCCGCCTGTCCGGCGCGCCACGGTGTCCGGGCAGGAATTGATTGAGATAGCCCGACTCGACCCGCACCCTGCCCGTTGCCGCGAGGCTCAAACCGCCGAACGCGCGATTCTGATCGACGCCACGCGGACTCCGCGAGGTGTTATTCAGGTGCAGCGACAGTTCATCCCACCCGACCCAGGACAGCCTGCTCCCCTGCCTCACAGGACGGGAGTAGCGCACCTGCTGCCTGACGCGCCCAAGTGGACCGCTGTTCGCCTCGATGAACCTCGACTCGACGCGCGTGCGCATCGTCAGCGTGCCGCCGCCCGCCGGGCCGGTCCAGATGTACTGGCCGTAGATACGATTCTCGAGCGTCGTGCCTCCGGTGGCCGGAAAGCTGGGGACGAATGCGTAGCCAACGCCGATCGAGGAATGCGGGGTGAGGGCGTAGATCAGCGTCGGACGCACGACGACGGTGTCGAGCTCGCTGACGCCTTCGCGGCTGCGAAGCGTGGTCTCGAACGACCAACGCCACGGCGAGCCTGGATTACCGGGCTCCTGAAGTGTGGTTGTAAACCACACGCGTTCGTCGGTGACCGTCTGGCCGAGGGCTTCGGTGGATGAGAAAAGAACGGCCGAGAGCAGAAAGAAAATGATCTTCCGCGACATGCGCGCGGAAGATATCACGCCACGCGCGCGCGCGTCCGTTCGCTCAGTGCCTGGTGCACGCAACCGACGATCGCGGAGGCCGTGAACGGCTTCTGCACCATCGGCAGCTGGGCGTCCGTCCGGCCTTTCAGGATCGGATGATCCACGTGGCCCGACATGAAGACGGCGGCGATGTCAGGAAAGCGCGCGGTGACGCGCTCCACGAGCTCCGGTCCGCTCATCGTGGGCATCACCATGTCGGCGACGACCACGTCGAACGGGTCGCACGCGCCGGAAATCAGCGCGAGGGCACCAACGGCATCGCACTCCACGACACGCAACCCGGCTTCTTCCAGCACGCGGCCCGTCAGCCTGCGCACGAGGTCGTCGTCCTCGACGACGAGCACGCGCGCGCCGCACCGAGGCATCTCGACCTGTTCCTCGATCTCGGGTATCGAAGCCTCGCCTGCGACGGCAGGCAGGCGCACGGTAAACAACGCGCCGCGGCCAGGCTCGCTCTCGACGGTGATCGTCCCGCCGCTCTGCACGACGATGCCGTGCACGGTCGCGAGTCCGAGCCCGGTGCCCTGCCCCTTGGGCTTGGTGGTGAAGAAGGGCTCGAAAATGTGGCGCCGCACGTCCTCTGGAATTCCGCAGCCAGTGTCGGCGACGCTCAGCGCTACCGTGAGCTGGCCGGCGACTCTGACGGCACGCGTCCGAATCGTGATCGTCCCGCCCGTGGGCATCGCATCGCGGGAGTTCACCACGAGGTTCATCACGATACGCTCGATCTGGCCCAGGTCGGCTTCGACCGCCGGCAGCGCCTCGCCCAGGTCGAACGCGAGCTCGATGTCCTCGCTGAGCACCCGCCGGAGGATGTCGCCCGTGTTCATGACGACGTCGCTCAGGTCGAGTGGCGCGGGCGCGAGCACCTGCCGTCGGCTGATGGCGAGCAGTTGTCCGGTGACACGCGCCGCGGACAACGCGGCATTCTTGATCTCGAGCGCATCGGCGTGCGACGGCTGCCCCGGTGTCGCGCCCTCGATCAACAGATCGGCGTAGCCGATGATGACGGTCAGCAGGTTGTTGAAGTCGTGCGCGACGCCGCCGGCAAGACGGCCGATGGCTTCCATCTTCTGCGACTGACGGAACTGCTCTTCCATCCGCTTGGCGGACGAGAGATCCACGAGCAGCCCCTGAAAGCAGACGGTCGCGCCATCGACGTCGGACACGGGCGCGCGCGCGTGCCGCACCCACACTGTGTGCCCGGCCTTGTGAATGAACCGGTATTCACTTTCCCACGCCCGGCGCAGCCGGATGTTCTCCGCCGACTCCGCGCGCACGCGGTCGGAGTCCTCGGGATGGAGCCGGCTCGCCCAGAGCGATGCGTCAGCCACGAACTCTTCGGCCTTGAATCCGGTGAGCGCCTCGACCTTCGCGCTCACGTAGAGCACGAGGCCTTCACAGTCGACGACGTACACGACGGCGGGAATCTGTTCGATCAGCGCCCGGTATTTCGCGTCGACTTCGCTCAGCGACGCGGTCGTCCGCTTGAGCACCGTGACGTCGCGGATGAGTCCTTCGACCGCGACCACGCCACCGCCTTCGTTGCGGACCGTGATGCGCTCGTGCTCGGTGTCGATGATGTGGCCGTCCTTGTGAATCCAGCGCAGCGGGCGGGCGTTCAGCATCAACTCGGGATCGGCCAGCCGGTCGATCAGGACGGAGCGGTCGTCGGGATGCACGGTCCTCAGAATGAGCTGCGGGCTGCGGCGGAAGTCCTCCACCGTGTAACCCGTCAGGGTCTCGATGCACGGACTCAGGTAATCGATCGCCAGTACGGGCTGGACGCGAATGCGATAGACAAGCTGCCGGCTCCGGCCGAGCTGGTTGCACAGCCGGTCGAGCATGTCCGCATGAAACGATGCCGGCGCCGGCTCAGGATCGTTGGATGGAGCCGCCGAAAACGTCAGAACACTCACCCATCTGTAATCGGCTTGCAGACTAGTGACTTGAGCGCGGCTGGCGGCCCCCAAGGGCCGGTGGTCTACGACCCGCCATAGGCCGGGGCGTCACCGCGACAACGGCAGCGCCGCGCCTGAAAGAACCTCGCGAACGCGTGCCAGCAACGTGCTGCGCGAGAAGGGTTTCGCGAGGAAGGCCGCGCCGAGGTCCGCGCGGATCGCGCCGTCCCCTGGATACCCGGAAATGAAGAGGATGCGGAGGCCGGGAATCAGCCGGCGCAACTCGCCCGCGAGCTCGACGCCGTTGCCGCCGGCGAGCACCACATCGCTCACCATCATGTCGATGCGGGCGCCGTCCTTCTGGCAAATCTCGCGCGCCTCGCCGGTCGTGCCGGCGACGAGCACGCGGTAGCCGGCGCTCGACAGGAACTCCTGCACCAGCTCGCGCACCGACGGCTCGTCCTCGACGAGAAGCAGCGTCTCGTTGCCGGGCAGAGCGGACGCCGCCTGCTGTTCGTCGGGCCTCCGCACGGGATCCGGCGCCGGCTGCACGTCGGTTGTCGGGAGCCAGATCTCGAACGTCGACCCCGCGCCGACGGTGCTGTCGACGCGAATCTCGCCGCCGCTCTGCGCGACGATGCCGTACACGGTCGGAAGGCCGAGTCCGGTGCCGTGCCCGCTGGCCTTGGTGGTGAAGAACGGTTCGAAGATGTGCTGACGCGTGTCGTCGTCCATCCCGGTGCCCGTGTCGCGGACACTCAGCACGACGAACGACTGCCCCTTCGTCTCACCCGGAACGGGCGCCAGCGAGACATTCGATGTCTTGACGGAGAGGGTTCCACCCTCGGGCATGGCATCGCGCGCATTTGTCGCGAGGTTCACGATGACATGCTCCATCTGGCCGGGATCGACCAGCACCAGGCCGAGAGCCGAATCCAGATCGAACTCCAGCGTGACGTTCTCACCCACCAGCGGCCGCAGGATGGCCTTGACGTCGCGGACCACCGCGTTGAGCGACACCACCCGGGGCGCCAGTACCTGCCGGCGGCTGAATGCGAGCAAACGCTGGGTCAGCGTGGCCGCCCGCTCGCCCGCCTGCTGAATCGGCTCGACGAGCGACGCAAGCGAGTGACCGGCGGGCAACCGCCGCAGCACCTGGCTTGCGTATCCGTTGATCACGGTGAGGAGGTTGTTGAAATCGTGCGCGATACCACCGGCCAGCCGCCCGATGCCTTCCATCCGCTGCGCGTGACGCAGTTGCTCTTCCAGGTTGCGGACCTCGACTTCGGCGCGTTCGCGGCGTGCACGCTCTTCGCTCTCGTTCAGCGCGCGCCTCGCCGACGAGCTGAGCCGCCCGAGGCGGTTCTTGAGGACGTAGTCGGTCGCGCCGGTCTTGAGCAGCTCGACGGCGAGCTCTTCGCCAAGCGCACCGGACACCACGATGAACGGCGTGCCCGGCGCGATCTGCTTTGCCAGCTCGAGCGCCTGCCCGCCGTCGAACGAGGGCAGGGAGTAGTCAGAAATGATGAGGTCGAACGTCGCCGTCTCGAGCGCCTGGCGGAACGCGGCTTCGGCGTCCACGCGCGCGATCTCCACGTCAAGTCCGTCGGCGCGCAGCGCCGCGGCCACCAGCTTCGCGTCGGCCGGTGAATCCTCGAGATGAAGGACGGCGATTCGTCGAGTCAACGGGTTGGCGCTCACATCCGGCTCCAGCCGGTGCGGGCGCCCAGGGGTGCTTCGCTCCGGCCCAGCCAGAACACGGCGATGTCCTTGATCGCCGACAGGTACTCCTGAAACTTGACCGGCTTCACGACGAACGCGTTGGCGCCGTGCGCGTAGCAGTCGTCGATATCGCGATCTTCGCGCGACGAAGTCAGCACGACGACCGGTACGGCGCGCAACCGGTCGTCCGCGCGGATCTCGCGGAGCACCTGCAGGCCGTCCATGCCCGGCATCTTGAGATCGAGCAGCACGACAGACGGCGTCTCGCCACGGAGGGACTCGAGTGCTTCCACCCCACCCTGCACTTTCACGACGCCCGACGTGATCCCGGCCTGCGCGAGCGCCAGCTCGGTCAGCCGCAGGTCGCGCGGGTCGTCGTCCACGAGCAACACGCGGTGGATCATCGCCGCACCTCGACACCCTGGAGATCGCCGCCCTCGCGCGAGGCGAGCTGGTTCGCCGCCGGCAGCGCGAAGTAGAACCGCGCGCCCGCTCCGCGCGACGACTCCGCCCACACGCGGCCGCCGTGCTTCGTGACGATGCGATGAACGTTGGCGAGGCCGATGCCCGTACCTTCGAATTCCGACGACGCGTGCAGGCGCTGGAACACGCCGAACAGCTTGCCGGCGTACTTCATGTCGAAGCCCACTCCATTGTCGCTGACGCAGCAGACGACCTCGTGAGCGGCGCCCGGCACGGCCGCGATTGAAATCTCGGCGACCTCGCGCGTGCGCGAATACTTCACGGCGTTGCCGAGCAGGTTGGCGAGCACCTGCCGCAACAGGCCGCGGTCGCCCTTGACCGGCGGGAACTCCCCGACCGTCCAGCGGACGCGCCGGCTGTCGCTCTCGCTCGCAAGCTCGGCGATCACGTCGTCCGCGAGCGCACGAAGGTCGACCTCGGTGTTCCTGAGCTCGACCCTTGCGAGCCGCGACAGATTCAGCAGGCTGTCGATGAGCGTGGCCATTCGGGAGGACGCCTCGCCGATCTCGAGCAGCAGTTCCCGGGCCTCGCCGCCGCGGCCCTCCTGCACGGCACTGTCGAGCAGCTCGACGAAGCCGCTGATGTGCCGGAGGGGCGCGCGCAGATCGTGCGACACCGAGTAGCTGAACGCCTCGAGCTCCTTGTTGGCGGCTTCGAGCTCGGCCGTCCGCAGCGCCACGCGCTCTTCGAGGCCGGCATTGAGCCGGCGGATTTCCTCCTCCGCGCGGATGCGCTGGAGCTCGACGCTCGCGCGGGCCGCGAACACCGAGAGGATCGACTCGCGTTCCGCATCACGCTCCATCACGCGATCGTCGACGACCGCGAGCAGCCCCACCCGCTCGCCATTGATGCCGATGAGCGGCATGCCGTAGTAGCTCACGGCGTTGATGTCACGAAGGAACTCGTCGGACGGAAACATCTCGACGACGCCGGCCGGCGCGCAGAAGTTGCCGACGAGCAGCACGCGCTCACACGGCGTGCCGGCGAGCGCGCAGTCGAACGAGTCGCCGTAGTCGTCGCGCTGCCAGAAGCTGAGCGCGCGGATGCGATCCGGCGGGTCGCCGAGGTACTCGGCAACCCAGGCGTACTTCACCTGCAGGGCGGCGGCGAGGTGTTTGACGAGCGATCGGAAGAACGGCACGCCGGAGACGCCGGCGGTACCGGCCACGAGCGCCCGGCGGCGTTCCTCGGCCCTGCGGCGCGGCGTCACATCGCGGATATTCGCGATTCGCAGGTACCGATCGTCCGCTTCGATGTTTCTCGCCGTGATTTCGGCTGAGAAGGTCGTGCCGTCCGCGCGGCGGAACTCGGCCAGATATGGGTCCTCGAGGCGCTCACGGTGCATGTAACGAACCACGTCCGCGGACTCAGGCGTCGTGAAGGTTCCCACCGGACTGCCGACGACGTCGACCACTTCACGGCCGAGCATTTCGGCGAACCGGGCGCTGGCGTAGACAATGCGCCCGCCCTCGATGAGCACAACACCGTCACCGTACGTTTCGGCGAGCTGCCGGAACATTCGGTCGCTCTCATCGCGAGCGCGGGTGGCCTCCACCGCACGCGCGCGCTCGCTGAGGTCGCGGAGCGATGTCAGGCGGACCCGCTGGCCGTCGCTCAGCACGTACCGCGCGTTTGCTTCGAGCGTCACGCTGCCACCCCTGCGGTGCCGCAGGCGCACCACGTAGGGCGCGGGCTGCTCCGCGTCGAGGCTGTCCTTGACGTCGCCGAGCGAGGATGGATCGATCAGCGACAGACCCGAACGACCGCGCAGCTCGTCCACCGTATAGCCGACCATGTCGGCCATGCGCTGATTGCAGTCGACGATCACTCCATCCTGGGAAATGACGAGACCTTCCATCGAAGCGTCCGACAGCCGGCGGAACCGTTCCTCACTTTCGACGAGTCGCGCCAGCGATTCGAGGCGCGCCGTGGCATCGACAAAGACGGAGACCGCGGCTGGCTCACCCTCGAAGGCGATGCGTTCGGACGAGACCATGGCGAGCCCAACCCGATCGCTCTTCAGTGCAAACCGGACGGGCTCGTGCTCGAGACGTCCCACCTCCTGGAACCGCCGAAGGAGGCGCTGCTCGCGAACCGGCTCCGCCAGGCCCAGCGCGCCGGTGCGCTGGCCGATCAATTCTTCGCGTGTGCGTCCGGTCACATCCAGGAATGCCTGATTCGCATCGAGGACGACCGTATCCCTGGTGACAACGAGCGGGACGGACGCGCCGTCGATCGCCGCTCGAAATCGAGCCGGATCTCCCATGACGGAGCGCACGTCTTCCCACTCGCGCACCGAGGGAGTGACGTCGAACATCAATCCCAACATCAGGATGACGTCGCCATTGAGATTGCGGATGGGCTCGGTGCGGTGGACCAGATGCCGGAGACTGCCGTCCGGCCTCACGATTCGGCAGACGAACGCGGTGTTGTCGACCCGGTCAGTCGAACGGATCGCCTGATGGACGCGATCGCGGTCGGCGGCGTGAACGAAGCCCAGGAACGCGTCGATCTGCAGATGGGCGTCGGTCCCGGTCCCCAGGATCTCGCAGAGCGCGAACGACGGCGACACGTACCCACTGACGGGGTCGTACTCGTACGTGCCCACCGGCGCCCGGCTGTTCACTGCCATTCAGCTGTTTCCATCCTCAAAAGACGGACTGTGGAGTCTACTCGAAACTCACGCCGCGCCCAGCCGGCCCCGGCTCGACACACGATCGACGGCCTCCAGCACTTTGGCCGGCATCTGGAGCAGCGTGACGACGCTCGTCGCCGCGCCCCGCGCGATGGCTTCCTTCGGCATGCCGAACACGACGCATGACTGTTCGTCCTCGGCGAGTGTCTCCGCGCCGGATTTTCTCAGCGCAAGCAAACCGTCGGCGCCGTCCTGCCCCATGCCGGTGAGAATGACGCCGACGCGCGCGACGCCCTGAAGCTTCGCGACGGAATGGAAGAGCACATCCACGGCCGGGCGCTGGTAGTGCACGGGCGCGTCGTTCCTGAGCGCCGTCCGAAGCTGCACGCCGGTCCGCTCGACGACCATGTGGTGATCGCCGGGCGCGATGTAGGCGGTGCCGGGTTGCAGGAGCTCTTCACCCTGCGCCTCCATGACCTTGATCGCGCAGACTTTGTCGAGCCGGTCGGCGAAGGCCTTCGTGAAATGCGCCGGCATGTGCTGCACGATGACGATGGGCGGCACTTCCTTCGGAAAGCGGGTCAGGAGCGCTTCGATCGCCTGCGTGCCGCCGGTGGACGCGCCCACGGCCACGAGCGCGCCGGAGGCGCGCGACGTCATGCGCGATGACGGGGCGATCGCCGGCGTCGAAGCCGCCGGTGCGCGCCGGACGCGGTAGGCGCCCGCCTTCACCGAACGAACCCGCGTCTTGATCTGCGACACGAGCTCGCCGACCGACTGCGGTCCACCCGGCTTCGTCAGCACGTCGATCGCGCCGAGCCGCAGGGCTTCGACGTTGGCAGCCGATCCAGCCTGTGTGATCGAGCTCACGATGATGACCGGCATCGGCCGGTGCTCCATCACGCGCGCCAGGAAGCTGAGGCCGTCCATGCGCGGCATTTCGATGTCGAGCGTCATCACGTCGGGCTCGTGCTTGAGCAGCATGTCCCGCGCGACGAACGCATCCGCGGCGCCGCCGACGACCTGGATGTCCGGCTCGGTCTGCAGGCCGTCCGCGATCAGCTTCCGGACGACCGCCGAGTCGTCGACGATCAGGACCTTGGTAGGGTTCATGAACGGCCGCCGGTGAACTCACAGCAGAGGCCTGTCGGCGTGCCGTTGACCAGAACGACGGCCCACGGACCGCGCTCCGAGTTGCCCTGCGCGCGGGATACCTCGGGGTGCGCGAGCTCGAACACCTGTTCGGCCTCGAGGCTGGAGAGCCACGATCCCGTCGCCATGTTGGCCATCTCGCCGACCAGATCGCACACGGCCGTCTCCTCGACCTCGGCCTCGCTCTCGAAATCGAGACCGAGAAACGCCGAGGTCAGCTCGCGCGCGAGCGTCTCGGGGACGACGATCGAGACGGCGCCGGAGCGCGGCCCGCGAAACGAAACGGTCGCGACATAGGGCTCGCCACCGAGCCACTCGGTCATCGCCGTTTCGCTGGCGACGGAATCGGCCGGCTCGGCAAACGCGAAGAAGCTGCGTTCGGCGACGGCGCCAAATGCGCCGACCAGCCCGGACAGATCAGCGGACGACGCTCGGATGACACTGGATAAGGACATCGCGAATGATCTCCGGCGCGAAGGGTTTGTCGATGTAAGCCGTCACGCCGAGGTCGCGTACCTCGTCGCGTCTGGCCGCGGATCCGTCGGTCGAGACGACGACCTTCACGAGATCCGTCACTCCGCGGCGAACGATCTCGCGGAGCAGTTCCACGCCGTTCATCTCGGGCATGTTGATGTCGGTCAGGACGGCGTCGACCTGCCGCGTATCGAGCACGTCGAGCGCACGGCGGCCGTTCTCGGCCTCGTAGAGCTCCCCGATGTCGAGGTCCGTGAGCTTCACCGCGCGCTTGATGAGCGCGCGCATCATCGCCGAGTCGTCCACGATCAGAATCTTCAGCGCCCGCATGGTTCGCTCCTGGTCATCTGGCTGCTCACATCCTCACCGCCGGACGTGATGGTGAGCTCACCGTCCGTCACGCACACGGACACGGACCGCGCCGAAGATCCGCCGACCGCCTCGCGCTCGATGAGCACGCCGTTCCGCCACAGCAGGCTCTTGATGGCCAGCACGTTGCGCTTGCCGATGGCGGTGGCGCCGACACCGGTGACGTCCGCGCCGCCCACGATCTGCACGCGGCAGCGCTTCTTCTCGACGCCGTACTTGTAGGCCGACTGAAAGAAGATCGGCAGGCCTGTGTCCGCGAACGCCGCCGGCTGCTGTTTGGCGCGCACGGGATTGATGGACGCCGACGGCAGGAGCACGTGGATGAGCCCGGCCACCTTGGCCAGCGGGTCCCACAAGCACACCGCCACGCAGCTGCCGAGCGCGTGCGTGACGATCGTCGCGTTGGGATCGTCCGACACGGCGAACTCCCCGATGCCCACGACCAGCCGCTTGGCCGGCGACGCGAACATGGGCAGCGGAAGCGCGAACGCGGCCTCAGGCATTCAGCACCCTGCGATACAGGGCCGGCGCGATCCAGCGGAGCTGATGCGTCACGGCGTTGAGGGATTCCGAGTGGGAGATGAACAGGTACCCGCCGGGCGCCAGGTGGCGCTCGAGCATGGCCACGACGCGCTGCTGCACGGCGCGGTCGAAGTAGATCATTACGTTGCGGCAGAAAATCACGTCGAACTGCTGGCCAAGCGAGGTGATCTCGAGGAGGTTCAGCTGGCGGAACGCGATCCTCTTCTGGAGGGACGGATGGATGCGCGCCAGCCCCTCCTGCGCGCCCATCCCCTTCTCGAAGCAGCGGCGCAGAATGTCCTGCGGCACCGCCGCCAGGTCGCCGACCTTGTAGACGCCGGCACGGGCCGCGGCCAGCGCCTTCGTCGACAGATCCGACGCGAGCATCTCGAAATCGACGGGTGGATCGAGCACGCCGAGGCTGGACGCGATGGTGTACGGCTCCTGCCCAGTCGAGCAGGCCGCGCACCACATCTTCAGGCGGTCCCTCCGGGCGGCGCGCCATTCGGGCACGATGCGCTGCGTCAGGTACTTGAAGTGCTCTTCCTCTCGGAAGAAGTAGGTATGGTTGGTCGCGATCGCATCGAGCAGCGCGGTGAGCTCCGCCCCTGACGCGTCGGCCTCGACGCGCGCGAGGTACTCGCCGTAGGAAACGAGGTCCAGCGCGCGCAGCCGCTTTTGCAGCCGCGCGACGATGAGCTCGCGCTTGCCGTCGTGGAGCGTGATGCCGCTGCGCTCGTACACGAGCCGGGCGATCCGGCTCAGGTCGGCGTCAGACAACTCCGCCCGGTTGGCCGCTGCGATCACAGCAGGCCGCCTTACGCCGCTTTGGTGATGAGCGAGCCATCCGCGAGCACGCGGTCGAGATCCAGGAGGATCTCCACGCGGCCGCGCACCTTCGCAACGCCCAGCATGTAGCCCGTGTCGAGCCGCTCGCCGAAGTCCGGGCGCGGATCGATTTCCTCGGCCGTGATGTTGAGCACCTCGAGGACGCAGTCCACGATCGCGCCGAGCATGACCTTCCGGCCCTGCATCTCGACTTCGACCACGATGATGCAGGTCTGGTCGGTGAACTCGACCGACGGCAGATCGAACTTCGTCCTGAGATCGACGACCGGAATCACCTTGCCGCGCAGATTGATGACGCCACGCACGTGCGGCGGCATCTTCGGCACCGCCGTGATGTCCATGACCTTGATGATCTCGCGCACCTTGAGCACGGGCACGCCGTACTCCTCGTCCGCCAGCGCAAACGTCAGATACTTGCCCGCCAATGATGCAATCGCGTTGTCCTGAGACATTGCCTACTCTCCTTCAAACCTTCCGTTCGCGTCGTTCCCGTCGTTCCCAATTGTTCGCGTCGTTCCACCGGCGGCCGTCAGGCCGCCGCCCTTGCCGTTCCCTGCGCACCGCCGGCGCGCACGATGCCGTGCGCGTCGAGAATCAGGCCGATGCGGCCGTCGCCCAGGATCGCGCCACCGGCGACACCCTCGATGCCGGCCATGGCGTCGCCCAGCGACTTCACGACGACTTCCTGCTTTCCAATCAGCGCCTCGACGACCAGCGCCACGCGGCGATTGCCGTCCTCGAGCACGACGACCGTGCCTTCGGTAGCCGACACGTCCGGCGCGGCGACTCCGAGCACGTCGCTCATCTGCACGAGCGGCAGGAGCTCTTCGCGGACCTGAATCAACCTGGGCACGCCGCGGACGGTATGAATCTGCGACGCCGCCGGCCGGAGCGACTCGCGGACGGAGAACGTCGGAATGACGAAGCGCTCGCCGCCGGCCCGCACGAGCAGGCCCTCGAGAATCGCGAGCGTCAGCGGCAGCCGGATCGCGAACGTCGTGCCGCTCCCCTGCGCGGTCTCGATGTCGATGCGGCCCCGCAGCGCTTCGATGTTGCGGCGGACGACATCCATGCCGACGCCGCGCCCCGAGATTTCGGTGACCTGATCGGCCGTCGAGAATCCCGGCGCAAAGATCAGGTGATGGATTTCCGCCGGGTCGATCGTCGCGCCGGGCTCCACGAGCCCCTGCGACTGCGCCTTCCTGAGAATCGCGGCCGTATTCAGCCCCGCTCCGTCGTCGGCGACTTCGATGACGATGTTGCCGCCCTGGTGGAAGGCGCGGAGCGCGAGCCGGCCCGTCTCGGTCTTGCCCGCGGCCGCACGCTTCTCGGCGGATTCGATCCCGTGATCGATGCTGTTGCGCACCATGTGCATGAGCGGGTCGTTGATGTCCTCGACCACCTTGCGGTCGAGCTCGGTATCCTCGCCCGACATCTGGAGTTCCACCTGCTTGCCCGTGGACTTGCTCAGGTCGCGCACGAGGCGAGCCATCTTCTGGAAGGTCTGGCGGATCGGAACCATGCGCATCGCCATGGCGCTGCGCTGAAGATCGGTCGTGATGCGGCGAAGCTGCGCGAGGTTGCGCGTCAGCCGCTCGTCGGCGACGCGCAGAAGCGCGGGATCCTCATAAACCAGCGATTGAAGAATGACGAGCTCGCCGACACAGTCGATGAGGCCGTCGAGCTTCCGCGTGTCGACTTTGATCGACGTTTGCGCGTCCGCTCGCCGCTCTTCGAGGCGCCGGTCGCCAGTGGCGCGGCGCTCCTCGGCGCGCGGCGCCTCCACCGCACCCGCCATGCCCGCCGTCCCTGTCGTCCCCGTCGTCCCCGAGAGTAGTCCTTCGACCTCGGCGATGAGCGCGATCCGTTCGTCGCGGAGAATCCTTCCCGGCTGGCCCGCAACGCGGGCCGCCAGGTCGTTGATCATCGCGCTCAACAAATCGACGGAGCGCAGAATAAGGTCGACCTCAGCTGGTCCGAGCACATGCTGGCCGGAGCGGCATCGATCGAGCAGGCTCTCGACTTTGTGGGCGAGGGCCTGAACTGTCATCACGCCGAGGGCGCCGGCGTTGCCCTTCACGGTGTGAAAGGGACGGAAAACATCATTGAGGAGCTCGCGATCGTCCGGCGTCTCCTCGAGCTTGAGCAACGTCGCCTCGATGGTGCTGAGGTGATCGAGTGCCTCGGCGACGAACATGTTGGCAAGCTCGGCGTCGGTGCCGAGAGCTTCGACGTCGCGGGTGACTTCCGACTCTGCAGTGTCTGGCGTCTGTGACATCGCGTATCCGAACGGACTCTGACCGTCGCTGGCCTGCTGCTCCAATCGGCAAGTCGCTGCCGACCTTGAACTTCGGCGACGCTGCTGGCCCTGAAGGGCCGGCCTACGTAGGCCGGGGCTTCAGCCCCGGCGCCGCCAACGTGTCAGTGGCAACAAACGGACCACGCTTGGAACCGGCGTGAATACGCCGAGTTCCGGGTGTGGCGGAAAGGAATCAGTCGGCGGACCGACCGGGTAGTGTCGGATGGCCGACAGAGTCAAGGGCATCGCGGACGGCTGAGAGGAGCGCCACTCGGGAGTACGGCTTCATCAGCGTCGTGACCAGATCGGGCGCCGGAAGGTCGGCGAGTTCGCCAAAGCTGTAGCCGGTGCTGAAGATGACGGGCAGGCCCGGGCGCACATCCTGGATCGCCTCGAAGACATCCCGGCCGTGCCGGTGCGGCATGACGACGTCGAGCAGGGCGATGTCGAAGTGGACGCTGGAATCGCGCACGAGCGCCTCGGCGGCGCGCCCGTCTTCGGCGGCGATCACACGATACCCGGCATCTTCCAGCAGCTCCGTCGCCAGCTCGCGTACGGCATCCTCGTCTTCGGCGACGAGGATCGTTTCGCCGGCGCCGCCACGGGGCTGCTCCGACGGCGTGCTCGCCGCCCGCGGGTCGGCAGGTACGTCGATCGCGGGAAAGTGCACGGTGAGAGACGTCCCTGTTCCGGGCGCCGTTTGGACCGAGATGAAGCCGCCGTGCCGCTGCGCGATCGCATATACCGTGGCGAGACCCAACCCTGTGCCCTGACCCGTGGCCTTCGTGGTGAAGAACGGTTCGAAGATGTGCGGCCGGACGTCGTCCGGAATGCCCTGCCCGCGGTCGGTTACGCGGAGAAATGCCCATCTGCCGGGCCGGCGATCGGGCTGGCCCGCCAGGTCTTCCTCGGTGAGCTCGATCGATCCCGTTTCGACAAGGAGAGGTCCGCCGTCGGGCATCGCGTCGCGGGCATTGATGCTGAGATTCATCAGCACCTGGCCGATCTCGTTGCGATCGGCGCGGACCGTCGAGCCGTCACGCGCGGCGGCGACGGTGATCGGCACGTGCGCACCGAGCACGCGGCGAAGGATGTCCACGAACTCGTGCACGACCGTGTCGAGACTCAGCACCTCGGACCGCACGGGCTCGCTCCGGCTGAAGGCCAGAAGCTGGCGAGCCAGCGCGGCAGCGCGGTCGGTGACCTGATCCAACTCGCCGAGCGCACGGCGTGCCGGATGGTCCGATGGCGTCGTGCCACGCGCGATCTCCGTGTAGCCGCGGACGGCGTGCAGCATGTTGTTGAAGTCGTGCGCGATGCCGCCGGCGAGGTGACCGATCGCCTGCATCTTGTCGGTCGTCTGTCGTTCCGCGGCCTCGCGGGCCCGCTGTTCGGCGGCGCGCTCCTTGTCGGTCACGTCGCGCGCAATGAACATGATGCGTTCGGGCCGCCCGTCCACCATGAACACCGTGGCCAGGACCTCGGCGATTCTGGGGCTTCCGGACGCCGACGGAAACGTCCAGCGCGTCGGCCTGCCCTCGGGCCCGTTCGTGAGAATCGCCTGGAATTCGCGCAGCGCCGCACCGGCATCCGATGGCGTCAGCAGCTCGAAGACGGACCGGCCTATCCACTGAGCGCGGCGCCAGCCGGTCGTCCGTTCGAACGCGTGGTTGAGCTGGAGAATCGTGCCGTCCGGCTTCACGAACGCGATGATGTCGCTCGCGGCATCGATGAGATAGCGGTACCGCGTGTCCGACTCCTGGAGTGCCGCAAGAAACTGGCCCTTTTCCGCCACCGACGCGGCGAGCAGGAGGCTGGTGCCCGCGGTAAGCAACAGGAACTGCTGCACCGCAATGACGGTTTCGGCGTCCCACGGCAGCCCGAACGGACCTCGCCGGAACGCGACGCTGGCGATGATGATGCAGACGAGCTCGAGATTCGCGAGCGCGGCGCCCACCGGACCGAAACGTCTGGCCGCCCAGATCAGCAGCGGAAATGGGACGTAAAGAAACACGAAGGACAGGCCGTGAGCCGGATCGGCGACGCCGAACGTGGGCACCGTCGTGGCAAAGATCGCCAGACCGACCGCCGTGCCCTCGAGAGTTCGCCGCCACGTGGAGCGGCTGAGCAGCCGCCACAGCTCCGGCGCCGCCAGCACGGCGGGCACCACGACGAGAACGCCGACGCAATCGGCCAGCGCCCAGATCTTCCAGGTGTCCCATAACGAGACGGTCAGACCTCGCAGCGCGATGGAGAGGGTGCCGAAGACGGCAGAGACAACGGGACCGGTCGCGAGTCCCGCACCGAGCAGCGCGGCCACGTGCCTGAATCCGTCGAAGCTCGCGCGGCGGCTCCGCTGCCACCGCATGACCGATGCGCTTGCCAGCGCGCCGAGCGCATTGGCGGCGTAGTACAGCAGAGCAATGTCGAAACCGGTCGCCGGATTGCGCAGAACCAGGTGGATCGGCAGAAGCGCCACGAGCACCACAGCCCAGAGCCGCACCGGCAGGAGCAGGAGGGCCGCTGTCGTCACACCAAGCGACAAACGGACCGGCGCGACGAAGACAGCCGGCAGAATGATCTGGCGGCCGATGTACGACGTCGCCGCGTACGCGGCAACGACGCACAGCACCTTCACCCACGGTGCGCGCCAGGCCCGGTCGACGGCCGCCCGCATCACCGGGCGGTCCCCTTCGCCGCCGGCACGCCAAGCAGTGCCCGCAGCGCGCGCGCCAGATCGGCGAGGTTGTAGGGTTTCGCGAGGTAGTTGACACCCTCCTTGAGTGTGCCGTCAGACCCAACTGTCCCCGCGGGGTAACCGCTCGTGTAGATGATGGGAACCCCTGGACGCATGGCCTCGAGCTTGTTTGCAAGATCGAAGCCCGTCATGCCGTCCGGCATGACGACGTCCGTCAGGACGAGGTCGATGGAGTGCTTGTCCCAGAGATCCAGCGCCTCGTGGCCGGTCGCCGCCTGGACAACCCGATAGCCCTGGCCGCCGAGGAAATCCGCGACGAGATCGCGGACGGCGTTTTCATCCTCGACAAGAAGGATCGTCTCCCCGCCGCCCGGTGCGGCCACCGGCCTCGCCACAGGAGCTTGGATGTTGGACTCCGGACATCTATCCGCCAATGGCAGGTAGACGCGGAACGTCGAACCTCTCCCGACGATGCTGTCGACCTCGACCCAACCGCCATGCTGCTGCGCGATGCCGTAGGTGGTGGCCAGGCCGAGGCCCGTGCCACGGCCGACCTCCTTGGTGGTGAAGAACGGCTCGAAGACGTGCGGCAGGTGTTCCGGCGCGATACCGCCGCCGGTGTCGGTCACGGATACATAGGCGAAGCGGCCAGGCCGCGAGCCAGGCGCGCCAGTTTCGCCGACGTCGGCCACTCCCGTGCGGATCTCGAGACTCCCGCCGTCCGGCATCGCGTCACGTGCGTTCACGGCGAAGTTCAAGAGGACCTGGTCGATCATCCCGGCGTCGGCGCGCACGGGCACAGCGTCGTCCGGACGCACGAGCGTGACTGCCACGTCCTCCCCGACCAGGCGCTGAATCATCCCGCAGACACTCGCGACGGCCTCATCGAGATGAATGGCGCGCAGCTCGATCGGCTGCCGCCGGCTGAACGCAAGGAGCTGGCGGGTCAATGCCGTGGCCCGGTCACTGCTCCTGACGATCTCCGCGGCCGCGCTTCGGACGTCCGCCGGCGCGCCCTCCCGGGCCGCGATGACGCGCGCGTGGCCCAGCACGACCATCAGGATGTTGTTGAAGTCATGCGCGATACCGCCCGCCAGGCGGCCGATCGCTTCGAGCTTCGTCGTCTGGCGCATCTGCTCCTCGACGCGCAGCCGTTCGGTGATGTCCTGGATCTGCGAGACGAAGTGCCGCGGCTCGGCATCGTGACTCCACACGATCGTCGTGTTGAGCTGGATCCATACGATGCGGCCACTCTTGTGGATGTACCGCTTCTCAACCTGGGTGCTCTCGACTTCGCCGGCGAGCAGCCGGCGGATCCGGCGTTCGTCCGTCTCGCTGTCACCGGGATGCGTAATGTCGCGGAAGGTCATCGTCAGCAGTTCGTCGCGGGTGTAGCCGACGATCGCGCAGAGTGCGGGATTCACTTCGAGCCAGCGGCCGTCGACGCCCACGAGCGCCATGCCGATTGGCGAGTTTTGCATCGCCGAGCTCAGCCGCTCCTCGCTCGCCCGGAGCTCGCGCTCGGATAGTCCCAGCGCTTCGTACCGGGCGTTGAGCAGGGCGACCATCTCGCGGATGGACTCGCGCAGACGATCGAGCTCCCCGCGAAACCGCAGCCCGGCAAACCTCTCAGGAGACACGGGGCCGCTGCTGATGGCGCCGGCATGTGCCTCGAGTTCGCGGAGCGGGCGGACGACGAGCCGCCACAACATCCCGCGGACGACGAACACCAGGATGAAATCGAGCGCGACGATCCCGAGAATCATGGCCCGCCGCGTCCGGCTGAGCTCCGCTTCGACGAAACGCGACGTGATGAACAGATCCAGCGTGGCCAGGTCGCCCGAACCGCCCCGAACCTTACGGCTTGCGACCGCCACGCGGGTGTCCGGTCCCGGCGTGCCGTCCCGGCTCCCCCAATTCGCGTCGCGCGATCGCGCATGGGTCGTCTTGTGCTCGTCGGCCAGACGAACGACGATGCCGGCGACGTTCTGATCGCGCATCACGCCATAGAGGACGTGGTTGATTTGATCCCGATCGAAGTTCCAGACGGGCAGCGTCAGCGCGACCGCCAGCTCATCGGCCTTCCGCGCATGCCGCTCGGCCAGTTCGCCGAGGCGCTCGGCACGAATCGCGCGGTACGCGATGAATCCAGGCACGGCGAGCAGCACGGTCACGGTCGCGACGAGAGCAATCGTGACGACCGTGGAGATGGAGGTACGGCGGAGACGCATTGGCGTCACGACTTGCCCGCCCGGTAGCTGCGCGGATCGAACCACAGCCGGCGATCCGCGAACGGGGTGTCCGGACTGAGGAACGGATTCGGTATGGTGATGACCCGGCGCCCCATGAGGTCGAGCGTGCGGATCTTGCGATCCTGGTACTGGCGGAATACGCGGGCGTAGCTGCCGTCGCCGAGCATCAGGCGCATGCCGGCCTCGGCACGCTCGGCAAGCCGGCGGCCCTCAGCGGTGCTCGAAAACCAGAAGTACATCGGCATCGGGTATGAGAGGACCAGCTCGCGCTCGATCGCGAGCGACTGCATCGCGTCCTTGCGCAGCGCGTATTCATCGAGCACTTCGACCGCGGCGCGGGGGAACGCGTCGAACCGCGCGTTCTCCGCCATTTCGAAGAGGCCGTTGTAGCTGGACCCGGTCACCACCTTGAGGCGGCTGGCCCGAAGAATGTCCGCGTCGAGCCACCCGAGCCCGAGCCCGAACGAAAAGCGCCGCAGGTCGTCGAGCGAGCGCACCGACGCAAACTCGGCCTGACGATTCTTTTTGATGAGAAACACGCTGTAGCCGCCGAGATTCAGGTCGACCGGAATGCGAATCGGCGTCAGCTCGCGCTCCATCTCCGGCGTCGTGCCGAGGTACATCACCGACAGGCGTCCGGACGCCCGCGCGAGCTCGAAGCGCTGGCGCGTCTCCGTCATGAACTCCGCCGTGTCGATGGAGTACGGACCGTAGGCCGCACGCGTGCGTTCGAGGGCGGCGGCGAGGATCGCCCACTGATATGTGTAGCGGCGATCGAGCGGGGACTCCGGGCCGTTGTGCACGTAGCGCATCACGGCGCCCGCCGCCTGCGCGGCTGGGCCGGGATCCACGACGAGGGTCAGGCAGACGACCGCGGCCAGAGACAGGCGCCAAGACGTCACGTGCCCCAGCACTCCGCGCATCTTAGCCCCTGCCGTCGAGCACGGCCCGGATCTTCTGAAGCAGCGCGCGAGAAGTAAACGGCTTCTGCAGAAAGGCAGCGCCTTGCTCCAGCATGCCGCGCTCCACGACCGCATCATCCGTGTAGCCGGACATGAAGACGACGCGCGTCGAGGGCCGCAGCGCGCGCACGCGGTACGCGACATCGCGTCCGCCGAGGCCGGGCATGATGACATCCGTCAACAGGACATCGATCGGCTGCGCGCAGGTGCGCGCGACCTCGACAGCTTCACATCCATCCGACGCGGCGAGCACGGTGTAACCGCGCGGGCGGAGTGAGTCGACGACGATCGATCGCACGTCGGCCTGATCCTCGACGAGCAGCACGGTCTCCGCGCCGCCGAGCTCCTCGGGCTCGCCAGTTTCAGTGGCGGACACTGCCGACAGGTCCGTGACGACGGGCAGGTAGATCTTGAACGACGCGCCCTGCCCCGGCTCGCTGTAGACCCAGATCGATCCGCGGCTCTGCTTGACGATGCCGTACGCGGTGGAGAGTCCGAGGCCGGGCCCTTTCCCGACGCCTTTCGTCGTGAAGAACGGCTCGAACAGGCGCCGCCTGGTCTCTTCGTCCATGCCGGCGCCGGTGTCGGTGACGACGAGGAGGACATGCCGGCCGGTGGACGACCCGGGATGCGCGGCCACGAAGTGCCCGTCGAGATCCGAGTGCGCGGTTTCAATCGTCAGCCGTCCGCCGTTCGGCATCGCATCGCGCGCGTTCAGCACGAGATTCATGACGACCTGTTCGATCTGTCCGGGATCGGCGCGCACGGTCGAGAGCGGCGTCGTCAGCCGCAAAGACAGATCGATGTCCTCTCCGGTGACGCGCTTCAGCAGCGGTTCGATGCGCTGCACGAGCTCGTTGAGATCGAGATCGCGCGGCTGCAGGATCTGTCTGCGGCTGAACGCGAGCAGCTGGCGCGTCAGGTTGGCGGCGTGATGCCCGGCGGAGCGAATCGCCTCCACGCGGCCGCTCGAGGGATGGCTCGGACCGAGGTCAGAGAGCACGAGCTCCGCGTATCCAAGGATGGACGTCAGCGCGTTGTTGAAGTCGTGCGCGATGCCGCCGGCGAGCCGGCCCACCGCGTCCATGCGTTGCGCGCCGCGCAACTGGTCTTCCATGCGGCGCAGCGACGTGATGTCCTCGACGAGACCGACGAATCGGTAGACGCCGCCATCGGCATCGCGGACGGGAAAGCACCGTGCGCGGACGAGCCGCTGGGACTCATCCGGACGGACCACCCTGAAGACCTGGGTAACGGGCTCGCCGCGCGAAAGCGTTTCGCCCGCCTGGAGAATCGCGGGCATGTCATCCGGGTGGAGGCCGGCAATCCACACCTGCGGGTCGCGCATCGCCTCCTCGGCGCTGCGGCCCCACATGTCTTCCCACGACTTGTTCAGGAGCCTGGGCCGGTAGTCGGCCAGGTCAACGACAACCAGCGCTTCCTTGATGTTGTCGGCGAGCTGGCCGAACAGGCTGGCTTCAGGAACGGACATGCCCTTCGAGACCCAATCGGCATTCGCCGAAAAACCTTGAATCGGCCGGCGCCGGCCGAATCAGGCCCGTCGACTGACCTTGACCAGTCGCGGCGCCGGCCGTGTGGCCGGAACCTGGACGACGGGCCGAGATACAGCCGGTCGCGGCTTCCTGGCCGGCACCGCCGTGGCGCCAACGAGCTGCCGCAGCTCGGTGACGGCCGCCTGCGTTGTCTCGACCTGCGCGCTGAGCTCCTCGCTCGCCGCGGCGCTTTCCTCGGCCGTGGCCGCGGTCGTCTGCGTGACCTTCTCCATCTGCGAGATGGCCTGGGCGACCTGGCCGATGCCCTGCGCCTGCTGACGGCTGGCCACGCTCACCTCGTCCACGAGGCCCTTCACCCGGCCCACGCTGTCG
Source organism: Vicinamibacterales bacterium (assembly GCA_035606665.1). Lineage (GTDB taxonomy): Bacteria > Acidobacteriota > Vicinamibacteria > Vicinamibacterales > SCN-69-37 > DASUGC01. The sequence goes on along the minus strand of DATNEY010000044.1, from coordinate 1,751 downwards.
GTGATCGCCGAAATCGACGCAGCGACTTCGGTGACTTTCGCGGAGCCTGCCTGCGACTTGGCCACAGACGCCTCGATGAGCGCGGTCGTGTCCCTGGCGGCCTGCGCCGATCGCTGCGCCAGATTGCGGACTTCGTCGGCGACGACCGCGAAGCCCATCCCCGCCTCGCCCGCGCGCGCGGCTTCCACGGCGGCGTTCAGGGCCAGGATGTTCGTCTGGAACGCGATCTCGTCGATCGTCTTGATGATCTTCGCGACCTGCTGACTCGACTCTTCGATGGCCTGCATCGACGACACCATGCTGCCGAGCGAGCCGTTCGAATCCTTCACGCGGGCGTCGACCTCGGCCATGAGGCCGGCCGCCGCCTGCGAGTTCTCCGCGTTCTTGCGCGTCATCGACGCCATCTCTTCCATGGACGCCGACGTCTCTTCGAGTGAGGCAGCCTGTTCGGTCGCGCCCTGCGACAGCGACTGCGACGAGGACGCCACCTGGGTGGACACGTCCTGGGTCCGTCCAGCGGACGCCGCGAAGCTCGCGACGGCCGCGGCAACCGGACGAATGACCGACCGGCGCAGCAGGACCACGAGCACGGCGACCGACGCCGCGAGAAGCAGCCCGAGGACGACTTCGACCTTCGTCATCATGGCGCTGTTGGCCGCGAGGGTATTGTCGATTGGGATGACGACTTCGAGCACGCCGCGGACGTCGCCGACCTTCCAGTCCTTCTTCGGCGAATCGGGCCGCGTGTTGTGGCACGTGACGCACGCCGCGGTGGCCATCTTGTCGGCCACGGCGACGCGCACGGACTCGCGGCCGTCGACCATTTCCGTGCGGACGAATGGATTGTCCGGCCCGGCGGTGACCGCCTTGATGGCGTCGTTGCCGAACGTGTCGATCTTTCTCGAGCTGCGATTGGGGAACGGGTACGCGCTGTACAGCCGGAGGCTGATGCCGACCTTGTTCTTGTCGTAGATCCCGCTCAGGTCGTGGATCATCGTCGCCGGAAGCGGCAGCGTGTCCGCCGCTTCGTGGTCGAACGAGACCTTCATCGCGGTCTGCGCCTTGACTTTGCCGACCACCTGCTCCGTGTAGTACGCGCGCAGCGCGGCGAACTGCCGGATGTTGGCGCGCGCATTCTCTATCGCGGCGTCGACGGCGCGGCGCTCGGTAGAGGAGGCGATGAACATCGTCAGGGCGGCAAAGCCCGTGATGAAGATGGCCACCAGAGGCGCGATCAGTCGTGTTGTGAGTCGGAATCTTCGAGTCATCTGCCTAGCGCCCCCACGCGGCTACGAATTCCTCCGAGGCCTCCGGATTTCTCCGTGACCTCGGAGGCGTCAGAACCCTAGAACTTTCCGAACGTGCCGGTCGGCTCGAGCGGAAGCTCGTCCTCGGCGGTGCGGATCGTCTGCTCCGGGCGGACACGCGCCTTCGCCATCGGAACGACAGAGCCGGCGGTCTTCGTGACCACGGCTGGCGCGGTGTGAACCGGCGCCGAGCCTGAGTCACTGCCGCCGACGAGCATGCGGAGCTTGCCAACAACCGTCTGCGCGGTCTCGGCCTGCGCGCTCAGCTCCTCGCTCGCCGCGGCGCTCTCTTCGGCCGTGGCCGCGGTCGTCTGCGTGACCTTCTCCATCTGCGCGATGGCCTGCGACACCTGGTCGATCCCCTGCGCCTGCTGCCGGCTCGCGACACTCACTTCGTCCACGAGCCCCTTCACCTTGCTCACGCTCTCCGTGATCGCGGTGATC
>DATNEY010000037.1:0-60721 GCA_035606665.1 Vicinamibacterales bacterium | reverse complement strand
TCATCGCCAACGAACAGGTCGACGTGAAGGAAAGCTCGGCTCAGCTCGTGGCGCTTCCGGAAGGGACGACGCTCGATTCCGTCGTCCGGGCGTTGAACGCGCTCGGCGCTTCCCCGCGCGACATCATCGCGATCATGCAGGCGCTCAAGGCGGCGGGCGCCCTGCGCGCGGAAATCGTGGTGCTCTGATGTCGGAGACCCGAATGACGACGATCGCCGACGGCCTGGCCGCGCTGCGGCCGGCGAACGGCGAGAGACCCGACGCGCAGCAGGTGCGCGCCCTTGCGATGCAGTTCGAATCGCTGCTCATCGGCACGCTGCTCAAGGAAATGCGTGAGTCGTCGGACTCCGATAAATCCAGCGCCGAGAACGCGCCGCTCTTCGGCAGCATCGACACCGAGTTCGCGATGGCGCTCAGCCGCGCCGGCGGCTTTGGCCTGACGGATCGGTTGGCGGATGACCTCGGGAGTCGTTTCCGGTCAAATCCGTCAACCGCAGTTGTCGCTTCGGGGGTGGGAACGACTCCCGGAGTCGTTGCGGAAACTGCGGTTGTCGCTAAGAGACCGGAAACGACTCCCGAGGTCGATTTCGAGGCGCCGGTGGGGAGGGTCAGCTCAGGGTTCGGATGGCGGCGCGATCCGATGAAGGGCGACCGCGCGTTTCATCATGGGACGGACATCGCCATGCCGGTCGGCCAGGACGTGGGCGTCGCGGGCGCCGGGAAAGTGACGTTCGCGGGTGAGCAGGGCGGCTACGGTCTGACGGTCGTCGTCCAGCACCCGGATGGCCTCGAAACCAGATACGCGCACCTGTCGGCGGTGCTCGTGAACGCCGGCGATACCGTGGCCAAGGGCCAGGCGGTCGCCAAATCAGGCAATTCAGGGAAGTCGACCGGCCCGCACCTCCATTTCGAGGTCCGGAGGAACGGCCAGCCGGTTGACCCCGCCGGCCTGGAGTAGGGCCGGATTCGGCCCAAAAACTCAGACATTCAAGGATTCCACTCGAGCGCCGATTACCGGGTTGGCGAACCGCGCGACCCAGTACCAAACGGCGATGGCTCAGGGCTGCCGCCACTGGTCTAGAGAGCGAAGGAACCATGAAAGTCGAATCGAATCCCGCAAGGGAAGTGAAGGACGTCCAGGACGTCAAGGCCCGCAAGGACGACCAGCCGCGCGACGCGCAGCCGGTCGCCTCTGTGGAAGACAAGCTCGAGCTGTCGTTCGGCGTCAACGCCGTCCGCCAGGCCATCGAGGAAGCAACCCCGACGCGGCACATCCGGCCCGAGGCCGTGGCTAGAGCGCTGGCGCTCCTCGAGAGCGGCAAGCTCGGCGGTGATGTGAATCGGCTCGCGGATCGGATGCTTGATTCCCTTGTTGAGGAAGCTGAATGACCGCACTACCGGCGCTTGACGGACTGCTCACGGTGCTCGACGCGCTCGCGCGTGCACTCGAGTCCGGCGACGCCGACACCGTCCTGGCGCTTGAAGTTGAACTCGCGCGAGCGACGCGCGCGGTCGCCCAGGCGGATCGCAGCGGCGCCGGCATCGACGGCGACATCCGGCGGCAGATGGCGGACCGCGTCTCCGCCGTTCGCGCCGGGCTCATCCGCTGCCGCGCGCTCGGCGAGTCCGTCGCAGGACTGGCCGCCGTCGTGACGAACCCATCGCGGACCTACGGGCGCGGTGGCTCTTTCTGTGACACCCGCGCGATCCAATCGCGCCTTCATTCGAGGATCTAGATGTCCGGCCTGCTCGACAGCCTCTCGCTCGCCGCCCGCTCGCTCGACGCGCAGCGGATGGGGCTTGACGTCGCCGGGCAGAACCTCGCCAATCTCAACACCGAAGGCTACACGCGCCGGCGCCTCGAGCTCGCGGAGCTCGCCGCGACGGATCGGTCGAATGCCGGCCGCGGCGTCGAAGTCATCGGCGTTCGCGCGCTGCGCGACCAGTACGTCGAAGGGCGGCTCCGTCAGGAACAACAAGGCACATCGCGCGACGCGGCTATCGCCGAGTCGCTCGGTGTCGTCGAGTCCGCGTTCGGCTTGCCCGGGCAGTCGGTGGACGCGGCGATGACGTCGTTCTTCGACAGCTTCGCGGCGCTCGCGATCGATGCGACTTCCTCCGAGGCGCGCGACGGCGTGCTCGTGCAGGGGCAGCTCGTCGCGTCCAGTTTCAATCAGATGTCGGACCGGCTGGTCTCCGCCGGGCGTGAGGCGGACAACGCCGTCCGCAGCGGTGTCGACGAGCTCAATGCGCTCTCGAGCCGGATCGGTCTCCTGAACTCCAAGATCGCCACGGCGACGGGCGCCGAAGTCGAGTCACTGCGCGATCAACGCGCGGTGGCGCTGAGCTCGCTTGCCGAGCTCGCGAACGTCACCGTCACGTCACGGTCGGACGGCATGGTGGACGTGTCGCTCGGCCAGGGCAATCCGCTCGTCATGGGCTCCACTGCCTACCCGCTCGGCATTACGACGTCGAGTATCTCGGGCATGGCGTCCATCCTGAGCCAGGGCACGGACATTACGGCTGAGATCACCGGCGGGCGCATTGGCGGCCTGCTCGAAGTGCGCGACCAGCGCATTCCGTCGTACATCACGCGCCTGGACGACCTCGCGTACCAGATGGCGACGGAGGTCAACACACGGCATCAGGCCGGCTTCGATGCAAACGGCGCGCAGGGCCTGACGTTCTTCAACATTCCGGCAACGTCCGCGGGTGCCGCCGCGATGATTGCCGTCAATCCCACGGTGGCCGCGGATTCGAAGCTCGTCGCCGCCTCATCAACCGGCGCGGCCGGCGACAACCAGACCGCGCAGGCGATCGCGGGACTCCGCGATGCGCGTGTGCTGAACGGCGGCACCGCGACGCCAAGCGATCTCTGGGCTGAGCTCGTCTATCGCGTCGGCGCGGACGTATCGACCGCGCGGGCGTCGCACGACAGCCGGCAGCTCGTCGTCGATCAGCTGCAGCGTGTGCGTGACTCCGTCTCCGGCGTGTCGGTGGACGAGGAAGCCGCGATGCTGATGAAGTTCCAGCGCGCCTACGAAGCGAACGCACGCTACTTCGGCACGATCTCCTCGGTCATGGATTCCTTGATGAGGATGGTGGGCTGATGCGCGTCACCTTCGACATCGTCCGCGACGGCCTCTCATCGATTCAAACGGCAGCGACGTCGCTCTCCGAAGCGCAGCTCCAGGTGGCGTCCGGAAAGCGCCTCCGCGTGCCGAGCGACGATCCGCTCGGAACCCGGCTGGCTGTCGGCGAGCACACGTCGATCGGCGCGATCGATTCGTATACGCGCTCGGTCGACTCAGCGGCGTCACGCCTCGCCGCGGCCGACGGCACACTTACCGACATCATCGACAAGCTCACGAGCGCAATTGCCGCAACGACCGGCGCTCGCGGCACGACCTCGGATCCGGCGTCGCGGCTCGCCGCGGCCGCGACTCTCGGGGGCCTGCGCGATGCGCTGGCGCGCGACATCAACACGCGCTTCGACGGTACCGCGCTCTTTGGCGGTACACGCGTCGATCAGACACCGTACGTGCAGGATCCCGTCACCGGCGTCTGGACCTATCAGGGCGACAACGCCCAGGTGCAGGTGGAAGTGGAGCAGGGACACCGCGTCGCGATTGCGACTGATGGTTCCTCGATCTTCCAGGGAAGCGACCCCGACAACGTCCTGAACGTGCTCGAGGGCTTGATCACCGCCGTGACCACAAACAATCAGGCGGCCATGGCGACAGGAATTGCCGACCTGCAGCGCACGTTCGATCGCGCGACGCAGGCGCAAAGCCGCGTCGGCGCCGACGAGGTCGGCATCGCCGACGCCGCGTCGAGATTGAGCGGCCTGAAGCTCGCCGCCGAGACCCGTCGATCGAAAGTCGAAGACGCGAACATGGCGGAAGCCATCGCGCGCATGAACCGGGCGGACACCGCCTACCGCGCCGCGCTGTCGGCCGTGAGCCAGGCCGAGCGGCAATCGTTGCTGGATTATCTGAGATGAGTACCCGAATCCCCGATGGAGTAATCACATTCGCCGAGGGGCTGCCGGGCTTCGAAAAGAGCCGTCAGTTCGTCGTCGTCGCGTCGCCGTCACTCGAGCCCTTTGCGTGCCTGCACGGCGTGGAGCCGGCCGCGCCGTCGTTCCTCGTGCTCGATCCGCGCCGGGTCATTTCGGATTACACCTGTTCCCTGGAGGTCGCCGATCGCGCGCGGTTGAACGTGGCGTCCGAGAGCCGGCTCCTGTGGCTGGCGCTTGTCACGCCCACCGACGATGGCGCGACGTTGAATCTGCGGGCGCCGCTCGTGATCAACCCGGAGACGATGCAGGGCGTGCAGGTCGTCTCGGCCGACAGTCCCTATTCGATCGCGCATCCGCTGGGGGCCTGATCATGCTGGTCATCACGCGGAAGCTCGACGAAGCAATCGTGATCGGCGACGGGATCGAAATCCGTGTGCTCCGGATCGGCAAAGACGGCGTGCGTCTCGGCATCTCCGCGGCACCGACGGTCCCGGTGCATCGCCGCGAGGTCTACGACCAGATCCGCGCCGCCAATGAATCCGCGGCGGCCGATCGGGCCACGCTCGATTCGATCGCCCAGCGACTGCGGGCAAACGCGGTAGCGACCGACAACAAGGGCTGATGCTGGCTACTGCCGTGCGGTGCGGAGACTGGCGCACCGCGCCTGACGCTCTCATCGATCAACTCATCGCTACGGAGTCGCGTGGCTGGCTCGACGACCTCGGCTGGGACGTCCGTGCGTCCTGGGCCGTGCTCGCGCCGGCGCGCAAGGCCGGCGTACTCCACGGTTTCATCGTGCGAGACGACGCGGGTCTCGTGCTCGGATGGACGTGCTTTCTCGTGCATCAGGGTATCGCCCAGGTTGCGATTCTCGTCGCCGCCCGGCCGGATGTGACGCAGGCGCTTGTCGGCGCCATCCTCGGGTCGAAGGCCGCTCAGAAAGCGACAGGCTGCACGTTCTTCGTACGCAGTGCCCCCGGCCTGGCCCGGTGCCTTGGCTCTCGTGCCTTCGACGTCGAGACGTACCGGTACCGATCTCTGGCGCTGCACGCAACTGCACCGGCCGATGGCCGCGTCCGGTCCTGGCGCGACGAAGACGACCGGAGGCTGCCGTCGCTGCTTCAGCGCGCGTATCTCGATTCCGAAGATTTGCGGCCGTTTGCCACTGGAGGCACGCTCGACGAGTGGCGTGTGTACGCTGGTCAGTTGCTCGCGCAGTCGGACTGCGGCGTCTTTCGACGCGATCTGTCGACGATCGTGGACGGCAATCATGGCGATCTCGGCGGCGCGGCCGTCCTCACGGAGCTCGGACCGCGTACCGTCCACCTGGCGCAGATTGCCGTCGATCCCGAAGCACGCGGCCGCGGCATCGCTCGCGAGCTCCTGAGCGCGTGCGCCGGAACCGCCGCGGGCACCGGAGCGTCTACCCTTACTCTCCTTGTTGCTGAATCGAATCGCCCGGCGGGCGCGCTGTACGACTCCCTGGGATTCCGGGACATGGCGTCGTTCGTGCTGGCGATGCGCCGTCCAGCTCCTGATCGCGACGGATAGCAGAAGAAGGTCAGCTCGCGAACGCAACGCGGGAGCCCGGCCTCCATGCCGAGCACACTTTGGCATGCGAGAAGGGCACCCGCAGACGCGCGCCTGACAGAGTGCTACCGACTAACGCTGGCGCGAGTCGCGCGAGCCTGCAGAAACGTCCACAGCCAAAGCGCGCAGAAATAGGCGACCATGACACCGGCCTCGGTCGGTGAAAACCCATTTGTCTCGTACAGAAAGGCGCCGAGACCAACACCTGCCGCTGCAAGTCCGAGCTGCCACCTCATTCTCATGGCCGTCGCCTTGTCCAACAGGACTATCGGTGCTGTGGCAAACAAAGAGAGACCCCACAGCGCACGTCCCCAGGGGCTCGGTAAGTTAATGAGTGCCACACTCCCTGCCGCCAGTCCCGCCAAAGCGATCAGCAGCCTCTTGATCAGCAGTTGCAGCGAGAATCTTCGCCGTGGTTCCATGAGTCCCGTCCCGTTCTCGGTAAACCTATGAGGCCCGGAAGCTACCTTGCCTCGGTCCGGTCGTTGATCCTGTCGGTTCGGGCGCATAGATATCCAGATAACAGTCTAGAACATACTCGGCCACGTAAATCCCCGCCAGAACGCGTTCCGCAAGAAGCATCTCTGCGGCGGTGGTGGCAGCCACGCAGATGGCGAACCCTATTACAGTTGGAGCTGTGCCGGTGCAGGCGATGGCAGCCGACGCTGCGGCGACCATTGCCGAATAGACGTTCCACACAGCGGCATGCGCCTCATGGTTAATGTACCCCTTGATGTCATCCCACTGGTCGCAGGGAATACCGCTACTCTTATACTCGTCGCTTGCCCCGTAGCCGACATCGGAGAAGATCCACCAGGAGTTTGCGACGATCCAGCACTCCGGACACTGGGTTCTTTCTTCGATTCATTCCGGGTCTACCGTCACAACATCGTTTTCCTCGTCTACAATGAAGTCCATCTTCATCTCTGTCTCGTACTCGTAGTACTCGGAACCTCCCGATCCCACCACTTCGACGCCGTGACTAAAGCCGATTGATCCATATGCATGGATTCCGCTGGTGAAGTAGTCGTCGTAAATATTGACCTCTTCTTCGGAGCAGTCTACTTAAGCCTGTCTATCGATCGGGGAAGCTTACGCGAGCGTTCCACTAAGTCGGCGGCGAAGCCTTGTGTTACCGGATGCCTCGGGGCGCCCTGCGCCCCGCGCCTTGAACCGTCAGCAGTGGACTTTCTAGAAGCGAACCTTGAGTGCGAGCCCAGCGCGGTATCGTCCGAGGATCGGGATCAGCGAGGTCGTCGTCCGCTTCGGCGAGACGAACAGCACCCGGTGCCTGTGCCCATCGAGCCATTCGCCGATGGGGCCGCCCGCGATCATGACCAGGATCCCGAGAACGAGTTCTTCGCCCTCACTGTGCGGGCTCTCGTGCCTCACAATTGCGGCACCGAGCGCCATCCCTGCGCCGTAGCCGATGAAGAACCCATCCCAGTTCGTGTCGTCGTTCTCGATCTTCCGGACTCCATCCTCGGAATAAGTCTTCTGTTGCTTCCGGCCGAAGTCCAGCTGCAGTTGGCCGGCGATGGAAGCGACGCGACCGGATAGTTTCTTACCGGCATTGTCGATGACGATCACGCGCTGTCTTGGCTTCAGCACCTGCTGCAACGCCGCGAACGTTTGTGCTGGTGTTTGTGGCGGTGTCTGAGCTGCGGCCGGCGGGCAGAACCACAGACACGCCAGGACGGCTGACGACAGTACTCCAGTTCGGCCCATGGCGCATTCTAGGTGAACATTGGGCATGCGTTTGATCCGGGCCGCCCTAATCGTCGCGGTGATTGTCGCGGTTGCCCTTGCGGCCGCAGGCGCTGCACCTGGCGCGACGCCGGTCGCTCAGACCCGGATCACCCAGCCTTTCGCGGGCGTGACATTCATCGATCGAACAGAAACCGCGCCTCGGGCGATGCACATCCGCATCGTTCAGATCGATCTGACTGCCCCGGGACTTCGCTTCGAGCTCTCGGCACCAACCGGCACACGGGAAGTACGGCGCGAGACGACCACCGATTTTCTGCGGCGGTCGAAGGCACAGATCGCCATCAACGGTCATTTCTTTCTGCCGTTTCCGACGACCGATAGCGATGTCTGGGTGATTGGCCTGGCGGCGTCAGGCGGGCGGGTCTTTTCCGCGTTCGAGACAGCGGAGCAGAGCTACGCCATTGTCGCCGATGCGCCGGCGCTGAACATCGATTCACATAACCGGGCGTCGATCGTCCACCGCGAGCCGTCATCGACGGACGGCCACCGCGTGCGAGAGCGCGTGGAGTTGTGGACGGCGTTGGCTGGTTCGGCGCAGGTTGTGACGAACGGCCAGGTCACGATTCCGGAGTACCGCGATGCCGCGCATCCGGCGGGTGTGCTCACTCCCGGCGGCCCGCGTAGTTACTCGAATGCGAATTCCTGGTACGCCGTCGTGACCGCACGGACGGCGATTGGTCTCTCACGCGATCGCCGCACGCTGACTTTGTTCGTCGTCGACGCGCGCGGCGGCAGTCTCGGCATGGCGGTGGGTGAGGTGGCCGCGCTGCTCGTGGCCGACTATGGCGTCACAGATGCGTTGAACCTCGACGGGGGCGGCTCTTCGTCGCTCGCCATGACCGACCCGGTTAGCGGAGCGACGTCGCTCATCAATACTTCTTCGGATAATCCTGCGGGCCGTGCCGTCGGAAGTTCACTCGCCGTCTTCGCCGGGCGGCGCTAGACCGGCTGCGGCGTTCCGCACGCTGTCGCCGCAGGTCGGTGATCCGATCGGCTCACGTGATCATCCGCAACGGCGGCCGCGCCGGCCATTTCCCCCGTGCGATTCTGTTTCGTGCGTTTCTGGGCCAATGACCTGGCGGTCGAGGGGTCGATGGCCCAGAAAGGGACGAGAGCAAGATCCCGACAGGGACGTCGGGCGCCGGGCGTTCACTGGTCGTTCTTAGTGTCGTTCTTAGTATCGACGGCCTCTGCCGTCTGCAGGATTTGCCGCGCGCGCTCGACGTCCCCGGCGCGCACGAGCAATCTGACACCGCCCATCCAGAGGTGCGGTCTGGTGCCCGCGGCATCATCGGCCGACACGGTCGCCTCGATCCCCTCGGCATCGAGCGCCCCGCGGGCGAGCTCGGCGTCGACTCGGTTCAGGAAGTTGCCGATGGCTTCGATGCTGTCGTGGCCCATGCTCGGATTCTAACTGGAGCTTTGGCCCCTGGAAACGGAGGCGTCAAGTCCCGGACTTTGAAAGGCGGGAACGAAGGGCGTCCCTGGCAAGCTCCGCCAGTCCTCTGAAGACGTCTCGACCGATGAAAACCCTTCCGTATCCGACGATTGCAAGCTTGCCTGGCCGGACGGAATGCGCTTCGTAGAGCGCGCCAGCCTCAACAGAGGAGAGCGGGACACGGCGCACCCATCCTAACGTGAAGAGCACGACGAGCTTCGAGAGGGCCCGGCACTTTTGGCAGGTGGACCGGTAAATCAGGACGGGGTTTCCTCGGCTCATGGCGGAGTGATGTAGACGTTGATTCGGTGGGCGTCGAATGTATCGGCGCCGATTCCAATGAATGCCAGCATGGCGTGCGGGAGCCGCAATCCAGGCTGGCCGAGGTCGTGCCGAATCGCTTCGTAAGGAGATGTACTCAGTCGCAGCGAGCGCCCAAGACGCTCGATCAGACGCTCCGGCTTGCTGTCTTCCTCGAACAGGCAATGACCGCAAAAATCGAGTTTCAAGTCCAGCGGTCCGCCCTGTGCGCCCCCTGCGGTGGATAGGACAAGTGAGCGTTCAGGAAGGGCCTCCAGCGAAGCTTCGAGGCCAGTTTCGATCGCGGTGATGAACTTGCTCGAAGCCGCGCCGAGTACCGACGTCGCGACGGCTCTGACCGCCGTCCATGGAGGTGCAAACGGTCTCAGGTAGAGCTTGCACAACGGAGTCTGCGAGCCCAGCGTGACAGCCAAGCCAGCGGGACTGAAGACGGGAACGAGCAGGGGAAGCAGCGGCTGGAGAGCGGCTCCGAAGCGTCCCGCTTCCAGTTGGCGGAGCGCGGCAATCAGGCGCAGCCACCGCTCCGTCGCATCGCCCCAGCCGTTGTTCGCATAGAGGCGCAGGCGAGGCCGGCAGCTACTGTCGAGGGCGAACCCCACCCACAGTCCAGCGATGTGATCATCGTCGGGAGGACAGATTGCGGCGAGCACTCGAGCCGCGTTGTCTTGATTTGGAATGCCGAGGACGTCCAATGCTTCGACAATTCGGGAAACCGTGAGTGCAGTCCTCGTACGCAGAGGCGCACCGGGTGGACCGACCTCAGTGAGGAACCTGACCGACGGAGCGGACTGTGAGCCAATGACGCAGCAGAACTGCCACGGCGTGCCGTCCCGACAGATCCCGGAAAAACGCGGCGAGCCACCGCCGGGCTGAAAGTCGAGGGATTCTCTAGTCAGTAAATCGAAGACTCGCCAGAACCGAGTCGCGTCGGTCCCGAGGCGAGCCACCATTCGTTCCAAGACAGGAAGAATGGCGGCTCGCACCGGCAAGGCCGCTTCAGGCCACAACCGTACCGTTGGCTCCGCGCTGACCGGCGGAGCCGCTTGTCCCGTTTGCACCCGGTGCTCCGTTTCCGGCTCTCAGCTGGCTATCGCCATGCTCGCCGCCTCGACCGCCAGCGCCACCCTGCCCTCCGTTGCCGCCGAGGCCTCCGTTCGCTCCGAAGGCTCGCAGTGCCACCGACGGGGGAAGCACGAAACCGGGCGCTGCGGAGACCGTGATGTTGCCTCCGTCACCGCCATTGCCGCCGTTCCCGCCGTTACCGCCGCGGCCGCCTTCGCCTCCCGTGCCTCCACCGGCCGCCGGCTCGCAGCCACTGCCGCTGCCGCCTTCGCCACCATCGCCGCCAGCTCCTCCGGTTCCGCCATCGCCGCCTCGACCGCCAATGCCGCCTGATGTATCGATCACAAGGCTCGTCATGGCTTCGGCAACCGTGAACGTGATGGAACTCCCGGCCGAGCCAGCGTTGCCCGGCTGGCCGCTATTCGCAGTGCCACCGATGGTGCCAATGCCTCCGGCGCCGGGTTCGTCGTCTCCGTCCCAGTGACACACCGCATGCGGCCCCTGCGACCCGACGCCGCCGGCAGCGCCATCGGTTCCGCGGGCCCCCTGTGTTCCAGCGTTTCCAACTGCGCTGATATCAGCCATTAGCCGCCTCCCATTCGAGAACCGTTGCGTACTTCGGTAATTGATCCAGCGCGACCACGAGATTCAGCAGGCCGCCTGAGATCGACACGCAGTCGATCTTTGTCGGGCCAAGAAGCTTCAGCAGACCACCCCTCCAAATGCGGATATGACGGGCGAATAAGACCTTCAGGTCTTTATCGATCTCGAGCACCGCGCCACTGTGGATATCGATGTCCTGACGAACAAAGACACCGCTGATGACCGCGCGATCGAGTAGGGCGCCGAACAGCGGCTTGTATCTGCCAAGCTGGCGGGAATCGCCGTGAACGTACTGATCGGCGAGACCGTGGAGCGCCCGTTGCGAGTTCGCATCCAGCGCCCGTAGGTCAGCCGCCGTGGCAACGGCGGGAACCTCCGCTGGAAGGTTCTGGTGACAACAGGAGCGCCGGGCGCCGAGCTCGTCTGACACGCCGATCCAGCGCTTCACGTCATCGATATCCTTCGGCTTCAGTCGAACCAGGCCCCTTTCGTCCTTCCGGCCACGTCCCGACAGCCGGACATATTTCCCCTTGCTGACGACAATGGACTCCTGCTGGAGGTCTTCGAGTTTCAGCCCATAGACTCGGGCCCGCTTCTCCTCGCGAGGATCGTTCGGCTCTTCCTGATGCGCCGTCGGGTCTGTGGTCCGCTCGTCATGCGCTCTGTCCCGCTTGCCCCGCTGCTCGGCTGCAGCGTCCTGACCAGGTTCCGGCTTGGCACCGTTGTCCATACACCCCTCCAATACACGACAGTGCAGCGGCACGCAGCCCAAGGCGCGTGCAGTTAATTCATAGTGTCAACTTAGTGTAGGCGCAGGAATGTATATCAGTACTAGACGCCAGTCAATATTAGACTACGAAGCACATAGCGGCATGGCGGTGCGGCCAGGCTACCTGGGGTGCCGGTCCGAGGCAATCAGGTGCACCATGAAAGCGCCGTCGTGGGTAGCCTCAATTCTCTCGAATTGTGGCGCCAGGAAGTCGACAAACAGGTCAAGGGGAGGACTCGCCATCACGTGTCGGCCTCCGGAGTCGGAATAGATCCATTCCGAATAATCCTCGATCAAGGGCTCCACTCGAAATCCGGTGGCGCTCGAAAACCGCGACCGATTGAAGCTCTCGAGATCGCGCGCCAGCAGCACTTCCATATACAGCGCACCGCCCGGGCGGAGCCAGTACACCATGTTTCGCAGCAAAGCCTCGATGCGATGCCAGCTGCCCAGGTAGCAGTACGCGGCCCAGAAGTTCGTCACGAGATCGAAGGATTGCGCCGCGAACGGCGCGGAGGCCATGTCACCACGGACAAAACTGGCGTCGGGTGCGTTCCGTCTGGCCCGTCGCAGCTGCGCCATGCTGAGGTCGAGCCCAACGCGATGCGGCCGCTCTGGGAATCTGCTGAGGTGCCAGGCTGGCCCACAAGCAGCATCGAGCCACGCCTGGTCCGGACCGAGCGCCTGAAGAATCCGGCGCAGGTTAGTCTCGTTCAGTTCATGCTTGCGTTGCCATGGCTCAATGTACAGCGACGGGTATTCGTCAGCGTAGCGATCGGAGTATATGGAGGTGACGATCTCAGCCATGTCACTACTACATTTATGCGGAGGCGTCTCATGGTAGCAGCCTCGATGGTAGTGGCCAGGCGGGCCGCAGCGTGAGGAGTCCCGGACTGCGGGAACCAAGGGTCGGCCAGATGTCGGAACTGCCGGATGTCGGCAAGTTACCAGCGGTTATTGACCAGGGCCGCTGGCTCGGTCGTCGGCGCGAGCGTCCGTCTGTAGGCCTTGAGGGTCGACTCCCCGCGCTGGAGTCCGGCGAGCGCCGCCCGACGAAGTCGATCGGCGTCGGCGAGGATTTGCAGGGACGCTTTGTCCGTATCGAGAATCCTCGCGACCAGGTCGCTGACGCGGCGATGGAGATCGGCGACGGAAGAGTAGTCCGGCAACGCGCGGACGGGCGCGCCCTCGCACTTGAGCGCGTCGCGCGTCACGCGAAGCGTCTCTTCGATCGCCAGGAGGTTCGACGTCACGCGCTCGCGCTCGTCGCCGACGCCGCCGAAGGCGTCGAGATCGCGCACGTCGGTCAGATCACGCTGACGGGACGCCAGCTGCTCGAGCTGCCGCAGCAGCGCGAGCTCGGCGTCGAGGCCGGCCCGGTACTGATGGAGCAGATGCTCCAGGGATTCGCGCGTCATTACGCCGCGCTTCCGGCCTGGGCCGCCGCGATTCCGCGCCAGCCTTCGCGGAGGTTTTCGAATAGCCGCTGTGCCTCGCCGATGGCGCGCGCGTCGTTGTTCATCGCGCCCCTCATGAGGCAGTCCGTGATGTAGTTGTACAGCCGGTCCAGCTCTTTCGCCAGATCGCCGCCGCCATCGAGATTGAGTGTGCCCTGCAACTCGGCGACGATTGCGAGCGCGCGGTCGAGCGACTGCCGCCGGGCGCGGATGTCCCGGCGCTCCGCCGCGGACCGCGCTTCGCCCATGAACTTGATCGCTCCGTCGTAGAGGAGCACGACCAGCTCGAGCGGGCTGCTGGAGTTCGTCTGTGTCTGTTTGTAGGACTGAACCGAACGATTTGGAGTCACGAAACGTCCCTAAAATCCGCCGAGGCCACTGCCGAACGACGACAGGCCGTTCGACTGGCTCTTCAGCTGAGACATTGCCGCGTCGGCGGCAATGAATTCCTTCTGCAGGGCCGTGCGCTGAATCGCGAGCCGCGCCTGCATGTTCGAAATCTGGCCGTCGAGCGCCGCCACCTGCTTCGACATGCGCTCGCGCGCGCCTGAGATGAAGCCGTCCGAGCCCTGGTATTCGTCGAGCGTGTCCGAGACCTTCTGGAACAGGCCCGTGGCGCCGGCAAACAGCGCAGCAACCTGATCCGGTGAAGTCTCGACCGCCGTCTTGAACTTCGATTCGCTGACCTTGAGCGTGCCGTCAGCCATGAACTCAATGCCGGACTCAGACAGCCGCGTCATCGTGCCGGCTGCGAGCGTGCCGTGCTGGCCAAGCATTACGTTGCGGATCTGATTGCGGATCTGGCGCAGCATCGGGTCGCGGCCCAGGCTCGCGCCGTCGCCCTTGCCGGCCGATGTCTGCTGGTCGTTCGTGAACTTCACGAACTCATTGAAGGCCGACACGAACGCGCCCACCTTGGTCCGGAGCGCCGACGAGTCGGCCGCGATGTCCACGGACACGGTCGTGGCCGGCGCCGCCTTGGATACCGTCAGCGTCACGCCCGGCGCGACGTTGTCGAACACGTTCGTGGCGCTTTCGGCCTGGATGTTGTTGATCGTGATCTTCGCGTTTGACGCGGTCACGGCATTCGTCGCCGAGAATTGCAGCGCCGTGCCGCTCGTGAGCGTCATGTTGTTCGTCACGGTGAATGCCGACGCCGCGCCGGTCGCTTTGCCCGTGAGGACGAGCCTGTAGGTGTTGGGAGCGGTCGCGATGACCGATGCCTTGACGCCGATGTTGGCCGTGCCGTTGATGGCGGATGCCAGTCCGTTCATCGTGACACCGCCGGAGATCGTGACCGTCACGCCGCCGATGTCGATCGTGCCGCCGTCGGCGACGACGGTCGTGTCCGCGTCCGGCGCGGTGCCGGTCGACGCGGTGACTTGCGCGCGGGCGAGGTCCGTGACGACCACGTCGAAGTGGCCCTCCGATGCATTCGCGCTGGTGGACACCTTCACGGCCGCATCCGAGCTCGTGCCCGAGAATCGATCGAGTCTGTCCGCGTCCGTCAGGGCGTCCGCCGCTGACGCCAGGTTCGTCACCCTCGTCGTCATCGTGCCGAGCGTCGTCATCTGCGACTTGAGCGCGGACTGGCGCGACTGCAGCGACGTCAGCGGCTGGCTGGCCTGCTGCATCACCGCGTTCAGGATGGTGGTGAAGTCGATGGAGTTGAAGCCGCTGAACGTGATCGGTGAACTCATAGTGGACCCTCAGGACCCTTGCACCTCTGGACCTTTGGACTATCTGAAACGCGACGGACGGAGCCGATCTTCCGGCCCCGCCCGCCGTCTTGCCAGGGAACGACTTACCGAAGCAGCGAGAGCACAGCGGAGCTCTGCTGGTTCGCCTGCGCCAGCGCGGCCACGCCGCTCTGGGTCAGGATGGTGTAGCGGGTCAGGTTCGCCGACTCTTCCGCGATGTTCGCATCGCGGATGCGCGACTCGGCGGCCTTGTTGCTGACGATCTGGTTGCCTGCGAGGCCAATCGCGAACTGCAGACGGTTCTGCAGAGTACCAATCGTGCTCTGGGCGGAGCCCAGGGCCGTGATCGCGGTCGCGATCGTGCCGACCACCGTGTCGGCATGCGCCGCCGTGGTGATGTCGAAGTTCGCGCCCGTCAGGCCGAGAGCCGTCGTGTCCGCCGCGCCGATCGTGCCGCCGACCTTGCCGTCGACGCCGTCGTTGCTCACGAACACCGAGAAGCCCTGCGACGCGTCGAGGCCAGCCACGTTCGCTTCGCGGTCGATTTCCGCGAGCACGTCCTGGAACTCGTTGTCGAGCGCCTGGCGGTCAACCGTCGACGCCGCCGAAGCGGACTGCGCCGCCAGGGTGGAGAGACGATCGAGCAGCGTGGATACGTTGGAGAGCGCGCCGTCCTTGATCTGGAGCGTGGACAGACCGTCGTTCGCGTTGCGGACGCCCTGCGAGAGGACGACCTGGGTCGAACGATAGCTGTTGGCGACCGCGAGGCCCGCCGCGTCATCACCAGCGGTGTTGATGCGGAAGCCGCTCGACAGCCGGGTCAGAGCGCGCTGCAACCCGATGTTCGTGCCCGTCAGGTTGGCCTGCGCGTTGGCCGCCGAGATATTGCTGACAACTGAGAATGAAGCCATTGTGAAGATTCCTCCGTGAAAAGCCGCCGGCGTCCATGCCGGCGTGGGGACAGACCCTCAAGGCTGGCCACCGAGGAGGTAATCGGAGATGGCCCATAGACCTTGAGAGGCAACGACGCGAACGACGGGAACGACGGGAACGACGCGAAGTGAAACCTCGAAAGTGACATCGCGCGCGAGCTTTGCGAGCGTGCGCGAGCGAACGGAGCGGGGCGATGGGGTCCCCGCGAGTGAGCTCGTAAGGGGGGCGCGGCGGGGACGAAGTCCCCCCGCCTGAAGATAGGCACGCATTTCGCTCTATCTCGCGGCATGAGAACCGCGACGCGCCGGCGACACTCGGCCACCACGAGCACTACTGCCAGACTCTTCGAGCAAAATCGGCCAAAAACGCGCGTTGCGGGGTCGAACACCGCTGACCGTCCGGCTCCCGCCGTGACGGCCCACCGGTGGCAGAGTGTCGCTCAGCCGACCACCCATCCTTTCGCGCGCCGGTCCAGCGGCTGTCCCGCTGGGCCGGCTCGTCCAGCCGTCATCCAGACGGCCGTGACAAGCGCAACTGAGACGGTGGACGGCCTTATCGAAAGTTCAGCAACCCTCGCCGACGCCTTTCGCTTCGGCGCCGCACTGCCCAGCGGCCGCAAGCTCCGCGCACTGACCGAAGCGGCGGACACGCTCGTCGTGACCGCGACGCGCCTCAGCCGTGAGCTCGGCACCACCCTCGCGGATCTCGCCGCGACCAATCCGGAAATCTCCGAGGCGATTGGCGACCTCGCCGACGCGATCGACCAGCTCGACATGTACGAACAGGACGGCGACTGGACGGCTGTCGCCGACACGCTCGAGCAGGAAGTGACCGCGGCGCTGACCGCCTGGCGCGGTGTCTTCGCGACGCTGGCCGGCATCGCTGCGTGCGCAACGAACGGAGCCTGCGTCGCGTGAGCCTCACTTATTCCGAGGGGCTTCGCCCCTGCGGGCACCCCGACGGCGTCGCTCGCGGGGGCCACAAAGCCGCGCTCCGCTCCGCCGACTCGCTCGCGCACTCGCTCGTGGCGTCGGTGCCGTTCTCGCCGCCCGCCATCGGCGAGGCTGAGGCCGCTGAGGTCGCCGCGGTTCTGGCCTCCGGCTGGCTGACCACCGGGCCCCGTGTACGCCGTTTCGAGCGTGAGTTCGCCGCGTATGTCGGCGCCCCTTACGCTGTCGCCCTCAATTCATGTACGGCGGCGCTGCACCTGGCGCTCCTGGCTTCGGGTGTGGGCCGCGGTGATGAGGTCATCACCACGCCGCTCACGTTCTGCGCGACCGCGAACGTCATCGAGCATTGCGGCGCCACGCCCGTGTTCGCTGACGTGAATCCGGCGACCGGCAATCTCGATCCGGCCGCCGTCGAGGCGGCAATCACGCCCGCGACGCGCGCCATCATTCCCGTGCACTACGCCGGCCGTCCCGCGGACATCGGGGCGTTCAGGACGCTGGCGACCTCCTCCCAGCTCACGATCATCGAGGACGCCGCCCATTGCGTGGAGGGTGCCTCGCGGGCCGGCAAGGTCGGCGCGACCGCGGACTTCACCTGCTTCAGTTTCTACGCGACGAAGAATCTGACGACGGGCGAAGGCGGCATGGTGACCACACCGTACGAGGACGCGGCGGAGTGGATGCGCATCGCGTCGCTCCATGGACTCAGCCGTGACGCGTGGAAGCGCTACGAGCGGCCGGGCGCCGTGCAGTACGACGTCACGATCCCCGGCTTCAAGTACAACATGACGGACCTTTCGGCCGCGCTCGGCCTGCACCAGCTTGCGGGTCTCGAGGCGCGGTACGAGCGGCGGCGCGCGATCTGGCGCCGGTACGACGAGGCCTTCGCCGATCTGCCTCTTACGCGATTCGCGCCCATGCCCGCCGGCGAACGGCACGCGCTGCATCTCTACACGATTCAAATCGATCCGGCACTGGCCGGCCGGTCGCGCGACGAGGTGGCCGCTGCGCTCGGCGAGGCCGGCATCAATACCAGCATTCATTTCACGGCGCTGCACCTGCACAGCTTCTATGCAAAGAAATACGGGTTCGAGCGCGGCGCTTTTCCAGCGGCTGAACGAATCTCCGACTCCATTCTGTCCCTGCCTTTCTCGGCGGGCCTGTCCGACGAACAGGTCGCAGCCGTCATCGCCGCGGTGCGCGGCGTTCTGGGAGCCTCATAGATGAACAGTCAGCAAGGGTTGCGTGTGGTGTTCAGGGTTGCCGCCGGGCCCGGCATCGGGTACGGCCATCTAGTGCGGTGCGGCGTTCTGTCGAGAGTGCTCGACAGCACGATGCAGGTCGCGTTGCGCGCCGAAGCCGGCGCGGAGAGCGTTGCCGGTCGTCTCGGCTGGACGCTCCTGCCGGACGATCGTTCGGCCATTCGCGACTCGCGCGCCGACCTCGTCGTCATCGACGATCCAGCCCGCGAGCACGCGGCGCCCTGGGTCGAGCTGGCGCGCCGGTCGGGTGTTCCAGTCGCGTCGATTCACGACCTCGGGATCGGACGGCTGGCGTCGGATCTGTCGATCGACGGCAGCCTGGCGCTCATGCCCGGCGGCGTGCAGGCGGATCTTCAGGGGCCCGAGTTCGCGGTGCTCGATCCGCTCGTTGGCGCCCTCCGCCACCACAGCCCGCGCCGCATTCGCGGCCGCGTGCTCGTCGCGCTCGGTGGCGGCGCGCACGTTCACGAATTCGGCCCCGCGATTGCCGCGCAGGTTCGCCGTCTGCTGCCGCGCGTTCGCGTCGTACTTGCCGGCGGTCTCCACATCAATCAGGGCCGCCGGGCGCCTCTGCCGGCTGGTTGCCAGTGGGTTGACGCACCGAACGGCCTGGCCGTCGAGCTGGCCCGCGCCTCGGTTGCCGTACTCGCCGGTGGCGTCACGTTGTACGAAGCGTGCGCGCTCGGAACGCCGGTCGTCGCGGTATCCCTGACGCCGGAGCAGGGCGTGACCACGCGCGCGTTCGCCCAGCACGGCGCCGTGCTCAACGCCGGGCACATCCAGGCCGTGGACACGGCCGATCGTGCCGCCGCGCGCATCACGGATCTCCTGACCGGGACGCTCGATGCCGAATGGCTCGCGCGTCGCGGCCGCCAGCTCGTCGATGGCCACGGCGCTGTTCGCGTCGCGGACCGTCTGCGTACTCTCTGCGCCGCAATGGAGCACCGCCGTGTCGCCTAGCTCCCGAGCCGTGATCTTCGACCTCGACAACACGCTTTACCCGCAGCGCCGCTTCATGCGCAGCGGATTCGCTGCCGTCGCGCGTCAGTGCGCGGAGGAGTGCGGGCTCGACTGGCGGCGCGTCTACCGGATCCTGCTGCGTGCCTCGCGCAATGGCGCCTGCGGCCTCGAGTTCCAGGCTGCGATTGGCGTGTTCGATCTTCCGTGGCCGCGTCTTCAGGACTACCTCGCGACGTTTCGCGGGCACGAACCGCGTCTGCGCCTGCCGGAAGTCTCCCGTCGCGTTCTGGAATACCTGCGCCTCAAGGGCTGGAAGACCGCCGTTCTCACCAACGGACGGCCCGACGTACAAGAGCGCAAAGTCGCGGCTCTTGGCCTCGAGCCTCTCGTAGACACCGTCGTCTACGCCGCCGAGCATGGCATCGGCACCGGCAAACCCGACGCGACGCCGTTTCTGGAAACTGTCTGGCGGCTCGGCGTCTGCGTCGACCGCTGCGTGATGATCGGAGACGACGAGCGCGCGGACATCCGGGCCGCATCGGCGCTGGGAATGCCTTCCGTACTCGCGCGGATCTGGGTGCCCGACACCGGGCTGCCGACCGCTGCGGACGACACGGTGACGTCGCTCGCGGACGTGCCGCACGTCGCACGCCGCCTTCTGGAGATCTCGAAGACTCATGCAGCCTGAAGTTCCACACATTCGCATTGCCGGCCGCGAGGTCGGTCCCGAGGCGCCGCTCTTTGTGATTGCCGAGATCGGCCTCAATCACGGTGGCTCGCTCCATCGCGCACTGGCGCTGGTTGACGCCGCGGCCGGCGCCGGAGTCGATGCCATCAAGCTCCAGGCGATTGAGGCCACGCAGCTCGTCAGCCCGGACTGCCCGGCGCCGCTTCACGTGCGCGCGCGATCGCTCGCACAGTTCTTCCAGACGTTCGAGCTCGACCGCGAGGCCTACGCCCAGATCATCGCCCGCGCCCGCGCGCTCGACCTGGCCGTGCTCGCGACACCGCTGTCGCTCGACATGGTTGCGATGCTGCAGGACCTCGACATCGACGGATTCAAGATCGCCAGCGGCGACATCACCTGGTCGCAACTCATTGCGGTATGCGCGGATACGGAGAAGCCGCTTGTCATCTCCACCGGCATGAGCGACCTGAAGGAGGTCTCGCGCGCGGTCTCGACGGCGCAGGCCGCCGGCGCGCGTGATGTCGCCGTGCTGCACTGCGTGTCGGCGTACCCGGTGCCGCAGGGCAGCGAGAACCTGCGCGCCATCGCGACGCTCGCTTCTGAGTGCGACGTGCCGGTTGGCCTGTCGGATCACTCCATCGACACGTTCTCCGTTCCAATCGCCGTCGCGCTCGGCGCCTCGCTCTACGAGCGGCACATCGTCCTCCACGGCGAAGAGGGAGATGACGCGATCGACCGCGCGGTCTCGAGCACGCCCGCCGAGCTCGCGCAGGTCGTGAGGGATGCCCGCCGCACTCGCTCCGCTCTCGGATCGGGCCGCAAGGTGTGTCTCGATGCCGAAGCCGGCAACCGGCTGGCGAGCCGTCGATCGATCTTCGCCGCCCGGCATCTGGCCGCGGGCACGCGAGTCAGTCCGAAGGACTTCGTGATGCTGCGCCCGGCCACAGGCCTAGCGCCGTCGCAGATGGCGTCGCTCGTCGGCAGGCGTCTGTCCCGGCACATCGCGGCGGGGCAGCCGGTGACGGAGGACTCTTTCGCCGTCGAATCCTACGCGCGCCTGGTGCCACGTGCGGTGTAACGTCCTCATCACCGCCGGGTCACGCCGCGTCCCGCTCGTTCGGGCGTTTCAGCTCGCGGTCGATCGGTACGCGCCCGGCAGCGCCGTCGTCGTCGCGGACGTGAATCCGCTTTCGCCGACCGTCTATGTCGCCGACCGCTCGTATCCCGTACCACTTTCAACATCTCCCGACTATCTCGATGCGATCGAGCGCATCTGCCGGATCGAACGCATCCGGCTCGTCGTGCCGACGATTGACGACGAGCTCACGCTGTTCGGAACGCAGATCTCGCGCTTTGGCGGCCTCGGCGCCGTCGTTGCGGTATCGCCGGCCGAGACATGCGCGGTCTGCAACGACAAGCTCGAGACCTGCGACCGGCTCAACGCCGCAGGCGTGCGCGCGGCCCGTACCTGGCTGCCGGGCGACGTTCCGGCTGATTCAGGCTTTCCGCTGTTCATCAAGCCGCGCGGCGGGCGTGGCGGTGTGGGCGCGTTTCCCGTGCGAACGGCGCGTGAACTGGATTTCTTCACCGACTACGTCGCCGATCCGGTGGTGCAGGAGTATCTCAACGGCCCAGAATTCACGATCGACGTACTCTGCGACTTCGAGGGCCGGCCGATCTCGGTGGTCCCGCGCGAGCGCGTGGTGATCCGTGCCGGTGTGGTCGACCGTGGCCGCACGGTGCGCGACTCGAGCCTGATTCAATTCGGAATCGCCTGCGCCCGCGCGTTGCCCTTTCGCGGGCCCATCAACATTCAGTGCCGCGTCGTGGACGGCGTGCCGATCGCGTTCGAGATCAATCCGCGATTCTCCGGCGGTATCCCGCTGACGATCGCGTCCGGCGCCGATTTTCCCGGCCTGCTTGTTCAACTCGCGGCCGGCCTCGACCTCACTCCGGCCATTGGCGTGTTCGAGGACGACCTCTGGATGACCAGTCACGAGTCGGCGGTGTTCGTGCCGGCCCACGGCATCGGCTTCTCCGTCGACCGGGACGCGTCTCGGGAGCGCGTCGCATGAGCATTCCGCACGCCACCGCAATCGTGCTGCAGGCGCGCATGGGCTCGCGCCGCCTGAGAGGGAAGTCCCTTGCGCCACTGAGCGGCCGCACGGTGCTCGGCCAGTGCATCGTCCGGCTCGCGCGGAGCGGCGTGCCGCTCATTGTCGCGACCACGCGTGAAGTGGAGGACGACGAGATCGTGAGCACGGCGCGGCGGTGGGGAGCGAACGTGTTTCGCGGATCGACGTTGGATGTCCTCGACCGGTACATCGCCGTGGGCCGATCCTACGGTCTCGCGCGCATCGTGCGCGCGACGGCTGACAACCCGGCGGTGGACATCGATGCTCCGCTTCGCGTTCTCGAAACGCTCGAGCGCACCGGCGCGGATCACGTCGTCGAGTGCGGCATGCCGATCGGCGGTGCTGTTGAGGCCGTGACGCTCGAGGCTCTTGTCCGGGCGCAGGCGCTTGTGAAGTCGGACGAGGACCGCGAGCACGTGACGACACTCGTGAGGCGCGAGCCGCAGTTCCGCGCGGTACGAGCGCTCTGTCCCGGCCACGTTCGCCGGCCGAAGCTCCGGCTCACGGTGGATACCCCCGACGACCTCAGATTCATGCGGGCCGTGTATGCCGCGTTTGAAACGCACGCGATACCGACGCTGCCTGAAATCCTCGACGCCGCGGACGACCTGGCGGAGGACGAGTCCACAGAAACAATGAACGCGACAGGAGAACGTCAGTGAAAGCACTTCGGAACGTGGCGAGCGGCATCGGGCTGCTCGCGGGAATCACGGTCATCGCCGTTGCCCACCTCGTGAACGGCGGGCAGCTCAGTCTGCTGTTGCAGCCGGTTGCGGCGCTCGTGGTTTTTGGCGGCACGATGGCCGCGATTCTGGTGAGTTTCCCGTCGAAGCTTGTGTGGGGCGCGACCAAGGCGTCAGCCTCGTCGCTGCAGGGCGCGTCGGAGCCCATCGAGCCGCTCTTGTCCGCGTTCGTGGCACAGGCCCAGCGCGCGAAGAAGAACGGAGTGATGGCCATCGAGCGCGAAATCGCGGGCACCGAGGACGTCTTCCTCGCGCGCGCACTGTCGCTCGTCGTCACGGGTCTTCCCGCGGAGTTCACCCGGCAGGCGCTGGATCTGGATGCGCGGGCGTGCGCCGATCGGGACGAGATGCACGCGGCGGTCCTCGAGGCGGCCGCCGGCTACGCGCCGACGCTCGGCATCGCGGGCGCGGTGCTCGGCCTCATGCAGGCAATGAGTCAGATTTCGGCGCCGGCGGATCTCGGCGCGGCGATGGCGTGCGCATTCGTCGCTACGCTCTACGGCGTGGGCGCGGCGAATCTGGTGTTTCTGCCGCTCGCGACCCGCTTGCGGGCGCGCGCGCACGTGGAAGCGCGAAGGCGCGAGTTCACGATCGACGGCGTCTTGGCGATTGGTGACGGACTGCATCCGCGCCTGGTCAAGGAGCGGCTCGTCGGCTATCTCGGCTCGGTGACAAACAAGGTGGCGGCGTGAGACACGGAGATCGCGGAGGCATCCAGGGAGGCCACAGGAGCTTCCTCCCGCGCCGCTCGAATGGCGAGCGCTGGCTCATCGCGTATGGCGACATGGTGACACTGCTCATGGCGTGTTTTGTCGCGCTGTACTCCGCGCGAGCGACGTTCGTTGCCGCTCCGCTAACGGCCGCCCCGGTCGCGCGCACAGCCGATCAGCAGGAATTGAAGAAGAAGATTGAGGCGGCGATCGGCGATCTGGGGAACAGCCAGGGCATCGAAGTCCTGGCCGAAGGCCGCGGCCTCGTAATTTCAATGGTCGAAGCCGGATCGTTCCCAACGGGAACGGCCGATCTGACCGACAGCGGGCGCAAGGCGATGCTCGCGATGGCGGGCATTCTCGCCGGCCTGCCGAATGCCGTTCGCATCGAGGGCCACACCGACGACACGCCGCTTCGGTCCGGCAAGTTCGGATCGAACTGGGAGCTGTCGACCGCGCGTGCGACCCGCGTTCTCGAACTGCTGCTGCAGGCGGGCGTTTCGGCCCAGCGGGTGTCGGCGGCGGGCTACGCCGAGTTCAAGCCGCGCATGGCGAATGCCTCCTCGGCCGCGCGCGCCCGCAATCGCCGCGTCGACCTCGTGCTGATGGAC
The DNA here is from genome assembly GCA_035606665.1 of Vicinamibacterales bacterium. GTDB lineage: Bacteria > Acidobacteriota > Vicinamibacteria > Vicinamibacterales > SCN-69-37 > DASUGC01. The sequence goes on along the minus strand of DATNEY010000037.1, from coordinate 36,998 downwards.
GGGGTGGACGGGGTCAGACCGGGGTCAGACCACATTGGAGAAACTCCCACGTGGTCTGACCCCGGTCTGACCCCCGGGGGCACGCGATGACGTTGTCCACGGCCGCGATCGAACGCCTGCTCGGCAGACCGGTCAGCGCCAGCCTCACGGCAGACGACCGAAAAAAGCTCGCCGGGCAGTCGATCCTTGTCACGGGTGCCGGTGGCTCCATCGGCAGCGAGCTGGCGCGGGAGTTGGCGGCGTGCGGGCCGTCGCGGCTGACCCTCGTCGACCGTTCCGAGCTCAACTTGTTCAATATCGAGCGCGAGATCGCGGAGAAGTCTCCGGCGGTTCCGCTCCAGGCATCGCTGGTGGACGTCTGCCGCGCCCGCGATATCTGGCGCGTGATGCGGCAGGCCCGGCCTGCCGTTGTGTATCACGCCGCTGCGTACAAGCACGTCACGATGACGGAGCGCGCGCCGGCCCCGGCCGCCGAAGTCAACGTCATCGGCACGATCGAGACCGTCGAGGCCGCGTCGGCCTGCGGCGCCCGGTTCGTGTTGATTTCGTCCGACAAGGCCGCGGCGCCGCACAGCGTCATGGGCGCGACCAAACGCGCCGCCGAGCTCTCGACGCTGTTGCGCGCCTCGTCCGTGTTCCGGCCGATCGTCGTGCGATTCGGTAACGTGCTCGCGAGCAGCGGGTCGGTGGTGCAGTTGATGCGCGAGCGCATCCACGCGGGCCGGCCGATTCAGCTCACCGATACCGAGGCCACCCGCTACTTCATGAGTGTCGGCGAGGCCGCCGCGCTCGTCATCAAGGCCGACCTTCTGGCGAAGTCACCGGCGACGTTCTGGCTCGACATGGGCCGGCCGATCCGCATGGCCGATCTCGTCACGCGAGTACTCGATGTCGAAGTAGAGGCGGGCTTTCCTCGAGTGCCGGTCGAGATCATCGGCCTGCGGCCCGGCGAAAAACGCGACGAAGTACTGTTCGATTCGACGGTCACGCTCGGCCGCACCGAGGACGAGCGGATCATGGTTGCCGCGACGACCCCGGGCGACCGCGTCCGGGTGCGCCGCGCGGAGCGGCTCCTGCGGCGCGCCATCGATCACGCCGACGCGCCGGACGTTCTCGATCTTCTCGCCGGGTTGACCGGCTTCAGTCCGAGCGCGCAAGCCAGACGAGCCGCGGGCGCCTGGTCCGCCGCCGGCGGATGGGAACCCGAGGGGATCGATTTTTCCACCCGGGCGGCTGACGCGACCCGAGGACGAGTCGCATGAGGATTCTTCACCTCGCGACGTTCCTCCAGGGTGGGGCAGGCCGCGCGGTTACCGACCTCGCCCTGCAGCAGCACGCCGGCGGGCACGACGTGCGCGTCGTCGCGTCGCGGTCCGAGACGCCCGGCTACGGCAACTATCCCGCGTACCTCCAGTCGCTGCGCGATGCGCGCGTGCCGCTGCTCCTGGTGGATTCGCTCTTCCATCGGGACTACGCGGCGAACCTGAACGCGGTTCAGCAGATCGATCGCGCCATTGGCGCGGTGCCGCCGGACGTCATCCACGCGCATGCCGCGGTGCCGGCCATGATGGCCATGCTCCTCTCCGGTTCGCGCCGTGATGCGGTGCCGGTGATGTCGACGATGCACGGATGGAGTGCGACGAAAACGCCGGCGCAATCGGAGACCGATGTCCGGGTTCTGAACCTGGTGCATCGCGTGGCGACACCGTCCGCACATTCGGCCGCGCTGCTGCAGGACGCCGGCGTCGATCCGGGCCGGATTCATGTAGTGCCGTACGGAGTCGGGAAGGAATTGCCGGCGTTGTCGGACCGGGACGAGCGCGCCGCTGCCGAGATGCGTGACGCGCGACGGGACGGCCGGTTTGTCGTTGCATGCGTTGGCACCGTCGGCGAACGCAAGCGGCAGCGTCTCCTCATCGAAGCGCTGGGTCACCTCGAGGATCCGCGTGCGTGTCTCGTCGTCTTCATCGGCGATGGCGATACGTCCGCGCTTCAGTCCGCTGCCGAATCGTTTGGTGTTCAGGATTCGGTGGCCATCCATGGCTACAGCGCGGCAGCACGGAGGCTTGGGACGGAAGCGGACGCACTGGCGCTGCCGTCATCGCGTGAAGGCCAGCCGCTCTCGATCCTCGAGGCGTTCTGTGACGGCACGCCCGTCATCGCGAGCGACATTCCTGAGCTGGCGGAAATGATTGACGACGGCGAGAACGGTTGGCTGTTTGCGCCCGACTCGGCTGAATCCCTGGCACGAACGATCGAGGACGTCATGCATGCCTCGCCGCTCGATCGCGACCACGTCGCCCGCCGCGCGCGCGAGCGGTACCGCGACCGGCACGCGCTCGGGGACATGACACATCGCTACATGACTCACTACACCGACCTGGCGTTCGACGACCGCGGCGCCGGGTTCACGGGGTCAATGTCGGGGTCAGACCCCGAACTGCAGGGGTCTGACCCCATCACCGACCCCGTCACAAGGAGCCGGGCATGACTGAGGTAATGGACAACAGATACGCACGCGACTGGAACACGTACAGCGACCGCTGGCAGGAGCACTACGGCGAGCGGTTCAACCACCTCGGCGACGAATGGTGCGATGACGGGACCGAGGAACGCGCGTCCGAGGTGCGGTGGTTCACGCACTCGGTGCAGCCGTGGCTGCGGCCGGAGTCGCGCGTGGTTGAGATTGGGCCCGGCGGCGGCAAGTGGTCGGTGCGAATCGCGCCGAAGGTGCGATCGCTGACGGTGTTCGATGTCGCCGAGAACATGCTCGAGCGGACGGCCACCAGGTGCAAGGCGGCCGGGCTCGACAATGTGAGCGTCGTGCATGGCGACGGCAAGGCCATGTCGGCGATTCCGTCGGGCAGCGTCGACCTCGTCTTCAGTTACGACGTGTTCGTGCACATCGCGCTCGAGGACACGGTGGCGTACGTGCAGGAGTTCGCGCGGATCCTGCGCGACGGCGGCATGGCGATCGTGCACCACGCGATCGCGGATGTCGCGCCGGCGTGGGATCGCATCGAAAGTCACAACGATTGGTACCGTCGCGGCAATACGCTCGGCCAGTACTACTACTACAGCCGCGAGGCGCTCGAGCAGATGTATCACCGTGCCGGCCTCCGCGTCGTGGCGACCTCAACGAGCTATTGCACGGTCGTGCTCACCGTCGTGAAGCCTCAGGACAACCTGGCACCGTGGATCGAACAGGTGCTGCGTGAGGCCGCGGTGGCGGACACGCCGGCGAAGCTGGAAGACGTCAGCGCGTCACTCGAGGCCATCGGCCGTGAGATGCGCGACCGGCTGGCGGGGCTACGGAAACATCTGGAGTCCACGAAGCCCGGCGCCGCGCGATTCGATGCGATTCAGAAACTGAGACGACTGCTTCGGGGATAGGGGCGCACGGACCTCCGGCTAGACCAATCGGCGATCGAGTGAGGTTAGTGATACTTTCAGAGGTCACAGTTTCACTCGAGTCGACGCTGGCTCTGCGCCGGGAGGGGTGCCGTGGCAGGTGCTTGGAAGAACGATCACGCTCGACGGGCTGGTTTGACGTTGACAGTGGCCGCCACCTTCATTGGAACGGTGTTTGTCTACGCTCAGGATCGCCGCAGCCCGGCGACCCCGCCGGTCGCAGCGATTGACTACGAACGGGACGTCCGGCCGATTCTCACACAGTGCTTCAACTGCCACGGGCCGAGACAGGCGCAGTCCGGGCTGCGTCTGGATCTACGCCAGAACGCGTTGCGCGGCGGCGACTATGGCGTCGTGATCGTTCCGGGTCGATCCGCCGAAAGCAAACTCATCATGCGGCTCACGGGCTCGAAGGCCGGCATTCAGATGCCGCCGACCGGCCCACTCCCGGAGCACGAGATCGACATCCTCCGCGCGTGGATCGATCAGGGTGCGGACATGCCGGGCCGTGCCCTGGAGACTGCTCCCGCCGCGAGCGAGACGCCCGCGTCCGTGACGCGTCTTCTCGACGACATCGTCTCTGATGATGTCGCGGCGATCCGCCGCGTCCTTGCCGAAGACCCGAGCCTCGCCCGGGCGGCGGACGGCTTCGGCTCAACCGTCCTGATGCATGCCGCCGCGATTGGATCGATCGGGGTGATGCGCACGCTGATCGACGCCGGTGCGGACGTCGGCGCGGCCAACTCGCGCCGGGCGACGGCCCTGCACTGGGCGCAACCGGATGTCGCCAAGGTGGCGCTATTGCTGTCGAAAGGCGCGGCCGTCGACGCGAAGACGGTCGAGGGCCGCACGCCGCTGTACGTCGCGGCGACCCTTGCGGCCGGCACACCGAGCATGCAGCTTCTGCTCGAGGCGGGAGCGAATCCCAACGCCGACACACTTCTCGGAGCGACGCCGCTCTTTCCGGCCGTGAATTCCAGTGCGGAGATGACGAAGCTCCTGCTCGACAAAGGCGCCAATCCGAATCACGTGACAAAGTCGGGCGCGACGCCGATTCTCTTCACGCGCGATGCTGGCGTCGTCGAACTGCTGATTGCTCGCGGCGCCGACGTGCGGGCGCGTTCGAAGATTGGCGAGACCGCGTTGATGGACGCGGCCACGCGCGGCGATGCCGCGGCGGCGAAACTCCTGATCGCGAAGGGCGCCGACGTCAATGCCAGGGATCATCGAGGCTATACGGCGCTGATGTTCGCTGCGCAGTACGACGACGATGCCGTGGCCCTCGTGCGGCTGCTGCTCGCGCACGGCGCCGACGTCACGCCGGTCGCTGAAAACCAGACCGCGCTCAGTCTCGCTGCGAAGCGAGGCGAGACCGCCGTCACGAAACTGCTGCGGACCGCCGCGCGTTCGAGTGGTTCGACAATCAAGAAGGATTGAGCGACGAGTGGATAAAAGGATGTGCGCGATGGCGAAACGACTGAGTCTCACTCTTGCGGCGATGCTGTTGGTCGGCGCCACGATTGCCCGCGCGGATAAAGAAGAAACCTTGTCGGCCGACACCCTGCGCAGGGCGGCGGAACGCGGCCTCGATCTGCTCGCCAAGACGAGCCCGACGTTCATCAAGAAGGGCGGCTGCAATTCCTGCCACAACCAGATGCTTCCGTTGGCTGCGCAGGCGTTCGCGCGCACCCGCGGCATTGCGTCCGAGCCGACCGTGGCGCTGTTGCCCGCCGAGGTCTCCGACGCCACGATGGAGCGCTACGCCGAGTATTCAATCGCGGGCGGCGCCGGCGTCAATGCGCTGACGTTCGAGCTGTTCGCCGCGGATCTCACCCGCACACCGATCGACGCGCGCATTCGCGCCCAGATTCGCTACATCAAGGCCCAGCAGCAGCCCGAAGGGCACTGGCGTGGCGGCGGCGGCGTCCTGGCGAACAATGCGCAACAGGCGCTGAGCCGGCCGGCCGCGGCGCGGCCGCCGCTCAATTTCGACAATTTCGCGCCGACGGCCTACATGATCCGCGCGCTCCGGTCCTATGGCCGCCCTGAGAACGACGCCGACACGCGCCTGCGCATCGAGCGCGCCGGCAAGTGGCTGCTCACGGCAAAGGCAAGCCGCACACAGGAGCACGCCTTCCGTGTGCTCGGACTCGCGTGGGCGTCGGCCGATCGTCGTTCGGTCGATGCCGCTGCGCGCGCGCTCCAACCATTGCAGCGCGCCGACGGCGGCTTCTCGCAGCTCCCGACGATCGCTTCAGACGCCTACGCCACAGGCCTCGCGCTCTTTGCGTTGCACGAAGCCGGTATGAGACCAACGCATCGGGTCTATCAGGCCGGCCTGAAGTTCCTGCTCTCCACGCAGGCTGCCGACGGGACCTGGCACGTGAAGAGCCGCTCGCTCGAGTTCCAGCCGTATTTCGAGACCGGCTATCCGTACGAGCACGACCAGTGGATCTCTTCCGCAGGCGCTGCGTACGCCGTTCTTGCGATTGCCGCCGGGGTTCCGACCGAGGCGGCGGGGCGGTAGGGATTCGTGAGCGTCGGCTATCGCGTCGCGGGAAGCGCGAAACTCAGGAACTTGGCCTGATGGAACGTGAAGCCAAACTGGATTCGGTGGATTTTTTCCGCGAAACCCAGATTGTAGTAGTCCTGACCTCGGTAGTAGCGCAGGTACAGGCCCGTCCCTCCCCAGCCCTTCGGCAGACAAAGGCCGTCGACTGATACGGTGACCCGGGGAATGTCGCCCGGGAGCTTGCCGATGTGTTGCAGCCAGAGTCCGCCCTCGGCGCGACCGCAGAACGAGGAAATACTCCGCCGGGCCACTCGCGTTTCGAACGTGACGCGCGTCTGGCCGTACAGCGGCGCCAAATCGGCGTTGATGGACGGCCCGCCTCCGAACCCTCGCGGGTTCAGCTGCAGAATGCCTCCGGCGCGCCACTCCCATCGGGTGCCGAATTCCTGTTCGTCCTTGCGGGGCTCGAGGTGGAGCCTGCCGTAGTGCGCACCAACCTCGAGGTAGTTCGTCGAGAAGGAGCCGTCCTTCTTGTTGATCGCTCGCTCGACCCCCGGCACGAGGACGCATTTTTCGGACACGTCGTCCCGCTTCTGATCGGTGAACATGCATCCGTCCTGACCGTTCGAGTGATGACCGAACGGGATGATGTCAATCAGCCACATCGACACCGGGCCACGAAACCGTTCGCTCGCCCTGGACGCCGTTGACAGGTTCTTGAACCGGGCGAACTGAATGACCCCCTTCGGCATATACGAAGGCGTCCGCACGGGCGCGGACGTCTGCCTGAACATTCGCAAGCGGACCATTGGCGACGCGGAGACGTTCCAGCCCCAGACGGCCTTGTCGCTGTCGAGAACCTCGGCGGTCGCCTTGCCGATGCTGTCCTTCACGATCAGGCGGGGCGCGAACTGCGCCTCGAAGACGAGCTTGGAGTTCGGCGCATCCCAGAACAGGAAGCTGCCGTCGGGCCGGAGCGCGGCGCGCTCGGCGTTGCTGGCGATGAGCGGGGAGTCCTGCGCGTGCGCGCTGGAGGCGACCAGGACGAGAAGGCCGAACGCTGTGATGATGCGCGTCATTGTTGGGCGCCTCAACCGATGATCGCCTTCGCATCCGCGCGGACGAACTTGCCGTTCGATCGCAACGGACTCTTGGCCTCGTGGAGCGTGATCACGAACTGAAACTGCCCGGAGAACTCCGTACCCACTTCGCGCAACGAATCGACGAGATCCTCATAGTCGCCGGCGTCGTCGATTTCACAGATCAACGTGTCGGACAGGACGTCGCACCGTTCGCGCGTGTTGCCGAGGGCCTTGAGTACCGCGTCGCGCACATCTTCTATCGGTTCGGAGCCGGCGTTGATGTCGTACGAGAGGGTCGCGTACATATGTGTCTCCTGCGAGAGTTCCAGCGATCCAGGACCAACGGGATCTGCCAAATCAGTCCTGCAGCGCCCAGGATTACCTATCTTCGGGACAAGCTCAACGGACAAATTCTCGAGTAGTGATCTGCCAGGCTGCTCTCCTAGGCGTAGCTATCTGACTACTTACGACGCGGCGTCGAACTAACGCCAGCCGTCCACGGATCGGCCCGGAGTGCGCACATGCGCCTATCGCCATCGACATGCAGATGCGAACGGATTCCATTACGAACTCCGCAACACACGCGCCAAACAGCTTAGGAAGAAGCGTGTGAGCCAGTTGGAAATACGCCATGCTCTGCATACCGCACAACACCTTAGGTACAGCCTCGGCCACTTCTAACGGCCACGGAGGCTCCCCTTCGAAAGGAAGGTTCGGGAAGTATGGTCGAGCGATCCGGGCGCCTAAGGGGCGCTCTTGAGGGCGTCGTCATCTTCGCGACAATTGTGGCACTCGCTGCGGTGCTCTGGACACTACTTGCGGATGGGAACTCGTCAACGTGGATGCGCATGTCTCAGCGGCAGTAGAGCGCGATGGCCCCGATTAGTTTTCGACACGCTGTCCGCCGATTCCTGAGATCGCCGTGGCGAACCCTCGCGATCGTTGCGACTCTGGCGCTCGCCATCGGGGTCGGAACCGCCATGTTCGTCGTGGCGGATGGCTTGCTCTTGAGGTCATTACCATTCCCGAACGCGCAAGAACTGGCTGTGCTCAGCATGCGGACTGACCGCGTTGGTTCGTCGACGGTGGCTCAATCGATCTTCGTGGCATGGAGGCGGATCGACACATTCACCGGGGTTGAAGCTGCCAACACCGACAACAGCCTCGTTGAAACGGACGCAGGCGATGCCGTACTGACCATCGCCAGAGTGTCGCCAGGTCTGCTGACGCTAGTCGGTGGCGTTCGTCCGACGCGCGGCCGGCTTTTTACGTCCAGCGATGGCGATCGTGAAGTCATCATCGGTGAAACGACCTGGTCCAGGTTGAGCGCGTCCAGAGTCCTGGAGCGCTGTACCGCCGTGAGCTCGCCAGGCCCGTGGCGATGGCCACATTCGGCCTGCTTATTTCTGCCGTCGCCTTGTGCGCAGGCACGGCTGGTCTGTTCAGTCTTCTCGCACAGTTCGTGGCTGATCGCCGCCGCGAGTTTGCCGTTCGCGCGTGTCTCGGCGCGTCGCGTGCAGCGTTGCGCCTGCTCGTCTGGCGGCAGGCGTTTTCGGTCGTTCTGCCGGGCCTGTCCCTTGGGGGGCTCGGCGCGCACTGGTCGTCCCAACGGCTTGCCGGATTGGTCATCGACGACGTACCGCGCGCGACGCTGTGGCTTGTGCTCTCGTTGGTGGTAACACTGGTCGTCGTCGTGGCTTGGGTGCCGTTACGAGCCGCGACGCGCATCGCTCCGATAGAGCGTCTACGTGAATAGGGAGGTTATTCAATGATGTCCATCCTACCGTCGAAGGAGTGGGTCGACTACTTCGCGACACACGGTGTCGTTTTCACTTTGCCGAGAATGAAAGAGGCCAGCAAGGTCACGCCGAAGTACGACGACGCGAAAACTGCCGCCACGTTTCCGTTGAAGGAATACGATGGTACGAAATGGTCCAAGATGATAAAGATCGGCCGGTACTGGCATGTGGAGCCCAAACAATGACGTCCTCGTGCCACTCACAAACCGCGGTTCTAGGGCGCCCGATCCTGCCCGGCACCGGCCTGGGCGTCTCATTGAGATCGAGTTGTGCCGCCACGGTAGCGCCGAGCGTGACCTTGGAACGGGATGACTCGATGCAGGCGTCGAGGAACCTGCGGCAGAATGTGAGATCGCAAGCACCTATGTAGCTGCAGTCTGACATAGCCATGAGCTGTGTCAACGTCTATACAAATGCGCCGGCCGTTCCAAGCGCCAGCATTCTGTACACCGTGGCATATGTTCCTGGCACCGGGTGGGCTAGAGAAGGACGAATGAAGGTCCCGGCACGGCACCCCTGCCTCGATATCCGCCATTTTTAGGTAAAGTCAAATCACCGCCCAAAAACCCTTGCTCCCAACCGCAGGTACATGGCTACCGATCTATCGACTGATGGCAGCGTCAACCGACAGTCAGGGACTGTATATGACAGAACAATCCAACGAGAATGACGCGTGACGATCGGTTGACGACGTAGCGCGACGCGAAGGCCAAGGCCTAGACACGTCTGTTCGCCGAGGTTGCCCTGGAGCCACACCGAGAGCCGTGGCGGCGATCAATACTATGAATAGAATAGTCTGAGTATTATTTCGACTAACCTAGAAATAGTCAGAGGTGCGAGCCATGACAGGATCACCTGTCCGCGCTCCTAGTGCGGCGGACCCGCTGTCGACACGCAGCCACGTCCGGCGTGCCCAGCGCGGGGACGGCGACGCCACAGATCGGCTGTTTTCGCGTCTCCTCAACATCGCGCGTCGGTGGGCGCATGGGCGCCTCCCCAGAAGTCACCGAACGCTTCTCGATACGGCCGACGTCGCGCAGGAGGTTGCCGGAGGCGCTTGGCGAAACTTGGGACGGCTCACGATCACGAGTCCTGGGGACCTGGAGGCATATGTCCGGCAGGCGGTCTGGAACCGCATTCGCGATCAAGGTCGCCGCCTACAGCGAAGCCCGCTGACGATCGGACTTGATTCTGGGATTCCTGCCGAGGCCGAATCGCCGCTGGATGTCCGAGTGAGGCGCGAACAAGAAGAACGCTATCGTCTGGCGCTTTCCCACCTTGCGCAAAGCGATCTCGACTTGATTGTCGCTCGGGCCGAACTCGGCCATAGCTTTCAGGACATCGCGACGCTCTTCGACAAACCCTCGGCCGCCGCCGCTCGGATGGCGGTCAATCGGGCGGTGGAGCGACTCACGGCACTGATGCAGACGTCGAGGTTAAGCGGCTGGGACCGTGGCAATGATCGGGACCGGGCCTGATACACCGAGCCGCGACGGATGGGAGACGCACCCCAAGCTCGCAGCCCTCGCGGCCTCCGCCAGATCAGGAGAGGCGGAGCATCCTCGATCGATCGTTGAACGCCCGCAGCACCTCCCGGGGTGGCTGTGGGCCATCGTCGGCCTTGCGCTCGTGAAATCAGCAGTGGCACTCGCGGTCGCGCTTACGGCGCACCTGCCGGGTGCCGTTGCGCCGATCCCGACGGGATATCTCGTCCTGCAGCTCCTGATGTTCGGCGGCGCTGGCGCCTGGCTCTTGGCCGCCAACGCGCACGATGTTCGGACGCTTCGGCTCGGAGCTTTCTTGGTGCTGGTGAGCTCGGCGTTTTCGAACGGCCTCGTCCGCGAATTGGCACGTGCCGTGCCGATGCTGGGTGTGATTGGGCCGCTCTATCCGGACGCCTTCTTGCCGCTCGCGTTCGCGTTGTTCATTGGCGAGTTCCCTCGCGTCCGCGAACACGGCGCGATTCGCTCCGTCTCCCGGGCCCTCGTGGCCCTGTGCTCAGGTGTCGGACTCACGTTCTTTCTTGTCAACGCCTGGCTGGGCTGGATGGATGGGGCCACAAGAGGATGGGGGCACGATGTTCTCGTCATGTTCAGACGCCAGAACGTGGCCGGAACCGTGTACTGGACGACGGTGTTCAGTTTGCTCGCGGTGGGTGGGGCGTGGTCGATTGTTCGGCTTCGTTGGGCGGACCGACAGGATGCGCGTCGCGTGCGGACGTTCTTTCTGGCCCTGTCGCTCGGGTTGGGACCGATGGTGTGCACGAACGTCATCGACGCCATCCCGCGCTACCGGTTCCACGCCGCCGGCCCCGGCGCCGCCGTCTGGATTGAACCCGTGCTGCAACTCTCACTCGCCAGTATTCCCGTGTTCGTGGCGTACGCCGTCCTTGTTGAGCACCTCGTACCTATTCGGTGGGTCATTCGGAGGGCGCTTCAGTACGCGCTCGCCCGCGCCACGGTGATCGCAGGCCTACTGCTTCCGTTCGGCATCCTGCTGGTGCATGGCTACCGCCATCGTCACCTGACGCTTGCGGAGGTTGCAATAGGCGATGCGAAATGGCTGTTGAGCTCGGTCGCGATAGCCGGGCTGACGCTTGGGTTCCGAGAAACGCTCCTCCGCGGACTAGATCGCATGTTCTTTCGTGAGCGATATGACGCATCGGAGATTCTTGGCAACGTCATTGACCAATGCCGGCGGGCCCGCCAGCTGGACGAACTCGTCGCGGTCATCGCAGCCGGAATCGACCGCGCCCTGCACCCCGAGAGTGTCGCGATTCTGATCCGCGATCAATCCGGAACTGCGTTTGCCTCCGTGTTTGGCTCAGCCGAACCACTCCCCACCGCATCCGTGTTAGCGCAAGTCTTAGCCAACACTCAAACTCCACTGAGGATTGGGTCACTAGGCGAGGGTCCGTTCCGTCTTCTTCCTCGCAGTGAGCGTCATTGGCTTGGCGATAATCGGGTGCAATTACTTGTGCCGCTGAGATCTGCGGAAGGGGGCATCGTCGGCGTGATCGCGCTGGGAGAACGCAAGAGTGAGCTTCCCTACGCAATCGATGACGTACTCCTGCTCTCGAGCATCGCCAATTCAGCAGCTTCGACTGTCGAGCACCAAACCACGCGCGCTTCCCTTACGACCGGCGGAACATCGCCATCGACGTGGTGGGGCCTGTCCCCGGCAGATGCCGGAGTTGCGCCGGCGACGGAATGCGATCCGTGCGGCCTGATTCAGACGGCGAATCTGCCCGCCTGTTCCGATTGTGGTGGCGATCTCCGCCCGGCGGACGTTCCCCGACAGTTGTTCGGCAAGTACGTCTTTGAGCGACGTGTCGGACGCGGCGGAATGGGCGTAGTGTATCGGGCGCGAGATCTGACCCTCGACCGCACCGTGGCCATCAAGACGCTGTCAGGCGCGTCTCCAGACCGGGCGCACCGACTCGAACGCGAAGCCCGCGCGATGGCGGCGGTCACCCACCGACATCTATCAGTCGTCTATGGCGTGGAGTCCTGGCGTGGCAAGCCCCTGCTGGTCTGCGAGTACATGGAGAACGGCACGCTTGCGAGACGGCTCGCGTCTGGGCCTCTCCCGATGGTTGATGGGCTCCAGCTCGGCGCGACGCTCGCCGAGGTGCTGCACGTCATTCACGGCGCGGGGTTCCTCCATCGGGACATCAAACCCAGCAATATCGGCTACGACCGCCAGAATGTCGTGAAACTGCTCGATTTCGGGCTGGTGCATATCATGGCCGGCGATGGGACCGGCCCCTCGTCTACGAAGGACCCGTCCGACAGGCCGGCCGGAATCGGGGATCCTCGCTCATCGACGCAGACGAAGTCGCTGGCCGGCACACCTCTGTACTCGTCCCCGGAAGCGCTCAGTGGCGCGCGCCCTGACGTTGCGTTCGATCTGTGGAGCCTCAACGTTCTTCTAATTGAGGTGTTGACGGGCCGACAGCCGTTCCAAGCCCCTTCAGTTGGGGAAGCCTTGGAGCGTATTCGACGCGGCGAGATCGACGCGTCAGTACGTGAGCAGTTGGCCGAACACGAGGCCCTGCATCACTACTTCGAGAATGCGCTCTCGACCCGGCGGCAGCGTCGACCGCAAACGGCTGCGGAAACGTGGCGCATTCTCAAAGGCTTGGCCGATAGCTGTGGCCCGCTATCGCAGAAGGAGACAGTGTGATGGACCTCTCAGCAACTCGGACGGTCTCGGGCGAGTCTGCCGATGACATCATGGGCCAGTTCTATTTTGCGTTCGGCCAAGGAGCCGCGTCGATGCGGATCGATCGCGACGGGATTGCGGCGTTTCGGCGTCGCTACTTCGAGCGGATCTTGAACGCGCCTGGTCCCTGGAAGGCAGTGGCGCCAAACGTCCTGGCGTTCGTTGCTCAGGCCGGACGGCTTTGTGCCCAGTTTGCAACGCAAGCGGGGAGAACGGCAATTACGTCCACCGACGTTCGACGAGCCTGTGCAATGGTCGAAGCGGCTGTCCATCGAAGCGCGGACCATCAGAACATATTCATTGTTGGTCCCCATTGCTCGACGGAACCACACCGCGGCGATTCGATTTCTCGGCAACCGACCGATACCGATAGAACCGATAAAGAAGAGGATGACCCCAATCCCGCGGGCTCGGCTGAGATCGAGCCGTCGATCGGGCGCCTGTCGCACTGATCGCCGGCGCAGCTCGTCCGATTTCCTGATCGGTTTCGATCGCCTGCTCGCGCCGCCTTCGGTCAGCCCATGGCGAGTTCGGCTCACTGATCTCTAGGCGCCCCGACGAGTATCCACGGGTTGTGCGACCACATCGAGTATGCCGGGGCAGCCTTGCACACGTTCTGAAGGTCAACGACGACGTCATAGGTCCGCGTTCCGTACCGGCGCGTTTCCAGCCTGAGATCGATGTCACGAGTCGCGAGGCCAGCGAGTTTCCGGCATTGCGCCCGCGCGAGCTCAAGGAACACGAGCGGATCACATCGGATCCGTGCGTTCGCGAACAGCGGTTTGATTGGCTGCCATGGTTGATCGGCGCCATCGACATGATGCCGAATCGCGCTCCGGCATTCCAGAGGCGCATCGAACATGTTCAGCGCGAGTATCCGGCCTTCGCCAGTGACCGCCGACTGACCAGGAAACGTGTAACGCACGATCTGAAGACTCGAGAACAGCAGCAGCACCGCGGCTGGCATGGCTGCCGACCACCTGGTCACCGGGACAGGCCGCATTGCCGCGTCGGGTACCCGGCCCACGAGGTAGTTCAACGGAAAGATCGTCAGAAGCAGAAACATCAGCATCGGATAGAACCAGCCCACCACCCAGAATGAGCCGACGTGAAAGAGCACAACCTGCGCAAGCGCGCTCCAAAACACCCAGGGCCGGCGTGAAAGCAAGCCCCATACGATGCCGAGCTCCAGAACGATCACGTAGGCACAGGCCGCAGGCACCAAGGCCTCGGGCATTCCGAAGGGACGCCGGCCATACATCGCGGCGCCCGTCAGCCAGGATCCCGACGGATCCAACTTGAGAACGCCCGCCCAGATGTACATCGCGAGCAGAAGCCAAGGAAGGGTACGTTTTCGATCCAACGTCACCACATATGCCAACGTCATCCAGCCAGCCATGTAGTGATGATTCAACGTCAACCGAAAATCCTGAAATACGATCAGGTACTTCACGATGGAGACGCAGACCAGGAGGACGTACGCGCCGACAGCCTGGCCACGTGCCATGAACATGAACGCATTCCACATGCTGGCGACGAGTAGACCCGCGACAATACCAGCGACGGCTTGTTCCGGCAGCAATCTGAATCTGAAGCAGTCCTCGAAGAACGGCCAACAGACTGGTGTCGTCGTCGGGCTCAGCACTTGCGCCGGGCCAAGATCGCCAAACCAGTAGACGGCTGTCAGTGCGTTCGCCGCGGCCAGGGCGGCGCCGTACGCCCTCAAGACAGGGTCATCATCGAGCCTCGCCAGTCGCCGCGCCAATCCGCCAAACACACCGATCATGTCGAGGCCCGAGACGGAACGGCGTCAGGATCCTATGCGATCAATAATCAGCACCGTGACTGTGCTCGTCCCCTCATCGAGTTTCAGCCCAATGCCAGTTCGCAGGGCCGATCGCAGGGGTGACAGAGCTTCGGCGCCAGTCTTTCTTTGATAGACGACATCGACATCGAACGCTCCGCTGATGGCGGTTTGATCCAGCACAGGTCGACGTAGAACCGTCTCGATGGCTTCAGCGATCTCTCCCACCGTGACTCCTGCCCCGGCGAGGTGTGCGCCATCCGAAAAGCGGTACTCACGCACTGGGCGTGGCGGGAGAGACCTGCCCTGGATGACCAAAGCGGACGGTACGCGTGCTGCCTTCAGTCTGGGCCCACCAGGCTCGACGCCCAGTTTCAGGACCGCCATTTGGCGCGTCTCCTTATGCGTTCGAAGGGACAGGCGGTCTTCCAACAAGCTGCGCGTCATCTGCTTGATGTTTTCGACAGTTGATCCTTTGATGAACGTCCCTGCGATGTCATACAGCGCTGCCGGCAACGCGCCCTCGATCCGACCAGGCGACGCGTTGTAGGCATACCCGACGAGCTGACGCAGAGGAACGCTGTACCACTCCAAGCGGCCATCTGTTACACGCGGCTCGCGCTGGAGGGCGGGCCGCGGCTGCGCCGGAGCAAGTGAAGCGGTCTCGAATTTCCGCGCGCCAACTGACTGCGCGCGGCCAGAGTGCCCCAGTGCGCCGAATGCCACAACCAAGAGCAGTCCCATGACGAAGCCAGTTCGTGCTCCGGGCGCTGGCCCCTGTCGTTTCGTCATGATTCACTCCTCGCTCAGATTTGCCGCGGGATTGGCGCGCGTGAGACGCCGCGCCGGTCCTGCCGCCGCCACAGCAGTAGCGCCGGCGATCGCAATACCAATCGGATCAACGGCGGGACGTGCAATCGAGCCTGGAGGGCATACTTTCCAGCTCGCGTGCGGCCGCCGAAAGCGTCATCGCGTGACGCCAGGCGTCACGCCAGGCGTCACGCCTGGGAGATGGACACCAAAGCGATCTTCCAAGGCCGTCTGGATGGTCTCCGTGAATGCACCCTTCCAGACGCCCGCCACGGTGCCGGTCGAGGATATGAGTATCGTCTCTGGAGTCGCGCCAAGGCCGAGAGATTCCTTGACGTCATCTGTGATCGATCGAAACACAGGAAAAGTAAACTGGTTGGTCGACACATAAGAGTCAAGGTCTTGTTTATCACTCAGTGTGAGACCAACGAACCGATATCGCCCTCGTGTTTGGTCCTCCAAAGCACGCATATTTGCGAGGTTTAGATCACAGAACTTGCAGGTGGTGTTGAACACGTAAACGATGGTGTCTTTGCCGTTATCGTCCAACTGCAGCCGACTTTTCGTGCCATCCATCAGGACGCCGTCGAGTGCGGTAAAGCGATCCCCAACCTTCAGTTCCCGCCGTTGCTTCGCTTTTGCAACAGCCATGGTCGCCTGGAGCCGGTTAACGCGGTCGACTAGCGCGACGTTCAATGTAACCGACACGCTCAGGATTCCAGCAAGGCCCAGTGCGCCTATCTTCGTGACGTGTAACACGGTACCGCTCCTTCATGCGACGATTGCCCGCGATCAGTCTCGCAGGTCACGTGATGGCCGCGCGCTCTCGCGCGCGGCCGTCCGTATCCGACAGAGTTAGTTAATGATCGGCTCGAAGCAGAAGTCATGGCCACCGCCAAGGCGGCAGACCGTGTCCTGGCAGTCGATGCCGGTGTCTTCACACCACCAGCTCGGGTCGAAGCTGCTGCAGTCGTCGTTATCTTCGCAGCAGACGTAACATTGGAATGGCGACGTCGTTGCCGGCGCTGCCACTGCATATCCCGCGAATCCCAGCACTAACATCGCGCAAGTCAAGAACGCAATCTTCACTCTTCTCATGACGGCCTCCATTGGGGTAGTTACACTCTCAGCACGGTCTGTTGGTCGAAAGAGCTTTGACACTTCCGCGACTAGTCTCGCCCTCCGGGCGGCGTGGTCCCACCGGCGACTGGAGAATTGCTGACCTGCCGCTGAACCTTCGCGCCGACCACGAGGCCAGGCAGCCGAACACCAAACCAGCGTTCGACCTCTTCTTGCATCGTGCCTCGATAGGCGCCAAGCCAGTTCCTTTGAATCACTCCCGCGGAATCGAGCACAAGCGTTTGCGGAGTGCCGGTGAATCCGTATTGTTTGAGCTGGCTGGCTTCGACGCCGCCGATAATTGGAAATGGGTAACGGTCCTGCAGGCCAGGCAGGACCTCCCGAGAGACCATCACACCAATGAATCTGTAGGTATTTGCGCTCGAGCGGGCCAAGGCAAGGATGTTGTCAAGGTTCTGCTCGCAAAACTTGCATGTAGGCGCTAGAACGTAGAGGACTGTTGGCTTCGTGGACGTAGCCTGGTCGATCGTCACCGAGGCGCCGTTGCCGTCAACACCGGTCAAAGGCGTGACCGTCAGCCCTACCGGCGCTACCGGCGCTGTCCGCGCGTTCAGTTCTGCCAGGTCACTCTCCAGCACCCGTGCCCTCAGCGTTAGAGCCACATTCGTCGCTAGCGACGCCGTCACGACAGCCACACCGACGAGACCGAGTTTGGACAACATGGACCTTGCTCCTGGTGGCCCCCACGGGCTTCCGGCTATGCCAAAACGGATAGCCGAAGTTCAGCGCGGCCAATCGAGAGGAGGCGACACTCCGCCCTCAATCTGCGGCCCTTCAAGAAGAAGAACGTTCGAGTTTCCTAAAGCGAACAGAGGTAGGGCGAACCCGCCGACGGGGACTTGCGGGAGCATCAAGAACAGGAGCGCTTTGCCGACCAGAATGCGCAGCTGAAGCGAGAACGGGATCGGCTTCGTCGTGAGATCGAACGGCCGACACAGGCACTGAAAGCCCGCGTCGGCCGGGCTACAACATCTTGAAGGGGTCGACGATGCCAAAGGCCCGCGCTCCCGGCCGTCCCCGCGTCGCAGCAGACGTAACAGGACGTTGACAACGGGAGTATCTGGACCTTCCATCCTCAATTGATGCCTCTTCAAGAAGAGGAACGTGCCGGCTTCCTAAACCGAACAGAGATCCGGCGATCTCGCGGGCGGGCCGCTTCGCGAAGCGACCCGCCCTCCAGTCATGGGAAAACGTGATTGGATAGTGCGCTCGGCCGATGCTGCCGTGATGATTCTTGGAATGTCTCGCGCGCGCGAGGCGACGATCCGATCGAGGAGCCGCGACGAGACCGCCACGGAGCTGTGGGCGGAGGCTCAGCGCGCACTGCGCCTCGAGCACTCGGGCCCGCTCTGGCGGAAGATCGAACGGACCAAGCGGCGCCGATCAGCCCTTACAGCATCTTGAACCCGTCGATGACGAGCACATCGACCTTGCCGGTGGCGGACTCCAGCTTCAAGCCGAGTTGGTGGGGGACGCCCTCGACGAAGGCACGGAATGACGCCGGCGGATTCGCCGTGTCCACGACGTCGACATCGAATGTTCCGGTAATTCCGGTAGCGTCGATCACCGGCCGCTCGAGCTTACCCGCGAGCGCGCGGGCAATCTGCGGCAGGGTCACACCGGACCCGGCGAAGTGCCCGTGTTGGACTCGGATGCCCTGCGACTCAGTCTTCTTCGCGGCCGGCTTGAGCTTGTGCCCGCCCGCCCCGGGGACGAGCCTGAACAACGACATCGTCCGGGGCTCGGTGTGGACACGCAACGCGAACTTGTCGATGAGCAGGTTCTGGAGCATCTCCTGAATCTCGCGCGGCGTCGCTGACGCAGCAAATGTCGCGTCGATGTCATACATCGGCTCGATGGGGATCTTGCCTTCGATCGTTGGCGCGGCGGCGTCATAGGCGTACCCGACCAACAGGATCAGTGGCGCCGCGTGCCACACAAACCGGCCGTTCCCCACAGTCGGATTCGCATTGACGAACGCATCGCTCCGTTTCACGGACACGGTGGCGAACGTCTTCTTGGCGCTCACCTGCGCGTGAAGAGCCGGCTCGCGCAGGAGGCCGGCGGCGGCTACACCGACCGCGGCGAGCGCGATGATGGGCAACACGCCGAGCCTGAAGACCCGGCCTCCATGTTGAAACACACTCTTTCTCATGTTCGCCTCCACTCAGTTAGTGCGCGCGTAACGCCTCGACCGGATCGACGTGCGTCGAGCGCCAGATCGGTCGAGCGACCGCGACGCCCGCGGCGAGCAGCATGCCCACGATGGCCCCTCCCAGCGTGGCGGGATCGATGGGTGATACCTCGAACGTGTAGCTGGCGATCGCGCGCATCACCACAACGGCGCCGGGGATGCCGGCGAGGATCCCGATCCCCACCACGGTCGCACATTCCTTGACGACAAGGATCGCGATTCGCTTCGGCGTCGCGCCAATGGCCATGCGCAGGCCGATCTCGCGGACGCGTCTCGCGACGGCATATGCCATCACGCCGTAGAGACCGACGACCACCAGCACCAGCGCGATCGAGGCAAGCAGGGACATCGCGTTCAGCCGCAGCGTGTCGTCAGCGTAGCTCGCACCGATCATCGCCTCCAGTGTCGTGGGGTCGGCAAAAGGCGAAGGTTGAAGGGCGGAATGACCGGCCGAGATCTCACCTTCGATGGCCGCACTCACCTGCGCGGGCGACTGACGCGTTCTCACCTGCACGTTGGTTTGGTCGACCCAGCCGCGGCCGGCGAGACGCTGCCACAACGGCAGGTAGATCATCGAGGCCGGGGGTACCTTCACCGATCGCGACTGGATGTCTCCGGCGACGCCGACGACGCTGGCCGTGGTGGCTCCGACCGACACGGATTGGCCAAGCGGGTTGGCCTGGCCAAACAACCGCTTCGCAAGCGAGTGGCTGAGAATCACAACGCGCTCACTGCCGTCGTCATCGCGGGTGGAGAAGCCGCGGCCGGCTACTAGCGGGATCTGCAGGACATCGAAATATCGATCGTCGACCCTCTGGACGGCGTCGATGGCGACGGACTCGTCGGATGTCACGCCTGCACGCCTGACGGTCTCGCCCCTGAGGCCGCCAGTGAACGTCCGGCCGGTGCCGACCGTAGCCTGCTCGAACCCGGGCACGTGCAGGAGGCGATCTCGCAGCCGCGAGGCCTCTGAGGTCACGTAACCTTCCTGGTCCGAATTCGCAAGCAGGTTATCGAAGTTCGGCCACAGCGTAATGACGGCGACATCGCGTGCGTCGAAACCCAACGGCACCGATCGAAGGTTCCCGACGCCGCGCAGGAACATGACCGCCCCGGCCAGGAGCGTCAGCGACAGGGCGACCTCAACTCCAATCAGCACTTTCCCGGAGCGAAAGGGCCGCAGCTGCTCGTCGCGATGGATCTGCAAGTGGCGCGTCCTCAGCGCATCGAGTGCCGGAATCACGCCACTGACCAACCCGGAGATCAGCACGACTGCCAGCGAGAAGCCGAGCACGCGAGCGTCGACCGCGAGTTCGACGGGCCGAACGCCCTGGCCAAGCCAGGCCAGGATCGCCTGTCCGCCCAGCATCGCCAGAGCGAGTCCGCCAGCGCCGCCGGCCGCAGTGAGCAGGCAACTCTCCAGCATCGTCTGGCGGAGGACCGCCGAGGCCGTGGCGCCGAGCGCCCGTCGGAGCGCGATCTCGTTGCGCCGAGCCACGCCTTGGACCGCAAGCAAGCATGAGGCGTTCAGGCATCCAAGCAGCACGATCAACGCGACCGCCCAGGCGAGCAAGTACAGGGACGTTTCCTGATTGTCGTTGACCGCAGCGATTCCGCGCGACGCATTGGAGATCGCCAGTTGACCGCTGATCGTCCCAGGCGAGTAGTCGCCGCTCTCTTTCAGCACGTTCCACAGTTGGGCCAGCTCCGCCGATGCCGCCGGCTGGCTCGTGTCACGGGCGAGAAGACCGATCGCCTCGACCGTCGAGCTCCCACCCCACGTACCCAGACACGCATCGGTCATGGCGGCCGTTGGGACATACACGTCGAAGGCTGCGCCCTTCCGGATGCCCTTGAACCCGTCCGGCAGGAATCCGACGAGGGTGAAGGGCCGCGAGCGAACCAGCACGGTCGAACCGATCGCAGTGGGCTCGAGCTGGAAGCGATCCCGCCAGAACGTGTACGTGCCGACCGCCACGTCATGATAGGCGCCTGGGCTCTCGTCGAACGGTTGGAGCGTGCGCCCCACGCGCGCATGGACGCCGAGCACATCGAAGAAATTGCCCGTTGCACACATCGCGCGAACGCCGGGAGGCCCTGCCGGTGCGGCCCGCTGTGCCGCTGCCGCTGCGGGCATTGTCGGTCGACTCTCGGCGGCGAGCTGTTCCAGGCCATGAGTGAGGCCCCGAAGGCGCTCGAAGGCCGCATACGGCGGATAGCGACGGCCGCCTCCCGTCGCGTCCGGTACGACCGTGAGGCGCACCAAGCGCTCGGCATTGGCCACCGGCAACGGCTTGAACACCGTGCTGTCGAGCACCGTGAAGACCGCGGTCGAAGCGCCCGTACTAATGGACAAGATCACGATGCCGGACGCCGTGACAGCCGGGTGCTTGCGGAGCACGCGGAAGGCGTGCCGGAGGTCCCGCATCATCGACTCGATGGCGCGTACTCCCCACGTATCGCGGGCCGCCTCCTTCACCTGCTCCGCACCACCGAGAGCCAGCCGCGCCTGGCGTTGTGCCTGGCCGGGTGTCAGGCCTCGCGCGGTAAGCTTGGCCACCTCGCGCTCGCGATGAAGCTCCAGCTCGGCCGCCAGGTCGCGTTCCATCTCGGCACGCCGGAAGATCGCGCGCAGCCGGAACTTGAGGTCGCTCAGCATGTCTCCCTCGGGGTCAGGCGAGGTCAAGGATGCTGCCGATCGTGTTCGACAGCGTGCGCCACGAGGCGGTATCGCTCTCGAGCCGACCGCGACCGCCGCGCGTTAACTCGTAGTACTTCGCCTGACGGTTGTTGTCCGACGCCGCCCACTCGGCCTTGATCCACCCGCGGCGTTCCAGACGATGGAGGGCTGGATAGAGCGAGCCCTGCTGCACGCGCAACACCCCGGTCGAGATCTGCTGGAGGCGCTCCGAGATCGCCCACCCGTGCTGTGGCTCGAGCGAAAGCACTTTCAGGATGAGGAGGTCGAGTGTTCCCTGCGGCAGGCCGATGCGCTCGTCGGACATCCTTTGTCCCCTTCTGCTTCGACAAAAAGACTAGCGCGTCTCCTGACGAAGCGCAAGGGGACGGAGCGCGACGCGTCGAGATCTGCGCCCGATGCCGGCATGTAATTGCTCGCAGCCATCGGCGTAATCTTCAGCCGCCGCGGGCAATCTTCAACGCGTACCTCGGCGCGTCGTCGAAAGCCCTATTGAAGTACCGGTTCCCGCGCGCGCCTCCCGATTCCTCTCGCCAAGAGTGCTCACGTTGAAGAGGATCTTTGGAACGGCAGGCGCCGAACCGCAGGCCCCCGACTGAGACCCTGTCGGCAGACCTTGCACGACACGCCGACGTCTGAGTCTAAGAAAGTGCAGAAAACGAGGCTGGCAAATGCAACGCTGCTTGGCAGTAGTCGCCCTGGTAGTGGCGGCGCCCGGTCGTCTGTTGACGACCCCTCGTTTTTGGGCCGTTTGCTGTGGTGTCGTCATCGTTGCTGGCACACTCGAAGCTGCACAGACCCCGCCGAATCGGTCGGGGACCTGGACGACCGTTCGGGGCAGCTCTGAGGGGCGCGGCAACCGAAGCGACAACCAACTAGGGGGCGGTGGTCTGCGGATCGGCCCCGCCCCGGCCTCGCTGGTCATCGCGCAGGATGCCAGGACCATGACAGTCGTTGAACGATATTCATCGTGGCCCGACAACAAGGTTGAGTATCGATTCGACAGCCAGATGGTCCGGAATCCGTTCCTTATGACCCCTAACTTCGTCCCGTCTGAAGTGACGAGCCGTTGGGAGAAGGACAAGCTCGTGTCTGCCATCGTGCTTTTCGTGCCCGGACAGTCGGAACCTCGGCGGTACCAACAGACAATGTGGTTGGACACGAAGGGGTTTCTACTCGTTCGCATCGAGGACAGCTCGTCAAATTCCCGGACCGTCAGCTTCCGAAAGCAGGAGGTGCGCTGATCGTCCGGAATTCGAGGCAGCTAAACCGGCGTGCGAAAATGCTCAGGGAATCCTGACTTGAGGTATGGCGGAGAGAGTGGGAGTCGCCGCCAAGCGTGGGTCGCGTGCCAGTCCGTACCCGACGTACCCGATCTACCGTCCCAGAAACGCCGACAACCGTGACCGCTTGCGGATGACGACCCGGTTCTTGCCGGAGCGCTTGGCCTCGTAGAGCGCCGCGTCGGCGCGGTTCACGAGCTCGTCCGAACGATCGCCGGACGCATACTCCGACACGCCGCTGCTGGCCGTGAATCTCACGGACTGCACGCCCGTTTCTCCTTCGTACTCGTGGCACGTCGCCGCGAGCGTCGCGAGAATCCGGCTCAACCTCACTTCGGCATCCGCCGCGCGCGTGTTGTGCAGGAGCACGGCGAATTCCTCACCGCCGTACCGCGCCACGAAATCCGCGGGGCTCAGGCCCTTCCGGAGGAGCAAGGCCGCGCCCACGAGGACGCGGTCGCCGATCGGGTGGCCGTGCTGATCGTTGATTGCCTTGAAGTCGTCGACGTCAACCATGGCGAGCGAGAAGGGGACGCCGGTGTGCGACGCGCTCTCCACCATCCGCCGCAGGGCGGCGTCGAAGGCGCCGCGATTCGCGAGGCCGGTGAGTGGATCGAGCGCGGCTTCCTCCTCGGCTTTCGCGAGCTTGGTCTGAAGGATTTCGACGCGCTGGTTGAGGGCCGCGTAGGACGCCTGGTCCCGCCGCTGCCGGTCTTCGACGGTCTGGCGCAGCGTCGTGACTTCCTGCGCGAGTTGCCGTTTCAGATCTCTGATGTCGTCGAGCTTGCTGAGGCGGCCGAAGCGGTCCGTGGTGGACTGCATCTCCGCGGTAAAGGCGGTCGCCTGGCCCATTCCGAGTTTGACCGCATCCTGCAGAATCTCGATGAGCTCGGTGAGCTCGCTCTCGCGCTCGGTGTGGTACTTCCGCGACGCGTTCAGGTGCTGCTGGCAGGTCTCGATGCCCGCCGCCGACAGCGTCCGCACGTCCCGACGCTCCGAAGCGTTCGGGATGCCGTTGCGAATACGATCGATTTCCTTGCGAAATTCTGCGACGTCGCCGGCTTCAGCCTCCGGAGGCGATCCGGCGAACACAGCCAGAAGGCTGTCGGTGAACCGCATCCAGTCTGTAACGAGCTCCGCGTCGACTGCGCCCCTCTGCCCCCGGTCGCGTTGCAAACCGAGCTCGACCATCTGTCCCACGAGATCTTCCTCGCAGAGGTATTCGGTACGGGAGGGTGAAACTTGAATCGCGCCCTCAGCCCGAGCGGCCAGAATCAGCGGGCTATCGTGAGATTCAGGGAGGTGTTCGTGCCCGCGGATACCGTGAATGGAATCGCCAGCGATCTCGCCGTGATGAGACTTGAGTGGTCTCCCAGAGCCGGGTCCGATGCCATCGGGACCGCCAGGTAGCGCCCCGGGACGAGTGCGACCGGACTGAAGGCGCCCCGGTCGTCAGTCCTGCCCAGCCTCGTCGTCCTGGAAAGGTACGTCCAACTCGTGTCGTCGGCGCCGAGTATGAGGACTCGGACGTTCGCGGCTGGCTGACTGCCGCTCGTGACGGTCCCGGAGACCGTGCCCAGTTGATTCGTGAGGACGACCTCGAGGCCGCTGACGTCTGCAGACTGAAAGTCAAACGGCGTATCCGTGATGTCACGACCCTCGTGCCGGATCCGGGCAAGCGCCCATCCGGCGGGCGGATTCACTCGCAGTACGCCATGCCAGGCCAGGTTCGGAATCTCGAAACGCCAGTCCGGGTGAACTGCGACGGCAATGCGATTGCTGCCGACGGGGCCCGTGGTGAAACTGGTCGGTTGGAACGCAATCATCGACTGAGTTCGCTGGTCCTGTGCTGGGGCAGCATCGCCTTCGAACACCACCCGGCCGCGAGCCGTCGTCAGACCCTTGACGACTACTCTCACCGGTCGCGCCGCCTGGCCGTTTTCCGCGACCGTGATATCCGCGACACCGAACATTCCGGGCGACATCACCTGGACGGCGTACGTGCCGGCTGGAACGTCGGTGAAGCTGAAGGTCCCGTCCGGTTCAGGGACCCCTCTCGCCATCACCATCGTTCGTACTTCACCGCCCTCGGTCGGCATCAGCACCACCTGACTCTTTGGCACGGGCTGTCCGCTCGCATCGACAATCTGCCCGGCAACGGTCGTGGTGCGCGCGCGTGCGATGGCGAAGCGCACCTCGAACACGTCTCGTCCTGCCACGACGGAGATTGGCGTAGCGGCATCGGCCGCCGTGGCGCCGGGAAAGAATGTGGGCGGGAAGCCAGTCATCCACGACTTCTCGAACGGCTGCGGCACTGCGACCAGGTAATAGTCCCCGGGGAAGAGATTCGGCGCGCGGAACCACCCGCGATCGTCCGTCGTTCCGGTCGCCGCGATCGATGGACTGGTGAGGAACCGCGACAGTCCGGCCACCGCCATCTTCTGCGCGACTTGCACGACGACGCCCGGCGAGGGGTCGCCGAACTCGTCGAGCACGCGGCCTTCGATCGCGCTGACCGGAGCTAGCTTTACGTCCTGCTTCGCGCGGTCGCCATCCTTGACCGTGAGGCGAAATCCGGCGCCAGTGGGGCGGGTCACCGAAGCGTCGAGACTCGCGAATCCTGGCGCGAGGGCCGACAGCACCCAGGTTCCGGCGGGTACCCCCGTAAGCTCGAAGCGACCGTCGATCCCGGTCGTCGCGCGATAACGGAAGACACCGGTGGCCTCACCCAGCTGCACCAGTGCATTAACGATCGGCTGAGCGGAGTCCGAGCGGGTGATCGTTCCCTCAATCCGCGCGAGCTTCGGATCCGAGGCGCCAGTTGCTGTTTGGCCGTCGGTGGGGTCGGCAGTCGACGATGGCGCGAACGGGATGACGAGTTCGATCCGGTCGCTCGTGGCACCTGCGGTGACAGCGATCACGCGAGCGTCGTCCGGCGTGCGCGTGCCGGGATAGAAGACGTACTCGGTCCTCGACGCGGGAGCAGGGACGCGAACGCGATAGCGCCCGGCAGGCAACGAATGGACGCGAAACCGGCCGAGGTCGTCGGCCGCCGCCGCATAAGAAGCCGCGACCGCTCCTGCATCAGACAGGCGATCGGCGGTGACGGCGAGGCGTGGGATCGGAATGTTGCGATCGTCGGACAGCGTTCCCTCGATCGCGCCGCCCGTGATCAGCGCGAGATCGAGCGTCCGTGATGTGTGTGTGACCTCGACGGGCGCCGATGACGTCACGAACCCAGGTTTCTCCGCAGCGACCACGTATCTGCCCGGCGTCAGTCCGTCGAATCGGTAACGGCCTTCGCCGTCCGTGCCTGTGATCGTGGGCTGCTGCGTACCCTCGCGCGTCAGGGTGATCCTCGCGCGCCGGACAGGAGTTCGTGCTCCTGCCTGTTCAGTCGCGATCCGGCCAACGATGGTGC
The DNA here is from genome assembly GCA_035606665.1 of Vicinamibacterales bacterium. Taxonomy (GTDB): domain Bacteria; phylum Acidobacteriota; class Vicinamibacteria; order Vicinamibacterales; family SCN-69-37; genus DASUGC01. The sequence goes on along the minus strand of DATNEY010000037.1, from coordinate 10,620 downwards.
CGGCTGCCTGCTGAGCGGCCTGCCCTCGTGTTTCCGAACCAACGCCGAGCAGCTGCACCAGCGTGCAGAGCAAGACAACTATGGGCACGATGGGATGATTTTGCCGGAACCCTGGCGCGGTTGCCAGACCTATGTCTTATGTCTTGAGGCTGCGCGGCTCCCTGAGCAGCATCCACGTCACGCAGAGAACGATCGTCGCGCCCGCCGCCAGTGCCATCCACGAACTCGCGTCGAACGGACGTACGATGGGCCAGATAGGAATCCTGGACGCAGCGGACTCGCCCACAAGCCGTACGAGCCAGGCCGACGGTTCGGCGTCTCCACTCCAGCTCCACATCGGGTGCGCCCAGACGTACTGACTGATCAGTACCTGGACGGCCACGATGACGCCTGCCAGCCAGCGGGCTTGTCCCGCCGTCACGAAGAGCGCGACAGGCAGCGCCAGAAAGGGTGAAATCGGTACGAGGAATCTCGCTGCGGGCGCCCATCCGCCATGCCAGCCGTGGATATTCGTCACGGGCAGCATTACAAATAGAAGATACGCGGCACAGAGCAGTCCAAGCTCGACGGCGACCGGACGCGATCGGCGAAACAACATCACGAACGCCGCCGGCGCCAGCAGATAGATCGGTGCCGACAGCAGCAGGCCGTGCGCGCCATCGAACAGCATCGCCCCGCCTCGCAGCGCGGCTTCGCCGAGCGCCGGCAACAGCCCGGGCCACTGGCCGAACTGCTCATGCGGCGTCGTCACGAACGTGCCCCAGAACGCGTAGTTCTGGAAGATCTTCAGAACGGCCATGAGGCCCAGCCCGGCGGCGTAACCGGCCAGGCGCCGGGGCTCGCGACGAACGCGCCAGATCGTGAGACCCACGAACGCCAGTACAAGACCGACGTTCCGGACGTGGAGCAGGACGAGCAGTCCCGTCAGCGCTCCAAGCAGCATTCCGTGCCAGCGCCATCGCGGACCCGATACGTCGTCTCGGCGCAGGTAGCAGAGCAGCGCCACGATCGCGCTCGGCACCTCCGTAAAGAAGACGTAGCCATGCGTCAGGATCGGCGGCGACAGCGCCCAGGCAAGCGCGCACCATGTCAGGCGCCTGTCGTCGCCGGCCAGTTTCCGGCCGGCCTTCAGGAACAACGCCGCCGCCCACGCGGTCAGCGCGATCATGATCAACGAGACGAACTGACGCAGCGCGATGAACGGACTGAGTTTGGTGCGCTTCCGGAACGACTCGGGCCACGATTGCGTCCACTCGGCCAGCCGGTACGCGATGCCGAACGCCGGTGCGAGCAGGATGGGCATGCCGACATCGTGGACTGGGCGCAGTTCGCCATTGCGGCCGGGCACTGCATGCTGGCCAGGCTCAGGTTGAAGGATATTGCCGGGATCGCCGTAGTCGTTGGTGAGATCGAGATCGCGGTCGAATGCCACCGACCGCGCCGCCACCATGTAGTGGACCGGATCGCCCGTGGCGGCATTGGTTCCGTGAGCAGCCAGGCCCGCCAGCACGACGAACACGATCGCAGGGACGAGCAGTCCCCTCAGGCGTTTCACCGCCGTGAACTATATCCGCGCCAGGGAAGAATTGAAGCTGCACACATCGAAGTCGCGGCCGTGCCGGAACCCGAGTGCCTCGAGCTGTTCGAAGATCTGGTAGCGGTAGGGGATGGAGGCGACGACGATCGCGTCGATCTGATGCGTCGCGAGATCGGCGGGAGCGATGACAGGGACGCCGTCAATCGTCTCGCCGTGGCGATCGATGTTGTTGTCGGCGATACACACGACGTCGATGTCGCGGCTTCGCAGCATGTCGATCGCCTGGCGGCCGCCGGATCCGGCGCCGAATACTGCGACTCGCTTGCCGGGCGCGGACTCGTCACCGCGGATGAGCCAGCTCGCAGCGAAATGTTCGCGTGCGAATCGTGTCTCCGGTGACTCGCCGAGCGTCGCCTGCACGGCTTGGAACTCCAGACGGACCGCACGATATCGCCGTTCCCACGCCGCGGCGCGGCCGGCGAGCGACTCGACAAACTGACTGGCGAGAATGCCCGGACGGCCCGCCGCCTGCGTCAGCAGATGCAGGCCCGTGGCGCATTGGCTCGCGAGATCGACGACGAGAGCGGCTTCGCGGAGTCCAAATACTGCAGGCGATCGGCGGCTCAGGAGGATCTCGTCCCACGGCCGATGGAGCGCGCGTTCGGCGGCGTCTATTCCTCGGGTCCACCACTCACGCGCGAGGCTCTCGTCTTTCGCCTGAGCCGCGATCCAGCCCAGGAGCGCGCATGCACCCACGGTTTTCGTTGCGAGTAAGGGACTGAACTCGAGCGCATCCGCGCGGCCGCAGGCCTCGAGCGCGCCGCGCGCATCCTCCACGTGCCCACGCTGCAGGTGATACAGCCCCAATGCGTACGCAAGCGAGATCTGCCAGCGCCGCGCGTGCGGCGATGCGGCGTCACCGGCGCAATACTCAGCAACGCCATCGAGTGCGGCCGCGTCCGCCGTTTCACCGCGCTCGATCGCGCGGTACAGGCTTACGCACAGCGCGGCGCCAACGTCGGCGCTCGACGCCGGCGTCGTTGCAATCGTCCGCTCGGCCAGCAGTTCCAGCAGGCTCGCGGACTCCGTCCGCAAGCCCATCGTTACCATGGCCCGCACGAGCCAGGGGTTGTCGTAGTCGCGATCGAATGCCAGCACGTGCGTGGCGTCATCTTCCGGATGTTCCAGCAGACCCGATCGCGAGGCAGCCGCGGTGTCGCGAGCCGGGTCAGCCATGCCGACCAGCAGCCACCATTCCGCGTCATCGCCCCAGGCGTCGGCCGGCCAGATCCTGCGTCCGGCGTTGCCGAGTTTCATCCCGCCGCCGGCGGTCTGTCCGAATACCTGCTCGACAAAGAAGTGCCGGCTGCACGAGTGTTCGAGCTTCTCGCGATCGTAGACGTGCAGGTGATGAGGGTTCGGATCCTCACCGGTTTCGTCGACCCACTGATTCGGTACCGAGCAGATGATTCGCCCCGCGGGCGTCAGCAAACGGCGGCAAGCCGCGAGGAATGTGTCCGGATCTTCAAGGTGTTCAAGGGTTTCGAAGCTGACGATGGCGTCAAACGACGCCGGCGCAAGGCCGTCCAGTCCGGCGGCGTCGCAGGTGTCGAAGCGCACACGCTTACGCGACCGCCCGTAGTGATCCCGCGCGTAGCGCACCGCGTCATCATCAATGTCCAAGCCGACGACGCTCTCTGCGAGCGTCGCGTCAGCGAGAATGGCGCTGCCGTACCCGAGTCCGCACGCCGCGTCGAGCACGCGATCGCCGGGACGAATGAACCTGCAGGCGAGCGCGTACCGCGCCACATGCGCATCCGAGCGGCGCCCGGCTTCACGCAGCATGTCCATGTGGAGATCGCGTCCGGCCGCGAGGTCGCCAATTGAGCGGCCAATCGTCAGACCGTCGGGCAGGCGCTCGAACAGCATGTCGATCGGATCCGCCTGCCAATCCAGACCCTCGTACGGAATCAGTGTTTGATAAAGAGGATGCTTGCGGCACGCGCGCGCGAGTACGGCGCGCTCCCGGACGTCACGCGGCTCGCCGCTCGTGCGAATCCACAGCGCATTCCGGCTGACACGCAGCGCCTCGTCGACGGCCGCGGCGAAATCGGCCGGATCCAGATGGTCCAGCGACCCATGCACGCATACGAGATCGAAGCTGCAATCAGCGAAGGGAAAGCGCGGCGTCGGTAGGCAAGTCTCTGCTTCGACGGCGCGCCGGCGAAACGCAGCGACCCACGCCTCAACGTCAGCGCTGGCGCCGACGTGCAGCGTCCGGCCTCCGCCGCAGGCGGCAAGCACGCGGTCGACGGTCTCCGCGATCGTCGGCGTGACCGCGGCGCTCACAGCTGAACCTGCGTCGAGAACGATCCAACCTGAACGGGATCGAGAAAGTGCACGAACTGCCGGCCCTCAGTGAGGCCGAGCCTCGAAAGCTGCGCCGAGATCGCGGTCTTACCGGCCATAGAGGCGACGATGACGAGGTCGAAACCACCTTGTGTCAGCGATTCAGGCGACTTGACCGGACGCTCGTGGATGTCGGTATTCCACATCGCCTGGTTGTTGTCGACGATCCACGGCACCGACCATCCGCAACGTCCTGCGAGATCGATCGCGAGCCGGCCGGCCTCGCCGGATCCGAAGACGACGGCGCGCTCGACGTGATCGAGGCGCGCGGGCGGGGCAGCCGCGACGGTCGCGGTGGTTACTGAAGGTCGACCTGACAGATGAACCAGCGAGCGCATCTGGGCCGGCAGAAGGGACAGATACGGCCGAAGCGCGCGCATTCGGTTCGCGTGCGCGGAGGTCGTGCCGAGCATTCCGGTCGCAGCCTGCCGGTACCGCACGAGCGCTTCCGGGACGACCTCGAGCTTGATCCCGGACAGTACGGCGCGCGCGAAGAACTCCCAGTCCTCGCAGCCGACGCCGACGTCCTCGGTAAATCCGCCGATCTTCCTGAACACATCGCGATGCACGAAGGCATTCGCGTCGCCGAACGCATTGCGCAGCAGCCCAGGCGCCACCGCCGGCCCGAGGAACGGCCACACATGTGACGACGGACCCCTCGGCGTGGGACTCGCATCCTGAAACACCTGCAGAAAACAGGTCAGGATCCACGCCCCTGACGTTTCGGCGGCGCGGACGAATGTGCTGATTTCGTTCGGCACCGCGAGGTTGTCGTCATCCATGAACAGGACATAGCGGCCGGAGGAGGCCGCGACCGCGGCGTTGCGGGCGGCGCCAAGGTACCGGTTCGACTGCCGCACGATCGTCCAGCCTCGCCGATCGAATTCCGGCTGCAGTCGATCGAGCTCTGCTTTCGCTTCCGCAGTCGTGCTGCCGTCGTCGACGAGCACGATCTCGACGAATGGATAGTCCTGCGCCTCGATCGATTCGACCGCGGCGCGGAGATAGTCCGGGCGGTTGTAGTGGGTCAGACAGACGCTCACGAGCGGCGGCTGCGCTTCCTGTGGCGGACGAATGATGCGGCGGAACTTCGCGTCCGCGTGCCATTTGAGCCACGAACGATCCGTGCGGGCGCTGGCGAGCGCGGCTGTCACGGGCGCGTGGCCGGCCGTCAACGCGCGCGCGATCAACGCGCTCAGAGCGGGCGCTGAAGGCGCGCACAGCGTCCGCTCACGATCGGCCCGCTTCACGAGTTCGGGAATGCCGCCAGTTGAGCAGGCGATGAAAGGAATGTTCGACCCGAGACACTCGATGACGGTGTACGGCTGATTGTCGACACGCGATGGCAACACGGCCAAGCGTCCGGCGCGGCGCAGGTATGCCATCGCCTGATGGCGATCGAGACTCTTGTCGACGCGCCACGCGAAGGGCCACGCCTTCGAGCGGCGCGCGAGGTATTCGTCACTCGACTCGGCTCCGATCGTCGACGACTTCCCGAGGAACGTGACCCGTTCCGGTGTCAGGCCCTGTCGGGTCAGCTGATCGAGGGCGTCGCAGAAGAGATCGAGGCCCTTGCGTGTCTCGAGGCGCCCGAAGAACACGAGCTCTCGCGGCACGGAGCCCGGGTGCGCCACGGCGGCTTCCAGGTCCAGCGCCACGTTGGGCAGGACGAGAACCTGCGACGGCAGTCGCCAGCCTTCGCGCCGCAGCCATTGCACCATGTAACGTGACGGACTCCAGAGCACGTCGGCCATCGCGACCGATCCGCGCTCCATGAAATCGACTTCCAGATCTTCCGGCGTGGCCAGCTCGTTCATGCCGGCGAGGTGCCAGAGCGTCGGACTGTGCGTGCCCACACAGAGCACGGTGTTCGGAAGGCACAGGCCCTGCCGTTTTGCCTGCGCGGTGAAGTACCCGACGCCCCGCCACTCGTGGCAGTGGACGACGTCGAACTGCCGCGTTTTCAGCCACTCGTAGACACCGACGGACATCCGCAGCGCCGGATGGCCTTTTACGCCCGCCGTGTGCTCGGCAGGAAGCGGCACCAGCTCGATGCCTTGTCGCCGGTACTCGCGCTGCCAGTGCGGGATGTTCCGTGTCTCGCAGTAGGTGCCCAGCGCGTACAGCACCGTGACCTTGTGCCCGGCGCGCGCGAGCAGCTGGGCCAGGTTCGTGTAGGCGCTGCCGATGCCGCCGTTGCGGATCGGTCCGACGATGTCGCAGGTGGCGATGCAAATGTTGCGGGAGGTGTTCACGTTAGATGCTTTCCAAGGCAAGGAATCGGCTGTGCGCGAGCGCCCAGGCCTCCTGATCGGGCGTGCACAACGCGTGACGAATGGCGCCCGGCGTCAGGCGGCTGGCCGAGAACTCGATCCATCGCCGGATGTCTTCGGCACGGCCGCCGGCGACGACTTCCGTGACCGCGTCGTACATCCGCGGCATTTCGTCCGTGTCGATCTGATGGAGGTCGGCGAGCGCGCGATCGACGGCCGAGGCGTCGAGCGCCGGTGATGCGTGCAGGGCCTCCCACGCCGTGGCTTCGGCGACGGCCCCGCCGGTCAGCAGGCCGGCGCCGGTCGCGTTGAGTACGCGCGCCTGCGTCGTCGCAGCACGCCGCACGATCCAGTTGCGGAATTCCAGCAGGTGCGGCGCCGTGACGACCTTACGGCCGGTCACGTCACTGGCTTCGATTTGCGTCCAGCGGCCGACCAGTTGTGCCCACACGGCGTCGTAGGTCTCGCCGCTCGCGGTCCAGCTGGCCCATTGCGATTCGAACGACGTCCCCCGGCAGTACGCGCGGCCATCCGTGAACGCCATGTCGGCGCCGATGAAGACGATGGGGTCGCATCCCATTTCCAGCGCGAGCGCAAACGCGGTCGTTGCGACCGATCCCCAGGCCTCGAGGCGCTGGCGGTCGACGCCAATCGAGCGAAACCACGACCAGGGCTCGTGGTCGGAGACCTTGCAGAAGAACGTCCGGCGTTCGAACGAGCCGAACGCAGAAGGGTGGAGGCTGCCCTCGGCGACCAGCCTGGCCCGCCGTACGGGCAGTCCCGCGAGATGAGCCGCGTTGGTCTGGCTGCCGTCGATGGCGACGATCAAGTTCGGCTCGACGCCCGCATGCATCAGCGGCCGCGCGGCGGTATCGCACGCGATGATGAGCGCGCGGTCGCGCACGTGGGCAATGTCGTGGATGTTGCGATCGAGTGAGGGACCGGCGCAGGCGATGATCGCCGGCACTTTGCGGAAGGCCCCCACGAGCGTCCTCGCGTCGCCCTCGCGGCTGATGCGCGTGGCGTTCGCCAGCGTGTGCAGCACGTACCGACCGGCTGTCGCGGCACGGGCAGCGTCGTTGGCGGTGCGTCCGAATGTCTCAACCGATTCGTTCGACATCAGTTCGCCGGGTCCGAAGACCCGGCCTCCGTTTCTCTGTCGCCCGGCCGACACCCGCGGCCGGACGGCCGTCATGTGCGCGGTGATCTCCCCATGGAGGCCGGGGCTTTAGGCCCGGCAATCCCGCGACGCAACGTGAGTGAGCAAGGGCCGTACCCCTTTTTCGATTTGGTAATGAAAACGACGTAATTCGAATCAAGGCGGCGTTTGACGCCGCCGATTTGCTTAACGTCGAGGGAGACCGGCGTTCTTTCGTGGATGCGCGGATTCGCCATGGATGCCGTATCCCTCGGCGCTCTGAGCCGCTCGAGTCTCCGAGTGAAGGCTCGGCGGCGAGGCCCTGGGAAACGATTCACATGTTGCTGATTGCTGGACTTGCCGTCGTGCTCCTTTCGGTTGCCGGCGGCTTCCTCATGGAGGGCGGCGACCTCCTGCTGCTCAACCAGCCGGCGGAGTTCATCATCATTGGTGGCGCCGCGGTTGGTGCGCTGCTCGTCGGCACGCCGCTGTCCGTCATCAAGCAGACGGTCGCGCAGTGCAAGCGGCTGATGACGCCGAGCCCGTCACGCCAGGACTTCGGCGAGCTGCTGCAGATGCTGTATCAGCTCTTCCGCGTCATCCAGCAGACCGGCGTCATGGCGCTCGAGTCTCACTTCGAAGATCCGAAGAACAGTCCCATTCTCTCCAGGTACCCGAAGGTCCTGGCCCGGCACGCGGCCATCACGTTCCTCTCAGACTCCGTCAAGGTCGTCATCGTCGGTGGCATCGCGCCGCACGACTTCGATCACCTGATGGGCGAGGACCTCGACGTCCTCCACCGCGAAGCGATGCATCCGTCTGGAACGCTGGCGAAGGTCGGCGATGCACTTCCGGGCCTCGGCATCGTCGCGGCCGTGCTCGGCGTCGTGCTCACGATGCAGTCGATCGACGGGCCGGCGGCCGAGATCGGCGAAAAGGTCGGCGCGGCGCTCGTCGGCACGTTCCTGGGCATCCTGCTGTCGTACGGCTTCGTCCAGCCCATCTCGGCGAGCCTCGAGCATCGCGTCAACGAAGAGGCGCAGTTCGAAGCGTGCATGAAGGCCGGGATGCTCGCCGTCTACAAGGGCTTTCCGCCCGCGATCGCCATCGAATTCGCCCGCCGGGTGATCCCGGAGGAAATCCGTCCGAGCTTCGAAGAAACCGAAGCGCTGTGCCGGTCCACGCGCAGCGTTGACAGTCAGGCTGCGTGATCGTGGCGGCCACCGGTTCCGTTGTCGTCGTTCGCAACCGCCGCAGGCGGCACCGCCACGCGCATCACGGCGGCGCCTGGAAAGTGGCGTACGCCGACTTCGTGACGGCGATGATGGCGTTCTTCATGGTGATGTGGCTCGTCGGCCAGAACGCGGCCGTGAAGAAAGCCATCGCCGACTATTTCAGGGATCCCGGCGCGTTTGAACACGCGATGTCAGATGGCGTGCTGCCGGGCAGCGTCGAAGGCCTCACCGGCGGGCCCGCCGCGGGCGCACCCGTGCTCGGCGGACCGGGCACAGCCGATGACCGGAAGAGTCTCACTGAGGCCGCGGATCGCATCCGCCGCCAGCTAGTGACGCTGTCCGGGGTCTCGGCGCTGAAGGATCAGATCGAGTTCGTGATGACGCCGGAGGGTCTTCGCATCGAGCTCGTCGATCGTTCGGGCTCGAGTTTCTTCGACAGCGGCAGCGCGGTTCTGCGCGGTGAAAGCATCGCGATTCTGACGGTGATCGCCACCGAGCTCGACACGCTGCGCAACGACATCGTCATCGAGGGACACACGGACAGCCGGCAGTACGTGGCGATGGCGGCCTACAACAACTGGGATCTTTCCTCGGATCGGGCAAACGCCGCCCGCCGCGTGATCCTCGCCAACGGACTCCAGCACGGCCAGCTCAAGGCCGTGCGCGGTTTTGCCGACACGCAGCTTCGATTCCCAGACGAGCCGCTCGATCCCCGCAACCGCCGGGTGTCGATCATCATCAGCACCAAGGATGCGAAGAAATGATGGGCCCGACGTGCGACGCCGCGCGGCATGTTGAGAACCACTTCCGCATCGCCATGCACCATTCCGCGATCGGCATGGCGATGGTGGCGCCGACCGGGCACTGGATGGAGGTCAATCCAGCGCTCTGTGCCATCGTGGGCTATTCGCGCGAGGAGCTCCTTGCGACGACGTTCCAGCGTCTGACGCACCCGGAGGATCTCGACGCCGACCTCGATCTGGTGCGCCGCACGCTCGCGCGCGAGATCGAGACCTACCAGATGGAGAAGCGGTACTTCCACAAGGACGGCCGCATTGTCTGGATTCAGTTGAACGCGACGATGGTCTGGAACCAGGACGGCGCGCCGCGCTACTTCGTCTCGCAGATCCAGGACATCTCGGCGCGCAAAGCAGCCGAAGCGCAGCTTCGGGCGATGAACGACCGCTATGCGCGCCAGGAGGGCGCGCTCGCGGCCCTTGCGCGGCTCGACATCGTCAAGCTCGACGATCTGCCGGCCCTGCTGCGCGAGGTCACCGAGGTCGTTTCGCGGACGCTCGGCGTCGAGCGCGTCAGCCTCTGGAAGCTGGACGATGCTCTAGCGCGCCTCACTTGCAGCGATCTGTACACCTCCTCCAACGACCGTCACAGCGGGGGGTTCGAGCTGGAGACGGGCGACTATCCCGCCTACTTCGAAGCGATTTCCGGCCTGGACGTTGTCGCCGCGCACCGCGCCGAGACCGACCCGCGCACCCGTGAATTCTGGCCGCACTACCTGCGCCCGCTCGGCATCAGCTCGATGATGGACACGCCCGTCCATCTTCGAGGCGAGCCGGTCGGCGTGTTGTGCTGCGAGCACGTCGGTCCGCCGCGTATCTGGACGCCAGATGAGCAGACGTTCTCGGTGGCCGTCGCCAGCATGCTCGCGGCCCTGCACGCGCAGGTCGAGCGACAGAAAGTGGAGGCGCAACTGCGCCAATCGCAGAAGCTCGAGGCGATCGGCCAGCTCGCCGGCGGTATCGCCCACGATTTCAACAACACGCTGACCGCGATCCGCGGCTACGGCGAGCTGCTCGCGGCCGCCCTGCCGGACGACGAGCAGCTCCGCCGCTACGCCGAGGAGATCAGGAAGACCGCCGAGGCCGGTGCGGCCCTGCCTCGCCAGCTGCTCGCCTTTGGCCGCAAGGAGCCGCTGCAGCTGAAGGAGCTCGAACTGAACGAGGTGGTCGCGGGCTCGTGCGAGCTGTTGCGGCCCCTGCTCGGCGGCCAGATCGACGTCGTCTGGATCCC
>DATNEY010000017.1:0-5327 GCA_035606665.1 Vicinamibacterales bacterium | reverse complement strand
CCGCCCTGCCTGCCCTAGTTCGTGGCTGTCGGTCCCGACGGCTTGAACGAGAACGTCACGTCCTTCGATTCCTTCGGTCCGAGCGTCACGCTCGCCGTCTGCGTGCCGAACTTCTCGTGCCACGCTTCGAGCGTGTAGGTGCCCGGCGGCAGCGACTTGATCTCGAACTTGCCGCTCTTGTCGGTGACGGCGAAGTACGGGTGATCGAGCACGCCGACGTAGGCGTTCATCCAGCCGTGGACGTCGCACTTGAAGGGGACCATCACTTCCTTCTTGTCGAAGGTGTGGGTCATCTTCATCCCCTGGATCGGCTGGCCGTTGTTGAACTCGGAGTTGCTCTTCGGCATCGCGTGGATGTTGTGCAGCGTCGGATCGCTGTTGATGATCTCGAGCGGCTGGTTGACCCGCATGCCGAACACGTGCGGATGGTAGCGGCATTCCTTCTGATCGATCTTCGCCGTCTCGGTCGGCGTGTCGTAGACGTAGTTGCCGAGCCCGTCCTTCACGTAGACGAACACGTTGCCGAGCGTCTTGCCGTCGTCGCCCACTTCGTAGGCCTCGGACATCTGCGCCCCCTTGGCCTCGCGCAGGCAGACGGGATCGGCGTTCATCTTGATCGCCTCGTTCTTGGGCGCCACGCCGTCGAGATTGACGACTCCCTTCACGTCGCCCGCCGTCGCCGTGTCGACCTTCTGGCCCGCCGGCGTCCCGGAGGGCGACGAGGGCTCAGCCGACTTGTTCGACGTTTCCCCGCCGCCGCCGCAAGCCACGAGATTCAGCGCGAGCGTGATCCCGGCAAGACCAACCCATGCGTTTCGTAAAAGCATTCGATCTCTCCTGAACAAAAAGGGCACTACGCAACAACCCGTTATTCTACCTTGCTTCTTTCAGCTTCCGCTCGACGCGGTCGGCAATCCAGTGCGAGTCCCACCACTCCACCGGGTTGACCATCTGCCCGCCGACCAGCAGCGTGAAATGCAGATGATCGCCGCCGGCCAGACCGGTCGAGTCGCTGCGGCCGACCGTCTGGCCGCGATTCACCGTGTCGCCCTCCTTGACGTCGAACGACTGCAGGTGGCCGTAGAGCGACTGGACCCCCATGCCGTGGTCGATGATCACGCAGTTGCCGTAGATGCCGAGCCATTTCGCCAGCAGCACCGTGCCGCTGTTGGCCGCCGCCACCGGCACGTGCGCCGTCACCGCGAGGTCGAACCCGAGGTGGGTCTGCTGGTCGACTTCCTTGCCTTTGTAGACGTAGGTGCGGTGATCGGCAAAGCTCGCCTCGACCTGCGAGTTGCCGAGCTGGACGAACGTCTCGTGCCACTGGCGCTCAGGCGAGGTCTTCTTCGCCAGCGCCGCGATCTCCTGCGCGTTCAGCTTTCGCAGCTCGCCGTTGATCCGCAAGAACGCCGCGAGCATCTCGGGGCTGCTCTCGGCCGGCTGCGCCAGCTTCAGCTCCGGTGAGTGCTCGAGGATTTCGGGAACGACGCGGTTGATGAACTTGTCGTCGATCTCGATGCGGCTCTTCTTGAACGGTTTGGGGAACACGTCGTCGACGAATGTCGCCCGCGCTTGATTCCCTGCCTCATCGCGCGCGAACGCGGCAATCGGCGTGTTGATCGGCTGATCGTGCAGCAGCGCGAAGAACGCGATCCGCGTCGCCGGATCGGCGCCCGGCACGCCGGCGCCGGCGGCGGGGAAGCCCGGGTACTCGATCTCGCCGACGCGAACGCCCGACGCGACGTCGGGCGGCGTGGCGCGGTACACCACCATCTCGGATCCGCCAAGGTTGATGTAGTGCTTGGTCGAGAGGATGGTGATGCGCGGCGGCTCGAGGCGCACCTGGAAGTCCTTCGACGTCGTGCTGGCGAGCGTGCGCAGGTTGAGGAACGCCGGGCGCGTTGCCGAGACGACGATGCGCGCGGGACCGGACTGCAGCTCCGGGAGATCCTGCTTGCCGATCGAGCGCGACACCCGCAGCTGGTCGGCGCCGACGCGCGTGACGGTTGCGGTCTGCGCGCCGTTGAGCGAGTAAAGGGGAATGGTCTTGCCGCCTTGCTCGAGCGCGATGGTCAGCGAGGACAACTTTGCGGCGGGCGCCGTGGCGGTGACTTCGAGCGTGCCGGCCTGGCCGACGACGCGGTCGGGTTTCTCGATGGCCAGCTGCGGCGGCGCGCCGCGTCCGGCGACGCCGTAGGCGCCGGCGACACAGAGGCACACGACAACGACGAGTACGAGAAGCCAGCGGAACATGGACTCAATAATACAAGTTTGGTAGAATGCAGAATTCTTGTCGGCGAGTGGCGGTATCGTCTAGGGGTCAGGACACGTGGTTCTCAGCCACGGGACCGGGGTTCGATTCCCCGTACCGCTACCATGAACTTATAGATCCCCACTCGACAACAGCCCCGCCTTAAAACGCGGGGCTTTTTTCATGTTTGGCCCCTCGCTCAAGGTTGCGGCGTCGAGTTGATCCACGTGCGATCGGAAGGCGTCGCGAGCCGGATCTTGAAAAAAACTTGAAACTCTGTCCGAGCGCTGTGCGCTGTCAAACGTCTTCCCACCTTCCAATCTTTCGACTGCAGCCTGAAGAGCTTCGAGCGTCTGATTGTCGTAGCGCTCGGTGGTGATGATCGATGCGTGGCCGAGCAGATCGCGCACCTGGGCCAGCGGGACGCCCCGTTCGACGAGCCGTGAAGCGTATTCGTGCCGCAGGTCGTGCCAGTGCAGGTTGATGTCGCGGAACCGCCGCTGGCAGTCTGCCGTGAGGTCCTTGTAGGCGCCCTTCCGCCAGTGCGGGTCCATGCCGTGGGCCTTCAGAACAGCCACGGCCCAAGCCTTCTTGAAGGTTTTGAGCGGCTCGCCAACCTCGTTGCTGAACACCGGCACATCGTCTGCCTTGAGGCCGCCGGCACAGTCGAGCCGGAGCCACTCGAGCACGGCGAACAGTCGGGACGTGCCGATCGGGATCACGCGCGTTCGCCGGCTCTTCGTCGTGACGCCCCTCAGGACGATCAGCCGCCGCTTCCAGTCGATGTCTCCGAACCGGAGCGCGAGCATCTCGCCTCGCCGCATGCCTGTGTCCAGCGCGGCGATGATCATCGATCGCAGATGCGGCGACGCGACGGCGAGCAGCGCAGCTTCTTCCGCCTCCGACAGCCGGCGGCGCCGCTTGTTGTCCTCGCGTTCCATCCGGACGAGGATCTCGGTGCCGCGCCTGAATGGCGTACGCTCAAGATACTCGCGGCCGACGGCCCAATTGAGCATGTGACGCAACAGTTGAAGCGTCCTGTTGATCGACGCCGGCGCGAGCCTGCGGTCGTCCAGGCCATTGACCGCGCGCGGCTTCTTCATGTCGGCGACGAAGTCTTCGACGTCCGCCGTCCGGATTTCTGCGATCGGACGATCGCCGAAACGCTCGATCAGCGGCTTGAGCCTGTAGTCGATCGTGCCGGCGATGGCCAGACCCTTCGCGAGGACGTGCCGCTGTTTGTAGACTTCAGCAAACTTGCTGAACGTCAGCGGCGACGGATCCGGGAGAGGCTCGAGGCCGCGCTCGTCGAAGGTTCCGGCCCGGACTGTTTTCCTCAGCTCGTCGAGGACGGTGTCAGCCTCCGCCTTCGAGGCGACCTCCCGATTCGCCCATCTGGCTAGGCTGACGCGCCTGCCTCGGAAACTGCCCCACCACGTGTGCCCGCACCGATCGCGAGCGCGTCCCTTGTGTTCACAGATTTTGTAAAGACCCACGGTTCCTCCTTTCTGCTGCTCTTCACGAAACACCGCCGTGCATCGAGCTCTGCCCGGCGGCGCGCGAGGCTTCTGCGCCTCGCGAATGCCGTTCCAGCCACGCGTCAATCCATTCCGCTTTGAGACGGATGGATCGCCGTCCGCCGACGCGTGCGTGACGCAGCTCGCCACGCTCGCAGGCGGTGTAGATCGTGTCACGGCTGACACCCGAATACTCTGCGCCTTCGGCAACGGTCAACCAGGTCTTCATGGTCCCTCCCGGGCGGGCCTTTGCAGGCCACAGAAACAGGTTGTGATGGGAGTTACGCGCCGAGGCGCGCCGGCGACGTGGCCGGCGGGGTGCTAGTCAGGGGCGCGGACGCTGACATGATGGCCAGCATCGGCCCGCGTGAACGTGGTCCACGCGGTGTGGGCGGCGGACCTCAGCGATCGCCTCTGTCCCACCCGAAGCCCGACGAGTGCTCACGACCGAAGGCCCGCGAACAGATCGCCGCTGCCGGTCGGCTGGCATTCGTCCTGAGGACGACGCCGCTGAGTGCCGCCGGTCTTGTCAGTCCGTGCGCGACGTCGTCGCGCGCTCCGTTGCGGAACAGCGGGCGGAGCGTGCTCGCGTCGAGCACACAAGACGGCTCAGATTAGCGCCGAGTCGTCAAGTCGTCAACTCGCCAATCAATCGCGTGCCGCATTGCGAGCACTTTCGGTGCAGTTCATCGCGAGCAGCCGCTGCCCGCAGGCTCCCTCAAATCGCCATATGTGGTCACGGATGGTAAGGTGTAGCCTCAGGGACAGACACCGTGCTCGAAATCCCGTAAGCTGGACGCGAACTAAGCCGATGGCCTTGCTCGATTGGTCGCTATGCCCGGCGGTGGAGAGCGTGCCCGGGAAAGTCAGCGGTGCCTGGGTGTTCAAGGGCACGCGGACGCCGGTGGCGATCGTGTTCGACAACCTCGAGGACGGTATGACCATCGACGAGGTGGTCGAGCAGTTTCCCGTGACGCGCGAACAGATCAAGGCCGTCCTGGAGTTTGCCGCACGCAGTCTTGATGCGCCCCTGCGCGGGCGCTGATGCGCATCCTGTTCGACAATGGAACGCCGCGCGGACTTGCGGCAGTCCTGCATGAGCACGTCGTCGAGGAGGCCCGTGCGCGCGGCTGGGACGCGCTTCGGAACGGTGAGCTCCTGGACGCCGCCGAAGCGGCCGGCTTCGACGTGTTCGTCACGACCGATCGAAACATCCCGTACCAGCAGAACCTGACAGGTCGCCAGATCGCGGTGGTGGTGCTCAGCAACGGGCGATGGAGGCTGATCAAGGAGAGGCTCGACGAGATCGCGGCGGCTGTGGTTGCGGCGCCGCGAGGCGGCTACATCGAAGTCGACATTCCAGTTGATTGATCTTCCACGTCGCCATCCTTCAGGTTACGAATCGCACTAGCTCGTTCGTGGCAACCCAAGTAGCGCCAGCGGTGAAGACGCCGCGAACGACCGCCATCACGCAGCTGCTACTCTCGCCGCTGCGCGCAGGCGGCGTCAATGCCCGAAGGCCGCGCGTTTCCGCGCGGTCGAAGCGGAGCGAAGAGCAT
>DATNEY010000016.1:0-2636 GCA_035606665.1 Vicinamibacterales bacterium | reverse complement strand
CGATCTTCTTGAACGGTCCGTTCTTCTGCCGGTATTCGACGATCCGCGCGGCCATCGCCGCGCCGATGCCGGGCAGCGCCTCGAGCTCGGCGGCCGACGCGGTGTTGATGTTGACGGCGACAGCCGGCGCCGGCTTGGCGGTGGTGTGCGTGGCAGCGGGCTTCTCCTGAGCGGAGACGACGGCCGGCGAGGCGGCGATGGCCGCGGCGACGACAGCGAGCGTGAGAGCGGTGCGAAACATCGAGTCCTCCTTGAAAGAAGTTGACGGGTTCGGCCGGCGACACCGCAAGCCTCGCGCCTGCCGCCTGCCTGACAAGCCAGGAGTCGAAGTCGCTGAGAACGCTGGAGTTTCAGGTGAGGTCGAACGGCGGGCTCGAGGGGACGCGTTCGGGCCTGCGCGTGTTGACACCCGCGGTTGATCCGGCGGGGCGCATTGGACGCCGGATCAACGGGCGGGCGCGCGCAACGACGGTAAACGCAGCGCACCGTCAGTTGCGCGGAGTCCAGAGGCTCTTCCCTTTTTGTTCAGACTGCCCTTGCACCGTCCGGCGAAATGTTCTGATTCACCCTGAAGAAATTCAACGGGTCGAACTGCGCTTTCACCCGCGCCAGACGCGCGTAGTTCAGGCCATAGGCTTCCATCACGCGATCGCCCTCATCCTGCCCGAGGATGTTCGAGTAGACGCGGTTGGCCGACCATGCCTGCATCGCCGTCCAGAAGTCGCGCGCCCACTGGACATGCGGCGTGGCTGCGTCCGCCGGGTCCCATGACGCGATCGCGATGAAATGGAAATGCTCGTCCCGGACGCCGAACGCCGTGGCATCGCGCGCGATCCGCGTCGGCGCGCCGTGCACGTGCTCGACGAGGCACAGGGAGAACGGCGACGTGATCCGGCGGGCGTGTTCCTCGACCGTGCGGGCCGCATCGTCGTCGAGCGCCCGGAGAAAGCTCGACTTCCAGTAGTTGTGACGTCCATACGGCACCGCCGCGTCGAGCATCGACTGCGCGGCGACGTACGGGATGGCCTGCACGGTATCGACGATGGGTGGGCCGAAGGCGCGCAGCGGCGCGAGCTGCCGTTCGCCGTCCGCGGCATCTCCCGACCAGACCGGAATGAGCGCGGCCACCCGGTCGCCGGTCGGCAGCGTCATCACCGCGGCGTGAACCGTCAGCTCGTCCGGCGCGGACGACGCGAACTCGCGATGGAACCGCAGCATCGCCGTCAGACGGTCCAGTGGATGGATGACCAGTCCGGCCCAGACCGGGCCCACGGGGTGAAGGCGATATTCGAACGAGGTCACGACGCCAAAATTTCCTCCGCCTCCTCGCAGCGCCCAGAACAGCTCGGGATAGCTCGACTCGCTCGCTGTGACGACGGTCGCGTCGTGCAGCACCACTTCCGCCGACAAGAGGTTGTCGACTGTGTAGCCGCACCGTCCCATCAGCCAGCCCAGCCCGCCGCCCAGCGTCAGCCCCGCGATGCCCGTCGTCGACACCGCGCCGCCGGTGGTCGCGAGGCCAAAGCGCTGCGTCTCGCGATCGAACTCGCCCCAGGTAGCTCCGGGCTGCGCGATGGCCGTCTTCGATCGCGCGTCCACCGTCACCTCTTTCATCAGCGTCAAATCGATGGTCAGGCCTCCATCGCAGAGGGCCAGGCCGGCGATGTTGTGCCCGCCGCCGCGAACGGACACGACCAGGTCGTGTTCTTTCGCGAACGCGACGGCGGCCTGGACATCCGCCGTGCTCGTGCACCGGGCAATCACGGCCGGGCGTTTGTCGATCATCGCGTTCCAGATCTGTCTCGCCTCCGCGTACTCGCCGTCCTGGGGCGTCAGCACCGGACCTTGCAGGCGCTGACGGAATGCGGCGATCGCGCTATCGGTGAGCAGGCGGCCGTTCGTGGCGACGTTGCCGGACATGTGTCCCTCCTGACCCTGAACCATGGCACCCCTGAAGGGGTGCCCTGTCTTCGCCTCGGGATGACGCCGCGGTGCGGCTACCTGGCGCCGGCGGTGCGCAGCGCGCCGGCGAGCTGGGGCACGTTGAATATCTGCGCGACGATCGGGCGGAGCTCCTCCGCGGCGGCGTTGTACGGCTCGAGGAGCTGCTGAATCGGAGGACTGACGACGGTGCGGAACGGACGCTCGGATGGCGCCATCTCCACGAGCCGGACGAACGCCTCGGCAACCTCGGCACTGCCTGGCGCATCGGGCGCGCCAATGACGGCCTTGAACGTGCCATGAACATCGTCCACATACTTCGCGGCCTGGCCGTAGCTGGCCACGCGCGTTTCATCAGCCGGAGAGACGAGGCGATCGAATATCGCGGTGCGATAGATTCCCGGCTCGACCAGCACCGAATCGATGCCGAACGGGAGCAGCTCGAACCGGTAGGCATCCGCGAGCGACTCGAGCGCGAACTTGCTGGCGCAGTACGCCGCCATCGCCGGAACGGTCACACGGCCGGCTCCGGAGCTGACGTGAATCAACAAGCCGCTGCGCCGCTGCCGCATCGACGGGAGAACGGCGCGATTCACGCGCACGACACCGAACACGTTGATATCGAACATCTGCTGGAACTGTTCAGCTGAGTAGGCCTCGGTCACGCCGATGCCGGCCACCCCGGCGTTGTTGAT
>DATNEY010000009.1:0-364086 GCA_035606665.1 Vicinamibacterales bacterium | reverse complement strand
GCAGCCGAGCCACTTGTGGAGTGACGCGGCGTAGTAGTCGCAGCCGAGGTCGGGAATCGTGAAATCGAAGTGGGCAAATGCGTGCGCGCCGTCGACCAGCACCTCCACGCCGCGCGCGTGCGCCATGTCCGCGATCTTGCGCACCGGCAGGATTTGCCCGGTGACGTTGATCATGTGGGAGACCATCAGCACGCGCGTGCGCGACGTGATCGCTTCGGCGTACAGGCGGACGATCTCCTCGTCGGTCTTCGGGTCGTTCGGCACGCTCACGAGCTTGTTGACCATGCCGCGGCGTCGCGCCATCAGTCTGAACTGCGCGAGCATGTGGCCGTAGTCCTGCTCGGCCTGCACGGCCTCGTCGCCAGGTTTCCAGTCATAGCCGTTCACCACCGTGGCGATCGATTCCGTGGTGTTACGCGTGATGCACAGCTCGGCGGGCGAACAGCCCGCCAGCGCCGCCAGCCTGTCGCGCGCCGCTGCCTTGTCCGGCACCTGCGTCGTGCGCAGGTAGTACGACGCCAGGTAATTGATCTCGCGGACCTTCGCGATGAAGGCCTCGAGCACCGGCGTGGCCTGCATGCTGTAGTAGCCGCTCTCGAGGTTGATGTAGTCGGGCTTGAGACGGTATTTCGCGCGAATCGCCGTCCAGAAGGCTTCGTCTTCCGCGAGCCGGTCCGCCGGTACGTCGGCGAATCTGGCCCAGACACGATCCCCAAGCAGGAGACCAAGGCCGGCCGTCGCGGACGTCCGCAGAAACTCTCTCTTATTCATCGGTGGAGACATTCTACGGCTACTATTCCGCCGGGACGCACGAACGAGCGAAGCGAGTGAGTCGCGCGAGCGGAGTGGGGCCAAGGGGTCCCCGCGAGCGAGCGCGTAAGGGGGAGCGGCGGGGACGAAGTCCCCCCGCTAAATCAAATGAATCGACGAAAGTTCCTCGGGTCTACTTTGTCGGCGGCCGCCGCCGGCGCGTTCGCGCTCACGCGCGACGCCGAGCTCCTCGCAAATGCCCGCGAATGGGCGGAACTCGCGCCGCTGAAACTCGCCCATCGCGAAGGCAACATGCTCCGGACGTCGTCGCCCGGCGTGTACGAGCTGGCATCGCAGATTCCCGGTATCTCCGGCATTGAGGTCCAGACGACGCGATCGAATCTGTGGGACCGGGACACAGCGCTCGCCTACAAGCGGGAATCGCTTCGGTGGAACATCAGGACCGTGTCGATGGGCGGCAGCCTCCCGAACGGCGGCACGCTACTCGAGCCGGTGGCATGCGAACAGTCGTTGCGGAAGACGATCCACGCCGGTGAGATGCTCGGCGCAGGTGTCGTGCTCGTTCCCGGCTTTCGCGAGACGTGCCCGAAGATGGACGACGAGTCCTCGTATGGACCGGTGGTAGCGCTGCTGAAGAAGCTCGCGCCCGTCGCCGAGGATGCGGGGATCGTGCTCGGTCTCGAGCTCTCTCTCACAACCGACGAGTACGTGAAACTCCTCGGTCTCGTGGATCATCCCGCGGTGCGCGCGTACTGGGACGCGACCGGCACCGAGAGCATGGTGCACAACAACGAAGGCATCAAAGGCATCGAGATCATCGGCGCCAAGATCGTGCAGATGCACCTCAAGAACAACCGCGAGCCGTTGATGGAGGTCGCCGGCCTCATCGACTGGTCGAAGGCGTGGCCAGCGATCAAGAAGTCAGGCTTCGAGGGCTGGTTTGCGTTCGAGACCCCGCACGCGAGCCCGGAAGCGTGTATCGAGGAGACGAAGAAGAACGTCGCCTGGGTGATGAGGAATCAAGGCTAGCCTCCTGACGCAATCCTGAAGTTCGCCGTGACGTGCTGGACGCCGTCACGCACCTCGACTTTCCGCACGTCGCCGAATACTCCATCGCGCGCGGATTTGCTGCGCTCGTCTGGCGTGACGATCGGATCATCGTCGAACAACAGTCCCTGCGCGGTCTGGCGCGGCAGACCCGATCCCTCGAGCGTAATGTGCACGTGCGCGGCCGTCGCACGGCCCGGGTAAGGGGCCGGCCTGATCGTCTCGAACTCGAAGTGGCCTCCGGCATCGGTTTGCGCCCAGCCGCGAAGGCGCCAGACGTGCGGCCCCTTGCTGCGATCCGCATAAATGCCGGTTCGATCCGTGTGATACGCGAACACGATGATCCCGGATGCCGGCGTCCTGCCGTCGGACTTGAAGACGCGGCCATGAATCACCATCGGGATACCAGGCTCGTCCTTCGGTGCGATGCGCGCGCGCCATGACAGCACCGGCGGCCGTTCCTGTTGAGCACGTTCCAGCGCCCGGAGATACTCGACATCCTGCGCCTCGACACCCGCGACGGGGAACGCAAGCGCGGCTGATGCGGCGGACAGCGTGACGAGAAAGTCGCGTCGATTCATCGCACACCTCCATTGATGCCGGCGCGCGGCCGGACGGCCGCGACCAGATGCACGCGCACGGTCCGGCCAATCAGGCGGCCCATCACAGACCCTCCCGTAATGCCGAAGTCATAGCGATCGACCGTGAAATCTGTTTCGAAGCGCGGCGCCGAACCGGTCTGGATGCGAACGGCGAGCGTCAGCGGCCGCGTGACGCCTCGCATCGTGATTTGCCCCGCGACCTCGAGCCGGCCGTCGTTCAGCTCCCGGACGGATCGGCTCGCGAACTCGAGATACGGATGGTGCGCCGCGTCGAAGTATTCCGGCTGCTGGAGCGTGCTGTCCCGCGTGCTCGCGTCGGTCTTCACGGACGCGACCCGCACGCGCCACTGCACGCGGCTCACTTCGGGCCGATCCTCGTCGTAGTAAATGCTGCCTTCCGAGTCGTGAAAGAGGCCGGTCACGTCCGAGAATCCGAGCTTGGTAACGGTGAAGCGGACCTCGCTTCTCGCGGGATCGATCTGCCAGTCCAGACCGGATTGCGCGCGTGGGCCGGCTGCACGCGCGCCGGCGGTCGAAATGACGATGGCGACAAGAACGAGCGCCGCCGTGAACCTGAATCGCATGATTAGCTCCTTGCGATCGAGGACGCGACGGAAGAGCAAAGTGTTAACGGCGCCGATCCGCCGGCGGGACCGCGGCTCGCGGCACAAGCCAGGCCGGCAGGGCGTCCCGCCAGTTTCTCAGCCAGCCCTTGACCGGCGGCAGCTCGAGTGTGTCTCTCCATCGCCAGAGCCCGTCACGATCGCCGCGAAGGATCCCGCCGACAGTGACGCCATCCGGAAGAGGCCACAACTCCGCCCCGCGCGAGCCCAAGCGGTCCGTGCCTGGGCCGCCACGAGCGATCAGCGTCACGAGCGTCAAGACATCGCCGACGCGTGCATGCGTAACGATCGCATCCACATACGCCACGTCGAGCGTGGCTTCATACCGTCGAACGGCATCACGAAACTGCGGGACGGCCGTGTCGAAGACAGGCACACCGGGCGCGCGATTCCGTGTCATCCCGCTGCTGGCCCCGGCCGGAATGAGCGACTCGGCAATCCCGTTGTCGAGTTGCACCCAACCGGAGCGCACGGACACCCTGGCGCTCGTGGCATCGACGTCGAGATCGAATTCGCAGCCGAGATCGATGACCTCTCCGGCGGGCGTCTGTATGGCAACGCTGCCGGGTGGCGCCCAGACGCGCAGGGAGATGCGGCCGTACTCCATGGCGAGGCGATGACGCGTGCCCTGGGTCGAGCGCAGCGCGAGTTGCGAACCTCCGTCGACACGCATGGTGCCGATGCGCGCCACATTCACCACGGCGCTCTCGTTGCCTGGCAGCACGAAGGGCGCGCCCACCGCGAACTCAGCCGGCGCCGCTGACGGGCGCGACGAGACAACCCACGGACGTCCCGCCGGCCATGTCCAGCGCCACTGCGAGAACCACACACCCGACGCAGCGATCAACACCACGGCAGCCGCTGCCAGGGACCACCACCGAATGGCGTGTCGCGCAGTCGAACGGGATCGCGCCGGCAACGGCAAGGGGCGCTCGGCTGCATCGAAGCTGAGCGTCGCCAGCTCCTTCTCGAGCGCGAGCAACGCAGGATCGACACCGCCCGCGCCGGCGTGCGGATCCCAGAGATACGCGATCGTCTTGTCGTCGCGCTGGTTCGTCATGACGTGACTCCGAGTCGCGCACGCAGCATGGTGAAGCCGCGGTGCAGATTGACGCGTACCGAATCCGGCGTAAGGCCAGTAACACTCGCGATTTCCGAACCGGTGAGACCCTCGACGAGGCGGAGCGTGAGCGTCTCGCGATAGGCCTCCGGAAGGTCCTGAATGGCGGCGACCGCAGCGTGCGCTTCCGCCTGGACGTGCGTCCCTTCGCGGGCAGCAAGATTCGCCGGCAGTGACACGAACTCCCGGCGGCTGCGGTAATGGGACGCGGCCTGCCGGCGCGCGATGGTACAAATCCAGGCGCCGAATGCCGAGTCGTCCCGGAGTTCCCGAAGCCGCGACCAGGCCTGAATGAAGACGTCCTGCACCAGGTCGGCGGCGTCCGATGCGGGCAGACGAGCGAGCAATGTGCCGTGTACCGCGCGGCCAAACACGCGGTACAGCTCGGCAAACGCGTCCTCATCCCCCGCGCGGGCGGCGGCGACGACTGGGCGATAGTCGCGGGTAGTCAACGGCCTCATCAATCATGGACGCTCCGGGGAGGCGGAGTGTTAACAGCCGTCGGGCTATCGTCTCGATATTTCCGGCATGTACAGCGCGCCGGCGGGCGTGACGCCCCACGGCTCCCTGACCGCTGTCGCGGCGAAGATCCTGATCTTGCTGTTCGCCGGCAACCGCACCGCCGTTGCTCCTGCTGGAATGTGAACGCGGTACAGGAATACATAGGACGGGATGTAGATCTGATTCCCGGACGGTTCGTGACGGTGCGTGCCGACCCACGCGATTTCGTCCGTCTTCACAAACGCCTGACGGATCTGATCGATGCCGCTGACCACGCCGGTCTTCGGGTCGAACGACGTCACCATGTCGTCGGCAATCGCGCGCTCGGTCCACGTCTGACCGCGCATCTGAGGAACGACCACCTGGCGCAGCATCCGTTCGGTTCGAAGCGTGCTGAACCACTGGCCGATCGGTGCCTGCCACTCCCGAACAAGAATTGTTTGCGTGCGCTGGTTGCGCGGCCCCCCCTCGAACGCCATCGTTGCATTGACGTCCCCACCGACGGCCGACGCCAGGATGTACAGGCGATTCAGTCCCGGACCCGCCGGCAGCTGGAGCGTCTGGCCCTCGGGCACGAGGATGTTCCGGACGCCAGGCTGGGTCGAGCCCATCTTGAATGCGACCCCGTTGAGCGCGATTTCATTCGGCCACAACTCACCGGCGATGGTGAGGCCCGCGCCGTCAAGGTTGCCGTCGGCACGGCCGGCATCGAGCGTGATGCCGTCGAGATTGAACGGCAGCTCGAGCGGCGCGCTCACACGCGCAACCGCGGGCGCCGTCGCCGCTGGGGGACTGAGACGAATGGCGAAGCTTCTCGGTTGGTAGGCACCGAGCGCCGTCGTCATGGTCGTTGTCGCGTCGCGACGCGTTGCGTCGGACAGCGGCTCCTCGGCGGCATTGATCGTGCGCACGGAAAGAATCGGGCTCGCGAAACTCAACTGCACAACCGTCTCGTTGCCGTACTGCTCTTGCAGGCGGACGACGATCTCGTCGGAGTCCTCCGCCTTCTTCAGCGCGCGAACCGCGATCTGGCCCGTCGGGTCGTCGATCCGCATCAGCGAGAAGGTCCGTCCAAGCGCGCCCGGATGGGATGTCGCCTGAAAAGCGACGAGCGGCTGATTGAGCCGCGCTGCGCGCATCGGCACGCGGCCGGCGCGCCAGTCCCCGTAGTGTCCGGCGATCGAGTACACGAAGCGGTGACGGCCGAGATCCTGCGCCGATTGGTAGAAGGGTCGAGGCCATTCTCCTGGCCTCGGACTGTGCAGCAACGTCAGCCTGAGCACATTGTCGGCAGGCTTGTCCCAACCGTATTTGCTGTCGGTCAGCACCGCGGCGCCGAACGATCCGGTCGTATCGGTGATGTCAGCCCACCACTGCGCGGGCACTTCGTAGGCATCGGGATGGTTATTGCCGCGCTGAATCGTGCCCAGACCGAGGTCGTACGTCGCTTTCGGATTCGAGGCCGCAAACGGAAACGCGGCCTTGAGCAGCGTGTTCGTCGACTTCCAGTCGATCTCGTTCTCGACATCCACGCGATCGCCGTCGGCGCTGAGCGAAATGCGCTGTGTGATCGTCGACGCGCCAGCCTGGCGCGTCACTTCCAGAGCAACGCGCACAGGACCCCGCTCGACGATGCGCACTACGGGCTTGACCGGGTACTCGCGAACGGGCGCGGTAACGGTCTCATAGAGAATCCGCCACGCCGGCTTGTCCGGTGATGGGTCGTCGCGCATCTCGAGACGAATTGGCGACTTGAGAAGCTCGTGCCTCGCCTCTTTGTCAAAGATGGACGCGATGTCGCCGTTCGCGTCGATGTTCACGCGATAGCGGGCGTTCTCGAGCGACGAGGTGGAGACGGCAAGGCCGGTACTTCTGACTGAGCGACTCCCGACACCGTCACGCACCTCGAACACCTTGAATCCGACCGAGGGCATGTCAGCGAGGAAACGGATCCTGGTCCCGCCCGGCTCGAACCCGATAACCGACGCTGGAACTTCACGGCCCGTGGCGCGATCGGTCACGCGCACCGATCGCGGAATGACCGGCTCCCACCGTCCTCCTGGTCCTGGAGCACCAGCTGGAAACGCAACTTGAGCTTCCACCACATCCCTGCGGCTCGACGCCATGGGGTTGTAGACGACCAGTGGAACGCCTGTCGCCTGCGTGTCCATCATGCTCGCCACGCTCGACGTCGCACTTGTGAGGACGCCGGCGAACTGATTCAACGAGACGAACTCGTCGTTCCACGAAAACTGATAGGCCTGAGGGATCGACGTGCCGGTGATGTCGTCGTGGAAGTGATGCCACAGGACGCGCGTCCACGCTTCACGCAGCCGGTCCGATGGATACGCAAGACCGGTGAGCCAGTTGGCCGCGACGCTCGCCCGTTCGGCGGCATCGGCGAGCAGCTCGTTCGAGCGATTCAGCTTCTTCATGGCCGCCTGCGACGAATGCGTGCCGACGCCGTGCGTCTTCATCGTCAACTCACCGGTATAGACGGGAAGCGCCAGCCTCTCTTCCGCTGTGAGGTCATTGGCGAGTTGATCGACGGACGTGTTGCGGACCTCGACCGCGCCGTTCTTATTGGCGAGCGCTTTCTGCAGCCACTCGACCGACTGCGCGTCCGGCGCACCGCCGATGTCACCGACGCCGAACAGGCGATAGATCACCGAGCGGCCGTTTCCGAGCGGAGTCGGATCGTTCGACCACTTCGGGTCAACAGCGATGTCTGAATCGATCTTCGTGACGTACGCGCCTGGATTCAGCGCCGCGACGACCTCGCTGCCGTCAACCCCGCGCCATCGTCCGATCGGAAACGGAATGCCATACGACGAACCCCAGGTCAGTTTCTGTGTCGTGAAAGCAGTCAGGCCCGAGTGCCGCGCGATCGACGGCAATGCGAAACCGAAGCCGAAACAATCCGGCAGATAGACATCGTTGGAGACCTTGTTGAACTCACCGCGAAAGAATCGCTTCGCATAGAGCGCGTGCCGCATCAGGGATTCGGGCGACGGCACGTTCACGTCAACCGCATTGATCCAGTTGCCCGCCACGCGCCAGCGTCCCTGCGCGACGTACTGCCGCACGCGTGCCCACTCCTGCGGGTAGTACTCCTTGAACCACATGTAGTGGATTGCACCTTCATAGCTGAAGACGTAGGCAGGAAACTTCTCGAACCGATCGAAGTTCTCAAAGAATGTGCCAGGCACGAAGCGCCGAATGCTGTCCTGCACCGTCCAGTTCCACTGCGAATCGAGGTGGGAGGTTCCAACGACGTACAGCACCGGTTTGGGCGCCTGACCTTGCGTGCCAACTCGCGAGGACGACGCGATCAACGCGGCTGCAACAATCGCGACGCCTGTCCGTATTCTCATGAGGTGCCCCGAATGGGCGTATCTTCCCACACGCAGACACCGTAGTCGGCGGCCTTTCGGCCGCCGAACGCGCGGCGGGCTGAAGCCCGCCGCCTACGGCACGCCAAGGCGGCGTCCGACATAGTCGGCGCATAATAGGCCGCCGCCAGCACGCCACCCGGTTATCCGATCAGCGCCGGTGCGGACTTTGGAGACAACATGGACACGCAAGTCTTGGATGCAATTCTGAGTTACTGGTGGGTGCTCCCGATTATTCTGGCGCTCATCTTCTGGAAGGCCGCCGTTCGATTACTCGGTATCGTCATCGTTCCCGACGACAGCATCGGCCTCGTGACGAAGAAGTTCGTGCTGTTCGGCAAGCATCGCGAGCTGCCTCCAGGCAAGATCATCGCGCTCCTTGGCGAAGCCGGCGTGCAGGCGGACACGCTCGCGCCCGGCCTGAAGTTCGGCTACTGGCCGTGGCAGTACCAGATCGACATCACCCGGTTTCTGATGGTGCCGAACGGACAGATCGCGCTCGTCGAATCCTGCGACGGTAATCCCATGCCTGATGGCCGGATCCTCGCGAGGCAGGTCGAGTGCGACAACTTTCAGGACGCGCGTGCGTTCCTGCAGAACCAGGGTGAACGCGGCGCGCAGATGGCCGTCATCCCTCCGGGGACGTGGCGCATCAACACGCTGGTCTTCACGACGCACGTTGTGGCCATGGCGACGGTGCCTGCCGGCAAGATCGGCGTCGTCGAAGCCAATGACGGCAAGCCCCTCTCCGGCGGACGCATCATCGGCCGGCACGTCGACTGCGACTCGTTTCAGGACGCGCAGGCGTTCATCGACAACGGCGGCGAGCGCGGACCGCAGATGTCGATCATTCCGCAGGGCCAGTACCGCATCAATCCCAAGCTCTTCACGGTGACGATGGAAGACGTCATCGACATTCCGGACAACATGATCGGCATCGTCACCACGAAGGAAGGCCAGCCGTTGACGAGCGGTGAAATCGCGGGCCGCGAGGTGCCGAATCACGACATGTTCCAGAACCCGCAGGCGTTCGTGACAAACGGCGGCAGCAAGGGTCTCCAGGAACAGGTACTGCTCGCCGGCCGGTACTTCATCAATCCGCGGTTTGCCACCGTCGAGCTGATTGAAATGACGAAAGTCCCAATCGCGAATGTCGGCGTCGTCATTGCTTATGTCGGCGGCGAGGGCATCGACGTCACCGGAGACGCCTTCAAGCACGGCAACCTGGTTTCGAGGGGCCAGAAGGGCGTGTGGGTCACGCCGCTCGATCCGGGCAAGTACCCGTTGAACACGTACACGCACAAGGTCGAAATCGTGCCCACCGCGAACGTCGTGCTGAACTGGGCGACAGGAAAAACCGAAGCGCACAACCTCGACAAGAACCTGTCGACGATCACGGTGCGTTCATCCGACGGCTTCACGTTCAACCTCGACGTCAGCCAGATCATTCATATTCCGCGGACGGAGGCCCCGAAGGTCATCGCGCGCTTCGGCAGCATGGCGAACCTGGTCACGCAGGTTCTCGAGCCGACGATCGGCAACTACTTCCGCAACGCCGCGCAGAACTCGGACGTCATCGACTTCCTGAAGCAGCGCACGGCCCGGCAGCACGAAGCCAAGACCAGCATCGCCAAGGCGCTCGAGGAGTACAACGTCGGCGCCGTGGATACGCTGATTGGCGACATCACGCCGCCGGAAGCGCTGATGAAGACGCTCACGGATCGCAAGATCGCGGAGCAGGAGAAGACGACCTACAACACGCAGAAGGAAGCCGAGGAAGTGCGCAAGAGCCTGGCGCAGGCCAGGGCGCAGGCGGACACCCAGCCCAGCGTCGTGAAGGCCGAGCGCGATGTCGAGATCGCATCGTTCAACGCCCAGGCCACGATCAGAAAAGCCGAGGGCGAGGCCGGCGCCAAGACGAGGAACGCCGAGGCCGACGCGATGGTGCTGCGCACGGTCGGCGCGGCCGAAGGCGAGAAGATCACGGCCGTCGGCGAGGCCGAGGCCAAGGTCATCAAACAGAAGACGGCCGCGATGGATCCCGAGAAGTACGCGAGCGTGGAAATCGCGCGCGCGCTCGCCTCGAGCGGGTTCAAGCTGGTCCCGGAGATCGTCGCCGGCGGCGGCGCCGACGGAAATGCCAGCGGGATCGTCAATGTGCTGCTCGCGAACATCGTCCGCGACAGCATGAACGGCAAGAAGAACCCCTGAGTAAGCCGGGCCTTCAGGCCCGGCAGGCCGGCGGGGCTGAAGCCCCGCCCTACTCTGATCTGAGTGCGATGACCGGATCGACGCGTGATGCGCGCCGCGCCGGAAGATAGCTGGCAAGCATCGCCACGGCGAGCATCACGATCGACATCCCGGCAAACGCGACGGCGTCGAAGCGCTGGACGCCGAAGAGCAGTGTCTGGATGTATCTGGTGAGGCCGGCCGCCGCCACCGCGCCCACGATCACACCGAGCAGGGCGACTTGCCCGCCCTGCCGGACGAACATCCACCGCACGGTATCCGCGCGCGCGCCGAGCGCCATACGCACGCCGATTTCCTGCGCGCGCCGCTGCACGCCATACGACAGCACGCCATAGAGACCCACCGCGCCAAGAACCAGCGCGAGTAGCGCGGCGAGGCTCACCATGAGCATCGTGAATGAGAGGCCGGCCATCGCGTTCGAAGCCAGCCGCCGCATCGTGAAAATGCGATACATCGGCGATGTGGGGATGACGTCCTTAATGATCGTGCGAACTTCCGGCTCGAGTTGCTCGGCGCGCCTGGACTTCATGACATACGCCGGTGACCCGGCCACGGCCGGCAGGTACACCATTGGATCCGGTGACGCGCGGCGGAGATCATCCACCAGCACATCCTCGACAACGCCGATCACGGTGAACCACTGCTGGCCGCTCCCGGCGGGCTTGACCTGCTTGTCGATCGGATCCTCGCCTGGGAACAGCAGCTTCGCCGCCGACTCGCTGATGATCACGTTCGGCGACCCCTGCTGCTCCTCGATCCGGTCGAAGAAACGTCCACGACGGAGCTCGATGCCCATCGTCTGAAAGTACGCTCCACCGGCGCCGGCATTGCGAACCAGCGGCGCTTCCGCGCCACTCGCCTCGATCTTCGCGGTCGTGATGTTCGCGCTGCCCGCGCCCTCGTCCAGCGGAAGCGTGGTGATGTACCCGACCGATTCGACGCCGGGAATCGCCTTCAGACGATCCATGAAGTCGTACTGAAACCTCGACATCGCCGCCCGCTCGTTCAGGTCCGGCCGGTTGGCCGCGATCTGAAACGTGAAGATGTCTTTTGTTGTGTAACCGGCGTCGACGTTGCTCAGCTGCCAGAAACTGCGGACAAGCAGCGCGGATCCCACGAGCAGGACCAGGGCGGACGCGGTTTGCGCGACGACGAGCGCGTCGCGCGTCATAGCACCACGGCCGATGATGCCCCGCCCGGCCTGCTGGATGCTGCCGAGACGCGAGCCGGAAATCCGGAAAGCGGGAAGGAGACCAAACGCGCACGCGGCGAGAATCGAAATGCCCACCGTGAACAGCAGCGCGGTCAGGTCCAGGCCCGCTGTGGAGAGCCCGGGAATCGGCGCGCCGCCAAATCCACCGGAGACCGCATCCGGCGCAGCCCGCACAAGCAGTGGGACGCCGGCCCATGCGATGAACGCGCCGACCGCGCCTCCCGCGGCGGCGAGCAGCATCGCCTCCGCCACCTGTGACCGCACCAGGTCGCCCCGCCCGGCGCCCAGCGCGCGGCGCACGACCAAATCGCGGCGCCGGTTCTCCGCTCTCACAGTGAACAGGTTCGCCACGTTCGCACACGCGATGAGAAACACGATGCCGACAGCACCGAGCAGAATCCAGAGCGGTGTGGCGATGGCGCCGACCATCTGCTCGCGAAGCGACTTCACCACGGGCCGGTGACGCTCCATGATCTTCACGTATGGAGCGGGCCCCCCCAGACGCTGCTGGACCCGGCGCGCGAGCGGTTCAAGCTGCGCCGCGAGCGTCGCCGCGTCGGTTCCAGGTTTCATCCGCGCGACCACGCTCGGTCCGAACCCGCCCGGCGTGACTTGCGCGGCACGGAGCGGGAAGTTGACCCAGAACGCCACGCGCTCGTCCGGAAAGCGGAAGTCCGGCTTCATCACCCCGATGACCGTCCGTGGCTGGCCCGCGAAGGTGTAGCTCTTGTTGAGTACCGCCTGGTCGGAATTGAACCAATTTTGAAAGAGCCAGTGGCTGATAACAACGACTTTGTCATCGTCCTGGTCGTTGGGCAGCCGCCCGTGGAGCGGCTGCACGCCAAGCGTCGTGAAGAATGACGATGTAGCGTTCGTCAGGAAGAGCTGATCGACGTGCCCTTCGGCGCGGGAGGTGGATGAACCGGTGCCGTAGAGGGCCAGGTCCTCAAGTCCTGGAACGGCCTCCCGGTACTCGAAATACAGCTCGTCCGGCACCCCGAACTCCGCCGGCTGATCCGTTCCTGGAGCGGTGCTGGCG
The DNA here is from genome assembly GCA_035606665.1 of Vicinamibacterales bacterium. Classification (GTDB taxonomy): domain Bacteria; phylum Acidobacteriota; class Vicinamibacteria; order Vicinamibacterales; family SCN-69-37; genus DASUGC01. The sequence goes on along the minus strand of DATNEY010000009.1, from coordinate 351,528 downwards.
ATCTGGACCAGGCGGTCCGCGTTCGGGAACGGCAGAGGCTTGAGGAGCACCGGATTTACGACGCTGAAGATGGCCGTGGCGGCGCCGATGGGCAGCGCGAGCGTGGCGACGACAACAAGGGTGAAGCCCGGCGCGCGCATGAGGCTGCGCGCACCATGCCTGAGGTCCCGGATCCAGGTTTCCATTGGTTTATTTCTCAACGAGGTTTACGGCCAAAAGGTTCGGGTTCCTGAACATGTGTAATTCCTTACCCACGTCGGACGGCTCTCGCCGTGGCTGGCCTGGTTTCACGCGCCCTGGGCAAAATCAACCCGGAGTCATCCTGGCACAGCTCGTGCAATCTCGTATTCGCATGAGAACGCGAATCACTCAAGCATCGGAGCGGGCGCGCCAGCCAATGCGCCCGGTCATTCACTGGGAATTCACGCGCGGTACCGAACGCGTGATCTGTCAGGTTGAGCGTGATGCGACGAGCGGCGCCTTCGCGGTCGCGCTTGTCGCCTGCCGAGGCCTCCGGCGCGCGTCAATCGGAACGTTTCAAGCGGTCGCGGCGGCGCTTCGGCGGCATGCCGCGGTGGCGAACGAGCTTCGCTCGGCCGGCTGGAAGCTGGCGGCCTACACGAGGTAACTGAACGTGCAGAGCCTTGTGGTCGATCTGTTCGTTCGAAGCCTCGGCATCAGCGCCGCAATAGCGTTGCTGATTCTTTCGGTGGCGGCGCTGTTCTAAGCGGCCACCCCTTCAATTTCACTCGCCGAGGAAACGGCCGATCGGTTCAAGACCTTCGACACGATCGCTCACGACCTTGATCACCATCATCAGCGGCACCGCCAGAAGCAAACCCCAGACGCCCCACATCCACGTCCAGAACAACAGCCCCGCGAACATCGACACCTGATTGATCCTAGCCGCGCGGCCCATCCAGGCTGGCGTCAACAAGAAGCCCTCGAGCGTTGTAATGAGAAGTGAAACGCCGGCGACTGCCGTGGTCATGCCGAGCGTGCCGAACTGGATGAAGGCCACGGCGGACAATGCGCATGTGACAAGTAGAGGTCCGTAGTACGGAATCGAGTTGAAAATCCCCGCGACGATACCCCAGAAGATGGCCTGATCCAGGCCGAGCCACCAGAGTGCGGCGGCCGTTGCCACCGCGACCAATGCGCTCGTGAGGAACTGGATCACCAGGAACCGCTCGATCTGATCGGCGACTTCGCCGAGGATCTGAGCCGGCACCTTCTTGCTGGAAAGCGTCGGCCCGGCGATCTCCACGAGCTTGCGCTTGAAGAGATCGCCGGACAGCAGCATGAAGTACGTGAGGAACAGAATCATCACCACCTGGTTCGCGAACGTCACGGCGTTCATCGAACCCCACCATAGGTAGTTGCCGATACGGAACGGTGGTTCCTCGACCTGCACGCGAGGGACGGCGCGGCTAACTGGTGAGGGATCCTTCTGCAGCTCCTTGGCGGCCTCGTCCACCTTGGCGAGCGCGCCTGGCTCCGCCGTGGATTGGCGCCTCAGAGTTTCGCGAAGCTTGCGGGCGCTTTCCGGAAGCTGATCGACCACCTCGAGCGCCTGATCCTGGACGAGGTAACCGACTCCGGCGACGGACGACACGAAGAGGCCGAGGACGATGGCGGCGCCGATGACGCGGGGCACGCGCATCCGCTGGAGCCAGGCGACAGGCCGGTCGAGGGCGTAGGAAAGCAGGATGCCCAAGGCCATCGGTACGCAGACTTCCTGCATGTACCGCAGCAGCAGGATCCCCGCCGCCACGGCAACGACCGTGAGGGCAATCGTTGTCCGTCGATCGGTGAGGCCGGGCATGCGGGCCATTTCTCTGCATTGGGCGTACCACTGCGTAGACACGGCAGTTGCCGGAAACGGCGGGAACCGGGCGCGATCGTTACCGCCGGCTCCCAGAGTGAGCACCTTTTGTCCCTCGCGTCCTGCGATCCCGCAGTGTTAATCTCGGGGCTCGTCATTCGAAGAGGTGAGGTCGTCCCATGAAGAGCGCAAGAACCTGGCCCGCTGTTGCCATCGCTGTTTGCCTGTTCGGCGTGTCATTGCTCGCCCATCAAGTCACCTACAAGGGCACGGTGATTTCGGCGGCCCCCACGGCGATCAAGGTCATGGTCGTGAATGAGAAGACGAAGAAGCCGGAATCGATGGCTTTCGACCTCGACAACGAGACCAAGATCCTTCGCGGCGACAAGCTGGTGAAGTTCGCGGACGCCCGCATCCAGAAGGACGAGAAGATCGCGGTCACCATTGACCACGACGCCGATGAAACCCTCGCGATCGTCGTTCGGCTCGACGTGAAGAAGTAAGAGCCGATGAGCGGACGCGTCCGATCGATCGTCCTGCTGGCGATCGCGGGCATCATCGTCGTCTGTTGGGGAGATGGTGCATTCGCGCACGGCGTCTCACGACGGGACGCCGCCTTCGTCAGCAGCGTCAGCGGACCTGCCATCGCGCCGTTCGGCTATCTTGGCGCGAAACACATGGTCACCGGATACGACCACCTGATGTTTCTCGTCGGCGTCATTTTTTTTCTGTACCGCCTGGGTGACGTCGTCAAGTACGTGAGTCTGTTCACGATCGGTCACAGCCTGACGCTCATGGCAGGAGTACTGGGCGACATTCGCGCGAACGCGTACCTCATCGATGCCGTCATCGGGCTCTCGGTCGTCTACAAGGGATTTGAGAACGTTGGGGGGTTTCAGACTCTGTTCGGCGTCGCGCCCAATCCCCGTGTGGCTGTGCTCGTGTTCGGCCTCTTTCACGGCTTCGGTCTGGCGACGAAGTTACAGGAGCTGGCGTTACCGGCCCGTGGGCTTGTGGCCAACCTGTTGAGCTTCAACGTCGGGGTGGAGATCGGGCAGGGCCTTGCCCTGACGGCCGTCCTCATCGCGTTGACACACTGGCGCTCGCGTCACGGATTCAGCCGGCACGCGTTTGCCGCGAATGCCCTCCTGATGACGGGCGGCTTCATCCTGATCGGGTTCCAACTGGCCGGTTACGCGGTGAATCGATGAACGCTGGCGCGACTGCGCCTTCGAGGCGACGCATTGCGATGGCCACGCTGCTCGCACTGTGCGCGGCTGTGGCGATCCTGTTCGTCGCCGTCCTCCCCGCTGAGTACGGCATCGATCCCCTCGGCACGGGACGGATGCTTGGACTCACGGCGCTTTCCGGAACTGTCGAGCAGGTGGCGCCGTCGTTGTCCGCATCCGTAGCGTCTGCCGCGCCGGAGCAGAGCGTCGCGATGCAACAGGACGTCTACGAAGTCGAGCTCCGGCCATTCGAGGGGGTGGAGTACAAGTACCGGTTGGAACTCGCAGCCGGTCTGGTTTATGCGTGGACGGCATCAGCCAGCGTCGGATACGAATTTCACGGCGAGCCCGACGGCGCGCCCCCCAAATACTTCGACAGCTACAACAAGGGGGTCGGTGTCGAAGGCCACGGGACATTCATCGCCGCGAAGGCGGGCATTCACGGATGGTTCTGGGAGAACAAGGGCGCCACGCGTGTGAAGGTGAGACTGCGGACCACGGGCTTCTATGCGAAGTCGACGGAGTATCGGGACGGCGACCGGATCGAGCGCAGGTTTCCGGCTGCTCCGCCGCGTTGATGACAGCTACGCCAGGAACTTCACCAGCTCGCGATTGATCTCTTCGGCGTGCGTCCAGAGCACGCCATGCGGACCTCCGCGCAGCTCGACGAACTTGACGTTCTTGATCATCTTTGCCTGCCTTCTGGATGTGGCATCCGGAGGCAGGATTCGATCTGCGTCGCCGTGCAGGATGAGCGTCGGCACCTTGTTCTTCGGAATGTCCTTCCGGAAGTCCTCAATCCAGCAGTCCACGCACTTCAGCGTTCCGATGGCCGAGGCGCCGACACCGACGTTCCAGTTCTCTTCGAGCACACGCTCGCTCACGAGCTTCCCGCCAGTGACGTCGAAGTTGTAGAAGTTGCGCAGGAACTCCATCAGAAAGGCGGGCCTGTCCGCTCGAATCGCGGCCTTGATGCCATCGAACACGCCGGCATCGACACCTTCCGGGTTGTCGGGCGTCTTCAGGCAATACGGCCCGAGCGTTCCGATGAGCACCGCTTTACGCACGCGCGCGTTTCCGTACTTCGCGAGATACCGTGTGATTTCTCCGGATCCCATCGAGAACCCGACGAGATCGACCCTCTTGAGCTTGAGCTTCTTCAGCAGCTTGTCGAGATCCGCCGCGAACGTGTCGTAGTTGTACCCGGTGCCAACTTTGCTCGACCGCCCGAAGCCGCGGCGATCGTACGTGATCACGCGGTGACCGGCGGCGATGAGCGCGGCCGTCTGCTTCTCCCACGATGCGCCACTCAACGGCCATCCATGGATCAGCAACACCGGCGAACCCGAGCCGTGGTCTTCGTAGTAGAGCTCAATTGGTGTGGAGTTTTCTTTCCCGACGGTGATGGTGCTCATGAGGTCAGCCTAGCGCCGGGGCCGATCTCGGACTGTCCAAGAGTGGACATAGCGAAGTCCCGTATAATCCCGCCGCTCCCGATGTCTCTGGTGCGAGGCATACGTTTCCTGGCAGCGTTGCCGATCCTGGCGATCACGGTTGCCGCTCCGGCCGTTGCGCGCGCGCAAACGCCGCCGGAACCCTCGCGGTTCGCGGTCGGCGGCAGTCTCATCGGAGAGTTCGGCCGGGAGAGCGTGCTGATACCGGCCGTGCGCGCCAGTTTTCAGTTGACGACACGCACAGGGCTCGACGTGGAGATGGGCGCTTCGACGCGCGCGTCAGATCGGATCGGTCTGGCGCCGCGAGGCTTCACGAGCGCGTTTAGCCTTCGCATCGGCAGCCACCCGGACCAGAGCGGCAGCCGCAAGTACTTCATCATCGGCTCACGCACGATTCGCGAGGGCTATGCCGACAATCGGCTTCCATCCGACACGTACCCACGGCCCTTCTTCGGATTCGGAATCGACAGACATCAGCCCCACATTCGAGCGGCCGGCGAGATCGGCATGACCGGGGGTCTCAACGGCGCCATTCTGCTGCTCGGATTCTGCGTGCAGTGGGACCTGCACTAGAGAACAGACGGACGCTATTCACTCCTCAACGCCGTGACCGCGTCCACTTTGAGCGCCCGCCGGGCCGGGACGTAGCAGGCCAGAAGCGACACGCTGCCGAGCACACCAGCTACAGCGACGAGAGTCACCGGGTCGGTCGGCGTGATCTGGTAGAGCAATGTGGCGAGGACGCGCGTCAGCCCGAGCGCGGCGATCAACCCGACGGTGAGGCCGATCGCGGTCACGAGGGTGGCGCGGCCGAGCACGAGACGCATGACATCACCACGGCTCGCGCCGAGCGCCATCCGGATGCCGATCTCGGACGTGCGTTGACTCACCAGCTGCGCCATCACGCCGAAGATGCCGACGGCCGTGAGCAGGAGCGCAAGGCCCGCAAACGCGGACAGGAGCCAGGCGGCGACGCGCGTTCGCCACATCGCGTCGCCGATCCGCTCTTCCATCGTCTTCACTGCAATGATCGGGAGATTCGGATCGAGCCCTCGGACTTCGCGTGTGATGGCCGCAGACAGGCCGCGCGTAACGCCGTGGGTCCGCACGACGAGTTGCATGTAGCCGCGGTACGACTGGCCGAGCGGTAGAAAGACGTCGGGACCGGGCGCCGTCTCCAGCGTGCGATACCGGACGTCGGCCACGACGCCCACGACCTCCGCGCCGTCCTGGAATCCGCCCTGGCCGACCGCGATGCGCTTTCCGATCGCCGACTCCCCCGGCCAGTACGTGCGGGCGGCTGTTTGATTCACGACGGCGACCTTCGGCTGGCCGATGCGGTCGGTGTCGGTGAAGTTGCGGCCCTCGACGACCGGAATGCGGAGAGCGTCGAAGTAGCCTGCCGTCGCCCACGCGATGCCCACAATCTGCCGTCGCGCCGCCTGCGCTTGCGGCGGGAACCAGATCGTCGTCCCGTTGCATCCACCGGAGACGGGCATGCAGAAACCCCATCCGGCGGACTCGACGCCAGGAACGGCGCGGACGCGCTCAAGCAGATTCTGCTGAAACAGCGGTCCCGTCTTCCGGTCGTAGCGTGTGGACGGAAGATTCAGCTGCGCGCTGAGCACATTCTCCGGATCGACGCCGATGCTGGTGTGCTCGAGGCGGCTCGCGCTCTTCAGCATCAACCCGGCGCCTGCGAGGAGAACGAGAGCCAGCGATATTTCTGCGCCGACGAGAATGGCGCGCGATCCGAACCGCCCGAATCCGCGCGCGGTGGACTGGCCGCCGGCCACTTTGAGCGTGGGCAACGGCTGGACGGCCGACGCCTGGAACGCAGGCAGGACTGAGACAAGGATCGTGGTGAGGATCGCAACGCCGGCCGTGAACGCCAGTGTGATGAGGTCCAGACCAATCATGCCGGCACCGACACGCGTGAGACCAGCTGCACCCTCAATCCGTGGCGCCCCTGGAGCGATCGGCGTTTCGAAGAAGACGCGCGAGTCGGGAAGGAGCGTGCCGGCTCCAGCGAGCAACAGGCTTGCAACCGCAACGCCGGCGATGCCGCCAGCGCCCGCGAGCAACACGCTCTCGATCAGAAACTGACGCGCCACGCGGGCGCGGCCGGCGCCGAGCGACACCCGGATCGCGACTTCACGGCTGCGCGCGACCGACTTGACGACGAGCAGATTCGTGAGGTTGACGCACGCGATCAGGAGCACGAATCCGACCGCACCTAGAATGATGAGCACCGCGCGGCGAAGGTCGGCGTCCACGCGGGAGTCGTACACGGAACGCGCCGTCGCGCTGGAAGATGCGGCGGTCCGCGGGCCCTCACGATACGCGTCGTCGACCCGTGTCCCGTAGACCTGGAGCGCCGAGACGACCGCCGCCTCACTGGCATCGGGGCGGCGGCGCGCGGCCATCGAGTAGCTGTGGTCGTGGGGCCCGGACAGACTGCTCGCGTCAGTCACGCCCAGGGGCGTCCAGATCTCGGCGTTGCCGCTCAATCCAGTGAACCCACGAGGCAGGACGCCGATCACCGAGTACGTGACACCGTCCACCTGCAGCGTTCGATTGAGGACAGCTGAATCGCTCCCGTACCGCCGCACCCACAAGCTGTGACTGATGATCGCGACGGGCGTGGCTCCGGCGCGGGAGGCTTCGTCGCTCGTGAATAGACGGCCGAGGATGGGACGAACCCCGAGAACCGAGGGGTAGGTCTCCGTAATGACCTCGCCCTGCACAACCTCGGGATCGCCATCGCCCGAAAGACTGTAGGGGCGGCCGGCGAAGAGCGCGGTATCTTCGAAGACCTGCTGGCCTTCGATCAGAGTTCTGTACTTGGGGAACGACCAGATCGTCTCGTTGAGTCCGCCCTCACGCATCGGCATGAGCAGGTGCACCAGCATCAGCCGATCGGCACTCGCGAACGGCAACGGTTTCAGCAGGACGGCATTGACGACCGCGAAGATCGCCGTGTTGGCCCCGATCCCCAGCGCGAGTGTGAGGACGGCCACCGCCGTGAAGCCGGGCGAACGACGGAACCACCGGAGCGCGTATCGCACGTCCTGCAGGATTGACGACGTCACGCCGCTCCTTCGTTGAACCTCGGCCTGGTGCCAGGCGGGCCGCGCCGCGAGACGATGTTGAGGAGAGGTCGCGAGCACGCGACGTGCTTCTCTCCACAGCCAATCCTGCGCGGCTCGCTCGCCCTCAGTCGCGCAGAGCTCGTCGAATCGCTCGATCGTGTCGCCGACGACCGCCTCGCGATCGATCGACGGCGTCGCGATGCCGATGAGAAAGAGCGCCAGCCTTTTCATATCGCCTTGAGGCGGTGCTCGATGCCCGCGGCCATACCCGCAAACCCGTCATATGCCGCCTTCAGTGCCTTCGCCCCAGCCGGCAGGAGCTCGGCGTGCTTGCGACGCCGGCCGCCACGTTCGGGCAGTGGCTCCCCCATCCGGGATCGCACCAGCCCTTTCTGTTCGAGCCGCTGCAGTGTCGTGTAGACCGCGCTGATCGACAGCTCGCGCCCTGTCCCCTTTTCAATCTCGCGGCGGATGTTGGCGCCGTACGCGTCTGGTCCGAGGCGCAGCATTGCCAGCAGCACGAGTTGTTCGAACTCCCCCAGCGCGGTGGGCATGCTGCTTATATATTCCACATTGTGTAGGTAATGCAAGAGGCTGGTGATTCGGTCGCGCCCGCTGGCAACGGGGAGACTCCTATCTCACTTCGTTCTAAGCCAATTGATGAGCGTGTCGACGTACCCGGGCGCGAGCGTCGGCCAGTGGGTTTGATCGTTCTGTCCCGGCCAGACCAGGAGCGCGTGATCAGCGCTGGGAAACACCGTAATCGTGACGTTCCGATTCTTGGCTTTCTGAAGTCCCTCACGCAGGTTCCGAGTGGTCTCAGCCACCGGAGTAAGTGTGTCCAACTCGCCGAACACCGCCAGCACCGGACACGTTACTTTCTCGAAGGCGGGCATCGGGTCGTAGCTCATCTGCAACTTCCAGCTCGGCACAATGTCGTCCAGCTTGCTCGCCGGTTGCGCGCGGGGGAGCCATCGCTTGCCGCGCGCAGCCTCCGTCGCGGCTTGCAATTGCTCCCACCCCGCTCCGCCCGCGCGGGCAACGTCCCATTTCTGGTGCATGTACGCGACGGCTTCGGTGATCTCGGCTTCAGCGAACCCATCTCTACGCATTTGCGCCGCCGCCTGATAGGTCACCTGCTGATACGGTGGTACTCCGGCGCCAGAAACATTAATGATGAATGCAACATCTCTGGACAGGGACGCGGCCAGGGGCGCGACGATGCCGCCGTGACTGCGACCGTACAACCCCACTCGCCCTGGGTCGATTTCGCGGCGGCCCTGCAGGTAATGAATGCCGGCGAGGGCGTCCGACGCTTCGTCAGCGAGACTTTGCTGTCTGAAGTCACCACCCGAACCGCCTACGCCACGCTTGTCGTAAAGCAGCGTTGCAATTCCGGCGCGTGCGAACGCGTCGCCGTAGAACGACTCGCCTTCGCGGTCCACCGCGCCCGATCCCTGCAGGAGGAACACCGCGGGATGTTTCTCTTTTGTCAGAGGCAATCTCAATGTTCCGACGAGCGTGACGCCGCCGCTCTGAAAGCGGACTTCCTCTTCCGTGTACGGGACCGCCGGCGCCTTCGTCCGTTTCAGGAGAAATGGATCGACGTGTCCGCCCGTCGGCGACTGCACACGGCCTGAAATCGTGTCGCCTTGAAGCTCGCCATCGAACGCCAGGCCTGTCGGCAGCGCGAATCTCACCTTGGGTGAATCACCGGTGATCTTCAGAGGCCACTTGAACGCCCCCACCGCCGGCAGCGTAAAGGTGCCTCTGGCGATATCTCCTTGTCTCACGAACTCAACAGTCATCTTCAGTTCGCCCGCTGGCTGAGCGATGGCGCCCTCCCAATGCCCGTCCAGTTGCGGCACTGCGGCGGAGAAGGAGTGGGAGAAGACGAAAAGAAAAACGAGTAACCGCAGAGTGAACGCTGGCAGTTGCATCATTCGGATGCAATCTGCAAGAACGCTACCTTCGACGTTCATGTCGATTGCGCGTTCACGTTCATCTGTTACGCAGTCATCGTGCTCGATGACTGTGCTTCCGCAGCACAGGTGTGCGGTCTGGCAACGGTCCTAGACCGTTCGCATCGCCACCATCGGCTGGACTGACGCGGCGCGGCGTGCGGGGGCGAGGCTCGCAAGGACTGCGACGAGCACCGCAACTGCGGCGCCGGCGACGTACGCCAGGGGTTCCACGTTACTCAGAGAGATGCCCATGTTCTCGCTGTTGAGGCGAAGGAGCGCCGCCGTAATGATGAGCCCGACGACCACGCCCGGAAGCGAGAGTTTCACGACGTCGAACAGCACCATGCCGAGCAGGCGGCGGCGCGAGGCGCCCAGCGCGACGCGCACCGCGAGCTCGCGCGTCCGCGTGGCTACCATCAGACCGACGACTCCGTAGATTCCGAGAGCTGACAGAATCAGCACGACACTGCCGGCGCTGGCGCCGACGGCCGATGCTGTCAGGAAGTCGTCCATGCTGAACTTCCGCAACCAGACTCCCGTGACAACTTTGGGGTAGGCAGGCGAGCCATCCTCGGCCGTTCCGAATCCGCGGTTCTCAGGATCGAAATCCCGCGCGGCGTTTTCCAGCGTCACGGTCATTTTCTGCGCGGGTTCACCCGGCAGGCTCCGGGCAATCAGAAACAGCTCCTGGGACGGTTGCTGCGCGAGCGGCAACAGCAATTGCTCCCTCGGCGTGCTCATCTGCGAGGTCGGGAAATCACCGCTCACACCCACAACAGTGAGCGTCTGCATCGCCTTTTCGTCGTCGCCGAAGATCAGTCGTTTGCCAACCGCCTCGCCGGCGTCAGCATTCGGAAACAGGTGCCCGGCGAGCGTCTTCGAAATGATGGTGACGGGCTCCGAGCCCGCACGGTCATCTGCCGTGAAATCGCGACCGCGCAGGATGGGGATGGCCATCGTGCTCGCATAATCGCTGTCGACTCGCGTGAGGTGAACTTTGGTGAACACGGGCGCGGCGTCAACGCCTGGCTGTACCGCCGTGCGCACCGTGTCGCCACGAAAAGCGAGCGGAAGATTGTCCGCAAGGGTTGCCCCGGCCACACCGTCTGCTCTGGCGAGGTCGTCGCGCACACCGCGAATTCGGGAACCCGCGTTCGGGACTTTGGAGTCGTCGACTTTCAACGGCACGGCGTAGAGCAGCTCCGCCGCGAATCCGAGATCCACAATCGCGGTGGAGCGGACACGATCGAGCTGGATGCCGCTCATGACGATCAACGGCACCGCGATGGCAATCTGCAACGCTGCCGTCACGCGCTGAACCCGGCCCACCCGCCGGCCTCCGGTCCCTACATCGTCTTTCAGCGCAGAAAGGATCACTGGGCGGCTGAAGCGGACCGCCGGCAACAATCCGAACAGGAGACTGGTCACGAAACAGAGTCCCGCGGCAAACGCGACGGTTGGCAGATTCACGCCCAGCGCGGCCCGTATCGGTGGCGGTGGATCGCTGCCAACCAGCGACAGAAACCCCGGCAGATTGAAAAGCACGATCGACGCGAGAATCGCTCCAAGAGCCGCGATGATGATCGCCTCACTCAGGAGATACCGGATCAGCTGCCGGCGCGTGGCGCCGATCGCCTGCCGGATGGACAGTTCCCGCTCGCGCATCGCGCTCCGGACCTGCACCATGCCGGAGATGTTCGCGCACACGACCAGCAGGATCATCCCGGTCAACGTCAGGCCGACAGCCTGAATAAGGCCGACCTGGGACGTCAGGAGATTGCCGAATGCTTCGTACGGTGCGGCGATGCCGGACCTGTTCTCGTTCGTCGACGGATACTGCCTGGCCAGCGCCGCGGTGACCGTCGACACTGCCGCACTGGCCTGCGCCACGCTCACGCCAGGCTCGAGGCGTCCATGGATCAACAGCCACCCGCTGCTTCGATCGGTGCCATGAGTGCGAAAGCGCGGATGACGCTCGAGTGGACGATAGACCGCCATCTCTCCGTTAAGAGGGAGATGGCTGTTGAATTGATCCGGTGCGATACCCGTCACGACATGAGGGACATCGTCCAACGTGAGTGTCTTGCCGACGATGTCCGGATCGGAAGCGAGATGGTTCTGCCAGTACCTGTATCCAACGATGACGGCAGGTTCGGTTTCAGCAGACGCGGCGAAGCCCGGCCCTCGAAACAGCGTCACGCCGATCGTCTCGAAGTAGTTCCTCGGGACGAACATCGTCCGAAGGGACTCCCGTTTGAATTCGCTCTGCCCGTACGTCCAACCCACGAGGGCGATACCGGTATTGGCGTCACGTAGGTCGGCGTAGTCCGGGTAGGACCAGACGTCAGTCGCCTCGCGCGGGCCAACTCGCGTCGTCAGTACTTCGACGAGCCGCTCGGTGTCGAAGCCGAGCGGCTTGATCTTGAACACCTGTGTGAAATACGGAACAGCGATGACGGGCGCCATGCCGATACCGAGCGACAGGACACAGACCAGGGTGAAGGCCCGGGCCTTCGCCAGCGCGCGCGCCGCATGGACCAAATCACGCCTGATACTGTTGAGCATGCCAGACGATTCAACCACGACTGACTTTGTTTTGCAAAGTCATTTGCGAACGTGGATTGAGGAGGCCCTGGGCCCGGGCGCCCGCATTGTCGCGACACGCCGGCTGACGGGCGGGCTGACGTCGCTGGTGCACGAACTGGCCGTCGAGCGGAAGGGCCGCCGGAGCCGCTACGTGCTGCGGTCGTGGCCGCCCGGAAACGAACACAAGGACTGGATTCTGCGCACCGTCACGGCCGAGACCGCGATCCTCACGGCGCTCGAGCGGAGCGACGTACCGGCGCCGCACCTGATCGCGTCCACTTTCGACGAGGCGGCCGGTGGGCCCGCCCTGCTCATGACGCGTGTACCGGGACGCGTGTTTCTGATGCCGAAGGACCGCGAGCGCTGGCTGCGGCAGATCGCGCAGATGCTGGTGCGCATTCACGAAGTCAACGCGACAGGCACGATAGGCGCACGATTCGAGTCCTGGCTCAATCCTGGCGACCTGACGCCGCCGGCGGACGCGACGCGCGCCGACATCTGGCGCGATGCGTTTGCGCGCGTCGCCAGCCGGCGCGAGCTGACTCATACGTGTTTCATCCATCGCGACTATCAGCACTTCAATCTGCTATGGACGCGCGAGCGGCTGACCGGCGTCGTCGACTGGAGCGGCGCGTGCGTGGGGCCACCCGACGTCGACGTGGGGCACTGCCGCCTCAACCTGACGCTGCTCTTCTCCGCCGAGGTCGCGGAACGGTTCCGAGGGCTGTACGAAGCCGAGTCGGGACGCGCGGTGGATCCGTATTGGGATCTGCACGCGCTGCTGTCGTACGGCCCCGACTGGAAGGACTTCCTGCCGCTTCAGATCGCCGGCCGCGCGCCGCTCGAGGTCGATGGAATGACGCGCCGGATGGAGGAAGTGCTGACGCTCGCGCTACGCCGGATGTGAGGACCGTTTTACTCCTGGCGCAGCGTCCGCATGGGGTCTACCTTCGCTGCGCGGGCAGCGGGAATCCACGCGGCTAAGAGGCAGGCCGCTACGATCACGCCGAGGCTCGCCAGATAGGCCATCGGATCGGTGACGTGCACGATTTGCGAGATCAGCGCACCGACCTGGGTCGCGAGCAGCGCCGCCGAGAGTGCTGAGGCAAGCCCTGCGCCCGCGACGAGACCGGCCGTCACCGGCCACGTCGTCTGGGCGAGCATCAATCGCACGACCGTGGGCGCCGAGGCCCCGAGCGCCATTCGGACGCCAATCTCCCGGGTTCGCTGCTCGACAAGATAGGAGAGCACGCTGAACAACCCCGACACGGTCAGCGATAACGCGAGCCCGCCGAGAATGAGCGACACCCAGAAGGCGATCTCCAGGAAGAACGTCTCGAGCCTTGCCACCGTGCGCATGGTGATGATCGTCCCCATGTTCGGATCGATCCTGGTCAGCCGGTCGAGCAACGCCTGCCGCGCCAGATTCGGTTCGCCTTTCACGCGCGCGACGATCGATGTCTTTGGTACATCGAGACTGGTGGGAAGGAAGACGCCTGCCTCCTTGACGTCGGTGAAACGGAATCCGCGCACGTCTCTGGCTACCCCAACGACCGTGACCGTCCGCGCCTGCGCGAGCCCGTCATCAGCGGGCGCATGGGGATTCACGGTCAGGAAGCCTCCAGGTTGCTGAAGGTCGGAATTCGGTTCGAGCTTGAGTGTCTCCCCCACGCCGCTGCCCTGGGGCCACAGTGCCCGCGCCACCGATTCGGAGACGATCGCCACGGGATGGTGCCCGCGTTCCGACGGCGTGAACGTGCGCCCGCGGACGATCGGGACGTTGAACACATCGAAATACGATCCCGACACGGATTTGAATGCCAGCGGTGTCTTGCCAGCGCCCGCGTCGGCATACGCGAGGCGCAACGGCGCCAGCAATTGCGGTCTTACCGCGGCGTACGCAATGATCGTCGCATCGCTCGCAACTGCCTGGATCATCGCCGCGCGCTTCGGTTCGCTTTCGATGTCAATCAACACCGTATCGGCGGTTCGGAAACCTGGATCGAATCGAGCAGATGCGATTGCGCTGCGCAGAAAGATGGCCGCGCAAATCAGCAGCAACGCCGAAGCGAATACCTGCACGCCGATCAGCGCGTTACGGGCGCGGCCTGGCCGCGCGTCCTTCACCAGCTCCCCACGCATCGTCCGTACGGGATCGATCTTCGTGGCGTGCAGCGCCGGCAGCAGCGCAAAGAATCCGGTAGCCACCACCGCGGCGGCCACGAGAAACAGCGCGACCCGCCAATCGGCCGCCGGCACGCTGAGGTTGACGTCGCCGATATCGACGGGGGCCGCCCGCAGCGCCCAGTAAACCGCGCCCTGGAGTGCAAGGCGCGAAATCAGGTAACCGCCCGCGGCAGCGGCCAGAGCCAGCAGCACGCTCTCCGTCATGAGCTGGCGGACAATGCGCCGCCGCGATGCACCCAGCGAGAGTCGAATGCCGATCTCCCGCTGCCGGGCCACTCCACGCGCCAGCAAGAGGTTGGCGACGTTGGCGCACCCGATCATCAGGATCAATCCGAAGGCGACGAAGAGGGGCGTGAAGACGGCGATCGCTTCCATCGGCTGCGGGTCGGTGCCGCGCCGTGGCACGACATCGAGGCTGGTGGAGCGGCGGTCGACGGTGCCCTCCGACGGGCTCGAATCCCAGGCCACCAATTGCGCCCGAGCCTGTTCCTTCGACACGTCCTGCCTCAGCCGGCCGACGATCTCGACGGCAACACCGTCCTCGCGGCCGCGATCGGCGGGCCGGAAGTGCCCCAGCTGCGACAACGGCGCCCAGACGTCAGGACCGTTGACCTCGAGACCCCGGAATCCCGCGGGAGTGACGCCGATGATTGCGAACGGCGTACCGTTGACGAGCACGGTTCGACCAACAACATTCGGGTCACGATTGAAATGCCGATTCCACCCCTTGTCGCTCAGCACGATCACCGCGCTGCCGCCTGAACGCTCATCGTCGATCGGCCTGAGAGGCCGGCCCATGACCGGATTCACCCGAACGACCTGGAAGAAATTCCCGGTGACGAGCGTGACCGCCATTGTCCGGCCATCGACGTGAAGATCTATTTCGGGAATGGTGGCGTACACGTCTGTGAAGACATGCGTGTCGGCTCGCATCGTCTCGAACATCGGACGCGTCAGCGGCGACGGAGCGCCATTGATCGTCCGCTCGACCGCGTACATCTCGTCGACGTCGGGCATCTGGTCGACGCGGAATAGGAGCGCATTGAGAACGGTGAACAGCACCGCCACCACACCAAGTCCGACGGCTACGGTCATGACGATGGTGAATGCGGCGAGTGGCGCCTTGGCGAAAGTCCGCAACGCGTACTGAACGTCGCGAATGGTGTCATCGATGACTGCGATGCCGCGCTCGTCACGGCAGCGATCAGCCGCGAGCGCCGTCGATCCAAAGCGCTGGTGTGCGCGCTCGCGCGCCTCCGCCGGCGCCATGCCTGTGTCGATCAGTTTCCTGGTCTCGCGTTCGATGTGGAAGGCGAGCTCCTCGTCGAGCTCGTGCTCGACGCGGTTGGGCCTGAGCAACGCACGCAGCCTGAGTTTCAGGTCCTTGAGCCTCATGCGAGCTTCATCACGCGGCCGATGGCGTTCGACATGCGGTCCCATTCCCGCGCCTCGACGGCGAGTTGACGGCGGCCTGCCGTAGTGAGCTGGTAGTACCTGGCGCGGCGGCCCAGCTCGGAGACCTTCCACTCGGCCTCGATCCAACCCTGGTGCTCGAGACGGTGGAGGGCCGGATAGAGCGAGCCCTGACCAATCTGGAGGACGTCCTGGGAAATCTGCTGGATTCGCTCGGAGATGGCCCAGCCATGCAGGGCATCATTCTGCACCGTCCGCAGGATCAGCAGATCAAGAGTGCCGGGCAGCAGATCGGGTATTCGCGCCATAGTTCCATGTCCCTGAAGAGTCATGGTGTCGTCTGCCGACACCAAGCTTTGAGAACATGAGACGGGCACGATGGCGCTGCGGTTCCGATGCCGCCTCGGCGTCCGTCAGCGGACGCCGATGAGCCCGCGAATCGTCTTGAGCAGCCGCTCGGGATCGTAGCCGGCGCCTTCGCGGAAGACCGCAGCGCTTGCTGGGGCTCCCGGGTGCGGTGGATTCATTGATCCCGCTACGCGGGCGTGATGTAGAATCCTCCGCCGTCGGGTTCTACCTGTCAATTCACCGTGATTCCGCAGACGTGCGCGTCAGTGATCGCGTGACGTGCGGGTGAGAGGCGTCATGATTGATAACTGGGGTCAAGTGATCCTCGCAGCTGGCGCGTTGGGCGTCGCTGCCTTCGGCATCGTCGAGGGTCTCAAATGGATTCCGGCCGTAGGTGAAGCCGGATTTCCAGCGATTCGCCGCCTCCTCGGCGATGCGCTTTGGCAGGCACTTCTGGCCGCCTACGGCGCGCAGGTCGAGCCGATGCTCCGCGCGCAGTATCGCGGCGACCAGGAGAACTTCGGCAAGACCCTGCGACAGGGACTTCGGATCGGATTGACGCCTGCAAACGCCGAAGCAATTGCGCGGGCGCTCGGCGTGGTCGATCCCCGGAGCTTGAAGGAAGCGGCGGCGGCGGTCGACTCGGGCGCGGTGTTGACGCCCGAGCAGCGCAACGCCTTGGCGCGGTTCGAACTGGCCGCTGACGCGCGCGTCGATGCGGCGCTCGCGCTCGCCCAGGATCACTACGCGCGGTTCGCCAAGATCCTGGCGGGTGTCATCGCGGTCATCCTGGCGGTCGCGGCCGCCATCGGTCTGGATCGCAGTGGGGGGCTCGTCGGCCGCGGACTGCTGATTGGGCTTGCGGCCGTGCCGCTGGCGCCGATCGCGAAGGATGTCGCGAGCGCACTGCAGGCAGCCAAAGAAGCCTTGCGGGCGCGATCGTGATCTATTTGCTGGATTTCCGCGCTTCAGGTGTCGGCGGCGCCGTCGTGCCGGGACGGCTCGTAACGATGCCCGGACTGGGCGCCGACGCCGACCTTCGGGTGGAAACCTCCGTGGTCTTCCTGATCCACGGCTTCAACGTCAGTCGCGCCGATGGCACGGACGGGTTACGGCGCCTGGCGCAGCAACTCCCGGCCGGGGCCGGCGTCGGATACGTCGGCGTTCTCTGGCCCGGCGATCATTGGGTACGCGCGATCAGCTACTCCTTCGAAGGTCGCGACGCCGACGATTCCGCGAACGAGCTCGCAAAGTACATTGTCTTGACCGTCTCGAAAGGCACGTCCTTGTCCTTCGTCTCGCACAGTCTCGGCGCCCGCGTCGTGATGGAAACGGTCAAGAAGTTGAAGCGCGCCGACTACCCGATACGGCAGGTGAGTCTCGTCGCTGCGGCGATTGACGATTTCAGCCTCGCGCGTCCTCGTGACTATTCAGCCGCCGTCGCGAAGACCGATCGCGTTGCGGTGCTGGCTTCGCGAAGGGACCGAGTTCTGAAACTCGCGTATCCGGCGGGCGACGCGCTGCAGGCATTCCTCTTCTTCAGGCGCGACCGCCTTGGCCTCGCGCTCGGATCGCACGGGCCGAGACCGAGCGGGAACGATCCGGTGCCGTCGGTAGTGTTTCATGAGCAAATACCAGATGACCGCGGTGCCGATCACGGCCACTACTTTCCCAAGGATCCAGCTGGGCAATCCGCGGACGTCACGCGAAATCAGGCGTCGGCGGTCAAATTCTGCGCGGACGTACTGCAGGCCGTTCCGCAGCCCAGATACGTGTAGTGCAGTCGCAACACAACGACGCCTACGGGAAGCAGGCGCCTTTCATCTTCACGGGGCCGGTCAGTTGGTCTGCCAGACGCGATCGGCGTTGATCGCGCACGCGCGATCGGCCAGCTTCGCCGCCCGCATCGGTCGTGGGCCCGCTTCGCTGCCGAGCCGGACCTTGAGGTAGGTGACGGCGTCCTCGAATGCGTTGTTGTCGAAGTCACTGGCGAGCGAAGAGTGGTGGCTACCGGTCAGGTCGATTGTCGCGACGCGCGTCGTGAACTTCTTTCGAATCTCTCGGACTCGTTCTGGCGGACACAATTCGTCTCCGACGTAGTGCACGAGGAGAAACGGCACGCTCGACTTCAATGCACTGTCGAGGTCCGTCTGGCCGAGGCCAAGGTCGGGCGCCTGTTTCTCGTTAGGCTTGGGGGGCACCTTGCTGAACGGCACCGTCGGTTGACACAAGACCGCCGCGTCGACGCCATGTGACAGGAGCGCTAGCGGCAGAATCCCCGACAAACACATGCCGATCGCTCCGATGGTCGGCGTCGACCGCCGCGCGACGGCCTCACAGAGAGGCGCCAGCTTATCCAGGATCGGACTGCGCGCCGACAGATCCGAACAATTGAAAGGAGGATGTGTCCCGCCGCAGGCCTTCTGATATCCACTGATGAAGTTGTCCATTTCCGGCTTCCCGAACAGCACGGGCACGTAGACGCGAAAGCCACGGCGGCTGAGCCCCCGCGCCAGCGCGAGATCGTCCTTCGTCAGGCCTGGCAGTTCGTGAAGAACGACGACACCTGGACCGGCGGCGCCGATCTGCAGCGTGGGCAGCGGCAGATTGTCGATCGGAGTGAAGTCCGCGAGCACCCCCGGAAACATCTCCTGCGCGACATGACGGCCGCATCCAGACGCCGCGACGCCGCCCGCGGCAATACCGGCCAGAAGAAACTGTCGCCGCGTTGGTAACAGCAAGTGGCTCATGCGTGTGAGCCCGAGTATAACGAAGAGCAGCATCGCCGCCGGGTGAGAGAAGTCAGGCTATCAGGAAGCTGGCGCGAGTCCCTCGAATGGGCTGGTCCGCCCCCACAGCGGCGGCAACAGGACCTCGACGTGATCGGCTGCTGCGAGATAACGAATCCTCTCTGCGGTGCGTTCGAACGTATCCTCCTTCCGTAACGGTTCGTCGGCACTGAAGAGGTCGTCCCAATGCTGTGGTGCGACTCCAAGAACGTCAGCCCGAACTTCCCGCATCGAACCGTGTCTCCGTCCCGGATAACTTGAAGTTGCTCGTCGGCGATACGGGACTCACTGGGTTCGATTTCGCCGCCGAGCACCCGGGCGCGTTCAGGACGCGTCACGAAACCATCACTGAGGATCGACGTCTGTCCATCCTGGAAGAGGATGGAGATCGTCCCGAGCGGAGTTCAGTTGGTAATTCGCACGTCGCGCGGTTGTGACCTTCGGGAGCGTAGCCCGGCGCGCGATTGCGCGGGTCTGCAGATCGAACTCGAAGAAGCCGTGAAAAACGACATCTGAAAGTACAAGTAATGCCCGTCGGGCGCGAGGGTCATCGGCCGCACGGCAGCGTCTGGCCACTCGTCGCCGGCGGCTCTGGACCTCTCCCGCATGTCGAAGGTCTCGAGTATGGCAAACGTCTCGGCGTCAACCACCCGAAGAAAGCGATCACGTTGAAAAGCCTCCTGAGTCGGAAGGAACACAGACCCAATGTTGGCGTGCGACGTCGGCGAAGCTTGGCCTGGAGACGTAGAGAAAACGCCCGTCATGCGATGTAAAGACATCGTCAACGAGCTGATGATGCTTTTCGCCGACCACTTGGCGGATCAGTTTGAAGTGAAGCTGGCGCGTCAGGCTCATCCCGATCTCGCAGATGCGTTCGTCCCAGTCAGGCACGGCGTCAATCACGGCGAGAACCTGTCCTTCTTGGCTCTGGAGACCGCTTGCTGTGGACGAACTCGGCGAAGAGAATAGTAAGTCAGCAAACAGCACACACAACAGGATCGGGAGTCACCGCAGTCGAAGTGACGGCGCGGCGACGACACACAAAGGTCTACGTATGACTACCCAAGAATACTTGCACGCGTGTGACGCTTCTGCAGCGGTCGCCGTCAGCGGGACGACGCTGTTTGCGGCCGCCAGTGATGAAGACAGCGTGCTCCGGGTCTACGACTGGGTGACGGCCGGGTCGCCGATGTCAGTCCTTGATGTCGCGACGTTTCTCGACCTTGAGGAGCCGCTCAAGCCGGAGACCGATATCGAAGGGGCCGCGCAGCTCGGAGAGCGGGTGTACTGGATCGGGTCACATGGGCGCAACAAGAACGGCAAGGTGAAGAAGAATCGCCAGCGCTTGTTCGCAACCACGATCGACCGCTCAGGCGCGGTCGTCAAGCTTCAACCCGTCGGGAGGCCTTACAAGAACCTCATCGCCGACCTCTCAACTGCGCCGGCGCTGGCGCCATTCAATCTTGGAGCCGCCGCGGCGGCGGATCTATCGCCCGAGGCGCCTGGCGGCTTCAACATCGAGGGGCTGGCGCCTGCGCGCGAAGCCGGGCAACTGCTGATCGGTTTTCGCAATCCCGTTCCGGGCGGGAAGGCGCTGATCGTGAGGCTGAAGAATCCAGAGGCGATGGTGGGCAACACGGCGGCTGCCGCGCAACTGTCCGTTGGCGGCGTACTCAACCTCGAAGGTCGCGGTATCCGTGCGCTCGAGTACGTGCCGGCCCTGGATCGGTACCTCGTGCTGGCTGGCGCCTTCAACGACGAACAACTGTTCCGGCTGTACCTGTGGGATGGACGGCCCGACGTCGAGCCGTCGATTCTCATAGACGACATCAGCGACCTGAAGCCGGAGGAGCTCATTGTGATCGACGCGACGAAGGGAAAGATGACCCTGCAGCTGCTGAGCGACGACGGAACCGACGCGTGCAAGGAGGCCCCGATACTGGAGCGGCGCTTTCGTGCGCGCATGGTCGAAGTGCAGGTCTGACTGCGCGACCTGATACCGGCGCACCTCTTCGTACTTCTGAGGGTTCGCTCGCGCAAACCCTCAGGGCCGTCAGCGGACGCCGATGAGCCCGCGAATCGTCTTGAGCAGCCGCTCGGGGTCGTAGCCGGTACCCTCGCGGAAGACCGTGGTGATCTTTTTAATCGCTGTCGGGTCCTTCGAAAGATCGCCTTTGATGACGAGCAGGTCTGCCTGCTTCCCGGTCGTAATCGTCCCGACGCGTTTGTCGATGCCGAGAATCTTCGCCCCGTTGGCGGTCATGACCTGCACGGCCTGTTCGGGCGTGAACCCCGCTTCCACCAGCAGCTCGAAGTTGCGATGGTCGCCGTAACCCGCGACGACGCTGAGGCAGCACGGGTCGGAGCCGGCGCCGAGCAGACCGCCCGCAGCCACGAATCGGCGCTCGAACTGCATCGCTTTCTTCAGCAGCGCCTGCTGGGGCTTGTCGTCCCGCTTCTGACCGTTGGCATGCCACGTCTGAATCGCCTTCGCGGCGTCGGGATGCAGGACGTCTATCACGCGCTGATCGAGCGGGATGCGGGACGGTGACGACAACTCCATGACCGCCAGCGTCGAGGTCAACGAGACGTTGCGCTTCACCATGTCGTCGATGGTCTGCTTGACCGCCGCGCCGTTTTCGACGTCGAGAGTGCCGTAGATTTCGACGTCAGTGGCTGACGGGCATTCATCAGGCTTCTTGCCGGGCCAGTACTCGCTGTTGGTCAGCAACCCGTGTTCGAGACTGTCGATGCCGAGTGCCACGGCTTCGCGGAAGCCGACCGAGCACAAATGCGCCGTTACTTTGATTTTGGCTTTGTGAGCTTCATCGATGGCGGCGCCAAGCTCCGCGCGCGAAATCTGCGTGTACGCCTTGAACCATGTGACGCCTTCTTCCGCCCAGTAGCGAACCATCCGCCGCGCATCATCCGGTCCCTTGAGCGGATGCATCGCGCCGATGCCGCCGCCCGGGCCTTGCAGGTACGGACCCGTGACGTGAATCTCCGGCCCGGGCTGTTCGAGGCGCGTGATCGCCTCGCGGATGTTCAGTTCCTGATAGGAGTCCACGCTGCCCGTGGTGCGAATGGTGGTGACGCCACCGGCGAGGAACAGGCGCGGATAGCTGTAAAGCATCGGCCGCATCGAGCCGCCCACCGGCGAGCCGTAATACATGTGGTCGTGAAGGCCGACAATGCCTGGCGTCACGGTGTGACCTGTGGCATCGATAACCTGCGCCCCCGTGGGAACAGCCACGCTGGCCGAGGGACCAACTGCCGTGATCTTGCCGTCACTGAAGACCACGGTCTGGTCGCTCCGCGCCGGCGCGCCCGTCCCATCGATGAGCGTGGCGTGCGTGATGGCCACGACCGGTGCGTTGACGGAGAGCAGGGGCGCAACCTGTCTGCCGAATTGGCGAGTCTGCGATGCGGCCCCGACGGCAAGGCTCAAGGCAACAATCGCGAGGCTGCTGGTCACTACGCGCTGCATATGTTCCTCCCACCCCGGCGCCAGACGCCGGCCCTGATTATCGCCGCTCAACCTGAAACACAGACATCATGCCCGTACCGAGGTGTTCGGCAATGTGACAGTGAATCATCCACCGGCCTGGATTCGAGAGCTCGAGCAGGATATCGACGGTCTCACCGGCGGCAACCATCGTCGTGTCCTTCCAGACCAGGTTCGCGTTGACCACGCCGTTCCTCCGCAGGACCAGGAATCGTTGGCCGTGGATGTGGATGGGATGGCTCATCGGGTGGAGCGAAGCCGGATCGTTGAACAGGCGAATCTTGACGACGTCCCCGGCGGCGAAGCGCCAGGCGATGTCCATGTTCTCGCGCTTCGTCTTCGGCTCGACGAGGGTCCATGTCACTTCGCGCCCGGTCGCGATCCAGTTCTCCATCGGCATGCCGTCGTTCCATTCCACCGGCGTCGTCGGCCCTTGCAGCATCGTCCGCACCGCTTGCGGCAAGTCCCTCGCGCGCATCGTCAAATGCAGCTCGTGGTCGACCGGTCGCTGGAACGCTCCACGATAGCGGGCAAGGTCCGCGGCCACGTCAACGTTCTTGCGAAGCGTGGCGAACGCTGAAGACAGGTCTGGTACGGCGCGCTGTTCAGCCACGGTGATCCGCCCGAGCGTGTGGCGCTCAGAGAAGAAATTGCCGGCCATGTGATTGAGCGACTGCACGGCGCTGACCATTGGCGTCTCGCCTGCGGCGGTGAACTGCACGTCGACGATGTAGCGTTCGGCGGGAGCGAGGACACAGCTCGTGACCCAGGCTTCGTGCTCGAACTTGCCGACATCCGAGCCGAGGACTTTCATGCGCGCGCCGCCGAATGACAGGTTGTAGGTGCGTGTGTTCGACGCGTTCGTAAGGTAGAAGCGCACGATTTCGCCGCGGCGAACCGCGAGGCGGTAGTCGGCCTCGCCGTTGACCAGAAAGACGTTACCTGTCCGGCCGGAGAGCGCGTGCGTCGGCGCCTCGCGTCCATACGGCAGCAGACCGCGGTCATCCATGAGGAGGTCGTCGAGGATCACGACTTCTTCGCGGTGAGCGGGGCCGTAGTAGTCGCGGGCGGCAGGAGCGACGAGGATGTTCCCCGACAGCCCGAGGTCCTGCTGGATGTCTTCGCGCAGGTGCGGGTGATACCAGTAGATGCCTGCGTCGGGAAACGTCAGCGTGTACTCGAACGTCGCTCCAGGGGCGATCGGGTCCTGTGTGACGCCCGGAACGCCGTCGAAGCGATTGTCCAGCCGCAGCCCGTGCCAGTGGACAGCCGTCGGCATGTCGAGATGATTCGTGAATCGCACTCGCACGGTCGAGCGTTGCGCCACGCGAATGAGCGGGCCGGGATACCGCCCGTTGAATCCGAACATGAGCAACGTGCGTCCGCGGATGGTGCGACGGACGAGTTGTGCGTCGAGCTCGAGAAGATCGCCGTCGGCGAGCGTCTTTACTTCGCGCGGCCGCGCCAGGGGCACGCGCGAGATGTCGGCTGCGGTCGGGAGGTACGGTCCGACCGATGGCCGCATCGCGCCCATGCCGGGCATCATCGGCAGGTTGCCCATGGGCGGCACGCGCCACATCACCTCACCTGATGCCGTCGGCACGGCGCCGAGTGCCGCGTGCGCGGTGTGATCGTCGCTGATAGCTGAGGTTTCTCCGCGCTGAAGGCCCGGCGATGTCGGCGACAGCACATCCCGATGCGCGAGTCGCCGAGCCGATGGCGACGTGCCTCGCATGACCAATGCTCCCGACCGCCGCGATGGCGTCGCTGTTGTCTCAGCCGTAATGAACACGCGAAATTGCAGCATCGCGAGCTCGCCGAGGCGTGTCGTGCCATTGCGTACTTCGCCGAGCCGAACTTCGTCGCCAAAGGCAATGGACGCAGCCCACGCGACGTAGGTCGAGTAGCGGCCGAGCGACGACGCTGGTGGCAAATTCGACAGGGTGACGACCGGCGTGATGCGCGGAACGCCCTCTGCGGTAACCGCGACGCCAAACGGTGAAGGACGCGCCTCCAACACCAGCACGCCCGACGCGTATCGCATTGCTGGCACCGGCACGAGTTCAGTGCAGCGAAGCGAAACCGCAAGATCGCCGCAGGCGTCGCTGACTCTGGCCGGCGGGACCGACTGCGTTGTCACCAGTGCGAGGACGAGCGCTATTACACGAAAGGACACGGTGCGTGCCTATATTGGACTCATGGCAGCTCTCGCACCCAGATATTCCTGAAGCTGATCACCGGACTCGGATCGCCGTGGGCCTGGAGCTTGATCGGCGCGCGGTCGTAGGCCTTGTAGAAAGGCTTGCCAGTAAAAACCGTTTCGCCTTTCAACTCGAAGTGGTTCTGAACGAGGATGCCATTGTGAAGCGCCGTGACATACGCCGGCGTCTTGAGCGTGCCGTCGGCGTTGAATGTCGGCGCCGTCCAGATGACGTCGTACGTCTGCCACTCGCCTGGCTTGCGCGACGCGTTCACGAGCGGAACCGACTGCTTGTAGATCGCGGCGGCCTGGCCGTTCACGTACGTCTTGTTGTCGAACGAATCCAGAATCTGCAGCTCGTAGCCGGCGTCGCCGGATCCGGTGGACGCGAGGAACACGCCGCTATTGCCGCGTGACTGACCAGTGCCCGTGATAGCCGCAGGCACGCGCCACTCAATGTGGAGCTGATAATTCTTGAATTTGCGCTTCGTCTCGATGTTGCCGATGCCGCGCGCCTTGTTGACCGTGAGCAGACCCTCACCCACCGTCCATCCGGCCGGCGCCTTGGTGCTCGTGTTCACCCACTCGTCGAGATTCCTGCCGTCGAAGAGCCCAATCGCGTCGGCTGGCGGCGCGCTGTCTAATGCGCCTGGCGCGACCGACTTCGGTACTGGTTCCCACACCTCGGTTTCCTCAGGCTTTGCCTGCGGTGTTCCGGCCCTTTGAGGGGCGGATGGCGCCTGCTGCGCGAGCATGGGAACGGCGATCACTAACCCGAGTAGAACGCTTCCGAGGAGCGTGTGTGAGGTTCGCATAGTGCATACCTTACAACCCGTTTATGCTGGGCACCATCCTTCAGGGAGGGGTTGTGCAACAAATCAGTGCGCGTCTGTTGCTGAGTGCTTTCATAGGCTTTGTCGCGGCGGTGGCCGCTGCGCCGGTTCAAGGACAGACTCCGCCCCCAGAAGGTTTCCGAATCATCGGCAACATTTATTGGGTGGGCGGCGAGTATGGCTCCTATCTGATTGCCACCACGCAAGGACACATCCTGCATGACACCGGTACGAATGAGATGCACGGGGTCATCGTTTCGAACGTGAAGAAACTGGGATTCAGAGTCGAGGACATCAAGATCATCATCTCGAGCCATGCACACTTCGACCACGTTCAGGGGCACGCGGCGATGAAGAAGCTGACTGGTGCCCAGGTGGTAGCGCTCGGCGGAGATGCGGCGGCGCTCGAAGCCGGTCAGGACAATTCGGCGGGAGGATTTCCTGGCTTGGTCGCGGTTCACGTGGATCGCGTCATCAAGGACGGCGACACTGTCTCATTGGGCGGCGTGACGCTGCGCGCCCTGTGGGTGCCGGGACATACCCAGGGCGCAACCATGTGGATGACCACTGTCCAGGAGAACGGGAGAGCCTACTCGGTCGCGTTTCGTGGCGGTGAAGTCCCGAACGATGGCGTGCAGCTCGCCGGAAATCCCAGGCATCCCACAGTCATCGAAGACACGTGGAGGACGATGCAGGCGCTGAAGGCGCTGCAGGCTCCAGACCTCTTCCTTCACAACCACCGGCAGAACCTCGGACGTCCTTTGAATCCCGCGCTTCCAGTCAATCCGCGCTGCGTGACATGCATGGACGCCAAAGCGTTTTCGGATCTGGTGGCGAGGACCGCGGAAGACTTCGCCAAGAGAGTGAAGTAGGGTGTCGGGCTCGGGATGTCATCGCGGAGTCGCCGTCTTCACGTAGTCCGCAATCTGCGCGCCGGTTGCAAACCATACGTTCGGCTTTGATTTCATGTAGGCGACGAACTCTTCAAGATGCTTCATGGGCGCGCGGTGGCCGCTCAGATACGGATGAAGTGTCAGCACGAAAAGAGTGCCTTCCTTGTAGGCGCCGTCGAACTCGTCGCGATAGAGCTTGTAGAGCAGCTCGGGCACGGCCATCCGGCCGTTCTGGCCGAGAAACGGCGTCTCCGTAAGCGTCCAGTCGATCGCGAGCTCGATGAGGCCGGTGTTCTTGCCGCGCGACATCACTTCGTACGGTTCATCGAGTGCCTGAAGGCTGCTGTCGTACAGGAAGCCTTTCTTCAGAATGAGATCCAGCGTCGAGCTGCTGAACGCCCACGACGGCGCGCGATAGCCGACGGGCTTCTTTCCGCTGACCTTGGTGAGGTACTCGATGGCCTGATCGAGCAACCGCTCCTCCTCCTCAGCAGAGAGCCGGGTCGGTGTCTCATGAATCCAGCCGTGAACGCCAATCTCGTGCCGGCCGCTCTTTTTGATCGCGGCGACCATCTCGGGGTGCAGCATCGCATCCACGGCGGTCATGAAGAACGTCGACGGGATCTGGTGCCGGTCGAGCATCGACAGGATGCGGGGCATTCCGCTCTGTGCGCCGTAGTCGGACGCCGAAAGAGACGTCGGTGACGTCGTGCCGTCTCTGAGCAGCGGCGCTTCGGTGTCGGTGTCGAAGCTCAGCAACACGGCGACCTTTGCGCCGTTTGGCCAGGCCTTCGGCGTGAGCCGCCGCCCGACCCGCGCGACATCGATCACCTCGCGCATCCGCGACTCGGTCCATGTCGTCCCGGGCTGACCAGCACCGCCCCCGGCCTGCTGGGCCTGAAACGTTGAAACCGAGACGACCGCCAGAACGCCAACGACGAGAAGTGGGCGAGTCATTCGACCCGGATCGTGCCACAGAAGTTCACTGCCCTAGCAGAATGCTCCTGATGCCCATCACGAAGTTAAACAGACGGTCAGGATTGTTGTCGTTGAAGTTGCAGAGAAGGACCACGCTGGATCGATCGGCGGGGAACATGATGCTGAATGAACTGTAGTTGTCGAGGCCGCCCGCGTGCGTGAAGCCAAGGTCTCCGTTTTTCACGCCCGACCCCATGCCAAAGCTTGTCACGCCCGCACTGCGGTCGAAGCTCTCGACCGCGCCGAACCCGAAGAGGTTGCTCAAGAGTGCCTGATTGAAACGATTCATGTCGGCGGCGGTCGACGTGACGCCGCCCGCGGCATAGACCCACGACGGATGCGTCGACGAAGGGAATGATCCGGGCGGGAGCATGAACGACGAATGCGACATCCCGGACGGGCCGAAGATGTCACGCTGCACGACGTCTTCATATGGCAGCCCATTCACTTTCTGAAGTACGGCGCCCGAAAGTATCGCGTGCGAATTGCTGTACTGGTGCCGCCGAACACCGTCCCAAGGCTGGATGAGCGCCAAGAGGGTTTCCACGGTCGTAGGAGAGGTACGTCCGCTCTGGTACGCCGGCGTCTCCAGATAATTCGGCAGGCCAGGAATGTGCTTAATCAGCTCGTCGATGGTTGGCGCCGGCTCCGGATATGCGAGGAATCGATTGACCTTGTCGCCGCGCTGAAGCCGGCCGGCCTGCTCGCTCACGAGAACGGCGCTCGCGGTGATTGGCTTGGTCAGCGAGGCGATGCGATAGCGCGAATCGCCGGACGCCGCGAGTCCCGGAGCAATTTGTCCGCGTCCTTTTTCGAGAACTGCCTGCCCGTGCTGGCTGACGGATATCGAGCATGCGCTGCTGCCCGGCATCGCAAAAGCGTCGAATGCCGCCGAGAGGGACGACTTCAAGTCAACAGGAGCTCCAGGGGCTGTCGGGGTCTTCTGGTCTGCACACGCGCAAACCAATAGCGCGAGGATGCATACGGCGCGCGCGGCCCAGACGGGTGTGCGCACGATTTAGAAGCCCCAGCAGATCACTTTGTCGACGTCCTTGACGATGATCGAGTTGCCGGTGATGGCGGGATGCGCCCACAGCGCCGACTGCGCGATCTGATACCGGCGCACCTCTTCGTACTTCTGAGGGTTTGCTCGCGCGACAACCAGGTTGCCGTCCGTTGTCGAAGCGAGCAGCCACGCGCTGGTGCCCAGCATTGATGCGTTCTCACCCTCGCGCCCCTGTGTGTTCCAAAGCGTTTTGCCGCTCTTCGCGTCTATCGCGACGAACTGGCCACGGCTCCGCGGCGTGAGGCCATAGATCGTCCCGCCGATGACCACCGGCGAGCTCATGAACATCGGTGTTTGCGGATTGGTCCAGACCGTCTCGACGATCCACGTGCCACCAGCGAGCTTCGGCCGGATCGCGGTGAGGGGCTGGTCGATTCCGCCGTTGATCAGAAGGTCCTGAAAGACGATTGGTGTGAACGCGTTCTGATCGAAGTCGGTCGTGAACGGCAGCTGCCACAGCAACGTGCCCGTAGAAACATTCAAGCCGACCACGAACTTCTGCGTCTGCGCAACCACCTGACGAACGCCACCGAACGTCGCGATGATCGGCGACCCGGATCCCGGCCCGTCGCCGTTCCACTGCCAGCGCGGCTTCCCGGTGGCCGCGTCAAATGACGTCAGTACGCCCTTCTCATATCCGCCGACGTGGGCGATGACGCTAGTGCCGTCAACGAGCGGCGACGTGGCCGTTCCGTACTGAGGTAGCACGGTGGGCGCCGGTAGTCGCCAGATGAGCTTGCCGGTCGCGAGATCGAACGCGGACAGAATGCCGCCGATCCCGAACGTGAAGACGCGGCCGCCGGCAATGGCCGGCGTGGACTTCGGGCCGGCGCCGTGCGCCCATGCGGCCGAATTGATGCTGTATGGCGCGGCGTACGCCGCGCGCCAGATCTCCTTGCCCGACGCCACATCGAGCGCGCGGACAATCTCTTGCTCGCCCTGACGGGCGATCACTACGACCCGATTGCCGAATACCACTGGGGATGCATGCCCGGCGCCGACCGGAATCTCCCAGCGTTTCTTCAGCGCTGCCGGCCACTGGGCGGGCAGGGCGGCGAGAATGGAACCATCGCGCGTCGGGCCGCGCCACTGTGGCCAGTCGGTGCTGGTTTGGGCGCTGGCTGGCGCCAGCGCGACCACCAGCCAACCAACAACCAACAAGCTGCAACCAACGAGGGCTCGTCTGTTCATCTTTTTTCTAATTTCGCATGGGGCCTCACCCCCGCGCCCTGTCTTACGGACGCTCACCGCTCGCGCTACGCGGTCTTTGTTCTACTCGGCGCGGGGGCCCCACCCCCGCGCAGCGTCTTCGGACGCTCACCGCTCGCGCTACGCGCTCGGGTTCGCGATCTTACTTCCGCTGCAGCACGATCCTCTGCACGCCATTTGGACCCTGCTGATCCAGAAAGACACGGAGCACCTTTCCCTGGGCGTCGAGCTCAAACTCGAAGAAAGGCCCGCGGGGATCCTGGAACCGGGTCTGTGACCGGGCCATGAGGGGTGTTTCCGGGTTGTTGCCCGGCTTCACGATCAGTTTGTCGCCGTCGCGGCGGAAGATCGCCGTGAATCCTGACGCCGCCGTGTACTCGCCAACGTAGCGATCGAGGACGGCCGGCGGAAGCTTGATTTCCGGTGGTGGCCCGGGCGGCGGTGTCGGCGGGAGCGAATCCACGAGTTGCGCCATGCGCTTTCGCATCGCCTCGTTCGGCACGCGGCCCATGCCGGCGTTGATGTTCTCGAGCATGTGCGCCGGCTTGGTGGTACCGGTCCGAACCACGGTGATGGCCGGATGGCTGAGTGCGTACTTGATGAAGAACTGCGCCCACGTCTTCGCGTCGAACTCGGCGGCCCACTCCGGAAGCGGCGTGCTGCTCGCGCGCTGGAAGATGCGACCACGGTCGAAGGGGAAGTACGCCATCGCGGCGATCTTCTTTTCCTGCGCGAGCGGCAGGATCGTCTCCTCGAGGCGGCGGTCGCCCACCGAGTAGTCCGTCGCGATGAAGTCGATCTGCTCGTTGCGCATGACCGCCTCGAGTTTGGAGGTCGGCGGGTAGGGGTAGCTCGGCATGTTCGGCGGGAAGAGCAGCTCGTGCACGCCGATGTACCGGACCCGCCCTTCCTTCTTCATCTGCCTGAGGAAGGCCAGGTGCCCCGGTTCGTCAACTGCGGCGGCGGCCGACACCAGAACCAGATCAATCTTGGATGCCTTGAACTTCGCGAGCTTCTCCTCGAGCGCCGCTTTCGTGGCGGCGGGATCGGGCTTCGGCGGCGGCGCCCCTGGCACGAAGGCGGGCATGATGTTCAAGGGCGTCGTGCAGAAGATCCTGTTCTGAATCCCGAGCTCGTTGATAACCGCTCGGACGCCGTCCTCCACCGCAGGGCCGCCGTGCAGCACGTCGACGACTTTGCCGCCGTTGTCGAGCAGCGTCTTGAGGACCTCCTTGTACCCGGCGGGATCCACAGGCGGCCGTGGCGCGAAGCTGATGACCGGGAGCCTCTCACCGGACGATGGGATGGCTCGCTGCATGAGCGTTCCGGCGGACTGCTCAAATGCGCGGAGCAGCTCCGGCGTGAGGGCCAACGCGCCGGCGCCGGCCGTGATTCCGATAAATTCGCGACGGTTGATCATTGATGTCACCATTCTTAGGTTGCGCGGGGCCCCACCCCCGCGCCCTGTCTCCGGACGCTCACCGCTCGCGCTTGCGCGCTCGGACTCGCGATCTACTTTCGCGTCAGCGGGATCTTTTGAACGCCTTGCGCTCCCTGTTGCTCGAGAATCGCACCGGTCACGTTGCCCTGGGCGTCGAGCTGGAATTCGAAGAAGGGGCCCCGAGGATCCTGGAAGCGCGTCTCCGACCGGGCGAGAAGTGGCACCTCCGGGTTGTTGCCCGGCTTCACCAGGAGTCTGTCCCCCTCACGGCGGAAGGTCGCGGTGAATCCGGACGCCGCCGTGTACTCGCCGACGTACCGCTCGATCACGGCGACGGGCAGCGCAATCCCCGGTGGAAGCGGGGGCGGGCCCGCCGGCGGCGGCGGAGCTGGAGGGAGGGCATCGACAAACTCCGCCATCCGCTTCCGCATCGCCTCGTTCGGCAGGCGACCGATGCCGCCGCCGATGTTCTCGATCATGTGCGCCGGCTTGGTCGTCCCTGGGCGAGCCACGGTAACGGCCGGGTGGCTGATGACGTACTTGAGGAAGAACTGCGACCACGTTTTGGCGTCGAAATCCGCGGCCCACTCTGGAAGAGGTCTGTCGCCAGCGCGCTTGAAGAGCTGCGTGCTGCCCGTGCAACTCATTCCGTAAGAGTTGCTGAGGGGGAAGAACGCCATCACGCCGATCTTCCGTTCCTGGGCGAGCGGCAGAATCTTGTCTTCGGCGAAGCGATTGCTCACGTCATAGTCGACGCCGATGAAATCGATTGGCTCATTCCGCATGATCGCCTCGAGCTGTGCGGCCTGGGACTTCACCACAATCGTTTGCACAGCGATGTACCGGACGCGCCCGGCCTTTTTCTCCTCCTTCAGCGCGGCGAGGACGGCCGCATCAGCCACGGTCGGCAGCATGACCAGATCGATCTTCGACACCTTGAGCCTCGCCAACAACGAATCAACGTGCGTGTTCACGGTGCCGGCCTGCAGCCCGACGTTGCCGGGGGTCGCGCGGGTCGACCAAAACAGCCTGTTCTGAATCCCGAGCTCGGTGGCCGCAGTGATGTGGAACTGCTCCGATGCCGGGTTGACGTGCATCGCGTCGTAGACTCTGCCTCCCCCATCGGCAAACGCCTTGAGGACCTGTGTGAGCGCGGCGTGATCCGCGCACCCCGGGTGGTTGCTGAACGAGAGTCCGAGGGCCGGCACCATTTCGCCGGTAGACGGAATGGCTCGCTGAATGAGCTTCCCGCCCGTCTGCTCAAATGCGCGGAGCAACTGTGGAGTGAGCGCCAGCGCCGTGCCGGCACCGAGGGTTCCAAGGAATTCTCGACGATTGACCGGGCCTATCTGCATGACGCATGAGACGCAATCCAGCGGCCCTGGACAACGAGATTGGTACCAAACGCGCCAGAGCGGGTACGAACGACGCTCAGTCCTTCTTTCCCAGGATGGCGTGCAGGCTCCGGCGGTAACTGCGGCCCGCAGTCAGCTTCGTCCCGTCCTGAAGCACGACAAGGTGGTCGCCATGGAACAGCGATTCCACGGCCTGTATCCGCTCAACGTTCACGATGGTCGAGCGGTGGATCCGGCGGAACGTCGCGGGATCCAGTGCGGCCGCAATCCGGGTCATGTTCTCGCGCAACAGGTACGACTTACCACCCACGTGCAGGCGCACGTAATTCCGTTCGGCCTCGATCCAGTCGATGTGCTCGGTTCGGACAAAGATGTTGCGGTGACCTGAAGGTACGACCAGCCGGCGGAGGTAGCCGTGATCTCCACGCACGTTCTCCAGTAACGCCTTCAGGCGACGGTCCAGATCGCTTCCCTGCTGCTGACGGATTCGCGCGCGCGCCCGCTCGAGCGCCACCCCGAATCGTTCGTCGTCGAATGGCTTCAGCAGATAGTCCAGTGCATGAGCCTCGAAGGCGCGCAGGGCGAACTGGTCGTAGGCGGTCACGAAGATCACCGCGGGCACACGGCCGACGCCTATCGCCTGCAGCACGTCGAAGCCGTCGATCTCGGGCATCTGAATGTCCAGGAAGAGCAGATCCGGTCGGGAATCTTCGAGGGATTCGATCGCGTCCTTGCCGTTCGCGCATTCGGCGACGACTTCGACATCCGGTGCTTCCTTGAGCAGGTTGCGGATGCGGCGACGCGCCAGCGGCTCGTCGTCGACGATCGCGGCGCGGATCGTCATGGGGCGGATTTCTCGCCCTTTTCTGCGCGGCGGAATGGAAGGGTGATCTGCACGAGCACGCCTCCCGCGGCTTGATTCTCGAGCTTGAAGCGATGCTCGCCGCCGTAGAGCTGTTCCAGGCGCGAGCGGATGTTGGTCAGCCCGACGCCCCTCCGGGCCCTGACGTCGTTGTTCCGATCCACGCCACGCCCATCGTCCCTGATTTCCAGCTGCAGGAATCGATCGTCCGGTCCGCGGGAAGCGGATATCTCCACCTTCCCCGGCTCGATGCGCTCCGCGATGCCATGGCGGATTGCGTTCTCCACCAACGGCTGCAGGATCAGGTGGGGCACGCGTGCATCCAGAGTCTCTGGCGCGATGTTCATCACGACCGTCAGCCGGTCCTCCAGGCGTGCCTGCTCGATCTCGAGGTACGGCTGGAGAAACGCCAGTTCCTCGCGCAGCGTGACCTCCTGAGTCTCCTCGTGCTCGAGCGTGACGCGCAGGAGGTCGCCGAGGCGGGCGACCATCCGTCTGGCGGGCTTCGCTTCGGCGGGGATGAGCGCAGAGATTGCGTTCAGTGTGTTGAAGAGGAAGTGCGGTTGCAGTTGCATCTTCAGCGCCTGCAGCCGCGCCTCGGTGAGGCCTCTCGCCAACTGCTCCGCCGCCTGCTCGCGCTCGCGATAGCGGCGGTAGTAGAGCACCATGTGCCCGATGCCGAGCAGGAGTGCATAGAAGAGGAAGTTCTGGCTGGACGTTCCCCAGAACTGCATACTGAAGACCCGCTGCACGCGGACCCAGGGCAAATACCAGCCAAGCACGACCATGACGCCGGTGCGCGCGAGCGCGATGACGACGGCGGCGACGAGGTGGACCGCAATCCCCTGGAGCACTCGCCCCCGCTCGATGGGAAACCGGCGAGCCAGCCAGAAGATGGCGAGGGTGGTGAGCGCCCAGAGAACAGCGTCCAGCAGTGCGGGCCGCAGGGCCACTATCCACGGCATGTCCCGCCCGCCCAGCGACGACAGCATGGTGCTCTGGTTGGCCACGAGCAATCCAAAGACGGCCCACGCGGCGAAGATGATCGCCGTCTCCAACCAGAATCGGCGATTCCGTTGCTCCGCAACCATCAAGGCAGGATTCTAGTCCCTGTCGAGAATTGCACCAGGATCATTTCGGCACAACTCGACGTGGATGTACGATCGACTATGGCCGACGATCTCGGCACACGAATTCGATTTGCGATCGCGAACCGGCGCCTTGTCGAACTCCGGTATGCCGGGGTCGCACGACTCACCGAGCCCCACGACTATGGAATACTGAATCGTCGCGAGCGTTTGCTCGTGTACCAACTTCGTGGTCCGGCGCGACCCGGTCAGGCGTCGATCGGCTGGCGTTTGCTGGACATTTCGAAGATCGAAGCACTCACAGTGCTCGTCGACACCTTCAGCGGCAGTCGCGGGACGGCGCATCGCGACCATCATCAGTGGGAGAGCGTTTACGCTCGCGTGGAGTGAACCACGCGGCACTCGCGCGAGCGGAATCAGTCATGTCGGCGATCTATCGGTGGGTCCGAGCAAACTCGATCGCCTCTGCAAACTTGTCAATTCCGGCGGCGCCGCCGATCATTTTCTTTGCGAGCAGTCGCTTGTCAGAGTCAATGACGCCGATGACAAAGGAGGGCGTGCCGGTGATTCCCAACTTCGCGGCCTCGGCCATATCCCGCTCGACCTCCGCCGTCGCCTGCCCTGCCAGACACGCCTCGAACGTCTCCCTGCGGAGGCCCAACGTTCGCGCGGCGTCCAGGAATGCTTCTGGCTTGAGGTGATCCCGCTCAACAAACATGTAGTCGTGCAGTTCCCAGAACTTGCCCTGACGGCCAGCGCACTGGGCGGCCTCCGCTGCTTTCCTGGCCAGCGAGTGCCTCTGCAGCGGCAAGTGACGGAACGCGATCTGCACATCGCCGGTGGCTACGAAGGTCTTTTCCAAAGCTGGCAATGTTTCCCGCGCAAATCTTGCACAGAACGGACACTCGAAATCTGAAAACATGAGCATCCCCACTTTTGCGGTCGGTACCCCACGCACAGCAGCGCCCTCTAGAGAGAGACTTTCCTTCGGCAGGCTTACGGAGCGCCCAGCCGGCTGGGCGCGTGGAGCCCACAGTTGAGACTTGATCATGATCAGCGCCGCGGTCAGCATTGCAATCGTCGCGAGAACGTCGAGTATTCCTCGCCAGTAAGGACGTCGGCGCTCGCTGGAAACATTCTTGTCAGTCATAAGGCAACCCAAACAGAAGCGGCCGAACCTCGCACGAGACAGCTATCGTGTGTTTCGCAGCGATACCAACGTCACATCAGCAGCTCGCTACTTGCCGACCGTCAGGTCCACGACGCGCTGATCACCATCTCCCAGCACAACGGCCACAGCCGTGGTTGACAGCTTTTCCCAATACTCGGCCGTGTTCTGCTTCGCTGTGTAACCAGTCACGGCCGCGACAAGGTAGCGACCTGGAGGCAAATCCCGAACCACATATCTGAAGTCTGGCCCTAATTTCGCCACTTTCGTCCGCGAAGATGACCAGCCCCACATCAATCGATTCTGCGGAAACGCAAGAACGGTTACGGCGGCCGGTTCTGTCCCGTCTGCCATTCGCACGGCCCCCGAAATGGCTGTACTGCGGTCTGTGAATGTCAGAACCAATTCTCCGGTTCCGCCGACGCCGCGCAGGGAGACCGGAAAGCCGGCTTCGGCGACATCGGTGCCTTCATATATGGCCGAGCGAAGCCGCCACTGGGCGGGAAGAAAGAGAGTGCTGACAAAATAGGTGCCTGGTTTCAGGCCCTGCACCGAGAACCTGCCATCTGCTCCGACAGATCCTCCAGGCAACGCTGTTCGCTCCACCAGACCTACGTTCAGCTTGACGAGTACGCCACTGTCCTCGGGACGAGCGAACACGATGTAGACGCGGGTCAGGTCTGCCGGCGGCTTGGCACTCGTCGCGTCGAAGACGATTCTTCCGGACAGAACAGGGCCCGGCGTTTGCACCGCCAGCACCAACAGGCCGGCCATGAGCTTGAAGAACATCATTTCCTCCCTTTTCGCTGGCGCTCAGCGCACGCGGAGATCCTGGATCTGTCGCTTGCCCTCGACGAGTGTCACCGCCACAGAAGTTCGGGCCAGCGTCTCGAGTAGCGCCACATCCAGAACCTCATCGGCGTCGAGCCCGGCAAGAACGCAAACCATGTACGCACCCGCGGGTAAGTTGTCGAAGAGAAACGACCCCGAGGAATCCGGCCGCGTAATACGCAGCCGTCTCGATCCCGGTCGCCATAGCGATCGATCCTCAGGAAACACCGCAACCACATACTCAGTCGTTTGAGGATTCGCTGCGTAAAGCTGTCCAGCCAGCGACGCCTGGCGATCGGTCAGTGTGATCGTCAGACTCGACGGATCCGACAGGCCACGGTCGACGGTGACTTGCTGATCGAGTACATCGTTTCCACTCAGGACTGCGGATCGTACCGACCATGAAGTAGGAACCGACGCCAAGGTAAACGTGTACTTACCAGGAATGAGGTCATCGAACTCAAAGGAACCGTCGGCGGCAACGTCCGCGACAGCCGAAGGGATGCCGTCGGTTGCCACGCCGAACTGACTTGCAGCAGCCAGACGCAATGGTCGATCAACAACCGACCATGCCAGAACCTGCATGCGCGAGGGAGTGGCCGGCACGGTTGCTCGTGTCCCAACAAATACCACGCGACCGGTCAGCCGAATCGCCGGCTCGAGATTCAGCGCCACGCCGGACACGGCGGTCTCAGCGACGTGAACATCGGCACGTGCCCAGTGGCTCTCCCGAGCCTGCGAACCCTGGATTGCCGGATCTCGTGGCGCTTTCACTTTGGCGACGATGGTGTAGCTGCCAGGACTGACGTTGGTGAATCTGAACGCACCATTTGCCGTCGAAGGCGCTTGAAGTCTGGGCAAGGCGGCCGGCGGTAATCCTGGTAGCACGGCGCCGGTACTCAACATGGCCACGGAGGCGTTTGCTCGCAGGCCTGGAGGCGTCAGGAAGCCCTCGACGGTGGTCGTGCTTCCCAGAATCATCCTGACGTCGACACCGGCCTTTTCCTCGCCGGGGCCCACGGTGACGGTCGCCATTAGGGAGGTGCTGAGCACGCCGGGGTAATACACGGGCGCGAAGCCAACCGTGGCTGGGGTCACCGCGCCAGGGTCGGTGCGACCCTCGAGCGTCCGCCGAACAGCGTCAACATCGGGGACGGAAACTGCGGGATTCGGACCGATGAGAAATGAATTCGCAAACTGCGCCGCGACAACGTAACTGCCTGGTAAGAGACCGTAAAACCTGTAGTTACCCCGGTCGTCCGTCACTGCATTAGGGGCCACGTGCGAATACTGGCCATCCCGCATTGCCCGGAACACCGACACCGAGGCACTCTGGGTCGGCGCACCACGTGCGTCGCGGATTGTTCCGGATATCGTCGCACCCCGGGTGAGCACGACCTCGATACCATCAATCCGCTGTCCCTCCGCGACGTTCAGTACGACGCCCGGTCCACCGAGCCTCGTCGCGCCGTACTCCGAAGGAATGTAGCCGGGTTTAGTCACCTTCAAGCGAAAGGAACCGGCGGGCACCTCAGTGAGCTGAAACGATCCGCTTTCATCGGTGATTGCCGACAGGCCGTCAAGCAGCGAAGGGCTAGACAACGTAACAACAGCCCCTCGTGCGGGCCGATTGGGAGCACTGGACTCTGTGACCCGGCCGGCCAGACCCGCCGCGTGCCCGGTGCGTCCAGTCTGTGCCGATTCGGTTGGGAACGGCCATCCCAGGAAATGGACAAGGCCAAATGCCAGTGCAAAGAGCGCTTTCACGGATCATCTCGACGGGCCGAGGTCTACCGTGAAGGTAGCTCCCCAGTCCAGGGTCAGCTTCGTTGATCGCGGACCAAGGGATTTAAGAAGCTCAGGAGTGACCTGACGGTCAGCTGCGACAGAATCGAGCGCGACAATCGCATACTCACCAGGCGACATGCCCCTCAACTCGTAGGTACCGTCGCTCGAGCTGATTGCGGTTCTGGACAGATTCGGGTCCAAGAGACAATTCGGCCGCAGAGCGCAATCTGCCGCAAAGATCATCACGGTCGTCCCAGGCGAGGGCCGGCCAGCGCGATCGCGTACGAGTCCCTTCACGGTGATGATCTTGCCGGTCACTGTGACGCGAACATCTACAGTGGCTCCCGAGGCGAGCGCCAATGGTTGGCGGGTGGAGTCCACTCCATTGAGAGAGATGCTTTTGATCGAGCCGGCGGCGGCCGGCATGCTCAGCCGCAAGAAATACCCGCCCGCAGGAATCGCAGGAAGGGAGAAGGCCGCTTGCCGGCTAGTCTGGTCCCGGGACGGAGCGGCGACAGTCGTTCGAATGCCGAGGTCGAAGTTGGCCGCTGACGGGATAAGTTCGACCAGGGCCCGCGCCGGTGCCGCCACCGACTCGTCATACTCAACAACTCCCCTCATGACCGCGCCGGGTTCAACCCGCAGAGTCACACCTGTCACGTCACGGTCGCCGACGGTAATTGACAAGCGGCCAAAGCCGGCATGCGAATCGCGAATCTCGCTCGACAGTTGCGAACTGTACGAGGCCGGAACTCCGGGACCAAGATAGCCGCCTGAAAGGCCAGAGGCTGAAGCACCTAGCCCAGGCACGGTCGGCAGTATTGACCTGCGTCCCGCAACAGCCGATCGCATGACCAGCTCAACTGTGGCCCCGGGCGCGAGCAGCGAATACTGACCGGGCGGGACGTTCAAGAAGGTGAACTTCCCGGATGGGGATACGGTAGTGGTCGCCTGTTCTCCGCCGATTCCGATACTTTCCAGGCCCGCGCGCACGAGTCGCAGAACAAACCCCGAATAGTCAGCGATTCCTTCGATTTGGCCGGACACACGAACCGAGGGCAACGGGCGAAGCGCAAAATCTATGCGTTCGGCTGTACCTCCCGGAACTACTTCGACCGATTCGGCTGCCTCTGCAGTGGCAGCACCCGGGTAGAAAGTGGTGGGATACGCATGCGTTCGACCAGTACTTCCTACATGCGGCGTCACGTAGGTACCAAGAACAAGCGCTGATCGTCCGTCAGGTAACAACTGCATACCTGCCCGGGGCCGTGACTTCGTGGTCTGCGAGTCCGCCGCGACGGCTCCGCCAACGAGCACATCTGTCGCAATGCTGTTCTGCACCGAAGGGACCATTACGAAGTACCGATCCGGCAAGAGATTCGTCAATCGGTACTCACCGCGATCATCGGTCTGTGTCACCGGTCCGCTTGCGAGATACTCTCTGGCGCCAATCGACAATCTCGCGAAGGTCCGCACGAGAGCACCCACAACCGGATCGCCCAGCTCGTCAACCACGCGGCCGCCGATAGTACCGAGCCTGACCATGTTGACTGTGGCTCCGTCGAACCACTGGCCGTCACCGATGATGAGCTTGGCGCCAAGTACGCTCGTCGAATGACCGTACGAAGCGTCGGCAAACCCCGCATTCGTGACGCTTAGCGAATACGCCCCGGGCGACAGCTTGGAGAAGACGAACCGTCCCCGAGCATCAGTCAGTTGATGGCCCTCGCTGACCTGTGACGGCGGGCCGAGGCGAACCAAGGCGCCCTCGAGAGGCGCTCGGCTGGAAGCGTCTCTCACGATGCCGCTGATTGCACCGCGTCTTTCCGAAGTCGGAGGATTGTTGGGGACCTGGTCTGCACCCCAGGCTTTCCCCAGACCGGCGAGTCCGATCAACAGTGCGACGGCAAGTGGCATCCGTCCGCGGGGCAACCTGTCGCGACGGGGTGAATCCGTGCGCATCGAGCTTTCCTGCTATGGCTCAGGCTCACTACCTCGCGTCAGGTTTCCGATCAGCAGGCGCACGGCCGCTCGCGTCGTCCGACACGAATGCAATGCCCTCAGGACACCAGGCGCCAGTTTCGAATGACTATTCCGCCAAGTCCAGCAGACCGCACCAGCAGTGCTCACCAGGGTAATAGTCGCCGTTCACTTCGGCCTCACAGGACCCAAGATAGTGGGCTCCGACCGAGTTGCAGCCGTTGCAGTACGTGTCGCAGGTGGTGTAGTCCTCTTGCTGCGAGCCTGATACGTCGCAGCACTCCTGAAAAGTCGGTTCGCAGCCGTAGATACAAGCGGGCAGTTCAGACATCGCTTGCGTGGGAGTGCCGCCGGCCAGGTACCAGCTGACGGCAAAGAGAACGAACGTGATGTTACGGATAGCCCTCATTCCAGCCTCCTCAAGAGACCGTCATTGCCAAGCTCTGGGCAAAACACAGTCAGCTAGAAATAGTAGCGACGACGCTATGCCAAGTAGTCCAAAGAGTCAATACAGAACAAAGACACCTTGAGGTCCTGAACGGACTGGCCGTTACGGAGCGAGCACACTAGTGGTGGAATACCGACCCAATGTCACGGGAGTGCAAAAAGCAGTTTGAGCTTCGTCGCGCGAGACCATCCTTGGCGTGAGGTTTCCTACCAAGAAACTATCGTTGGGGCGGACTGCAAGCGGTGACGAACGCGACCCCAAGCGACGTCAATCGGAGAGGCCGACCCGTACCGACAACGAAGCCCTTGACCGACTGTTTCAAGGGTTGGTCCGAGCAACTTTTCGAGAAAGAGCTTTGCAGTAGGCGCCGACGCAACGCCTGCCAATCCAAGAATCACCGCGCTAGTTGAGTCCACTGGACTGATTGTCGCCGAACACTCCGAGCAACCAGGCAGATTCGTTCACAAGGGCTTCTGTCAGCGGTTCTCCGGAACAGGTCAAACCTCAAGACCTCGAGCGATGATCGAAATGACACTCGAAAATGACATTTACGGCGCGAGGGCCTTTCGTACGATTCTCTTCGTAATCTCGAGAGTTCTTGAGGAATTGGCTGGGACGCAGGGATTCGTGCCCGCTGGCAGCGAGCCGCAGGCGAGTTGCCGCGCGCCTGAATCGGCGTCCCGGCCAACTTGAGCGAACGAAGTGAGTGAAAGTTGGCTGGGACGCAGGGATTCGAACCCCAATAACCTGCTCCAGAGGCAGGTGTCCTACCGTTGAACGACGTCCCAGCAAGGCGAACGCAGCGGCGAGAACCTTCCAAATCTAGCAGTACCGGTCAGGCACGGGCAAGGAGCGTTGCAGGTTGATGGTTGCAGGTTGTAGGTTGTCGCATGCCTGACATTCTTCAGGACCTGCCCATCAACGCGCCCATCGACCGCGTGTTCGAGGCCGTCAGCTGTCCCGCCGGCCTGGACCAGTGGTGGACAAAGACGTCCTCGGGCCAGCCGGTGGAAGACACGGACTACTCACTGGGATTCGGTCCCGGCTACGACTGGCAGGCGCGCGTCACGCACATCGTCCCGAACCGCGAATTCGAATTGACGATG
Source organism: Vicinamibacterales bacterium (assembly GCA_035606665.1). Taxonomy (GTDB): domain Bacteria; phylum Acidobacteriota; class Vicinamibacteria; order Vicinamibacterales; family SCN-69-37; genus DASUGC01. The sequence continues at coordinate 309,890 of DATNEY010000009.1, read as the reverse complement.
ACCGTCGCCGACCAGGACTGGATCGACACGCGCGTCGCCTTCTCACTCGCCGCGCGCGGCGATGGCACGTGGCTGCGGTTCCGCCACACCGGATGGCCGAGCGCGAACGAACACTTCCGGATTTCGAGCCACTGCTGGGCGATGTACCTGCGCGTCCTTCGCCGCTGGCTCGAGCACGGTGAACGCGTCGCGTACGACGACCGGCTCGATGTCTGAGACGCTCACTTCTCGGGAATCCGCGCGATCACCTTCCCCGCCTCGTCGAGCAGCTCGATCCGCGGGTTCCCCGTCGCATCCACCATCAGCGTGATTCGCGGCTTGCCCTGTGCGTCAGCAAGAACGATCGCCGAGGCCTTGTCCTGCGTTTTGCCGACGAACACACGCCGCGGGCCGGGCGGCGCCGTCGATCGGATCTCGGCAATCGCCTTGTCGCGCTCGGCGCCGGCGGGCAGCTTGTTCGCCGCGTTGAGCTTCGTGATGAGCTCCGAGAGCCGAACAGTGTCTGATCGATCCCAGACCTGGAATCCGGCCGACCGCTGCCCGTTCGATTCCGAGTAGCTGATCCCGACCGTCTGATCCTGCTTGATCTGATCGAACATGATGCCGGCGTTTGCGCGTCCGCGACCGTTGGCCACGGTGCCGGTGTACGTCAGGCCACCGACTTCGTCGCCCTCGTCGTTGAAAAACAACATTCCCGCGACGGGACGCGGCCGATCGATCGTCACGCCGTCCATCACGCCCGGATGCATCCGGTCTTTCCCGGCCAGCACCATTCGCAACGTGCCGTTCGCGTCGACGACGTTCAGCCGCTGAACGGTGATCTCGGCAGGCGCGCTCGCCTGCCGGAACGCCGCGAGGGCGACCACGACCAGCATGAGCGACGAGCCGAGTGCCCAGGCACGCAGAAACACAAACTGCCGGCGAAGCGAATGGCGCATAGAACCTCCGGTTGTCAAACTGGGCGCGAAGAAGAACTGAGCCACCGCAGGGCGGCCATCACGATCACGGACAGGTAGACGACGCAGAAGCCGCCTACGAGCGCGGGCGCAATAATTCTGCGGCGGAACGCGGTCCGGTGCTCGCGGGCGCTCGCGGCCCGGGCCCGGTCCGCAAACATCGCCGCGCATTTCGCACGCGTGCGAAGCGACCGCGCGGCATCCGGCTCCGCCGTCGCGAGATCCGAAAGCAGCCGTGACACCGAGCGTGCGTCGTTATCAATATCAATCACGGCCACACCTCGCCCAAGGCGGCCGCGGTCGCGGCCTCCTCACTTCCATTCAATCGCTCCGCCAGCATCGTCCGCGCCCGGCTCAGCCGCTGGCGGAACGCTTCGGGGGTAATGCCGCAGATCGCGGCCGCCTCGATCGGCCGGAATTCTTCGACGCCGACGAGCAGGAGCACCTCGCGATATGTCGACGGCAGCGAATTGAGCGCGGCTTCGATCCGCCGGCCCGCTTCGTTCACGGCTGCTTCTTCGAACGGCGAAGGATGGGAGTGCCCGGATGGCCAGAGCCCAAGCAGTCCCGATGCCTGCGAGTCCTCGAACGCCCGCGCGCGCTGATGGCTGATCCACAGATTCCGCGCAACCGTGAAGAGCCACGGCGCAAGCTGCGTGTCGGGCCGGAGCCGATGTGCGTGTGCCACGAGACGCAGCCAGGTCTCTTCCAGCAGGTCCTCGGCAACCTCACGGCGTCGCGAGAGGCGCATCAGAAAAGTGAAGAGACGTCCGTTGAATGCGGCGTGGACCGCGTCGAACGCGGCGGTATCGCCCGCTCTCAAGCCGGCGACCATCGCGACAATCGCTTCAGAGTCCATGCCCGCAACCCTATTAACGCACGGCAGGGCGCGGCGTGACACGTGTCACGGCCGGCCGTCTCGCTCGTTATTCAGATCATGCCCATGAGCACCTTCGCCAACGCAGGCATCCTCGCCCTCCTGAGCATGGCGGTCGTCCTGGCCCCGATGTTTGTGGGCGTCATGTACGCGATCAAACCAAGCGAGGCCCGGTTGGCCCTCATGCGACCTCTTTCGCTGGCCGCGATCTTCGCAGCGCTGGGCGGCGCATGCGGAGGCGCCATCAACGAACTGATGTGGATCTCGCGGGCTACGCAGCCCATCAACTGGCAGCAGGTGGCCGTCGCATCGGCGGAGTCGCTGGTGGTGATGTTCGTCGGGTTCGGCTGCCTGACGGTCGGATGGCTGTGCGTGGCGCTGGGCATCAGGCGTCAGGGCTAGGTCGCGCGGCGGGCTGAAACCCGCCGCCTACGAAGGCCCGGTACGGATTCGATCGATCTCGTCCTCACTGAAACCCGCTTCGCGCAGCACCTCCGTGGTGTGCTCACCCAGCTGAGGCGCGCGCCCACTCGGGACGGCGGGCGTGTCAGACATCTTCATCGGCGTCCCGACCGTGCGCGTCGTGCCCAGCGTCGGATGCGTTGATTCCACGACCATCCCGCGTGCCGCCACGTGCGGATCCGCGAACGCCTCGGCGTACGAGTTGATCGGTCCGCACGGAATTCCCTGCGACGACAACAGCGTGAGCCAAACGGCACGCGGCTGACCGGCCGTCACCTGCTCGATGAGCTCGATGAGAGTCGCGCGATTGCGCAGGCGCGCGGCCGCTTCCTCGAAGCGCTCGTCGCGCGTCCACTCCGAATGGCCGAGCGCACGAGCCAGCGCGGCGAACAGTCGATCCGTGCCGGCGCCAATCGTGATGTGCCCGTCCGAGCAGCGGATCGCCTGATACGGCGCAAGAAAACGGTGCGCCGATCCAAGCGCCTGCGGCGTGGCTCCGGCGAAGTGTTCCGCCGACTCCCACACCGACAACGCGAGCCCGGCCTCGATCAGTGATGTGTCGATGTACTGTCCGCGACCCGACACGTGACGATGGTGAAGCGCGGCGAGGATGGCGGCGAGCGCGAAGAGCCCGGCCCCGAGATCCGTCAGCGGAACGCCGGTTTTCATCGGCGCGCCGCCGGGCTCGCCGGTCACCGACATGAGACCCGACGCACCCTGCGCGATGAGATCGAAACCACCCTTCCCGGCGTCGGGTCCGGTCTGACCGTATCCGGAAATCGACGCATAGATGAGACGTGGATTGACGGCGGCGATTGCCGCGTAGTCCAGGCCAAACGCGGCCATCACGCCCGGACGAAAGTTCTCGATCAGGATGTCCGCCCGCGCGGCGAGCCGCTTTACCGCCGCTCGCCCGTCGACCGTCTTCAGATCCAGGACGATGTCGCGTTTGCCGCGATTGAGCGCCGCGAAGCCGGTACTGTCGGTCCCAACGCGCTGGCCCATGTAGCGCGCCGGATCGCCATCAGGCGGCTCCACCTTTATTACGTCCGCGCCAAGATCGGCGAGCTGCATCGCGCAGTACGGCCCGGCCATGACCTGGCCGAGCTCGAGTACGCGGATGCCGGAGAGAGGTGTCATCTAGTTGCCGGGTCTGAAGATCCGGCCTTCACCTGACCCGGCCTCCATGTAAGGATTGTGCTGACCCATGAGCTCATCGCCGACCACATTCTCGCAGAAGGGCACGACAGCGTTCTTCACGATCGGCCGCCCCGAGGCCGGCAACGCGATGACCTGGGCGATGTACGACGCGCTCGTCGAGGCGTGCGATCGGGTTGACGCGGACGCGGGCATCCGCACGTTCGTCATTCGAGCGTCGGGTGGGACGTTCTGCACCGGCACGGACATCAGTCAGTTCGAGGGATTCCGTTCACGCGAAGACGGCATTGCGTACGAGCGGCGCCTGGAGGCGTGCGTTGCACGGCTCGAGACCGTGCGCGTGCCAACCATCGCGCAGGTGGAAGGCATAGCCGCAGGCGGGGGCTGCGCGATCGCGCTCGCGTGCGACCTGCGCATCTGCACGCCTGACGCGAAATTCGGCGTGCCCATCGCCCGTACGCTCGGAAACGCGCTCTCGTTCGAGAACACGTCGCGGCTGGTCGACCATTTCGGGTTTGGACGCGCCTGTTCGATGCTGATTACGGGCAGTTTCATCGGCGCCGCCGAAGCGGTCTCCTGCGGCGCGGTCTCGAAAATCGCGGAGCCTGACCGGATCAAGGGCGTGGTGGAGGACTTCTGCGCCGCGATCGAGCGGAACGCCCCGCTCACTATTCGGGCCGCCAAGGCTGCCCTGTCTGCCTTGCGCGAACAACACATCGGGGACCCTTCCCGCGTCGCCGACGCAGTGGCGGACTGTTATGCCAGCGATGACTTCCGTGAAGGAGTGTCGGCGTTCCTGGCAAAGCGGCCGCCAAAGTTCACCGGAACGTAGGCCGGCCACTCAGGGCCGGCTCCTCCGCGAGCGCCGACATCGCCGCGGCCACACCACCGGGCTTGTGCGGTACGCCCGCAGCCGCGAGTCCGAGCTCCACACCACCGAGCGTCCCGATGAGCATGAGGTCGCCGAAATCGCCGAGGTGGCCGATTCGAAACGCCTTTCCTCTGAGCCGGCCGAGCCCCGATCCGAGCGACATGTTGTAGCGATCGAGCACAACCTGCCGAAACGCGTCCGCGTCGTGACCGGCGGGCATCATCACGGTCGTCACAACCGGACTGAACTCGTCCTCACGCTCACAGAGAATGTCCAGACCCCACGCTCGCACTGCCGCTCGCGCGGCTTCGGCCAGCCGGCGGTGTCGCGCGAACACGTACTGCAGTCCCTCTTCGTTCAACATCCGCAGGGCTTCCCGCAGACCGAACAGCATGTTCGTCGCTGGCGTCGTCGGGAAATAGCCGCCGGCGTTCGATGCCAACATCGCGTCCCACGCCCAGTACGCGCGCGGCAGCTTCGCGGTCTTCGACGAGGCGAGCGCCTTCGCGCTGATCGCGTTGAAACTCAAGCCCGGCGGCAGCATCAGGCCTTTCTGCGACCCGGCAAGCGTGACGTCGATGCCCCACTCGTCGTGACGAAGATCGATCGATCCGATCGATGAGACTGCGTCCACGAGCAAGAGCGCTGGATGATTCGCGCGGTCCATCGCGCGGCGAATTTCTGGCAGACGCGACGTCACTCCCGTGGACGTTTCGTTGTGGACGACGAGTAACGCCTTGATTTGACGGTTCGTATCGGCGCCGAGCCGCCGGCCGACTTCATCCGGATCCACGCCACGGCGCCAATCGCCCGGCATCACCTCGACCTCGAGACCGAGCCGGCGCGCGACCTCGGCCCAGTTCTTCGAGAACTCGCCGATGTCGAAGGCCAGCACCGAGTCGCCCGGCGAGAGTGTGTTCACGAGCGATGCTTCCCACGCGCCGCTGCCGGATGCCGGATAGATCACGACGGGCTGAGTCGTCCGGAAGATTCCCTTCAGGCCGTCGAGCACCTCGCGGCCGAGCGCGGCGAATGCCGGACCGCGGTGATCGATCGTCGGCTCGGACAACGCGCGCAGGATGCGATCGGGTGTGTTGGTGGGTCCCGGTATCTGCAGGAAATGACGGCCGAGATTTGGCACGAGGGAAATCGTATCTCACCGGTAACGACAGGTGACGACCGGTGACGACCGGTCCGAAGAGCGAACTATCGATTACCAACAAATCGATTTGGAGACTCGCAAAGCAGGTTCCACGGACCAGTCGTTACCAGTCGTTACCCGTCGTCACCTGCCATAATCAGCGCCGTTCATGGAGCGGCACATCGACGTCACGGCCCTCTCGCGCGACCTCGCGAGTCTCGAAGGCGAAGTGCGCTTCGATGCGCTGTCGCGCGCGCTCTACTCAACTGACGCGAGCGTGTACCAGATCCAGCCCGTCGGCGTCGTTGTTCCGAAGACGCGTGAGGATCTGGCCCGCATCGTGGCTGCCTGCCGCAGGCATGGCTGCTCCGTCACGATGCGAGGTGGCGGCACGTCGCAGGCCGGCCAGTGCATCGGCGCCGGCCTCATCGTCGATACGTCGAAGCACTTCAATCGCCTGCTCGAGGTGAATGCAGTCGAGCGATGGGCGCGCGTGGAGCCGGGCATTGTGCTCGACGATCTCAACGGCGCGCTCGCGCAACACCGCCTCCGGTTTGCACCGGATATCTCCAGCGCGAGCCGCGCGACCGTCGGAGGGATGATCGCGAACAACTCGGCGGGCGCACGGTCGGTCGTATATGGCAAGACGATCGATCACGTGCTCGAGCTCGAGGTCCTGCTCGGGGACGGGAGTGTCGTGCATTGCCGGGAGAGGCCGACGGCCGGCCATGGAGGGTCGGCCTGCGACCAGAAGGTCCTCGAACTGGCGGCCACGCACGCAGCAGAGATCGAGCGACGATTCCCCAAAGTCCTGCGGCGCGTGGGAGGCTACAACCTCGACGAGTTCGTTCCGGGCCGGCCATTCAATCTGGCCCGCCTGTTCGTCGGCTCCGAGGGCACGCTCGGCATCGTCCTCGAAGCAAAGCTAAAGCTGGTTCCGCTCCCTGCAGCGAAGGTACTGCTGGCAGTGCAATTCGACGATCTGCTCGACGCGCTCGGTGCGACGCCGATCGTGCTCGCGCACAAGCCGTCGGCGGTCGAGGCGATGGACGCGTTCATCCTCAATCACACGAAGATGAACGCCGATCTCCACCGGCTGCGTGAGACGTTCGTCCAGGGCGAGCCCGCGGCGCTCCTGTGCGTCGAGTTTGCCGGCGATCGCGTGGAAGACCTCGTTCCAAAGATCGACGCCGTCGAGACCGACCTGCGCGCGCGTGGCCTTCGCATTGTGTGCCATCGCGCCATCACGCCGGCCGCGCAGCAGGCCGTCTGGCACGTGCGTGAGGCCGCACTCGGCCTGTCGATGTCGATGCGGGGCGACGCGAAAGCCATTTCGTTTGTTGAAGATGCGGCCGTCGCTCCGGAGCGGCTCCGCGACTACATCCGCGAGCTGCTCGGGATCGTCAGCCGGCACGGTACGGAGGCCGGTGTGTACGCGCACGCATCGGTTGGTTGTCTCCATGTCCGACCCGTTGTGAACCTGAAGACGGCGGACGGCGTTCGCACCTTCGAGTCCCTTGCCTCGGATGTCGCCGATCTGGTGCTGAAGTACGGCGGCGCGCTCTCCGGCGAACACGGCGATGGCCTCGTGCGGAGCCCGTTCATGGCCCGCATGTTCGGCGACACGCTCTACGAAGCGTTCCGCGAGATCAAGCGCACGTTCGATCCCGACGGGATCTTCAATCCAGGAAAGATCGTCGACGCGCCTCCCATCGCGAGCAATCTCCGTTTCGGAGCGGCGTACCGCACAGAGGAAGTCGCGACGACGTTCGACTACGCGGGGCACGGGGGCTTCGCCGGCGCCGTCGAGATGTGCAGCGGGCTGGGCGCCTGCCGCAAGACGCAGTCGGGGACGATGTGCCCGTCGTTCATGGCGACGAAGGAGGAAACGCACTCGACCCGCGGGCGCGCGAACGCACTGAGACTGGCACTGTCGGGCAAACTTGGCGAGGCCGGACTCGCGGACGACGCGGTGAAGGCGGCCCTGGATCTGTGCCTCGAATGCCGCGCCTGCAAGAGCGAGTGCCCGGTCGGTGTCGACGTCGGGCGGATGAAGAGCGAGTTTCTGTCGTCCTACTGGCAGACGCGCGGCACGCCGATGTCAGCGCGCGCGCTCGGACGGATCGATCGTCTCGCCGGCTGGGGCAGCCGGTTCGCACCCGTCGCGAATGCGATTGGGCGGTCCGGACTCGGGCGCACGGTGAACGAGCGGCTGCTGGGAATCGATCGGCGGCGCACGATGCCGGCGTTTGCTGGACAAACGCTAAGAGCCCGGGGCTCGTTTCTTCAACGACCCAAGGCAGAAACGAGCCCCGGGCTCATTTCTCTCTTCGTCGACACCTTCACGAATCACTTTCACCCCGAGATCGGTGTCGCCGCGCTGGACGTGATGCAGCGTCTGGGTCAGCGGCCCACATTGGCGCCGAACATCTGCTGCGGCAGGCCCCTGATTTCGCAGGGCCTGCTCGGCGAGGCGCGCGAACGGGCGCGCGAGAATGCAGCGCGGCTGCACAGCATCGCCGAAGCCGGCGGCACGCTGATTTTCCTCGAGCCGAGCTGCCTCTCCGCCGTGCGGGAGGACGCGCCGGATCTCCTTACGGGCGACGACCGGCGGCGCGCACGCGAAGTGGCCGCGCGATCCCGGCTGTTCGAGGACTGGCTCGAGGGCGAGTGCCGCGCGGGCCGGATCTCACTGCCCTTCCGAAACGGTCCGTCCATGGTGTTGCTGCACGGACACTGTCATCAGAAGTCGATGGGCGACCTTGCCACCGCCAAGGCGCTGCTCGGTCGAATTCCCGGCACATCCGTCGTCGATCCCGACGCCGGCTGCTGTGGAATGGCTGGATCGTTCGGCTACATGAAGGAACACTTTGACGTCTCCCGGGCGATCGGCGAGCGCCGGCTCCTCCCCGCGGCGCGGGCCGTGAGCGCCGGCGGCGTCATCGTGGCCAGCGGCACCTCCTGCCGCCAGCAGATCGCCGACTTCACGGGAATTCGCGCGTACCACGCAGCCGAACTCGTACAGAATCTGCTCACCCCGACACCATGAATCTCCCCCTGATTTCCGTCTCCGCTCTGACCATCGCCGTCCTGATCAGTTGCTTCAGCCGGTTGAACGTCGGCGTCCTGTCGATCGCATTCGCATGGATCGTCGGCGTCTACATGGGCGGCCTGCCGGTGACTACGGTGATGAGCGGCTTTCCCAGCCAGCTGTTTCTCACGCTGACCGGCGTCACGCTGGTGTTTGCGATGGCGCAGCAGAACGGTACGCTCGCACAGCTCACGCATCACGCCGTCCGCGTCTGTCGCGGCAACGCGGGAACCATCCCGATCATGTTCTTCGTCCTTGGCGCGGCGCTCTCGTCGATGGGCCCGGGCAACATCGCCACCGCCGCGCTCCTGACGCCCATCGCGATGGCGACGGCGACGCGCGCGAAGATCCCGCTCTTTCTCATGGCCATCATGGTCGGCAACGGCGCGAACTCCGGCGCGCTCTCGCCATTCGCGCCGACCGGCATCATCGTCTCCGGCATCATGACGAAAAACCAGATGCCCGGACTCGAGGTGCAGGCGTACCTCTACAACCTGGGCGCTCACGCGCTGATGGCGTTCGCCGGGTACTTCCTCTTCGGTGGCCTGAAGCTGTTCGCGCGCGATCGCACGGTCGAGGTGGTCGATCCCGAGGGCCAGAAGACCTTCTTGACGAAGCAGTGGATCACGCTCGGCGTGATCGCCGTGCTCATTCTGAGCGTGCTCGTGCTCAAGGCCAACGTCGGCCTCGCGGCATTTGTCGCGGCCGTCCTGCTCGTCGCCACCGGCACGGCCGACGATGCCGAAGCCATCAAGTTGATGCCATGGCGAGTGATCATGATGGTTTGCGGCGTCACCGTGCTCATCGCGCTCGTCGAGCGCTTTCAGGGACTCGACCTGATGGTGTCCACGGTCGCCCGAATGTCGAATCCCGGCACCGTCACGTTCGTCGTCGCGCTGATCACCGGCATCGTGTCCGTCTACAGCAGCACCTCCGGCGTCGTGCTGCCGGCGTTTCTTCCGCTCGTACCCGGGCTGGCCGCGCAGCTCCCGGGTGCGAGCGCCATCGGCATCGCGATGTCGATGAACATCGGTGGACATCTGGTGGACGTATCGCCGCTGTCGACAATCGGTGCGTTGTGCATCGCAAGCGCGGGCACCACAGATACGCGCAAGTTCTTCAATCAGCTGCTGGCGTGGGGCCTGTCGATGGCCGTCCTCGGCGCCGTGTTGTGCTACGTGCTTTTCTAGCGCGTGGTATCCGTAGACGTTGGCCTTTAGGCCGCCGGACGCCCGGCGGGCTGAAGCCCGCCGGCTACGGAAGACGGATGGCCAGTCCTCCTGTGTTACGTTGACGACGTGCGAAACATCACTCTTCCTGTCGTTGCCCTTGTCTTAGCGGCCGGTTCGCTCACGACGTTCGCGCAGTCGACCTCCGTCCGCGCGACGCTGACGTACCAGGCGCCCGGCGACGGCAAGGATGGCAAGCCTGCACCCAACTTTTCCCCGAAGGGAACGCAGGTCAAGCTCACCGATCTGGCGAAAGCGGCGAAGTTGCCGCCCGGTGCGACGCGGCCGGCGCGAGCGGGCGTGATGGAAGTGGGCCCGAGCAAGGCGTCGTGGTTCCCGATCCTGGCTTCGGCTGGGACCGAGTGTCCTTCCGACCTCTGCCGCATCTACATCGACAGGAACCGCAACCGGAACTTCTCCGACGATGGTCCCGCGCTGACGGCGGCGCCGACTCAGAACGCCCGGACGAAGGCGTGGTGGACGTCCATCGACAAGGTGCAGCTCTCGATTCCGTACGGCCGCGGTGTCGCTGAGTCGTACCTGGTGAACTTCTGGGCCGTTAGAGACGATGGCGCGCCGGCTCCTGAGATCATTCGATTCTCCGTTGGCTCCTGGCGGCAGGGCACGGTGAAAGTCAACGGCGTGGACGCGCTCGTGGCCGTCATGGATTCCAACAATGACGCCGTCTTCACGAAAGCCGACACCTGGAGCGTGATCGCCGCTTCAGAAGCGAATGCCGCCAAGGCGGTCCTCTCACTTGCGGAGGCGCGTCCGGCCAACCGTCTGATGTTCATCGCGAGCGGCGGCAAGGAAACGGCCGTGGAGTTTCGCAGTGTGAGCGCGGACGGGCGATCGATCGACTTCGTAGTGATCGACCGCGGCATCACGAAAGCCCTCGATCGCGCGCCTGACGACCTCGTGCGCGATGAACGGTCGCGGCCGCGCGCGCGGGTCCCGCTCAACTGGGGTCACAACTCGGCCGGACTCACCGCCGCACTGGCGAAGGCGAAGGCCGAAGGCAAGCGCGTCTTCATCGACTTCGAGGCCACATGGTGCGGACCGTGCCACACGATGGACGAATGGATCTGGAGCGACCTCGAAGTCGCGACCCGTCTGGAGCAATTCGTCGTCGTGAAGGTGGACGCCGATCTCGAAAAGGCGATCATCAAGAAGTACGCGATTGCCGGCTACCCGACGATGATGGTTGTCGACGCGTCGGGCAAGGAACTCAAACGCGTCGTCGAGTACCAATCTTCGAAGCAGATGCTGCAGTTCCTGAGCGGCTTCTAGAACGCGACCGGTTCGCATCGCCGCCGCCTGCCGCGTCGAGGCGGGCCGCGAGCGCCTCGAACCCGGGCGTCGGCCCCGTCCAGCGGAGCTCGTCGACATCCTTGAAGAGCGGCAGATCGGATCGCAGCGTCGCCAGTCTGCGAAACAGCATCGCATCGCTTCGTTTTTCCTGAAGCGTTTCCGCCAGCCGGGCGGCATTGGTCGCGTTCGCGTGCCAGTCGCGAAAGTCCGGCGGAATGTTCTCGATGTGTCCGAAACGGGCGAGTACCGCCGCCGTGGACTTCGCGCCCCAGCCGGGCAGCCCGGGATAGCCATCCGACGAATCGCCCACAAGCGCGAGGTAGTCGGGAATCGACGCCGGCGGCACGCCGAACTTCTTCACGACGCCGGCTTCGTCGAGCTCCTGGCGCGTCCGCCTGTTCAGCTGGACGACCCGTCGTCCAATGACGGATTGCGCGAGGTCCTTGTCGGGTGTGCAGATCACGACGCGATCGACCCGCGTGTCGGCCGCGGCGAGCCTCGCCCCTGATGCGAGCGCATCGTCCGCTTCGAACTCGACCATCGGCCAAACCACGATGCCGAGCGCGGTGAGGGCGTCCTCGAGGAGCTGGAACTGCGACATCAATTCGCGCGGTACGCCGGCACTCGTCTTGTACCCCCGCCATAACCCGTTTCGGAACGACTCGATCACGTGGTCGGTCGCGACGCCGATGTGCGTGGCCTCGCCGCTGCGAATCATTCCGAGCACCGAGTTCACGACACCGCGCACTGCGGCGACCTCGTGGCCCGCTTCGTCCCGCGCGGACGGCAGCGCAAAGAAGTGGCGGAACAGCTCGTAGGTGCCGTCGATCAGATGGACGGAAGGCATTCCGGATGAAACCGCGTTATTGTACGGGCCGATGAGAGCAGTGCGCGTCATCTCATTGTTACTGCTGGGTTTGGGCGCGGGCGCTTCGATGGCGGCTGCGCCGCCGGACCGGCAATCGGCCGGCAACGTGCTCGTGTTCGCCGGCGCATCCCTGCAGACAGTGCTCGATGAACTGGCGGCGCCGCTTCAGAAGGCGACCGGTGTTCGCGTGCGCGCGTCGTACGCGTCCAGCTCGGCGCTGGCCCGGCAGATCGAGAACGGCGCTCCGGCCGACATCTTCATTTCCGCCGACCTCGACTGGATGAACTACGTCGCCGATCGCAACCTTATCAAGAGGGAGACGCGCGTCGACTTGCTGGGCAACCGGCTCGTGTTGATTGCGCCGAGGGACAGCACGACCAACATGAAGATCGCTCCGGGCTTCGGGCTTGCGCAGGCACTTGGGAGAGAACGGCTTGCGTTGGCGGATCCCAACGCAGTCCCCGCGGGTAAGTACGCCCGCGAGGCGCTGACGAAGCTGGGTGTCTGGAACGGAGTGTCTGACAAGATAGCGTCAACCGAAAACGTGCGCGCGGCCCTTCTGCTCGTCTCGCGCGGTGAGGCCGCGTTCGGCATCGTGTACCGCACCGACGCGATGGTCGATCCCGGCGTGAGGGTGCTCGATACGTTTCCGGAGTCGACGCACGCACCCATCGTCTATCCCGCCGCGCTCACGTCCTCGGCGTCGCCGGCCGCGGCAAAGGTGCTCGAGTTCCTGAAAGGCCTGGCGGCGCGCGCGGTCTTCGACAAAGCGGGATTCACGACGCCGAGGCGCGACTGACGACGTGCTGACGACCGACGAACTGGCGATCGTCTGGCTCAGCGTCAAGGTCGCCGGCGTGGCCACGCTGGCGATCGCCCTTCCGGCGATCGCTGTCGCCTGGCTGCTCGCGCGGAGCCGTATCTGGGGCCGCGGCCTCATCAACGTCATCGTCCACTTGCCGCTCGTCGTGCCGCCCGTGGTCGCGGGTTATTTTCTGTTGCGGATGTTCGGCCGTCGCGGCCCGGTCGGCGTCTGGCTCGAACACTACCTGGGCCTGCAGTTTTCGTTTCGCTGGACGGGCGCGGCGCTGGCCGCCGGAGTCATGTCGTTTCCGCTCGTCGTGCGCGCGATCCGGCTCGGCATCGAGAACGTCGATCGGCGAATCGAGGAGTCCGCGGGAACGCTTGGCGCGAGCCCATTCTGGGTGTTTCTCACGGTGACGCTGCCGCTGGCGTTGCCTGGGCTGCTTGCGGGACTCATCATCGGCTTTGCCAAAGCACTCGGGGAATTCGGCGCGACGATTACGTTCGTCTCGAACATTCCAGGCGAGACGCGGACACTCGCACTGGCGATCTTTACGGAGCTCGATCGGCCGGGCGGCGATATTGCCGCGACGAGACTCGCCTGGCTTTCGGTCGGCATCTCCGTCATCGCGCTGATTGCATCCGAGATCCTTGGGCGGAAACTGAGGCGGAATCCGTCATGAGCCTCAGGATCGAAACGGCGTACTCCGCGGGCGAGTTTTCTCTCGACGTGCGGGTGGAGGTCGGGCCGGGACTGACGGCGCTCGTCGGATCGTCGGGATCGGGCAAGACCACGCTGCTCAATCTGATCGCGGGCGTGTTGACACCCACGCGCGGAGCGATTCATCTGGATGGCGAGGCCCTCGTCGATGTCAGCAAGGGCATCTGCCGGCCGGCTCACCTGCGGCGGATCGGCTATGTCTTTCAGGAACCGCGTCTGTTTCCGCATCTCAGCGTGCGGCACAACCTTCTATATGGCCAGTGGTTCAGGCGGAAGATCCGTGGCGGTGTGGCGCCGGACGATGTGATCGGCCTGCTGAATCTGACGCCGTTGCTGTCGCGCCGCACGGCGCAGTTGTCAGGCGGCGAGAAGCAGCGAGTCGCGCTCGGCCGCGCGCTGCTCTCGCGGCCGCGGCTGCTGCTGTTCGACGAGCCGCTCGCGTCGATCGATCAGGCGCATCGTGAGGAAATCCTGCCGTATCTCGATCGCATCCGATCGGAGCATTCGCTGCCGACCGTATATGTGACGCACGCGCGGAATGAAATCGCGGGGCGCGCCGCGGAAATCGTGGAGCTCAGGAACGGACACCTCGTGAGTTCGTAGGCCGGGGCTCCGCCTTCGCGCGAGGCTTCGGCGGACCACCCCGTAGCCTTGGCGAAGGTGGTTCAGCCCCGGCGAGTGTGGTCAGGTCCGGCGAATCGTCCAGACCGCGAGCGCCAGCAGCGCAGAGCCGGTCAACCACGTGAACCACGACGTCGCCCGGCCCGGCGGCAGCAGTTTCTCGACCAGCACCAGGATCGTGAGCATCAGGATTGTCGGCAAATGCATCACACCTCCAGCAAAGAGCAGGAGCATCAGCGCCCAGCAGCAGCCGAGGCAGTGCGCGCCGTGGACGAGTCCCATGCGGAACGCGCCCGCGGCGCCGGGACGCCAATGCTTCGTGACGAACGCCGCCGGTGACTGGCAGAGCGTCAGACAGGCGCGCTTGAACGGCGTCAATTGATACAGACCCGCGAGCGCGATGACTGCAGACGCGGCCCGATCTGTCGCGGGCTCCATCATCGGAGTGAGGATCACCGCTTCCGTGAGCGCGCGCTGGAGCAGCGCGGCGACAATCGAGAATCCCGCCCAGACGACCAGGTAGCCGGCGGCAAAGGTGGAGATGAGCACGGTCGCCCGCGAGGGTTGGTTGTGCCGCGCGGCGCCGGCGAAGAGCAGCATCACCGGCGTCGCCGACGGCAGCATCATGCCGGCCATCATCACGACCCACATCGCGACGAGCAGGGACAGGTGGCGCGTGTCCCATTCGGCGGGCATCATCCACGCCGACGGCCCGTTCATGTCTCCGTACATGTCACGGGCCATTGGCGCGATCCAGGCCCACGCCAGGACTGTCGCGGCGGCGATTGCAGCGAGGACGATCAGCCGGTCGCGTCGTGTCATCCGGTTACCAATGGTCGACCCAACCGGCGCGCTGCAGCTCTTTCAGGCGGACATCGGCGTCCTTGCGCGCGGCATCCTCGGTCGGATAGGCGCGTCGCAGCAGACGGCGGTCGTTTCGCAGGTACTCGAGGATACAACCGGCCTCGCCGGCGCTGAGCACCGCGTCGATGCAATCGTGCCGGCGACGGGCCCGCCACAGACGGAGACGTGCGTCCATGAGTAGGTCTAAGATTATCAACGTCACGATCAACCCGGCGCCGAGGAGCATGAACATGAAAACGAGATACGCGTTCGCTGCAATCGTGTCGGCGACGTTGATGGCCGCCTGTTCGAACAACCCGGCCGCCCCTGGCGGTGCGGCCAGCGCCGGCGCGCTCGCGATCAACAATGGCGCGCCCACTGGCGGCGGGAATTACCGCAGCGTCGGCGCGCTGCTCTACGACTTCGATCAGAACGGAATCATCAACGGCGACGACGAGTTGTGCACGGGCAGTCTGATCTCCGCCACGGTCGTGCTGACCGCGGGTCACTGCCTGTCGTTCCTGCCCGCGGGATCGCAGTTGCATGTCTCGTTCGCGCCGGATCTCTACGCGCCCGGCATCACAACAATCGCGGCGACGGGCTTCGCGATCGATCCCCGCTACGGACACGATCAGGCCGATCCCATCGACGTCGGCGTCGTCATGCTGCCCGCCGGATCGACCTCGGGCTTGACGCCCCTTTCGCTGCCGCCGGCCGGGCTTCTCGACAACCTGACGTCAAAGAACGGCCTCAATCGCCAGGACTTCGTCAACGTGGGATACGGCGTCGACGCTACCCGCACTGGGCGGCCGGCGTTCTACTATGACGGCCAGCGACGGATCTCGACCTCGCCGTTCAAATCCCTTCAGCCAGCGTGGCTCAGCCTGCAGATGAATGAAGCGGCCACGGGCAAGGGTGGAGACTGTTACGGTGACTCGGGCGGGCCGAAGTTCATTGCCGGAAACACGTCGATGATCGTCGCGACGGTCTCGTGGGGCGACCTGCCGTGCCGGTCGCTCTCGAAGAACTATCGTCTGGACATACAGTCCGCGCGCACGTTCCTCGGCCGCTTCGTCGTTGTTCCGTGATGCGCTCCCGTTTCTTTTCGTTCACGGTCGGCGCCGCACTGACCGCCGTTGTCCTGTCCGTCGCCGGGCCGGCCGCTCTGCCTGCTCCACAGGATCCCAAACTCGATCAAGTCACGAAGCTCGTGCAGCAGAAGATGGCCGAGTACGGCGTCCCCGGCGTCGCACTCGGCATCTACAAGGGCGGACAGCTGTTCGTGCGCGGGTTCGGGATCACCAACGTCGACAATCCACAGGCGGTGACACCGGACACGATCTTCGCGCTCGCGTCGATCTCGAAGACAGTGACGACCACCGCGATGATGCGGCTGGTCGAACAAGGCAAAGTGGATCTCAACGCGCCCGTGAAGAAGTACCTGCCGGAATTCCGCGTGCAGGACGAGGGCACGACGAACAACGTCGCCATCTGGCACCTGCTCACGCACACGCCGGGGTGGGAGGGCCAGCTCACGGCGGCGGATCGCGGCCCGCTGACGCTCGCGAGCTTCATCGATCAGATCAAGGACCTGCCGAAGCTGGCCGAGCCTGGCGAAGTCTGGAGCTACAACAACGCCGGCTTCAACGTCGCCGGCCGTGTCGTCGAGGCCGTCACTGGCAAGTCGATCCACGAGGCGTTCCGGACGGAGGTCTTCGAGCCGATCGGCCTCACGCGCGCGTTCACGCAGATCGAGGCGCTCGTGACGTATCCGTTTTCCGTCGCGCACACCGGCGCGCCTGGGCAGGTCTCAGTGAGCCGGCCACTTTCGCGCTCGGTGTCCATCGCTGCGGGCGGCGTCGCGATGAGCCTCAACGACCTGATGACGTATGCGAAGTTTCATCTCGGCGACGGCACGAACAGCGACGGCAAACCCGTGCTGTCGCGCAAGACGCTCGAGCTGATGCGCACGCCACGGCTCAAGAAGAACAATGTCGACGATGAGATGGGGCTCGGCTGGCACCTGCGACGCGTCGGCGGCGTGATGACGGCCGCGCACGGCGGCACGCTCGGGCACTGTCTTCTGATCGAGCTGGTCCCGGAGCGCGACTTCGCCATCGCCATTCTCACGAACCACACCCAGGGCTGGCGCCTGATTCAGGACGTCGAGCGCATGGCGCTCCGCACGCTCGAAGACATGACGCTCAATCCCGCGCAACCGATCGGCCATCGCGGCGTGAACGAGACGATGCCGGACGCGCCGATCATGGCGAAGCAGCCGGACTCCGCGCCTTATCTCGGCACGTACAAGCGTCCCCCATCCGGCCAGAACGTCGTGCGCGTTCAGGACGGAACGCTGATGGTCGACAACAGCCCGATCGCGTTCTACGCGCCCGACCTCGCCGTCGTGACGTCAGGAAACTCGAAGGGCAACCCGGTCGAGTTCATCCGCGACAAGTCCGGCGCGGTGCGATGGGTCCGCGTCGTCGGGCGCGTCGCCCGCCGCGAGTAGGACCTCGGGAGGTCAGTTCTGTCTGAACCGCAGATACAGCGGCGGTAGCAGGAACAGGTTCAGGATCGTCGACGTCACGAGACCACCGAGGATCACGACCGCGAGGGGATGCTCGATTTCCTGACCGGCGCGGTTGCCGCCGAAGGCGATCGGCAGCAGCGCCAGGCCTGTCGCCAGCGCGGTCATGAGGATCGGCGCGAGCCGTTCGAGAGCGCCGCGAATGACAAGGTCGCGCCCGAACGGTACGCCTTCCTCGCGCTCGAGATGCCGGAAGTGGCTGACCATCATGATGCCGTTGCGTGCCGCGATACCGATCACGGTCACCAGTCCCACGAGCGATCCCAGCGACAGCACGCCCGTCGACAGGAACGCCGCCGCAATCGCGCCGACGAGCGCGAACGGCAGCGTGATGAACACGAGCAGCGCCAGGCGCCCGTCGTTGAAGTCGATGAGCAGGAGCAGGAAGATGGCGATGAACGTCAGGCCGGACATCATCATCAGACGGCGCGACGACTCCTGCCGAGTCTTGTACTCGCCTAGTACTTCGGCGTGATAGCCGGCGCCGAGCGTCACGTCCTTCAACCTCGCCTCGATATCGCGCGCCACGGAACCCAGGTCCCGGCCGCGCACGTTGCACGTGACATCGATCTTTCTGGACCCGCCCTCCCGCGTGACCTCGCTCAGGGCAGGCGCGAGCGCCACCCGCGCGACCGCACCGAGCGGCACATCGGCGCCGCCGGGCGTCGGAATCCTCAGCGCACGAATCGCCTCCGGGCTCGCCCGCAACTCCGGGACGCCGCGCACGACAACGCCGAAGACGCGCTGCTGGTCGTAGAACTCCCCCACCTTCGCACCATGCACGAGTGTCGTGACCGCTCGACGGATGTCGCCGGGCGCGAGTCCGTATGGTGCCGCCAGATCCGGCTGGAACTGCACCTCCACCTGCGGCACGAGCACGAGTGACTGCAGCTGAATGTCGGTCGTGCCTTCGATTCCCTCGAGTGCCTTCTTGACCTTCGCCGCATGTGATTGCAGCTGCTCGATCTCCGGGCCGAAGAGACGGACGACCACGGTTGCGCTGGCACCCGTCAGCACTTCCTTGATGCGCTCCCGAAGGTATGTCAGCAGATCGCGCTTGAGGCCCGGGTATCCGTCGACGACGGACTGCACCTTCGCCACCGTCGAGTCGTAGTCGACCGACGGGTCCAGGCTGATCCACAGCTCCGTGAAGTTCGGCCCGACCACCTCGTCCGCCACCTCCGCGCGGCCGATGTGCGATCCAAAGTTGCGCACGCCTGGTATCGCCATGAGCTCGATGCTGGCCTGCTGCGTAATTCGCCGGCTTGCCTCGACCGACGCACCTGGCTTTTCGACCCAATGCATGAGGAAGTCGTGCTCGCGGAAATTCGGCAGTAATTCCTCGCCGAGGTACGGAACGGCGGCGATCGTCGCCGCAAGCAGGATCGCCAGCACGCTGCCGGCCGTCGCGGGACGATCGACGAAGCCGCCGATGACGCCCGCATACACGCGCTTGAGGCCCGTCACGAGTGCCGGCTCCGTCGCGCGGGCGCCTTTCCTGGTCAGCAGCAGCAGCGCCATCGCCGGCGTCACAGTCAGCGCAACCGCCAGGGACGCAAGTATCGCGAAGACGTACGACATCGCCAGCGGCCGGAAGAACGCCCCCGAGAGTCCCTCGAGCGTGAACACCGGGAAGAACACCGCGATAACGATCAACGTGCCGTAGAGCACGGCGCTCCGCACCTCAACCGCCGCTTCGAGCACGACCGGCATCGCCGGCCTCGGTGACGCCGATTCGCGATTCAGGCGCAGCCGGCGGACGATGTTCTCGACACCAATGATCGCGTCGTCCACCACCTCACCCAGAGCGATGACGAGGCCGGCGAGCACCATCGTGTCGAACGTGCCGCCCTGGTACATCAGCAGCCACGCCGCGCCGAGCAGCGAGAGCGGGATCGCGACGCTGCTGATGAGCGCGGTCCGCCAATCCGCGAGGAATGCGATCAGCACGATGACGACCAGCACGCATCCGAAGATCAGCGCGCGATTGAGATTCGCGAGCGACACCTCGATGAACGACGCGGGCCTGAAGATCGTCGGGTCGACATTGATGTCAACGAGCGCGGGCTTCAGGCTCTCGAGCGCCGCATCGACACCGCGCGTGACTTCGAGGGTGTTGGCGCCCAGCTGCTTCTCGACGATGAGCAGCAGCCCGGGGACGTTGTTGATGATGGCGTCACCGATCGGCGGCGGAAACCCCTCGGTGACAGTGGTGACGTCGCCGAGGCGGATCGGCGCGCCGCCGCCGGGCTTCACGACGATGCGCTCGAGATCCCGCGCCGTCGTGACGCCGCCGCGATGGGCAATCGCAAAGCGCTGGTTGGGCGTGTCGATGAAGCCGCCCGTCTCCGTCGAGACGCCGTTCTTCGCCGCCGCGACCACATCGTCGAGCGTCACGGCGCGCGAGCGCAGCCGGTCCGGATCGACGAGGACCTGGAGCTGGCGATCGCGCTGCCCCCAGATCGCCACGTTCGCGACGCCGGGCACGGCCATCAGGCGCGGACGGATCGTCCAGAGCGCGACCGTGCTGATCTCCATCTGCGACTTCGTTCTCGACGTGATGCCGATCTTCATCGCCCGGCTCAACGACGAGAGCGGTGACAGCAGCACGGGCGGGCTCGCGACAGCCGGCAGACCACGGCTCGCGCGCGCCAGACGCTCCTGAACGAGCTGGCGGGCCTGCATGAGGTCGGATTCTGGCGACAGGATCAGGACCACGGACGAAAGACCGAGCACCGACTTCGATCGAATCGTCGCGACGCTGGGAACACCTGTCAGCGCGCTCTCGATTGGTACGCTGACGAACGACTCGACCTCGAGCGCAGACAGGCCGGGCGCTTCCGTCTGAATCTCAATCAGCGGCGGCGCGAACTCCGGGAACACGTCGAACGGCACGTTCCGGACGATGCGCGCGCCCGCCACCGCGGCGATGACCGTCAACACGCAGATGACGACGGCGTGGCGGAGCGAGAGCGAAACGAGCCAGCGCAGCATGATCTACTTGCTCACGTAGAATTCGGTGCCGTACAGCTCAGCCGCGCCGACAGTGACGATGGTCATGCCTTCGCTCAGGCCGCGGACGATGACCACGCGCTGGCCGGCGGGGCCGCCGAGCTCGACGCGCTTTCTCGCGAAGTGGTTCTGGCCGCGATCCTCGTAGACCCAGGTTCCGCCGTTGATGTCGTACACGACGGCCGAGCGTGGGACGACGAGTCCCTTGCTGGTTGACTTGAGCGGCAGCTGCACGGACAGGCGCTCGCCGGGGCGGGACGTGCCCAGATTCGAAGCGGAGACCTGGAAATACAGGTCGACGCTGGCCGCTGACGAATTCGCCGCCGGTGGACCACTGACCCGGCGAAGATCCCGCCACGGGCCGCTCACTTCCTGGCCGAGCAACGCGGCAACGACGGACTGCGATGCGTCGATGTCGTGGAGGTCGCCTGCGAAGACCGGCACGCGCACCCAGAGATCCGATGTCTGAGCCACCTCCGCGACGGTCGCGCCGGCGGCCACAACCTGACCGGCGGCGGCGCGCATCGCGATGATCTGGCCGTCGAACGGCGCCGTCAGTGACAGCTCTCCGCGAGCGCCGACAGCGGCGCGTCCCACCGATTCGTTGCGTTTGCGTGCCGCTTCAACCGCGGCTGCGGCGGCCGCACGATCCGCGCGCGCGTCTTCGACCGCGCGTACGCTCGTCGACCCGTCTTTCAGCAGCTGCTCCAGGCGTTGCAGCCGCTGGCTGGTCTGCGTGAGCCGCGCTTCCGCTTCGCCGAGCACCCGCTCCGCTTCGGCGCGGACATCCCGCTCGGGCTGCTGCAAGGGCACGAGCTCGAAGATCGCGTCGCCGCGCTTGACCGGCCCGACGCCAGTCACGCGTCCCGGGGCGAGGGTGCCGGCCACCGGCGCCGTGACGATTACGGATCGTCCTGGCGGCACCATGAGCTCGCCGCCGACAGTGCGCGTGAGTCGTACCGGTTCCGTGGTGACCTTCGCAGTTGCGATCGCGAGATGCTTCCGCGCTTCGTCGGACAAAGTAACGATTGAGAGGTCACCCTCGGGTTTCGGATTCTCGACCTTCGCGGCGGCGGCAGGTTTTGCTGTCGAGGAAGATGGCGAACTGCCGCCACAGCCGGTGGCGATCACGACAATCAGAAGCGTTACGACGAGGGGCCAGCGCCTCATTTGACCTCGCAGGTATTTCCAAGGGCTTGCTCGAGACGTGCTCGAGCGCGATTGACGGCGAGCTCGGCATCGACGCGCGCGGCTTCGGTGTCGAGCAGCCGCTGGCGGATGGTCAGGAGATCGAGGAGGGAAATCTCGCCCGCTTCATGGAGGCGCTCTGCCTGCCGGCGGGCTGCGGCTAGGGTCTGGGAAATCTCAGGACCGAGCAGCCGCGCGATGCCTTCGGCTGTGGTCACGCCGACGCGGGCTGCGCTGACTTCGGCGGCGATCGCGGCGCGGATTGCGAGGTAATTGCGGCTCGCCTGCTCGAGCTCGGCGGCCGCGCGCGATCGCTTGCCCTGGTTCTGCGAAAGGATGGGCAGCTCGATCGCGACGCCGGGCCCCATTTCGAAGCCCTCGCTGCCCTTGGCGTTCGCATCGAGTGATGCCGTGAACGCCATGATGCGTGCCTTCTCGAGTCCGGCACGCGCGCCGGCCGCCTCGATGTGCAGCTCTGCGGCGCGAACATCGGGGCGTGAGGCGAGCGCTGCCTTGATCAAATCTGGCGGCGGACGGCAGCCAGCGGGTCCCGGCGGCGCCGTCAGCCTCAGCGGCGGACCGTCCTGGGCGAGACCGAGCAGCGTCCGGAGTCTGATGTCGGCGAGATCCCGCGCGGCCGCGTGACTGAGGCGTGCAGTTTCGAGCCGCAGCGCGTCCGTTTTCGAAAGTGCCTCCTCGAACTCGCTGATATCGCCGGCGTTCAACCGGCTCCGGGCCAATCCGGCCAGGCGCGTCGCAATGTCCGCCTGCTCGGCGGCAAGTGCCGCGCGACGGCCGGCGACGATGGCGTCCAGGAACGCGAGTCGGACATCGGCGACCAGATTGACGCCGCTTGCGACGAGCTCGGACGCGACCGCTTCTGCGTTGAGCTTCGCGTCCGCGATGCGCTTCGGCCGTTGCCACAGCGTGTCGATCGACCAGGACGCGGTGAATTCGAGTTGTTTCGGTCCCCACGGAAACAGCAGGGAGAGAACTGGGTTCTTGAGGAGCCCGGCGTCGATGAGATCGGCGCGCGCGATGCCGAGCGACGTGAGCGCGGCTTGAAATCGCGCGTTGTTCCAGAGCGCGATGGCTGCCGCCTCGTCCTGCGTCAGGCCATCGTCCGTCGAGATGCCGGGTGGCGGCGTCCAGTCGCGGCCCGGGAGCGGCAGGCCGGACGTCGAGATGCCCGTCCGGTCCGTGATGCCCGTTGCGATCGACGGCCGAGCCGGCGCCTGGTGTACGGCGCAGGCGGTGGCCAGAGTCAGCGCTGCCACTATCGCCGGCAATCGGGTCATCCCGCGGGGATTTTACGGGAGATTAGGACCTCGGGAGTCGTTTTCGGGCCAAAGCGACTCCCATAGTTACCCTGCAAACTCGAGTTGTCGCTTTCGCCCGAAAACGACTCCCGAGGTCCTTGTCGTGACACGCGCGCCAGTACCGCTTCGAGCATCGGCGTCATCGCGGGCAACTGGCGGGCGCGGATCACGGTGTGCCAGAGGCGCTCGAATTTCTTCCAGCCCGCCGCATAGAAGAAGTGTTTGAGCTGGTGCTTGACCGAGCCGTGCTCGAGCGACGCGCGCGCGATCGAGGACCAGCGGTAGAACTCCCGGTACGCCCAGTCGTAGCCGGTCTTGAGCGCTTCAGGCGTCAGGCGCGCGGGCTGGTACACGACGTGGCGCGTGTCGTAAAGATCCCAGTCACGCGTCACGATCCGGCCGACCTCCTGCATCCGCGCGAACAGCCGCGTGCCGGGGTACGGCGTCTGGATGTGGAACGTCGCGGTCGTGATGCCGTGCTCGATCGCCCAGTCCACCGTGCGCCTGAACACGTCGCCATCGTCATCGTCCATACCGAAGACGAAGCTGCCGTTGATCATGATGCCGAGGTCGTGCAGGCGCCTGGTGACGGCCGCGTAGTCGCGGCCCAGGTTCTGCCGCTTGTTGCTCGTGGCGAGATTGGACGGCGTCAGCGTCTCGAATCCGACGAACAGGCTGCGCATCCCGGCCTCGGCGGCGCGTTCGATGAGGTTGCCGCGCAGAATCGAGTCGACGGTCGCGGCACCCTGAAACAGCCGTCCCATTCCGCGCATGCCGTCGAAGAGCGCGGCGGCAAACCGTTGATCGCCAAGCAGATGGTCGTCGAGAAAGTACAGATGACGCCCGGGCAGGCGCTCGATCTCCGCGAGCGCGTCATCGACGCGCTGTGTGTAGAAGGACCGGCCGCCCCCGAAGAACGCGTCCTTGTAGCAGAAGTCGCAATGCTGTGGGCAGCCGCGCGTCACGACGATCGAGTTGGGCACGAGATAGCGGCGCCGTGAGATGAGATCGCGGCGGATTGGCGGCACGCGATCGAGCGTGCGGCCGGCCGTTGAGACGTACCGGCGGGCCGGCTGTCCCGCGCGGAAGTCGGCGAGGAACTGCGGGAACGTCTGCTCTCCAGGCCCGAGAAAAATCGCGTCCGCATGCGGCGCGGCCTCGTCGGGCAGCGAGGTGACGTGCAGGCCGCCGAGCGCCACGAAGCAACCGAGCGCGCGGTAGCTGTCGGCGAGCCGGTACGCCCGTTTCGCATTCGTGATGTAGACCTGGATGACGACCAGATCCGGCCGGTCGCCGGAGGTCAGCGGCTGGACGTGCTCGTCCTCCAGCACGGCTTCATCGTCTGCCTGGAGGTACGCGGCAAGCGTTGCGAGGCCCAGCGGCGGAAAGAGCGAGTATTTGATGGGCCGCCAGTACGGACTGGTGGCTTCGGTGAGCGCCGGCAGGATGAACTTGACGCGCAGCGCGGGCATTGGCGTTAAGTCTAAAGGACTTTGCACAACAAAGTAAACGGCGTATGCTCTGGGAAGTGCCGGCAATGCGAAGGGCCTTCGATGTGGCGGGAGCCTGCGCGGGACTGCTGGTGTTTGCGCCGGCGCTGGCGGCGATCTCGCTGGCGATCCTCATCGACGACGGCCGGCCGGTGTTCTTTCTCCAGGAGCGCGTCGGATGGATGCGCCGGCCGTTCAGAATCCGGAAGTTCAGGACGATGCGCGACGGCGGCGTCACCAGGGTCGGCCGCGTCCTCCGCCGAACCGGCCTGGATGAAATTCCGCAGTTCATCAACATCATCACCGGTGAGATGGGCGCGGTGGGACCGCGGCCGCTGACCGCCGCCGACGTCGAGCGTCTCGGATGGACCGCCGCCGATCACGACTTTCGATGGACCGTACGGCCCGGCCTGACCGGCCTCGCGCAGCTTGCCGGACCCGAGTCGAGCGCCAACGCCCTCGCGCTCGATCGCGCCTATGTATCCAAATGGAGACCGCTGCTCGATTGCCGCTTGATTCTTCTGTCGTTCGCCGTCAACGCGTTCGGGAAAACGCGCGTACGCGGATGGATCCGTGGAGCATCGCCAGGTCTGAAGACCGGCTCTCCTGATTCATAATGAGGGAATGCTGGCAAGGCTCGAGGGCTGGGTCGAATCGTGGAATCGCGTGAAGGGAATGCCGGAGGACGAGCTCCAGGACTACCTGATGAAGAAGTGCCGCAACGGCTTCCAGATGGCGAAGAAACCGTCGCGCGCGCAGCGCGACGCGTGGGTCACGATCCTCGCGGAAGCCGACACGACCAAGGACACGCTGAGCCCGCTCGCGCTGCGCATGGTCGATCGCGTCCGCCGCCGTCTCGACGAAGAGGGTTACGACTTTGAACTCAATCTCGACGAAACAGGCGGCGTCGCGTACGCGGAAGTACATTTTCGAACGCTGACAAGAAAAGACACCGCCAGCCAGTCGAAGTAGCCGCTCACAGGCTTGACGCCGCGGCCACCAAACCCGCGCTTACAGGAAATTCCTTTCGCAGAACTGCGCCTCTGATCCCGCCAATGCGCTCCGGCATGGAGTGTGCGTCGATCGGCTCCGTTCCATAGATGTGCGCGGGCGGAAGCCCGCCCAAACCCGGAGCGGTGGATGACAAGGTGGTCAGTTGCCTCAATTCTGATCGGTACGTCTTTGTTATTGACGTCGGTCAGCGGCCAGCAGGGAACTCAAGGGCAAGACCGCGGCAAGAATCGCGATGAGTACGTCGAAGGAGAGCTGCTCGTTCAGTTCAGCCGGACGCTGAACAAACAACAGCGCGACGAAACTCTTCGCGGTAAGAGCCTCGCACGCATCCGCCGCTTCGACGAGCTCGACATCGATCTCGTCAAGGTGCCGCGCGGCCTGGCGGTCGCCGCCGCCGTCGGCGGCCTTCGCGGCGCCCGCGGCATCGAATTCGCGCAGCCGAACTACGTCCGCAAGGCGCTCGTGGGCCCCCCGCCCAACGATCCGTTCTGGCTCGACGGCAGTCTCTGGGGACTCGCAAAGATCGGCGCGCAGCAGGCCTGGACCAGTTTCACCGCCGGCGACGGCAGCGTCATCGTCGCCGACATCGACACCGGCGTGGACTACACGCATCCGGATCTGGCGGCCAACATCTGGCGGAATCCCTTCGAGATTCCCGGCAACGGCGTGGACGATGACGGCAACGGGTACATCGACGACGTGTACGGCATCGACACGGCGAACCACGACAACGACCCGATGGACGACCAGGGCCACGGCACGCACACGGCGGGAACGATCGCGGCCGTCGGCAACAATAATCTCGGCGTCGTCGGCGTGAACTGGAACGCGAAAGTTCTCCCGTGCAAGTTCCTGGACAACTCCGGATACGGCACAGACGCCGGCGCGATCGAATGCTTCAACTACATCGTCTCGCTCAGGAACCGCGGCGAGAACATCCGGGTGTCGAGCAACAGCTGGGGATCGCAGCGCGGCGGCACGCCGCCGGCGCCGGCACTGGTTGCCGCGATCGACGCGGCCGGTATCGCCGGCATCGTGAACGTGTTCGGCGCCGGCAACGACGGCACGGACAACGACTCGAGCCCGTTCGACCCGGCGAGCTATCCATCACCGAGCATCATCGCGGTGGCGTCGTCCGGCACGTCCGATCGCAAGTCGTTCTTCAGCAACTACGGCGCGACGTCGGTCGACATCGCGGCGCCCGGCGAAAACATCCTGAGCACGTACCCGGGCGGCCAGTATCAGGCGTTGTCCGGCACGAGCATGGCGACTCCGCACGTCGCGGGCGCCGCCGCGCTGCTCGCGAAGATGGATCCCACGTTGACGGTGCCGGCCATCAAGCAGCTGCTGCTCGACAACGTCGATCAATCCTCGAAGTGGACGGGGAAAGTCGTATCCGGCGGCCGGCTCAACGTCTTCAAGGCTGCGAGTGCCGTCTCCGGATCGACGCCAAACACGCCGCCCAGCGTCTCCATCATGTCGCCCGTGGAGGGCGCGTCGTTCAAGGCGCCGGTGGTGATCGGCATCGATGCCGCCGCGTCGGATGCTGACGGCACCATCCAACAGGTTTCCTTCTTTGCCAACGGCGCGCTCATCGGCACGGACGCGGCGAGTCCCTTCAGTGTTGCGTGGAGTCCGGCTCCCGGCTCGTACACGCTGACCGCCGTTGCAACGGACGATCACTACGGCACGGGCACGTCATCTGCGGTCCACGTCACGGTCCTGGCCAATACGCCGCCGAGCGTGTCGATCACCAGCCCCACTTCGATGACGGACTTTCCTGCTCAATCGCACATCGCGATCAACGCCACGGCAACGGATACCGACGGCGGCATCCAGCAGGTCGACTTCTACGTGGACGGCGCGCTCATCGGCACGGACGGCACAGCGCCGTACTCGGTGACGTGGGACGGCTACATCGGCAATCACACGCTGAAGGCGATCGCGACGGACAACCAGGGCGCCACGGCGAACTCGACCGTCGTCTCGATCTCCGTTCAGCCGCTGGCGGGCCGCATCAACGTAGCGCGCGCCTCGAGCGGCGGCACGGCGACCGCTTCGTCCTCGCTTGGCCCGGCCTACGGTCCGTCCGGTGCAATCAACGGCGATCGCAAGGGGCTCAACTGGGGCAACGGCGGCGGCTGGAATGACGGCACGCAGAACGCATCGCCGGACTGGATCGAGGTCGCCTTCGCCGGCATGAAGCTCATCGAAGAGGTGAACGTCTTCTCGATGCAGGACGATTACACGGCGCCCATCGAGCCGACGCTGTCTACGAAGTTCACCTACTGGGGCCTGCGTGTCTTCGAGATGCAGTACTGGGACGGCGCCAACTGGGTCCCCGTCCCTGGCGGAGTCGTCGCGAACAACGACAACGTATGGCGCCAGGCGACGTTCCTGCCGATCGTGACCTCGAAAGTCCGCGTGTTCGTGACGGGCGCGCTGAACGGCTACAGCCGCGTGATGGAAGTTGAAGCCTGGGGCATCAACTCCGGCGCGAATGCACCGCCGTCCTCAGCGATCACTTCTCC
Organism: Vicinamibacterales bacterium; assembly: GCA_035606665.1. GTDB lineage: Bacteria > Acidobacteriota > Vicinamibacteria > Vicinamibacterales > SCN-69-37 > DASUGC01. The sequence continues at coordinate 281,793 of DATNEY010000009.1, read as the reverse complement.
TGCGGCCGGCACGACGTTCACCCAGCCGGCCTCGATCGCGATTGCCTCCAGTGCAAGCGACACCGACGGGGTCGTGCAGCAGGTTGATTTCTACGCCGACGGTCTCCTGATCGGCTCTGATGCCTCGGCGCCCTACGACTTCACCTGGACGGGCGCCGCAGTCGGAACGCACGTACTCACGGCGATTGCGACGGATAACTCCGGCGCCACGACCACTTCCGCGCCGGTCTCCATCACTGTGGCTGCGCCAAATGTCAATCCGACGGTCGCGATCACCCTGCCGACCGATGGGGCGACGTTCACTGCGCCGGCGACAATCGGCGTCGCGGCAACCGCCAGTGACAGCGACGGTACGATCGCGTCCGTCGAGTTCTTTGTGAACGGCACGTCGCTCGGCGTTGACAACACCGCGCCGTACTCGACGACGACGGGCGGCATCGGCGCCGGCACGTATACGTTCACCGCAGTGGCGACGGACAACTCCGGCGGCACCACCACATCCGCGGCCGTAACCGTCACCGTGACCGCGATCGCCAATCGTTTCAACGTGGCGCTCGCCTCAAACGGCGGCATTGCGACGGCATCGTCGTCTCTTGGCGTCCCCTACGGTCCGTCCGGCGCGATCAACGGCGATCGCCGCGGTCTCAACTGGGGCAACGGCGGCGGCTGGAACGACGGCACGCCAAACGCCGGGCCCGACTGGCTCGAGGTCGCATTCAACGGTCCGAAGACGATCGACGAGATCAACGTCTTCTCGATGCAGGACAACTACACGGCGCCGATCGAACCCACGCTGACGACGACGTTCACGCTGTGGGGGCTCCGCGGCTTCGATGTTCAGTATTGGACCGGTACGGCCTGGCAGACCGTGCCGGGCGGCTCGGTGACTCTGAACGATCGCGTCTGGCGGCAGTTCCTGATTGCGCCGGTCACAACCTCGCGAATCCGCATCAGCGTGACAGCGGCATTGAACAGCTACGCGCGCATCATCGAGGTCGAGGCGTGGGGAATCTCGGCGCCGGTGACTCCGCCGCCGAATACTCCGCCCACGGTCTCGATCACGGCGCCTTCCGCAGGCGCCGCGTTCAACGAGCCCGCAGCGATTTCGATCTCGGCGAATGCGGCCGACAGTGACGGCTCTGTCTCGAGCGTCGCGTTCTTCGCCAATGGCGCGCCGATCGGCACCTCGACAGTTGCGCCGTTCGGCATCACGTGGTCCAACGTCCCGGCCGGCACGTACGCCCTGACGGCGGTCGCCACCGACAACCTCGGTCTGGCCACGACCTCGGCGGCGATTTCGATCGTCGTGAACGCGCCGACGCCGCGGCTGAACGTCGCGCTCGCGTCGAACGGCGGCGTGGCGACGGCGTCGTCTCAGCTGGCCCCGGCCTATCCACCATCGGGCGCGATCAACGGCGATCGCCGGGGCCTGAACTGGGGCAACGGCGGCGGCTGGAATGACGGGACAACGAACAGCTATCCGGACTGGATCGAGATCGCATTCAACGGGCTGAAGACGATCGACGAAGTCAGCGTCTTCTCGATGCAGGACAACTACACCGCTCCGGTGGAACCCACGCCTACGTTGACGTTCGGGCTCTGGGGATTGCGGACGTTCGAGATCCAATACTGGACCGGATCGAGCTGGGCGACGATTCCCGGCGCGACGATCACGAACAACGTTCTCGTGTGGCGCCGGTTCACGTTCTCGCCGGTGACGACGTCACGGATTCGCGTCCACATCTCGGCCGCACTGAACGGCAACAGCCGGGTGATCGAGGTCGAGGCGTGGGGCGTGGCCGCGCAGTCGCCGGCCAGCGTGGAGCCGGCTCAAATCCTGCGGTAAATCAAGAGCAGTTGACCATCAAGCGCATGAAGGACATGAAGACACGCGGGGCTTGACCTGGCGCCGCCGAGGGTGGGTCAGGGAGGGCCTGGCTTTGCTGGACCGCTAAGTCACGTGTGCTCCATGTCCTTCATGAGCTTCATGGTTCAATACAATGCTCATTGATGCAGCGCGGCCGATTGCTCGCTCTTTGCGCCGCGCTGTGTGCCTGTGTCGCCGTCCCCGCCGCGGCTCAGACTCCAGTTCCCGTCACCTGGTCGATTGGGCCGCTCCCTGCCGCTGCGGCGTCGGGTAGGACGATTGACGCGACGATCACCGCCGTCATCGATGAAGGCTGGAAGGTCTACTCGCTGACGCAGGCGCCGGGTGGCCCGGTCGCGCTGGTCATAGGCGTTGCGAAGGACAGTCCGTTCAAATCGGCAGGACCCGTCGCCGGTCCGCTCCACCACGTCTCGTTCGATCCCAACTTCGGTTTCGACACGGAGTACTACGAGAGTAAGGCGATTTTCAAAGTGCCCGTGAAGCACGCGGGAACGCCTTCAGGGTCCGACGCGCTTCGTATCGTCGTCACTTATCAGACTTGCAACCAAAGGCTGTGCCTGCCGCCGACGGACGTTGAGCTGAAGACACTTATCGGTACGTCGGGTACGACAGGTACGTCCGGTACGTCAGGTACGAGGAACGAGCTAACGCCTCCGACTTCCTTAGAAAAGGCTGACGGCGTCAGTTCGTTCCGAGTACCGGACGTACCGGACGTGCCCGTCGTACCTGATCTCGCCTCTCGATCCGCATCCACGTTCTCCGCGTACGTGAGTCTCGCGGCCCTGATGGGCGCGTTGTCGCTCCTCACACCGTGCGTGTTTCCGATGGTGCCGATCACCGTCTCCTTCTTCACGAACCGCGCGAGCGCAAGAAAGAGCGGCGCGGTGATCGACGCGGTGCTGTATGGACTCGGCATCGTGCTCACGTTCACGGCGGTCGGATTCACGCTGGCGGTCGGATTCGGCGCGGCGGGACTCAATCGTTTCGCCGCCGATCCCTGGCTGAACCTTGGCGTCACCGCGCTCTTCGTCGCGTTCGCGCTGAGCCTCTTCGGCGTCCGGGAGATGGCGCTGCCATCGCGGTTCGTGAACAGGATGGCCCGCGCGGACGAAGGCCGCGGCCGATGGGCGGGCACGTTGCTGATGGGCCTCGCGTTCACGATCACGTCGTTCACGTGCACCGCGCCGTTCCTCGGTACCCTGCTGGTCGTCGCGTCGCAAGGCGACTGGCAATGGCCGCTCGCGGGCATGCTGGCGTTCTCGACGGTATTTGCCGCCCCGTTCGTCGGCCTCGCGCTCGCGCCTGGATGGATCGCATCGTTGCCGAAATCGGGGCCATGGCTCGTTACGGTGAAGGCGGTGATGGGGCTGCTGGAACTCGCGGCCGCGCTCAAGTTCCTGTCGAACGCCGATCTCGTCTGGGGCTGGCAGATCTTCACGCGCGAGGTCGTGCTGGGTGCATGGATTCTGATCGCGATCGTGCTCGCCCTGTATTTCGCGGGAGTCACGCGCATCGGCCATGCGCCGCGGCTCGGACGGCCGCGTCTGGCGCGGCTGGCCGCGACAGTGATGACCCTCGGGCTGAGCGCGTGGCTGGGCAGCGGCATCATGGGCCGAAGACTCGGCGAACTCGAAGCATTCCTTCCGCCGGCGGACATGGTGGCTCTCGACGAGCGCGGCGAGCTGCCCTGGGTTCTGAATGACTACGATGGGGCGCTTGCCGAGGCCGCGCGCGACAACCGTCCTCTGCTCGTGGACTTCACCGGGTACACGTGCACGAATTGCCGCTGGATGGAAGCCAACATGTTTCCGCGGCCCGAAGTGGCCAGGGAGCTCGTGCGGTACGTCCGCGTGCGGCTCTATACCGATGGCCGCGACGAGTCGAATAAGCGTTTCCAGCGGATGGAAGAAAAGATGTTTGGAACGGTCGCGCTGCCCTACTATGCGGTGATAGCGCCGGATGGCCGGCCGAAGGTCGCCTTCGGCGGCCTGACGCGGGACCCGGCGGAATACGTCGCGTTTCTACAACGGGGACTGAACTAACCACGGAGCCTGACCATGAACCGCACGCGCGTCGCCCTCGTGAGCGTTCTCGGATTTGCCGCCGGCGCGGTCCTTCTGGACGCCCAGAGCCAGGCGCCGCCTTCACAGACGCCCCTCCAGTGCCTCACCGACGTCCGCGCCTACGTCACGAAGCGATCGCAGGAGCTTCGGCCGATGACGTCCGAAAGCGCCAGCAAGCTCAGCGCCGAGCGCACATCGATGATCAAGGAGTGCGCGGCGAAGTACGACGTCAAGACCGTCGCTGAAAGAGATCTCTCGGGTCTCGCCGATCTCTACTCTGACGCCGGCATGCTCGTCGAGGCGAACGCCGCGGTCGCCCGCGCGATGGCCTCGAAGTCCCTTGCCGCATCCGATCGCGCGCAGCTGATGCTGCAGTCGATCCGCCTGACGCTGCGCGAGCCCAAGGGGGACGAACGCAACGCGCGCCTCGAGAAGATGGTGGACGACCTCGATGCGTTCACGGACGCCGACGCGTTCGATCAGAAGTTCAACGCGCATTCCTCGATGAACGGCTACTACCGTGCCGACGACATCGACGCCGGCATCATCAAACACTCGACGTGGCTCATCGAGCGCGGGATCCCGCTCTCGCCGGATCTCCGCAAGAAGTACGGACCATCAATCCTGTCGGCATATGTCAACATGGCCGAAGCCTGGGCCGGCCAGGGCATGAATGATCGCGCGGTCGCCCTGCTGAAGCGAGCGCCGGTCGAGTGGCCGGAGATCCCTGGCGTGGCGGCACGGATCAACCCGACGCTCGAGCGGTATCTGCTGGTCGGCACCGAGGCCGCTCCGATCACGGCGCCCGTCTGGCTGAACGGCGCCTCATCGGCGACGACGCTCGACATGAAGGGCCACGTCACGCTGCTCGAATTCACGGCGCACTGGTGCGGCCCGTGCAAGGAGAGCTACCCCGGCATCAACCGCCTCCGAGAAAAGTACGGGCCGAAAGGTTTCCGTGTCGCATTGGCGACGCGACTCTACGGCTACTTCGAGCGCGAGCAGAATCTCGACGCCGCGACCGAGATCAGTCGTGACCGCACGTACTTCGCCGAGCATCACCTCGACGTTCCCATCGCGATCACCGAACGGATCACCGGGGCGGTCAAAAACGGCGTGGTCGTCTATTCACCCGGGCCGGATCCAAACGACACCGCCTACAAGGTCGGCGGCATCCCGCAGATTCAGATCATCGACAAGCAGGGCCGCATCCGCCTGATCATGGTCGGCTACGACGACGCGAACGAGCCGAGACTGGCGAAGTTCATCGAGCAGCTGCTCGGCGAGAAATAGATTCACATGAAGGAATGAAGGCAATGAAGGCCTGACTTCAATTCCTTCATTGCTTCATGTGAACCCAAGACACAAATAGAATGTCCCTGACATGAACACCGCAGGACTCGGGGCGCTGGTCCCCGCGCTCGTATTCGTACTGCTGACCGGATCCACGCAAATAGATACGCCTGACGCGAGAGTGAAGCGCGTTGTCGCGGACGCGCGGTTCGGGGCCGCGATGGCGGCGATCGATCGCGATCACGACAGGCTTGTTTCGGAAATCATCGCCCTGACCGAGATCCCCGCGCCGTCGTTCATGGAAGACAAGCGCGGCGCGGCGTATCTGCAGATGCTGCGCGCGCACAGGCTCGCCGACGTCGAGCGTGACGAGATCGGCAACGTCATGGGCCTCCGGCGCGGCACGAACGCAGCCGGCGGACCCGTCGTCGCCATCCTCGCGCACCTCGACACGGTGTTTCCCGAAGGCACGGACGTCACCGTGAAACGCAATGGCACCCGGCTGACCGCGCCAGGTGTCGGCGACAACACGCGATCGCTGGCCGTGCTGCTTGCGATGGTGCGGGCGATGGACGAGGCCGGCATCAGAACCGCGTCGGACATCCTGTTTGTCGGCAACGTTGGCGAAGAAGGCCTCGGCGACCTTCGCGGCGTGAAGCACCTGCTGCAGAAGGGCAAGTACAAAGACCGCATCAAACAGGTCATCGCGGTGGATGGCGCCGGCGTCGGCAGCAGCATCGTCAACGGCGGCGTGGGCAGCAAGCGGTACCGCGTGACGTTCAAGGGTCCCGGCGGTCACAGCTACGGCGCCTTCGGTCTGGTGAATCCGGCGTTCGCCATGGGCGCCGCGATGGAGAAGCTGTCGCAAGTCACCGTCCCCGCGTCGCCGAAAACCACGTTCAACGTGGGCGTCGTGGGCGGCGGAACGTCCGTGAACTCGATTCCGTTCGAGACCTTCATGGAAGTCGACATGCGATCGGAATCGCCGGTCGAGCTCGAAAAACTCGAGACGGCGTTCCTCATGATCGTCCGCCAGTCTGTGGACGAAGAGAATAAGGTGCGGTCGACGAAAGAGGGCAAGCTCGCCGCGGACGTGAAGCTCGTGGGAGATCGACCGTCCGGTCAGCTGCCGGCGACGACGCCACTGGTCCAGATCGCCGTCGCGGCCGCCCGCGCCGAGGGCCTGACGCCATCGCTCGGTTTCAGCAGCACCGACGCCAACGTGCCGATCAGCATGGGCATGCAGGGGATCCGGCTCAACTCCGGCGGACGCGGCGATCGCGCGCACGCGCTCGAGGAGTGGATCGACGTCGAGAAGGCAGACAGCCTCAAAGGCATCCGGGTCCTGCTCGCGACGCTCGTCGCCGCGGCGGATCTCCGATGATCCAGGTTGAGCGGCTGACGAAGCACTACGGCGACAAGGTCGCCGTGGACAAACTCGACCTGTACGTCGAGCCGGGCGAGATCGTCGGCTTCCTCGGGCCGAACGGTGCCGGCAAGTCCACGACGGTGAAGGTCATCACGGGCCTCATCAAGCCCGACTCCGGCCGGACGCGAGTCTGCGGCTTTGACGTTGTCGAACAACCGCTGGAAGTGAAGAAGCGGGTCGGCTACGTGCCGGAAACGCCCGCGTTGTACGACAGCCTCACGGCGGGCGAATACCTGGAGCTCGTGTCGTGCCTGCACCACCTCGAGACCGCATCCGCGGCGGCACGCCGCCATGAGCTGCTCGATCTCTTCGGCCTCGCATCCACCGCGGGCCAGCGCCTCAACGAATTCTCGAAGGGCATGCGTCAGAAAGTCGTCATCGCGGCCGCGCTCCTGCACCGGCCTGACGTACTGATTCTCGACGAGCCGCTCGACGGCCTCGATGCGAACACCGCGATGGTCGTGAAGGAGCTGCTGAAGCGGCTGGCCGCGCAGGGCAAGACGATCATGTTCTCGTCGCACATCCTCGACGTTGTCGAGCGCATCTGCACGCGCATCGTGATCATCAACGACGGTCAGAACGTCGCATCCGGCACGGCGGCGGAGATCCGGGCCGCCGAGGGCGTGGACACGCTCGAAGAGGCGTTCAGCCGTCTCACCGGCGTCCGAAACGTGAGCGACGTGACGTCCGACTTTCTCGCGGCGCTCGAGCGCGTCTAGCGGGCGCGCATGATCGAGAGATTCTTCGCGGCACTCGACATCGACTACGGCCAGTGGCGCGCCCTTACAAAGGCCGCGCTCGTCGTCGATCTCAGATCATCGATGTTCGTGCGCGGACCGCAGGGCCGTCAGGTCCGCGCCGCGGCTGCGGTCATCAGCCAGCTCATCTTCTATACGATTACCGGCGCCTTCATATCGGTCTTCATCACACTGGTCGCCGATCAGTTCCTGGCCGCGAACGTCGTCCTGGCTTACGTCATGTTCATGGTCGGTACCGCCGCGCTGCTCGACCACAACGCGGCGATCACGTCGCCCGATGACTTCCACATTCTCGGTTTCAGGCCGGTCACGTCGCGAACGTACTTCGCCGCGAGAATCGCCAACGTCCTGGTCTACGTCACGGTCATGACGACGCTGTTCGCGTACCTGCCTATTGGTGCGTTCTTTCTCAGGGGCGGAGCGCTCGTCGGGCTGGCGGCAATGGCGGCGATCTACGGCGCGGCGATCTTCACGGCTTTTTCGATGGTCGCTGTCTACTCCTGGCTCGTCACGATTGTCGGCGCCGCGCGGATCAAGCGGGCACTTTCGTACGTACAGATGGTCTTCAGTTTCTTCGTGTACGGCGGGTACTTCGTGATGTCGCGCATGCTGTCGCGGCAGGTGCTGGCGACGATGGTCATGCCGAAGTCGGTCTGGGTGCTGATGGTTCCGCCGACGTGGTTTGCCAGCTACGTCGATCTGGCGGCCGGCCATCACAGCGCGTCCGAGATCGTGCCGGCCGCGGTCTCGGTGATCGGAATCGCGGCGCTGAGCGCCTTCATCGGCGGCCGGCTGTCGCTGGACTACGCGGATCGCCTGGGAGCGCTGGCGTCCGCGACCGCGCCGAAACCGGCCGCGCCAGTCCGGACGCGGAAAGCCATCTGGTTCACGAGCGGGGAGTCTCGCGCGATTGCGATGCTGATCCGGAGCCAGTTCGCCAACGACATGAAATTCAGGATGAGCGTGCTCGCGATCCTGCCCCTCACGATCATCTACCTCGCCATGGGCATCTCGCGCACGGGCAGCGTGCCGGATCCGTTCGGTGGCGGCGAACCCGGGCGCGGCCTCGGCATGGTGACGCTGGCGATGATGATGTTTCCCGCCATGCTCAAGGCGAGCCTGGGCAGAAGCGACGCCTTCCGGGCGTCCTGGATCTTCTTCGCCTCGCCATCCGATCGCGCGCGGCTGATCCTGGCCGCGAAGAACGTGCTCGTCGTCACCTTCCTCCTGCCCTACGTCGCCTGCGTCGCCGTCGTGCTGTCGTTCTTTACCTCGAACGTCCCGCACCTGCTCGTCCACCTGGCGTTCATCGGGCTGGTCAGTCACTTCGTGCTGCTCGTCATCACGCTGGCGGACCCAGAGCTGCCATTTTCGAAGCCGGCGGCCAGGAATCGGACGTCCACGCGTGTCTTCATCCTCGTCGCGTGCGTCAGTTTCGGCGCGATGTTCTTTCCGCTCCTGGCGCCGTTGCTGTACAGGAACGCGATCTCGATCGCGCTCAGCTTCGCGACTCTGATTGCCGCAAGTGTTCTGGTGGATCGGTTGATACGGATGAGGATCCAGGCTCAAACCGCGAACCTGGAGTTCGAGGGGTAAAAGGGGGTCAGACCGGGGTCAGACCACTTTGGAGTTTTTCCCACCTCAAATCTGGCCACAAACAGAGCCGCTGACCGCTGTCGCCGGGACAAGAAGAGCGAGTGCGCCCAACTGTCAGAAATTGCTGGGTTTCTTGTGTTGGAGTTTTTCCAAAGTGGTCTGACCCCGGTCTGACCCCTACTTCACCTGACAATTTCGTCCACCGATCTCAACGCCAGCGCCACGAACGTGAGTGTGCCGTTCGTGCAGCCACCCGTGGGCAACGTCGGCGATCCGACCACGAACAGATTCTCGTGATCGTGTGTGCGGCCGTAGGTGTTGACGACGCTGGTGGCGGGATCGGCGCCCATGCGGCAGCCACCGGCGGGATGATCCTGATAGTTGAGGGCGCTCGCCTGCCCCGCGCGGCCGTCGTTGGCCTTGGCGAGCTGCGCAAACAAGTTCTGGAAGTGATCGCGGGTCGCCGCCGCCCGGGATTGCGTCGCCGCGTCCGTGCGGTGCTGAATCACCGGCATCGGATCCCCGAAGCGATTCTTCGTTGCGGGATCGATCGTCAGCCGGCTGTCCTTGTCCGGATGCACGTCGAAGTACCCTCGGACCCGCGCGGTCCCGCGCGTTGTCCGCGTCCGCCAGTCGGTCATCAGCGCGTCGCCGAGCAGCAGCTTGCCTGACGCGTCGCGCAGTTGCGGTCCGCGGCCGCCGGCGTTCTCCCAGACCCGGAGGTCGTGACGCACGTACGGCTGGCCCGGCTTGCTGCGGAAGAACTCGCGAGAGATCAGGCTGTGCTGCTCGTTCATGCCTGGAAAGATCTTCAGGTCGAGATCGATCGTCGTCTGATACGCGAGATGGCCCGTCATGTAGCGGCCGACGTGGTCGGATGAATTCGCGAGGCCGTTCGGAAACCGGCTGTTGGCGCTCGACAGGAGCAGATGCGGGCTCCAGCAGTACCCGGACGCGAGAATGAAGGTGCGGGCGCGGTACTCGACCGCCGCGCCGGATTCGTCTTCGCGATTGGCGTGCGCGACGCCGACACGCGTGTTTCCGTCCTCGAGCCCGAGCCGCCGCACCAGCGTCTGATCGTGCAGTTGGAAGTTCTTGAGCGTGAGCAGTTTCTTGAACGTCCAGTCCGGAGAATACCTCGCGCCCGTGGGACAAATCTCGCACGTGTTACATCGCCGGCATCGACCTCGGCCGTCGTAGCCCTCGACTGTGTTCTTGGCCTGCGGTGTCGTCCAGAATTTGATCCCGCTCTTCTCGGCCCACGCCTTGAGCTGGATTAGATTCCAGGTCATCGGCATGGCTTTCATCGGATACGGTTCGCTGCGCCAATCCTCGGGCAAGGGGCTCGGCTCGCCTGACACCCCGATGCGTCGCTCGGCCTCGCAGTAGTAGCGCTCGAGTTCCTTCCACTCGATCGGCCAGTCCACGGCAAGCCCGTACATCGATTTCAGCCGCGTGTCTTCTTCCGAGAATCGATTGCACACGCCGCCCCAGTGCAGCGCCGATCCCCCGACCGCCATCGTCCTCGATATGACGCCGCGCGCGGACTGATCGGCCACGTAATCGCCCGGCCACTGGTTCTCACCGTAGTCGAGACTCCGCTGGCGGTACTCCATGCGGTTCTCGAAGTCGAACAGGCGCTTCCCCGCTTCGACGATCGTGACGGACCACGAGGGACGACGCTCCGCGATCTTCTGCGCGATGAGCGCGGCGGTGATACCGCCGCCGATGATCAGGACGTCAGATTCATGGCGTTGCATGGCTAGTCGTTCGTAGGCCGGCCCTTTAGCGCCGGCGTTCTGGCGGGGCTGAAGCCCCGCCCTACGGCGATTGGCCGCGGCTGACTCGTCGAATTGTCCAGTGTGCGGCAGCTGTCTCGCTGAATTTCCGCGCGGTAGCAAAGATCCCACGCGTCAGCGCTCGTGAAGTAGCTGCCCATCAGGTCCGCGATCAGATTCGCGCCGGTGGGCTGGGCGGGCAGACGAGTGATGGGTTGGGGCTCGTTCAGGAGCTTTTCGACGATTTCGCGCCGGGCGGCAACCGGAAGAGACGCAAACGTCCCGCCGCCGCGTTCGCGCGCCGCATTCTCGATCGCCGCGAACTGCGGCGGATACCGCGAGACGGGCGACGGCCCCGACGGCTGGCGGACAGTGGACGCGCCATAGCCGTGCCCCATGTCCGCGCCCTGCCGGTAGTTCACGAACCACGCGACAAAACGATCCACGACCTGCTTTCGTTCCTGCGCCGAAAGCGCCGACGGCAGGACCACGTCCGCAATTCCTGACAGCGTTTCGACTTGACCCGTACTGAAAGGCGGCGCCTGCAGCATTCGCGCAAGCGCGCGCACTGGACGCACGGCAATCAGCGACGCGACAACCTGCAGCAGGGTGCGGCGGAGCATTGGGGACGGGGGCGATTATACGGGTACGTCGGGTACGTCAGGTACGTCGGGTACGTCAGGTACGTCGGGTACGTCAGGTACGTCAGGTACGTCGGGTACGACGAACCTGCATTTCTTGTCGGCATTTCTTCGAAGAAGAACAAGTAGACAGGGCGTCAGTGCGTTCCTCGTACCCGACGTACCTGACGTACCCGACGTACCTGACGTACCCGAGACACTCGACGTACCCGTCGAATTAGGTTCTTGTCGAGAACTCCGCCTCGAATCCCCCACCGGCAGGCTGTCTCAGGTCCAGCTGCATACCGAAGCGATCCGCGATTTCGCGCGCCAGGGCGAGACCAAGACCGCGGCCTCCGGGGCGCCGGGTGCGGGATTCATCGCCGCGGAAGCGTTTGTTGGCGGTGAGCCCCTCGAACTCTTCGTCACTGACGCCCGGCCCGGTGTCCGCGATCAGCAGCCGGTAGCGGCGGCCGTGATCGTAGGGCGACAACTCGATGCGGACGGAACCACCGGGACGGTTGTAGACGATGGCGTTATCGAGAACGTTGGCGATCGCCTGTTCCATCAGTGGCGCATCGGCCTGCACGATCGTCTCGGCTGATTTCGCGATCTCGATCGACACGCCGCAGGCCGCGGCGAGCGGCGCCCGGCCGGCCGCGAGCGACTTGACGACGGTGGAGAGATCGACGGATTCGCGTGGTGTCGAATCAGTGACGCCGCGCAACCTGGTGACGGCCGCCTGATTCTTCAGCGCCATTGCGAGGCGATGCGCCTCTCTCGCCGCGTGCCGGAGCCCGCCATCGTCGCGCCCCGCGGCGAGCCCCGCAAGCTGTTCCTCGAGCGCGGCGAGCGGCGGCGCGACGTCTTCGGTCGTGACCTCGACGTAGCGGCGCAGCGCCTCTTCCCGGTCGCGGATCCAGGTGGCTTTCAGTTTGATGTCGGCTGCGGAGTCGTTGAACACCGCGCCCATCGATCCGATCTCGTCCTGGCCGCTGACGCTGACCATCGCCGCGTAATCGTTGCGCGTGGACTCCTTGGCTTCCATCGACAGTTTCCGCATCCGCGCGTAGGCGGGTACAGCGGCCAGCCAGACGACCAGAGCGCACAGAACGTAGACCACCGCGAACAATCCGGCACTGGTCGTGAATCGTCCTGGCGGATCGAGCTGGCGGAACAGCAACACGGCGCAGGGCCCTGGCGTCCATCGGGTCGCCACGGCCGCTTCGACGCCGGATCCGAGTGCGTTGCGGTACGTGCCGCTCACCAGGCGTTCCGCAGTGGACGCGCGCATCCGCCGCTTCAACGCGTCCGGAAACCTCGGCCCGGCCGTGCTCGTCGGCGTGAATTCCTCGTCGTAGGCGAAGTACTCGAACGGCAGCGGATCGGCGCTTGGCCTCGGCAGGCGCACGTCGGCGTCCGGCTGCAGGTGCTCCTCGGGGCGCGGCCGCCCTACGCGCGCGCCGGCCAGGAACCAGCGCGGATCGTTCACGCACGCGTCACGAATGACGTCGTTCACGTACGCCTGCGCCATCGTTTCCATGAGCTGCGCCCGATCGCGCCGCTCGATCCATCCGACAGCGAGCAGGACGGCGATCGCCGCGGGAAGCGCGAGAACAAGAGCGGACAGGATGTTGCGCCGGGCCAGTGTCATGACGTGCGTTCAGATACGCCCGCGAACGGGCCAGCGTTGCCGAAAAGGCTCACTTCTCGAGAATTCGCCACAAATACCAGCAGGCCACGGATCGGTAGGGTCTCCAGGGCTCGGCCAGCCGGACCATCGTACGCGGCTTCGGCCGTCGCTTCATGCCGAAAAGCTTCTGCATGCCCTTGACGATGCCGAGGTCGTCAACGGGGAGGATGTCCGGGCGGTTCAACCTGAACATCAGGAACATCTCGGCGGACCAGCGCCCGAGGCCCTTCACGGCCGTGATGCGCGCAATCACGTCCTCGTCCGTGTGGCCGTCGAGCGATGCGAAGTCGAGGCGTCCGTCCGACACGTGGTCGGCGAGATCGTAGAGGTACGTGATCTTCGGCCGGCTGACGCCCGCCGATCGGAGCGCGGTGGCTTCGAGCGCGCGGACAGTCGCCGGTGTGAGTCCGCCCTGTTCGGCGGCCAGCGCCTTGACGCGGCCGAAGATCGTCTCCGCCGCCTTGGTCGACAGCTGCTGCGACATGATCACGCGCACGAGTCCTGCAAACGGATCGTGCGTACGGCCGTCCGGGAGGCAACAGCGGCCGACGCGCTTGATGACCGTCGCAAGGTTCGGATCGCGGCGCATCAGAATGCGTCGTGCACGGACGAATTCGTCTTCGGTCAATCCACGCGCGATCGCCGCGCCGGGGCTGAGGCCCCGGCCTACGGGCGGCTCTGTCGCGCTCTGGCCGGGCGGGCGACCCCTCGTAGGCAGGGACTCTAGCTCCGGCACTCGCCTAGAGGACGGCATCGATCCTCCGCAGCACGCGCTCCTTGCCAACGAGCGCGATTACTTCGAAGACGCCTGGGCTCACGGCCTGGCCCGTGACGGCGACGCGCGTCGCGTGTATCAGCACGCCGGCCTTGATGCCCCGCGCTTCGGCCACCGCGCGAAGCGCGGCCTCGATCGTCGGTGGATCGAACGGCGTGAGCTCAACGAGGCGCGCGCGCCAAGCCGCAAGGTGCGGCTTCAAATCCGGCGCGGAGAGGTGCTTCGCCACCGCTGCCTCATCACGGGCGAAGTCCTCCGAAACATAGGGCCGCAACTGGGCCACGATGTCAGGCAGCCTCTTCGCGCGCGGCTTCACGAGATCGATCGCGGCGATCGTCCTCGCACGGTCAACGAGCGCGTCATCCACGAGGCCCGCCGACGCAAGATCGGGTCCGAGGCGCGAGAACAACTCTTCGCCCGCGAGCTTCATCATGTACTGCTGATTGAACCAGTCGAGCTTTTCCGGATTGAAGACGGCGTTGCCGCCGCTGATGCCCTCGAGCGAGAAGACCTCGATGAGCTCGTCGCGCGTCATGAGCTCGCGATCGCCGCCGGGAGACCAGCCGAGCAGTGCCAGAAAGTTGACCATCGCTTCCGGCAGATAGCCCAGCCGTTCGTACTCACCCACGGACGTGGCGCCGTGCCGCTTGCTCAGTCGCTTCTTGTCGGGCCCGAGGATCAACGGCACGTGCGCGAACTCGGGCACGGCCGCATTCATCGCACGGTACAGCAGCACCTGTTTTGGTGTGTTCGAGATGTGATCGTCGCCGCGAACCACGTGGGTGATCTGCATCTCCACGTCATCGACGACGACAGAAAGGTGATACGTCGGCAAGCCGTCGGAGCGGAGCACGACGAAGTCCTCGATGTTCGCGTGATCGAAGTTGATGTCACCGTGAACCAGATCGTGGAATGCGGTCGTACCCTCAGGGACGTTGAAGCGGACGGCTGACGCCGCGCCCGAGGCCTCGCGGGCTGCGCGGTCCGGCTCGCTCAGATTGCGGCACGCGCGGTCGTACGACCAGACCGTGTTTGCAGCCTGCGCCGCATCGCGCTTCGCCTTGAGATCCTCAGGCTTGCAGTAGCAGCGGTACGCATGGCCCGATTGCACCAGCGCAGCCGCGGCCGCGCGGTATTGGTCGAGCCGTTCGGTCTGAAAGTACGGGGCGTGCGGTCCGCCGACGCCGGGACCCTCGTCCCAGTTGAGCCCGAGCCACCGCATGCTCGCGAGGATTCCCGTCACCATGTCCATCGACGATCGCTCGACGTCGGTATCCTCGATGCGAAGGACGAACGTGCCGCCGTGGCGGCGGCAGTAGAGCCAGTTGAAGAGCGCGGTTCGGGCTCCGCCCACGTGCAGGTAACCAGTAGGTGACGGTGCGAATCTCAGACGAACGGACATTCACGCGATTCTATCCTCCGCCCTCCCTTTGCCCTCTGCCCTTTGCCCTCTGCCCTTGTATCATCGCCTCCGTGATCCCCCGACTTGGTCTGGCGGTGCTTTGCTCTCTGAGCATGCTTGTACAGGCCCAGTCCGTCCCGCTGTACAAGCAAGCCGGCGCGCCGATCGAGCAGCGGGTTGAGGACCTCCTGGCTCGCATGACGCTCGAGGAGAAGTTCTGGCAGTTGTTCATGATCCCGGGCGATCTAGACAATCCGGCCAACGACTATTCGCGCGGGATCTTCGGGATGCAGATTCGCGGACGCGCGCTCCCGGCCGGCCGCGTCCCAGGCGACGAGCTGGAACAACGTGAAGGCCGCGACGCACCCGAGCGCATCAACGAGATCCAGAAGTACTTCGTCGAGAAGACGCGGCTTGGCATCCCGATCATTCCATTCGAGGAAGCCGTTCACGGCCTGACTCAGGCCGGCGCGACGATGTTTCCGGCGGCGATCGCGCTGGCGGCGACGTTCGACACGAAAATGATGTCGACTGTCGCTTCAACAATCGCCGCGGAAACGAGGGAACGCGGCGTCCGTCAGGTTCTCTCCCCAGTCGTAAACATTGCCGACGATGTGCGGTGGGGGCGGGTGGAAGAGACGTACGGCGAAGATCCGTACCTGTCGTCGGCGATGGCACGCGCGTACGTGTCGGCGTTCGAGAAGGCCGGCATCGTGACCACACCGAAACACTTCGTCGCGAACGTTGGTGAAGGCGGGCGCGATAGCTATCCAGTCGAGCACAGCGAAAGGGCGCTCGCGGAACGGTACTTCCCGCCGTTCGTCGCGGCGCTCGAGGCCGGCGCGCGATCGGTGATGGCGGCCTACAACTCGGTGGACGGCCTGCCGGCGCATCAGAACCCGCGCCTCATGAACGAGATCCTGAAACGTGACTGGGGTTTCAAGGGATTCGTCATCTCGGACGCTTCCGGTACGAGCGGTGCGACGGTGCTGCACATGACGGAGCCGAATACGCCGACAGCGGCGCAGCACGCGTGGGCCGCCGGACTCGACGTCGTGTTTCAGTCGCAGTACGGCCAGCAGCGGCCGTACCTCGATGCGGTGCAGCGCGGACTCATTCCAATCGCAACCATCGACGCGGCAGTGCGCCGCGTTCTTCGCGTCAAGTTCGAACTGGGCCTGTTCGAGCGGCCATACATTCCAACGGCACTGATTGGCGACAAGGGCACGTTGAACCGGGTCGCGGCACTCGAATCGGCACACGAATCCATCGTCCTGCTGAAGAACGATCGGGTGCTGCCATTGTCGCGCTCCATTCCTACGGTCGCCGTGATTGGCGTGGATGCGGACGAGGGAAGGCTCGGCGGTTACAGCAACCCGGGAAAGGGCACCACGATCCTCACCAGCGTCAGGCGGATGTTCACGACGCGATCCACGGTGAACTTCGCCGCCGGACCTGGTCGAACCGTTCGCGAGTTCGACGTAGTCCCGGCATCGCAACTGAGCTCCGGCCCAGCCGAGGCTCCCGTCCCGGGCCTCGCAGGCGAGTACTTCGACAACCCACGCCTCGAAGGCAATCCGGTACTTCGGCGTACCGACACGCGCATGGACTTCCGCTGGACGCTTAACTCACCCGGCCGCGGGATTCCGTTCGACTGGTACTCGGCGCGGTGGACGGGCACGATCACCGTGCCTCAGGCCGGCGTTTCGCGCATCGGCGTCGAGGGCAACGACGGATACCGGCTGTATCTCGACGACAAAATCATCATCGACAACTGGCAGAAGCGATCGTTCAGCACCCGCACGGTGCCGTTGACGCTCGCGCCAGGCAGTTCACATCGCATCAAGCTCGAGTACTTCGAGACGACCGGAGTCGCACGAGTGAAACTGATCTGGAACGCCGGCATCATCGATGACTCGTCCGAGAAGATCGCCGAGGCCGTTGAAGCGGCAAAGAAGAGCAACGTCGCCATCATCGTCGCCGGCATCGAGGAGGGCGAGTTCCGCGATCGGGCAAAGCTCGGACTGCCGGGGCGTCAGGCGGAGATGATTGAGGCGGTCGCGGCTACCGGGAGGCCGACGGTCGTCGTGCTGATCGGCGGCAGCGCGATCACGATGCCGTGGCTCGACAAGGTCGGAGCCGTCCTGCACGCGTGGTATCCGGGAGTTTCCGGCGGTATCGCGGTCGCGGACATTCTCCTCGGCGAAGTGAATCCCGCGGGTCGACTGCCGATCACCTTCCCGATGAGCGAGGGCCAGCTTCCTCTTTATTACAACCACAAGCCGACGGGCCGCGGCGACGACTACGTCGACCAGACTGGCATGGCGCTCTTTCCATTCGGGCACGGGCTGAGCTATACGACGTTCGAGTACTCCGACCTCGTCATCGAGCCCGCGGTGATCCCGCCCAACGGCACCGCGACAGTGCGGTTCAAGGTGCGCAACACAGGAGCGAGACCTGGTGATGAAGTCGCGCAGCTCTACATTCGCGACGTGCTCGGCTCCGTTGCGCGGCCGGTGATGGAGCTCAAGGGCTTCGATCGGATCCAGCTGGCGCCAGGTGAACAGAAAGAGTCGCGGCTGACTCTTGGCCCGAACGAGCTCCGCATGCTCGACTGGAACATGCGTTGGATCGTGGAGCCTGGCGTCTTCAGAATCATGGTCGGCGCCTCATCGAAGGACATCCGGCTGCGCGGAGAACTCACCGTCAAATGAGCGTGTACCTGGGCCTCGATGCCAGTACGCAGAGCCTGACCGCCACACTGATAGACGCGAGCGCCCGCGGAGTCATCGCGGAGGTCTCGCTGAACTACGCGGCCGAGCTTCCACAGTACGGAACGGATCACGGCGTCATCCGCGGCGACGATCCCAGGGTCGTCACCGCTCCGCCGCTGATGTGGATCGAGGCGCTCGATCTGATGCTGGCGCGGCTCGTCGCCGAGTATCGCGAGCCGATGTCCCGGCTCGCCGCGATCTCTGGATCGGCGCAGCAGCATGGCAGCCTGTACCTGAACGAACGCTGGCCGGCCGCGCTCACGGCAACGCGACCGGATCGTCAGCTCGCTCATCAACTTACAGACACGTTTGCCCGCGAGCTCGCTCCCGTCTGGATGGACTCGAGCACCACGCGCGAGTGCGAGGAGATCGAGGCCGGTGTCGGCGGCGCGCAGGCGCTCGCGCGCAACACGGGATCCCGGGCGTTCGAACGCTTCACCGGTCCGCAGATTCGCGCGTTCGCGAAGCACGATCCCGCCGGCTACGCGCGGACAACGCGCGTTCATCTCGTCTCGTCGTTTCATGCGTCGCTACTGTCAGGCACGGACGCACCAATCGACGCCGGCGACGGTTCCGGAATGAATCTGATGAGCCTCACGACGCGGGAGTGGTGGCCGGCAGCGGTCAACGCGACGGCGCCGGAGCTTGCATGGCGGCTGCCGCCCGTCCGGCCATCGTGGACGATTGCCGGCACGCTCGCCAGATACTGGCGTGACCGTTACGGTCTTCCCGCCGCCCGGGTCGCGGTGTGGTCGGGCGACAACCCGTGCAGTCTCATCGGCACCGGTCTCGTCCGTGAAGGCCAGCTGGGGATCTCGCTCGGCACGAGCGACACGGTCTGCGGCATGATGCGTGAGCCGCGGATTCACGACGCGGGCATCGGCTACGTCTCAGCCTCCCCCACCGGCGAGTACATGGGGACGACGGTTTTCAAGAACGGATCGCTGGCGCGCGAGCGCGTCCGGGATGCCTACGGCATGAACTGGGCGGCGTTCTCCGTCGCGCTTCGATCGACGCCGCCCGGCAACGGCGGCGCGATCATGCTGCCATGGTTCGATCCCGAGATCACGCCGCACGTGCTCGAGCCCGGCGTCCGGCGCGTATCGCTGCGGGAAGACGACGCGCCCGGGAACGTGCGCGCGATCATCGAAGCCCAGATGATGGCGATGGCGAATCACACCTTGTGGATGATGGAGGCCGGACCCGCCGTCATCTATGCCATGGGCGGTGCCTCCGGCAATCGTGACGTGCTGCAGGTGATGGCTGACGTCTTCGGCGCCGAGGTGATTCGATCGCGCGCCGGTAACGCCGCCGCGCTCGGCGCCGCGCTCCGGGCGTGGCATGCCGACGCGCGCGCATCCGGATCGCCGATCGGCTGGGAAGATGTTGTCGCAGGCTTCACCGATCCCGATCCCGCCTGGCGCGTGACGCCACGAGCGGATGCGACAGCGGTGTACATAGATCTGAGACGACGCTACGCGGATGCAGAGAAGAATGCTCTAAAGAGCGTTTGAAACTTGTAGGGCCATGTAGGCGGAGAACCGGAGGAAGCCGAGCTTGGCCCTACAAGTCGAAAACCCAATCACCGAACGCCGAGGAGCAGATCGATCACCAGCTGATCCAGCCGCTCGTACGGCAAAGGCCGCGACGCGAGCTTTGCACGGTCGAAGTTGTGAGCGCGCAGACGGCTGAGGGCATCGGCTGAGTACGGCACCAGAAGCGCCTCGGTCTCGGCATCGCCGGCTCGAATCTCCGCCAGTAGCGCCTGAATCTCTCGATCGTCGGCGAAGCGCCGCGCCTTGTCCTTGAGGATGAGGTAGGTGCGCATGCACCCTCGGGCGAAGTCCCAGACGCCTTCGGCGTTCTCGGTCCGGTACGCATGCGCGTCGAAATGCCTGGGGCCGTCGTAGCCGGACTCCTCCAGCAGCTTCACGACGAAGAAAAGCGTCTTGATCGACTCGGATCCGAACCGCAGATCCTGATCGAAGCGCCCGAACTTCTGGTCGTTCAGATCGATGTGGAACAGCTTGCCTGCCTCGACGGCCTGCGCGACAACGTGCAGGAAGTTGAGGCCGGCCATGTTCTCGTGCGCGACCTCAGGATTGACGCCGACCATGCCGGGATGATCGAGTGTTTCAATGAAGGCGAGATAGCTGGCCGTTGTTGCGAAGTAGAGGTCGCCGCGCGGCTCATTGGGCTTGGCCTCGAGAGCGAAGCGCATGTCGTACTTCCGATCGCGGACGTACTCGCAGCAAAAGTTCATCGCATGGCGGAAGCGCTTGATCGCTTCCACCGGGTCCTTGGCCGCGTCCACTTCGGCGCCCTCGCGGCCGCCCCAGAAGACGTACGTCTTCGCGCCCAGCTCTGCGCCGAGATCGATGGCTGAAAGGGTCTTTTGCAGCGCGTAGGCGCGCACTGCCGGATCGTTCGCCGTGAACGCGCCGTCGCGAAATGCGGGATCCGTAAAGAGATTCGTCGTCGCCATCGGGACGACGAGACCGGATTCGGCGAGGGCCGCCTTGAAGGCGCGGACGATTCGATCGCGTTCGGCGGGCGCCGGGTCAATCGGAACGAGATCGTTGTCGTGAAGATTGACGCCGAAGGCGCCGATCTCGCCCAGTCTGCGAACCGAGTCGACTGGGTCGAGCACCGGCCGGGTCGGCAGACCGAATGGATCGGCCCCTCGATTGCCGACGGTCCAGAGACCAAACGTAAAACGATCGGCCGGTGATGGCTGGAACGATGCGGTCACGCCCATAGCGTGCCGACATCATAGGACGGGAACTACCTGGCCGCGAGTGCCTGGCCCTGCGCAATCTTCTGCTGGAGTTTCCTCACGTACCTGGCGGTGATGGCGGGGTCGTACGCCGCAGCGCGGAAAGCGTCACGTAACTGGGCCTCTGAGAGGCGGGCAAACAGATCGCAGGCCCACTTGACGTCCGCGACCTTCACCGACTTCAGGAGCTCGTTGCGGCTGCCGTCGTAGTCGAACTTCACGCGGTCACCCTCGACCTCGAGGACAAAGTCCTGTCCTTCGAAGCCCTCGATGTCGCTCTTCGTGCCGCCACCAAGGCGATCCAGACCGACGATCTTGAACATGTCCGGGTACGACGATTTGCCCAGCGATGCGCCGAGGTCGCGCACTACGTACTGGCGGCGAACGCCGTTCACCGGCTCCGTCAGTTGGTAGAGCTTGTTATTCGTGGACTTGAAGTCCCAGTTGTTGACGAGAACGTTGGCGGCAATCAGGACCGCGTACGGCCGCGAACCGACGAATGGATTCTTGTACCAGGACCACTCCTCGAGGACCTTTCGGTCCGATCGGTCGAGCCGGAAGCGGCCTCCTTGTTGAGGGCCGGCAAATTCGCCACCGCCTGTCAGTGTCCAGCTCTTCACGTAGTACACCGGTGGTTGATGGAATCCTACGGCCCATAAGAGACGCGACACCACGACCTCCGGCTGGGCCTCGACACCGAGCTTCACATCCCACTTGCGTCCCTGCGCATCCGTCACGTCGAAGCCGGGACTCGCACCCGTCGTATCCCGTGACACGAACTGAAAACGATCGCCCTGCGGAGCGAGCGCGGCGCCGCCGACACCGTTGAAGAGATCGCGGCTCGCGATGTTCGTGGGTTCCTGCCACAGCTCCCGCGTGTCCGGCCCGGCCTGGACGGCATCAACACGCGCCTGCATCTTTGGCGCACAGGCACCCGACGCCATGGCAAAGGCAGCCAGGGTGACGTGCGCCGTGACAACAACGCGTGAGAGATTCATTCCCTGTCAGCATGAGCAAGGCGAGTACCACAGTCATCGCACGTAAGAGATCGTGCGGCAGCCCTGATGTCCCGGAGCAAGTGAGAAGTACGGTGCTCACGATTGGCAGAACTTTACCCGCGCAGCCACACCGGAGCGGGGGGTGGAGCATGGCCCTGAGCTTGCAGCGTGTACTTGGCTGACCTGTCAAATGATGACTGTTTCCCGCTCCGCATTCGCTGTGTTCGTAGCGACTCTTCTCCTGCTCGGGAGCGTCGCACCCATCGCGCAGGTGCCGCCACCGCCGCAGACGGCCCAGCCTATGGTCGATCCTGAAGCGGCGGTGAACGACCTGCTGAGCGCGCTCGTGCGCCTGCCGCTTGCCTGTGCTCTCGGCGCCGTGCTCGCGTTGAGGCCCCGGCGGCGCGGGACTCCACCGCGCACGACCGCCGTCGTTCAGACTCAGATCCTCCTCTCCGTTGTCGGCGCCGTCATCATGCTCGTCGTGGGAGCGAGTCTGGCGCGCGCATTCGGCATCGTCGGTGCGGCGAACCTCATCCGGTACCGCTCCAAGATTGACGACCCCAAGGACGCCGTCGTCATGTTGTGCACGCTGGCTGTCGGCCTGGCGGCCGGTGTCGGGCTGTATCTTCTCGCGGCCTTTTCAACGGCCTTCATCGCGCTGGCACTGTGGGTCATCGAGTCGTTCGAACCGCAGTCCGAGAAACACTTCATGCTGTCGGTGAAGGCGGGCGAGGACACGGATGATCTTCGCAAGCAGGTGGAAGCGGTACTTAGGCGCCACGAACTGACGTGGGAGCTGCGGAAGATTGCCGACGATCAGATCGGCTACGACGTGAAGATGCCCGCCGACATGAAGACCGACGCAATCTCGAAAGCCATTGCCGCGCTCGATCCCAACGGCCACATCGGCATCGAATGGGACGAGAAGAAGAAGAAGGACAAATGAAGCTCCTCGTTCAGCCCGAGGACGGCATCACACCGTTGCTCAACGCGATCAGGCGCGCGACGAAGGCCATCTACATCGTCGTGTTCAGATTCGACCTGGCCGAAGTCGAAGAAGCGCTGGCCAAGGCCGTCGAACGCGGGGTGTCCGTGAGCGCATTGATCGCGAATACGAACAAGGGTGGCGAGAAGCGGCTTCGCAAGCTCGAACAGCGGCTGCTCGACGCCGGCGTGACCGTGTCGCGAACGACGGACGAGTTCGTCCGGTACCACGGCAAATTGATGATCGTCGACAACGTGCTGTTCATTCTCGGATGCAACTTCACGCATCTGGACATGGAACGGAGCCGGAGTTTCGGGCTCATCGGCAAGGACTCGCGTCTGCTCAAGGCGGCCAGCGACCTGATTGAGGCCGACGCCAACCGGCAGCCGTACACGCCGACCGACAACCGGCTTGTGGTCAGCCCGGAAAACGCCCGCGACGTCCTCGAGGCGTTCATCAAGGGTGCAAAGAAGTCGCTGTGCCTGTACGACCTCGGTCTCTCCGATCCCCGGATGATGAAACTGATCGCCGACCGGATAAAGGCCGGCGTCGAAGTCCGGGTCATCGGGAAGGTGCAGAAACGTGCACCGGACGGCCTGGGCCTGCGCAAACTCAAGAACCGCCTGCACGCCCGCGCGATGGTCCGCGACGGCACGCGCGCATTCGTCGGCAGTCAGAGCCTTCGCCGTGCCGAATTGGACAAGCGGCGCGAAGTCGGCGTGATCGTCACCGATGCGCGGATTGCCCGGCGGCTGCTGCAGGTGTTTGAAGAAGACTGGGAAAACGCCAAGCCGAAGCAGGAGCCCGAGCCTGCGGTGGTGCCGCGCCGGCGCCTGTCGCTTGCCGCCGGATAATCACGCCGGAATCGACGATGCGGCCGGTACGCGAGATCGCCTGGAAGTACATCTTGTCGTCGACGATCTCCGCGGCCAGAAACGCCAGATCGGTGTCGAAGCCCGCCGCGAAGAAGGATGACCTGCGATTGAGATCGTTCGGCCTCAGTTTCCCTGCGGATCCCACCACGAAGTAAGCGACGCCGTTCTGCGGCTTGACCCGTTCATACACGTGGTCGTGCCCGCTGAACACGACGCTCACGTTGTACCGGACGAACAGCGGCGCGAGCGTGTCTCTCAGATCCACGGTCGATCCATGTCCGCGCGCCGAAGAGTAGAGAGGATGATGGAAAAACGCGATCTTCCAGGGATCGGTGGCGCCTTTGAGCTGCTCCTCGACCCACTTGATCTGCTCCGGAACCGGGTTGCTGCTTTCCAGCGCGAAGAACCGCACATCGCCCTTCGGGGCCTTGAACGTGTAGTAACGCTTCGACTCCATGTTGAAGTAGCCCTGAAAGCGCTGCTCGATGGCATCGTGATTGCCGAGCGAGGCATAGAACTTCACGCCCGCGTCGATCAGCGGCTTGTACGGCACTTCGAACTTGTTCCGGAAGTCCTGCGGGCGCTGCGTCCCGTAGATGTTGTCACCGAGGAGAATCGCCATCTCGAACGGAAAGCGGGCATGCAGCGTTGTCATCTGTGCGGCCAGCTGGAATTGCTCCGGTTCACCGGTACCGGAGTCGCCAAACGCCAGGAACTTCAGCGACCCATCCCGATTCGGCAGCGCCATCGGCTCCGCCGCCGGGCTCTGTTGTCCCGCAACGACGGCCGGCCCGGCGGGAACGTCGGTCGTGACACCGGCGCAACGCGTCAGCAGAAGCGTCGCGGCGACGAGTGACGCCGCTATCGCGGCCTTGGCGTGGTACGGACGACGAGTGGACATGTCTCGCATCACGCAGGCATCGCGTTGACCATGACGTCCGCGATCAGGTGCGAGTGCGAATCAAGCAGGATCAAGTGGCGCCCAATGAACCGGTACTCGATCTCCTCTTCGAGTGGCGGCAGCGCCTTCAAGACGACTGGCGGCATCGTCGAAAGCGGCACTTCGTCCGGATACCGGGTATTGACGCGTGGAACGACCGGGTGCGGCTCCTCGCTGATTGCCGCGCGAAGGCCCGCGCCCTGCGCTCCTCTGAAAAGCGGGGCCAGCGCCCGGCGGACGAGCGCGGCCATGTCTGGTCCAAACAGATCGCCCTGCTTTGCGTTGGCCCGCGCCTCGATGAGCAATTGGCCGAACGCGCGCTGGTTCTTGTCGATCTGCTCTGGAGTCGCCCGATCCGGCAGCTTCGGCAGCGACGATTCGATTTTCTTGTGCAGAGCGACGTAGTCGCTCATGCGCTTCTGGAAATCCGCGATCGTCTTCTGATCGCGAGACTGCGATGAGGCCTGGGCCTCGGTCGTCTCCACCAGCGGCAGCGAACCGCCGGCCAGGACGAGGCCGATCGCAACGACCCGAATGGATGCGAGATGTGAGGACATACGTCTCCCACTCTCACGGACAGCAACACGCGTACCCCTCGAACTATTGCCGCGGGACCCGTCCGGATCTCAGGTGTGTGTCGTGGATTGCCGATTTTGAGTATTGCGGCGAGTAACCGCGAAAAGCCTGCTATCGGCGGATTCCTCCGCCGGGAGCCTGCCCCGCCGGCAGCGGCGCTGCAAGGAACGCTCGGTCTGTCGGGGTCGACACGCCCACGTGCTGGACCACGACCGTTCCGGCTTCCGTCTTGTCGAAGACGAGGCGGATCGTCGCGACCTGTCGCGGATCGAATGACGGCGACGCGGCGGCGAAGTCGGCGACGGGCATCACGAACGTCTGGGGAATGAGCTCGTAGATGTTCGTGAACCTGGAAGCGTCCCTTCCTTCCCGCCGATAGATACGCGCGTCGAGTGGCTTGCGCGCGATGCCAAACCGATTGAGAGGCAGCCGCGCCGTGTGTCCGGCCGTATCGACGAGCTCGACGCTGAGCTCGACCGGTGTCTCGTCGGGTTTCTCCTTCGGCTTCGGCGGTTCTTTCGGCGTCGGTTTCGGCTTCGGTGTCGGGGTCGGCTTGGCGCCTGGCTTCTTGGTGTCCGCCTTCTCGTCTTCTTCCTTCTTCGGATCTTTCGGCGGCGCCCGGTTTCCTGGCTTCGTGCTCGTTGCCGCGAGTGAGAGATAGACGACACTCCGGTCGCCCACGCCCCACTCCGATCGCAACGCGTCCGGGACGGAAACCGAGTACGTCGCCGGCGGCGCCGGCTTCCCCTTCACCTGCCACGACGGCACGGCCTTGCCGCCATTGGCCTTCTTCGCCTCTTCCTTGTCCGCGTCCGTCACGACGAGACGGTTGTTCCATCCGATCCACACCGCGTTGTGGTTCTGCGTGTCCGTGCCGCGGCCGCGGAATGGCACCGCGTTCTCGTTCCAGGTCGACAGGCCCTCCGCTGAAATCGTCACGCCCTGCGCGGAACCCGTCGTGAGATCGACGTCGTTGTCGAACTCCGCAAGCGCGCGATAACCCGCTTCCTGAAACCTCGTCGTATACATCGTCTTCGGCAGCCACGAGCCTGCGGTGCGGTGGTCGCGGAACATCGGGAGGTACTCGCGCTTGTTGTTGAGCGTCGCTTCGAGGAAGCCGGAGATCACGACCTTCGCGAACTGCCGCTGGGCTTCGGGATCGATCAGCGTCCGGAGATCGAGCGTGCGGCCGCTGCGCGGCCCGCTGTCCTTGTTGCCCCACACGGTGTTCCACTGTCCGTGGTTCGCGCGGTACATGAAGATGACGGACTTGAACCAGGGCTGGCCATCGGTGAAACGCAGGCGTTCGTACTGACGCAGACCCTGCGCCGTGGACACGTCGCCGTCGTGCGATCCGTGGATCAGGAGGTAGTTCACGTTCTCGAGCGGCGTGAACTGGCCGGTCGGTTTGTATTGCCCATCGACCGGCGCGATCGCGACGACGGCCTTCACCGCGAAGTTGAACTTGAACTCCTGCTTGAAGTTGTCGGGATAGTACTTGAGGCGGTTGAACGTCGCCGCGAGCGCCGCGGCCTCGCCGCCGCGCGAGTGACCCATGAGCGCGATGCGGCTCATGTCGACTTTTCCCTTGAGCGGGCTGTCGTTCGACTCATTGAACTGCTTCCACGCCTCGAGATGTTTCAGGAGCAGCCAGGCGCGGCCGTCGTTTTCGCCACTGAGTCCGTTGATGAAGTTTTCATCGACGGACGCCATGATGAAGCCGCGCGACGCGAGCAGTTCGCCGAGGTACCCGTAACCAGGATCCGAGAACTCGCGCCAGTTGTGATTGCCGTGGACGATGAGCGCGAGCGGGAAGGGACCGGGGCCGTCCGGATACCAGACGCGGCCGTTGATCGGCGCCTTCTTCAGATCGAATCCCCAGAAGTCCTTGCGCGTCTTGACCGCGGCGCCCGTGATCGACGCGAACGGCGACGCGTCAACGGTCTTCGTCTTGATGCTGACGCCGTCCTTGTATTCACGCCGCCGGATGTCGGTGCCGGAGCCGTAGAACAAAGTGTTGACCTTGTGCGTTCCACGCTCCGCCGGATTCTGCGCGGTGATGGTCTGCTGCGACAGAACGGTTTTCGAATCGTCCGGCGAGAACTTCAGCGCCTGCGAGCAGGCACCGACGGCAGACGCGACAAGTAATAACCCGAGCAGCCGCGGTTTCATCTCCATCTCACTGTCACTCCATTGGAGGCTTTTCCGCCTTCGTAAAACTGGACGCCGTATTCGATTGTGAGCCGATCCGCGGTGAACGCAGCGCCCAGAGTGAACGGGCGCTCCGAGTCGGCCTCTGGCCGGCGGACTCCCGCGCGCAGGCTCACGAAATAGCCCTCGATCCAGCTGTACCCGACTTCGAGACCGCCGGCTGGCGCCTGCCAGTCATGACGCAGGGTCAGCTGCGACACGACAGTCATGTCGAGGGGACCGACGGCACGCGACATGGACCAGCCCATTAACGCCTGCCTGGGCGCCTTGATTCCCGTGCCGTCACCATTCGAATCGCCGCCGAGGTTCTGCACGGAGAATCCCCCGACGCCGCCAACGATGTTCCGCGCGACGCCGATGTCGGCCACGAACACCCCGTGATTGATCGTCGGAAGTTGGGTCGCATTGATGAAGTTGGATGGCATCTGCACGCGATCGGACGCGTACTTGCCCGCGGCGCCGAACCGGAAACCCTTCCAGGTAATGGCGCCGCCAACGGCAGCCAGCGTGCTCTGCCCCGACGCAGACCCGTCGGCCAGGAGCACATCCGGCGAGTAGGGATACGCCATTGAAAGAGGCGGCTTGAAGTCCGCGAACTGTACCCCCCAGCCGAGCGTCAGTGACCACTTCCCCCCGGTGTAGACGGATCCAAGGCCGAACGTCGTGCCTTTGGTGCCGTGCCGCGTGATGTTCACGTCCAGGCCCGTCCGCGAGCCGATGAGCTGCGCCGGGTTGTAAAAAAGGACTTCCTGGTCCCGGCCGGCGACCCAGGCGTTGCCGAGCGCGGCCGTCCGGGGCGTCGCGGGAGTAATAAGGAGCAGCGGCCCAACCGGCGGTGCCTGCGCCAGCGCATTCGCCGGCAGACACGCAACGAGGACAAGACCGGCGACGAAAACACGCATCCGTTGAACCTCCATCTCCATCAGACGTCCGCCAATGATAGGCGGACAGGCGGAAAAAAGAGGCAGGGAGCCCTCGGCGCCTGCGGCGGAGCTCAGGACGTCAGCAGGCCCAGTGACGTCTTCGGCGCGTAACCTGGAAATACCTCGTCCACTTTCTGACCCAGGTGACCGCCGACGAGCTCGCCGAGGACGTCGCGGAAGTCGGTTGTCACCGCCAGGTCGCGCCGTTCGTACAGCTGCTCGGGCTCGAGGCCAGGCCACTCACCGTACAGGCGGCCACCGCGCACGCCGCCGCCCAGCACCATCATTACGTTGCCGTGGCCGTGGTCGGTGCCAGCGTTCCCGTTCTCCGCGGCCGTCCGTCCGAACTCCGACATCGTGACGATCACGACGTCTTCCATCTTGGTGCCGAGGTCCTGCGTGAACGCGGCGAGAGACGCGCCGAACTGCCGCAGCTGGTTCGTCAGCTGGCCGGTCTCGTTGCTGTGATGGTCCCAGCCACCGATGTCGGCAAAGGCCACTTCGACTCCGACGTCGGCCTTGATCAGGCGCGCGATCTGCTGCAGGCGCTGGCCGAAGTCGCCAACGTACTGCGCGCCGCCGCTGGGCGTGTACGGGCGCGTGCGTATCGACTCGATCAGCTTGACCGCGTCGAAGGTCGCCTGGCCCTGCGCTTTCAGCTGCGCATCGAGGCTCGTGGAGTACAGATTCTCGAGGAGTCCGGCGGTCGTCTTGTCGGCCACCTGGAACCGCGGCAGGCCGTCAACGGCGATGGCGCCGCGGCTGCCTTGCAGCGTCTTCGGCAGTTGAGCCCCGGACGCAATGGCGCGAACTGGAGACGAATCCGGCGCGACCGGCGCCAACGCGCGATTGAGCCAGCCGTCTTCTCTCTTGATGCCCGGCGTTCCGCACTCCATGAATTCCTGCGCGTCGAAGTGCGACCGTGATGGATCGTGAGAACCGGCCGACTGAACAATCGCCAGTTGGCGGCTGTCCCACATCGCCTTCAATGGCTGCAGCGTTGGATGCAGCGCGAACCGCCCGTCGAGATCGAGACCGCCGTTCGGCTTGCCCGGCTCAGGGATGGCGATGCTCGGACGAAGCTGGTAGTACCGAGGCTCGAAGAACGGCACGACAACGTTCAGGCCGTCGACGGCGCCGCGCTGAAAGATGGCGACTAGGACCTTGCGGCCGGCTTTCCCTTGAGCGCCTTGCGCGGCGGCACGCAGCAGCCATTGCGGCGCGGTGCCTGCACCGGCAAGAACGATTGCGGATGACTTGAGAAAAGACCGTCGAGTCAACATGGTCTACCTCCGCTGAAAGTCCGGGGACGCGAGCACGACGGCGGCTACGCTTGCCAGTGACAACGCCGTGTCCTTCGTGCCCTTCTCGAGCAGCTTCAACGTTTCACGAGAGATGGCGGCGCCCAAGAGCCACCGCGCCGCATCGATCGCGTTAGTGCTATTGCCCGGGAGCTGCGACAGGTCGACCTTGACGCCGTCGATCTGTCCGGAGGCGAGAGCCCCCGCAAAATTGATCCGGCCGAGGAATCCAGCGGAGTTCGCCCACGCGTCGCTCGTGGTCGAATAGCCGGTTGGTTCAGCTTTGCCGTACAGCGGTTGGCCCAGATCGGCGATACGTTGGGCGATCGCCGTCGCATCGGTGACGTCCGCGCCAAGCACACGCGCGGCGCTCAGCACCATCTCGAGCGGTGACTTCAGCTTGGCCTGCCAGGCGCCCTCGGACAGAAACTCACGCGACGTCAGCATCGTCTCGACGACCGCGCGAAGGTCTCCGCCGGTTGCGGTAAAGGTCGCCGCCATGCGATCGACGAGCGCCTGCGGCGGCGCATCCGCGACGAAGCGCTGCGCCAGCTTCCTCGAGATGAATCTGGCCGTCGATGGGTGACGAACCAGGATGTCGATGACCTGGATGCCATCCTGCTCACCACCACCGGCGGGAATCTTCTGGCCCAGGACGATCTTTTCCTTGCGATCGTGAAAGGCCGGGTTGAACTGAAACTCGGCAATCTTTCCGACGTCGTAGATCGTCCAGCCGGTGAACGCGCGCGCGACGGCGATGACGTCATCCTGCGTGTAGCCGCCATCCACCCCCAGCGTGTGCAGCTCCATCAGCTCGCGGCCGTAGTTCTCGTTCAGCCCGGGGCGCCGCACGTTGGGCGGCAGCGGCTGCGCCGCGACGTCCTCGCGCGGCGCCTGCGACTGCCAGTTGTCGAGATAAAACAGCATCGCGGGGTGGCGAGCGGTAGCGAGCAGCAGGTCGCGGAACCGGCCGAGGACGTGCGGACGGATCGCATCGCGCTCGTAGCTCGTGAGCAGCATGCGTTCCTGGCCCTTGGCGTTGAACACGTTGAAGTGGTTCAGCCAGAAATCGACGAGTACTTCCTCGAGCTGGCGGTTCGAGTAGAGCGCGCGGTACATCCGGCTGTCGATGAGCTCCTGATTGACGAACATCGGCGGCTGCCGCGCCGCGAGCGCTTCGCGCTGAAGTTCTGGAATGCCGGCGAGGGCCGCCGGCGGGAGGGCAAAGAGCACTTGCTTCCGTGTCGCGGCGTCGAACGACATGATCAGCGCCCGCCGCTCTGCCGGCGTGCCCTGCTGCGTGACGCGCCGCTGCTCAGCCGTCAGCAGGTTGTTGAGATTCGGCACAGTAGTGCGGAAAACAAACTGCGTCCGATTCGTCTCGGTCACGCGCGCCTTCTCGGCCAGCTTCTGAAGATCGGGAAGGCCCTCCAGCATCTTCGGCGTCAGCGCCGCAAGCACAGGCCCGAGGTTCTGCGGAGCAATCGACCCAATGATGGCGAGACGCTCTTCGGCTGAGCCCGTCGACAGCTTCTGCAGCTGTTCCGAAGACACCAACTGCGCGAGACGCGCCTGCGGTAACACGGGGGCAGGGACCTGCACCGTCTGGAGCGGCGACTGATAGGTCTCGAAGATCTGCCAGGTGGCGAGCTGCAGTGTGGCCAGCGGCTGCAGCCGCGCTGCAACCAGCGGGTTTTCTTCAATGGACCGTGGCTGGAGCTGTTGTTGAATCCACTTCTCGATGCCGAGGCTGCGGACTCGATCGACATCGCCGGGGCGCGGCCCAAAGGTCAGACGGTTCAGCACGTGGAGAACCTGTCTATCCTTGGCGAGTTTCTGATCGAATCGGCCGGCGGCAGTTCCGGCCATTAATACTGAGCCGGTAGTGACCAGCAGTGCAGTGACACCCAGGACAAAACCCAGACGTCTCATAGCGCCACCTCTCGTAACGGGTAACTGGAGTTTACGCTTCTCCCAGAGGCGTTAGACGCTGTCAGCGAGAAATCGGCTCGCCGGCGGTCCGGCGGTACGCCAGGTCCACCAGGGGTCCGGTCATCGCGGTCGTGACAAGCGCCATGACCACGAGGATCGTGAACATCTCGGCGGAAATGACCCCCAGGTCGTAGCCGACGTTCAGGGCGATCAGCTCCATCAGCCCGCGCGTATTCATGAGCGCGCCGAGGATGAAGGACGAGTTCCAGTCAAGGCCCATCGCTCGCCCGGCAAGCGCGCTCGCACCCAGCTTGCCCGCGGTCGCAAGCGCGATGATGGCCACGCACAGCGCCACCGACGACCAGTCGTCGATGAGACCAATCTGCGTTCGCAGCCCTGTGTAGGCGAAGAAGAGCGGCAGCAACAGGATCGACGTGAAGCTCTCGAGCCGCACTCGCAGTCCTTCGCGGAATTCATCGGAGGCCGGCAGCGCGGCACCGGCGACGAAAGAACCGAACAACGCATGGACACCAATGGTCTCGGTCGCGAGCGCCGACGCGAACAGCAGCGCCATCGCAATCGCAACTCGTTCATTTGAAAACAGATCCTCGCCCGTCCGGCCATGCAGCCACGGCCGCAGGATCGGCCGGACGACCACCACCATCGTGAGTACGAAGACGGCCGTGAGGCCCAGGGTGACTGCCACCGCTCCGAGAGATCCGCCGGACGTCACGACCGCCACGACGAACGCGAGGAGCGTCCAGGCCGTGACGTCATCCACCGCCGCGCAGGTGAGCGCAAGCGAGCCGATGGGCGTCGAGAGCATCCTGCGTTCCGACAGGATTCGAGCCAGCACGGGAAACGCCGTGATGCTCATTGCGATGCCCATGAACAGCGCGAAGGCGCGGAACGGAACGCCGGCCTTCACGCTGGTGTCGTACAGCGGCCACGCCACCAGCACGCCGAGCAGAAACGGCACGATGACACTGACGTTGCTCACGACGATGGCCGTCCGCGCCCGATGCCGCAGATGACTCCAGGAAAAGTCGAGGCCGACGCTGAAGAGGAAGATGATGACGCCGATCTGGCTGAGGACGTTCAGGAAGGCGAAGGAATTCGCGGGAAACAGCCGCAGGTACGCTCCCGGCGCCACGGCACCCAGCAGGGACGGCCCGAGTGCGATGCCGGCCGCCATTTCGCCGATCACCGACGGCTGTCCGAGCCTCTTCGCCAGCGCGCCGAACACGCGCGCCGCGACGATGATCAGGACGATTTGAAGGAGAAGCGTGGCCACGCGCCCGCCAAGACTATCAATTGAGGCCCGCCGGATGGTCCCTGGGACCTACTTGCCGAACCCTACTTGATCGTGTGACAGAGCTCGCAGTCCTGCCGGATCGCCTTGCCATCCCGAGCTTTGTGGCCATCGTCGTGACATCTGAAGCAGCCGGGACTATCGGTGTGACCGAGCTTGCTGAGATACGTGCCCCAGGTCACATTCATGTCGGGGAAAACGTTCTGGCGGTATAGCTTTCGCGCGGTCTCGATTGCGCGCTGCACGTCCTGCGACTGCGAGGCCGGGGCGGACTTGTAGAACGCCGTCAGATGGTCTCCGATTCCCGCGTCCGATGCGGCATGGCTCGGATAGGCCACCTTCAGCGCGGCGACCATCTCGCGACGAACGAACGGCAGTTGGCGGTTGACTTCCCCGGCGGCAATCGCCAGGTCGACTGATCGATCCGCGGCCGGCGAGAACGTGTGAGCCGGACGGTTGTGACAATCGATGCAGTCCATGCGCACGAGCTGGCCGGCCGGTCGCGTGGTGACACCGTCAGCGAAGTAGTCGACGGCCGCGCCGCCCGCGCGCGTCGCACGGATGTAAGGAATCGTCTCGCGTGCGTCATCCGAAGCCGCGTATTCCACCACGACGTCAGCCTGCGCGTGCCAATGGTTCGCGGCCATCTTCATCGTGAGCGTGGTGACACTCTCGGTGTTCGCCTCGTCGTCCGCGTACGAAGCGATCGTGCGCGTGATGTCCTTGCCCGGCCTTCCGGGCTGGTGACACTCCGCGCAGGTGTTCAGGGCCGCGGGAATCCGGCCGAGCGGCTCAGGAATCGGACGCGCGTACTTTCCCGAAGCCAGCAGATAGAGCTGGCGCGTGCCGTTCCACTTCGCCGTGGCAAAGCCCACGGCGCCGGGGCTCACGTGGCACTGAACGCAGTCCACCTTCGCATGAGGCGAGACGGCGTGCGCCGTGAATTGAGGCGCCATCGGCGTATGACACACCTGTCCGCAGAACTCGTTCGACTCGGTGTAGTGCACCGCGCCAACACTCGCCAGCGCCACGATACCGATATTGACAACCGTCAGCAGCGCGATGGTGACGATGATCCACCGCGTCCTCGAACGGCCGGCATCGATGACCGGCCATGGCCAGGCTGCCACGCCGCGCTTGCGCCGGCGGCCTTCCCGCCAGATGCCCAGCGGAATGAGCAGGAGGCCAAAGACGACGAGGGCCGGCAGCGCGAGATAACCGATCAGCGCGGTGTACGCACCGGCAAAGACGCCGAAGGCGTCGAGGATGACGTACACGACAAAACCAACGGCGCTGACGGTCGTGACCGCAGCGCCGATGATTGAGAGCGGATTGCGCGAGAGCCTGGCGTCGGACAAGCGTCTACTACTTCAGGCTGAGCATGTACGCCACGAGCGCCTCTACGTCGGCGTCGGTCTGCTTGTGGGTTTTCAGCCACGTCGACATCGGCATCTTCGGCTTGGCCTTGAGCTTCGTTTCCATCTCAGCCGGGTTTGTCAGCCACTTCTTGATGTCGGCCTCGGTCAGTTTCTTGCCGACCCCGTCGAGCGCGGACGCGAGTTTGCCACCCGTGCCGCCGATCGCGTGACAGGTCGCGCATTTCTGCGTCTCGTAAACCTTCTTGCCCGCCGCCACTTTCGCGGCGTCCTGCGCATTCAGATTCGCCGCGCCGGCAGAAAGCGCAAATGCTGCGGCGGCCAAAACAACGACTGTTTTCATTTCGTTCTCCTCTATGTCCTCGAAAAACTCACCAACGGACTATGAGTCTCGCCCACGTAATGTGCGCAGTGTAGGGGCGATAAAGATAGCCGAGCAACAGTGAACTGCCGCGGGCGAGATCCGGGGTCGCGTCCACGTCGAGCGTGAAGTCCGTCACCCGATAGTCCTCATACCAATACGACACACCGACGCCGATTCGAGGCGTGATTGAGTAGACGGCATCGATCGTGCCGCGCGCGGTCTCGCTGCGGATGAGCGGCAGCTGCGTGAGCGCCGGCAGCGCCGTGAGCGCCGGGTCGATGTCCTCCGGCAGCGTTCGCAACGGGATGTTCGCGCCCGTCGAGTAGGAATAGAGGGCGCGCGCCCTGTTGTAGTCGTAGCTGAACCTCAGATCGAGCTTGCTGCCGATGCCATTGACCTCGACGGCGGCGATGGCCGAGTGCACACGGTCCGCGCCGTTCGCCGCCCAGTCGTACCTGGCGTCGGCGACGGCTTGCGTGGGTGTGAGCGACGCCGACATCGCCAGGAACTGCGTGAACGACATGACGTTCGCGCCGGACGGCGGACTCGAAACCTGCCTCGAGAGCTGCAGCGCGTCGTACTTCTCGAACGAGTACGAGAAGCTGAGATTGATGCGCTCGGCGGGCGCGGCATCGACGCCGGCTGAATAGACCCGGTGCCGGTTGTCGCGAAGCCCGAATCTGGTTTCCGAGTAGTCATCGCGTCCGGCGGCAATCGATCCGTTCACGGACAACATCGCCATCGGTGTCACCGTGCCGATGATGGTGACCCGATCGCGGTCTCTCGAAGCGATGTCGAAGTGCCGCGTGTCCGGCTGCTCGCCGATGTTGAACAGCTCCAGCCGCGCCTCGTTCGTGACCTCGCCGCGCTTCGCACCGTGCTCGTACTTCGCGCGGACGGTGAAGTACTGCCGTCCCGTCAGGTCGTACGTCACCCGCGTCGTGTTCTCGGTCGTGGACTCGAAGAAGCGATGCGAGCGATCGTCGGCGTTTCTCGTGAATCCCAGGGCCACGGCGCCGGCCTGGCCCGGCCTGACACGCGCCTCGACGTCGAACGTCTGCCGCTTGATGCCGAAGGGCTCCGTCTCGACGACGAGCGGCGACAACCCGCCGCCGATTGTGGAATAGGTGGCCGCACCCGGCGCGTTGTCGTAGGCGACGCGCTGCGGCAGCACGAACTCGGGAGTCCTGTTGTCGTAGTCGTACAGCCGGTACGACGCGCTGAAATCGAGCTGCCGTGTCGGGCGCGTCGTGAAACTGATCTTCGCGCCGGTCGTCCGCGCTTCGCCGTCGACTGTCGCGCGCGGCAACGCCGTCAGAGGCGTCGTTACGCTGTTGATGGTCTGCGGCATCAACGCCGCACCGTCGTCCTTGAGGAGGCCCGTCGAGAGGAACGCGGTGAACCGCGACCTTCGTGGCAGTGTGACCGACGCCATCACGTTGCCGTTGACGAATGAGTTGGTGGGAGCGAGCGACAGCCGGCCGCGCGATGGCGTGCCGGCAAGATCGGTGGCACGGAACGGATTGTCGAACTCGACCGTCGTGGCCTCGTTCTGGAACCAGGACCCGGCGACGCCGCCGCGGACAAGCAGCTTGCCGGCCGCGTACTCGGCGCTGGCGTCGAAGTCGGTCAGGTTGTGGCGAATCGGCGCGGGCATTTCGACGAGGCTGCTGTGGCCGAAGCTGCCGCCGTACGGCATTGTGCCTTCGCGGCGCACACGCGACCAGTTGGTCCTGAACGTCAGTTCCGGCGTCGCGATCATCTCGAGGCCGAGCGAACCCGTCCGGCGCTGCGATTCCGTCGTGAACCCAAGGGAATTGGCCGCCACGACGCCCGGTTTCGCCGCAGCCGCGGCGTTCTGGATGAGCGTCTGCACCGTGTCGGGAATCGTGAGGACGTTCGGCGCCGAGCCCAGGTCTTCGATGAAGAGCGTCCGCGTCGAGCGGCTGAGCAGCATCGGGATTTCGTCGAACTGGCCCCACAGCTTCAGCCTGCCGGGCCTCACGATCGATCCGGCGACCCGCTGATCCCGGCGTCCGAGATTCGTGGCCGACGCGCCGAACAGCCAGGTGCGATGTTCATGCTCGACGCGGAACAGGTCGAGGAACATGCCGTCGCCGAGATCGCGATAGCGCTCGAAGCGCGAGCTGTCGCCGGTGATGCTCGAGCCGCGCGCGCCGAAGTCGACGCTTCCGGTGGTCGACTGCTCCTTGACCTGCGCGGCCGCGGGTGTGGCGGCAAGCGCGATGACGACTAATGCAATGGCGGTGCGCATGATGCCCCCGTTACCGGATGAACCGCTGGCCGCTGGGATGGTTCGAACCATGGATTGCGGAGTGACACGAAACGCACGTCCGCCCATAGATGCGAACACTGGGCGTGGCGCCGGCGCCGACCGTGGCCGCGTCATAGACCGTGCTCGGATGCCGCGTTCCCACGTGGCACCGTTGACAGAGGATGGGCGGTTTGGCCACGAGCATGCGCTCGTTCGACGAACCGTGCGGGTCGTGGCACGTCACGCATCCGTCGCGACTGGGCGCGTGCTCCCAGAGGAACGGGCCGCGTTTGTCGGCATGGCACGACGTGCAGAGCTCTGCGACTGAATCTCCCTTGCGCAGCAGCTTGACGTTCGTCGTGCCATG
Source organism: Vicinamibacterales bacterium (assembly GCA_035606665.1). Taxonomy (GTDB): domain Bacteria; phylum Acidobacteriota; class Vicinamibacteria; order Vicinamibacterales; family SCN-69-37; genus DASUGC01. The sequence goes on along the minus strand of DATNEY010000009.1, from coordinate 244,510 downwards.
CACATTGTGACAACTCGTGCACTGCATCTTGCCTTCACGGAGCGGCATGTGGCCGGAGCGGTCGACCTTGCTGGCCTTGTCGCGGTGGCAACTGGCGCAGACTTCCGTCTGCGTCTTCTCCTTCAACTGGGCCTTCTCGGTCTTGTAGCTGTGGACGCTGTGACACGAGGTGCACGCAAGATTTCGTGACTCGTGTGGACTGCCCTCCCAGAGCGCGTGCTCGCCTTTGTTGTGGCAGGTCGTGCACGTCGCATTCACCGCCTCGGGCGTCATCGTCTTGAAGTTCTTGAGACGCTTGCTGGCCGGATCCTCAGCGTGCTCGCTGCCGGCGCCGTGGCAGGTTTCACAGCTCTGCTTCGCGGCCGGAGTGCGCGGGTCGCCCGCCGCATGGTGCGGGCTTTTTACGTACTTCGCCTTCTGGGCGTCGTGACAGGTGAGACAGGTGTCTTCACCGACGAACTTCGCAGTGGTGGACTGCGCCTGGTCTTCTGCGGGTGCGGGAATCTTCGCAGCGACCGGGGGATTCTCCGCAATCGGCACAGGCGGTGAAGCGGCCGGCGAAGAACTGGCGGCCATGGAACCAAGAGCCGCTATCCAGACGAAAACGGCGCAAAACACCCAAATCGTAGGACTCAAACTGCGGAGATTACGCGGGGTCGGCACAGAGCCCCTCCATATATGCACGTCTGGGAGAGCAAACTTGGTACCCGAAACTCAGGAGTCGCTTGTAGAAGGTCATTGTAGTCGCGATATCCTTCTGCTCCCGGAGGGTCAGATGCCGTTCCCGCACGTTCGCACGAAGGTGACATTGGCGGCCACCGCCGCGCTGCTCTTGTCGGCCGGCATCCACACGCGGGGCCAGCAGGCCCCGCCAGCCCAGGCCCCCGCCCAGGAGTGGCCGCCGATCATGCAGGCGAGCCCGCTCCTCAGCGCGATTGACGTCAATCACGACGGAAAGATTGACGCGACTGAACTTGCCGGCGCGCCGGCGCGGCTGAAGACCGTCGACAAGAACGGCGACGGCAAGATCACGCGCGATGAGGGCGCGCTCCCCACGGGATACGGGCGCGCGGGCGGACCGGCGGCAGTCGGTGCACCGAGCGGACGGCCAGGGGGCCCGCCGCCGGGTGGCGGTCGCGATGGCGGCCGCGGCGGAGAGCCACCCGCTCGCGGCGGTGACGCAGGCCGCGCAGCCGGTGCCGCGGGCGGCGATGAACGGAGATTCGAAGTTCCGATTCCTGGACCGACGGCCGACGAGCTCCTCGCATTGCTGATGTCCTTCGACAAGAACAAGGATGGCAAGCTCAGCAAGGCTGAGGTCCCGGAACGCCAGCAGGGACTGTTCGAGCGTGGCGATACCGATAAGAACGGTGTACTCGACGCCGCGGAACTGAAGAAGGTCACGACCGATCAGGCCGCGGCGCCTCCCGCGCCGCCCCGGCCGCCACGCGGCGGGTTCGCGGCCATCGACCTCGCGTCCATCGCGCTCGACGCGGACCACAACAGCGAGATCTCCGCGGAGGAAATCGCGAACGCGGCCACCACGCTGAAGACACTCGACAAGAACACCGACGGAGTCATCACCGAAGAGGAAGCCAAACCGGCCCCGGCGGGCCGCGGCCGCGGTTAGTCGCGCACCTTCTTATATGGACAAGAAACTGATTGTTCCCGCTCTTCTTGCGTTTTCGGGCGCGGCCACGAACGCCGTCGCCCCCGACGTGTTCTTCAACTCGGCCTACGACCACGTGCTCGGCACGTCGCTCGACCTCAAGATCGGCACGGCCAGCCGCGTGGCCGCCGACCGCGCCCAGCTCGCCGCGCTCAAGGAGATCGATCGCCTCTCGCGGATTCTGAGCTCGTGGGATGCGAAGAGCGAATTCAGCCAGTGGGCGCGCTCGGAGGGACGCGCCGATCGCGTCTCGCCCGAGCTGTTCGACGTGCTCGGGCTGTTCGATCAGTGGCGCGTACGCACCAATGGCGCGATCGATCCCGCCGCCCAGGCCGTGATCGCGGCGTGGACGTCCGCGGCCGAACGCCAGCGCACACCGACCTCTGGCGAGATCGCGACCGCTCTCGGTCTCGTGCGGCAGCCGCACTGGCGTCTGAACATGGCGGACGGGACCGCGACCCGCCTCTCGAAAACGCCGCTCGTGCTCGCGTCCTTCACGAAGAGCTACATCATGGATCGCGCGGTCACCGCCGCGATGGCCGCCGGCGCGATCGACTCCGTCGTGCTCAATCTCGGCGGCGATATCGTCGTGCGCGGCGCCGTCTCCGAACCCATCGACATCGTCGATCCGAACGACACCGCGGACAACGGCACGCCACTGACGCAGATCGTCGTGCGCGATCGCGCGGTCGCGACGAGCGGCGATTACCGGCGTGGCGTGGACATCAACGGTATCCACTATTCGCACATCGTCGATCCGCGCACCGGCCAGCCTGCCGGCGACGTGATCAGCTCGACGGTGGTTGCGAAGAATTCGGTGGACGCGGGCGCGCTCGCGACGGCGTTCTCGATCCTGACGCCTGCCGAAAGTCAGCAGCTCGCGGCATCGATGCCGGGCGTGGACTACCTCCTCGTCGAAAAGAGCGGCAAGCGCACGGCCAGCACGGGGTGGAACCTGCTCGAAGCAGCCGCACGCAACGCCGGCCCGGCGCCCGCGCCAATCTCTATTGCTCCGATTCCGCAGGCCCAGTGGGATGCGACGATGGAACTGGCGATTGATTTTGAGATTCCACAGCTGGGCGGCGGCGCGCTGCGGCCGTTCATCGCCGTCTGGATCGAAGACGAGAACAAGTTCCCTGTGCGGACGCTCGCGCTGTGGTACCACGAGGATCGCTTCCTCACGGAGTTCAAGTCCTGGTACCGCGCGGACCGCCTGCGCCTGATGTCGGAGACCACCTCGATCGTCCGCACGCTCGGCGGCGCAACGAAACCGCCGGGCAAGTACTCGTTCAAGTGGGACGGCAAGGATCAGGCGGGTAACTTCGTGAAAGCCGGCAAGTACGTGGTGTCGGTCGAGTCATCGCGCGAGCACGGCACGTATCAGATCGATCGCCAGGAGATGACGTTCACCGGCAAGCCGCAGAAACTCGAGTTCAAGCCGGGCGCCGAACTCGGCCCGGTGACGTTCGACTACAAGAAGATTGTCAAGTAGACCTGCAGGCTCCGACGCTTCGTCGTCAGCGTCCTCGACGCTCGGGGGACGAGGCCACCGCATCAAGCGGGGGATCGCGCACTGGTCACGTGTGCTTCACACGTACCTGTCGATGGTCAGCTTTTCGATCCTGCTGTTCTTCGCCGTGACCGGCATCACGCTCAACCATCAGGGCTGGTTCAACGGCGAGCCGAAGGCCTCGCGATTCACGGGCACGCTCGATCTCGCGATGGTCAATCCGCCGCCGGGCCGCGAAGTCGGCAGGCTCGAGATCGTCGAGGCGCTGAGATCCGCGCACGGCATCAAGGCGGCCCTCAAGGATTTCCGCGTCGACGACACTGAAATCTCCATCACGTTCAAGGGCCCCGGCTACGCCGCCGATGCGCTCATCGATCGGAAGAAGGGCACGTACGACGTCACCGAATCGCGTCTCGGTCTCGTCGCCGTCATCAACGACCTGCACAAGGGACGCGACACCGGCGGCGTGTGGGCCGACGTCATCGACATCTCCGCCGGCCTGATGGTGCTCGTCTCGCTGACGGGCCTCATCCTGATTTTCTTTCTGCACAAGCGGCTGAAGACCGGACTGATTGCGGTCGCCATCGGCACCGCAGCGTGCATCGCTATCTATAAGATCTGGGTCTCGTAGCCGCCTGGCCGGGCGGGGTTGCCGCCGAAGCGCTGAGCGCAAAGAAAAAAGCCACGAGGACCAGCGGCCCGGAAATCATCAGGATCCAGTCCGGCCGGCGTGGCACCATCAGGGCATAGCCAACAGCGAGCGCAGCGAAGGCGATCGCACCAATCGCCGGCCGCTTCCAGGCAGCACCAACCACGATTCCGACGATCATTGCCGGAATGAGATGAACGCCGAAGTCGAGTACCGCTTCCCCGAGAGGTCTGCCGTCAAACGCGTCGAGCGCAAACAGCGCGGCAAACGCGACCAGCGCCAGACCGATCACGCGAGGTCCCCAGATCGCCGTTGCTCTCAGCTGAGGTGACATAGTGCCTCCTGCTGCTCCACCCTCAAGGCGTTCCAGACGCCGCGGACACCACGAAGGTGCCGGACTGAGCGCTCGGCGGCGCCACGCAGGTGAATATCGGGAACGACTCCCGCCAGCGTGATGTAGCCATTCGACGCAATCACCTTCACGCCACCCAGCGCGCCGCGGTACCGAGTCAGTGCGTCCACCGCGGCTTCGGCAATGCCGGAGTCATCGTCCGTCGGGCCTTCGTCCACCTGGAGGTTGTTCGCGATCCCAAGGACTCCTGCCGTCGCGTACACGGCCTGCTCGGCGCGCCACGCTTCGCCACGCGACTCCACACGTCCCGAGAGTGTGACGACACCATGCGAGACGGTGACCCCAATCGAGGCGCGATCCAGAAGATTGACCTCAAGGGCTTTCAACACGTCTTCCTGGAGCTGGCAGTCACTGCGCTCGGCGACGGTCGCGGTGTGGTTTTCCATACAGTCCCGGACTTCACGTCGCGTGCCAGGCGCCCGGCTGTCTGACACGTCCAGTTTGGCCGGATTCTTGAGGGAATTTCGGAGAGCACCCATCGTCTGGCGCAGAAGAGTCCGCACGGGCTGCGAAATAGCCCGCAGGTTCATTCGGCCCGGTTCCCACCGGGAACGCAAGCAGGGAATCCGTCGGACTGGCAAGTGATGTGCGGTACCAGACACCCGGAGGACCGTCATGCTCGTTCCACAGCGCGGACAGGTTCAGGGCGAAGTCAGCAGGGGTTTCGAGGCGGTCCGCGAGGAATTCGCGCGGAATTTCGCGAAGCGCGGTGAGCTCGGCGGGGCGTGCTGCGCCTGGTACCGGGGCAAACCGGTGGTGGACCTCTGGGGCGGCATTCGTTCGAAAGCCACCGGGGATGCGTGGGAGCGGGACACGATGGTGATCGTGTACTCAGCGACCAAGGGCATGGCCGCAATGACGCTGGCGCTTGCGCACTCGCGCGGCTTGCTCGACTACGACGCGCGCGTGTGCGACTACTGGCCGGAGTTCGCGCAGTTCGGGAAGGGCGGCGTCACCGTGCGTCAGTTGCTCGCGCATCAGGCGGGGCTGATCGTTCTAGACACGCCGCTCACCCGGAGTCTCGTTGCAGATCCCGATCGGCTGGCGGAAGTTCTCGCCCGCCAGAAACCCGCGTGGGTGCCCGGCACACGTCAGGGCTACCACGGCATCACGATTGGCTTCTACGAAGGCGAGCTGTTGCGTCGCATCGATCCGAAACATCGCACGCTTGGCCAGTTCTTTCAGGACGAAATCGCCTCGCCGCTCGGCCTGGATTTCTACATCAGACTACCGGAGTCGATTCCCGACGCCAGACTGGCGACGATTGAACGACCGGGACTCGGACGGATGCTCGCTCTGTCGCCGAGCATTCTCTTGGCATTCATGAACCCGCATTCGACGGTGCGGCGGATCCTCAGAGGCTCGGAGCTCCCGCACGATGACACGCGAATCTACAGCCGTAACCTGGAAGTACCGGCCGGCGGCGGCGTGGGCACAGCGCGGGCGATGGCTCGCGCTTACAGCGTCTTCGCCAGCGGTGGAGAGGCTTTGGGTTTGCGGCAGCAGACGCTGGATCTTCTGAAGGCCCCCGCGATTCCGCCCACGAACGGTTTCCGCGATGTGTGCATGAGGATGGAGGTCCAGTTCTCGCTCGGCTTCATGAAGTCGAGCCGGGTCCTGCCATTCGGGAGCGCGACCTCGTACGGTTCGCCAGGCGCCGGCGGCGCCATGGGCTTCGCCGACCCCGCTGCGGGCATCGGGTATGCGTACGTGACGAGCCAGATGGGCACGACCCTGACCGGAGATCCGCGTGACGTCGTGCTCAGGAACGCGCTGTACTCGGCCATCGGCGCGGAACGCGCCTCAGCCGCCTGAGCCGTCGAAGAAACCACCGGACTTTGAAGGAAGGTGTAACGTGATCGCTCTCAACAGCATTCTCGTGGCGACCGATTTCAGCGAACCGGCCGGGACCGCGCTGCGGTACGGCCTCGAGCTCGCCAAACGATTCGACGCCCGTCTCCACGTGCTGCATGTCGTGGATGATCTCGCGGCCCACCCGTATACGGTGCTTCCGGGCCCGCCGGATGTGGTTGCTCTGCAGAAGGATCTCGAGGCTGAGTCGCGGGCGAGCCTCGAAGCGTTGCTCCCGGAGCCTGCGCGTTCGGCCTCACGAGCGTTGGTGGATATGGTGGTGTCGACCTCACCAGCCGAGGCGATCATGGACTTCGCGCGCGATCACCAGGTGGACCTGATCATCATCGGGACTCACGGCCGGCGTGGCCTGGCCCGCGTCATCCTTGGGAGCGTCGCGCGGCACGTATCCGGCGCGGCACCCTGCCCGGTGTTGACCGTCCGCGCGCACGAGCGCGATTTCGTGCGACCCGAAGCAGAGGCCGTGGACCGGGTGCCGTCCTGTGACTGTTGAAGCGCATCCAACGGCTGTCCGCGGCGTTCGTGCTCACGCCGGGGTCATGACGCCGATTGCAATCGCGATCTCGTGTGTACGCCCGTCGTCGACAAATGGAATTGCCTGCGGGTCAACGTCGACGCCATCGAGCGTCGCGAGACGCACACCACCGTGCTGGTGGGCGGAGTTGTCCACCGTGATGCGGTAGTGCGTGCCGCCGTGGCGCAGGTCGATCGAGTACTCGGGCCACATCGCCGGCACGCACGGATTGACGCTGATCGTGTTGCCATGGCGCCGTAATCCGAGCAACTCGTGGACCGCCGCCTGATACATCCAGCCCGCCGATCCCGTGTACCACGTCCATCCGCCGCGGCCCACGTGCATGGGATGCGCGTACACATCGGCCGCGACGACGTAGGGCTCCGTTCTGTAACGCTCGACACCCTCGGGCGAGCGCGCGTGGCTCGTCGGGTTAATCATGTGGAACAGCTCCATCGCCTCGTCGCCACGTCCGAGGCGCGCCAGCGCGATGACCGTCCACAGCGCCGCGTGCGTGTACTGACCGCCGTTTTCGCGAATGCCCGGCAGGTACCCCTTGATGTAGCCAGGATCATGATCCATGTGGTCGAACGGCGGCGTCAGCAACAGCACGATCTGCGCGTCGCGCCTGACCAGCTGCGACGTGACGACGTCCATCGCCCCCTGGGCGCGGCGCGTGTCCGCGTGGCCCGAGAGCACTGCCCAGGATTGCGTAAGTGAGTCGAGCCGGCACTCGTCGTTCTGTATGGACCCGAGCGGAGTCCCGTCATCGAAATAGGCGCGCCGGTACCACGCGCCGTCCCACGCGAGCTCGAGCGTGCCCGTCAGCCAGCGAGCCTGCGTGCGATAAAGATCGGCACGCGTGCGCTCGATGCGGTGGTCGCAAAGCACCGCCATGTCGGTGAGCACGGTCACCAGAAACCAGCCGAGCCAGACGCTTTCGCCGTGGCCACCCGCGCCCACGCGATTCATCCCGTCGTTCCAGTCACCCGAGCCCATGAGCGGCAGCCCGTGGGCGCCGTACTTCAAGGAGCGATCGACGGCGCGGCACAGGTGATCGAACAGCGGAGCCGAGTCCGCCGACACCGACGGCTGGATGTAAGCATCCTGGTCGTCGGGCTGCAGCATCGGTGCAGTGAGGAACGGCACCACCTCGTCGAGCACGCCGCTGTCTCCCGTGTGCCGGATGTAGAGCGCGGCCGCATACGGCAGCCAGAGGAGATCGTCCGAACAGCGCGTGCGCGTACCGCGTCCGGATGGCGGATGCCACCAGTGCTGCACGTCGCCCTCCACGAATTGCCGGGCTGCCGCGCGCAGCAGGTGCGCGCGAGAGAGATCGGGACGCGCGAACAGCAGCGACAACACGTCCTGCAATTGATCGCGGAAGCCGAACGCGCCGCCCGGCTGCGACGGCCCGCTGCGCGCCCAGATCCGTGCACTGAGTGTCTGATAGACCAGCCAGCGATTCGTCAACATGTCGAACGAATCGTCGGGGGTATGCACCACTATCGCGCCGAGCGTGTCGTCCCAGAACCGGCCCGCGCGTTCCTGCGACGCCCGTACGGCATCCACCGTCGCATAGTGGGACACGAGCGCAGATGCAGCGCCGGCGTTCGCACCCTGACCGAGCACGAACGCGACCTGCCGGGTCTCTCCCGGCGGAATCTCCAGATCGATCTGCAACGCCGCACAGGGGTCGAGACCCGCGCCGGTGCGCCGGGCCAGCCGCGGCCGCGTGAGCGCGCCCGGGTCGGCAGTCGATCCGTGGCGGCCGAGAAATTCCGTCCGGTCGCCCGTGTACGACGAGGGCGCCTCCGTCGCGCGCATGAATGCGACGCTGTCGCGGAAGTCCTGGTTGTAGGCGTTCCGCGCCAGCATCGCACCAGTCGCGCCGTCGAACTCCGTCACGACGAAGCGGCGGCCCATGCCGGTCGGCGGACCGAGACACCACTCGACGTACCCGAACACGCTCAGGCGGCGCACGCCGGACGAGGTGTTCGTGAGCGTGAGCAGCGAGGTCTTCACGGGATCCGCGGGATCGACGGAGACGACGAGTTCCTGAAGCAGCCCGTCCGTCGCGTGCTGATAGCGTGTCGATCCCGCCGTATGGCTGATGATCCAGCGTCCGCTTCGCCGATCGCGACGCGTGGGGCCCGGTGTCGCGGCCCACACGGTTCCCGCGTCGTTGTCACGCAGATAGATCGCCTCGCCGGTCGGATCGGACACGGGATCGTTCGCAAACGGCGTCAACCGGTTCTCGCGGCTGTTGCCCGCCCAGCTGAACGCGGCGCCGGAGCTCGTCACGATGGTGCCGAACTCGGGATTCGCGATGACGTTCGACCAGGGCAACGGTGTTTCGCGATCGCCGTCGAGCACGACGACGTACTCCCGGCCGTCGGGCGTGAACCCGCCGAGACCATTGCCGAGCACGAGGCGCGGCCGGGCAATCGGCGTGGCGGCCGGCACCGGCGCCTTGAGCACCACAGGGGCCGTCACGTCGTGCTCTTCGAACATCCAGGGCGTCGGCCTCGCCATCTGCAGGTCCAGCGATCCGAAGTCCTCTACGAGCACGACGCGCGCGACCGCGGCAAACAGATCGCGGTCTGCCTGTCCCATTCCGTCCGTGCGCAGGAGGAACACGCCGCCGGGCTTGTCCCTCCAGGCGGCCCAGCGGCCCTCGGCCAGCAGCGCCGTCAGGTGCGCCTGAAGTTCGTCGAGATAGTCGGCCGCGTGCTCGTTGAGGATGACGACATCGGAGTGCAGACCCTGGACCCGCCAGTACTCCTGTGCGAGCAGTACTTGCCGCACGAGCGGCAGGGCGTCGAGGCCGGAGACGCGGACGACGACGATGGGAAGATCGCCGGAAATGCCGTAACCCCAGAGGTCCGACTGCGCCAGGGTGTTGCGGGCGAGCGCCTCGGGGCTGGAGCAGGAGACGTCCGTGCCGAACACGCGCGATGCGACGCGCGCACTCAGCATCGCGAAGTCGTCGGTGACGCCCAGGTGCTGCAGGGTCACGCGCGCGTGCGTGAACGCCATCGACAAGGCGCGCGAGGTCGCGCTGCCGTCGCGGTACTTGCTGATCAGCGCCTGCGCGGCCTCGCGGCTGGCGGCCACGCCGGTGGCGAAGGTGATCCGCACGAACGCACCGGGCGCGAGACGGACGCGGTCGCGCAGGGCGGCGACCGGATCGAGGACGGCGCCAGTCGTACCGGATAGCGCGCGGCCATCGAGCGCGATCGGATTGGCCGTCGTCCGGCCGCGGCCGATGAATTGCGCGCGGTCGGTTTCCCATTCGACCGCGCCGCCAAGGCGTCCATCGACGCCCAGAACGTGAAACGCCCACAGGCGCTCCTCGTCCGCCGCGCGCGGCCGCCGGCTGAACAGCAGGCCGGCGTTCTGCGCGTCGTGCGCGGTCTCTACGAACAGCTTGCCGAAGGCCGGATGCGCGATGTCGTCGTCCTGCTTGCCGAGGACGATCTCAGCGTAGCTGGTGACCTCGATTTCGCGGGGCCGCGATCCGTGATTGGTGATCGACAGGCGGCGCACCTCGAGGTCGTCCTCGGGCGACACGGCGATCTGCAGCTGCGTCTCGAAGTCGCCGTCGCGCCGCGTAAATATGCACTTGTCCAGGTCGAACGCGACGGCGTACTCGTCGGGCTCGCGGCCAGGAAACGGCAGATAGGTGGGCGACCAGACATCGCCGGACCACGGATCGCGCAGATAGATGAAGTGCGCGCCGGCGTCCGAGGTGCGATCGTCGCGCCGGCGCGTGATCGCCAGCCCGCGCCACGTGCTGAATCCGCCGCCCGTCTGGGTGATCGCTGCCGTATAGCGGCCGTTCGAGAGGAAGTGCTGATGCACATTCGCCGTGTGCGCGGAGACAAAGCGCCGCGCGATCGCGGGCGGTGCGGCGACCCTCAGGCTCGCGGCATCGGCCGGCCGCGCCTCCGTCAGGATGGCCTCCCGCGGCACACGTTCCTGCAGGATCAACTCGGTGGCCCGCACGCGCGGGTCGGCGTGAAAGCGCGTGACGAACACATCGTGACGCACCACGTTCGTGAGCGCCACGAGCGACATGCCCTGGTGATGACTGAAGAAGGCCCTGACAATCTCGGGGCTATCGCGCCGCGCCGGAATGTCGTCCGCGGCTGGCGAGACGGACGCGCGCTCCCCGTAGTCCAGCGATTCGTAGAAACCGTAGCGGCCCATGGCGCCCGCGCGGATCAGCCGCCGCATATTGGCGGCGGCTTCGGCCGGGTTGACGAGGCCGGCCAGCGCCGTGGCATACGGCGCCACCACCAGATCGTCCTCCAACCCGCGCTTCAAGCCGAGGCCGGGCACGCCGAAGGCGCGGTACTGATACGTCCCCGCGCGATCCGTGACCGCATGCGCGGACTCCGACATGCCCCACGGGATCCGGCGATCCCGCGCGTAATCGATCTGACGCCGGACACTCGCGCGGCAGCTCTGATCCAGCAGCGTGCCGGCAAACGAGCGCATGACGATGAGGGGCAGGAGGTACTCGAACATCGTGCCGCCCCACGACATGAGCGTGGCGCGGCCGTGCACGCTGGTCACGACCCGGCTGAGCTGGAACCAGTGGTGCTGCGGCACGTCGCCCTTGGCGATCGCGACAAAGCTGGCCAACCGCGCTTCGGATGCCAGGAGGTCGTAGAACGCGTTGTCCGCGCGGCCCGGGCCGTCCGCGTCCGCGAGGCGATAGCCGATGGTGAACATGCGGCGGCGACGGTCGTACAGGAACGAGAAGTCCATCGCGTCGGCCAGACGTGTGGCGCGTGCGGCGAGCGCGGCGAGCGACGCCGCCGCGTCCCCGGGCAGGCTCGCGTGGACATCGGCATGCGCCCGCTCCAGCGCGGAGGTCCAGAACGCGCGCTCATCATCGCCGGTGGACGACGTCAGGGACGCGAGCACATCGCGCGTGTCCGCCTCGCCGTCGAGCCGCTGTTGCGCGGTCTGCGGCGCGGCCGCGAGTGCCTCGAGCGCCTGCGCGGTCGCCATGAGGACCCCCGCGAGATTGCCGCTGTCGACCGTGGACACGTACCGGGGCCGCAGTGGTTCGCGTGTCGACGTGTCGTACCAGTTGAGGAAATGTCCGCGGTGTCGCTCGAGGCTCTCAATCGTCGTCAGTGTTCGATCGAGCCGTTCCATGAGCGCCGGCGTTGTGAGATATCCGAGATCGTGGGCTGCGACCGAAGAGAGGAGGTACATCGCCACGTTGGTCGGCGACGTGCGCCGCGCGATCGGCGACGCGGACGCGGCTTCCTGATAGTTGTCCGGCGGCAGCCAGCCGTCCCCGGCCGTCACGAACGTCTCGAAGTACGACCAGGTGCGGCGCGCGGTCGCGCGGAAGAGCCCGCGGTCGGGCTCGCTCAGGGGACGCACTCGCGGCCCTATGGGCCGGCTCAGCCAGTAGCCGAGTGCGGGCGCCGCCGCCCATGGAAGCAGGAACGGCAGGGCCATCACGTGCGCCGACGGACGCGTCACGGTGATCAGCAGCGTCACCGCTACCGCGATGATGGGACTCGCCATCATCTCGATCGCGAACTGTTGCAGACCGCGCCGGCCCACGAGGCCCGCCGAGCGCGCAGCGGTCACGGCCGCGGTCTCCCACTCGAGCAGCCGGCGCCGCGTGAACATCAGGCGCACGAGCGTCAGCACCACGGCGTGCGTCGTCTGCCACGCGTGGTAGGCCATGAACGTGAGGCCCAGCAGCACCTGCCCCGCGGCGATTGCGGCGTCGCGCCGGAGGTTACGCCAGAACACGGCCACCGACTGCGCCCGGCTGGGGCCGATGAGCAGCCGGCCGAGCAGCGGCAGCAGCTGCGACGCGATGACGACCAGTGCGGCCATCATCCAGAACCAGAGCGGGCCCGGCAGGAACGTCCAGCCGGCCACCAGCATCACGAGCAACGCAAGCGGTACGACGCTGCGCCTCAGGTTGTCGAGGATCTTCCATCGCGCCATGAGCGATAGCGCGTTCCTCGTCAGACCGCGCCGGGACGGGACCCAGGGGAACAGCCAGAAGAGGATCTGCCAGTCGCCGCGGATCCAGCGGTGCTGCCGGCGCGCATGCGTGAGCACGCTTGTCGGATAGTCGTCCACCAGCTCGATGTCAGACACAAGCGCGACGCGCGCGTGGAGACCTTCGAAGAGATCGTGGGAGAGCAGCGCGTTGTCGGGCACGCTGTCTCGCAGCGACGCCATGAATGCGTCGACGTCGTACAGTCCCTTCCCGGTGAAGATGCCCTCGCCGAACAGGTCCTGGTACGTGTCGGACACGGCGGTCGTGTACGGATCGACGCCGGTGTGGCCCGAATACAACCGGGCGAACAGAGAACCCGCGGCGCTCGCGAATGTGACGCTGACACGCGGTTGCAGGATGCCGTAGCCGTCGACCACCAGACCGGTCTCCGGATCGATCAGCGGACGGTTCAACGGATGCGTGGCGATGCCGATCAGCGTGCGCGCGGCGTCGCGCGGCAGCGCCGTGTCGCTGTCCAGCGTGATGCAGTAACGCACCGACGGCAATTTCGATGCGTCACCGACGTGGACGACGAAGCTGGTGTCCTCGGCGCCGCGCAGCAGGCGATTGAACTCCTCGATCTTGCCGCGCTTGCGTTCCCAGCCCATCCACAAGCCCTCCTGCGCGTTCCACTGCCGGTTGCGGTGACACAGGAAGAACCGATCGTGCGAAACGTCGCCGTGCTTCGCGTTGAGCGCTCGGACGCCCTCGCGTGCCGCCTCGAGGATGGCGGCGTCCTGCGGCTGAGTCTCTTCGGTGGCGTCGCGAAAATCACTCAGGATGGCGAAGTGAATGTTCGCGTCCAGATTGCCGAGCGCCTGCACCTCGAGATGCGCGAGCAGGTCGTTCACCCGGGCGACGCTGTCCAGCATTGTCGGGACGATCACCACCGTCCGGTCGGACCCGGGCACGGTGCGCAATTCGAGGCGAGGCAGGCGCCGCGGCGGAATCAGCCAGCTAATCAGGCGCTGGAGAATCTGGATGGTCAATTCGCTCGCGGGGATGACCGTGACGATCGTGACGGCGGCCAGCGCCCAGCCTCGCCAGCCGTGCGAATAGGCGAAGGCCATGGCCGTGGTGACGAGACCTGCTGTGCCGAGCCCAATCGTGCCGAGGTACCCGAGTGTCGCGTGGGCGAAGAACCACCGCACCAGGTGAACCTTCAGTTCCGGGCGCCAGCCGATGCCCTTTTCGAACTGGCGCCGTCCGCCGCCGATGAGGAAGTAGCCGACGTGCGCCTTCCGGTCGCCCGGTGTCTTCTCGGCCACCTGGCGTGCGCGCTCGACGGCTTTCAGCGCGACGCGCAACTGCGCCTCCCCCGTCGGCGCCGCCATTTCCTCGAGCGCATGGCGGTAGCGGTCGCGGCTCTGAAAATCCATGCGCGCGTACACGCCGACAGGATCGCGGCGGAGCACCTGCTCGACGAGGCTGACGCTCTCGAAATACTCCGTCCAGTCGAACGTGGCGATGAGGCGGAGACTGCCGACGAGGCTTGATACGAACGCCTGCTCGGTGGCCTGATGGCGGCCATCCGATCTGATTGCGTCTTCGAGTGTCTGTCCGCGCGCGGCCAGCAGCGCGTCCAGGTCGCGCCGCAGTTGCCCGCCTTCGGGTTCGGTCTCACGCGATCGCTGAAGCAGGCGGACGACAAAGGCCGGCGCGATGTCCGCAGGCCACGCGCGCGCCGACCCCGGCGCCTCGGCCAGGCGATCTGCGGCGCGCCGATGCGCCCGATCGGCGGCAAGCACGTCCGCGCGTTCCCTCAGGTGGTGCACGAGCGACAGCTTGAGAACGCTGGGCCACGCCCAGAGCTCGCCCATTGTGAGGGGCGTGATCGACTGAAACGCCACGATGAAGCGGTGGAGGCGCTGGGCGTCAAGGCGGCCGGCGCTGTGGCCGACCAGCTCCGACGCCATCGCATATACGCGCGCCTGGCCGGCGAATTCGTCCGTCTGCATCCGCGGAAGGCGGTGATAGAACGCGGCCGGAAGATCGTGCCGGACGTCGCGCGCCGATGCAGAGATCACGGGGAAGTTGTCGAGCAGCCATTCGGCCGCCGGCGATGACTCTTCGCCCTTCCGGGCGTCGTCGCTGAGGTCCAGGTACACCTCGCGCAGGGTGCGGAGGTCGCTGTCGAGTCCGGACAGATGCCGGCGGGTGCTGAGGTAGAAGCGGTGTCGCGTGGCAGCCGTCAGCAGCGCAGCCAGACGGCGGGCATGCTCTTCGAGCGGTTCGATGCCTAACAGTTCCATGCGGTCGTCAGGGGCCCTGTCTCAAGTGTGTCCCTGCCGACTAGGATACGTGACCTGCGCTCCTCGTTTCCTCGCGGCTAGACCGCGACACTGGGCCGTTCGACCAGTGCGGGTTGCGCCACGCCGGCGTGTGCCCGCGGCTGGCACACTGCCGCCATCGTCTTGACCAGCTCGCGATCGACACCGTTGCGGTGCGACCGCACGGCCAACCGCGCGAGGTCGTTCATCGCGACGATCCCGGCGAGCCGATCGTTCCGGTCGAGGATCGGCACCCGTCGAATCTGGCTCGCCCGCATCAGTGACTCGACGCTCTCGACAGAATCGTCGACGTGCGCCGCTGCGACATGCCCAGCCATCGCGCTGGTCACGGGGATGGCGGCAAGCGCCATCCCCTGGGTGTAGGCCGCCATGCAGAGGTCGCGGTCCGTGATCACACCCGAAAGATGGCCGTCGGCGTCGACGATCGGAACAATCCCGCAGTCGTTCTCCCACATCAGCCGTGCGGCCTCGTCGGCCATCGCCGCAGTTGAGCACGTGACGACCGGGTGACTCATGATGTCTTTGATTTGCATGGTGTCCTTCGCTTCCGTTTCTTCAAGCCGGCTTGTCGTGCCGGCGTCAGGCCACTTTCACGTCGACGGCCTTGGGCTTCGAGACCGGCGCCTTCGGCAGATGCACGTTGAGCACGCCGTCCTTGAACTCGGCGGCCACCTTCTGCTGATCGACATTGGTCGGCACGGTCATGCGGCGCACGAACTTACCGTAGCTGCGCTCGACTCGGTGATACTTCCTGCCTTCTTCGTCCTTCTCCATCCTGCGCTCCCCTTCGAGGGCCAGGATGCCGTCCTCGACCGAGACCTTCACGTCCTCCCGCTTGACGTCCGGCAGGTCCGCCTTGATGAGGTACTCGGTGTCGCTCTCCTCGACGTCCATGGCCGGTGCCCAGTCCGCGAAGGCGGTCTCAGGCCTGGTGGCCACGCGCATCTCCCTGCCGAAGATTCGGTTCAGGCGATTCGACACTTCCTCGAGCTCCAGAAATGGATCAAAGCGCATCAGATTCATGGCTAATCTCCCGCGTGATCGGTCCGCAGCGAGTGCGGTACATCCGTCCGTGCACTCTCGAGCAGCAAGGAACCTGCCACCAGCCAAATGCAGCCATGAAGAGCGGTGAGCTCATCGGGCCGGCGGCGGCTGCGAACTAGTTCGCGACGCTGCGAAGGACTCCGCGTCGGCGAGCCCGGCTTGCCCACCCCGCCGGACCGCGAGACGCCAGATTGAACTGGCACCGGCCGTGCAGTTCCTCAGACCGATATGCCGTCCATCGAGCTGGCACGCGGACTTCGCACATTCATCCTCATCGCATCGTTCGCCGCGACCTCCGCCGCCTGCATCACGTTCGAGGACCAGGCGATGTCATACCACCATGACGTCGCCGGCGATCGCCTGCTGATCTACACGACGTACTCGGGCATCCACGGAGACGAGCGGTTCGGCGCATCGGCTGAGGACCCAGGGACCCTGACACCGGACGAGGAAGAAGATCTTCTTTCTGTAGTTGCCGGACGACGAATCTACTTCTTTGACAGCTGGACTCGAGTCATCGACCTTGATGAGCTTGGCAGGCAACTGTCGGCGCCGGCAAAGGTTCCGGTCTCCACGCTCGATCGGGCGGCGAACGAGGCGAAGCGAACGCTGTGGTCAACTCTTGTCGCGAACGTCACGATCTCGAACGGGCCTCTCTATCTGGACCGCCGCGGACGGCTGGCCGGGGTTCAACGCGTGACGATCGTCAATCTCCGCGCCACGATCACCACGATCAATCGGGCGTTGCACGCCTACGCTCTATCTCTCGCGATGGAAGATCCCGAATGGTCGGAACGGGCGTCGACGATCGGCCAGTGGCTCGCGTTCGACGGCAACGAGTTCACGCTCCGCTATCCGCGGGACGGCGAAACGGGAAATCCATTTTCTCTGCCCGGCCTGGCGCCACCGGATCAGCCGATCATCACTCGGATCTATGGCACACCCGATGGCACGCGAGTGACTGTGACGGCGCCAGTCGCCGGCCGCTACATTCCAAATGCCGTGACCTTCATCGAGAAGCGCGTCGGTCTTGAATCCCAGTTCGATCCCGAGATCGACGCGGCAATGTTCTTTGCCGGGAAGTGCCGGGATTGCAGCGGCCGCCGTTAGCAGGATCCGGGACTGACTCCATCAGGCGACAGTACGCTGCAGCGCAAGTCCGATGGCCGCCGTCGTCGCCAGGACAAGCGCCAGCGTCACCGTGCAAACGCCAACGGCCCGCCACGTGCTGCTGAAGTCGAGTGCCTGACGGACTGCCACGACCATGGCGGCGAGCATCCAGACCCAGGCCACGACGAAGACAGGAATCGAAATCGATGTGAAGAGGCCGAAAATCTGGAAGAGCCCCGGCGCGGCTGCGAAGCCAATCGTCCGCGCGAGCTGGCCGTAATCCACCCGCGTGTCCGGCGCCCGCATCGCAACTCCTCCGACATACAGAATTAGCGACGCCCACGCCAGCCAGGTCGCGACGGCAACTCCGGCGACGACAAGCAGATTGAAGATTCTCGGACCTGGCAGACCGGAAGCACCGACGCCGGCAGCGAGGCTCGACATCAGGACGACGAGAATGGCCTGCGGGCCGGTTGAACGCTGATTCTCGACCGATTCGAACGTGCCACGGTCGAGGAGAATCGCCCCCATCATCCGATACGCGAGCGTGATCATAGAACCCCCATGCGAATCACGCCGCCGAGAACGCCGCCGCACTCCTCTGAGTGCGCCCGCTGTTCCGCTGCCACGCGGCCAGGCGATCCGGTGTTCCCAGATCCGTCCAGCCAATCGACCGCGGGAGCACGCACGCGATCAGTCCGTGGGCGCGGCCCAGAACGTCCCGCGAGAAATCGTGCTGAGGCAGCCTTCGATAGATGGCGGCAAGATAGCTTGCCCGAAGCGCTTCAGGCAGGCCAATCACCGCGGAAATGAGCGCGGTCAGCCCGGGCAGCAGAGTCGCATAGAGATCGTGGAGCGTGCGCGCCCTGGCCACCACCACCATGGTGTTCCATATGGCTCCGTCCCTGAACAGACGCGCCGCCGCAGCGCCGTCGGGCTTCTCGACGAACGACGCCACTGGCCTGAAGGCTCCGCCTGATCCGTCGTGCCTCAGTGAAATCCAGCCGTAGTCCGGTTGTGCCGCGGCCGGCACGGCCCCAAAGAGCACGATGTCGTCTCTATTCCGCACGCGCTGCACCGCCTGCGCGACGCGCTCGCGAAACCCGGGCACGTCCACGACGCCGTGGTCCGATGGAGTGAGAATGACAATCGCCTCCGGCCGCGTCCCGAGGACTGGTGTGAGTGCGAGGAGCACCCCGGCTGCCGTACCGCGGTCCTGGGGCTGAACTACGAGCGTACGGGCCGGATGCAGCCGCGCTCCTTCCGCGATGTGTTCGCGCTGGCTCTCGTCCACGATCACAACGGTCCGTGACGGTGGTGCGATTGGATCGAAGCGATCGATCGTCTGCTCGAGTAGCGTGGCTCTGCCGCCGCTCCGCCAGAACTGCTTGGGCACTCCGCCGGTAACGCCTTGCAGGCGGCGGCCGGCGCCGGCTGCAAGCACGACCTTCCAGGGTTGACCGGACACGGCGGCCTTCCGGATTACGGCGTGACAACAATCCGGTCATCGACAAGGCTGACGCCGGGCGCGGACCACGCCGCGCGCTCCGCCTCCTGACGCTCGGGCCAGGATCGGACGGCTCCTGTCAGCGTCACCCGTCCATCTAGCGCTTCGACATGGACGCGCTGGGCCTCGATTGCCGCGCTCCGCTTGAACGCGCCCTCAATCCTCGTCTTGACGTCAGCCGAGCGAACGCGCGGTTTCACCACGATGGAGTTCGTGATGCCCTTCACGCCGTGCAGACGCCGGACGTTGGATTCCGCCGCATCGCGCTGGTAGCGCCAGTCAACCGCACCGGTCAGTGTCACCCAGCCGTCTCGCAATGTGACCTGGACGGTGTTGGCGGGAATGGCGGCATCCCAGCTCAGCGCGTTCGCCGCCGCTTCGGCAATTGCCGAATCGTTTCGACGGGCATGGAGCGGGAGCTGCACTTCGATGTCGTTGGCGATTGCGCGCACGCCATAGACGCGGCCAGTGATCTTCTCGGCCAGGCGCTTCTGGAAGAATGTTGTGACCATGCCGGTCAGCGTGACGACGCCGTTGTGGGCGATGACGCCGATTCCAGCGGCATCGACGCCCGGCTCGAACTCGAGGGCCTTGAGTACCGAATCCTGAAGTTCTCTATCTGTTGTCATTGGATTACTCCTCCGCGTCGTGACGGCTCTGTCAGAGCACCACTGCGATATTTCCTACAAGGAGCAGAAGCGGTACCAATGGCGCCGCCAGGGTTTGACGGACTATCGAATCAAAAGAAGGCCGCAGCGTGGAGCGGGGCGCGGAGGAATTCCGATCCGGTGCGGAGGACTTCGCAACGCCCGAATCTCAGACAACGGTCCCGAACATGGCGCCAATCGCTGCCGTCAGCGCCATCGCGATGGCGCCCCAGAACGTCACGCGAATCGTGGCACGGGCTACGTTCGCTCCGCCGATCCGGGCGCCCACTGCGCCGAGGAGTGCCAGAAACCCGAGCGAGGAAACGGCAACGGACGCCACGAGCGTCGCGCGTGACATGAACAACACCATCGACAGCGGTAACGCGGCACCGACCGCGAACGTCACTGCTGACGTCAGCGCTGCCTGGACCGGACGCGCTCTGCCGCCCTCGGAGATGCCGAGCTCATCCCTGGCATGCGCGCCCAACGCGTCCCTCGCCATGAGCTGTTCGGCCACCTGGCTCGCGAGCGCCGGCTCGACACCTCGCTCGACGTAGATTCGGGCGAGCTCGTCACGCTCGAATTGCGGCTGGCTCGCGAGTTCGCGGCGTTCACGCTCGAGATTGGCCAGCTCCGTATCGTGCTGGGAGCTGACGGACACGTATTCTCCGGCAGCCATCGACATGGCTCCTGCGACGAGACCAGCGGTTCCGGCGACGAGCACGTCAGCGGTCGCGGCTGAGGCTGCGGCGACGCCGACGATCAGGCTGGCCGTTGAGACGATCCCGTCGTTGGCGCCAAGAACCGCCGCGCGCAGCCAGCCGATGCGGCCAACCTGGTGCGCTTCCAACGTCTCAGCACTCAACATCGGCAGCCTCAGCGGCAGGGGTGTCTTCTCTCGCGGGAGTGAAGGAAGGCACCGCGGGATCCCGATTGACTTCAACGTGAATCGTGCAGTCTTTGAGCAACGCGACGAGGGCTCCAACCGCCGCCAGTACGGGCGCAATGACAACACCAACGACACCAGCGGTCACCGGGAACTCCGCCACCGTCTGTCCCTTGTGCTGGACGATGATGCGGCGAAGGTTCCCCTCCTGAATCAGCTGTCTCAGACGTTTGGCGAACTGGGCGCTGTCGGCCTTGAACGATTCCCAATTGAGCGTGTCAGCCATCTTCGTTCTCCCGCAGTCCGGAACCTTGCGACGGCAGTAGACGCAGAACCTGTGCCAGCCGCCTGCAATGAGACCGCCAACGCATGAGTCACTGGTCCGCCAACGGGTGCGGAAAACTTCGCGGCTGCCCGGGATTCCTGCGCGGCCTGCCGCAAGGTTCATCGTCAATGGCGGCTGGCCTCGGATCTGCAGATAGAGCCGGCACACGTCCGCGAGAGCGGGAGGTCCTCAGTGACTGAAGTGGCTGCGCTCGAACGAACTGAGACCATCGACGCCACCGGCGTCACCGGAGTACGCTCGCTTCTCGAACCCGCTTCGATTGCCGTCGTCGGTGTCTCCCGGCAGCGCGGGGGGCTCGGGCGCAGGATTTTTGACGCGCTGATCGCGCAGGGATTCCCCGGCCCCGTCTACCCCGTCACGCACGGTGGAGGCTTCGTCGGAGCGCACCAGAGCTGGCCGAGTCTTCGATCGCTTCCGGCGCGCGTCGATCTGGTAGTCATCGCTGTCCCGCGCGACTCCGTGAACGCCGTTGTCGACGACTGCATCGCGACAGGCGCGAAAGGCGTCGTCGTCATCACGGCAGGCTTCGCGGAGACGGACGCGGCCGGTCGCGCGATGCAGGACGCGATGCTCGCCAAGGTGCGGGGCGCGGGGATTCGCATGGTCGGGCCCAACTGCATGGGCATCATCAACGCGAGCATCGCGAGACCGATGAATGCGTCCTTCTCCCCCTGCTTTCCACCGGCGGGGGGACTGGCGATGTCGTCTCAGAGCGGCGCGCTGGGAGTAGTGATTCTCGATCTGGCGGCGCGCCGGCATGTAGGGGTCTCGACCTTCGTCAGCGTGGGCAACAAGGCGGATGTCTCCGGGAACGATCTGCTCGAGTACTGGGCCACCGATCCGGCGACCTCCGTGATCGCTCTCTACCTCGAGTCATTTGGCAACCCGCGCAGGTTCGCGCAGATCGCGCGAATGGTCGGACGGAAGAAACCCATCATCGCCGTGAAGTCGGGCCGAACGCGGGTCGGCGCAGCGGCGGCGGGATCTCATACCGCGGCGCTGGCCGCCAGCGACGTAGCGGTGTCGGCCCTCTTTCACCAGACCGGCGTGATTCGTGCCGACACGATCGACGAGATGTTCGACCTCGCGGCGTGCCTCGAGGCGCAACCCCTGCCGCGTGGATCGAGCGTTGCGATCGTGACGAACGCCGGCGGTCCGGGGATCCTCGCCGCGGACGCCTGCGCCGCCGCCGGCCTCAACGTCGTGCAGTTCAGCGAGGCGACGCGGCGGAATGTCGCCGCGGTACTGCCGAGTCTCGCTGCGGCCGCGAATCCGCTGGACATGATTGCGACCGCTGGACCGGAACAGTACCGATCGGTGATTGCGTCGATTCTGGCGGCGGACGAAGTCGATGCACTGCTTGTCCTCTTTACGCCTGTCAATCCTGAGACATCGGCGCCGGTGATTGATGCAATTCGCGAAGGAATCCAGGACGGACGCAAGGCAGCGGCGGCCGCCAAACCCATCCTCGCCTGCCTGATGGGTAATGAGGCGAATCCGTGTCTCATGGCTGGAGCAGAGCAGATCCCGGTCTACTCCTTCCCCGAGAATGCGGCGCGGGCCCTTGGCAAGGTCGCAAGGTATGCGGAATGGCGCGCCAAACCTCAGGCAACGAGGAGGAATCTGCCGGACCTCCGAGCCAAAGCGGCTCGCGCGCTGTGCCGGGCAGTCACTTCACGCCGGGGCAGTGACTGGATGACCCATGAGGAAGCATCGCGGCTGCTCTCCTACTACGGGCTCTCTCTGGCGCCGACAGTGCCGGTGCGCTCTCCTCTCGATGCGATTGCGACCGCTTCCGCGATGGGCTTCCCGGTCGTTGCGAAGTTGATCTCCAGCCAGGCTCTGCACAAGACGGATGTGGATGGCGTTGCGGTCAATCTCCGGACCGCCGCTGATGTGAGCGGGGCCTTCGATCGACTGACGCAGAACGCGCGCGATCGCAACGTTCAGTGCGACGCCATCGTGCTGCAACCGATGGTGACGGGCGGCGTGGAGACGGTTGTCGGCATCGTGAACGATGGCGTCTTCGGATCCCTGGTTGGCTTCGGACTCGGCGGCGTGGAGGTCGAAGCGCTCGACGACATGCACTTTCGCGTCGCGCCGATCGACGACGTGGACATCGAGGAGCTCATCGATGAGTCCCGCGCCTCCAGGTTCATAAGAGCCCACCGTGGTAAGCCCGCGTCGGACAGGGCTGCGCTATCCGACGTGCTCGCGCGAGTCTCGCGCCTTGCCGAGGACGTGCCCGAGGTGCTCGAGCTCGACCTCAATCCCGTGCTGGTGATGCCGGAGGGCGGTGGCTGCCACATCGTGGATGTCCGCATTCGAGTGGGAGAGGCCGTGAAGCCGGCTTTAGCGATTGGAGGCTAACGTGATCGCGCTCAAGAAGATCCTGGTCGCAACAGACTTCGGTGAACCGTCAGAAGCCGCCCTGCGGTATGGCATCGAGCTGACACGCCGATTCGACGCGTCGCTCCATGTATTGCATGTGGTCGCTGACCTCGCAGTTCAAGCCAATCCACTGCCGGGCCCGGCCATAGACGTCGGTTCTCTGCAGACGGAGCTTGAAGTCAGCGCGCGCGCCACCCTCGATTCACTCCTTCCGGAACCGGAGCGATCGGCGCTCCGCGCGCATCTCGAGGTGACAGTGTCGGCGTCGCCGGCAGAGACCATCCTGGCGGTTGCACGTGATCTGCCTGCCGACTTGATCATCGTCGGCACGCATGGCCGGCGCGGCTTCGCGCACTTCCTCATGGGCAGCGTCGCGCAGCACGTCTCTCGACTGGCCAACTGCCCGGTGCTGACGGTTCGCGTCCACGAACGTGATTTCGTACAGCCCGACACGACCGGGTTCGTCGAGCAGTCGCGAATGACGCACGTCCGGGCCTGACACGCGTCTCGTTACGGCGAGCAGTGCTGATCGGCTACAACAGGCGTCGGCGACGCTCTGTAACCCAGGCCAGGCAGCCCACCAGCAGACCGCCAACGACCGCGAGTATGACCACGTTGGCAGCGAGAACTTCGGCGGCGTGCTCCACGGCGTGGCCATAGGTCGCCGAATCCGCTCCTGCCCGCACGGTCGTCCAGAACGACAGCGCCCATCCTGTGGGTTTCAGTGTTCGCCACGCGACCCAGCCCGCAAGCACGGCGCCAGCGAGAAACCCCGCCAGCGTCACGACGCTGCGCCGAGTGGCCCGATGGTGGCCCGCCACTATCGGGCAACCTTGCGCGCGGCACTCCAGCGGCCCAGGGCGACGGTACCCGTGTACAGCCGCGTCTCGAACTCACCTTCGAGCCGATCGCCATGCAATCTTCCCCGGAATGTCGTGTTCGCATTACAACCCGCATCCGGGTCCCAGTACGGATCGAGCACTCCGCTCACGTCTGTCGCGGACACGCGCACGAAGCGAATACCGAGGAACTGGATGGGCTCGCGCGGCTGCACGGTCGGCATCTCGCGCGCGTACGGCATGACACTGCCACGCGGAGTCATGCGAACCTCGCCATGCGCGTGCCCTTCGCCTTCGACGAGCTTGAACCAGATGGTGCCCTGGCGGCCCATTTCGGGACTGATGTAGGTGCCTGCCCACTCGCCGGCGAGCGCGGAAACATCGGCAGTCCGTCCCTCAAGGGAAACGATGGTGGCACTGGCGCAGGACGTCAGCGTAAGGATCAACCCCGCCAGGAGACCGGAGGCCAATACGGTGCGGTGAATTGCTGGTCGAGTACTCATGACCAACGGCACTGCATAGTTCGGGCCTGAAGGATCTCTTCGTGGCCGGCGAGATCGGCCGTCCGCCAGCGCGCACTTTTCAGCAGGGCTGCAGGAATCTCCGCATGTGCCTAGCGCCGGCAATGAGCGCTGACGCTACTTGCTCCATCTGAGTTCTGGCTCGCGATATGCACTTTCGTCCGGCGCCTATGTCAGCCGGCCGCATCCTCCAGCGAATCCTGATTCTGGGCGTGACACTCACTCTGGTTGTTGTGAACCACGTGGAAGTCGTACGCCCGGCTTTCCTCAATTGGGGTGCCACCTCCAATGAACGTCTGATGGCCCTGCCTGGTGATGAAATCGTCGAGGATGCGGCCGCACAGTCGACGCGAGCGATCACGATTGATGCGCCCGCAGCTGCCGTGTGGCCCTGGCTGGCACAACTCGGCCAGGACCGCGGTGGCTTCTACAGTTTCGATCTGCTCGAGAACCTCGTTGGTTGCGAGATGCCGACCGAGGATGTCCCGAGACCGGACAAGCAACAGTGGCGGCTCGGCGACAAACTCTGGATGTACCCGAGCACGAAGGCCGGCGGGATCGGGTTTGCCACGCTGAGCGCGTTCGACCCGGGACGCGTGCTCGGCTTCGCTACACGCATGGTCGGCACGCCTCTCAACGCGCCGGAAAACGGCAGCTGGACATTCGTGATCCAGCCGATCGGCACGGACAGCACGCGACTGCTCGTACGCGGCCGTGGCTCGGCACGGCCCACGATGCTGGGCGTGGGATTCGACTCGCTGATCTTCGACCCGATCCACTTCGCCATGGAGCGCCGGATGCTCATCGGCATCAAGGAAGTCGCAGAAACGGGCGCCCGCAGCCGGCGCGAAAACCACACGCAGACGGTGCTATGGGCCGCGACATTCCTGATGTTTCTCTGGGCGTCTGCGCAAGTGGTCGCGCGCCGCAACTGGCGCCGGCCGCTCCTCGGACTCGTTGCGGCCGCAGCGACATTCGAAATGCTGACACTCCTGCAACCCTCGCCGCTCGTGTCGCTGCCCTTCGTCATCGTGGTCGGTGTGATTGTCTGCCGCCGGAAGCCGCGCCAGCACGCATCGCTCGCTCCAATCGCTGGTGGGCATGTCGGGGTGATGTCCGGCGCGAGGTAAGCCGTGGCTGTCGAGATTTCCCCTTCGACCAGGTCGGTTGGATTCTGGTCGGCCGTATTCGCCACGTTCTTCAGTCTCACCTACGTCGTTGGTCAGCTTGCCGAGTGGATGGGACTGATGGAATCCGGAGGCGGAGCCCACAATGCGAGCACCGCTCTTGGGCTGATCGTCCTTCTCACACCGTCCCTCTTCCTCGGCCCAACGTTCCTGTTGCTCACACTGAGCATCCACCAGTTGACGCCGGCAGATCGGAAGATCTGGAGCCACGCGGCGGTGTCATTCGCGACGATCTACACGGCATTGATCGGCATCAACTACTACGTGCAGCTGACGTGGGTCGCGCCCCGGCTCTCGGCCGGTCGAACCCAAGGCATTGAGCAGTTCCTTTTCACACCGTTCGATTCATTCCTGTACGCAGTGGACATCCTTGGATACAGCTTCATGAGCCTGGCAAGCCTCTGTGCCGCGCGTGTGTTCAGAGGAAACGGTCTTGAACGCGTCATTCGGCTGTCCTTGACGGCGAATGGCGCTCTCCTGCCGTTCCTTGCGTTGCAGATGTACGTTCACTGGTTGATATGGATCGCGGCGCTGTGGGCGGTGACGTTTCCGGCGTCAACCTGGGCACTGGCCAGGCTCTTTCACAGCACCCGCCAGACCAGTACTGCGGAAAGAGCGGCAAGCATCAATGTCAGTGCGCCGCCCACGATCAGCTTGAACTGACGGCTGCCGAAGAACAGCGCAATTCCGAGCTTCACCAGGGTGTTGGCTCCGATGCCGATCGCGATGCCGGCGGCCGCGGTTTGCGCAGACAGGGCCGGCGCAATGTCACGGGCCATCGAGATTGTGAGCGCGTCCACGTCCGTCAAGCCAAGCACCGCCGCGGCAGAGAGCACACCCGACGTGCCCCACGTACTGCGAGCCAGATAGACGAGAACGAGTACCGCCTGAAACATCACGGCCATCTGAAGCGCCTGCGCAAGTTGTAGAGGATTGCGCGGCGTCAGCTCTCTTTCTTCCGAGCCAGACGTGCGGTACCAAAGCATCAGCGCCACAGCGACGGCAGCCGGTGGAGCCAGATACAAGACGAGGGCGGGCACAACCGCTGGACCCAGCACGGCAGTGGCCACGACCACACGCGGAAAGAGCATGGCATTGGCCGCCACGGCGCCAAACGCCAGCGCCCGTTCCATCGATCGGTGATGGCGGCTCGCGCGCGCGAACATCAAGGTCGTGTTGGTCGATGACACCAGCCCGCCGAGCAGCCCGGTCACGAGGTATCCACGACCCGGCCCAGCCACTCTGCGGGCGACAAAGCCCGCGAAACTCAGGGCGCTGAAGAAGAGCACCAGCGCCCACAGCTCACGCGGCCGGATGCCACCCACGGGGCCGAACGGCCCTTCCGGAAGAAGCGGCAGGATCACCAGCGCCATCACGCCGAATTGCACGCCCGATCGGAGACCGACGTCGTCAATCCGCTTCACGAGCGCATGGAGCCTCGACTTCTCGACGAGGATCAGCGTGAGCAACGCGAAGATGCCGCTCGCCAGACGGATTGAGCCGATCCCCGCAAAGATGCCGGCCGCAAGAACCACGAGCGCGGCGACCTCGGTGGTGCCGTCGATGTCGGTGCGGCTTGCGACGACGTAACCGGCCACGACGATCAGGACTGCGCCGGCGAGAAGAACACCCGCAGGCAGCGTCATGCCTGAGCGCCAGAGGTCCCCGCTCAAGCCTCCCAGCGCACCAAGCAGCGTGAACGTCCTGATGCCCGCAAAGCGGGCGCGCGGTCCATCAGCGTGACCGGACCACTGACGCTCGAGACCAACGCCGGCGCCGCCGAGAAGGGCGACGACAAGTCCGGCTAGTTCGGATTGCGGCATTTGCTTCGACTGGCGTCAGCTCCGGCCGAGTTTCTCGTAGAGATCCAACCTTCTGCGAATCCGGGCTTCCGACTCCGCGACGAGATCCTCGTACCGTACGGGATCCGCGTGCTGCGTGATTCTGAAACGCGTTTCTTCCGCCATCAATTCTCCCACGTGTTTCTTCGGCGGAGGAGAATCGAGCCCGAGCGCAGGTTGGCCGTTGGACACCCGGCGCGGATCGAATCGATAGAGAGGCCAGTACCCGGAATCGGCGGCGAGCTTCTGATGCTCCAGGCCGCACGCCAGGTCATAGCCGTGCGCGATGCAGTGGCTGTAGGCGATGACCAAAGAAGGGCCTGGATACGACTCGGCCTCGATCAGAGCTTTCAGCGTCTGGCCGTCCTTCGCGCCGAATGCGATCTGCGCCACATAGACGTGACCGTACGCCATCGCCATCAGGCCCAGGTCCTTCTTCGCGCCTCGTTTGCCGGACGCGGCGAACTTCGCGGACGCGCCCGTCGGCGTGGCCTTTGATTGCTGGCCGCCTGTGTTCGAGTACACCTCGGTGTCGAGTACGAGCACGTTCACATCGGCGCCCGAGGCCAGCACGTGATCGAGACCGCCATAGCCGATGTCGTAGGCCCAGCCATCGCCGCCGACGATCCAGACAGATCGGTCCAGCAGGTATTCGGCCACCCGATCGAGCTCGCGCGCCTCAATTGTGGCGATGGCCGGAAGGAGACGCCGAAGCTCGGCAATCCGTTCACGCTGAGCCTTGAGTTCAGTTTCGGTCCGCTGTGGCGAGGTGAGCAGCCCCTGCACCAGGGTTTCCGGCAGCACGGCGGCCAGTGAGGATGCGAGCGCGCGTGCCCGCGCGACATGCTGGTCGATGGCCAGTTTCATGCCATAGCCGAACTCGGCGTTGTCTTCGAACAGTGAATTCGCCCAGGCCGGGCCGCGGCCGTCCTTGTTCGTCGTGTACGGCGTCGTCGGCAGGTTGCCGCCGAAAATCGAGGAGCACCCGGTGGCGTTCGCAATGACGGCGCGTTCGCCGAAGAGTTGCGTGAGCAGCTTGAGGTAAGGCGTCTCACCACACCCGGCGCACGCACCGGAGAACTCCATGAGCGGTTGCAGAAACTGCGTGCTCTTGACGTCGGGCGTGACCCGAGTGCGATCCGGCTCGGGAAGCCCGAGGAAGAACTCGAAGTTGTCGCGCTCCTGCGCTGCGATGGGGCCCTTGGGCGCCATGTTGACCGCACGATGGCTGGGGTCAGCCTTGGACTTGACCGGACACACACTGACACAGACACCGCAGCCGGTACAGTCCTCGGGCGCGACCTGCACGGAATACTGACCCGTGAACTCCGGGCCCTTGTAGCGGACGTGTTTGAACGGCTGCGGTGCGCCGGTCACAGCCGCCTCGTCAAAGACCTTGACGCGGATGGCCGCATGCGGGCAGACGAACGCACACTTGTTGCACTGAATGCAGAGCGCCTCATCCCACACCGGCAACTCGGTGGCGATGTCGCGCTTCTCCCATTTCGATGTGCCCGTCGGCCATGTCCCGTCTATGGGAAATGCACTCACGGGAAGCCGGTCGCCCTGGTTCGCCAGCATGAGCGCGGTCACGCGTCTGACGAAATCGGGCGCGACGTCCGGAACCGGTTTCCTGACGTGCTGTGCGGCCGTAGCCGCCGGTGGGACGGCAACGCGATGCAGATGCGCCAGCGCGGCATCCACGACGGCGTAGTTCTTCGCGACAACCGCGTCGCCACGCTTGCTGTAGGTCTTCTTGATGGTCTCCTTGATTTTTGACAGCGCTTCGTCGGGGGGCAGAACGCCGGAGAGTGCGAAGAAACATGCCTGCATGATCGTGTTGATGCGCGTCCCCAGGCCCGCCTCGCGCGCGACCCGGTACGCATCGATCGTGAACAGCCGCAGTTGTCGATCGATGACGATGTCCTGTACTTCCCGTGGGAGCTCCGTCCAGAGGCGATCCGGCTCGTACGGGGCATTCAGGAGAACGATCGCGCCTGGTTCGGCCAGGGACACGACGTCAAACTTCGACAGAAACCCGAATTGATGGCAGGCGACGATGGACGCGCGGGAAATCAGGTACGGGGCGTGGATTGGCTGCCGTCCGAAGCGCAGGTGTGAAACGGTGACGGCGCCGGATTTTTTCGAGTCATAGACGAAGTAGCCCTGCGCCCATCGATCGGGTTCGTCGCCGATGATCTTGACGCTGTTCTTGTTCGCGCCGACCGTGCCGTCCGCGCCCAGGCCGAAGAACACCGCCCGGACCGTCCCTTCCGGTTCCACGTCGAATCCCTCATCGACCGGCAGTGAAAGGCCGGTGACGTCATCCACGATCCCGACGGTGAAGTGCGGCCTGCGAGACGGTGACGCAAGCTCTTCGAACACGGCCTTGACCATCGCCGGCGTGAACTCCTTGGAGCCCAGACCGTAACGGCCGCCGATGACTCTCGGCATCGTGGCTATCGGCGTCGCGCCGTTTGCCATGCCCTCCACCAGGGCGGTCACGACGTCCTGGTACAACGGCTCGCCGATGGCACCAGGTTCCTTGGTCCGATCGAGCACGGCGATACGCTGGACGGTGTCAGGCAGTACCCGCAGGAAGTCGGACATACTCCACGGACGGTACAGCTTGACCGTTACGACACCGATGCGGGCTGGTGCGAGAGCATCCACGGTGGCGCGCGCGGTCTCGGCGCCGGAGCCCATCATCACGATGATGTCCGTGGCGTCGGGGGCGCCGTGATACTCGAAGAGGTCATGCAAGCGGCCCGTGAGTTCGCCAAGCAGCCGCATCTTCGAGCGCACAATTTCCGGGGTCACCAGGTAGTAAGGATTGGATGCCTCGCGGCCCTGAAAGAACACGTCAGGGTTCTGTGCCGTGCCGCGGACGACGGGGCGATTCGGATTCAGCGCCCGCTCTCGATGGTCACGAACGCATCCGTCGTCGACCAGCCTCCGGATGGTGTCGAGCTCGATGGCGGATATCTTCTGAATCTCGTGCGAGGTCCGGAACCCGTCGAAGAAATGAAGGAACGGCACCCGCGCCGCGAGCGACGAGGCGTGCGCGACGAGCGCCAGATCCTGCGCCTCCTGCACTGAAGACGACGAGAGCAGCGCGAAGCCGGTCTGCCGGACGGCCATCACGTCGCTGTGATCTCCGAAGATCGACAACGCGTGCGTCGCCAGTGCCCGGGCGGACACGTGGATCACCGTGGGCGTCAGCTCGCCGGCGATCTTGTACATGTTCGGGATCATCAACAGCAGGCCCTGACTCGCCGTAAACGTCGTCGCCAGTCCGCCTGCCTGCAGCGCGCCGTGAATCGCGCCGGCGGCGCCGCCCTCACTCTGCATCTCGGCAACGGTCGGGATCGCGCCCCAGAGATTGGGTTGCCGGGCCGAAGCCCATTCGTCGGCCAGCTCCGCCATCGTGGACGAGGGCGTAATCGGATAGATGGCGATGACGTCGCTCAGTTGATAGGCAACGGCTGCGCAGGCTTCGTTGCCGTCGGTGGTGATCCAGCGTTCGGACATTCGTCCCCCCAGCGCCAGAACGCAAACGCGACGTCCTGAACGGTTCGGGATGTGATCTGAGCAACGGTGATGCCAGGACCGGGTGCGTGCCGCGCACCGGGAGTTATCAGGCAGATGGGCAACTGACCGCGCCGGCTGCGGGAAATTCCCCTCACGCCGGGGCGAAGTGCAGGGTCGCAGGGCTCTATCGAGCCCCCGCTGTTGGCAGGGTCTTTGAACCTATGTGGTTCGCGAAGCGTTGCGGAAAACGCGAGGAGGCCGACGTGTCACGTGAGATTCGCAGCTATGACTATGTGAACCAGCCGTTCAGTGAAGTCCGAGGCGCCCTGCTGGCCGACCCGATCGGCACATTCCGCGACGCCACGCGAGTCGCCTCGGCACGTGCGCAATCGCTCTCTGCGGAACTCAGCGCCACGATTGCGGGCATCGACGTCTCAGCCGAGATCGCATGCACGGTCGGACAGGCGATCGACGAACCGGCCGCGCCGTACGGGTCGCCGGTGATGCGATTGCCGATTTCCTGGGAAGCGGCGCATCATCCCCGGCTGTTTCCGCTCATGAACGGCGTGCTGTCGATCTACCCGCTGACGTCGACCGAGACACAGATAGATTATCTCGGTCAATATGAACCGCCGCTCGGCGGTGTCGGCAGCGCGCTCGATGCGATCGTCGGCCACCGTATCGCGGAAGCCTCCGTTCACCGGCTCATCCGCGACGTTGCCCATCATCTGCGGGCGGAACTGGGACGACGGAACTCCTGCGTCGCCTGAGATCGTCTTCAGGAATTCTCGGGCTTCGCCAGGCCGAACTTTTCCATGCGATAGCGGATCTGGTCGCGGTGCAGCCCGAGGAGGGCGGCGGCTTTCGTCTGATTGCCCTTGGTCCGCTCCAGCGCCAGCGTCACCAGCCGCCGCTCGACGTCCTCGAGATTCAACCCTCCGGTCGGCAGTTGAATTTCCCCGCTGCCACTCTGCTGCAGATCCCGATTCAGCGAGTGCAGGCTCTCGAAGTCTCCGGGCTCGAGCGTGTCGCCGTCGGCGAGAATCACCGCCCGCTCGACCAGATTGCGGAGCTCGCGAACGTTGCCGGGCCAGCTGTAGCCGACGAGCGCCTTCTCGGCGGCGGGGCTCAGCGTTTGTGCGGGGCGTCGGAATTCGGCGGCGAAGTTGCGTACGAATCGTCGCGCCAGCAGCACGACGTCGTCTCCGCGGTCGCGCAGCGGGGGCATTTCGAGCCGGAACACGTTCAGGCGGTAGTACAGGTCCTCCCGGAACCTGCCTTCGCGGACCCGCTCCTCGAGGTTCAGATTGGTTGCGGCGATCACGCGAACGTCGACCTTTATGTCCGAGGTGCCGGCCAGCCGGCGGAACGCCTTCTCTTCGAGGAAGCGCAGTAGTTTGGCCTGGAGCGTGGGCGTAGTCTCACCAATCTCATCAAGAAACGCGCTGCCCTGATCGGCCTGCTCGAAGAGCCCGCGCTTCTGCTGCCGCGCGTCCGTAAAAGCCCCGCGCTCGTGTCCGAAAAGCTCGGACTCGAGCAGCGTCTCCGGAAGCGCGGAGCATGTGATGTTGAGAAACGGGCGGTGCGCGCGGCTGCTCGCGTAGTGAATGACCTTAGCCAGCAGATCCTTGCCCGTGCCGCTCTCGCCGGTGATGAGGACCGTGGAACTCGGGCTGTGCGCAACCTTCAGCGCCAGCGTTTTGGCCTTCTTCATCACCGCCGAGTCGCCGACTACCGAGTCGAAGCTGAAGGGCTTGGCGAGATCCTCTTTGATCCGGCGCAGCTCGCGTTGCGAGTTCGTCAGTTCGAGTGCGCGCGCCACGCGCGTCGCGACGTCGCTGACCTCGAACGGCTTCGTGACGTAATCGAGCGCCCCGGCCTTCATGGCCGCGACGATGGTTTCCGCGTCCTTGTGCGCGGTCAGCATGATGACCGGAAGGTCGGGATCCGTTTGATGCAGACGCTTCAGGATCGACAGGCCGTCGCCGTCGGGCAGCTGATAGTCGAGAATGACGACATCAGGGCTTTTGTCGGCTTGCGCAACGGCGTCGGCCGCGGTTTCGGCCTCGAGCACGTCGAGGCCGTCGGCGCGCAGCCGCTGGGCCAGCGACCAGCGGACCAGACGTTCATCGTCAACGATCAGCACGCAACGTCCGGACATATGGTCCTGTGCCTCATTCGGATTCCACCATCGAAATGACGGCAGCCACTTGAAACGGCTTGTCAATCACCGCCCTGGCGCCACAGGCCAACGCTTCAGCGCGCATCTGCTCGTCGGCGAAGGCCGTCATCATGATCACGGCGCACGAGGGACACGTGCGGCGGACATCGCGCAGCAGAGACAAATCCTGTCGATCGGGCAGACGGTAGTCAAGGAGGACGACGTGGAACTGCTCCGGATCGGCCGAGAGCAGCTTCAGCGCGTTCGCACCGTCGGCGGCCTCCGCCACCTGATGGCCGCGCCGGCTCAGGCCCGTCCGGAGCGACCACCGGATGAGCGGCTCGTCGTCGACGACGAGGACCCTGCGAATCGGGGAATTCTCACCGGATCGGGAAGAAACCGGCATCGGACTAGCCGGGTTTGCAGGCCATCTGAGCGGTCCGTACGCCGATCCGAGCGTCATGCGCTATCTGTGTTTCAAGAATCACGCCAGCTCTACCTCTCCTCGGCCATGGGCAGGGTCAACCGCATGGTCGTGCCGGTCGAAGAGGTCTGTGCGATCGAGATATCGCCGCCATGGGCTTCGGCGATGCGCTTCACCGTGGCAAGCCCGAGTCCCGTGCCACGAGCCTTGGTCGTGAAGAAAGGCGTGAACACCCGGTCCCGGTCGTCGGCCGAGATCCCCGGCCCGGCGTCGGTGACTTCCACGTACACAAAACGACCGCTGTGGCCAAGCTCAACCTCGAGGCGCCCGCGGCCGTGCATCGCCTGCGCGGCGTTCAAGAGCAGGTTCTGGAGTGTGATCTTCAGAAGCTCGGGATCGGCGCACACCTGGGCCGTGCCGCGGACCTCGACGTCGAGTCCGCGCCACTCGGGATCCTGGCGGAAGAACGCGATCAAACCGTTCACCAGTTCGAGGCCATCGATGGCAACAGGACTTGGACGGGGAGGACGGGCGTAGAGGAGGAGATCGCCCATGAGTGCGCTCAAGCCGTCGAGCCTGTTGAGAATCTCGGCGGTGATCTGCCGCTCGTCGCTATCTGCCGGCAGGATCTCTGAGATCATCTGAACCGCGCCGCTCACCGCGGCGAGCGGATTCTTCACTTCGTGGGCCAGCACGGCCGCAAGCTCCCCGATGCGCGCGAGTCCTGACTCCTCGCGCAGCTTGGATTCAAGAGCGACGCGGTCGGTCAAATCCTTCACGATTCCGGTGAATCTGGCTTCGCCGTCGATCGACGCCTCGCCGACCGAAAGATGCATGGGGAACGTCGTGCCGTCCTTGCGGCGACCCGTAACCTCGCGGCCAATCCCGATGATCCTGGCCTCACGTGTGTCGATGTAGCGTTTGATGTAGTGGTCGTGTTCGGCCGCATAGGGCACGGGCATGAGCATCGAGACGTTGCGCCCAATCACTTCGTCGCTCCGATAACCGAACAGACGCTCGGCGGCCGGATTGAAGGAGTCCACACGTCCGCGGTGATCGATCGTGATGATGCCGTCGACCGCGGACTCGACGATCGACTGCCAGCGGGCCTCGCCGCTCCTGACAGCCCGATCTGCACGGCGTTCGCCGGTGAGGTTCCGCGTGATCAGCACCCCGCCCGCGACGCGACCGGCGGCGTCGCGAATCGGCGTCACAGTCAGCGAGGCCTCGATCCGGCTGCCGTGCTTCGAGACGAGTACCGTATCGTTCGCTTCGGCGGATTCACCCGCGGCAAGCCGGCGTACGAGTGCGCCGGCTTCATCGGGATGGTCCGCGGGCACCAGCATGGCCACCGGGCGGCCGATGACTTCGTCGGCCGAATAGCCGTACATCCGCTGGGCGCCCTGACTCCAGGCGACGATTCTGCCGGATATGTCGACACCCACGATGGCGTCTTCTGACGTGTCCAGGATGGCCGCGAGGACGCGCTCGGCATCCTCGGGCTGGAAGAGGCTGTTCGACACCACTGAAGTCAGGTGCGAGTCTAGTCCCTTGGGGAAAATCCCGCACTCGCGCAAGAACCCGCACCAATGCTGGGGCCGGAGCCGTCCAGTGCCGCACATTCGCACCGGAAACTGATCCAGCCGGCCCGGTATGGCTGTTGCTCTTTGCCGCGAGTATGACCGTCCTTGCTCGCTCCACGGCGATCTGGTCCGGGATTCTCGTCATTGCGATTGCGAACGGTGCATTCCGCCAGGGCATCCTGATTCCGCGATTGGGAGATGCGGTGGGACACGTCATTTCGACGCTCATGCTTTCAGCCGCGGTCATCGTGGTTGCCTGGCTGACCATCGGATGGATCGGTCCCACCGGTGATCTCAATCCCTGGGGGATCGGCATTTACTGGTTCGCCCTGACTGTGGCGTTCGAGTTCCTTGCAGGTCATTACCTGTTCGGCACGCCGTGGCCGGTCATTCTGTCCGACTACAACGTTCTCAAAGGCCGCATCTGGCCGCTTGTTCTTCTAGCGACGCTTGTCGCGCCGGCGCTGGCAACACGTGTCAGACTCTGAGGGGATCTCGGACCTCATTCATGCGTGAACCATCGGAGCAACGCGGCGCTCGACGTGCGTTGGTTCTGGCGACGCTCTCCTTCCTCATCACGTTTGCCGCCTGGGGACTGATCGGAGGCCTGGCATCGGTTTTCAGCCAGCTCTACCGCCTCACCGCGTCGCAGACCGCGCTGCTCGTCGCCGTGCCCGTGCTGCTCGGCGCGCTGGCGCGATTGCCGATGGGCATGCTCACGGATCGCTTCGGGGGCCGGCTGATGTTCACGGGCCTGCTGCTCGTGTCCGCGGTTGCCGCGGCGGTGGTTCCCTTCACGTCGAGTTACGGATCCCTGCTCGCGGCCGCATTTCTCGTCGGGCTTGCAGGCGCGGCGTTCTCCATCGGTGTAGCGTTCGTTTCGCGCTGGTCAGCGCCAGGAACCCAGGGAACGACGCTGGGCATCTACGGAATGGGCACGCTCGGCCAATCGCTCGCGGTTTTTGTCGGACCCGTGGCGGCGGCCGCATTCGGCTGGCAGCGTGTGTTCCAGGCAATGGCCGTGCTGTTGGTCGCGTGGGCGGTGGTGTTTGTCACGCTCGCCCGAAATCCTCCGGGCGTCGTTCGTCCTGCCGGCGCCGGCACGATGGTTCGCGTACTGCGAACGTCACCCATCGCGTGGCTGCTCGGCGCGTTCTACTTTCTGACCTTCGGCGGATTTGTCGCGTTCTCGATCTATCTGCCAACGCTTCTACGCACCCAGTTCGGTCTCACGCCCGCTGATGCCGGCTTCCGGGCCGCGGGCTTCGTCGTGGTCGCGACCTTCGTGAGGCCGATTGGCGGCTGGCTTGCCGATCGGATCGGCGGTTCACAGGTGCTCTCCTGGGTCTTCGGCGGCGTGGCGGTATTTGCGTGGCTGCTCGCATGGCCGTCGATGCTGCCGTTCACCGTCGGCGCGCTGGCCTGCGCGGCGCTGATGGGACTCGGCAACGGCGCGGTGTTCAAGCTGGTGCCCGAGCACTTTCCCAAGGAGACAGGCACAGTCACGGGTCTTGTCGGCGCGCTGGGCGGACTCGGCGGATTCTTCCCGCCGCTGCTGCTCGGTGTCTTCCGCGACACGCTCGGGATCGTCTGGCCGGGATTCGTGCTGCTCTCGGCAACCGCGCTCACGCTTCGGTACCTGAATCGTCGCGTGTTCCATCCGGCCGATGTCGCCTGGCGGGCCGCGCTTCCACAGGCGCTGCAGGGTCAGATCGATCGAATCAAGGCCGGTGCCTGGGCCACGCTCATGACGTTCACCCTTGCGGCCGCCATCGTCGTTGGTTCGCGCCGGTTGCAGCACTTCGACGCGGCGCTTGTCGCGTACACCTTCGCGACGCTGTTCGCCGTGTTCGGAATCTCATACCGCTATGCGATGTGGATCGAGCGGCCACCGACGCGGCTCTACTGGCGGCGCGGCTGGCAGATGTTTTTCGCGCGGCGCTGGTTCGCGCGCAACACAGTGACTCTTGCCCGGCGGGTCGCGGTAGACGTGGTCGCAAATCGATTCATCTTCCGCCGCGGCCGTTTCCGCGGCCTCGCACACGCTTTGATCATGTGGGGCTGCATCCTCGCGGCGGCCATTACGTTCCCGCTGGTGTGGGGATGGATTCACTTTGAGACGGTGCCGGGCGATCTCACGATGTACCGCGCGTTCATGTTCGGGATTCCGATGCAGGACTTCCCGGTGGAATCGGCCCTCGCGTTCGTGGTTTTCCACGGACTCGTCTGGTCTGCATTCCTGGTGATTGGAGGCGTCCTGCTCGCGTTCAGGCGGCGGATGATCGATCACGGCGCCGCGGCGGTGCAGCAATTCGGCCAGGACATCCTGCCGCTGCTGTTGCTGTTCGCGATCAGCGTCACCGGGCTGATGCTGACCGCAAGTTACACGTGGATGAGAGGTTACGCCTACGAGTTCCTGGCCATCCTCCACGCGGTGACGGTCATCGTGACGCTGCTCTGGCTGCCGTTTGGAAAGCTCTTTCACATCTTCCAGCGGCCCGCCCAGCTCGGCGTGAGCTTCTATCAGGACGCCGGCAAACGCGGCGAGCAGGCGTCGTGCAAACGATGCGGACAGCCGTTTGCGCCGGCGATGATGGTCCGCGATCTGTCGGCCGTCGAGC
The DNA here is from genome assembly GCA_035606665.1 of Vicinamibacterales bacterium. Taxonomy (GTDB): domain Bacteria; phylum Acidobacteriota; class Vicinamibacteria; order Vicinamibacterales; family SCN-69-37; genus DASUGC01. Next base: position 206,908 of record DATNEY010000009.1, on the reverse strand, counting down.
GCGAGTTGGGATTCCGCTACGAGCTCGCCGACGGCACGCACTATCAGGACGTGTGTCCGAAGTGCCGGCGCGCGCTGTTCGGCCTGGCCCAGGGCGCGCTCTGGCGAGCGAACTGAGAAATCATGGCAACTCTTCCCGTCGACGAGCTCGCGATCATCAGGGAGTACGGCCCGCATCTCTCTTCGATGACAGGCGTCAGTCTGTCCACGAGTGTCGAGCCCGAGCGCCTGGTGAAGACGCATTGCTGTTTTTGCGGGCAGCAGTGCGGCATCCAGCTCAAGGTGCACGGCAACCAGGTCATCGGTTTCGAGCCGTGGGAGGACTTCCCGTTCAACCGCGGCATGCTGTGCCCGAAAGGTGTCAAGCGATACCTGCAGGGATCGCATCCGGATCGTCTCCTCACTGCGCTTCGGCGAGACACGTCGAGCGCGTCCGGTTTCAGCGCGATGCCGTACGACGCGGCGATCGCTCGAGTCGCCTCCGAAATCGATCGTCTTCAGAAGGCGTACGGCCCGTCCTCAATCGGCGTCCTCGGTGGCGCCAGCCTGACGACGGAAAAGACGTACCTGCTGGGAAAGTTCGCGCGCGTCTGCCTGAAGACGCCGTACATCGACTACAACGGCCGCCTCTGCATGGTCAGCGCCGGCGCCGCGAACAAGAAGGCGTTCGGCATCGACCGCACGACGAATCCCTGGTCCGACATGGTCGGCACCGACGTGATCTGGGTGGCGGGCTCCAACGTGGCCGAGTGCTCACCGATCACCACGAACTACATCTGGCAGGCACGCGAGCAGGGCGCGAAAATCATCGTGCAGGATCCGCGCATCACGCCCGTGGCGCGGACCTGCGATCTGTATCTGCCGGTGAAACCCGGCCGCGACGCCGCGCTTTTTGCCGGCGTGCTGCAGATCATGATCGAGCGCGGGTGGATCGATCGCGACTTCATCGAAGCGCACACCGTCGGCTTCGAGGCCGTCGCTGACTACTGCCGCGAGTGGACGCTCGCACGTACAGCAGAGGTGACTGGCGTGCCGGCCCGGTCGCTGATGCAGGCTGCGGAGTGGTGGGGCACCGCCAAGACCAGCTTCCTGTTTCATGCGCGCGGCATCGAGCATCACTCGAATGGCGTGCAGAACGCCCTGGGCACGATCAATCTCGTGCTCGCGTCCGGCCGCATCGGCAAACCCAAGAGCGGCTACGGCACCATCGTCGGTCAGGCGAACGGACAGGGCGGCCGCGAGCACGGCCAGAAATGCGACCAGCTGCCCGGGTGGCGCGACATCAGCAATCCGGACCATCGGCGGTACGTTGCCGGCGTCTGGGGGATCGAGGAACGCGACCTGCCGGGCCCGGGCGTGGACGCCTACGAGATGTTCCGGAAGATCGACGCAGGCGAGATCAAAGGGCTGATCTCCATCTGCTTCAATCCCAAGGTCTCGCTGCCCGACAACTCATTCATCACGCGGGCGCTCGAGAAGCTGGAGTTCTACACCTCGATCGACTTTTTTCTGAACGACACGGCCAGGCACGCGGACGTCGTGCTGCCCGGCAGCCTTCACGAAGAAGACGAGGGGACGGTCACGCAGGTCGAAGGCCGCATTATCAAGATCAACAAGGCCGTTACCTGTCCGGGCGAGTCGCGTGAGGACTGGCGAATCATTCAGGACGTCGCGCTCGCGCTGGGACGACCGCACGGATTCACGTTCGAATCGGCTCACGAGATCTTTGAGGAGCTCCGCGTTGCCAGCAAGGGAGGCGTCGCCGACTACTCAGGCGTCACCTGGGAAAGAGTCGAGCGTGAGATGGGCGTCTTCTGGCCCTGCTACAGCGAGGATCCGCGGACCGGTGAAAAGATCGCCGATCATCCGGGCACGCCGCGGCTGTTCGAACACGGCAGCTACAACCCCATCGCCAAGGGCGCCGGGCCTTTCTACTTTCCCGACGGACGGGCGCGCTTCAACGTCGCTGATTACCGGGCCCCCGTCGACGACGCCAGTGCCGAATACCCGGTGTTTCTGACGACCGGCCGCGTCGTCAGCCAGTTCCTGTCGGGCACACAGACGCGGCGCATCGGCCCGCTCGTCAAGCAGTACCCGGAGCCGCGGATCGAAATGCATCCGCGACTGGCGGCGTCACTTGGAATCGCCGACGGAGACTGGGCTACCGCGGAGACGCGGCGAGGCGCCATTACCGTGCGCGCGATGGTGGTCACGACGATCCGGCCGGATACGGTGTTCATTCCGTACCACTGGCCCGGCCCGAAGAGCCCGAACCAGGTGACGGTTGCCGCACAGGACCCGATCAGCAAGATCCCGCAATACAAGGTGTGCGGCTGCCGTGTGACCAGGGCCGCCGCGCCACCGGCCTACGCCACCACGCACGAGGCGCAGCAGTGAAGCCGGGGCACCTGCACTTCTTCATCGATCCCAGCCGGTGCATTGGTTGCCAGGCATGCCTGCACGCGTGCACGGAATGCGATACGCATCGCGGCGAATCGATGATTCACCTCGAGTTTGTCGAACGCGCCGAGAGCACGCAGACCGTGCCGGTGGTCTGCATGCACTGCGAGCAACCGACCTGCGCGGAGGTGTGCCCCGCCGATGCGATCAAGCGCACGGCCGACGGCGTCGTGCAGTCGGCGCGGCGGCCACGGTGCATCGCGTGCGGCAACTGCGTGGTCGCGTGCCCGTTCGGAGTGCCGGAAGTCCACGAAGACCGCAAGATCATGATGAAGTGCGACATGTGCTACGACCGCACGAGTGTGGGCAAGAAACCCATGTGCGCAACCGTGTGCCCGAGCCAGGCGTTGTTCTTCGGCACGCTCGAGGAGATCCAGCAGCTTCGGCCGCAGTCGCAGCCAATCAATCGATTTCAGTTCGGCGCTCAGACGATTACGACGCAGGTACAGGTGATGGTGCCGCGCGACCTCTCGACCCGCACCGCGCACGTCGACGTGACGGCAGCGCTGGAAGAACGTCCGCGACCGAGGATGCTGAAGGTCGTCGCCAATCCGGCGGGCACGGGTGAAACTGCCGACCGGAACGAGTCCGATCCCTTTGCCGACGTGGAGTTGCCGCGATGAGCGCCGACCGTCCCGATCCGAAGAGCGCGCTCGATCCGAGCGTCAGCACGCCCGGCCGCGAGGGTCTCACGGGCACGGCACCGGCGGAGCTGTACGTGCCAATCGCCGGCCGTGAACAAATCACGATCCCGCCGGATTTCAGATCTCCTGACGTGCAGCCCGCCTGGCGGCAGGACTTCCCCATCGACTGGCCCCAGGACCAGTACGTCGAGCGGCGGGACTTCATGAAGTTTCTCGTCCTCATCAGCGCCGCGATGACCGCGGGCCAGCTCTGGATCGCCGTGGAGAACTGGTTCCGCAGACGTCAGGGACTGGCCGGGATGCAGCGCATCGCGACGCTCGACCAGATTGCGATCGGGACGACCCTCGTCTTCAACTATCCCGGTGAGCACGATCCATGCGTGCTCGTCCGGCTGGCCGCGACTGAGTTCGTCGCGTACAGCCAGAAGTGCACGCACCTCTCGTGCGCAGTCATTCCACGACCTGACCGCGGAGACATCCATTGTCCGTGCCACGAGGGACTGTTCGATCTTCGGTCGGGCCGGCCGACCGGTGGTCCTCCGCCGAGGCCGCTGTTGAAAATCCTGCTGACGATTCGCGGGAGCGACATCTACGCGTCGGGCATCGAGTCGAGGACCGTCTGATGGCCGTACGCCGCCCGTTCACGCGCGATCAACGCACGACGATCATCAACGGGATGATCGTGTTCGTCCTCATCCTCGTCGTCATGCAGCTCTGGCTGCTGACCGCGACGATGAATGCTTATCTTGGTGGGGACGACTCAGTCGTCTGGCCCGCGGCCATCGCGAGCATCGTGTGTCTGGTCCTGAATCTCGGCTTGTTGCGGTATCTCGCACGACTCACGCGCGGCGGCTGAAGATTCCCCACCCGCCGCGGGCTTTTCTGCGATCTCCAGCCTGAATCTCCGGCGCGTCGAGCGCTCTCGGCCATTCCGCCGGCTTTCGTTCTGGCACCCGGGTTGCTACCTGCTACTCATGTCATGGCTTCGAACATTCTCGTGATGTACGCCACGACCCACGGTCAGGCCGCGAAGATCGCCGGCGAGATCGTTGCGTCGATGCGCTCCGCCGGCGCCACGGCGTCGGTCGGCAATGTCGTCGAGGCGTGGACCGCTGATCCGCGCGACTACAGCGCGGTCGTTCTCGTCGGGCGGGTGCACGCGGGCCGGTTCCCGGGTTCGCTGCGGCAGTGGGTCGAGCAGCACCGGTCGGCGCTGGCCTCGCGCCCGACGGCATTTGTCGCGGTGTGCCTGGCCGTTCTGAACCGCTCGCCGAAGGTCGATCAGGACCTCCGCGCCATGCTCGACCGCTTCACCACGGACACCGGTTGGCAGCCCGCGGAAACCAAGATCGTCGCGGGCGCGCTCAAGTACACCAAGTACGGCTGGCTCACCCGCTGGATGATGAAACGCATCGTGGCCAAAGCAGGGGGCAACGTCGATACGAGTCGCGACTTCGAATACACGGATTGGGACGACCTTCGGGACTTCGCGATCAGATTCCTCGCGGGGTGCGAAGGCAGGGCGGTGGATGAATTGCAAACCGAAAACCGGAGGTTGGTCACATGAGAAACCTGATCTCGACAGTCATTGGCGTTCTGATGGTCGCAGGAATCGTTGCCGCGCAGGGCCACGACAACATGAGGGAGAAGAAGGTCTCGGCTGAAATGAATGTCAGCGCTCCGCTTCGCGTGGGCGACGTGACGCTCCCGGCCGGCGACTACAAGGTCGTCTGCGATCGTACGACGATGACGTTCACGCGGAAGAGCGACGGCAGGCAGATCCATCAGGTGAGCTGCAAGGGGAAGGAGCTGCCGAAGAAGGCGGACGTCACGACAGCGGCGACAAGGATCGACAAGAACGGCGTGCGTATCCTCGACAAGCTCACGCTGCGCGGCAGCAACATCGAGCATGTGTTTGACCACATCTTCGACTGAGTCGTGCTCGTCCGCTTCTGACTGTTTGGCGTGCTGGCGCTGGTCCCGTTGTACGGACCGGAGAACCTGTCGCGGCTCCCGCGGGTCACGTCGTTCTTTCGCGCGTCTGTGAAAGTGCATTGAGGTCATGTCGCGTGCGCGACGATTCGCCGGCTGGACTGCGGTCGCGACGTCCACCGCAGTGTCATCGTTCTGGGCGTTCTGGGGCAGCATCGAGAACTTCCATGAGGGCTGGTACTACCGCGAACTGTGGCGGAATATCGCGCTCGCCGGAGTCCAGTACTTGCCATGGATGTTCGTACCGATGACCGCGGCGCTCCTCGGCATGTGGCGTCCCTGGGTCGGGGTTGTCGCGCACTTCGCGCTCGCGCTCGGTGCGGTCTGGCTCTTCGGAATCGAGTGGTCGGCCGGGACTGCCTTCATCGCGCTGCCGCTGGTGCTGCTGGGATTGTTGTACGGCTACGGACGGCCGGCACCGGTCGCTCGGGCTCGACAGTTGCTGGTGGGTCTGCCGCTCGTGACCGCGATCCTGTCCGGTGCGTACCCTGGCTGGCGGGCGATGACACGGCCCACGACGGTTGATACCGGCCTCAGAGAGATCGCCGGCAATGGCGTCCGCCTGACCTGGGCACCGGCCGGTCCCGGTTGGAATGCGCCCGGGCTTTCGTGGTTCGACGCGCGGGACCGATGCGCGCGCCTCAGCGAAGACGGTGTCACGCTGCTCGACCGGCCCGCAAACATCTGGCGCCTGCCGACGGTCGACGAAGCCGTGCGGACGATGATCTGGCGGGGCGAGAATGCGGGCGGCGTCTGGGATCCGGCGGCGCGCATGGCGCGCTACCGCACGATGCCCGACAAGGAACCGCCGCTGTGGGATCCGTTCTCGCCGGTCATCTACTGGTGGACCGCTGACGAGACCGATGCCAATCGGGCTTTCCGTGTCGTCTTCAACGGATACGTCACCACGTTGCCGAAACACATCGGGCCTGACTACCTCTCGTGCCGGTGCGTCAAGGCACCCTAGCCGGCCGCATGTCAGTCGCGGGTTCGAGGCACCGTCTCCGCTACCGTTCGCAGAACGCGCACGACCGCGAGAACGCTGAGTACCCGAGGATCTCGACATGCGGTGTCTCGTAGTCCGGCCGCACCGGTTCGCGACGGAGAAGATCCGTGCTCAGGTATTTCTTGTTGCTGTCACAGAACATCGTCACCGTCGGTGCGTTTCCGCCCATGAGCGTCTGCACCTTCAGGGCAGCGATGAGGTTGGCTCCGGAAGAAATGCCCACCGCAAGGCCGTGCCGCGCCAGTTGCTGCGCCATGAGAATCGCATCGCCGTCGTGAACCGCAATGACTTCATCCATCTCGTCGAGTTTGACAATCGGAGGGATGAACTCGTCTGAGATTCCCTGGATCCGATGCTGGCCAATCTTGTGGCCGGCCGACAGCGTCGGTGACTCCGCCGGTTCGACCGGGTGAATCCGGATCGCGCCGGCCCACTGTTTCAGGTACCGGCCCGTGCCCATGATCGTGCCGCCGGTACCGACGCCCGCGACAAAGGCGGCCGGCGTAGCGCCGGCGGCCATCATCTGCAGCCAGATCTCGGGCCCAGTAGTCTGGAAGTGCGCCTGCACGTTGGCCTCGTTCGAGAACTGGTGCGGCAGAAAGACGCGTGCGTCGCGACGTCCCTCGGCATCGGCCAGCTCGATGCTACCCAGAAACCCTCCCTGTTCGCGACTCACGGCCACGATGTCGGCGCCGAAGCTGGAGATGAGCGCCACGCGCTCCGGGCTCATCCAGTCGGGCATGAAGATCGTCACCGGATGGCCGAGCGCCCGGCCGAGCGCGGCAAACGAGATCCCGGTATTGCCGCTGGTGGCTTCGACGAGGCGATCGCCCGGTTGGATCCGTCCCTTCCGGTAGGCGTCCTCCAGCACGAACAGCGCCATCCGGTCCTTCACGCTTCCGGTGAGACTGAGCGACTCCAGTTTGGCGAAGACGCGTCTCAATTCGCCACGGTATCGGACATCGACGGAGAGCAGCGGAGTGTTGCCGACCAGACGGTGGAGCGCTTTGAATTGCGCCGGTGCTACGGCAGCCTCGGCTTTCATGAGTCCCCCTAAGAAGGAGTCGTAACAGCAGGGGTCATGCCAGCCCTGGCTCCCGTGTATGGGCGGGATTCGCCCCAAAGCGGCGCCGCCCCGCGGGATCCTGCGCATCGAGCGGAAAGAATTCCACGCACTAACCTCCCTTCCCCCTAACCGTCTAAGGGGAGCATATGGCGAGGCTTCCTCTGCTCCAGGGCACGCTGGATCTCCTCGTGCTTCGAACGCTGACGGCAGGACCGTTACACGGGTACGGCGTCGCCACGCGGATTCATCAAAAGACCGATCAGGTGCTGGCGATCGAGGATGCCGCGCTCTATCAGGCACTGCATCGCCTCGAACGACAGGACTTTGTGGATGCGGAGTGGGCGCCGTCCGAGAACAACCGGCGGGCCCGCTACTACGCGCTCACGCCCGCCGGCCGCAAACGGCTGCGGGAGCAGGTCACCAACTGGCGGCGGTACTCCCAGGCGGTCGAGGCCGTTCTTGCGACTGAGTAGTGACTGATGAATCGCCCGTTCTGGTACCTCCGCCGTCCCAAGGGCGCCATACGCGCCGAGATCGACGAAGAAATCGGAGTCCATCTCGAGATGCGAATCGCCGAGCTCCGCGCCCAAGGTCTCTCGGCGGACGACGCGAGGTGCGAAGCGCGGCGCCAATTCGGCGACATGGACGAAGCCCGGCGGTATTGCCTTGAACAGGACAAGAAGAAGGACAGGCGTATGCATCTTGGTTTGTCGGTGCTGGAAATGATCGAGGACCTCCGCGTGAGCCTCAGGGGCCTGACGCGGGCGCCGTTGATGACGTTGACCATCGTGCTGACCGTCGGCCTCGGAATCGGCGCGACGACGGCGATCTTCGGTGGAGTGAGAGCGGCGCTGCTGAAACCGTTGCCCTACACCGAGCCCGAACGCCTCTATCGGCTCTTCATCGATGCGCCACCGAATCAATGGCGTTTCTCGGTCGCGGACTATCAGGCGCTCGAAGCGCAACAGACAAGCTTCGAGCGGGTCGCGCACTACACCGGACGGACGATGTCGTGGACGGACGGCTCCAACGCCGACCTCCTGACCGGCCGCGGAGTTTCCTGGACGTACTTTGGCGTCGTGGGAATCACGCCGATCCGCGGCCGCGACTTCGGCGAAGCGGACGGGCGGCCCGGCGCGCCGCCGACGGTGATCCTGAGCCACGGTCTCTGGCAATCGCGCTTCGGCGGCCGGGACGATGTCGTTGGCAAGTCGATGAAGCTCGACGGCACGGATCATCAGATCATCGGTGTCCTGCCCTCGCAGGTCGGCCCTCTCGAACAGCGGCAGGAGTTCTTTGTCGTCGCGCAATTCGGCACGCCGCCCAGGCGCGGACCGTTCTTCTACACGCCGATCGCGAAGCTGAAGCCCGGCGTCGATCCGGCAGCGGCCGTCACGGAGCTCAAACAGATCAACGCTCGGATCTTTCCGATCTGGCGCGCGTCGTATCAGGACGACAAGGCCACGTGGAACATGATGGACCTGAAGACGTTCGTCATCGGCAGATCGACGTCGACGGCCACCGTCACGTTAATCGCCGTGGGCCTCGTCTGGCTCATTGCGTGCGTCAATGCGTCGAGCCTCTTACTGGCTCGCGTGACGAGCCGGCGTCGAGAACTTGCCGTGCGCGCCGCACTCGGCGCATCGCGCGGGCGTGTGACGAAGTACCTGCTGGCCGAGAGCGCGATCCTTGCTGCAGGCGCCGTTGGGATTGGCGTCCTGCTGGCGTGGGCCGGCGTCCGGCTGCTGCAAACGGCCGCGGCGCCGTACTTTCCACGCACGCAGGAGATCGCACTGGATGGCCCGGTCATCGCCGTCATGATGGGACTCGCGGCGATGAGCTTGCTGATCTTCGGGCTCGTCCCCGCGCTCGCGGGCGGGCGCGGCTCGCTCGATGAGTCGCTGCGCGCGGCCAACCGCTCGAGCACCGGCAGTCTCACCGTGCGGCGCCTCAGGCGCGCGCTCGTCTCGGCCCAATTCGCGATCGCGACGCCGCTGCTGGTGGTGGCGACTTTGCTGCTCGTAAGCCTCGCCAGACTCAACCAGGTCGACATCGGCTTCGAAACGCACAACGTCCTCACCGGATCCGTTCGCGCACCGGCGTCCGCTCTCACCGCGCCGGCACCGGCGAACGGGCCGGGCGCTCTCGACGTCTTCTGGGATGATCTCGGCTCGCGCATAGCCGCTATCCCCGGCGTTTCGCGCGTGGCATTTGCCAGCGGGCGGCCGCCGGCGGGTGTGGGCAACCACAACAACTTCGATCTCGAGGACTCTCCAGCAGGGCCGGGACAGTCACAGCCGGTCGCACCCTGGCTCGATGTCACACCCGATTACTTCAGCGTCCTCGGCCTGCAACTGCTCGAAGGACGCTTGCTCACCGAGCAGGATGCCCTGCGACCCAATCTCGAATCGATCGTCGTGGATCGCGCATGGGCGCGCCGGTACTTCGGTCAAACCAGCGCCGTCGGCAAGCGGCTCAGGGGAGGCGGATGTACAACGTGCCCGTGGACGACCGTCGTGGGCGTCGTCAGCGAGGTGAAATACGACGGGCTCGACGCACCCGACCGTGGCTCCGTCTATGCGCCGATGGCCGGGTACAGCACGAGATTCATCTTCGTACGGACGGAACGCGATCCCGGCACGATGGTCTCGTCGCTCCGGGAAACGATCAAAGCCGCCAGTCCGACGGCTCCGCTGACCAGCGTCGCGACGATTGACGAACTCGTCCAGCAATCGCTGGAGAGCAAACAATCGCTGTCGTTCCTGGTGGCCGCATTCGCCGGCGTGGCCCTCGTGCTCGCGATCGTCGGCATTTACGGCGTCATGTCGTACTTCGTGCAGCAGCACGCCAGGGACATCAGCATTCGGATGGCGCTCGGCGGCGATGCCGGCGCGGTGCTCCGGCTCGTCCTCACTCATGCCATGCGCATCGTCGTCGCCGGTGTGGCAGTCGGCCTGTTTGCCGGCTACGGAGTTGCGCAGATGGTGTCGACGATGCTGTTCGGAGTTGGATCGTCGGACCCGGCCACGTACGCCGCAGTTTCCGCGCTCATGATCGTTGTCGCCGTGCTCGCGTGCTACATGCCGGCCCGGCGCGCCGTCGGGCTGGATCCCGCGCAAGTGCTGAGGAGCGACTAGTAGGGCGGCCCTTCAGGGCCGCCGTGTGCCGGGCCTGCCCGGCCTACTTCCGGCGCCACTGGCTGAGCGTCTGTCCTTTCCCGAAAGGGCCGTCGAAGTCCGACGGTCGAGGCTGACCGGGCGAAGCGATTAGGAATCTGACTTCTTCACCGACCCATTCGATGATGCCGAGGCTCACTCGGCCTTTCTGCGCGCCGGTGAGATTGAGATAGTCGATCGCCAGGGGCGTCGCGCGCTCATCATTTTCGTGAATGCGGACCTTCGCGTGCAGCATGACCTGGCCGCCGAACACCACCTTCGTTTCATTGCCCATGCCGATGCGCGATCCGAACGGCAGCCAGTCCGCGCGCATGACCTCGCCGTCGCGGACCATCGCAACTGCGGCCCACTCGCCCTCGAGCCGGCGCAGCAACGGCGTCATCTCGACGTCAAAGGCTTTGGCATCCGCCGCAGTGACCGGCGCCGCAACGACTTGCGCCGGTTGAGGCGTGCCGCCGGTGACACTCGGCTGGCGCGCCGCGGACGCACGTCGCAGGCGCTCCAGCGCGTGGCCGCTTCCGGGCTTCGTCGAAAACGATTTCGGCCGCGAGGCGCCGACGACGCCGATGCACATCGTGAGCTGGTCGCCGGCGATCTCGAAGATGCCCTGCGATGAGTTCCCGGCTTCCGGGCCCTCGACGAAATCGATGTCGATGCGCACCGGATCGACGGCGGCATCGATGGTGAAGTGGCCATCAAACGCGCCCTCCATCGATTCCATCCGGAAACGATCGCCGTCGATGAGCAGGCGCGATTCGGTCAGCGCGCCCGCCGGCATGTCGGCGCCGTCCACCTGCAATGCGACAAAGCGCCACTCCCCTTCGAGCGCCTTCAGATGCTCGACGTGACGAACGACGCTCTGCCAGCTATCGAACCCGGTGCTTCGCGCGATGACGGACTGGGCGTCGGCGAGCCGGAATCCTGCTGCACGAACCCTGACCGGCGTCATCTTTTTCGCGGCCGGCAGGTGCGCAATGAACGACTTCGCCGCGGACGGCGTGCCGCGCTTCAGGTCGGCCAGTAGTGTCTTAGCCTGCTTGCGGAGGTGATCGAGATTCGGTCGGGAAGGGAGTTTCTTGGCCACGGCGTCTCCATGCGAAGCCCGGATCCGCAATCAGGCTGCACGAAAGGCGCGTGTGCCGTCGAACGAGAGGTCGAATGAAGGTGAGTTGAACTCTGCCCGCGGATCCGGCGGCTTCCTTCCAGCCGTGAATAGCGTATCAGGATTTTCTCACCGATCCATCAGGACAGCCTGCGCGGCGGCGGACATGATTACAGGGCGATGACCCAGGTCGTTGCCGTCGTCACGGTCGCCATCCTCATCCTCGTTGGTGTTCTGTACCGGCGCGCGGGCACGGCTTCGGACGCGCGCCTGCTGCCTCCGCCCGGCCGGATGGTGGACATCGGGGGCGACCGGCGACTGCACCTGCAGTCGCAGGGTACCGGCGGCCCGACCGTTGTCTTCGAAGCCGGCATCTCGGCGTCGTCTTTGAGCTGGGCCCGCGTGCAACCTGCCGTCGCGGAGTTCGCGCGGACCTTCAGTTATGACCGCGCGGGCCTCGCGTGGAGCGACGCGTCCACGGCCCCGATCACGGCCACGCGTTGCGCGACCCAGTTGCATCAGATGCTTGACGCCGCGGCCGTACCGGGGCCGTGCGTCTTCGTGAGCCACTCCTACGGTGCGTTCGTCCTGCAGGCGTACGCGCAGAGGCATCCCAGGAATGTCGCGGCGCTGGTGCTCGTCGATCCGATCTATCCGGAGGAGTGGATAGACATGACGCGCAAGGAAGCGTTCCGTCTTCGCGGCGGTGTGTTTCTATCCCGCGTCGGCGCGGTAGTCGCGTCCACCGGTTTCGTGCGGGCGTGTCTCGCGCTGCTCGCCGGAGGCTCCACCGTCGTGCCGCGCGGAGCAGCCCGGCTCTTCGGATCGGAGGCGGCGCGCACGCTCGATCGCCTTGCCGGAGAGGTGCGCAAGATGCCGGTTGAAACATGGCCGGCCGTGCAGTCGCACTGGTCGCAGCCGAAGTGCTTCGTTTCGATGGCACGTCACCTCGACGGCCTGCGCACGAGCGCAGCGGAGGTGGCACGCTGCGCGCTACCACCCGGCGTGCCGCTCGTCGTCATCACGGCCGCCACCCAGTCCGCGGCCTACCGCGCGGAGCACGAGCGCATGGCCGCCCGCTCCACGCGCGGCCGCCATCTCGTCGCGCGGGGTTCAGGTCACTGGGTACATCTCGACGAACCGGAACTGGTGATCGAGGCGATTCGGGGCGTTTGTCGGCTGACTTCCTGATGGGAGAAACAAGATCTAGACTCCATGCGTGCGCACCCGACGCCTGGCGCTGGCCCTCGGGGTTTCCTTCGTCGTGCTCGTCAGCGCGCCGGCGATCGGGCAGATCCGCGGCGCCATCCAGGCGGCGTTCCCCGGCCAGTATCGGCTGATCCTCGGCGCGTTCGTCGTTGCGTCGATCGGGGCCGGCGTCGTGTACGCGATGGCCACAATCCGCGAGGGACGAGCGAGCCGCTTTGGCCTTATGGTCGCGGCCATCGCGGCCGGCGCGCTGTACTCACTGGCGACGGCCACGGGAAACGCGAATGTTGATGCCGTCGAGCGGTTTCACTTCGCGGAGTACGGATTCCTGGCGCTGCTCTATCACCGCGTCTGGAGCGATAGAAGCGCGGCTGGTGCTCTTCTGCTCGCGTTCCTCGCCGTCTTCATGGTTGGGACACTGGACGAAGGTATCCAGTGGTTCGTGCCGATCCGGGTCGGCGAGTGGCGTGATGTGCTGTTGAACAGTGTCGCGATCGTCTGCGGCCTGGCGTTCGCTGCCGCGCTGCGGGGACGAGACGGGCATTTTCAGCCAGAGCGTTCGCACCGGCGGGAGTTCGTCGCGATGCTCGGCGCGACAACCCTGCTATTCGCGACTTTCTTCCATATCGTTCATGTCGGCCACGAAGTGCGTGATCCGGGAATTGGAACGTTTCGATCGCGCTACACCGCGAGCGAGTTGCTCGCGAACGCGGCCGATCGCGCGCGACGCTGGAGGACAGAACCGCTGACGACCTTGCGGCGCTATTCGATGGAGGATCAGTACATGTCCGAGGGCCTGTGGCACATCCAGGCTCGGAACGAAGCGAGCAACGATCCACTGACGCAGTGGAGGGAAAACCTGATTCTCGAGCAGTACTTCCAGCCGGTTCTTGATTTCCCGACGTACAACACGCCCAAAGGGGGCCGGTGGCCGGAGGAACAGCGCAAGAACGTCGGCGCGATCGCCGCGAGTGACACGCGGCCCTGGGTCAGCAGGGCAAATCCCTATCCGATCTATGTGTGGTGGCGGTGAGGACCTAGCGAAGGTTGGCGGTGAGGCAGGGATTCGTGCCCGTTCCCGATGAGCCAGAGGCGAATCGGGAGGTGCCTGAATCGGCCTCCCCGCCGAGGAACGAAGCGGGAGCGAGTGAGTTGGCGGTGAGGCAGGGATTCGAACCCGCTGAGCCGCTTTTCTCTAAGTTGGCGATGGCGTGCGGTTTTGGTGCCTAAGCGACTGACTGAGTTGGTGCTAGCGACGGAACGATCGTCCTCTCCGATCCCCTGGAGTCCGCTCGAATCGACCTCGGTCTTGGAGACATTCTGGAGACGGTTTCAGGCCCTTTACAGACTCGGCCGAGTCTTTTCGAGCTCAGCGTCCTTACTAACCCCGCAGGCACTTCGAAAGAATGGCAACAGCAGTTGTTTGGCAAGCAGAACCGTCACGGCCAACCAGACAACGGCCAGTAACTCAATGGGCTGATCTGGCTTGGTCGACGCCTGAAAAAGCACTACGCCAAGAATCCAGACCACCAGAGCAGATAGGTTTGCGAGACCAATCGCGACTCGTCGACGGAGCCGGGATGTAGGCCACTCTAACGGAAGAAAAGGGGTGTCTTCCATCGTCACGATTCGGCGTTCCTGTCTCCGGCCAGGGCGGCTACAGGCACTCTTGATGGCGGCGAAGACCACGGGATCGCCCCAGTACGATGTGTGCGCAGTCCATGGCAGCCAGCGCCTCCATTGTCTTGTAGACAGGTCGTGCCCCTCGACCGGAAATAATGACGAGCCGATCGGGTCGAGTGGTCGGTAGATATTGAACCACCTAAAGTGCGGTAACGATGACGCGAGGAGCGCCTCAAGCTCCTCGCACGGAGGGTAGCGACTGGCGACGAACCGGCTGAGTAGGCGCCTTAGCGGAGACCCCATCGTTATGAGCGTCACGGATCTGTGCGCCGTAAAGTGATCGGGAAAGTACCGAAGGTGATCGACGGCAATCGCGCTTCCCAAGCTGTGCCCGACGACAACGATGTTTCTATCGTGCGGCAGCGCCTCAAGCGTACTCTTGAGCGCGAGATGCAAACGCCGCCAGTAGTTCTGGTCTGAGACGTAGCGAGCCACGTCAGAAACTACCAACAACGCCAAGCCAATGGGTTCCGCGAGCCGTTTCATCAGGAACGGGTTGACATAGCGTAGATACGCAGCCACCAGTAGGACGGCCGCCAGCGACTGTCCAAGAATTCTGAGCACCTCGGCAGTCGCCGAGTAAGGCAACAAGATACCGACAAAAATCTGGCGCGGCGGGCCTAGTCGGTCGTACGTCGCAAGTGACATAGCCGGGAAAGCAAGTTCAAGGAGAAGGTGTAGAAACACGGCGGCGAATGCCGACAGAACAATATGTCGCCCTGCGAATCGGAGAACGAGTAGCGGAGTGACCAGAAAGAAGTGGATCGCGGACCAAGCCATCGCAACGCCGAGCGCGAGACAGCGTCCCGGTAGTGCCGAGGGATGCCGGGAGCTGGCGCAACCAGCCAAGACAGAAGCGACGGCCACAAAGTAGAGGCCCCACGCCAGAGCTGCAGATACAACGATGGCGACTGCCCAGGCAGACGGACCGCGCTTCGAAGGAGGGGGGAGCGTACCTGTGAGGGCGGCTAACTCCCCACCAATTCGCAATACTCGTTCGACCAACGCTTGACGCTGAACGTCGCCGGACAGGACCGCATCCCTCCAGACTTGCGCGAGGCTGTACGTGGCCTCATGACGCTCAACGGCACGAGCATACTCTCGCGCTCGGTTTGATGCGTCTGCTTGAACAGCACGGTATCCCGCAAGCGTGCAGCTTGCCGCTGGAACGAACAACACAGTGCCGAAGACAAAAAGCCCAAGGACAAGGGCCGCAGACACGCTTGTTGGCTTTCGATGTCCACTAACGGTAGCGACCGAAAAATCCTGGAAGGCTGATGCAATCGCCCCAACTGCTGAAGTTCTGAGGGCTCCGTCGCCCGTCACATCTCCCATTCTCAGACGCCAGTCGAAGGCGGAAGTCGCTACAGACTGTTCGTCATTCTCCGCGAGAACAGTCTGAATTACTTGTGAGTGCTCATCGGCGTCGAAGGGCCCGACTCCGTGAATCAGAAGGGCGGCCCACTTACTCGGTTCTTGGGGCGGTTGTTCCTCGGCGACAGTCATGTGGAATTGCCCCATTGCTCATCGGCGGCGGTTGCAGCTGCGTTTGTTGAGTCAAGTCGCGCGAAGTACCTCAGCCGGATGCTCCAGGTCGATCTGCCTCGCACTCGGCGTCCCCGTTTCCGCGCGAGATGCGCTGACGAACCCGGCCAGCCTCGACCCGTTGCTCTCGCCCACGCATGAAACTTTGGGATTATTGCCGAAATAACCTGCGCGATTGATCCTCCCAAGACCAAGCGTCCGCGAAACAGGGATTCGAACCCGTTGAGCCGCGTTTCTCTAAGTTGGTGATGGCGTGCGGTTTTGGTGCCTAAGCTGCTGACTGAGCAGGTGTTAGCGACAGAAAGATCGTGCTCTGCGATCCTCTTGAGTCGCCGCGTGCTCCTCCGCTCGGATCGTCTGCTAGAGTGGCTGGACCAAAACTGCGCGTCATCGCCGAAGGAGTAGGCGATGAGCGTGAAAGTCCGACCGTTCCGTAGCGGCGGCTGGGAAGTGGACATCACTTCGCGGCTGCCAGACGGGTCGCGCCTTCGAGACCGGAGTAAGGCCCCGGTGTCCTCGAAGTCAGCGGCTCAACGATGGGGCGAAGACCGGGAGCGGCATCTGCTGCGTCACGGTCAGGCCCAGCCGGAGAAAGAGGTGCCCACCCTAGAAGAGTTCGCGCCGAGATTTGTTGACGGCCACGCACGCGCCAACCGGCAGAAGCCGAGCGGAATCGCAGCGAAGGAATCGATTATCAAGACCCATCTGATTCCATTGGTCGGAAATCAGAAACTGGACGCGATCAAGAGTGAGGATGTTCAGCGGATGAAAAGCACGTTGCGAGCTCGATCCCCGAAGACAGTCAATAACGTGTTGACTGTGCTGAACACGCTGCTCAGGAAGGCGATCGAATGGAATGTCATCGAGCGAATGCCCTGCACGGTCCGATTGTTGCCGGTGCAGAAGTTGACGATGGCGTTTCATGACTTCGACGAATACGAGCGGCTAATCGCAGCGGCCACGGCCATTGATGCTCAGGCGCGGTTGATTGTGCTCCTGGGTGGCGATGCAGGGCTGCGATGCGGAGAGATCATCGCGTTGGAGTGGGCCGACGTCGACCTCTCAAAACGGATGCTCTGCGTGCGGCGTTCCGAGTGGAAGGGCGAAATCACGGCCCCGAAGAACGGACGCTTCCGCTACGTGCCGTTGACCAATCGTTTGACGATTTCACTTCGGGACCATCGGCATTTGCGAGGCCCGCGAGTGATTTGCGAAGACGATGGCAGCGCACTGACGAGGCAGAAGGTGCAATACCGGATGAAGCGTGCGGCGCGGCGTGCGAATCTCACATACGAAGGCGTTCACATCCTCCGGCACACGTTCTGTTCGCACTTGGCGATGCGTGGAGCACCGGCGAAGGCGATACAGGAACTACTTGGCCATCAGGATCTGTCGATGACGCAGCGGTACATGCACTTGAGCCCGGCCGCCCTCGACGCAGCGATCAAGCTGCTCGACGGCCCGCAGCGTGGAGACATTTTGGAGACGGCAGGTGGTACGAATCGGTAAAGTCAGTCGTTCGAACCACTTAATTGGCGGTGAGGCAGGGATTCGAACCCTGGGTACCGGTTTAAGCCAGTACAACGGTTTAGCAAACCGCCGCTTTCGGCCACTCAGCCACCTCACCGCGGATTGTAAGTGTACGTGAAATCACGACTTGTATGATCGAGCCATTCTACGCGAGCGCGGCGGTTTTTCAGGCCAGGCCTTTTGCTGAATGGTCGCAAGAGGCTCGCAAGGTCCGGGTGCGACCCGGGTACACTCGCCGTCGCAATCACAGAGTCTTCTTGCCCTTGTCCAGAATGTCCTCCATCGTCCAAAGAAGAATCCGCCGGGTGAATACCTGTGCGAGTCCACGGGCAGAATCACTGAACGTTGAAGTCGTCAGAAGAATTGACTGCGACGCCTCGACGCTTCGCTGTCGCTCGAGCAGTTCTCTAACATCGCCGACCGGTACGACATTATTGCGGTCCCTTTTCTTGATGCTAACGATCGTCGAACCGCCCTCCGGATGATTTCTTAGAATGAAGTCATGGCTTGGAGGCGCCGGTCGGCTGCCGCGCTTCCTGCGTTTGACCGTTCGAGAGAAGTCGTCGATCCATTCGGGATCCCAACCTTGGTCGCGCATCCATCGGAAAACCAGGGACTCAAACTCAGCACCTGAAAGCTTCTCGAAGTAGGCCGGTTCCGTTTGAAATGTCCTAAGTTCCTCCAGCGCGGACGCAAAACGTCGCCTCTTCTGTCTTGGTAAGGCTGGAAGGCGTCGCAAATACCCGATGAGTGCCACGATGGTCTTCGTGTCATGTGAGTTCACCCTGACCGCCGTAATGGCCCGCAGCATCGATGGCAGTTCGATTTCGGGCGCCAGCGCAATAAGAACGGTCTTGCCAGCGCCAATCGCATAGCCAACCTCGAGATAAACATTCAGATCGTGCTGATCGATCCAAGCAATGACAATATCCGAGCGTCTAATCTGTGAGTGTGGAATCAAGCCAGACTCGTCATTATGATCGAGCCTCGTAATGACGTCGTACTTCTCACGCTTCAGGATTGCTACGAGCGTCATGATGAAGTCGGCATTGGAGCGCTCGCTGAAGGTTAAGAAGATGGTCGCCATGACCTAGGTCCTTTCGTTCAGAGCCCTGGAGATGGCCCAATAGTCATACAGAAGTCGCCTGCGATTCTCTTCCTCTTGTTGACTTATGGGCTTGCTAATAGTCAGCCGTTCGAGACTTGTGCGAGCGATTTCCAGGCGATCCTCCAGGACATTCGTCACGACAGCATTCATGCGATCTGTCGCGTCGCGTGGGCGAGCCAAGAGGCTGGCGCGGCGAAGGATGGCGTCCCACGAGTACTCCTTGGTGTGTGGCCATCGACTTGTGTTGATCTCTGCTGGTCGATACAGCGGTTGGAGAAGAAGATCGATATCATCACGCGACCATGTGATTGCACCAAGTTCGAGTGCCTCTATCGGCAGCCTTTCCATGTCGCTGATATACAGAACTCCGTGGCGGGAGAGTCTCTCGACACAATCGATCAAGAGTGACACCAGGGCCTTCGGCGAAATCTCATGAACGGCATTGACGAAGGTAACGAAGTCGAATCGCGAACGCGGGTATACCGAGCTGAACATGGAAAGAGCGCCGGTCGAGGTATGAACGGCCGCTAGGTCCTTGCCCTCCACCACACTGAGCGCGTGTGCGACATGTTCGTCTTTGCCATCGTGCAGATAGAGCCGCAACTTTCGGCGAATCTCCACGCGCAGGCTCATTGTCAGCTGCGAGTACATCTGGCCGCGGCCGCAAGCGAGGTCAAGCCATCGACAGCCGGTCTTCTGGTCGACGAGTCCTCGGAGCAGAGTCAGGGCAGACCGGTGATGCGGAAAGACTCGTTCTGGGTTGAAGATTGAGTCCGAATCGCCGATGATTTCGGAAGTCACCGGCAGAAGAGCGTTCGATCCGGACGCAGACTCTGCCGCGGGTCGATAGACCTCACGGCAGACGATCTAGATCCAATCGCCGCGAAATACTTGCTTACTCTCCTTGACATCACGGTTTCGGTGTTTCCAGTATTCCCGAACGCCCTTTGCAATGATGCCCTTTTCCGTCAGGACCTTATAACGAAAAATGCTTTCGCCAATCATGCGTCCAAAGGCATCCCTCACTTGCTGGCGCCTGGCAATTCGACTGAACGCGGTGGCCATTGCCGAGACGATCAGGCCCTGCTGCACTTCGACCGAAGACAAGTACTGCCGAGCAAACGAAGGCCAACCGGACAGGGCTTCGGCTGTTTCTCTGTTGGCAAGGGCGATCTGTTCGAGCTCGTCCAGTCTTCGCTCGAAATCAGCCTCGAAAGTTGCCGCGTCGAAAACCTCAGAGACGATTTGTTGTTTGTCAGCCTCGGCTGCCGAGATCTTTGTGGCGTGCAGAAGGTGATCGAGCGCTCGACTTCGCCCTACGATTGCGGGGTAAATGGCTGCAGCGATCGGTGGAGCACAGCCGATCAAGATCTCCGGAAAGCGAAATGTTGATCGCGTCGATACATATGAGAGCGAGCAAAGCAAGACCAGCTCGAACCCTCCACCGATGCACAGGCCATCGATCTTGGCCACGGTAATCAGCCGCGTGTTCAGCAATTGTCTGGCGAAGATCACGAAGTTCCTGATAAGTGGCTCGGGATCGACCTTATCGGCCGCATCAGTCACGTCGCACCCGAAGGAAAAGACGCCGTTGACCTTCGACTCAATTACTAGGAATACAACATCATTGTCGCGTTCAGCCTTGGCCATGGCCTCCGATAGCTGAACAAAATGCTCTGCGCGCAACCAATTCTGCTTGCCCGTGTCGATGCTGAGATGAGCTCGGTGCGCCTTCTTCTCGTAACCAATCTCCACAGGTTCCTCGCTCCCCAATCTCGTTCCCAAAAAGGCATCGCGATCGCGCTGACCGAGATGGGCAACGCCTATGTCCATGCGCTCGCCGGGCGACGCGCACTGACGGGCCTCCGGGAAACCATCAATCTTATCGGCTTCCCAGCAGAGATCCTACCGCAATGGAGCAGAAAAGAAACGAAGCAGACACCGAAAGACAAGAAGAATTATGAGTGGTCAATGTGGCGCAGGGATTGCATACATCCGGCTCCACAACTTGAACCCGCGCCGTGGTTGCCGCCCCTGGCCGACCTCCACTCCGCGATGCTCCGGTTGGGATGCATCCGCATTCCGCTCGAACCGTGCACAAGACGGCGCCTGGTTCTAATGCGTCGTCCCGCCCCCATCGACGGTCAGGATCTGACCGCTGATGAAATTCGAATCGTCCGACGCCAGGAAGATCATCGGTCCAACCAGGTATTCGGCCCGGAGAGGTTGACGTATGCACTGGTGCTCGACGATTTGCTTGACGCGTTCCTCAGACACCGGGTCGAGCTCGCCCACGGGGATGATCGCGCCAGGCGCTATGGCGTTCACCGTGATGCCGTGAACACCGATCTCCTTGGCTAGAGATCGCGTGAACCCGATCACGCCAGCCTTCGATGTGACGTAGTGGACCATGCCCGCCAGACCAGTCCAGGCCAGATTCGTCGCGACGTTGATGATCTTCCCGGACTTCTGTCGTTTCATCTGCGGCAGCACGGCCTTGACCCCAAGAAACACGCTGTCAAGGTTGACGGTCATCAGATCCCGCCACTTCTGAAGGGTAATATCCTCGAACTCGACGTGTGGATAGATGCCGGCGTTGTTGATCAGCACATCGATCCTGCCGAACGTCTCGACTGCCTGGCTGGCAAGACGGGTCGTCGCGCTTTCCGACGTCATGTCCACCTCAACCGCCAACGCTCTCCGCTCTGACACCGTTGAATTGAGCGCAGTTTCCAGTTCGGTGGCTCTGGCAATATCTTTGTCGGCGATCACGAGACGGGCACCCTCTTGAAAGAGGTTGACGGTATATCCCCGCCCGATGCCGTTCGCACCGCCGGTGACAATAATCACTTTGTCTTTGAGCAACATTCTCCAGATCCTCCAATACGATCAGATAAGTCGTGTCACCGCGTTACTTGAACCGTTCCAGATGCGTTCGAACGAGCGGGGCCATCGCCGCAGGCTTTTCGAGCAAGGCCAGATGCCCGGCGCCTGGCACCATCATTCGTTGACAGTGCGGCACGTGGCGGCCGATCAGCGTCGATGTCCGCTTGAAGCTCGCCATGTCGTCCTCTCCAATCAAGAGCAAGGTCGGCACCTGAACGCGCCGAAGGACATCCGGCGTCTGCGCCGCGATCGTGAACCTTGCCATCCGGGAATCCGCAAGCTCCTCCCATCGATGCGCGTCGATCACACGGGCGAGTCTCTCCCGGAGCGCAGGGTGGTTGATGGCGCCGCGGAAAATGTCCGGAGGACACGTCATCCATCTCTCTCGGAGCCATGGTCCGCGACCCTTTTCCCGGAACAGCCGCATGAGAGTGAGGTTGCACGTCTGGGCATGCGGATCGACAGGACCGCCGGCGAGGGGCGGCGATCCCAGAATCAACGCCGAGAACTGGGCCGGAGCATCCGCGGCAACCTGAAGCGCGATCATGCCCCCGAAAGAGATCCCGGCCAAGTACTTGACAGTCAACTCTCCCGCAAAACTGCTGATGGTCCTCGAAAGAGAACGCAGGTCTTCGTCAGGTGTCATCGATCGCGACTGCCCGTGTCCAGGAAGATCCAGTCCGATGTGACGGAATTCCGGCAGCTCACTCCACAGCTCCTCCCAGATGCTGGAATCCAACGTGTAGCCGTGCAGCCACAGAATGGCGTCACCCGTCGGCTTGGACTGCCGCCATGCAAGATCCTCCAGAGGCTTGGGCATCACTGAAAACGCGACAGCGTGTCGAGATACTGCCGAAATGCCACCACCGAAGCATCCTCCGGCTCGAAATTGGCGGGGGCGTCGATGATCAGGTGACGCCACACGGCCTGATCCTTTTCCAGGCCGGCCTGCATCTGCCGCAGGAGATAGTCACAGCCCTCCGCGCTCGGCACTGAGGTGCCGCCCGGAACGGCGATCGACAGTCGTGCTGTTGCCTTTCCTGGCGCGGTCGGCATCGCAGACGTGATGACATAGTACGGATCGTCACCGCCCATGTGCGAGACCAGTACTCCGGCGCCGAAAGCCCTGGCCTGATAAGGCACCGCGACCAGACCTGACTCCTGAGCGCTGCGCTGCCAGCGCGAGGCCGGCACGGTGAACGTGCCATCAGCCATGAAGTCCCCTGAAGCATTCACATGGACCGCCAGCGAGGGCTCGTTCTTGACGCCGTGAACCGGCCGAAAGTGAGTGGCGTCGAACCCGTTCTCGATGACCATTTCACCCGGCACGTCGACAGCGAGCTCAAACCCCGGCACGTAATAATGTGTGCGATCCAAATCCATCATGAACTTCGGCAAGCTTTCGATCGGCTTGCTGGCAAAGCATGCGAACACCATTCCCCCAACCACGAGCGTGGGGTACTCGCGCACGGCGTAGCCACTCCCGCAGTCGGAGCCGATCCCGATGCGGCGATGATGGAATGGGCAGATGACTTCATCTCCGGCCGGCAAGCCGCCGTACGCCAGGTGTGCTCCTCGATGCGGGCACGTGGCATCAAACACCCTGACGGACTTCCTGGTCCGCAACGCGACGAGTGGACGTGCTGACGGGACCACCGTCAGGCCGTCTGCTAGATCCCGCTCGAAGAGAACTTGATACCAGCCTTCGCGCACGCTTCTCCTCCCATTCTCAAATAGACGATCCGCTGACGCTCGAGCCGTCGAGCGCATTGGAGGTCTGAAGGATCGAGCCGCCTGTCACCGGAATCAGCACGACGGAGAACCTCCACCGAACGAGCATCGATTGTCTCCGGAGCGCGGTACCGTTTGAAACCGATCGTCGCGCCCGACGCCTGGTAGGTAATCCGATCGACAGCTGGGTTTACTTCAATGGTCGTCAGTTGCTCAACCTGCTGAGCCGTCTGGACGTCCAATTCGATCGATCGATCCCTGAAATGCATCGTTCGTACGCCCAGACGCAGGCTGGTGGCCAGCATCGACGGCTCGTCGGTCGGGACCTCCTGGCCGAGGTCGTCTGAGACGACAAGCGAACCAATGGGCGGAAGCGGTCTCTGAAACTCCCGGATCGCGGACCGAAGAAGAAGCTCCCGAAGTTTGGCGTGCGATGGGGATTCGTGCCGATCAGGTATCCGGATTTGCGACCCGAACATGCCCCACCATCCGTAGATCGCGCAGCAGAGGGAGCCGTGCGGGGGCAGCTTATCTTCACGGATGAAGCCTGGTGGGTCTGAGACCTGATCCGGCACCGCAAGCCCGACACTCACGAATGCCTTGGCAACGTGACGATAGAGCGCCGCCGACAGCAGCTCAACGAATTCCGGGACCATCGGATTCGCATCCGGAGAAATGGCCGCGATGACGCGATGGCCCAAGGCCTCAGGTGCTTCACTGGAGACCCAATGAAGCGCTGCCAATAGCCAGTAATGCAGCGCCCGCGGCTTGTCGCCCAACAACTCGTGCACCTTGGCCAGACAGACATTCCTGTGAACGGCGTCGCTCTCCGAGCTCAGTCCAGCCGTTGTCGCAAAGGCACGCTGGTATTCGTCGAGCGCCTTCTGGTGCTCCGATTTGCGGCGATACAGGCGCGCGAGGTTCAGGGCATTCACGTACTCGAGCCTGTGATCGCGGCAGTCGCGCCCCTGCACATCTCTGAGCGTTGTGGTCCTGGCGCGGATCTCCTCTTCCAGGCGCACAGCCTCATCGATTTTTCCGCACTTCAGCCGCCCGAGAGCGAGGATGTTCTGAAGGTACTGATGTTCCCTGGACTCAGCGGGAAAGGCCAGGAGACTTGTGGCCTGCTCGAGACACGCGCAGCCAGACTCTGCGTCACCGCCGATCACCAGCCCCCACCCCTTCGACTGCAGCAGAAACCCTCGAAGCTTGTCTGGGAGCGCCGGATCCACCTCAGTCAAGGTCGCGGCCCTGGCGAATTCGCCGGCTGCGATCCTCAGACCCTGAAGCTGGGCAAGCAGCAAGCCCCGTTCCATGCCTGTCGCAACCGACGACGCCCGCTCCAGAAACCGAATCGCCAGTTGCTGACTGCCGTCGCGAGAGCATTGCCACGCCTCACGAGCCAGGAGCTGGGAATCGACAAATACTGAGTTGCCGTGATACTGCGAATAGGCCACCAACCACGATTGCTCGATGGCGAGGGCGAGGGCATCGAATCCGAGCCGGTGCTGGGCGAGACTCAGCGGTCGATGTTGGGGATCGACGAGCGAATAGCCGCCAGGCAATGAGAGACACGGCGGGCGGGCATTCGGGTTCCCAACGGACTCGAGCCAGGCGCCTTCGATGACGCTCGGGATCAAACTCAGTAAGTGCGTCCCTGGTCTCGATCGCGCCGGCGCCGGCGGCGGGCCACCTTCCTCGGCAGATTCGCAGACATCGATGAGCACGAGCGTGCCCGTCTGGCCCAACTCCCTGTGCACCCGCCGCACGAACACCGCTTCTTCAGAAGGCCACTCGGATCCGCTTCGAGGACACAGCACGAACAGCCTGACTGGCCGTCCGGTCATGTTCGCGGCGTTGGCAAGCCGCACTGCCGCATCAACGGCCGCCATTGTCGGCCAGTGCCCTCTGGCCTCGCCGTCGATGCCAGCGCCGATCAGATCTGCGTGAGAGCCCGGTGAAAGAGAAGGACCGGCGGTTTCCGGCAGGGTGAGGTCAATCGCGAGCTGGCACGACAGCTGGTCACGGAACTGCCGCCAGATCGATAGCGGCCTCCAGAAACCGAGCGTCACGTCGGCTACGGCCAACCCATCGGATTGATGGGGCCGGCCAATGAGCTCCTGAATCGACGAGAGCGTCCGGGCGGTTGCGATCGGAATACCCGGGAAGAGTCCTCTGAGAGAAGTCGCCACGCGTGCGCCATCATTCCGCTGGCCGGATCGGCGGACGATCTTCGCCGATTCCCACCATGTACACCGTCGATTGAGCCAGCCCGTCGAGTCCCAGCAGATCATCGATTGGTCTGTCGAAGAAACCGCCAATCGGCACCGCGCCGAGGCCAAGGGCCGCCGCGGTCAAGGCCATGTTCTGCACGATGTGACCCGCCTCGATCAACGTGAAGCGATATCCGCGATCGCCGTATTTGAAAGTCGACCGTTCAAACACGGCC
This sequence comes from Vicinamibacterales bacterium, assembly GCA_035606665.1. Lineage (GTDB taxonomy): Bacteria > Acidobacteriota > Vicinamibacteria > Vicinamibacterales > SCN-69-37 > DASUGC01. The sequence goes on along the minus strand of DATNEY010000009.1, from coordinate 181,322 downwards.
GTCAGAAACACGATCAATGAGCTGTCCAGCGCGAGCTGACTTTGGACCAGGGCTTCGGCAAGTTTCCGTGATTCATCTCCCTCCCGAATGAGCTGCACGCTGTTCTCTATTGGAGAGAAGTGATAGAGCCCGGCGGCGAGATCTTCGACCTGGGACGTGTGAAAGTACAGCTCGATTGGGTACAGACCACCCCCGGACGGCACCGTCCGAAATGGGCGTGGGAAGACGGAGTCCTTGTTGTCCCGGGTGATGCCGTAGGCAAAGTGGAAGATTGTCGCAACCTCGCGGAGCGATAACCGCCGGGGCACGAGATTCCGAGCCGTTGCGCGGGCTTTCATCACTTCGCCGAGGGGAGCGTCCAACACCAGAGGCTCCTTCGGCAGTTCCGTTGCCGGATAACCCTTGTAGGGAAATGACTCCCACAGTTCCGCCATCCGCGCGAGTACGACCGGCGTAGGTACCGCCGGATCGTAGCGCGAGACTTTCGAACCCTCGTGGAACAGCTCCCAGAGAGCCTCTTCGGGCGGCATGACCAGTGACCGCCAATCGTTCGCCATGTTCTGCCTCGGTGTTATGGGTAGGGGTGGGGGGCCGGGTTATCGACCCACCGGGCGATACCTCGCTGCCCAAGCCGCTGAGGGAACTCCCAAAGACGCGTGCCGCCGAGCGCGCGAATTCGATGACCCATGAACAACGGATGGAAGCCCGGCACCACGGCCCGAACGACGGTCAGCCCCAATTCCTGAACATCCGGTGATGTGAGGTTGACGAGCACGATGCGATGCCCAATTGCGCCGATCGCCTCCACGACCCGTTGGAGCGTCTCTTCTCCAGTCGCGGACTCGAGACCACGGAGCTCCTCATAATCGAGTCGAGCGTTCGACTGAAACAGGAAGTCGGCCAGGCGGGCGTTGCCGTGATCGCAATAGACATTCAGGTGGTCGAGTTGGTCGACGACATTGGCATGATCCGACACAAGCGCCAGGCGCTTCATCCGGTCGGTGATCTGCTGGGAGTACCGGCGGGTGTGCGCCAGTTCTTCCAGAGCGGACCTCACCGCACCCGCCGGCGTCGGCGCGGTAGCCGCGGCAAACACGAGGGCCGGTCGATGAACGGATTGCCCGCGAAGTACGGCCAGAATCGTCGGCAGTCCATGATCGGTCGGCAGGCTGAACAACACCACCTTGTCACCGGTACGCTCGAAGCGTTGAACGAGATCGTACGCCTCGTCGTTCAGCGTCTCGATACGGATCTGCGGTGGCGCCTGCATCGCCTGCCAGGTCAGGGTGAACGCGTCACGTTCGACCACCTCACAGATCGCCCCAATCGCGGCAGCGGTCTCGCTTGAATGGCAAGCGAGCCCCGTGGAAATCGGTTGAGCAATCGGGCTGTCGCCAGTGCCACGGTAATAGGTATACGGCACATACACCATCGCGGCGGGTACAAACGTCTCCGCTCCGCCAGGCAATTCACGACCCAGGACCCATCTGACTGGTGTGGTCTCCTCAAACGGTACCCACGGAAAGCCAGGCGACTCGTACTGCTCCGGGCTGTGGAGCGCGAACTCACTCGGCGCAACGTGCCGGGCGCTCGCATCAGAGCTCGCGAAGAGCGCCAGTTCCTCGACGTCATAGAGGGAGCTGCAGTACCGCTCCACTGCTTCGCCGATGGCTTTTGCGACGGCACGTTCGCGGTTGGCCGATGCTCCGCCGCTGTTTCCGAAATTCTGCTGCCGCGAGAACGCTCTTGTATTACAAGCCAGACCTGCGTAGTGAAAAAACGCGGGCGCGCCGGGATCCGGCCGCACTTCCTCGACGCGGTTGATGATACCCACGGCTTCATCGACGAGCAGAGTACTGATGCCCGCAAGGACATCGAATCGGTCACCCTGCCGGATCATTGGTCAGTCCGGTTTCCGGGCAGGAAGGTCGACATCGATGCCGTAGCGGCGGGCTGATTCCTGCCGGGACTGCAAATCGGGCAGCGAGGGATCTTGAGAACCTTGCGTGCCGTTAGAGAGGGCACGAGCAAGTTGACCTCAATCAGCATTCCCACTCTCCGCGTCGGGACCTTCATTCCTCCATAGAGCTTCGTCAATTCCATCGCGGCGATACTGCCGAGAGCCGCTGTCATGGCCGGGTGGAAGCCAGCCGTAAACTGTCCCTCAAACGCCACCAGTTCCGGTGCCCGACGAAGGCCCGCATCCACCATGTGAGCGTTCTGTCTGGCCCTCAAGCACTCAAAACACGCAGTTTCCCCTGGCACGACGATTGGGCCAACGTAGCCGATCAGGTTCTGGAGTACCACCGGCAGAAAATGAATGCGATTGGGGACGCACACCTCGTTCCACTGGCGCATCCAGTGCAAGCCGCCGAAGTCCGATGTCGCCACGAGACAGTCCAGGGAGCCCGGGTCGAGGTCCGACGACCAGTCATCGAACGACAACGGATCCCGGGACGACCATCTGTCGCGGTTCAGTGAACCATCGCCGTCAAAGAATGTGAGATTGCGCAACAGGGGGTAATCGACGATCCCCACGGATGCGCAGCCCGCGGCTTCCAGGGTCAGCAGCATCTGCCGGCTGATCTCATTGACGCCCAGGACGATGATTCGCCGCTCGGACAATCGCGTGGTGACTTCGCTCGCTGTCTGGTCGATGTTCCAATAGAAGACGTCGAGCGGCGATTCTGATTCCGGCACGGCCGCCAATTTCTCGCTGGCCAGGTACAGGAGCCGGCGCTCGAGAAGTTGGTCGATCAGGGCGTCGATATCCGGTCGATCGACCGCCGCGAAGCCTTCGGTGAGATCCTTTCGCGGGATTCCGTTGGTCCCAATCCTGTCAACGAGAGACTGCAGAACTTCTACCGCTCGAGCTCCCTCGATTCTGGTTTCCAGCGCTCCGCGCTTGAGAATAACGGAGCCGTCGTGGACGATCATCTGGAACGGAAACGCAAGAAGCCGTCGTGAGTCGAGTTCAAGCTTCATCTTTCGACGATCCCTGTGAAAAAGACTAGATGGCGGGGCGGGAGTCGATGGCGCCCGGTTTCCCGGACTCACCGATCAAAGACGGATCGTCGATCACCTGGGAATGCTCACGATACTGCGTGTAGGCACCCTTGAACGTGTGATAGAGACCTCGATATTGCCGGCGAAACTCCTGCGGGGGCAGCCGCGTCTTGGTTACTGCGTTCTGGCAGTCAAATAAATCCCAATCAGGCCGGCCATTTGGCTGGCGCACGACAACGTTGTCGAAATCCTTCAACAGCGCGGTTCCCGGAATAGGCGTGAGCACCGTAAACGATGGATATTTGATGTGGCGATGCTCGATGAACCGGGCCAAACGCTGGAAATCGCGTTCGGTTGATTCAGGACTGACAACAAACTGAGCGAAGATCTCGATGCCGAGCCGTTCGGCATTCACAAGACCCGCCTCGACCTGCGCAACCCGGCAGCGCTTGTTGTAGTCGACTAATTCAGCGTCGGATATCGCGTCGATGCCGACGAACAGACGTTCCAGACCCACCCGGCGCCACATCGCCAGCGTCTCCGTCTCACGAACGATGCTGTCCATGCGGGCGTAGGCAAAGAATCGCTTTCGTATGCCGGAGCGCTCGATGGCCGCCGCAAGGCGTCGCATTCGCGCACCGTTGATGAACGCTTCGTCGTCGATGAGGAACACCCAGTCTTCGTCGATCGAGCCGAGCTCCTCGACAACCAGGTCTTCGTGCCGGTAATGGTACTTGCCCTCCATGATCTTCCACAGCGAGCAGTAGGTACACCTAAAAGGACAGCCGACCGAAGTCCGAAGCAGGGCGACCGGCCTCATCCAGTCAATGAAGTACCTGTGACGGTCACCAGCAGTCGCGCGCCGATCCGGAAATGGGAGCTCGTCGATGCGGAACGCCGGCTGTTCCCCGCCGAAAACAAACCGGCCATTCAATTGAGTCCAGACGCCGGGGACGGCTTCCATCCGGCCGGGGCCGGCCGTCAGTTGCAGGAGTGGACCGATGCCTTCTCCGCAAACCACGTGATCAACCTGAGGCTCGAAAAAATCTTCCGGCAGTAAGGTCGCATGGTGACCGCCGGCCACCGTCGTTACCGACGGCCGCAGTTGCTTCGCTTCAGCGCAAATGGCAAGAGCCCGTCTGACATGCATCGAGAACGCCGTGACACCCACGACGTCCGGCGCGAACGACGCCATCGCCTCGGCGAATTTCCCGCTTGAATGCAGCCGCAGGTCCAGAATCTCGACTTCGTGACCCGATGACTGCAGGCCAGATGCGAGGTACTCGAGCGCAAGTGGTTCAGCGACCGCGCCGAGATCTCCCCACCCGAGGACTTCATTCCGCGAATTTGGCCAGACGAGCAGGACCTTCATCTGAAAGGAAGGGCCGAAAGTACGGAAGGGTCTCGGCGCGGACCCCTCCGCACGCAGGGCACGCGGGGGTCAGTTAGCTCTGGCCGTGGGTTGCAGCGCGGCAGCGGCGCAGCAGCACGGCGTGCAGCAGCAGCAAGAGACGGACAGTCCGGCACTGTTGGCGGCGCCAACGGCGCCGAAGCTCACGACGCCGGAAAACGCTGATCTGATCGAAGCCAGATCCGATGCCTTCAGGCCGAGGCCAGCCGCGACGAGCTTGGCGTTTGGTCCGCTCAGGGCCGTCAAGTCGGCCTTCGTCAATTTGGCGGCCTTGGGAGTGAGCGCCGCAGCCGCGTTTGAATTGATCCCCATGCCTGTGATTGGCGTGGTTTCGGAAAGACGGCCGGATACACGGACGACGTTGGCAACGGCAATGTGAGAGAGATCGATACTATTCTTCGGCATGTTGGACTCCGTCAAAGACGCGAGCTAAACCTGCCTATCAGAAGGTACTTACCTGATAGGGACCAGAGGCTTATACCCTAGTACCTCGAAGGGGTGCAAGTAGAAAGTCCGGACCAAAACTACCCGGCAGACCGGTGAAATGGCGCTGTTTGGCACAGCGATCTGCGTCATCAGAGCCGCTTTCCGAAAACCAGAAAGTCTTCCCCTTCGGCCCAATAGTCACGGAGATATCCTTCGCGCACGAAGCCGTCAGCCTCGTGAAACGCGATCGCCGCTCGATGCTGGATTTCGTTGCCGACGTCCAGATAAACCTTTCGGCACCCCTGCTGGCGCAACACGTTCTGGGCGTGGGTAAACAGGGAGCGCGCGACGCCGCGGCGTTTCCACGCTGGGTGCACATAGAGCCAGACCAGCCATGAGATGTTCTTGACACCCCAGGGATCCGGCCGAAAACCAGTCATTGCGATGGGCTCACCCGCCGCGATGCCTGAAAAGTACCGCTCTTGCGGGGGTCGTCCGGCTTCGAGCCACCTGGTGACGTCGGCGCACATCATTTGCGGCAACGTCTGGTCATTCAACCGAACAACCTCCATGAGCTGGGGCAAGTGCGCCGGCTCGAGGTCGACGATCGCAACGGAGGAGCCGGGCGTCATCGCGGCACTACGCGTCTCTTCGCGCACAAACGAGGGCATTTGTCAGCCTGCGGTCCCGCATACCCCAACCGCGCTCGAGCGAGGTCACCCGGAGGCGAGCCTCCTCGACCAGGGAGGTCAACTCCCCCACGGTCATCCAACACGATGTGAGTTCGTAACTCTCCGCACGACCAGACACCCATTGGAGATCGAAGCGAGCGCGCTGCGTGCGAGTCGCGGCGTCAGACGTCGATGTCGCGTCCAGTTCCAACCGCTCCTCGTCAACAACCTCGGCTCGCAGCGTTCGATGCTGGTGCCGCGGCCAGCCGCCGGCCGCCGCGATCTCCGTATCGACGATCAACATCCCACCCAGCACGAGTCGGCCAGCCAGGGTCGCTATGACCGCCCGATGATGGACGCTCGGAATGTGAAAGAGGCAACCGATACAGACGATCAGATCGAAAGGGCCAGGCGGCAACGCATCGCGCGTCACATCGGCGCGCAGGAACTGAATCCGCTCGCCCATGGCCGCGGCGGAAGCCTTGGCACGGGCCACGGCGATCATGCCTGCCGAGATGTCGATGGCATCGACGATCCATCCGGCACGGGCCAATTCGATGGCCAGCCGGCCGGTGCCGGCGCCGACGTCCAGTGCGCGGCCGGCAGGCCGTGGGACGTTCGCGAGCACCTGTGGGATCTCGAGCGAATCCGGCTCGGCGAGGTCGTCGTAGGCCGGCGCAAGGGCGTCGTAAAACCCTTCGGTCGTCGACGGCATTTACGAGAACCCGATCGCCTGAAGATGCTGAACGTTCCGATGTTCCGAGGCGTCGGGTCGATCGATTCTGCCGGCGCGAAGGGCCTCAGCCACCTGGCGAGCACCATCGGGCACGTCCAGGAGCGGCTTGAACCCGAGCCGCGTGACTGCCTTCCTCGTCGAGATGTGGTACGAGCGGTGGTCCACCGTGCTGTCGACGACCATCTGCGCAGACGGGTTCACCGCCGCTATCACCTCGCGCGCGATCTCGAGAATGGAGAGATTGGAAGCGCCGATATTGAAGCTTTCTCCTCCGACGACGGCGGCCGGCGCCTCCAGTACGCTGCAATAGGCGCCCACAAGATCGGTTATCACGACGTTCGGGCGGAGTTGCTTACCGCCGTGAACTGTGACCGTTCCACGGCGCACGGCCTGCTCCGTGAGGATATTGACGCTAAGGTCGAGACGCATGCGCGGCGACCAGCCACACACGGTAGCCGATCGGATATTGACTGTCGTGAAGTTCGGACCGTTCGCTGCGGCGACCGCATGATCGGTTTCGGACTTGTACTTGCCGTAGAGCGTGATCGGCCGGTGTTCGAACGTCTCGTCGACATCCGGCTCGTCACGCACGCCGTACACGGTCGCCGTAGAGGCATTGACGAACCGGGAAACGCCCGCTCGTCGAGCGATGTCGATCAGGGCGATCACGGCATCAAGATTGATGGAACGTGTCAGCGCGGGATCGAGATCCGCGCTCGGATCGTTCGCCATCGCGGCCAGATGCACGACGGCGTCGACACCCTCGCATGCGCGCGCGACGACATCCGCGTGCCGAATATCGCCGTCGACCAGCTCGGCCCGGCCACTTTCCAGGAGCCCGGCCGGCAGGCGATTGCCGAAGAGGAGACAGTCCAGGATCCGCACGTGCCATCCTCGACTCGCCAATTCGGGCACGAGCATCGAACCTATATATCCGCAGCCTCCCGTCACAAGAACGCTGCGCGTCACGTCTTCATACTCCAAGCCTCCGGCGCCGGTAGGCGCGACGGTATCATAGGTAGCAAAACGCGGAGAAAACATTCTGGCAGACGCTATGAATGAACCTGAGTTACGGCTACTGGCCGGCAGCCTGGAGCAGCAGGGCCATAGACCTGACACTGCGGCCTTTTTCGAAACGCTCTTCGCACTGAGCAACGGCACGCTCGGCGTCCGAGCTACGGTCGATCCCGACAGCCGGCACGCGCTGCCCGGAGCATTCAACGCCGCGCTCTATGCACCAGGTGCTACCGTGCCCTGGGAGATCGTCAACCTCCCGAACTGGTGGACGATTCGCGTGCGCGCGCCGGACGCGTCGCCGCCAGCGCTGGACGGCGGCGCGCTCGAGGAATTCAGCCGCGTACTCGATTATCGGCAGGCCGAACTGACCAGCCGGCTTCGCATCGAGCTCGGCGTGGGGCTGACCGTCGACCTCGTTCTACATCAGATCGTGCATGCCCGGCACCCGTGGTTGACCATGACGTACGGCACCGTGACTGCCGTGCGCGGAAGCGGCGCGTGCCGAATCGACGCGTTGCTCGACTGGCGACATGGAAACATGTACGGCGGTGGACATACGCCCTCCACGCGCTTTCACCACTGCGAGCTTCATTCGTACGCCTGTGACCAGACGAACGGCGTGGCGCTCACCGCGCTCGTTCGTGGCACCGGCGACTCCGTTGAGATTGCCAGCCACACGACCATTCCGCGGGGGAGTGACTGGCAACAGTTGGGCGGCTGGAATCTGGGGGGCGAGTCGATGCGCATCGACCTCTCACCTGACGAGACCGTCCATTTCGAGCGACTGACGGTGTGTGCCGTGTCGTCCCCTGCCGGCGAGCCGGTGGCGCAGGCACTGCTCAACACCGCACGCGCCGAGGGTACCGCCACCCTGCTTGCTTCCCACCGTTCGGCGTGGGCAAAGCGATGGCAGGCGGCCGACTGCGAAATTGCCGGCGATACCGCCGCAAACGCTCGCCTCCAGTTCTGCCGGTTCCACTTGCTGCAGTCGATGCCGGCCGAGGGCGATGACGTCAATATTGCCGCCCGCGGGCTGACCAGCGAGTATCACTCCGGGCACTTCTTCTTCAACACCGAGGTTTTCAAGTTCCCGTTCTTCCTGTACGCCGCTCCCGATCGGGCGCGAGCGCTGCTTCACCACCGCTACCTGCGATTGAACAGCGCGAAACGTCACGCCGTCGAAAGCGGTGCCAGCGGCGCCAGGTTCCCCGAAGAAGGCGCCCCGGATGGATCGCCCGCGACACCGTGGCGCATCGACGACATCTACACGCGTTCGTTCGCGATCGAGTGGAGCGGAGAAAAGACCAAGTTCATTTCGGCTCTGGTGGCAATTGCCGCTGACGCCTACGTCCGCGCGACGCGCGACGCCGAGTTCGCCATGGCGGAAGTCCTCCCGTTGCTCGTCGAAACCGCGCGCTACGGAGCCTCGCTCCTGGCGCAACGATCGGATGGCAGCTATTCGATCGAAGACGTGATGTGCGCCGATGAGTATCACTACGGCGCGACCGATGACGCCTTTACGAACGAGACCGTACGCCGAAACCTCGTACTCGCGGTGGATGCCTGCACGGGCCCCGGCCACTACGAACGGCCTGGACGGGCCGCAGCCCTGCGAGAACTTGGCGTGGAACCCGATGAGGTCTCTCGCTGGAGCCGGTATGCCTCGCTGTTGAGACGGCCGGCGTCCTTCGGCGCGGGCGTTCTGGAGCAGTTTGAGGGCTACTCGACCTTACCGGACGCGGTGGTCCACGAGCGCGATCAGAACGGACGGCCGATCATGGATGCCGGGACGAGAAAGGCGGCCGACGGTCTGGAGTGCTTCGCCAACCGCTTGATCAAAGAAGGTGATGTCGTCCTGCTGCACGACTTGTTGCCGGACGCCTTTGACACGGAACAGCATCGCCGGGATTTTGCGTTCTATGAGCCGCGAACGACGATGGAGTCGTCGCTTGCGGCCGTGCCGTACGCGCTCGTAGCCGCCCGGCTGGGGGACGCGGCAGCCGCGGCCAGGCTGTTCGCGCTCTCGGTCGGCTACAACCTGGATTATCAACCGCGGCAAAACTATCGAAATGGAATCCATCTCGCCGCGTGCGCGGGGGCGTGGCGCGTGCTGTTCCAGGGCTTCATCGGTCACCAGCTGACAGGCGGATCGGCGGACGCCGCCGTACTTCGGCTGTCACCGGCTCCCCTGCCGGCGGACTGGAAGGCGATTCGCCTCAGGCTCATCTGGCGATCGGCGACACTGAGCATCTCGTTGACGCACACGAGCCTCATCGTCACGCATCTCGAAGGCCCGCCGATCGATGTTCAGGTTTCGGGAACTCCGCCCGTGACGATCGGCGCCGGCCGTGAGTGGAAATGGCGATTGAATCACGGCGTCACCGTTCCGCACGGAGAGCCTCTCGCAGGTGTTGAGCCGCGAACAACGCGTGGCAGCGATCGCACACTCGACCCCCGAGATCTGGCGTAGGCAGTCCCTGCGCATTCAACCGCGTTGTGACCCAGGCGAGGCCACGCTCTCGGAGAGCCGCGAACAACGCATCGCGTTGGGCGCGCGCCAGAATGGCCTCCGCTGGTTGCGCTCCGGTTTGGCCCAGCTCGAGAGCGTGACCTTCGATCAGGCTCAGTGCATTGCAACACGGGTGCACCATGCCTCGATGATCGACGAGCATGCCATCGGCAGGACAGCGGTCATCCAACGGTTCGTACGGCTGCGGGAGCGCTATCCCCGTGGAGAGGGCTCGTCCGGCAGGTGCCACCGGCTCGACAAGCAAGTCCTCGGCTGGAATCAGCCGGCCGAGCCGTTCGTGAAGCTCCCTGTCTTCTTGCGTCGGCGGATCGCGGTGAGACAGGCGAACCTTGACGATCCGGCCAGCCGCGCCCGCTGCGCGCCACGCGTTCTCGACCGCCGCGGTTGGTACGAACTGCGCGTGGAAGGTGCTGGCGCTGATGAGATAGTCATCGAAGGCGATCTTGCTCACCAGCTGGCAGCCGTCGGCGTAGTCGCGCGCCCAGTACCCGTTTGTCTCGACGCCGGCCCGAAGTCCGTGGCGGTGAGCGGTCTCGACGACGGCCAACAGTCTGCGACGCTCGAGATACGGCTCTCCTCCCGTCACGAGCACACGGCGGGATCCGCGAACCTTCGAGAATGCCTCGATGAATTCCAGAGCCGCCGAGAACACGCCATCGTCCATGCGGCGGCGATCGGTTGGGGATGACTCCACCGAGCAGTGCGCGCAGGCCGCATTGCACGTGCGAGTGATCAGCAGGTTCAGGTCGCGAAGGTAGCGAACGTCACTGTCGGCGTGCATCGCGGCTCGAATGCGCTAGCTCCACGCCTGCGCCAGTACCTTCCGTCGTGCAGCAATCTCGGGACCGAGCCCTGGCGCGACGGGTTCGAGCGACACGGCGCGAGCGTAGCCCGCCTTCAGAAGACCGTTCACCAGCGGACCCGTGTCGTAGGGCGAATTCCGATACTCCCCGTCGGGAAACGGCACGTGAACGTGCCCAATTCTTCCGATGTGCAGGATCGCTTCCTGTGGCGCTTCCCGCTGCGCCGCCGCGGATCTCAGGTCGTACAGAATCGACGTGGAAGGCAACGAATAGTCATCCATGAAACGGACGATCTCGTCGAGGGTGTTGAACATGCCGCTCTTGTCGGCGGGCAGGTTCTCGACGAACAGTTCGGCTCCGGCGGCGGCGCATCCGGCTGCGAGTGCGTGCAGCACGCGCGACAGGATCTGTTCTCCCTCTCGCCGGCTGAGCCCGGGTGGAATCGTTCGGACCGCACCGGCGCCGAATGCCAGGCCGCGCGCGCCGCTCCTGGCGACGACGTCGGTCACGTACGCCACGCGATCCAGCGCGCGCTGAAGACTCGACTCGCCGTCGAACAAGCTGGTGCCGGCCGGAAACACTCCCAGCACGATTCGCACCGGTGGTTGCAGGGTTCGCGAGCTGGCCGCCGGATCCGGCAGGTGGCGGTCCTCGAAGACCGACAGCGTCACCTCGCGGTAGTCGAATTCGCGGAGGAAGATCGAGTCGAGGTCGTCGGGACCATGACAGCAGCCGATCTCGATCATGACGACCGCACTGGCGTGTTCCGTGCCCGGCCGTAGAACGAATTCACGGCGGCAATCACACACGCGATCTGGTCGTCGGAAAAATCGTGATGAATCGGCAGGGACAACTGGCGCGCGGCCTGCCACTCGGTGACGGGCAGCCCTCCAATCGGCAGACGCATCGTCGAGGGAAGCGCGGCGTCCTGCTTGTGGATTGGAATCGGATAGTGTGCCCGGGCGTCCACGCCGTGTTCATGCAGCGCGGCCTGAAACTCGTCGCGCCTCTCCGAGAACACGCTGTAGTGGTAGTAAACACTGTATTGATCCGCCGCCTCCTCAGGCAGCACCAGATCCCTGTCCCTGGCAATATCGGAGAACGCGGCGTCGTAGATCCGGGCGATCTCACGGCGGCGCTCTATCCAGCGCGAGACGTAATCGAGCTTGACGAGGAGAACCGCGGCCTGCAAGGAATCCAACCGGCTGTTCTGTCCCCACACCGACGCTTCGTCACGCGACCGAAGCCCGTGATGCCGCCAGAGGCGGATTTGCCGCGCGGCCTCGGCATCGTTCGTGGTGACGATGCCGGCATCGCCAATCGCCGCAAGAACCTTCTGCGGATGCATGCTGAAGCAGCCGAGTGCGCCGATCGTGCCGACGTGCCGGTCGCCTATCCGCGCGCCAAACGCCTGGGAGGCATCCTCGATGACAGGGATGCCATGACGGGCGGCGATTTCGCAAATCTCGTCCAGCCTGGCCGGGCGGCCGCGCAGGTGCACGGGAACGATCGCTTTCGTGCGAGGCGTCAGTGCTTCTTCGATTCGAAGGGGATCGAGGTTCTCATCGGGGCCGACGTCAGCGAATCTGACCACGATGCCGAGTTGCCGCGCCGCGCCGGCCGTGGCGATGAAACTGTTGGCGGCCGTCACGATCTCGTCGCCCGGGCCCGCGCCCACGGCTTTCAGCGCAAACAGCAGCGCATCGGTCCCCGAATTCACGCCGATCACGTGTGACACACCGAGAAAACGCGCGACGCGCTCCTCGAACGTGGCGACCTCGGGACCGAGCATGAATTGACCGTGACGAAAGACACCGCTGATTGCGCTGGACAGCTGACTTTCCAGGATCTGGTTCTCGCGAACCACATTCATCATGGGTACGGCGATCCGCGATACGGATTCGGTCACGACGTCAGACCCTGTTCACGATCGCGAAGGGCGAGGCCCACTGCCGTCGCAGACAACTTGAAGGACTTGGTGATCTGCACGGCGATTCCGAGCGCGCGGGCCGTCTCCGTCTCGCGCGTGAACGCCACGTTGTCGCTCATGTAATAGTCGCTGCCTTTCACATAGATGTCGGGTTTCACCAATTGGAGGAGCTCCTCGGCACCAGGCCAGCGGTTCAATGCCGCGGCATCGACGAGGCGAAGACTCGCCACCATCGCCAGGCGAACCGTCTCGGATTGGTACGGCCGGCCCGGCGCCGACGCGGCGAATCGATCCGGAGTAACCGTGACGAGCAGCCTGTCGCCGTACGTTCGGGCCTCTGCGAAATGCATCAGATGCCCGTAGTGCAGGGGGTCGAACCGTCCGTGACAGAGCACCGTTCGATGGCCGTCGCGCCGCCATGCATCGACGAGCTCGGCCAGGGATTCAAGCGACAGAAGGGGCGTCGTGGAGTTCATTCGCTTCGACTCAGGCCACGCGATGCCGCGGGTTCCTCGCCAGGTGCTCGACGACCGCGACGAGCGAAGCCGCGTCGTGCGCGCTCAAATGCTCCACCCAGCCATCCATCCCCGCGCGTCCGTTAACGGCCAGTCCGACGCCGATGGCGAGCGCACCTGCACTCTGCGCGGCCTCGATTCCGAGCCACGAATCATCGAAGACCACCGTCCGCTCAGGTGACATCCCAAGCGCGGCCGTTATTGAAAGCACCTGATCGGGCGCCGGTTTCGGACGGCCGTCAAAGTGACCGTCGGAGACGACGTCGAACAACTGGGCGATACCTGCCTGCGCCAACAGCGGCCATGCCTCGCGACTGGCCGATGCCACGGCCAGCGACACGCCGCGCTGCCGAAGCGCGACGAGCAGTTCCCGCACGCCGTCGAACAGCACGCCCATGCCCATGGCAGCCGTCGCGGATCTGTAGAGATCGGCCTTGCGATCGAGCAACTGCGACGCCAGGTGCCGAGGCGGGTCAGGCATTCGCGAGAACAACGTCTCGAGACACGCGGCGCGGGCGAGGCCGCGGAACGATTTGAGGTCGGCCTCACCAAACGGCACGCCCAGCTCGTCGGCGATCACCCCCCATGCCCGCGCGTGCGCGTCCATCGTGTCGGTCAGGACGCCGTCGAGATCGAAGATGTAGCCGTTGATATTCGCAGCGGCGGCATCGCATTCCATCATGACGGAGCTCCGCGCCCGTGCACGTGAAGGGTGAACCCCGCAGCGCCATCGGAACGAACCTGCAGCCCTCGAGGCGCGTCGATCTCGAATCGCTTCGGCGTGGCGCGCGCGATCAAACGGTGACCGCGGTAGTGACAGACGAGCGTCAACTCACGAAGGTCGCGGGGAAGGTTGCGCCTGAGGACCGCATGCGATTCGGTCGCTTCGAACGCCAGGAAGCCGTGCAGTAACGTGGTCCATGCCCCTGCGGCGGCGCCGAGGTGGACGCCATTGGCGTACTGTTCCCGCGGCGCATAGTCCAGGTTATAGCGCAATGCCTGCCGGGTAAGCCGCCACGCCAGGCCCAGATTCTTGACCTTCGCCGCAGCGACGGCGTGCGGCAGGAAACTCAGTGACGACGCATGGAGCGTACGCGATTCGTAGTACTTGAGATTCGCGCGCAACTCCCTCGCGCTGAACCGGCATGGAAGCATGGTCATCGCGGCCACGACATCGGCCTGTTTGCAGTGCTGCGAGGAAGCGTGACGGCCCGCCGCGTTCGACGCATCGGAGAGCGAGAAATAGCCGGCAAACTGCGGGAATACCCCGTGCCTGTTCGCCCTCGGCGCTTTGAGGATCCGCGACGCGCTCAGCCAACGTGCGCGGCTGCGCGCCGGCGCTGACGGAAGCCCCGCAGCTGCCGCCCACGCAAGCGCCCATCGCAGGAGCTCGGTCGTCGCAAACTGGCCGCGCACCATCGGATGGAATTCGTCGAACCCCGTGACCCTGAATCCTTTCTTCGAAATCCGGTGAGCCGCGGACGCCAGGAAGTCCGCGCAACCCGACACGACGGCGGCGAGGTCGTCTGCTGGGAACGGCCACTCCCCTGCCAGGCGGTGGAACAGTGCTATCGCCCACAGCAAATCGGCGGATCCGTGAAGGGACGTACGTGCGATTCTCGCGAGCGCCGGATCCTTGCTGTCGACGGCCGCTCCGTCCGGTCCGGCGTGGAGTGGAATTCTGACGCCGCCGAATCCCGTGGCGCGGGCGTACTGCTCGGCTGCCTTCAGGCCCTCGAGCCGGAAGGCCAGCAACTGGCGCGCGACATCCGGCTCCGCGGAAGCGTAGTACGGAACGGCCGACACCTCGGTATTGAAGTGATGCAGCCCTCCATGTCGCCGCGACGTGAGACCGCGCGGGGCTAAGCCTGCCGCGGGAAGACGCCGGTCCGGCGCCTGCGAGAGGTGAAAGTGTCCAAAGCGGATTCCCTGCAGCGCTCGATCATCACCGGCAATCGACGGAGCGAGAGACCATCGCTCGCGCCAGATGCGGCGATGACGCGTGAGTACCTCGTCGACCGAACCGGTCGCGGCCAAATCCCGCTGCGCAGCCCGAGCTGCCGCACCGAGCGTCAATGCGACGCTGACGGCTGTCGTCGATGTCAGTCTGGCGCGCCGCGAGTCTGCCGGCAATTCGAACGAAACACGCGTGACCGCGCCTTCGGACCGCCGGTGCCAGGAACCGCCTTCGGCGCGGTCGACGCGCGACGCGATCGCGATGGCGCCGTTCGTGCCTGCGGGATGACGAGCCGTCCAGAATCCCTGATCGACCGTACCGTGGCGTGTCTTGTCCCGAGTCGCGGTACCCGGCTCGATATGCCACTTCGTGCCGAGGCTGACGGCCACCGGCCTCGTGCCAGCGACACGGGTCACATCGACCTCGGCAACGACCAGATCGCCGGCAGCACCCGCCGGCACCGCCAGCGTGAGACGAACGTCCACCGTCAAGTCTCCAACGGAAATCCGCATGCGCCGCTCGACATGCGCATGCTGCATGTCGAGGGTCTGTGAGAACCAACGAACGCTCGGATCGAACGGAAGAATCGGACGACCGGCAAGTTCCACGGCGAACCATGCCGGGTTGACGACGAGCCCGATCTCCCGTTCGAACGAGCGGCCTTCCGCGAACAAGTCGGCATGAAGCAACCCGGGATCGGCGAGGTCGTTGTCCTGATCCCACGGCATTCGCAGACCGATGCGGCCGTTTGTCAACGCGAACAGAGAGGCGTAGTACCCATCTTCGCTGGGCATGACGCTCTCCCGAACGATCCGAAACGCCGACGACCCTCGCGGGAAAAGCATCACGACGCGATCTGAGGGCGCGGGAGCTCCGGTGACGCCTGCGTGCTTAGCGGTCCGGCGTCGTCGCCTCGGCAACGACCACGTTCACGAGGTCGTTCCGCAGGCCGATCCCTGGACTCATGTCCGCAGCTTCCATCGCGACGACGCCCGCCGCGGCTTCGGCCACAACCGCCTTTCCTGCTTCCTTGCCGATCACCCCTTCGATATTCCTGAACAGTGTCGAGAGATCGTTGATTTCACCCGCGGTGAATACCCTGCCTACTGCGGCGTTCTTAGTCCCGGCCATGGTTAACCCCCTTTGGACACTAGCTGTCTGGAGCGGGGAGCATAGCACTGTCCGAGTCGACTTGATATATTCCCGTCGCTATTCTCACGCTGCCCGCCAGGCAAGGGATTGGTCACGGTTGAGCAAGCTACGCGCGCGGTCGATTGCAGAACCATTCTGGCGCCGGCTTCTGCCAGAAACCATCGCTCGGTGCCGGGAACAGCCGTTCTACAGGCGCTTCTGGCGAGGTGTGCCGACCGCGACGATTCAGAACGTCGAGGATCTGGCGACCCTACCCATCCTTCGTAAGAAAGATCTGGCGGCGTTCTTCGAGTCCGTCTCGAACGTTCGGGGAGGATCGGCTCCCGCGCTGTTCATCCACTCGTCCGGTACAACTGGCCCGAGCACGTTTCGCCTTCGGTCGAAGGAGGAGTTGCAGTTCATCTGGCAGTTCTTCTCGCGCGTTCGAGGCGGCGACGCCAAGACCTCGTCGCTACTACCAGCCTGCCTGGTAATCGATGTTCAAGATCACGGAGGCGCGGTGGCGCTGCCTGCCAACGCGTTCGCCTTCACGATCAAGTTCTGGGACAAAGATCGGCTCGAGTACGCGATCAGACTGCTCACGGAAACCCCGAAGGTGCCGGGCGTGCGCCGGCGCATAGAGTATGTCGCGGCCGGCACCGACGTCATTCAATCGCTCACCACGGGATTGCTGCGACGCGGTATCGATCCCGCCAGGCTCGGCGTGCGGAGCGTGTCTGTCGGCGGCGAGTTTCTCCCATCGGCTCGATACAAGTGGTTGCGACAGGCATGGAAGGCGGTCGTCCTCGATCGCTGGTCGTGCTCGGAGGTATTCGGATCGGCCTGCCGGAGGCGGGAAGACGCGCCGTTCGTGTTCGATGCCAATCTGGTGGTCGAAGTTGTCGATCCGGTGACACGGCGGCCGGTGTCATCCGGTGCGGGATTCCTGGTGTTGACGGAACTATTCCCGTTCTCGCAACTGCAGACGCTCGTCCGATTCGAAGTCGGCGACCTCGTTCAAATCCGAAGTGCGGCCACGCCGGACCGGTTCGACTTCCTCGGTCGCGCGGCCGGCGCTGTGTTTCATCCGGACGGAAGACTGCTCGTCGCCGAGACTGAACTGGTTGAGACGCTGCATGATCTCCCCTGGGTTGCTCGACAGACGGAGGCTGACATCGGCCACGGCGTCGAACCGGCTCTGCCGGCGTCATACGCAGCGCGGTGGCTCAAGACCGGAGGCAGGCCGCGGGTCCAACTCGAGGTGGACGTGAAATTCGACCCGGTTCTGTTCCCTGACGCTGCCCGCGAGTACGCGGCGATGATCAGGCAACGTCTGATTCGAAGGGCGCCCCGCCTGACAGCGGCGCTGACGAGGCGAGAGATCGATACGGAGGTCAGATTGCGCGAAGTACAGAGGCCGGCGCACCCGCCGGCGTTCTCGTCATGAGTACCGTCGATCCGCCGCGTTCATGGACCGCCGACGAGTTGGAGTCAGCCGAGGAAGCGGCGCAGCGTCACCTCGTTGGCGCGGTCGTTTCGTCCTGGAACCGATTCCAAGTGTCAGGCCGGACTGTCATCACTCATGGCGATGGCTGCCGGGTCTGGGATGTCGACGGCCACGAGTGTATCGACTGGATCATGGGTTGGGGTTCACTGGTGCTCGGTCACCGGCCGAGCGCTGTGTATGAAGGGTTGGACGAAGCCAAGCGTGTTGGCTTTGGTTATATGTACGAGAGTCCGCGTACGGGCCTGCTC
Organism: Vicinamibacterales bacterium; assembly: GCA_035606665.1. Taxonomy (GTDB): domain Bacteria; phylum Acidobacteriota; class Vicinamibacteria; order Vicinamibacterales; family SCN-69-37; genus DASUGC01. The sequence goes on along the minus strand of DATNEY010000009.1, from coordinate 163,434 downwards.
GCTCGCCGTCTTTCGGAGTTGATCCCGTGCGCCGAACGCATGCGGCTCGCCAACTCGGGGACCGAGGCCACGCTCCATGCCATCCGGATTGCGCGGGCCGTCACCGGCCGTCATCGGATCTTGAAGTTCGAAGGCCACTTCCACGGCCTGAATGACTATCTTCTCTTCGGCGTCGACGGCGGCAAGCGTCTCGGCGAGATCGGACCCGATGGCCTGGTGGAACCTGTCCAAGGATCGGGAGGCCTGCCGGTGCAGGCGTTATCGTCGTTGGTCCTCGTGGCTCCGTTCAACAACCTCGACGTTCTCGAATCGGCCTTCAGGCGGTATGGCGGCGAGATCGCCGCGGTGATCATGGAGCCCGTTGCACTCAACGCCGGCTGTATCGCTCCGGACCCTGGATTTCTCGACGCGGTACGGCGGATGACTCGGGACGCTGGGAGCCTGCTGATCTTCGACGAAGTCCTGACCGGATTCCGGGTGGCCCGCGGTGGTGCACAGGAGTATTTCGGCGTGCGGCCCGACCTCGCCTGTTTCGGCAAGGCTCTCGGATGCGGCGTGCCAGTGGCCGCGGTCTGCGGTACCGCCGAATTGATGGACGTCCTCACGCCGGTGGGAGACGTGGAAATGGCGGGCACCAACACGGGACGTCAGCTCGCCGTCTCCGGTTCATTGGCCGCGCTCCAGGCGATGGAAGCGACCGGTGCCTGGAATCGACTGCGCGAGGCAAACGATCGCTTCGTCGGCGGCTGTCGTGAGCTGATGCAACGCTACGGCGTGCCGGCGCATGTGGAGGGCTTCGGCGGCCGCATCGGCATTCACATCGGCAGCGAGGAACGGCCGCGAAATTTCCGGGACGTCGTCCGTCTCTGGAACCGGAACTATCACGTGGCACTCTACCGTCAACTCCACGACGCAAGGAACCTGTTCGGGTTCCTGCTTGCGCTCGGTCCGTGTCCGGAAGCCGTGACGCTCTCGGCAGTTCACACGGACGACGATCTCGACGAAACCCTGGCACGCCTGGAAACAGCGCTGAAGAACTGTCCGTACCGCGCCGCGTAGATGCGCGGCACCACGCCGCTCGCGCGCGCCGGCGCGGTTGCAGATCCAGACTCGTTCTGGCAAGGTACCGGCGATGCCATCCTCGGCGCGCGATGCGCAGATCATCGACGCCTTAGTGCGCGAACTCGCGGAAGACACGGCCAGGCGCTATCGGATCGACGTCGAGCGGGCCCACCGCATGATCTCGGACCTTTGGATCAACGAGCCGGCCCTTTGGGAGCAGGCGGCAACCTCGATCGACGCAGCGCGCCTCAAACGAACGCGCGCGTACAAGGACGCGGCCACTAAGGCAAAGAGCCGCATCTACTACGGCCTTCGCAGATATCGAGACGCGCCTGACGAGTCGGCCGTCGCCGTCGCCCGGTTGTGCGCCCTGGCCGGGCAGAATCTCGGCATGACGGACGCCGCCGTCGTGGAAGCGCGAGATCGGATCGTCGCCACGCACATCAGCACTCGAGAGCGCCTGGCCGACCTCGACGAATTCTTCAGCGCGCTCTTTGCGATCGCACCGGCCCCAGCAAGCATTTTGGACATCGGGTGCGGAGTTCAGCCGCTGCTCTATCCATTCCATGCCGCGGGATCGTCGACGCGCCTGTATGTCGCCATCGATCGCGATCAGACCGTGATCGACGCGGTCCAGGCCTGGAGCCGATTGCTCGGCACAGGCCGGCTGGAAGGCCGGCGCTGGAGGCTATCGGAAGGCTTCGAACACATCAACGGGCCCGAAGAGGGGGGCCTGTTCGACCTCGCGCTCGCCCTGAAGTTCGTGGCCGTCGTGGCGAGGCAAGAGCGCGAGAAGTTGGACTCGCTCCGGCAAGTACCCGCACGGCGTCTGCTCGTGACGGGCGCGCGTGAGGCGATGGTCAAACGCCGCTCGATCGCGCATCGCGAAGAACGCGTCCTTCGTGAGTTCGCAGATGCGCACGGGTTCACTCCTGCGGCGCGACTCGAAACGAAGTCGGAGGTCGGACTGCTGTTGGAGAGACGCTGACGTGCTGACCCTGGGACCGCCGTCTGACTTTGAGACGCGAGACGGGGCGAAGCACCAACAACCGCTGTTCCTTCCGGTCTATCAACCCAGGCGGCCGGGATTCAGTCTGGCTGATTGGGACGGCAGCCCCACCATTCGTGGAATCATCGTCAACGCCTTTTTTCTGTACAAGCAACGGAGCCTGCGGAAATCGCTTGCCGCCGAGCGCGGCCTCAAGAATCTCGTCGGGTTCCATCGCCTGGTGGCGACGGATTCCGGGGCGTTTCAGGGATTCCACCGCCGATTGCATCTGTCGAATCGCCGCATCATCCGATTCCAAGACGAGATCGGCTCGGACGTGATTGCACCGCTCGACTTGATTACCCCCCCTGGCGACAACAGAACAATCGCGACGGCAAAGCTCCGCACGACGCAGAAGCGCATCGAGGAAGGGTTGACCGTCGTCCGCCACGGCATTCTGGCCGGTGTGCAGCAGGGAGGCCGGTTCATCGATCTGAGGCACGAGAGCGTCTGCGGGCTTCTAGAGATGGGCGTCCAGTACATCGCGATCGGCAGCCTCGTGCCTTTCTTCACCACCAATCACGACCTCACGTTCCCAGCCGCCGTGATCGCCGACGCTCGACGCGAAGCCGGATGGGAACTGCCGATCCATGTGTATGGCGCCGGCGATCCCTGCGAGCTGCCATTCATGATCGCGTGCGGGGCCACGATTTTTGATTCTGCTTCGTACGGTCACTACGCCGAGGCCGGGTGGTACATGACGCCCTACGGGGCGCTTCGAGATCCCGGCCCCGTCGTCGCCGGTGAATTCTCGTGCGGCTGCTCCGACTGCGCATCGACGCCCATTACGACCGTGTTCGCCGAAACGCCACGGCTGCTGCGTCACAATCTCTGGACCATTTGCCAGACCGTCGACAACGTCCGCTCACTGCAGCTTGCCGGCCGACTCGAAGCGTATCTGGAAGAGGTACTTGCGATTCACCATGACTGGTTCCCGACGAGCCGGCTCGTGCCGTCGTGGCGGATCGCCAGGGACAGTCCCGCCCTCAGGTAGACTGCCGGCAAGATGACTTCGCGTCCCGGTAGTCCGTTCCCTGACAAATGACGCGCGCCGTCGTCTTTGATTTCGACGGTGTGCTGGCCGACACCGAGGGCATCCACCTGGCCGCGTTCCGGGCGGTGTTCGCCGATCGGGGCTGGACGCTCGATCGCGAGCAGTACCTGGATCGATACTGCAGGTACAGCGACAACCGCGACGTTGTACGCGCGTTCGCCGGCGATCGCGGGCTCGACTTGCGCGCCGAAGATGTGGACGCGCTTGCGCTCGACAAGATTCGCAGATACGAGCGGCTCGTCTCGGGAGGAGCGGTCCTGTTTCCCGGGACGGCAGGCACGATTGAACGGCTCGGCGCCGCGTATCGCCTGGCGATCGCGTCAGGCTCGCTTCAGGGAGAAGTCCTGGCGATTCTCCGCGCCAACCAGCTCGCTGCCAGTTTCTCCGTCGTCATTGGCTCCGACAACGTCATCAGGACAAAGCCCTCGCCCGATCCGTACCTCGCCGCGCTGGACGGACTGGCCCTGGCGGCCTCAAATGCCGTCGCGGTCGAAGACACGCCGTGGGGCCTCACGTCAGCGGCGGCCGCTGGGCTTCGCACTATTGCCGTCGCGACAACCCTCTCCGCCTCCGAGCTCGCCCAGGCAGACGTTGTAGTCGGATCGCTGAATGACATCACGACGGCCCTTGTCGACCAGCTACTCGACCTGCCATAAGACACGGCTCGGAGCCATCCGCGGATCGCGTCACTTCTTCCGGCGTGTAAGATGCGGACAGATCTATGGCTCGGCGCCGCACGCTGCAGACCGTGAGTCTGGGACTCGTGATGGCCGCTCTCACGGCCGCGCCGGCCCGGGCGCAGGACCAGCAGACAACGTACGCCACCGATCGGCGCTTCGCCACCGCCTTCGAAGCCGCCGCTGTCGCGAGCCGACGCGACGAACTCGCCTTTTTCAACTTCACTGATTACGAACACAACGCACTGCGCGTCGTGCGCATGCGGCTGATGGCCGAGTGGCGCGTGGCCGCGCGGCTCTCGTTCGTCGGCGAAGTACGCACCGAGAACGGTGACGGCGTGGACGTCCCTGCGCTCTACCTCCGATGGCGGCCGTGGTCGAACCGCGCGGTCGCCATCCAGGCCGGGCGCGTGCCGCCGCTCATTGGCGCGTTTCCGAGGCGCGCGTACGGCCGCGCGAATATCGTCATCGGATGGCCGCTGGCGTATCAATATCTAGTGTCGTTGCGGCCGGATGCGCTGCCCGCGACGGTGGACGACCTTCTGCGGATGCGCGGCCGCGGTTGGCAGCCGTCGTTTCCCATCGGCTCGCAGACGCTTCGCCCGGGTGTCTCGCTGATCAACGCGTCGCACTGGGACACCGGCGTGCAGATCAGTACGCAGCTGCGCGGGCTCTCACTCGCCGGCGCCGTCACTGAAGGGCCGCCCGCACGCCCCTCGGTGCGGGATCGAACACCGGGCCTCGGATGGTCCGGCCGCGCCTCGCTCACGTTGCCGGCCGGCGTGGTCGTCGCAGCCTCCGGTGGAACGGGCAACTGGATCGATCGAGCCGTACTCGACCAGTCGTCGCTCCAGAGCGCGGCGTCACAGCGCGTGGTTGGCGTCGAGGCCGAAGCCGGGCGGGGACGCTGGCTGCTCAGAACCGAGTGGTTCCATGCGGCGTTCACGCTGCCGATCGAGGCCGCGCCGGTTCACCTGGGTGCGCGCGTGGGATTCGTCGAAGGCCGGTATCGATTCGGCGCTCGATGGCAGTTCGGGGCTCGCGCGGAGCAGCTTCGTTTCGCTCGCGTCGGGGGCTCGGCGTTACGAGGCCCGACACCGTGGGACGCGGACGTCGATCGCGTCGAGGGCGCGCTGTCGTATCGGGCGACGACGTCGACGGAGATCAAAGCTGCATGGCAGCACAACTGGCGGGACGGCGGCCGCGTGCGCGAGCGCGGGTTTGCGGCGATTCAGCTGCTCTTTTGGTACTGACGTGGCCCGGCTCAGCTGCCTGATCGGAATTCTCGTGCTCGGCCTCGGCGGCGGCGCCGCCACAAATCCATCGCCACGGGCGGGCACCATCCAGGGCCGCGTCACGATCGGAGCAGTCGCCGCACGATCTCCGCGCCCGGCCATCGCCGATCTGGGGGACCATCGCGCCGACGCCGTGGATCGGCGCCGCGCCGTCGTCTACCTCAAGGCCGCGCCGCGGGAGGCGTTCGACGAACTGCCGGCCGGCCGCGCGCGCATGGATCAGAAGGGTGAGCAGTTCGTCCCGCGCGTACTCGCGATAACCGTGGGCACCACGGTGGACTTCCCGAACACGGACACCACATTCCACAACGTGTTCTCGCTCGCGCGGATCCGGACGTTCGACCTCGGCCGGTACCCGCCGCATCGAAGCGGATCGGTGACGTTCGAGCGGCCGGGTATCGTGCCCGTGTTCTGCGACATTCATTCGAACATGAGCGCCTACATCCTGGTGTTCAACCACCCGTTTTTTGCCTTGACGGATCCGGATGGGCGGTATGCGATCCCGGGCGTGCCGCCAGGTACCTATGAGTTGCGCGTCTGGTCGGAGCTCGGCACGGTGGAGTCCCGTCGCGTCGTTGTCGGCGACGGCGAAACGGTGGAGATGAACTTCCTGGTCGGCCGCGGCGCATGAGCCTGCTCTCGTCGCTGACGAATCGCATCTTCGTGGCGACGGCGCTTGTCGTCGTCGTGACGTCGGCGGTCACGATCTACCGCGTCACGAACACCGTCACCGTGCGGGCAGAGGCGGATCTGCAGCGCGGCCTCAACGAGGCAGCCGCGCTCGTTGATCAGTACAGCCGCAACCAATTCGCCGATTTCCTGGTGAAGAGCTCGCTCATTGCCACCCTGCCCAAGCTCGTCGGCGCCGCGGCCACCGGGGATTCACCGACGGTGAAGCCGATCGCGGACGAATATCACCGGATGGCCGCAGCCGACGTGTTCGTCGTCCTTGGGCCGGGGGGCCAGGTGCTCGCGAACGTCGGACCCGTCAGGCCAGGCGCGGAGGAGCTCATCCGCATCGTGCGCGATGGCCGCCAGCGGCTGGACGGTTCGTCATTTCAACTGGTCGACGGCGGACTCATCCATGCCGTTGCCTTGCCCCTCGAGTCGGGCACCGTCGGCACGCTGGTCGTCGGTTATAGCTTCGGCGACGCCTTCGCGCGGCAAATCAAGGCTGTGACGAACAGCGACATCGCGCTCGTCGCCGGATCGACAGTCGTGGCGTCCACGCTGGAACCGGCCCGCACCGCGGACTTGCCGGCGACCGATGGCGACTCCAGAATCTTCACGCGGCGCCTGGGCGACGAGGAGTTCATCGGGCGCGCGCAGCCGCTCGGCGGCGCCGGCGATCCTCGCGCGCTGGTGCTGCAGTCCAGAACGGAACACTTGCGATTCCTGACCGCGCTGCGCTGGCAGGTGGCGCTCGCCGGTCTTGTCGCGGTGGGCCTCGCGACGGTCGTCGCGTACGGCGTCGCCCGAACGGTGACACGGCCGGTGCGCGCGCTGACCGCGACGATGCGCGAGATTACCGCCACCGGCGACCTCAGCCGCCCGCACACGGCCGGAGGTCGATGGGACGACGAGGATGCGAGGGTGCTGGGTGCCACGTTCGCGCAACTGGCGGACGCGCTGGATCGATTCCGGCGCGAGGCGGCGCAGCGCGAGCGCCTCTCATCCCTGGGACGGCTCTCCGCGGTCGTCGCGCACGAAATCCGCAATCCCCTGATGATCATCCGATCGGCCGCTCGCTCGTTATACAGCGACAGTGCGCCTGCGGTCGTGGAAACGGCGCACAGCATCGACGAAGAGGTGCGGCGGGTCGACAGAGTCATCACCGGCGTCCTGGATTTCGCGAGGCCGATCCGGTTTCAGTTCGTGACCGCGGATCTTTCGGAGATCTGCCGGGATGCGGCGGCCGCCGCCGATGCCAGCGCCGGCGTGGAAGCCGCACGGGTCACACTCGAGCTGCCGGGCGAGGCCGTCCCGATCGTGACGGATGTCGATCGCCTCCGCGCGGTGCTCGTCAACGTTCTCGCAAACGCCCACGAGGCCATCGCGGGCGCGAAGGTCCGTGTGCCCGGTCGCGTCGTGCTGTCCGTGGCCTTCAACGAGGGCTCGCGCAGGATCGCCATCAGCGACAACGGACGCGGCATCCCGGCGGCCGATATCCCGCGGCTCTTCGAGCCGTTCTTCACGACGCGGGCAACAGGCTCCGGTCTCGGCCTGGCGATCGCACGCAACATCGTCGAAGGACTCGGCGGCACGATCGTCATCGAGAGCCAGCCCGACACGGGTACGCGTGTCTCGATGAATCTGCCCGAGATGCCGCCCGCGGCGGCGAGGTCGACATAATGCGCGGCTCCATTCTGCTCGTCGACGACGAGGCCAAGATCCTGCAGGGCCTCGGCAAGGTGCTGAGAGACGAAGGCTACGACGTAGTCGCGGCGGACAAAGCGCGGGACGCGCAACGGCTCATCAGCGAACGTACTTTCGACGTGCTCGTCATCGACAATCTCATGCCCGAGTTGTCTGGCCTCGACGTCATTCGCGAGATCGCGGCCACCGTACCGGCCGCGGACCGTCCGCAGATCATCATGATGACGGCCTATGCCACGGTAACGAGCGCCATCGAGGCCATGAAGCTCGGCGCCATCGACTACCTCCAGAAGCCGTTCGAGATCGACGAGTTTCTCGTCGTCGTCAAGCGGGCGGTCGAGCACGAGCGGCTTCGGGTGCATCGCGACTACCTGCTCGGCGAGCGTGATGAGCACTTCGATCACTACGGGATCGTGGGGCGCAGCAAGGCGATCCAGGACGTCGTGCGGACCGCCAAGAAAGTTGCGCAATCCCGCAGCACGATTCTCATCGCCGGTGAAACGGGAACGGGCAAGGAGCTGGTCGCGCGCGCGATTCACGACTGGAGCGCGCAGGCGCACGCGCCGCTCGTGCGCGTCAATTGCGCGGCGCTGCCGGACACGCTCATCGAGTCCGAACTGTTCGGTCACGTTCGGGGAGCGTTCACCGGAGCGGTGGGAAACAAGAAGGGCCGGTTCGCGCTGGCCGACGGGGGCTCGATCCTTCTGGACGAGATCGGAGCCATCGCGACGCCCGCGCAATCCAAACTGCTGCGCGTCCTGCAGGAACGCGAGTTCGAGCCGCTTGGGTCGGAGCGCACGGTGAAGGTGGACGTCCGCATCATTGCGGCGACCAACCGCGACCTGCCGGCCCTCGTAGCGGCCGGCCGGTTCCTCGAGGATCTCTACTACCGATTGAGCGTGATTCCGATCGTGATCCCGCCACTGCGCGAGCGGCCTGAGGACATTCCGCTGCTCGTCGAGCACTTCATCCGCCGGCACGCGATGCGCGCCGGCAAGACGATTACTGGCATCTCGCCCGACGCGATGACCGTACTGACCGACGCGCTGTGGCCCGGCAACGTCCGCGAACTCGAGAACACGGTGGAACGCGCTGTCGTCTTGGCTCCAGGACCAATCATCGAACCCAGGGACGTCGTCTTTTTCGGCACGGCTCCGCCGCATCCCGTGCTGCCCTCCGCCGATCTCAAACAGAACCTGGACTGGACGGAGCGTGAGACGGTCCGGCGCGCGCTGGAACGCGCACGCGGTGTGAAGAAGGACGCCGCGGCGGCGATGGGGATCAGTCAGCGCGCGCTCAGTTACTACCTGACGAAGCACCGGCTCGAATCAGCCGACTGATTCACCGCGACGACGGACGTAAATCCTTACGGCGCGCGTAAACCGGAAACGCCGGTTTTGCGCTGCCTTCCAACGATCCTGACGGTTCGACTCTTGCACAGCAGCGGACCATGTCTCCTTCCGCGTGGCTCGTGGCTTGTCTCGTCGTGTGTGGATCTGGTTCGGAGCAAGCGACTCCTCCAGCCAGTCAGCAAAGCACGCCGGCCGTGGCTCCGGCGCAGGCGCAAATAGACAACCTGTACCAGGTGGTATTGGCGGAGCCTGAGTTCGCCGTCGTCAATCTGCCAACGACGTTGCGGCTGCCGAAGTGGGGGTCGAGCTTCCGCCTGACCCACCGGTTCCTTGACAACCTCAGGCTTGAGGGGTTCACGGACCATCTCGACAACCTGTTCGGCCTCGATAACGGCGCGGTGATCGCGCTCGAATACCGAATCGCGCCCCTTGAACACGTCCAGTTCGTGTTCTTCCGGAACAACGTCGACAAGACGATCCAGTTGTCCGGCCGATTCGATGTCATCCGGCAGGGCGGACGGATCCCGGTATCAGCGTCTCCCATCGTCTCTCTCGAAGGAACGCGCAACCTCCGCGGCGGTCACAGCGACGACAGCGACGAACACGCGCATGGCGACAGCGGCGGACAGCGGTCGCCGTCCGTCGGCGCGGTCTTCTCACGCACGTTCGGCAACAACCTCGCGCTCTACGCGACGCCCATGTGGGTGCATCACACCAACCCGGCCGGCACCAGTCACCAGAACACCGCGTTCATTGGATTGGCGGGACGCGCCCGCATCAGATCGAAGGTGTACATCGTCGGCGAGGTGTCACCGCGCGTCAGCGGCTACGCTCCGGGCGACGTGGAGTACGCCTTCGGTATCGAGCGGCGCGCCGGTGGCCACATGTTTCAGCTCACGTTCACCAACGCCACCGCCGGCACGTTCGGCCAGTTGGCCCGCGGCGGCTTTCCCAACACGCTGTACCTGGGCTTCAACCTGACCCGCAAGTTCTTCTGATCTTTCAGTTACACAAGGAGTCTGAATCATGAAACGCATTCTGATCGCCCTCGCCGTAACCACTCTTGCGGCCGGGTGCGTCTCGAAGAATCCGAACACGCCGACGCCGACTCCGACGCCGACGCCGACCCCCAACCCGGTGTTCACCTCGGTCCTCCTCCCGGCCAATGAAGTGCCGCCTGTCGGCGCCCCGGAGTCCAGCGCGCAGGGCACGGTGCGCATCGAACTTTTCATCACGAGGGATGCCGCGAACGCGATCACGACGTGCACTGCGACCTTTACCGTGACGCTCATCCAGTTCCCTGCCGGATCGAGCGTGAACATCGCGCATATTCATCAGGCGCCCGCCGGTCAGAACGCCGGCATTCTCGTGAACACAGGCCTGACGGCCGGCGAAGTGACGCTCACCAACGGTGCGGGCGGCTTCACCAAGAGCAACGTCAACATCACGACACTGTCCATTTGCCAGGGATTGATCGACGGACCGACCGGGTACTACTTCAACGTCCACACCGCTCTCAACCCGGGCGGCGCAATCCGGGGCCAACTGACCAAGATTCAGTAGCGGCAGGAGGTGGTCATGCGTTCACGAATCCTCAGCCTTGTAGTGGCGTGCATCGTCGTCGCCGGTTCCACCGGCTGCAAGAAGTCTTCAACGCCCTCGACGCCTAGTGGAGGGAACGGCACGAAAGACGCGTCGGTCATGATACCCAGGACCGACGGCTACAGCGCCGGTGGCGCTTCGGCGTTTTCGCCCGGCAATCTTGTCGTCGCGGTTGGAACCACGGTGGTCTGGACCAATCAGGACGTGTCGGCACACCGGATCACGTCTGACGCCAACCTCTTTGATGGTGGCGCCGCGCCGAACGATTCCTACAGCCGGCAGTTCACGACGAAGGGATCGTTCGCGTATCACTGCTCCACGCACCCTGCGATGACCGGCACTATCAACGTGCAGTAGCGGCACGCGGCAGGTTTGTCTCAGGGACCTTTCGGGGCGTCTGCGCCAGGCGAAAAGTCTTCGACCCGCTCGATGAGGTAATTGGGCCGGCCGCGCGTGTTCTGCAGCACGAGCCAGAGGTACTGGCCCAGGATGCCGAGTCCCAGGCTGGTAATCGAGCCGAAGAACGTCACCGACAGGGCGATCGGCGTATAGCCCGGCACGTCGATGCCATTCGTGAGCTTGGCGACCAGCACGACGAGGGCAAATGCGACGGCCGAGAGCGTGCCGATCGCGCCGACGCCGAGCAGGAGTCGAATCGGCAGGTCGGTAAAATTGAACACGCTGTCGAATCCGTATCGCAGCTTCTTGCCGAGCGTCCACGCGCTACGGCCCTCGAGCCTCGCGCGGCGCTCGTACGGAACATAGACGCGTCTGTATCCGATCCAGAAGAGCAACCCGATCAGGTTGCCGCTGGCTTCCCGCAATTCCACGAGTCGATCGCGGACGATTCGATTGCATCCGAACACATCGACGCCGCCCGCAGGAAGGTCGGGCAGGACGAAGCGCCGGTACGTCCACCAGAAGGCGCGAGACGCTGCTTCATCGAGGATCGGATCGGATCTCGTGCTCCGGATGCCGAAGGCGATGTCGGCTTTGCCGTGCCGCAGGGCGTCCAGGAACTGCAGCACCAGTTCGGGCGGTTCCTGCAGGTCGGCGGCAATCACCGCGAAGTACTCGCCGCTCGCGACCTCGAGCCCGCCGCGAATTGCATTGAAGGATCCGAAGTTCCGGCTGAGCGAGACGAGCCGCGACGAAAACCGGGCTCGAGGGAGCCGTTCGCGGAGGATCTGCAGACAGCGGTCGGGACTGCCGTCGATGATGAAAACGACTTCGATCGGTCCCGGCGCGAGTCCAGCCACGCGATCGAGCTCCGGGAGCAGCCGATCGAGATTGCTCTCGTTCTTGTAGACAGGAATGATGACTGACAGCAGCGGCGATCGAGTAGCCATCATCTACTTCTTCATCCGCGCCATGTCGGCTTCAGCCGCGATGTGGCCGAACGACGGCCAGTCGGCGCCGGCGAGGATGCGCTCCCAGAGCTTCGCCGCGTCATCCTTGCGGCCGCTCGCGAGCTGCCACGCGCTGACGCCGTAGCGCACGGCGGTGCCTGACGCACCCTCGCCCGCCGCGGCCAACACGTCGGCTTCGGTGCGCGCTCCTTTATATAGGAGCAGCAACGAGTGGTAGCTCATGTTCTCGATAACGTCCATCGTCGCGCTGATGGGCGCGAGCACTTCGCCCGTTTCTGACTGGCGTCCTGCCCGGACGAGCGAGGTGTAGAGCCAGTGGCTGGCCGACACCAGATTGTCGGCGTTCTTCCCGGCGGCGCGGCATCGCTTCCAGTCCTCGACGGATCGAACGTAGTCGCCCTTGAGGTACCGCGCGAGCGCAAGGTGATACCAGATGTTCGTGTGCAGCGTGCTCGTCGGGACGTTCCTGGCGTTGGGCTGGCCGTCCGGTTCGACTTCATCGGGCTTGCCGGCGATCAACCTCGACGCGCGCTCGAGATCCGCAATCGCGCGATCGAATTCGCGGATCGAGATGTACCGATGCCCGCGATGGCGGAAGAACCTGGGATCGTCCGGATAGAGCATCAGGCCGCCCGAGTAGACCTGGATTGCCTCCCGGAAACGCCCCAGATACGCCGTCCGCCGGCCCAGCCAGATGATCGCCTCCGCGCTCGGCTCGCCCTTGGCTTTCTCGAACGCCGCCGACCGGTCGGATTCCATGCGCGCCCGATCCGCGTCGGGAATCACCGGCGGAAACAGTGGCTTACCGAGGAGCGACGTGGCCTCGGGCTGGACCTGCGACAGGGGTCGGCTCAACACGCGCTGAGTATAGTCGGCGGAGCCGAGGTCAGGCGGTCGTAGTGGTCACGAGGCCGACGACGCGATCGCGGCCGCCCTGCTTGCCTTCGTAGAGCCGGCGATCGGCTACGCGCAGCAGATCCTCGGGCGTCCGGATTTCACGATCCATCGGATACGACGCGATGCCAACGGTCGTCGACAACAGGCCCCAGGGATGGGGCGGGTTCGCGCCGCGGCACGTGGCCGCCAGCGTTTCACGGAAGCGCTCGGCAAAGGCGGCTGCCGCGGAGGCATCCGCCCTGGGCAGGAGCACAACGAACTCGTCGCCGCCAAATCTGCAGGCCACATCGTCGGACCGCGTCTCGGCGCTCAGGGTGCGCGCGATGAGCTGCAGCGCGCGGTCGCCGTCGATATGGGACAGCGAGTCGTTGATCTGCTTGAATCGATCGACGTCCATCACCAGCAGGCTGAGCACTTCGCCGTTGCGTTCGGCGCGCGCGAGCGCTTCCGGGAGGGCCTCGTCGAAATGTCCGCGGTTGAAGAGACCGGTGAGCGCGTCCCTCACCATGCGCTGGCGGACCTGCTCGTACTTCTGCCGGTACGTCATCCGCTGAAACACGTCCGATACCAGGCCGGTGCCCACCACGGCGGTCCTGGGCTCGAAGTACTTCAGATACAGCCACGCGACCACCGAGTAGAAGAGCGCCGCCAGCGACTTGCCGACGAAACCTGCCGCCAGAAGCCGCAAGGCATTCGGGCGCTGGGAGTGAACCATCGCCATGAACAGCAGATTGTCGAACGAGACAATCGTCAGGAAGGACAAGAAGAAGGGCGCAAAGAGTCCCCGCGTGTACCGGCTGAAGTACTCATAGAACAGGATGATGCCGAGCACATCGAGAAAGAGGAGCGACGTGCCGACGACGGTAATCCAGGCACTGCCGAGAAAATCCTGCGGGCGCAGGTTCGAGGCGGCGGTTCCGGGCAGCTGCAGATGCCAACCGATGAGCAGCGCCACCACCGCAGCCACGGCATTGGCGAGCACGAGACCGTAAACCAGCTTTCTGGCTTCGGGGGCGTCCTCCTTCACATATATAAGGAGGACCGACACGAGCGTCGCCGGAAACATCACCGTTGACGCGGGATACATCGGGAAGTCCGCGATGACTTCCACGCGAAGACTGATCGTCGCTTCCAGGTACTGCAGACCGCCGAGGACGATGTAAAGCGGCGTCAGACCCAGCACAGTGCGCGCACGGAACAAGCCGAGTACGACGACCGCCATAACGGCGGCCTCGAATCCGAGCATGAGTGCTTGCTGTGAGTTCACCGCGTAGACCCTGAAGAAACCGAGCCTACCACGATGTGTCGATTACTTTTTTGACGGCTACTTCAGCGTGATCTTCTGAACGCGCCAGTTGGTCATTTCTCCGACGAGAAGCTCCCGCTCGTTGCGGCAGTCGATGGAGTTGACGAGGCCGAGCTGCTTCGGCAATTTGCCTGCCGTGCCGAATCGGCCGACGACCTTCCCGTCGAGCTGCACCTTGTAGATCGCCGCGTCCTCCATGCCGTCCTCGTCGCCGGCGTGGGCGATGTAGAGGTACTGCGTGGACCCGCGGGTCATGCACAGCGCGCGCGGCGTTCCGACGTTCGAGAATTCAGTCCTGAACGCACCCTGCGCGTCGAACACCTGAATCCGCTTGTTGCCCATGTCGGCGACGTAGACATTGTCCTGGGCATCGATCGCGATGGCCTTCACGCGAGTGAACTGCCCCGGGCCGGTCCCGGTCGAGCCCCAGTGCGCGAGAAATTTGCCGTCCTTGTCGAACTTCGCGATGCGATTGTTGTTGCCAAGGCCGTCGGCGACGTAGACGTTGCCGGCGCGATCCCAGGCTACGTCGGATGGTTGACTGAAACTCGAGCCTGGAGTGCCCGTGCCTGCGGCGCGGCCGCCGCCTCCTCCACCTCCCGGAGGGGCACCGCCTCCTGCTGCGCCGGCGCCGCCCGCGGCACCCGCCCCCGCGGCTCGGCCTGCTGCCGGATCGCCGCCGCGGCCGCCTGCTGGCTGCGCGGGACGGACGGTGATGTTTTCAGGTTTGCGTCCGAGCACGAGCGCGATGCGTCCCTCGGCATCGAACTTCACGACCTGACTGGCCGCGGCGTCGATAGTCCAGACGTTGTCCTGTGGATCGACGCGGAGGCCAATCGCGGCATTGAAGCCATACACATCCTGCCCGAGCTCCCGTACGAACCTGCCGGTCTGATCGAACTGGAACAGGCGCGATCCGCCGTGCATGAAGGTACGGTTGTCACCGAGCGTTGCGTACGGATGGCCGGTACGCGTGTAGACGAAGATCTGCCCTTTCGACGTTGCGCCGACGCCGGCGACTTCACCGACGTAGACGTCGTTCGGTGTCTTCAGGAGATCGACGGCATCGAACGCGATCTCCGGCACCGCGCCCTGCGCGAGTAGAGTTGCGCCGACCGCCAGGACGGTGAGCAAGCCGAACGTAGGCCGGGCCTTTAGGCCCGGCGTCAAGCGGGCCCTCATTTGCCACCTCCACTCAACACAATCTTCTGCGATCGCCAGTCGTTGATCTCCGCGGTGAAGATCGTGTTTGGATCGCGGCAGTCCATCTGGTGGATCGTCGCGAACTCGCCGGGGGCTTTTCCCGCCCGGCCGAACTTGCCGATGATCGTGCCGTCCAGCTCCATCTTGTAGACCTCGCCCGTGAACTCGGCGGCGGCCGCCGGGGCGCTGTCAGGCCACGAATTGGAAACGAACAGGTACTGCTTTCCGGGATTCTTGGGTCCGGGTCCGCCGGACACGCACACGGCCCAGGGATTGCCAACGTTCGGGTAATTGGCCTTCCACTCGAGGTCGTTCGTGAGCACCTGCACCCGCGCATTGCCGCGGTCGCCGACGTAGACGTTGCCTTGGAAGTCCGTCGCGATCGAATGCGGAGTGTTGAATTGCAGATTGCCGTTGCCGCGCGTACCGACGGCTTTCACGAACCTGCCCGTCTTGTCGTACTTGACCACCCGCGCATCGAAGTAGCCGTCGGAGACGAAGATATTGCCTTGCTGATCGAACGCGACGTCGGTCTCGCGGCCGAAACGGTATTTTTCGTTCCGGCCGTGGAACGCGCCCGCGCCGGGCATGTTGGACAGCATCGCGACGGGATCCTCGCGCCGCCCGATCGTCATCAGCACTTTGCCGGCCGGATCGAACTTGATGAGCATGTCCGTGCCCTCGTCGACCGCCCAGACGTTGTCCTGGGCGTCGACGCGCACCGAGTGCGCGAACGCGAACCCGTAGTTGTGCCGTCCGATCTCACGGACGAAGACGCCCAGCGGCGAGTACTCGAACAGCCGCGTCTCGTTCGCGCGGTGATAGATGTAGATGCCGCCCCTGGAGTTCGTCGCGATACCCATGTTCTCGCCCGTGTAGATGCCGGGCGGGTTCTTGAAGAAGTTGGGCACCGCCCGATGGGGAATCACGAGCACGTTCGCCGCCGTAGCCCTGGTCTGGGCCGATATCGGCTGCGACGGCCTCAACACAGCCGCGGCCAGTAACAAAGGGACAAACGTCCATGTCATGCGGCGCTTCATTCATTGACTCCTGGGACGAGCCGAATCTATCCGAGACGCGCCGGAGCCGCAAGGCGCTATGCTCTGCCGGATGCGCCGTACGTTCTCCATCGTCGCTCTTGTCGCCGCGGCCACGGCAATGCTTGCCTTCTCCATCGACATCAATGCCCGCCCGAACCGGTACGGCCACAGCGATCGCGAAGAACGGCACATGCTGCCGTCGGTGTCGACGGGTCCATTGAGCCCGGCCTGGAGCCCGGACGGCAGGTGGATCGCATTCTCGATGCGCGGCGACATCTGGAAGATGCCGGCCGAGGGCGGCGAAGCAATCGCTATAACGGCCGGGCCCGCGTACTACTTCGAGCCCGCGTGGAGCCCGGACGGCGCGCGCATCGCATTGTCGTTTTCCAAAGACGGCAACCTCGACATCGGCGTCGTCTCCGCCAATGGCGGACCGGTGGAAACGATCGCGACACACCCGCGCGTGGATGTTCAACCTGCCTGGGCCTGGGACGGCAAGTCGCTGTTCTTCGTGAGCGCCCGCGGCGGCGCGTTCCGAATCTACAGGCACGACTTCACGACGAATGCGGATGCGCAGGTCACGAACGGGATCCAGCCGGCCGTGTCGCCCGATGGAAAGCTGCTCGCCTACGAACAGGGCGGGCTACGTGTCCTGGATCTTGCGACCAACGAATCGAAGCTCGTGCGCGACGAGGAAACCGAGTACCGCATGGAGCCGTCGTGGACGCCTGACGGACAGAACATCGTGTACGTCACCGAAGACGAGGGCTCGAATGACCTCCGGATCGTCGCCGCGGCCGGCGGCGACGCGATCGAGCTGACGACGGATACGGCTCGTCACGAAATGTCGCCGGCCGTCAGTCCCGACGGGACGAAGGTCGCGTTCGTGCAGTTCGACGGCGGCGTGCCGTCGTTGTTTGTGGCGCCGATCGCGGGCGGACGCACGAGCGCATGGCGCCGGATCGATGTGGCCAAGCGGCGCACGCTCTCGCCCACCGGCCGGGTCCGCATACGCGTGACCGGCGCGGATGGACAACCCGTGGGCGCGCGAACCTACGTCGACGCCAGCGACGGACGCCACTACTCCCCCGACAACGCATTTCAGCGGTCGATGATGGTCTTCGATCGGCACTACTTCCACATGACCGCGGAGGCGGAAGTCGAGGTACCGGCGGGACGGACGTCGATCGAGGCGATTCGCGGCTGGCAGTTCGTTCCGAAGGCGGTCGCGGTCGATGTACCGGCTGGCGGCGTAACCACGGTGACGATTCGCCTCGATCGTTTGATCGATCTCCCGGCGCGCGGTTGGTACTCCGGCGACAGCCACGTGCACGATCTGCATCAGGGCTTCGGCCAGACGCACGAGTCGTTCTTCCGGCAGCTGGTGGCCGAAGATCTGAACGTCACGCACGCGCTCATTCACATGGACGGCACGCGGCTGATGGGCCGCTGGAGCGATCTCACCGGTAAGCCGAGCCCGCTGTCGACGTCCGCGCACATCCTTCAGTACGCCCAGGAATTCCGGGGCGGGCTGGGCCACATCGGGATGATCGGGACGCGCGAATTCATCCTGCCATTCGTGGCGGGTGCGGGCGGCACGTCGTACTCGCAGCCGTCGCTCGAGAACATCTATCTCGAGGGCGCGCGGGCCCAGGGTGGACTCGCGGGCTTCATGCATCCCTATCAGCAGGCGCCGCGAACTCCGCAAGCCGCAGCCGCGACGCTCATCGCGGTCGATCTCGCTCTTGGCCTCGGCGACTACTACGATATCGGCGCTCTCTGGTCCGACGAACTCGCTTCGGCGGACTTCTATTACCGGCTGCTCAACGCGGGTTTCAAGCTGCCGGCGACGGGAGGCACGGACAACTTCTCGGACGTGTTTCTCGATCCGCCGCCGGGATCGGACCGGACGCTCGCACACCTCGCCGGGCCGCTGACGCACCAGAACTGGATGGACGCAATCAAGCGCGGCCACACGACCTTTTCGACCGGACCGATCCTGATGCTGCAGGTGGACGGCCGCGAGCCAGGCGACGAGATAACGGTCGGCGCTTCGGCGCCGACCTCGATGCGCGTCAAGGCGGACCTTGTCTCCATTGCTCCAGTCGACACACTCGAGATTCTTGTCAACGGCGAGATCGTCCACACCGTGCGTGCAACGGATCCGTTGAAGCTCTCCTTCGACGCGCCCGTCGAAGTCCCGCAAGGTGGATGGGTCGCAGCTCGCGCCACCGGACCGAAATCGAAGTATCTCGGCGACGACTACGCCTTCGCACAGACAACGCCCGTGTACGTCATTCGCGGCGGCCGGCGATTCGTGAAAGCGACGGACGCGCAGTTCCTCGCGGATACCTGCGAAGCCGTCTGGACGCGCGTGCAGAACTCACGCTGGCGCTCGGACGCCGAGCGCACGGAGTTCCGCGCGGCGATCGACAAAGCGAAGTCGTACTACCTGAAGCTCGCCGGCGGCGGCCGTTTCTGAAACGATGCCGGCACCTAGCCGATTCCAGAAAACCACGTTGCGCATACTGAACGTGGTGTACACGCTCGCGTTGGTCCCGTTCAGGCGGTCGCGGGGACCTGGCCTTGCGACAGAAGATCCAGCGCGGGTAGCGAGGACGGATGAGTACATCGCTGCCGCCGAGCGCTACTACGCCGAGTTCCCCAATCGCCCCTTTCTCCTGAACAAGCCCTTCAGCGAGCCCGCATCGCTGTCGAAGCACCTGATCGACACGGGAGTCCTGCTGTCGGCGCTGCAGGTCGCGCCAGGTGACACGGTCGTCGAAATTGGTGCGGGCACGTGCTGGCTGTCGCACATCCTCAATCGTTACGGCTGCCGGACGATCTCGGTTGACGTTTCACCAACCGCCCTCGAGCTGGGGCGCAAGCTCTTCGAGACAGACCCGCACACGAATTGGAGCCTCAATCCGGGCTTCGTCTCGTTCGACGGCCGCTTGCTGCCGCTCGACGATCGCAGCGCCGACGCCATCGTCATCAACGACGCGTTCCACCACGTACCCAATCAACGACAGCTGCTGACCGAAATGCGCCGCATTCTCCGGCCCGGCGGCATCGCCGCCATGTCCGAGCCAGGCCGCGGACACGGCACGGCCGCGCATAGCGTCGAAGAGGCGGCTGAATTCGGTGTTCTGGAGAATGAGCTCGTTCTCGAAGATCTTGCGGCACTCGCCCGGGACTGCGGGTTCGCTGGCGTCAACGTCCTCATCCAGAGCCCGTTCTCGTCGATGGAGATCGACGCGCGCAAGGTCGGCGCCTTCATGGGCGGCAAGGGCTTCGCGGACTACTGGAAGACGTTCTGCGGCAATCTCGATCGTCACCACTATCTGGTGTTGCACACCGCGTCGGCGGCGAAGACCACGCGCCGGACTGCGGGCGCACGAGCGCAGATCGAGGCCAGCCTGGCCGGTGCCGCTATCTCCTTTCGCATCACCAATTCCGGTGACTCGACCTGGCTTGGCGGCGACGTGCCCCGCAGCGGCTGGACGCGAATCGGCGCGCACCTCTATAAGAAGGAAGGCGGCGCGACGCGGCTCGTGGACTTCGACTGGTGGCGCCACGCACTTCCGGAACAGGTGCGGCCGGGCCAGACGGTCACGATGAGCGCCTCGCTTCCTCAGCTCGGCCCCGGTCACTACGAGCTGGCGTTCGACCTCGTGATCGAGGGCCTCGCCTGGTTCGCGACGCTCGATTCGCCGGTGACGAGAATTGAGATGAGGGTCGAATGACCATCGACCACGTCGAGCTCTTCGTGCCAGATCGATACGAGGCTGCGGCTTGGTACGAATGCGTACTGGGCTTGCGCATTCTGCCGGACTTCGAACACTGGGCCTCGAATCCTCGCGGCCCGCTGATGATCTCCGGCGACGGCGGTCCCACGAAGCTCGCGTTGTTTCAGGGCGAGCCGCAGGGCCAGCGCTCGACCGCCGGATTCCATCTCGTAGCGTTCCGTCTGAGCGCCGATGAATTCAAGGCGTTCCTCGAGCGGCTACCGAGTCTCGGGTTGTCAGATCACAACGGTACGGTCGTCACTGCCGCAGCGGTCAAAGACCACGGCGCCGCGCACTCGCTGTACTTCAGCGATCCGTACGGCCACCGGCTGGAGCTCACGACGTACGACTGATCTAGAGAGTTCTGACTTGTAGGGCCATGGAGAGCCATGAAGGTCGCCAGAAAGGCCGGAGCCTGGCGGCTACACGGCCCTAACGGAACTACAAGTCAAAACCAGATCCACCGCCGACTACGGCAGCACTCGTCGCATCTTGAAGATCGGATACTCCGCTGGGCGGCCTCCGGTCGTGAGCGCCTTGAGCTGCGCATCGAGCACGCGCCAGCCGACGAATCCGTCGCGCGCCTGGGGCTCGAGGTAATAGAACGCGGCGTTCGCCATCGGCTGGGCCATGTCCACGTAGAAGCTCCCCGCCGGAAATTCGCGTGTCTCGAGCGCGTTGAACGCGCCGTCGAGCACCGTCATGTCGTAGCCGCCGCTGCGAACGCTTCGCATCTGCTTTATCCCGAAGGCCTCGCCTTCCACGCGCACGGGCTTGTCGATCGTCGTGACTCGAATGTTGTGCGCGCGCAGTTTGGCCGCGATGTCGGCGAGATCGGCGCGCATCAGATACCCGCGCGGCACGACGGCGTCGCGGGTGCCCACCGGCTTCGTCAGGTCGTCCACCTTGAGGACCTCGGGCGGCCCCGATGCCGTGCCTGCCTTCGTGCTCATGAAGCTCGTCCCGGGCCGGAATTCCGCGACGTTCGTGCGGTAGCCGAGCACATCGATCTTGCCGCGTGACTCGTACTGGCCGTCGAGCCAGTTTCTGAGCTGGCCCGACTCCGCGCGCGCCTGCACGTCCGCCACGGTCTTGTCGTCGGCGGCCTTGATGACGGCCTGGATCTCCTTCGCGTGCGCGTTCGTGTACTCGAGCAGCGCCGTGATGTACGCGTACTGCCCGTAGATGCGCCGCTCGAACGTCGGCTGGCCCGGAGTCTCGGTGATGATCGCGAGCCTGTTCCTCAAGCCATAGTCGTTGACGATGAACTTGGCCTCCACGGTCCATGCGGCCGCGTCGTGACTCCACGTCGCGGGCGGCCACGCGCCGGCACCCCCGCGTCCGAACAGCGCGTGCGTGAACACCTCGATGCCGAATTCCTTCCGCGTCATCTCGCGCACGGCGGGAAACAACGTGTCGTGGGTGTAGTCGCGCGGCCCTGCTGCTGCGGCGGGCACGGTGGTCGTCCCATATGTGTTTGCGTATCCGTGATTTACGCGGCTCATCAGGTGGCCGTCGAGCAGGAGCGCCGGATCCCACGCATTGAGCAGGCGGTACATGCCGTTTGCTTCGATTGTTTCGAGCTTCACGGCATCGCGATTGAGGTCGAAGCCGCCGGCGTTCTCGCGCGTCCCGAAGATGTACGGCGTCTCGCTGCCGAGCGATCCGTCCTGCGGCACGAGCGTGTCCGTCCCATCGACGTTGAATACCGGCGCGATGATGACGATCTGGTTCTCGAGCAGCTTCTTCCTGGGTCCGACGGTCAGGTCGCGCGCCACCATGTGCAGCGCTTCTGCCGCCTCGGACTCCGGCGGATGGATATTGCCGAAGAGGAACACGACGATCTTTCCGGATGCTCGCGCCTGCTGCGGGCTGGTGACGCGCGGGCTCGAGATGATCATCGCCGGCGCCGTCTTTCTGAGCGCGGTCGTGAACATGTTGACGACGTGCAGACTCTCCGTCTTGCCTCGAAGCGCCGTGATGAACTCGAGGTTCTGCTCCGACGTCATCGTGCGCGCGTACTTCGAGCGCTCGGCCACCGTCTGCAGGTCGACCGGCCATTTACCGGTCCAACCGGCTGGCACTTCGTCACCCCAGTACGTTTTCGGCTGCAGCTTCGGGGCATTCTGCCCGGCGAGGACGGACGCGCCAAGCGCCGCGACACAGAGTGCGACCAGAGTCAGACGGCGATGTGACTGATGCATGGGCAGGAGTTTGCAGTGGTGCTGACTTGCTGGTCAAGGATGTCCGGCGGGCTGAACCCCGCCGGCTACGGAAGCAGGCGTAGCCGGCGGCCTTCAGGCCGCCGACCGTGCTACGACCGCAGTGCTTTGACGGGATCGAGCGTCGCGGCCCGTCGCGCGGGCGCGAGGCAGGCCGCCACCGCGACCAGCAGGATCACGATGGGAACCGTGACGTACGTCACCACATCGGTCGTAGTGATGCCGTACAGCAGGGAGTTGACGAATCGCGAGAGCCAGATCGCCGCCACCAAACCGATGGCCACACCACAACCGGACACCACGAGCGCCTGACGAAGTACCAGCATCACGAGCTGCGGCCGGCCGGCGCCGAGCGCCGCACGCACGCCGAGTTCGCGCGTGCGCTGAGACACGGAATAAGACATGACACCGAATAGGCCGACTCCGGTCACGAGGAGCGCGAGAATGGCAAAGCTCGCTACGAGGGCAGCGTACAGCCGCGGCCTCGCCAGACTGCTCGAGAGCAGACGATCCTCCAGCGTCATCACCGACTCCGTCACGAGTGAGCGATCGGCCTCGGCGACGGCGCCGCGCATCGCGCCGGCCGCGGCCGCCGGATCGCTCCCCCGCGCCATCAGCCACGCCGTCGTCGGGCGCACACCGACCTTCAATTGGCGATACGAAAAGTACAGCTCAGCCAGCGACGTTGCCGAGGAAGACGCGCCAAGGTACCGGACGTCCTCGACGACGCCGACGACCGAGGCTTCGCCCGTCTGGTTCTGGCCCCACAGTGCCATCGGCAGCCTCGCGCCAATGGCCTTCGCGCCGAGGTACCTGCGCCGGAACGTTTCGTTCACGACCAGCACCGGTTCCGAGCCTTCCGTGTCGGACTCCTCGAGCGATCGGCCTTCGAGTACGCGGAGACCCAGCGTCGAGAAGTAGCCGGAGCTGACGATGCGTGGAGAGGCCTGGATGGTGACCGTTCCATTGCCGTCCGCAGCGGGCATCGTGAACGCGCTCGTCGAGCCTCCGGGTGTGAGCGGCAGCTCAGTCGAAAAAGCGGCGGTCGTCACGCCCGGTGTGCGGGTCATGCGGTCGACAATTCCTCCGAGTACTTCGCTGCGGCGCGTCGCGGTGTACGACGGCGCCGGCAGCACCACACGCCCACTGAGAACGGCGCCGGGGTCGTAGCCGCGATCGGCGTGAAGCAGCTCAATGAAGCTGCGGCCGAGCAGCAGCGCGCCGGCCAGCAGAATGCAGGCCGTCGCAATCTGCGTCGTCACAATGAACAGCCGCGCCCGCGCCACGAACGTACGGCCGGACGCTCCGGCGGGCGACACGCCGTCCTCGGCAAGCGGCTCAGTCAGATTCAGCCGGCGCATCCGCAGTGCGGGCAGCACGCCAAAGAGGACGCTGGCGGCGATCGAGAGAGTGACGGCGAAAAGGATCACGGGGAGATCGAAGACGACGTCCGTTACGCGCGGGAAATCCGCGGGAAGCAGGGATGGCGCCGAACGCAGCAGCACCCAGGCCAGGCCCAGCCCCGCGATTCCTCCGGCAAGACCAAGCACGACACACTCGACAATCAACTGGCGCAGGATCCGTCCCACAGAGGCGCCGATCGATGCGCGAATGGCAAGTTCCCGGCGGCGGGCCGTCGCGCGCGCCAGCTGGAGGCTCGCGACATTCGTGATGCCGATGAGAAGAAGCAGCCCGACGGCCGCGAGCAGAACGGTGAGCGGCCGTCGCACGTCGGCTGTGATGGCGTCGGATACCGAACGCGCCGTCACACCGACTTCGCCATCGCTGCCGAAGATCGCAGTGGTGGTCATGCCCGTGTTGGCGGCGAAACGGCCGCGCGCGGTGCCTTCGGCCGCCGCCTGCTCGATCATCACGCCCGGACGAAGCCTCGCGATCGCTTCGAACATCGAGAGCAGGTTGCCGTTTGGCGGCGGCACGCGGAACGGGAACCACGCTCTGGTTTGCCGATCCGGGTAGCCGGCTGCGTCCGGAATCACTCCGACAACCGTCCTCGCTTCACCGTCGATCTGGATCGTGCGGCCGACCGCTTTCTCGTCGGCACCAAGGCGCTGGCGCCAGAGGCTTTCAGAGACGACAACAAGCGGCGACTGCTCGTCAGCGTCCGTGAAGAGCGAGCCGGCGATCGGTCTCGCGCCGACCACGCGGAGAAAACTGGCGGTTACATTGGCCCCGCGGATTCGTTCCGGTACGCCGCCAAGAATGAACGTCGATGTCCGCGGCGTCCACGCGCCGATCTCCTCGACGAGCTTCGCTTCGTCCCGCCACGCGAGGTAAGCAGTGTTGCTGAACGATCCGAACCTCGGCGCGCGGCCACCACGAGTTTCCTTGAGTAGCACCAGCCTGTCCGCGGACGGCCAAGGCAGCGGCCGGATCAGGACTCCGTAAGTGACGCTGAATAATGACGTTGTCGCGCCGATGCCGAGCGCCATCGTCAGGATGACGAGGAAGGCGAATCGGGGCTGCCGAGTGAGCAGACGTATCGCGTACTTCACGTCTTGCAGCAGGCCGGCGCCAGGAAACGGCGCCGGAAGATGGGCCGGTGGCGGTTCCACGGACGGCGCGTGCTTCGGACGGTGACGAAGCGCCTCGGCGTCGCGACGCCAGCGTTGCACGAGCTCATCCACGCGTCGCTCCGCGTCTTCCTCGGGACTGCCGCTCGATCGCGCTGCGTCGTAGGCCGCGCCTGCGTGCAGCGCCAGCTCCTCAATCACATCCTCGTCTGGCAGATACGGCGAGTCGGCAAGCGCCTGGCGGATGCGTGCGTGCCAGTCAATATTCATGGTCCCGGCCTCAGGCGTGCTTCACGCGTGCCACGCGATTGAGCGCGTCGATGAATCCGACCCACACGGTGCGTTGGCTTGCGAGCGCCTTCCGGCCGGCTGGTGTCAGCCGGTAGTAGCGGCGCCGCCGCTGGCCCGCGCGTTCGACCCAGCGGCCTTCGATCAGGTCGCGGTCCTCGAGCCTGTAAAGAGTCGGGTACAGAGAGGCCGCATGAAACGAGATCGTGCCGGCCGATCGCTCGTCGATCAGGCGAGCGATCTCGTAGCCATGGCGATCGCGCTCATCGAGCAACGCAAGGATCAGCAGTTCGGTGCTTCCCCGTTTCAGCTCACGCGACAATGCATTGATGCCCATATGTGGACACAAACTATATGACGGCCTCGCCCCGGTCAAGGTTAGGACCCAAGGCTTGCCCACCGAAGCCGCGAGTGAAGCGAGCGCCTGGCGAAGGTGGGACGGCCGGCCCTCATTCGACAGCGTCCAAACCAATCAGCGGAGGTACCGATGAACTTACGGTTCACGGCCGCGGCGCTCGCGCTTTCAACCGGAATGGCCTTCGCGGTTGCGCTTCGTGCGGATGGCTCTCAGCAGGGACTCTTCCCAGCCACGGCGTTCCTCGCCGGCCGGACGGCTTCACGACGCGCGCGCTCACCTCGTTCGAGGAATCGACGCTCGCGTCCTTCAAGTCGGGCCGTGGCATCGCAACCGGCACCGACGACTCTCACACGCAGTTCTGGTGCATGGGCGCCGTCCGCGCCAAGAATTCCTGTCTCGAGTGCCACCAACAACAAGGCAGGCGACCTGCTCGGCGCGTTCACATATCGATTGACCGCAAAGAAGTAGCAGCCACCACCGCCCACGCCGACGCTATACTCGCCGGCGGTGACGCCCCCGCCCGACCGGCTCGATTCCTGGAAAGCCATCGCGGCCTACCTGCGCCGCGACGAACGGACTGTCCGCCGCTGGGAGAAGACTCTCGGTCTGCCTGTTCGACGCGTTCCGGGCACGCGCGGATCTTCGGTCTTTGCATATGTCGAGGAAATCGAATCCTGGCTCAAGAAGACACAAGAGACGATCCCGGAGGCGATGGCTGCCCCGGAGACCACCACGCCGGAAACGGTCGACCGGCCTCGCGCTCTCGAACGTGGGCCGGCCGTTCGCTGGATGGCCGCTGGATTCGCGGCGATTGTGCTCGCGGTTGTCGCCTGGCAGCTTATGCCACGAGCTTCCGCAGGCCCATTGCGTTTCCGCGTCACGCCGGACGCCGTCATCGCCGCGGACGCATCCGCGACTGAACGCTGGCGCTACGCATTTGCCGCGGGCGAGCAGGCCTACCTGCCGGACGGCCTTCCCTGGTCCGCGACCGGCGACGGCTCCACCGGCGTCGTCGTCCTGCTCGGTAATCGCCAGCGCCCGACGGACAAGCGCAACCTCGGCGGTCTTCTTCTGTCGCTGTCAGGATCCGGTGAATTACGGTGGCAGCTCGGACTGGACGATCAGATCGAGATCGAGCGGACGACGTACGGTCCGCCGTGGATGTTCCCGAATTTCACCAGCGAGGTTCAGAACGGCAGCCAGCGAATCGCGATCGCCGCCCATCATGAGATCTGGTGGCCTGGTCTGGCGGTGACGCTCGACGCGCAGGGGAAACGAACCGGCAGGTTCGTCAACGCCGGCTGGATTGAAGACGTCCACTGGATGCCCGGGAACCGGCTGCTGGTCAACGGATACGCGGAACACCTGGGAGGGATGCTCGCTGCCCTCGACGCCTCGGCGATGAATGGGCATTCGCCGGCGCCTCCGGGTGGAACGTTTGCCTGCAATGGCTGCGGCACTGACATGCCGCTGCGGTACGTCGCGTTTCCGGCATCCGAGTTGAACAGGGTCACGGGGTCTCGGTTCAACCGGACGCGCGTGACGATTGCCGACGACCGGGTGATTGCCCGTACCGAGGAAATCGTGATGCCCGATCAATCAATCGTCGATGCGCTCTACGAGTTGTCACCCACGCTCGAGCCTCTTCGCGCGTCGTTCAGTGATCGCTACTGGGACCTGCACCGGAGTCTCGAGCTCGAGGGGCGCATCCACCATAACCGCGCGAACTGCCCCGATCGCGACGGCCCTCAGCGAATGGAAGTCTGGGATCCAAATACAGGATGGAAATCGGTCAGATTGCCGGAAGGCCCTGTCCGTTAATGCCCGCATTCGCCTGTTGAGCCGATCCCGGGTCCGTCGCATTCTCGCGGGACCATGACACGACTTACGATCGTCGCTGCCTTCATCACATCTGTATCGTTTTCGTCACGAGCGGCCTCGGCCGGTCCCGTCACCTTCGATCAGACGAACCCGTTCAACTGCCCGAACCTGACGAACGGCACGCCGCCGAACCCGAACGGATGCCAAAGCCACAATCCCTACTCGCGCGCGATCGTCCAGACGTTCACGCCGACGGCCAGCACCCTGGACTACGTTGAAGTCTGGGTGCACGACGTCCACGATGACGCGGCCAACTCAGGATCCCTGGCGCAGCTGGTGATTCGCTCCCCCTTGGGGACGATCATCGGAACCGCACAGACGTCCGTCACGAACCACGGCTATTCGCCGCAGTCGCCGTTCTTGCTTACGTTCACCTTCTCGACGCCGGTCGTACTCACGCCGGGTGCGCCACTGCATTCGTGGCAATTCCTCGTTCCCGGCGGCGACACCGAAGGGTTGGCGATCTTCGGCACGTTCTTCGATACCTATCTCGGCGGCACGGGCTACAGCGGCGGCAGTGACACGGGCGGCGACTGGTTCTTCGGTGAGGGTCTGCAGACACCGGCCACAGCCTCGGTTCCGGAGCCAACCGCGTCGAGCCTGGTGGCAATCGGACTTGCCGTTTCGTTATTTCGACACGTCAGGCGGCGCCGCGCGTAGATCCTGGCCCACCTGCAGGACTGAAATTCGATCACCAGACTGGGTATCCGCAGCATTGTGATTGCGCAAAAAACCCAGGGAATTCGCGTGTTTTCGGAGCATGCCGCCGCGCACGACCCTTGCAATGACGCGGGTGAATGCGTTCAAAGATTGCGCGGTTCGCCCTGTGCGGCATCCTCGCGCTGGGCTTGTCGGGAATCCGCGTTAAGGCCGAGGCACGCAGCAATGTCACCGCTGACGCTTCTGCAATTGACTCCGCGGCGCTGCGCGAGCTGCTCGAGGGCACGAAGGGCCGCCGGGAATCATGGCAGTCCGTCCCGTCGCTCGTGGTCGTCACGTCGGTCATGGACTACGAGAAGGGCGACCTGACGAGCGGCTTCGCCGCCACCGACGAGCACCTGACGAAGAGCGAGCAGGACGCGCTCGTTGCCGATCTCACGCGCGCGCTGGGCGAGCTGACGGGCGGACAGGTCAAGGCGTTTTCGGCTATTCGGACCGAGAGTGCGGTCGCGGGCGAAAACGTGAAAGTGCTTCGCGCAGGCCAGATCATTGTCGGCCGGTTCCGCGGCGTGCAGGAGAAAACGGGCAGTCTTGGTTACGGCGGCCGCATGACGCGCGGTGGAAAAATCACGGCGGCGGTCGTGATGGTCGATCGCGACGTCGATCGCGATGCCAAACAGCAGCCGATCGTGCGCACGCACGAGCTCGGCCACGCACTCGGATACAACCACGTGGAATCGCGGCCGTCGATCATGAATCCGCGTGCCGGCAGCGGAATCACAGACTTCGATCGGATGGCCGCCAAGGTCGCGTTCGCCCCGGTTCAGACCAACTAACAGAATTTGGATCGCCGTCCACTGCTGTAAGTTCTTCGCGCTCCAAGGCGACTTTTCCAAGGCAATACGACCACTTTCCCCGGTTTCGCCCATCAATCGCGTGGTACGCCGGTTGCCAATGTAATCACCGTGAGTACCCCGTCCACATCCACGCCCGGACCCCAACCTCGTCGTCGGCGGTCTACGCAACCGCCCCGGACGAAGAGCAGCCGTCTGTTTGCAGGCGCCATCGCGGGCGTTGTGATTTCGCTCGGGATCTTCGGAGCGGTGATCTGGCAGCGGCTCGAGAACTCGAGACGTCACGCCGCTCCGGCGGCAACGGCGGCGACCGTCACGCCAATCGGCGCCGACGCCGCCTCGATCGACCAGGCCCTCAAGGCGTCCGGCGGCCGGCCGGTTTACAAGTATTCAGTGGTTCCCGGCGGCGTGCGCTCGCCGGAGGAAGTCCTCGAAGCGATGGCGCGCGACAAGGTCGTCGCGGATCACTACGCCGGTGTCGAACCCGCGAAGATGCGTGTCGAAACGCTCGATAAGCCGCTGCAGGCGCACGTCTCGTATCGCATCGCGGATCGCGTCTACTGGACGAAGAAACGGGTCACGATTCCAGCCGGTGAAAACGTGCTCACCGATGGCGTGTGCATGCTTCGCGGCCGCTGCGGCAACAGGATCTCGGTGGATCCCCTGCTGCCGACGCTCGACGCCGAGCCCGAGTCCGGCACGTTCGACGCGCTCGTCGCGCCGTTGTCGGTGCTGAACCAGGCGCCGCTCGATCCCAAGCTTTCGTTCTATACGCCGCCACACCTGACCGCGCGCGGCGTGCCGACAACGAGTTCCTCGACGTTCGCCAGCCCGTCGCCAAATGGTTCGTTCGGCGGTGGCCCCCCGGGCGGTTTGCCGCCGCGTGGTAACCCGCCGGGTGGGAATCCTCCGGGGAATCCGCCGTCTGGAGATCCACCGACTTCAACGCCACCTCCGGGGAATCCGCCGCCGGGCGATCCGCCTCCTGGTGATCCGCCGGGAAACCCGCCGGGGAACCCACCGGGGAATCCGCCTGGGAACCCCCCGGGGAATCCGCCGGGCAACCCGCCGGGGAATCCTCCGGGAAATCCGCCGGGGAATCCGCCGGGGAATCCGCCGCCGACGTGCTGCACGACGCAGGACATTCCGCCGCCGCCAACGACGCCGGTTCCTGAGCCAAGCACGGCACTACTGGTTGCGGGCGGCGCCGCATGGCTGCTTGCGCGACGCCTGAAGAAACAGGGGCAGTAGCGAGAACAAGCCGGCGAGGTCCGGCGTCTAACGGACCATCGTGCGGACCCCTGCTGCACTTCTCCTCCTGGCGCTGTGTTTCGGGCCGGGGCTGCCGCAGTCCGTTTCAGCACAATCGACGGGTCCTCAAACGCCGGCGACGGCTCCGGCCGCGGCGCTCCTGCGCGTTTTCCTCGACTGCAACGAGTGCGACTTCGAGTTTCTGAGACAGAACGTCGGATTCGTGGACTACGTCCGCGATCGCAACGTCGCGGAAGTGCACGTTCTCGTCACGACCCAGGGCACAGGCGGAGGCGGCCAGGCCTGGACGCTGAAGTTCATCGGGCTCGGGCGATTCGCGAACCAGGATCGCACGCTCTCCTTCAACACCGGTTCCACTGCGACCAGTGACGAACGGCGCCGTGAGTTCGCCCGCGTCTTCAAGCTCGGTGTCGTCGGCTACGCCGCCGACTCGTCGGCGCAGGCCAGGCTGAACGTCACCTTCGAGAAGGGCGAGACGGAATCGAAGCCGACGAAGGATCCGTGGCACAACTGGGTGTTCAACGTCAGCGGCGGCGGCAACCTGAACGGCGAGCAGGTCAACAAGTCACGCTCCTTCAATGCCTCGGTTTCCGCGAGCCGGACGACGGAACAGTGGAAGATGAATCTCTCCGCGGACCGGAATGCCCGCAAGAGCACGTTCGACATCGATGACTCGACGAGGATCACCAGCCGCCAGAATTCGTGGAGCGTCAACGGCCTGATCGTGAAGAGTCTCAACGCCAAGTGGTCGCTCGGCGGAAAAGGTGACATCTCTCACTCGAGTTTTTCGAACAACGACCAGTCGGTGACGGCAGCGCCAGGCATCGAGTTCGACTTCTTTCCGTACCGTGAGTCGTCGAGGCGAAGCCTGACGATCCAGTACACGATGGGCGCCACGCGCTACGACTACCGCGAGCTTACGATCTACGACAAACTTTCCGAGACCGTCCCGCACCACGCGATCAACGCGTCGCTCGGCCTGCGCCAGCCGTGGGGATCGGTCAGCGCGAGCGCCGACCTGACGCAGCACCTGAACCATCGCGATCGCTGGCGCTCGAGCGTCTTCGGCAGCGCGGACGTGCGCGTGTTCAAAGGCTTCTCTTTCAACATCTTCGCGAACTACTCGAAGATCAAGGATCAAATCGGCCTGCCCAAGAGCGACGTGTCCACTGAGGAAATCCTGCTGCAGATCCGCCAGCTGCACACGAACTACAGCTACTTCATGGGATTCAACATCAACTACAGCTTCGGATCGATCTACAACAGCATTGTGAACCCGCGCTTCGGCGGAGGCGGCGGGCACATGTTTTTCTGCTGCTGAGTCTCTTCAAATTCTTTTTCAACACGGTATCTACATGTCCAAATATCCGAAGATCAGCGAGTACCAACACTCTCGAATCGCCAACCGACGACGTCGATTCTGCGGCTGAAGTGCAGGACCGGTGCGGTGTCCGGGAGCGCGATGCCCTGGAGATCGGCGACACGATTCGTGGTGATGTCCGCATGGGCGGGCTGAAGCGGCCATCGATCGTGATGAATGTCCATGCGCAGGCGGCGGCCTCGTGAATCCTGCGTGTAGAGACAATAGCGCTCCGTCAGAAAGTGATCGAGGCTGCCGGGCGCGCTTGCGAGGATCGGTCCAGTGGGACCGTATGTGGCGGCGAAGGCCACGCGTTCGTCGCCGCGGCGGACCGATGAGTACGCGATGTCGTCGCCGCGTGCCTCGCACGTCATGGTGGAATGGAAATACGGGAGATGCGCGAAGTTGCGCGCTGCGATCACCGCCGCCTGTCTCGAGGCGTCGAGACTCACGAACCAGATCCCAGGCCGGCCATCCCGCTCGACATAGAGCCGGAGATTCATTTCAGGAAAGCGCGAGAAGAACGGCACCGGCGGCACACCGCGGAGCGTGACGTTCGTCATCCTGAACGGCACGAGCCCGACCCAGGTCGATCCGTCGAATTCGTCCACGGCGAGCCAGTCCGGAACGAGATGGCGCACGGCGCTGCCCGGTACCGGCCAGTGCGCGAACAGCAGGTCGTGCCACGACTGGCGCCAGAACCACGGAGATGCCGGCATCGGCCACGGCCGATGATCAATGTCGACGCGGTCGAATGCCGCAGGCACAAACGGAGTCTATGTCTCCTGCAGCGCAACCTGAAGCGCGGCGCGCGGCGCCGCCCGGCGCTTGCCGCCGCGAATCGCCGCGCGCTTTGCGTCAATCGCATTCGTCCAGATCAGCCAGTTCCGTTCGGTCATGGTTCCGAACGGCGCCAGCCGCCCGTCGGCATAGCCCCACGTGTCAACGTCGACGAGGTACTGCGCGCGCGAAAGATACGTGCCCCGGCAGACCGGCTGGTTCGACGGCTCCGCGCGGGGGATCGCGCCGATGAGCTCGTCCTCGAGCCAGTCCGGGATCTGCGACGCTTCGGATGGATAGGCGTACTTGAAAAGGATGAGATGCGCGCGCAGCACGGGCTCGTGCCCGGCGAAGCGCCGGCGGAGGCGGCGCCAGTCGAGTCGATCACCGAGCGCGCGAATGAGGTGCAGCACATCGGCGCCGTCGAACCGCTCGCGTTCCATGATGAAGGCCTTCGACCAGATCAGCTCCTCGGCCGGGCAGAGCATCGTGTCGAAGCCCAGCACCGGCGCGCGCACGCCGTGCGTGAAGTACTCGGCGTCCACCGGCGTCAAACCGGCGCCGCCGTTGAAGATCACGTCCACCTGGCCGGCGGGTGACAGCGCCTTGCCCAGCCAGTGCGGAAACGTCAGCCGGGTGTGAATACCGGCGGCGCGAACGACGCGGGCAAAGTCCGGCCACGTCCGTTCCTCAATCATCAGATCGAGATCCTTGGTGCGCCGATCGATGCCGGCGTACCGGCAGAACGCGAACGCGCCGCCGACGAGGAACGGCACCTTCGCCTTCGTCAGGGATGCAAGAACTTCACGATAGAACTTGACCGGAGCACGCTCCATCTTTTTGTCGGGGGGCTTCGCCCCCGCGCCCCCCAACGCGCTCACTCGCGGGGGCCCTTATGCCCCACTCCGTTCGCGCGGCTCGCTCACACGGTTCGCTCGCTCTGGCCATATGTGGCAATTGGCGTACCACGCCCCGGCCCGCGCCAGAGAAGCAGGAGGCTCGGCAAGGGCATGTAACTTGCTCCCTTTATCCCGGCGGAAGCCCACATGGCAGAGCAGCACGTGGTTCGTATCACCGCGACGGCGGATCTTCATTTCGGGCGGCATCCCGCTGACACGTACGGCCCGGCGCTCGCGGCAGCGACCGCCGATGCGGACGTGCTCGCAATCTGCGGCGACCTCACCGATCACGGCCGCGCGGACGAAGCCGAAGGCATGGCCAGACTGCTCACGCAGTTGGTTCGCGTCCCAATCGTGGCCGTGCTCGGCAATCACGACTGCGAATCGGGGCAGGAAGCCGCGATTCGCGGAATCCTCGGCGAGGCGGGCATCCACGTGCTCGACGGCGATGCGATCGAGATCAAAGGGATCGGATTCGCGGGCGTGAAGGGGTTCTGCGGCGGCTTCGGCGCGCGCGCGCTCGGTTCGTGGGGCGAGACCCTCATCAAGGCGTTCGTTCAGGAAACCGTGGCAGAAGCACTGAAGCTCGAGACCGCGCTCGCGCGTCTCAGATCCGTCCCGCGCGTTGCGCTGCTGCACTATGCGCCGGTCGCGGGCACAGTCGAAGGCGAGCCGCTCGAGATCTATCCATTCCTGGGATCGAGCCGCCTCGAAGATCCGCTGAACCGCTATGAAGTGGCGGCCGTCTTCCACGGCCACGCGCATCACGGCCAGCCCGAAGGACGCACCGCCAACGGCGCACCGGTCTTCAACGTCTCGATGCCGCTCCTGCAGCGAACGCAGCCCGATCAGCCGTTCCGGCGATTCGATGTGACGGTCAGATAGCTGGCTTTCCCCGCTTCACGCTCCCGCGAGTCCACGTCGCCGGTCGACGAGGGAGCGGATCGCGCGGCGAACGCGAACTGCCGCGCCGCGCGCCAGTCTGCAGGCCGACCGGATGGAGTAATGGGATGGACTCCTCCTGGTTTTTTCGCGGCACCATTGCCGTGATGTGGGTGAGACCACAACCAAGAGGAGGCCACCATGGATGCTACGACCGTTGCTGTGGATCTGGCGAAAGACGTGTTCGAGGTCGCCGAGGCCGATGCGGCGCACCGCGTGATCGGGCGGCGTCGATTGACGCGCCGGCAATTTGAGCGGTTTCTGGCCCAATGCCCGCGCGATACCGTGGTGGTGATGGAAGCGTGCGGGACGGCGCAGTATTGGGGGCGGCGGTGTCAGGCGCTCCAGTTGCGGCCGGTGCTGTTGCCGGTGCAATACGTCCGGGCCTACGTCCGACGCAATAAGAGCGACCGGACTGATGCCGAGGCCCTGTTAGAAGCCCGCCGGTGCGACAGCATGTTGCCGGTTCCGATCAAAACGGCCGAGCAGCAAGCCTTGCAAGGGTTGCATCGCGTCCGTCAGCAATGGCAGCAGACGCGGACGGCGCGCATCAATGCGCTGCGCGGCCTGCTCCGCGAGCAAGGCGTACTGCTGCGGCGGGGCCGGGCGGCGCTTCGTGACGTGCCGCACCTGGTCGACACGTCGGCACTCCCGTACTTTGTGCAGCTCGCGGCGACAGAATTGCTGGAAGAAATCCGGACCCTCACCGA
This sequence comes from Vicinamibacterales bacterium, assembly GCA_035606665.1. Lineage (GTDB taxonomy): Bacteria > Acidobacteriota > Vicinamibacteria > Vicinamibacterales > SCN-69-37 > DASUGC01. The sequence continues at coordinate 128,607 of DATNEY010000009.1, read as the reverse complement.
GCGCGTCACGCGCCTCGACGACCAGCTCCAGGTCCTCGCTGACACAGAGGAGAACACGCGCCGGTTGCAAACGATTCCCGGCATCGGCGTCGTGACGGCGACCGCGCTGCTCGGGAGCGTGCCGCACATTCACGCCTTTCGGCGCGGTCGCCACTTCGCGAGCTGGCTCGGGCTCACACCACGCGAGGCCTCGAGTGGACACCGCCACTGGCGCGGGCGCATCAGCAAGCGGGGCGATGTGTATCTCCGGACGCTCCTCATCCATGGTGCCCGCTCCGTCATCAACAACGCGCGCCGACGGATGCGGCACGGCGGGCGCCCGCTCACGGCGCTGCAACGCTGGGCCGTCGGCGTCGCGGATCGCCGTGGCGTCAACAAAGGGGCCGTCGCGTTAGCGAATAAGCTGGCGCGCGTGATTTGGGCCGTCTGGCGATCGGCCGGCGACTTTGGTACATGGCGCGCGGCGCCACCCGCCGCGTAAGACGGCGTCTCGACTTACCTGAAGCGTGCGGGCGCAACGGAGGTCATGGCACATCGGTCAGACCGACACCGAACCTGGTCCAGAAATCCTCTGGCCGTCATTGGCCGTTGTGAGCGATTGGCCCTTCGGTGTGCACATCCCATGATGGCCCGACGGTCCTGCGTTGACCGTCATCGCGAGGCCGGATATACGAGTGCACCTGATCGCACTGGCACCTGTCGTTGCTCTTGCCGACGGGAGGAGTCCATATACGAGGATTTCGAGCGGCATGTTCGGTTGAGCCGGGCGAGCCGATCCCTCGTCGACCGGCGACGCGTTCCGTCAGGACTCAGCCGGAGCCATGGCCTACTTACCCGGCTGGTACGTCCGCTTCGCGTGCGCCTTGATGGCGTCCGGGTAGAAGTAGACGTCGCGCAGGTTGCCGCTGGCGTATCGCTCAGCCTGATCGTTGAAATGCGGTGATTTCGGATCGCCGCTCTCGCCGCCGGCCGTAACAGCCTTCGCGCGCACGCGGTCTGCGCCGAACTCCACGACGGCGACGAAGCTGTTGCCGCTGACGCCGTACAGCTTCTTCATGCCTTGCGGCGTCCTCGTGCCGAACGAGGCGAGCGATCCCCAGCGCGAGGACGTGAACGGCACCGGAATGCTCGGCTTCGCATCGTCGAACGGATGCACGATCTCCGGGCTGATGCGCTGGAAGCGGTTGATGTCGCCCCAGGGCGTGTCCCACTTGCCGAAGTCAGCAGTCAGTTTGTCGACGATCTTCGCGAGCGCGTCGAGACGAATCGCGGCGGATGCGTCCTTTTCGATCCACTCGTACGAGGGCGTGCCCTTCGTGTTGATCTCGGTGGTAACGGAGCGCGCCCACATCTCGTCGCCCCAGAAGTTCGCCAGTGATGTTGGGACCGATGCGGCCGACCAGCGGAAGTCCCACCCGCGCAACGCGTCGATCGGCGCGGCAAGCTTCTTCTTCAGCGCGTGCGACGCCGGGAGCGCGTCGAAGGCTTTCACCAGCGATGGAATCGTCGCTGCGAATTCCGGCAGGAAGCTGTCGAACGCGGCGTCGCGCAGCGTGTCCATCGTGAAGTCCTTCCTGCCGCCGAGCACCTTGATCGCGTGCATGCCGCGTGGATTCTCGATGTTGCGATCCATGTAGGACGGATACGCCGACTGCTTCGGGCTGTCCGGCCCGGCGGCCGAATACGGCCAGTTGTTGGTGTTGTAGAGCCAGCCGGATTTGGGATTCACGACGAGCGGCGAGTCGTCAATCGAGTGGAGCTCTCCCCACTCGGCGGCTGGATCGCTGCCGTCCACCGGCCTCGACCAGTCGAACTTCGGGTTGCGCTTCGGAACGAAGTTCGCGTGGAAGTACGCGACGTTGCCCTCGGCGTCCGCGAAGATCGTGTTGTTCGACGAGTTCGTGTGCAGATCCATTGACTTGCGGAAGTCCTGATAATTCCTGGACTTCGTGCGCGTGTAGGACTGCGTGAGCGCCTTGAGGGGCTCCTGCATCATGCGCACGGCCATCCACTTTCCGGCGTTCTCGCGTACGACGGGGCCGTGATGCGTGCGATAGACGATGAAGTCCTTTGTGGCGGTACCGGTCGCGGTCTTGTAAGGCACCGTGATCTTCGTTTCGGAGAGCGGACGCTCTTCGGCTCCGTACTTGTAAACGTAACCGGCGCCCTTCTTCGTGACGGTCTCGGCGTATTCGTCGATGTTGTCGACTCCGCTCGACGTGTGCATCCAGCCAGCGCGCTCGTTGAACCCTTGATAGATGAAGAACTGGCCCCACGTCACCGCGCCGTACGCGTTGAGCCCCTCGTCACTGGCCATCTGCAGCTCGGATCGGAAGAAGAATGAGGTGTGCGGATTGATCCAGAGCAGCGCTTTCTTCGTCGCCGAATTCGAGGGTGCGATGGCGAATCCGTTGGAGCCCGTCGGTTCGGGTTCCTTGAGTTCACGAGGTTCCGTTGGTTCACTTGGTTCTCCGCTGACCGAACCCAAGGAACCTAGGGAACCCCGGGAACCTGAGTAGAATCTCTCCAGCGTCCGGAGATTCACGCGCTCAATATCGCCGCCGATGCTGCCCTCGCTGAACGTGAGCGCCATCCACGGCTCGAACGTCTTGATGACGCGCGGCTTCACCTCCGGGTGCGTGAAGAGATAGAAGTTGAGGCCGTCCGCCCAGGCGTTCATAAGCGCCTTCAGCCAGTCGGGAGCCTTGGCGTACTGAGCTTTGATGTCCGCGGGATCGATGAAGATCTTCATGCGGAGGTCGCGATAGATCGCGCTCTCGCCCTCGGCTTCCGCGAGCCGGCCCATCGAATTCAGGTAGTTCGTCTCGATACGGTTGAAGTCGTCCTCGGCCTGCGTGTAGATCATGCCGAACACCGCATCGGCGTCCGACTTGCCGCGCACGTGCGCGATCCCCCAGTCGTCGCGCGTAATCGTCACGCGCGCCGCCTGGTCCTGCCAGCGCTGGGCATTTGGGTTCTGCGTGGAGGCCGCGCCAGACGAGCAGGCGACGGTCAGGAGAATCGCGCCGAGAACCAGCTTCTTCATGAAGCTGGATGGTACACAAAGGACGGCCGGGGCTTAAGCCCCGGCCTTCACCTATTTTCGCTTGATGGCTTCGAACAGCGATGCCGCGCCGCCGCCAATCGCCGCACCGATCAGCGCGCCCTTCTTGCCGCCTGCGAGGGCTCCGACACCGGCTCCGGCACCGGCCGATCCGCCGATAACGAGCGCGGTCTTCTGCCAGGAGCGCTTCGGTTCCGTGCGGACCACGCTCGTGGACGTCCGGCGCACCGGCGCATCCGCCACGACGTTTCTCGTCGCGACGGGTCTCCTCGCAGCGACCGGACGGACCACAGAAAGCGACCGGACGTCACCAGCGTCGCGATAACTCACCGCGGTCTCCCTCGTTTCCTGCGCGGACGTCGTCCACGAACCAACCATCAACGTGAGCAATGCGCCCACAGCCATTCCCGCCGCGCCGACGAGGTATTTACCAGTCATGTTTACTGCGGGGGGACTTCGTCCCCGCCGCACCCCCCTTACGCGCTCTCTCGCGGGGTCCCTTCGCCCCGCGCCGTTCGCGCGGGCTCACTCGCGAAGCTCGTGAGCTGTTCACACCACATCACTCCAACATCCGTGCCAGAGTTTTCACGATTTCATTGAATGTTTTGGTGTGGGTAATTGCTTGCGTACCCTTGCGGGTCCGATCGAGTGGACGATCGCGTGCAACCCTGGCATGGTGGAGGCATGGCCTGGCTGATCGCGCTCCTGTGTATCGCCGCCGCTTCCTGTAGTCGCGGTGCGTCCCCAGATGCGCCGGCGGCGATTCCCACGCCGCAGCAGACTCCCTCGCCTACGCCTGCTGCCGTTGCACCCGTACAGATCGAGATGAAGAACGTTCGCCTTCATGTTGCCGAGGGCATCATGCTCGACATCGCGTCACTGCGGGGAGAGATGGTCAGCCGCAAACCCAATCAGGCGCCGGTCTTCGATGACCAGAATTCATACGTGCTGCACGTGTTCTCCGGCGACATCTCGATGGACATGGCCAGCCTCGGGCACCTCATGAACGACGTTCTGTTCAAGTACGACGGTTCGCCACTCAGCGACATCACGGTGGAGGTCGATGAGGGCCGCCTCAAGCAGAAGGCAAAGCTCCATAAGGGCGTGCCGATTCCGATCTCGATGAAAGCGTCGGTCTCGGTGACGGAGGACGGGCGCTTGAGACTTCAGACCGAGAAGGTCAGCGCGCTTGGCGTCCCGGCAAAGTCATTGATGGAGTTGTTCGGTCTGGAGCTGGACAACGTCGTGAACCTGAAGAACCGGCGCGGCATCGAGATCGACGGCAATGACGTGATTCTCTCGCCCGGTCAGATCGTGCCGCCGCCGGAGATTCGGGGACGCCTCGCGAGCGTTGCGATCGTCGGCGACAGGCTCGTGCAGGGGTTTGGGACGCCGGGCGCGGAAACCAGGCCCATACCTCCGCCGCCCGATCCCAAGGCACCCAATTACATCTATTTCTCAGGGTCCACCATCACGTTCGGCCGATTGACGATGCGGCCGGCGGAGCTGCAGCTCATCGACAGCGATCCGAAGGATCCGTTCGACTTCTTCGCGTCGCGATACGAGCGCCAGCTGGTCGCCGGCTACTCGAAGAACACGCCCTCGGGCGGCCTCAAGACCTACATGCCCGACTACGGCGACTTGAAACGATAGGACCTGGCCGTGACTGAGCGTCAGCGAACGACCCGGCGGAGCGGAGCGGGGCGAAGGGGTCCCCGCGAGCGACGCCGTAGGGGTACCCGCAGGGGCGAAGCCCCTCGGACTATTTCGACGCGCCCACCAAAACGATAGGCATCGTCGGCGTTGCGGAGCCGCCGGCGGGTTCGATCGTCACGCCGAAAGCATCGGGCACCTCGGCACCGGCAGCGACCGATGTGGTAACTGATGCGGAGCCGCGGGCATCCGGGGTGAACGTACCTGCACCCGTGGCGACGGATCCTTTGATGCTCCACAACTGATAAACGCGGCCGGGAGGCAGCGCCGGAAGGTTGTCAGCGGTGAACGTCAAACCGGCGCTGCGGCTCCAGAAGGCGCGGCCGGTCGATCCGGGCGCGGGCGCCTGACCCTTCAAATCCACCTTCAGCATGTCGGGCGCGCGCAACACGTCCATCGCGCGCGTGACTTCGACCCAGTTCCGGCGCAGCGAGGCCAGCTCCCCGCGCAGCTTCGCCGCTTCTTCACTTGTCGCGGCGACGTCACCGCGCAGAGTCGAGATCTCGGATCGCAGCGCCCAAGCGTAGGCGGACGCACCGACCGCGAGCGCGAGGCTCGCGGCGAGCGCCAGGCCGTGCGCCCAGAACGGGCGCGCGGCCGGCGCCTGGGACGGTGTCACCGGCATGCGCGCCAGCGACGGCACGCGGCCTTCGCGCTCCTGCTCGATCCGCGCCAGCACTCGTCCTTTCAGCGCCGGCGGCGGCGTCACCGGCGCCGCATCGAGGCCGATCCCTTCGACGACGCGGCCGAGTGCGCCGGCTTCGGCGGCGCACTCGGCGCACGTCGCGACGTGGGCCGACACCTCTCGCTGCTCGTCCGCATCGAGCGCGCCCAGCGCGTACGCCGGCAGCAGATCTTTGATTTCCTCGTGCGTCATGCCAGTGCGCTCCGCAAAGTGCCCATCGCGTTCCGCAGGCGCGTCTTCACGGTGCCGAGCGGAATGCCGGTGCGGGCGGCGATTTCACTGTGAGTGAGACCCTCGTAGTACGCCAGTTCGACGAGCGATCGAAACTGATCCGGCAGCCGCGCGAGCGCGCCCCGCACCAGCCGGGTATCCTCCGCCACGATCGTCGACGTCTCCGGCGTGCGATCGGGCGACGCGATCGGCATCGTCTCGCTCGTCTCCACCGGCGCGCTGAGATCGGGGCGCGCCTTGCGGGCGCGCAGCCGATCGATGGCGCGCGTCCGGGTCAGCATCACGATCCACCCCGCGACCGTCGAGCGTGACGTGTCGTACCGGCCGGCCTCACGCCACACCTGCGCGAACACGTCCTGGACGACTTCCTCCGCCAGGTCGGGCTGCCCGAGCACCCTGAGCGCGAGACCGTACACCGTGGCGCCGTACCGATCGTAGAGCTCCGAGACAGCATCGCCCGACCCGCGCGCGACGGCGCGGATGGCCTGCCGATCGCGCTCGGCGTCCTCCCCGGGTCTTGAAAACGGTGCCTCGGACACGTGGCTCACGAGGTTACTACGGCTCAGGTTCATTGCTGGATTGCCGGATTGACTTATTGACCGATTGGCCATGCCTTCAATCGGTCAATGCATCAATAAGTCAATCCAGAAATGCGTAAGGGCCGTAGGGGTCGGTGAAGGAGATTTCATGAAGCCCATTCGAATCCTCGCATGTGTGTTCGCCGTCGCGGCCGCCGTCGGCGCAGCGGCTTTCTGGCCGGTGCAGGCCTCGAGCCATCGGGAAGCGCCGCTCATCAGCGCCGATCCGCTGGCCGACAACACCGACCTCTACGCCTTCGTCAGCCCCTCGACACCCGACAAGGTCACGATCATCGCGAACTTCATTCCGCTCGAAGCGCCGTACGGCGGACCGAACTTCTACAAGTTCGACGACAACGTCGTGTACGCGATCAAGATCGATAACAACGGCGACGCCCGCGAGGACGTGACGTTCCAGTTCCAGTTCAAGACCAGCGTCCGAAACGGCAACACGTTCCTGTACAACACGGGCCCGATCGATTCGCTCGACTCGCTGAACTTCAACGTCCGCCAGTCGTACACGGTCACCCGCCTCAACGGCAACGGCGGTTTCGGCGGCAACAAGTCGTCGGTCCTCGGCAAGGATTTGCCCACGCCGCCCGTGAACGTGGGCGTCAGGTCGACACCGAACTACGAGAACCTGGCGGCCGCGGCCGTGCGCGATCTCCCGGGCGGCATCCGTGTGTTCGCAGGACAGCGTGACGATCCGTTCTTCGTGGACCTGAACGTCTTCGACCTCCTGGCCGTCCCGCCCGCGGACACGGACAACAAGGACTCGCTCGCGGGCTACAACGTCCACACGATCGCGATCGAGATTCCCATCGCCTCGCTCACGGCCAACGGCATGCGTCCGGCGAACGCGAGCGATCCGAACGCCGTCATCGGCATCTGGTCCACGGCCAGCCGTCCGTCCATCACCAATCGCAAGGACGGCGAGGAAAAGGCCGTCGGCACGATGGTGCAGGTGTCCCGGCTCGGCCAGCCGCTCGTCAACGAAGTCGTTATCCCGAGAGCGGCCAAGGATCTCTTCAATTCCTTGCAGCCGACCGAAGACGCCGCCGCGCTGCCGTTCGTCCAGGATCCCGAAGTGCCGAAGCTGCTGTCGCTGCTCTTCGGCATCCAGTCCCCGGCCGCGCCGCGCAACGACCTGGTCACCATCTTCCTGACCGGCATCCCGGGACTCAACCAGCCGCCCAATGTGAAGCCGTCGGAAATGCTGCGGCTCAACACGGCGATCGCCCCGGTCTTCAACCCGAACCCGCTCGGCGTGCTCGGCGGCGACGTCGCCGGTTTCCCGAACGGCCGCCGGCTGACCGATGACGTCGTCGATATCGCGCTGCGCGCGATGGCCGGCGCGACGCCGCTCACGCCGTCGTTCAACGGCGGTATCAACGCGCAGCTCGGCGACGGCGTCGGGGCGAACGACAAGCCGTTCCTGCTCGTGTTCCCGTACGTCGCAACGCCTCACGCCGGAAACAAATAGCCGTGTCGTTCCCTCAAGTCCGGACAATCGTCCTGCTTGGCGCTCTCGTGGCCGTGGGGTGCAGTCACCCCGCGGCCACGGGCCGCTCGTTGCTTCCCGCGCCATCGCTCGGCGCTCCCGGCGCACCGGGAACATCGCGCGAGGAACTCGATTCGACCGTCCGCGAGATGGAAGCGCGACTTGCGTCAACGCCTTCGGATCGAGCGGCCGCGCTGCGACTCGCCGACGCCCTCCTCCGCCAGGCGCGCGTCGCCGGTCATGCGGCGCCGGCAGTCAAGGCCGAGCGGGTTGTTCGAACGCTGCTCGCGCGGCGTGACGACGCGCAGCCGGCGGTCCTCTATCGGTACCAGGCTCAGCGGCTGCTCGCAGCCGCGCTTGCCTCACAGCACAAGTTCGAAGAGGCGATCCGCGAAGCCGAGCGCTGTCTTCAGATGCAGCCGGCCGACGCGGCAGCCTACGGAATCATCGGCGACTCGAGACTGGAACTCGGCGATCGCGCGGGCGCGTTTGCCGCGTTCGATCGCATGGTGGCGATGCGGCCGGACGCCGCCAGCTACGCCCGGGTTGCGTACGCGCGCGAGCTCTCCGGAGACTTGCCCGGCGCCATCCGGCTCATGTCGATGGCGCTCGAGGCGACGAGCCCGAGCGACGTCGAAGCCCTGGCCTGGCATCGCGCCCAACTCGGCGCGCTCCTCCTTGCGAGCGGCCAGCGTGGCCGCGCGGCACGTGAGTTCGACCACGCCATTCATCTATTTCCGCGCTATCCGCTGGCAGTGGAAGGACAAGCGCGTGTTGCGCACAACAACGGCGACCACCTCGCAGCGCTCAAGCTGCTGGACCAGCTTGACTCCGGCGCACCCACGTCCGCGTCGCTCACCCTGGCTGCGGATGTACTCCGCGCGCTCGGACGTGCCGGTGAGGCCTCGAAGAAACTCGCGCTTGCGGAAGCCGTACGCCTCACCGAAAGACCGGCGCTCAAATGACACGGGTCCGCGTCGCGCTCGTCGTTCTGATCTGGCTGTTCCTGACGTCCGTGCCGCAAGCGCACCCGACGTCGTCTGCGTTCGTTGTCGTCGAAGTTCCTGGCGACGGCAAGGTGCGCGTTGACATCTCGGCGGATGCCGAAATCCTCGCGCGAACGCTGGAGGGACTGGGCGCGCAGGCCTCGGACATCGTCCGGCTTGTCGATCTGGAGATTGACGGACGACGGGTCGATCTCGAATGGCGCGGCTTGGAGAACACGCCCAACCGCAAGGGCCTCATCACGATGCACCTGGCCGGCGGTGTGACAGGCGGCGCGGACGCAGTCCGCTGGCGAACGCAACTGTTCCTCGGCGCCTATCCACTGGCTGTCGTGCGGACCAGGTCGGACGTCAATCTCGACGCGTACGAATGGCTCGCCGGACACGAGTGGAGCCGCGAGTACCAGCTGAACGAATCCGGCGCGCCCGGGTGGCGCGGCATTGCGCGCTCGGCTGTGCGGCTCATTCCGCAGGGCTTTACGCACATCCTCCCAGGCGGCCTGGACCACGTGCTGTTCATGCTGGGCCTGTACCTGGTGGCGACGACCAAACGTGCCGTCATTCTTCAGGTCAGCCTCTTCACGCTCGCGCATTCACTGACACTCGCGCTGGCGGTCGTCGGCGCGGTGAGCGTGCCCGCGCGGATCGTCGAACCGCTGATTGCGGCGTCGATCGCGTTCATCGCCCTCGAGAACCTCCTCGCGCGCAACGTCTCGTACGGGCGGCTTGTGGCGGTTTTTGGGTTCGGCCTGCTTCACGGCCTCGGCTTCGCGGGCGCGATGGCGGACCTTGGACTCGCCGGAGAAAACCTGGCGGGAGCGCTCGTGGGCTTCAACATTGGAGTTGAGCTCGGACAGCTCGCCGTCATTGCCGGCGCCGCGTGCATCATCCGGTCGCTGAGGCTGACGATAGACACGGAGCGGCAGTTCGTCGTCCGGCCACTCTCGGCCGCGATTGCTCTGACGGGACTGTTCTGGATGGTCGAACGGACGTTGTAGAAATCGGGCGCAGGTTGACCTGCACCTGGCTCACGGTTAGGCTCCGGACGCATGCAACGCGTTCTCGCAGCCATCCTGCTGGTCTGTCTCGGATCGACAGCGGCCGCCGCCCAGTCAGCAACGGCCAGGCTCCGGGTGTTCCTCGAGTGCGAGTGCTTTTCCGAATTCATCCGCGAGGAGATCGACTGGGTGGACTTCGTGCGGCAGCCCCAGGACGCCGACGTGCAGGTGCTCTCAGCCACGAACTCAACCGGCGGGGGCGGCCGCGAAGTGGTGCTCCGATTCATCGGCGTGGGCCGCCTGCAGGGCGTGGACACCGACCTCAAAGCCATCTCCGAGAGCGGCGACACGGAAGACGCCCGCCGCAAGCAGATGTTGCGGACGATGACGGTCGGCCTGGTCTGGTACGCGGAACGCGCCGGCATTCGCAACCTGAAGGTCGATGTCGAAGGCGGCGCGGCGGGTGCATCGCAGACCACGGTGAAGGACGACCCGTGGAAGGCGTGGGTGTTCAGCCTGCGCGGCGGCGGATCGATCGACAAGCAGGAGAGCAACAAGGAGTGGGACTGGCAGGTCCGCGCGAGCGCCGACCGCGTCACCGAAAAGTGGATCCTGAGCTTCGGCGCGAACTCCGAGAACAACGAAGAGGAATTCACGCTTGACGACGATGAGGATGGTGGCGGCACCGTCAAGGTGACGAGACGGCAGCGCGGCCTGGAGGGATTCGTCGGACGCGCCCTTGGCGCGCATTGGTCTGCCGCGATCGAGGGCGGCGTGAACTCCTCGACGTTCGGCAACCAGCGGCTGCGTGTCGTGTTCGCGCCCGCCGTTGAGTACAACATCTTTCCGTACGCCGACTACGCCTCACGCCAGCTTCGCATCAAGTATTCCGCGGGCGTCGAGCACTCCAGGTACAACGAGCTCACACTGTTCGGCAAACTGAGCGAGACGAATCCCGTGCACGCGCTGGACACGACGCTCGAAGCCGTTCAGCCATGGGGTGAATTACAGGTCAACGCCGGGTTCAAGCAGTACCTGCATGATCTGAGCAAGTACCGGTTCGAGGTCGGAGGCGAGCTGTCGTTCAGGATTTCACGCGGCCTGTCGCTGAACCTCGACGGCTCGGCGTCGCGCATCCGCGACCAGATCGCACTCCCGAGCCGCGGCGCTACACCCGAGGAAGTACTGCTCAGGGTGCGCGAGTTGCAGAGCGGTTACCGGGTGGACTTCTCGGTGAATCTCACGTACCGGTTCGGCTCCATCTTCAACAACATCGTGAATCCGCGATTTGGAAGATAGTGAAGGTGGTGAAGACTGTGAAGTCGGGCACACATGACCTTCACCATCTTCACTGCCTTCGGAACCGCAGATCCCAGACGCGATCCTGCGTGATGCCGACCTCGGTCACGCGGCCACCGGCGCGATGAAACGTCATTAGACCGATGCCGCCGCCGGCGTCGAATCTGTCGCGCGAATGCGGACGTAGCGGAATCACGGAATCTGGCCGGCGCTTCACGACCAGCTCACCGTTTCTTACTTCCACGACGAGCGTCGTCTCGATCTCGTCGCTGACGTACGTGCCGGTGAAGGTCGCGAGCTCCGTCGCTGAAGGTTTGAAGGAGTCGTCGCGGACAATCGCTGTGAGCGGACTGCGCGTCTCCGCTACCGCGGGCGGCCTCGGAGCGTTCGGGTTGATCTTGCCGGCGAGATACAGGTCGCCGACCGCATGGGCAGCCGCGGTCGCGTCCGCGGTGCCGGCGTTGCAGAGAACCGCCACGGATACATGCGGATCCTGGAACCGCGTGAGAAATGCCCGGTAGCCCGCGGTCGATCCGCTGTGGCTCACTTCGGGCAATCCTTTGTACATCCCGACCATCAAGCCGGACGCGTAGGACTGCGTCACGCCGCTCGTGAACTTCCCCAACGCCTGCTGGCGCGCGACGAGCGCGGCGTCCCCGACCTTCGGTGAAACGAAGTTCTCATTCCACTTCAACAGATCGCCGACGGTTGTGAGCAGTCCGCCATTGCCGTGCACGTTCTCGAACGGCATGTCCTGCCGCAGGCCCGCGCCGCTGCCCGAGTACGCGATCGCGCGATCCTTCACGATGCGCGTGAAATCGTCGCGCCACGACGTGCGTGTCATCCCGAGCGGCTGAAAGATCCGTTTCTGGCTGAACTCGGCGAAGGGCATGCCGCCGACGCGGGACACGATCACGGCCGCCAGGTTGTAGCCGGAATTGCTGTACGAGTAGTGCGAGCCCGGGGTGAAGTTGAGCGCCTTCTGCATGCCGAGGATTTCCACCACGTGCGCATGCGTGTACGTACGCGTCGTTCGCGGCCACCCGGCTATCCCTTCCAGGCTGCCCCAATCCCTCAGGCCGCTCGTGTGCGTGAGCATGTGGCGGATCGTCAGCGGCACCCCGTAGTCCGGCAGCTCTGGAACGTACTTCCGCGCCGGATCGTCGATCGAGAGCTTCCCTTCCGCCGCGAGCAGGAGCACAGCCATCGCAGTGAACTGCTTCGACACCGACCCGGCTTCGAAGATGGTGTCGGCCTTGTTCGGCACGTCGTGCTCGAGGTCGGCCATGCCGTACGCCTTCTCCAGCACGCTGCGCCCGCCGACACCGACGCCGACCGCGCATCCAGGAGTCGACGACGTCCAGCGCGCAAAGACCGCGTCAACCTTCGTGGGATCGACAGCCTGGCCGGCCTCGAGGCCAGTGTGGGCCAAAACCATGACGGCGGCCAAGGCTGCAGCGCTGAAAACAGCTTTTCGCATGGCCGGAATCTTACTTTTTTCTGGTTCGCGTGGGGCCCCCACCCCCACGCGCTTGTCTTGGGACGCTCAGCGCCCTCACTACGTTCGGGGCTTCGCGGTGTAACATCGGCCCGTTTCCCCGGAGGCTTCACATGGCTCGTCGGTTCACGCTCGGCGTCGTACTCGTTGTCGCTCTGGTGTGGACGTTTGTCCCATCGCATCCACTGGCGCAGTCTGCCGCTCCGGCTCAAGCCGGGACCGCGCCGAGCGGCGCCATCAAGCTGGCGCGCTACCCGGACTATCACGCTGGACGCATTACGTTCAGCTACATGGGCGACATCTGGATCGCCGGCGAGGACGGCTCGAATCCGCTGCGCCTCACGGTGAACACGGCGCGCGAGGTGTACCCGCGATTTTCCCCGGACGGTCGGTGGATCGCGTTCTCATCGAATCGCTTCGGCAACAACGACGTCTTCGTCATCTCGACAAACGGCGGCACGCCACGGCAGCTCACCTGGTTCTCCGGCGGCGACGATGTCGTCGGCTGGTCGAGGGACGGCCAGCAGGTGCTCTTCCGATCCGCGCACGGTGACGGCGTGTTCCCGAACGTCGCGACGCTCTACCAGGTGCCGGTCGCAGGCGGGCCGGAAAAGCCGCTGCCTGTGGACTGGGGTTACTACGGTGACTTCTCGCCTGACGGCCGCTCGCTCGTGTTCAACCGTCATCCCGCGACGTGGACGCGCAAGCACTACCGCGGCAGCTACGCCGCCGATCTGTGGATAGCGGATCTTTCGGCGAAGACATATCGCGCGCTTTTGAGTGACGAGCAGTACAACCGCTACTGGCCGATGTGGGGCGCGGACAACCACATCTACTTCGTCGGCGACCCGCTGCCCAACGAGAAAGCGATCAGGCCTGGCGCGGCCGACGTCTATCGCAGCGCCAACAACATCTATCGAGTACCGGCGGGCGGCGGCGCGCCCGTGCAGTTGACGAAGCACACGAGCGGCAGCCTGTTCTGGCCGGCGATGTCGGCCGACGGCAGGACGATCGTGTACGAGGAGAGCTTCGGTGTCTGGAAGCTCGACGTGGCGTCCGGCCGCTCCAGCGAGATCAAGATCGACATCGCCACCGACGACAAGGAAAACGAGTTCGAGGTCGCGACGATTCAGAACGAGGTGGACGCGTTCGACCTGTCCCCGTCAGGCCAGCGCGCGGTGATTTCCGCGCGAGGGCAGATTCTCACGATCGCAACGAACCGTGGCGACATCACCCGCATCGCGCCGGACAACATGGCGTCGCGCAGCCAGTCGCCGAAGTGGTCGCCCGACGGCAAGTTCATCGCATACATGTCCGACAAGTCCGGCCGCGACGAGCTCTGGGTTACCGACCCAGACGGCAAGTCACCGAAGCAGATCACCAATCTCGACAACGAGAAAGGCGCGATGCAGTGGACGCCGGACTCGAAAGCGCTGCTCTACACGGCCGCGGACAAGAAGCTCTACAGCTACGCGGTCGCCGACGGCCGCACGGCGACCGTCACATCCGACACCGTCGCGCGCATCGGTAACTTCTCGATCTCGCCCGACAGCAAATGGGTGGCATTCTCCAAGCAGGACCGGACGCTGCGCTCGCACGTATACGTCGCGGCAATCACCGGAGGTGAGGAGCGCCACATCACCGAGGACCGCGTCCATTACTCCGAGGCCAACCCCGTCTGGACAGGCGACGGCCGCTACATCGTCTTCACATCAGCGGAAGGCTTCAGCAATGGCATCGCGAGCCAGGGAGGCATCACGACCACGACAACGATGTGGGCGACGCCGCTCCGGGACCAGGAACGCGATCCGCTGAACCGGGACGTCGACAACGAGGCACAGGCGATCGCGGCACAGGCGGCGGGCGCCGCTGGGGGAAGAGCCGGTGGTGCGGGAGGAGCGGCGACGCCCACGGTCCAGATTGACTGGAACGGAATCGCGCGTCGATCTCGGCAGATTCCGCTGCCGGGTGACTCGGTCAGCGGCCTGCTTGCGTCGCCGGACGGCCGTTCCGTCGCCTTCAATCTTTCGAGCACGACCGCGGGCGCGGCCGCGGGCATCGCCGGCATCTACATCGTCAATGTCGAGACGAACGCGCTGACGCGAGTGCCGCCGGCAGCAGCGGCCGCTGATGGCGGAGGCCGCGGCGGCGGACGCGGTGGTGGAGGAGGCGGCGGCGCGCCCGGCGCGGGCATGGCCTTCACGCGTGATGGACGCACGCTGTATTTCCGCTCGGGAACGGGACTCTACGCCGCGACGCTCGGGACCGGCGGCGGTGGAGCGGCGGCGCCGGTCGCGGCAGCCGGCGGCGGCCGTGGTGGTGGAAGCAGAGGCGGCGGTGCGGCCGGCGGTGCGGCCGCGGCTCCTGACGCGAGCGGAACTGCGCGTCAGGTCACCTACACGGCGACGATCCAGGTAGACAAGCGACAGCTGCGGCAGCAGGTGTTCAACGAGGGCTGGCGCATCATGAAGAATCGCTTCTACGACTCCGAGATGCACGGCGTGTCGTGGCCGGCGATGCGGACGAAGTACGAGTCGCTGCTCACCTATCTAGTCGATCAGGACGAGCTGCAGAACGTCATGATGATGATGATCGGCGAGCTGAACGCGTCGCACACGGGCGTGAGCGGCGGCCCCTCGGACGCGGGGCCGTCGACGGGCGCCACGCGGCAGCCCGGGTTCGACGTGACGTTCGACCCGTCCGGTTTCTATCGCGTCGGCCACATCTATAAGGATGGGCCCGCCGACCACGACTTCCTGAAGATTGCGGAGGGCAACTACATCCTCGCCCTCGACGATCGCGATCTGAAAACGACAGACAACTACTGGCAGAGGCTGACGTTCCCGTCCACGAACAAGCTGCGCTTCCTCGTCAACGACAAGCCGGTGAAGGACGGCGCCTGGGAAGTCGCGATCACGCCTGGCGGCAACTTCGGCGATCTCCAGTACGCACGGTGGGTCGAGGATCGGCGCGTGATGGTCGACAAACTGAGCAACGGCGAGATCGGCTATCTCCACATCCGCGCGATGGATGCGCCGTCGCTACGCCAGTTCCAGCTCGACCTCGCCGCGAACCGCACGAAGAAGGCGCTCGTCATCGACCAGCGCTTCAACGGCGGCGGCGGCATCGACCAAGAGTTGCTGCAGATCCTCGCCGGCCGCGAATACCAGTACACCGTCGGCCGCGACGCCGGCGTCCGCCAGCCGCGCCCGCAGAATTTCTACGGGCCGATGGTCGTGATGCAGAACGAACGCTCGGCCTCGGACGCCGAGATGTTCCCCGCCGGCTTCCGTGCGCTCGGTCTTGGCAAGGTCATCGGCGTCCCGACGATGGGCGCCGTGATTGGGACGGGGTCATACACGCTGCTCGACGGTTCGGCGATCCGGACACCGGGCACGGGTGTGTGGATCACCAAGGACAGCCAGAATATGGAGAACTTCGGCGTGCCGCCGGACGTGTCGGTCGACAACACGCCGATGTCACACACGGCGAAACGGGATATGCAGGTTGAGAAGGCGGTAGAGGTTCTGAAGGCGGAGATGGCGGCGCGAACCAAGCGCTGATCAACCTACAACCTGCAACCTGCAACCTGCAAGGCGGTTCCGCGATGCGCACACGGAGGGAATTTCTGGCGACGACGGCGATGGCCGCTGCCTCCGTGCCCCTCCGTGTTTCGAACTTCGAATTTCGTACTTCGAACTTGAACAGCCAATCCCCGAGAGTCGATGCCGCGATGTTGCGGCAGCGGCTCGAGGCTCTGAGTGTTCACGGCCGTCCCGCCGGCGGCACGTTCGCCGACGGAGTCAGCCGCGTCGCCTACTCAGACGCCGACGTCGCCGGGCGGAAGTACGTGATCGATCTGATGCGCGGAGCCAGGCTGGAGCCACGCATCGATCCCGCCGGCAACATCTTCGCGAAGCGCACGGGCACGGATGCGTCGCTTCCGCCGATTCTCTTCGGTTCCCACATCGACTCGGTCCCAAGCGGAGGAAACTTCGACGGCGATCTCGGATCGCTTGCCGCGCTCAGTGCCATCGAAGCGCTCGACCGCGCCGGTACGCGCACGCGGCATCCGCTCGAGATCGTTGTCTGGTCCGCCGAGGAGGGCGTTGCGTTCGGCCGCGGCCTCGCCGCCAGCCGCATCGTCGCAGGCGACGTGAAACCTTCGGACATGGACGCGGTGTGGAACGGGATGACGCGCCGCGACTGCGTCCGGAAGATCGGCGGCGACCCGGATCGGATCATGGACGCAGTTCGGCCGAAGGGCGCGCACCACGCGTACATCGAGCTGCACATCGAACAGGGCGGCACGCTGGAACGGGACAAAGTGGAGGTCGGCGTCGTCGAGGGCATCGTCGGCATTCAACGGTACTCGGCGATCGTGACGGGATTCGGCAACCACGCGGGGACGACGCCGATGGCGGAGCGTCAGGATGCACTCATTGCGGCTTCGCAGCTGACACTCGCCGTCCGCGAGGCCGTGAACGCCAAGCCGGGCCGGCAGGTCGGGACCGTCGGCCAGCTCAACGTCGAGCCCAACGCGCCCAACGTGATCCCTGGCGTAGTCAGAATGACGGTCGAAGTGCGCGATCTGTCGACGCCGAAGATGAACGAGATCGTCGCCGACATCCGCCAGCGCGCGGCGGCTATCGCGGCGAGTACGAAAACGAAGATCGAGATCAACGAGCTCAGCACCAACCCACCGGCGCTCGCCACCGAAGATGTGCAGCGCGCGATCGAGCGCGCGTCAAGGTCACTGGGACTGTCGAACCGCCGTCAACCCAGCGGCGCCGGCCACGACGCACAAGTGATCGCGCAGCTCGGGCCCATGGGGATGATCTTCGTGCCGAGCGTCGGCGGCATCAGCCATTCGCCGCGCGAGCTCACGAAGTGGGAAGACTGCGCCAATGGCGCGAACGTGCTTCTGGCGACGGTGCTTGAGATGGACAGGGTCTAGCGGCCGTACTTCACGAGCCTGAGCTCCCCGTCTCCAATGAGCCCGACGCCAGCCGCGTAGTACTTCGATTCCTTCGCGAGCGGTTCCAAAGGCGTCGTCTCGAGCGTCTCGAGCACATTCGTGAACTTCCCCGCGGGCACGGCCATCGCCTTCGTCATGCTCACGATTTCGGCGCGGTCCATCGCGACCTTGGGGGCGATTTCCTGGAAGTAGCGCGCCCTCATCAGCGGCAGGCCCGGCATCATCAGGCCGAATCTGGCGCCGTTGACGCCGGACAACCACGCGCCTTCATGGTCCACGACCTTGCCGGCCTTGTACATGTCCACGTCTTCGCCGAAGTAGAAGACCGCGTTCGTGCGGCGGCTGATGGCGTAGTAGTTTCGCGACACCTCGACGAGCTCGTTCTTGTCCGATTCCCGCTCCTCGATGATGCGCGTCTCAACGCCGTCAACGGTTTTTGTTTCATTGAGCACCGTGATCACGAGCCTCACGCTGCCGCCCTCGAGTGTGAGTGTGTAGCCGGGCTCGAGCACGAAGAACGGATTGCGGCCTGTTGAGGCGAGGTCGTTCTTGTCCACGTCGAAGCGGCTGGTGAATGACGGGTCGGGCGCCTGGCCGAGGATCGGTGCAACGGCTGCGAGCGACAGAGTTGCGGCGAATATGCGGGTCCGAAACACGGGCGCCTCCTGTTTGTACGCGCGGGCCAACGCGCGTTGCATGCTAGCATCGCGGCGAATGCGCCGTTACCCCATCATTCCTGGCGCGATCGTCGTGATTGCGCTCGTGGCCGCCCTCCGGGCCGGCCTTGGGACCGACCTCCCCGAGCGGCTCACCGATGAAGAATTCTGGAAGCTGAGCCAGGAGTCGTCCGAACCAGGCGGGTACTTCCGCAACGCGGACATCACGAATTTCACGTCCAACGAGTTGCTCTACCAGCATGTGATTCCCGATCTCATGACGCGGGTCAGACCCGGCCGCGTCTACCTTGGTGTCGGCCCCGAGCAGAACTACACGTACATGGTGGCCACGAAACCGAGGATGGCCATCATCTTCGACATCAGGCGCGGCAACCTCGCGATGCAGCTGATGTACAAGGCAATCTTCGAGCTTTCCGCCGACCGCGCGGACTTCGTGTCGATGCTGTTCTCGATACCACGTCCGCCGGGACTCAGCCCGGCTTCGAGCGTCGATCGGATCTTCCAGGCTTTTGACCGCATCAGGACGGAGGATGCGCTCCTCCAGAAGAACCTGACGGCGATCAAGGACCTGTTGACGAAGACCCGCAACCTGCCGCTGGCGCGCAGCGACCTCGACAGCATCGACACCATCTATCGCACGTTCTACGCGAGCGGCTATCACCTGCGGATGGAGCCGACCTACTGGGACCTGATGGTGGCCAGCGACGCCGCCGGAAACGAGCGCAGCTACCTCGCCACCGAAGCCGGCTTCACATGGCTGAAGGATCTGCAGTCAAGGAATCTGGTCGTGCCCGTGGTCGGCGATTTCGGCGGACCCAAAGCCATCCGCGCGGTCGGCCAATATCTCAAGGCCCGCGGCGGCACCGTCGGCGCGTTCTACCTCTCCAACGTCGAGCAGTACCTCTACCTGGATGGCAAGTGGGACGCCTTCTGCCGCAACGTGGCGACGCTGCCGCTCGATGACGGCAGCACGTTCATCAGATCGCAGAGTGG
The DNA here is from genome assembly GCA_035606665.1 of Vicinamibacterales bacterium. GTDB lineage: Bacteria > Acidobacteriota > Vicinamibacteria > Vicinamibacterales > SCN-69-37 > DASUGC01. The sequence continues at coordinate 109,388 of DATNEY010000009.1, read as the reverse complement.
TGGTGTCCGATCCGGACGCGGCGGCGGGTTCGTGAATTCGCTGGGCAACATCCAGACGGAGACAAAGGGCTGTCGGTGATTTCAGGGACGACGGGGACGACAGGGACGACAGGGACGAGGAACGAACTTACGCTTGCCTGCCAATCAATTTGTTGACAAGCGATAGCTCGCTCCATGTCCCCGTCGTCCTCGTCGTCACCTGTCGGTCTTCAACGCCTCAATCGGATCGACCCTGGCCGCTCGCAGCGCCGGCGCCCAGGCGGCGACGAGCGCCACGGTTCCAAGAACGATCACGCCCGAGACGAAACTCATCGGATCGTGGGCGCTGATTCCGTAGAGGCGCTGCTCGACAAACCCCGTAGCCCAATAGGACCCGATGAGGCCGATGGCGGCGCCGGTCAGAACCAGGCGCAGACTGTCCGTCAGCACGTTGCCGACGATGCGTGCCGGGCGGGCGCCGAGCGCGAGCCGCACCCCGATCTCGCGCGTGCGTCGTCCCACCGCGGATGACATCGCCGCAAACAGGCCGACTGCGGCCAGCGCCAACGCGACGCCCCCGAGAATCACGCCGATCGTCATCGCAAGACTCTCGTCCGTGAAGTGCCGATCCCGCTGCTCCCGCAGAGTTCGCACGAGGGTGACCGGAACGTTCCGATCGAAGTCGGTCATCGTGCGTCTGAGAGCGGGCACGAGATCGGCTGCCGTTCGGTCGGTTCGAACGTGCAGCACACCGCCACGGGCGTTCGTCGCCTGAAGCGCAGCGGTGTAGAAGCTGGGCCCTGGTTCCTCGCGCACCGTCCGGTACTTGACGTCGCGGGCAATGCCGATGACCTCGAAAACAATTTCGGAACCCGCGTACTTGAACGTTCGACCGACGGCCGCGCCGTCCGGCCAGTACCGCCGAGCCATCGTCTCGTTGACGACCGCAACCCGTGGCCTGCCGGCGACGTCAGTGGCATCGATGAACCGGCCGCCGACAAGACCGATCTCGAGCGAATCGAAGTACCCCGGAGACACGGTGTTGAAATTGATCTCCATGTCTTCGCCGATTCGTGACGTATAGCCCGGCACTTCGATCGACCCTCGGGATCCGCCGAATCCAAGCGGCATGACGCGCGCAAACCCTACGGCCCGAACTCCGGGCATCGTCGCCAGTCGATCGAGCGCTGTTGTGACGTACTCCTTGACGCGAGGAGCGCTGTAGCCGGCAGCCTCGGGATCGACCGCCATCAATACGACGCGGTCGAGCGGCAGGCCTGTGCCGATGCCGCGCATATTCACGAGCGTGCGCATCAGAAGCGTCGCCGCAACGACGAGAGCCAGTGACAACGCGAACTGGCCGACGACGAGGATGCGCCGGAGCCTGCCGCCTCCAGCCGCAATCGCACGGCCTGACTCAGTCAGCGGACGGCCACCGCCACGCCACACGCGCGCAATCGGTGCAAGACTCGCCAGTAGCGTCGTGACCAGACCGAGTCCAGCTGCAACACCGGCCACCCGCCAGTTGATGCTCATGTCGAGAGCAGTCGCGCTATTGAGCCCGGGAAGCAGTGCCACGACGGCGCCGCCAAGCCAGGACGCGACAATGAGCGCCATGACGGCGCTCGCCGCGCCTATCAGAAGGGTCTCGGCTGCGAGCAATCGCACGAGCCGGGCTCGACCGGCGCCGAGCGCCAGACGTACGGCCATTTCACGTTGCCGATCGGACGCGCGCGCCGCGAGCAGATTCGCCACGTTCGCTGTCGCGACGAGCACGACGAGCAACGCCGCCACGAAGAGAAGCTGCAGCGGCCCGGCCGCAGCGCCGGGAAGCGGTGAGTCTCCTTGCGCGCCTTCAGCCAGGAACAGCGTGGTCTTTTCCTGCCTCTCTACGGCCAGACGGAGTGCGGCTTCGACGCGATTCAGATCCGTGCCGCCCTCGTCGAGCGTGACGCCAGGCTTCAACCGGCCGAGCAGCGTCAGCCAGCTCGTCGAACGGCGATTCCAGTAGACCTGCCCGCCAGAGGGATCGATCACTGGCTGTCGATTGATCGTGGTCCAGAGCCGGATGTCGCGGCCAAGCTGCGCGCCGGTGAAACCCCTGGCGACGATGCCGGCGATCGAGAACTGTTGACCGTTGACGACGATCGGGCGGCCATCGAACGGCGCGCCCGCGCCAGCCACCTCCCGCCAGAGCGACTCGGTCACGACCGCAACGGGCGGCGCGGCCGGATCGTCGTCCGTCTCCGCGAGGACGCGGCCAGCTCTGGCTCCAACACCGAGCGTCGTGAAGTAGTTGCCGGAGACCATCTCCGCGCCGAACTGCACGGCACCGGCTTGCGTTCGGATAGTGACGGTCGCGGATCCCGTCGCTGCCAGGTCCACAAAGGCGCGTTGCCCCGCACGGTAGTCTGCGAAGTCCGGGTGCGAAAAATTGTGGTTCGCACCCTCGCCGCGCCGGCTCAGTACCACCGTCAGTCGATCGGGATCGGTGACAGGCAGAGGCCGCAGCACGGCCGCGTCGATGAGGCTGAAGACAGTCGCCGCAAGCGAGATCCCAGCGGCCATCGAGAGCCCCGCGACGATCGCCAAACCCGGCCGCCGCATGAGCTGCCGCGACGCAAACTTGAAATCCTGAAGTATCGAGGACATACGCGCACTCTGCCTTTGCTGGACACGGAAAGGCTCGACGGATCGAATGCGTCGAAGCAGATTGGGGCCTGTCGAAACGATTGCTTGATGGAAGTAGAACGCGACGGCACGAAGCCGTCCGCGCTCATGGACGACTCGATCGAAGTCCTCCGCGAGATCGCCGAGGACCGCTGCACGGTCTTCCGGCGGACACGTGACATCGACCAGCCACTCAATTAGGCGGGGCGGACGAACGCTCATGGCCGCCCCTTCAGGTCCGCTTCGAGACCGGCCCACATGCGATCGTGCCGGGCGCGCGCTTCGCGAAGCGCTGTCGCGCCGGCCGGACGCAACACGTAGTGCCGTTTCGATCGACCTCCCCGCTCCGGCGTCGGATTGGACATCGTCGACGACGCGAGCCCTTTGCGCTCGAGGCGATCGAGCGCGGTGTACAGGGCGCCGACGGATACGGACCGTCCGGTTCTCTTTTCAATCTCGCGGCGGATCGTGACGCCGTAAGCGTTGTCATCCAGGTGAGCGATCGCCAGAAGAGCCGACTGCTCGAATTCCCCCAAAGTCTCGGGCTTAGACATTACTACTGCAGTGTAGCACTAATAGAGGACCCGGAGGCGGAATCGGTCGGCGGCGTAGAATCTCACGGGGCTCCTCATGTCCAATCGCTCGCGCGCCATCGTTCGATGGCTGCTGGTATCCGCGTTTGCGGCGGGCGCCGCCGCGGTCGTCGCGACACAGACGCCGCAACAGCCATCAACTCCCGCAACCGGACTCATCGTCGGACGTGTCGTCGATGCGGACTCAGGCGCCGGAGTCGCGGGGGTTCTCGTGACGTTGTCGCCGGTCGCTACTGCTCCCTCGGCCGTAGGTGAACTTCTCGAGTCGCGGGCGCCAGTCGAAGCGTTCTCGCCCACGCCGAATCCAGCCGTCCGCCGGACACTCACGGCGCCGGACGGGCGGTTTGTCTTCAGAGATCTCGCGAAGGGGCGCTTCAACATTTTCGCGACGTCGCCCCGGTACGCTCCCGGGAGCTACGGTCAGCTGCGCCCGCAAGGCCCGGCGATTCCGTTGGAGATTGGAGACGCTGAAAGAGTCGGCAACCTGTCGATCCGGCTCTGGCGATTCGGTTCGATCAGTGGTGTGGTCCGTGACGAGAGCGGTGAACCAGCGGCGGGAGTGAGTCTCGAGTGTTCACGGCGGGTCATCACAGGCGGACAACGCCGGTACACGGTGGTCGGCACAGCCGTCACCGACGACCGAGGCATGTATCGCGCCTCGAACCTGCCGCCGAGCGACTACATATGCGGCTACTCACCCAATTCAACGACGATGCCCGCGGCACTCGCAGCGGGCGCCGCAGGCGCAACGGCGCCGGGTGAGGCATCGTTTTCCGCCGAAGAGTCGCGCCGGATGTCGAACTCAGCCACTTCGCCGATTTCGTCAGGCTTCCGGATCGGCGACTTCATCTACTCGAACGGAGCCGGCACTTTCCGCGGTCCCATTCCACCGGTGTCTTCCGATGGGCGAATGTTCGCGTACGGCAATCAGTTTTTCTCTGGCGCCGGCTCCACGTCGCAGGCGACGCTGATCGGCCTCAAAGCGGGCGAAGATAGGACTGGCATCGACATTCAACTGAGATTGGTGCCGGCGGTCCGGATCACCGGCAGACTCCTCGCCCCGGACGGGCCCGGCTCATTCCTGGGCGTCCGTCTGGTTCCTGCCAGCGGAAACGACATGGTCTCGGAAGGACAGGCCGAGTTCTCGCGGACGATCACCGATGCAACGGGAGCGTTCGCATTCCTCGGTGTGCCGGCCGGCCAGTACGTGATCAGGTCGAGGATGTTTCCGCAGCCGGTGGCAGGCGGCAATCCGGCCGCCGCCCTCGACGAAACGTCGCTCTGGGCAGCGACGCCAATCACCGTCGGCGACACCGACATCCTCAATCTCGAGGTTCGGGTGCGCGCGGGTCTCCGGGTAACGGGAAGGCTCGAGTTTTCCGGCGCGAACCAGCCGACCCCGGCTCAGGTACAGAGGATTACTGTCCGCATGCAGGGTGCGGAAGGCCGCACCTCAAGTCCGGTTGCTGTCAACGGCCGCGTCGGTTCAGATGCCACATTCAAGACCGCCGGCTATCCAGCAGGCCGCTACATCGGCAACGTGCTGCCGAACACGATTCCAGCGGGTTGGAACGTGAAGTCAATGATGCTGAACGGCCGCGATATCTCCGTCGAGCCGCTCGACCTTACTGAGAACGACGTCGGCGGCGTCACCATCACGTTCACGGACAAGTCGACCTCGCTTACGGGCGCGGTCTCCGGCCCCAAGGGGCCCGACGCCACTGCCGAAGTTATCGTCTTTCCTGCGGATTCGATGGCCTGGAAAGAGATCGGCGTCGTCGCTCGACGGTTCCGCACCGAACGTGTCTCGTCGACAGGTACGTTTTCAATCGCCGGATTGCCTCCCGGCGACTATTTCGTGACGGCAATCGGCGGTTCTGCCCCCGGCGATCGTCAGGATCCTGCGCTGCTGACAGCGCTCGCGCGTGATGCCGCGCGCGTGACGTTGACTGACGGCGCGTCCGCCAGCGTGCAGGTGACGGTGAAGCGATGAAGACCACGCTGGCCGGAGTGCTTGCAGCAGTCCTCCTCGCGCCACAGGTTCGGGACGTGCCGCGCCTGCCTTCGGGTACCGCCGTTCTCACGGGAACCGTCGTCGTCGATGAAGCCAATGGACAGCCGGTGCGGCGGGCGCTGGTTACTGTTGGATTCAGCGCCGACACTCGAACGACGTTCCAGACCGTCACCGACGACAAGGGTCGATTCATTTTCGCGGGCCTGCCGCAGGGCAATGTGCGGGTCACAGCCGCGAAGGTTGGATTCGTCCTCGCGTACTACGGCGCGCGTCAGGCCGGCGCAACGGTGGGCCAGCCCGTCGCCCTGACGAATAGTCAGACCGTCGACATCACAGTGCGGCTCCCGCGCGGCGGTGTGATTGCCGGTACGGTCCTGGACGAGAACGGCTCGCCCATGCCGCTCGTGCGCATGCAGGTTCAGCGGGTGACAACGTCAGCGCTCGGTGAGCGCGTGTTCACACCGTCGATTGCCGGTGCCGGCGCTCCCTCGACTGATGACAAGGGTGCGTATCGAATCTACGGACTGCCTGCCGGCGACTACATCGTCATGGCGCGATCGACGCTTGCCAATCAGGGCAGCGAAGTGCGACAGACGACCACGGCGGAATTGCAGTGGGCCGATCGCCTGCTTCGTGGCGCCGGAGGAACCGCCGCACCGGGAACGGATGCGGGCGCTCCACCTCGACGCTCTGTTACGTATGCATCGGTCTACTACCCGGGTACAGTGAATTCCTCGAGCGCCGGCATCGTGTCCGTTGCGGCAGGACAGGAGCGCAGCGGCGTCGATCTTCGAATGCAGTTCGTACCGACGGCGCGCATCGAAGGACGTGTGACGCGATCCGGCGGCCAGCCGGCACGCTATCAGCCTGTGATGCTGATTCCGCAGAGTGATGTCCCGACGGATCAGGAACGCTTGATGACGCTGCTGGAGGCGGCCGGACTGGTTGGCGTACCGCAGCCGACAACCACGACGAACGATGGATCCTTCTCAATCCAGGGTGTCGAGCCGGGCGCATACACGGTGATCGCCCGCACTGTGATTACGGGACCCACGCCCGGCATTCCGGACGCGGCACAGGGACAGTGGGCCATGACGAACGTTCGAGTCGATGGCCAGGACATTACGGGGATCTCACTCGAACTGGCGCCCGGCATGATCGTCGAGGGTCGTGTTTTGTACGAGGGCCGTACGCCACCGGCCGCGGCTCCACGCGTCTCAGTGTCGATTCGGGCGGCCACGACACGCGGCGTCGGCGCTTCGGCGCCGGCTCAGCCGCTGCTCGAACCCAACAACAGCTTCAAGGTGCTGGGACTCATCCCGGCAACCTATCGAGTCACTGCCACCGCACCGGGGTGGATCCTGAAGTCCGCGATGTTGGGCGGACGCGACGTGGCGGACGCACCCTTCGAAATTCGCCCCGGCGAGAACGTCCAGGATGTCGTCGTGACCTTCACGGACTCACCCGCTGAGCTTTCAGGCACGTTGTTCGACAGCGCCGGCAAGCCAATGTCCGATCTGTCGATCGTGCTGTTTTCAACCGAGCGTTCGATGTGGTTCTCGGGATCGCGGCGTGTCCGGCCTGCCGTCCGCCCCGCGACCGACGGCCGCTTCACATTCACCGGACTCGCCGCCGGCACCTACTACCTGGCGGCGCTTGGAGAAGTCTCACCTTCCGATCTCGCGAATCCTCAGTTCCTCGAGCAGGTCGTCCCCGCCGCCGTCAAAGTCGTCATCGCTGACGGTGAGAAGAAGACGCAGGACCTGCGGATCGCCGCGAGGTAGTCGGCGGCTACTTCCGGGCCTGCAGACCGCGGACAGCGCCAAGGATCATTCGATTGAGCGCGACGATCGACAGGCCACCATCGTCTCTTGCAGGAATGGTCGCGAAACCTATTGCGGAGGCCTTCGGATATCGCGTGAAGATCATCTCGAAGAGTTTCCCGAGCTCCTCGCTCGACGGCCCGCCGGGCACCTTGTTCTGGTGCGCCTCGACCTCGCGGGGATCGAGCACGTCCATGTCGATGTGCACATAAATCTTGTCGTTGGCGCGACTCAGCCGATCGAGCTCGCGGATCACCGCCGGCGAGATCGTCTGAAGATCGTTCACGGAGAGCTGGCGGATCTTCGACTTGTCGAGCAGCTCCTGCTCGAGCGGATCCGTCAGACGGACGCCTCCCATCACGACCTGCTCGTCCGCCAATGGCGGATCCAGATTCGCATCGAGCCGCATGCCGGTCAGGCATCGGCCGGTCGCGACCGCCACGGGCATCCCGCCAAGCGATCCGCTCCGCGTTGTCTCGGGCGTGTTGAAATCCGGATGCGCGTCGAGCCAGAGCATGCCGATCCTGATCGGCGCGTTGGTCGGACCCGAATGCTGAAGGCCGGCCACCATTCCAGGCATCGACGGACACGTGCCGAGCAGCCCCACGTTGAAGTAGCCCTCGCGCACATTCGCCGCCACCGCGCGGCCCAGATGTCCCAACGCATAGCCGAGCCGTTTCCATCCGCCGTACTCCGGCTCCTGCTCCTTCGTCAGCGCGATTTCGCTCACTCGCACCGTCGCGCCCAGTTTTGCGAGCGCCTCCTGAATCCCTCCGGACGCCATCGTCGTTGGACCTACCGACGTGCCGTTGGGAATGAAGGGCTGCTTGACGAGCGCGATGCGCAACGCCGAGGGTGCCTGGGCACCCTGATGCGCGGCCGCGCCTGCGATCAAGAGCGCGACCAAGGCCGCGAACACAGCGCTTTTCATGGGAGTCACCCGCCCGTGTATCCGTTTCTCGTTCTGATCTGGTACGACGTCCCGGGCCGCTTCACGCGCACTTTCACTTCGTGCCAGCCTGGACGAGGCACGCCTGCGAGGACGTAGCTCACGACATAGCTCGTGCGGAAATCCTCGAGCGCCTTCAGGAATGGCTCGTCGAGCATCTCGGTGCGTGGACGCTGCACGACCTCGCGGGTGCGCCCGTTGATGATCGTAATGTTGTTGAGCGACGCCAGTTGAACCACTCCGCCCGTCGCGGCGGAAATCGTCTGAACGAACGTCATTAACCGGGGATCGTTCTCCTTGACCAGCGACATTGACGGTGTCGGGACCCCGCTGGGACCGCTCACCCAGTTGACCACCATTCGCGAGCCGGACTGCAGATCGACGACAAAGAACGTCGCCGTCTGCGATCGCCTCGCCAGGTCGAGCACGTCACCATCGGATAGAAGACTCGTGGAATCGCGGCCGTCCGAAAACACGATGGCAAGCTGACGACGGTCGGCGACGGCGCGCTGCACGAGCACGGTGGCCAGGGCGTCGTGAAGCGATGTCTGCCCTGCCGGCTTTCCCAACTCCAGCACATTGACATCCGTCGCCGGCCGCATCGACGCACGTTCGACGACGCGCTGGTTGAACGTCAGCAGGGAGAGCCGATCCGACGGCTGCAGGCGCATCCGGACCTTGTTCGCTGCGTTCACGATGGCGGTTTGAACCCAGCCCGCAACGCTCTCGCTCGTGTCGATCACCATCGTCACGTCAATCGGCAGCGCTTCCCGGCTCACATTGGTGACTTCCTGGACGACATCGTTGTCGCGCACCTCGAAGTCAGCCGCGATCAGGTCCGCGATGACTTTGGTCTTGTCGGTGACGGCGACGTTGAGCTGCACGACGTCGATGCCCGTACGGAACTGCGGCCGCTGAGCCAGGCCCGCCGTACCGGCCAGGGCTAACGCGAGCGTGAGCAACAACTTCATTGGGACGCCATGGCGCGAAGTGTCCTCTCGCGCTGAAGGAAGAAACGGAGATCGCCATGCGGGTAGATCCACCACGGATCGTGAACGGGATCGGGCGCGGTACGGATGTCCTTCGCGATCGCTTCCGCGACGTCCGCGCGGCCGCGCCCGGCTTCGATAGACAGGATGCCGACGCGTGGCGATTGCGCACTGGGCACGAGCTCGAGCGCCGCGCCGTACGCGCGTGTGGCCGCGTCGGCCTCGCCCACCGCAGCCAGAGCTTTGCCACGGATCAGCCGCGCCCAGTACAGGAGCACGGCTTCATTCGTCCACGCATCGTCGAAGGTCTCAATCGTCGTCAGTGCATCCGCGGCGCGGCGGGACTCGAGCTGCAGCCACGCCTTGCGAATAGTGGCCTCAGCGCGTGTTTCCTCGAATTGAGCCGCTCTGTCGTACGCCGTGATCGCCGCGGGACTGTGGTCCTCGAGGTGTTCACGCGACAGGTGAACGTAGGCTTCCTGCGCGTAGCCCTGCATCAGCACGATCCATGGATCGACGAGCTTCTTGACGACGACTGCGCCGCGCCTGGTCGGCGGCGGCGCCGGCACCGGCGCCATCCGGCGAAGCAGCAATTTGACCAACGCCTCGACAACCTCAGGCTGCCGCCGTCCGGACGCGAACGAGATGGCGGTCTTGCTCCAGAGGATTTCGAACGCGTCCATCGACTCGTCCGCGCCGACCGTGTCGAGGCGTTCGCGGAAGTAGTCCAAGCCAAGGTGCAGAAAGTCTGCCCAGTACCGGTGCCTCGGCTGCGCCACGACGGCGATGTCCAGCATGAACATCGCCTTCAGTGGATTCGGTTTCCATGTTGCTGCTCCGGGTGACTTCTCCACCCACCGTTTCAGCGTCCGGTCTCGGAAGTCATTGCGGAACTTCTCGAAGCGCGTCGAGTCCGGAAACGCGGCCGTGAGCACGGACGCACCCGTCGCGCGCCAGGCGGCGAACAGTTCGTCGCCGTCCATCTCGGACGGGCTCTTCACCGATTGCGCCGTTGCCGGCGCAATCAGTGCGAGCGCGACCAGAACAGTCAGCGTCAGGCCTTGGCGGGGGTGCCTCGCCATTTGTTGATCTGGCGGACGACGATGAAGATCGTAAAGGCGACGACGAGGAACTCGATGATGTTGTTGAGGAACGCGCCGTAGGCGAAGACCGCGCCGCCCTTTCTCGCTTCTTCGAGCGAGGTCGCCGTCTGACCGTTCAGGGCCACGAACATGTTGTTGAAGTCCACTTTGCCGAGCGCGAGCGAAAGAACCGGCGTGATGAGGTCGTTCACGATCGAGTTCACGATCTTGCCGAACGCCGCGCCAATCATGACGCCCACGGCCAGATCCAGCGCGTTGCCCTGATTCACGAATGCCCTAAATTCTCCGAACATGTTCTTTTCCGGGGGCTTCGCCCCGCGGACCCCCTGCACGCTCACTCGTGGGGCCCCATCGCCCCACTCCGTTCGCGTGGCTCGCTCGCGCACTCGCTCGCTCTGCTCGGCCGTGCGGGTGACCGGTCGAATGCTACCAGTAACGGCGCTTGTGGCTACACTAGTCGCGGTTGTCCATCACGGTCTGGATCGTCCTGGCGCTGCTGATTCTGGCCAACGCCTTCTACGTGGCCGGCGAGTTTGCGGCGGTCGGCGTGCGGCGGAGCCGCGTGCGCCGCCTGAGCGAGGATGGCAGCTTCCTCGCCCGCAGGCTGCTGCCGTTCGTCCAGGATCCCGCCGAGCTCGATCGCTACGTCGCCGTCTCGCAGGTCGGCATCACGCTGTCGAGCCTGATCCTCGGCGCGGTCGGCCAAGGCACCGTCGCCGTCTGGGCCGCGCCCTACATGGCGCAGCTGACAGGACTCGACGCACAGGCGGCAGCGTCCGCGGCCGCCATCACGGTGCTCGTGATCCTCACGATCGCGAACGTGCTCGTGAGCGAGCTCATTCCCAAGAGCATCGCGCTGCAGTTCCCGACCGAAGTCGCACTCGCCACCGTCCTGCCGATGCGCTGGTCGCTCGCGGCATTCCGGCCGCTCATCACCGTGCTCAACGGATCAGCGACGGGATTGCTCCGCCTCTTCGGCCAGCACGCCGGCAGCCATCGCCACCTGCACTCGCCTGACGAAATCGCGCTGCTCATCGCGGAAAGCCGCGACGGCGGCCTGCTCGAGCCCGAGGAACACAAGCGGCTGCATCAGGCGCTGAAGCTCGGACGACGTACGGCGCGCGATCTGATGGTGCCGTGCGATCGGCTCCGGATGATCGACGTGGACGCGTCGTGGGATCGCGCGCTCGAGGAAGTCGCGGCCAGCCCGTTCAGCCGCCTTCCGGCCTTCCGCGGCGCCCGCAACAACATCGTCGGCACGCTGCGCGTGAAGGACCTGGTGCAGCGGTACGTCGCGCACGGCCGGCCCGCGTCAATCGATCAACTGCTGCGGCCGTTCGTGACCCTGCCGGCGTCGCTGCCGGGCGATCAGGTGATCGCGAGGCTCCGCGAGAAACGCGCGCATCAGGCGGGCGTCGTCGATGAGAGCGGCGTGATTCTCGGATTCGTGAGCATCCACGACGCGCTGAATGCGTTTCTCGAGGCGGGAGCCGGCGGGTCATGACCATCGCGCTCGTCATCCTCGCGCTGCTTCTGGCGAACGCGTTCTTCGTCGCCGCCGAGTTCGCGATCATCGGCGTGTCGCGGACGGCGGTCGAGCATCGAGCGAACCTGGGCGACGGCCTCGCGCGGCGCATCCTCGGGCTGCTCACGACGCCCGCGCGGCAGGATCGCTTCATCGCGACGGCGCAGCTCGGCATCACGCTGGCGAGCCTCGGGCTCGGTATGTACGGCGAGCACACGTTCGCGGCGTGGCTCGAGCCGCGGCTGGAACTGGCGCCAACGCAACGGTTTATTGCCGCGCATTCGCTCGCGAGCATCCTCGCGATTGGCTGCCTCACCTACCTCCACATCTTTGTTGGCGAAATGCTGCCCAAGGCGATCGCGCTTGCGCACGCCGAGGGCGCGGCGCGCGTCCTCTACTGGCCGATGCTTGCCGGGCTCGTCGTGTTCTATCCGTTCGTGCGGATGCTGAACGCGGCCGGCAATTTCTGCCTGCGCCTGTTCGGCATCCACCGAAGCGAGGGCGGCGGCGATCACGGTTACACGGTGGAAGAGCTCCAGATCATCGTCGAGGAAAGCGCCGAGGGCGGCGCGATGCGGGCGGAAGCCGGATCGATCCTGAGCGAGCTGCTGGAGTTCGGCGACCTCACCGCCGGCCAGGTCATGGTGCCGCGCGTGCGGGTGGCGGGCATTCCGCTGTCGGCGACGGCCGATCGCCTTCGCGAAATCATGGCGAAGTACCATCACACCCGTTATCCGATCTACGACGGCGATCTCGATCACATCGTCGGGATGCTGCACGTGAAGGATCTGCTGCGGCCGATCCTGAGCGGCGCCCCGCTCACGACGGCGACCATGCGGCAGATTCCGGTCGTCCCGGAAACCGCGACGCTCGACGCGGTTCTCAGAGTCATGAAGAAGGCGTCCGCGCACATGGCGGTCGTCATCGACGAACACGGCGGCACGGCAGGCGTGATCAGTCTCGAAGATCTCTTCGAAGAGGTCGTCGGCGAGATCGACGAGGGCCAGCCCGCGGCGCCGCCACTCGTCGCCACTGGCAACGGGTCGGCGCTCGTCGCGGGTACGCTGCGGATTGACGAGCTCGGCCGGCACTTCGATTTGGATCTGGCGCATGAAGAAGTGGACAGCGTCAGCGGACTGATTCTCGCGCTGCTCGGCCGTCCACCGGTGCCGGGCGACGTCGTTCGGTACGGCCGCATCCGGCTGGAAGTCACGACGACAAGCGGCCGCGGCGTCAGACAGGCGCGTGCAATACTGCTTCCTCCATCAGAGGATTGAGTATCTACGGATGCTTGAACGACTTGCCAGGGACGCGAGCGAGGATGGTCTCGACGTGAGCCGCCTGACGGTGTGTCCTCACCTGACATAGACCCTCTGCTAACATCCACCAACGTAGAAACCTCCTCCGAGGATGGCTAGCGGATGACTGTGACTTTCAGAGTCGTGGGTTCCAGCCGAAGTCTTGGTCGCGCTCCGACACTATTGACTCGCCGTAACCGTCCGGGGAGGCGCTGACTACTGGTCATGAGCAACAACTCCAAGATCGAGTGGACTGATGCGACATGGAACCCAGTCCGTGGCTGCAGCAAGGTCAGCCCGGGCTGTGCTCACTGCTACGCGGAAACATTCGCCGAGCGATTCAGGGGGGTCAAGGGGCACCCGTTCGAGCGCGGATTCGACCTGCGTCTTGTGCCTGAGAAGTTGGACGAGCCGTTCAAGCTCGCTGGATCGCGAATGATCTTCGTGAATTCAATGAGCGATCTGTTCCATGAGGACATCCCTGACTCGTACATCGAAACGATTGCTGCTGTAATGGCTGCCGCAAACTGGCACACGTACCAAGTGCTCACGAAACGTGCCGATCGCATGGCCGCTTTGCTCGCCACCAAGCTGAGACATGCCGCCGGAATGGCGCATGTTTGGTGGGGCGTCAGCGTCGAGAACCGCCGAGTTGGTCTTCCACGCGTGGACGCCCTTCGCAAGGCTCCCGCCGCCGTCAGGTTCCTGTCAATTGAGCCACTTCTAGAGGATCTTGGTCAGGTAGACCTCACCGGAATCGGTTGGACGATTGTTGGGGGCGAGAGCGGGCCGGGCGCCCGGCCGATGGACCCAGCCTGGGTTCGAAGCATCCGTGACCAGTGCGAAGCCGCTAAAGTGCCATTCTTCTTCAAGCAGTGGGGCGGCGTAAGGAAGAGTGAAACTGGCAGGAGATTGGACGGCAGAACATACAGCCAGTTTCCCAGCCACAGGCGAGCCTCAGCGCCAAACCGGGCCACACGTCACCAATTAGCTTCCGGTGTTCGCGCGTAAGACGTGGATGTCCTCCGCTGGTTTCCACGACAAACCATTCGACGAGGGCACTCTCACCAAACTCGATATCTTTGAACTGTACACACGCGAGTGGCTGCCGGTGTTCCTGGCGAAGGCGGATTCGCGCTGGGCTGAGATCCATATCTACGACTTCTTTTCTGGGCCTGGAGCGGACTCGAAGGGACGACCCGGGAGTCCCCTCCGTCTAGTTCGCCAGCTCAACACGGCCGCGAGGCGCTACAAGGGATGGGCGAGCGTCGCCACGCACCTCCACCTAAGTGATGCCGATCCAGAAGCCACCTTGCGACTGAAGGAGAACCTTGGGACGGCGACGGTGCCCGAGGGCGTCAATCTAGACGTCCGAGCAGCAGAGTTCTCAGTGGCTCTGTCCGATGCAAGCAAGGTGCTGAAGAGGCCCAACGTCGCAAAACTCATCCTCATAGATCAATTCGGCGTCGGACAGGTTGCAGACGATCGGTTCCAGTCTCTTGTCGACTACCCCTCGTGCGACTTCCTGTTTTTCATATCGTCATCGATTCTGAACAGATTTCACGATCATCCAGCGATCAAGCAGAAGATTCTGCGGCCGAATGACCATTATCACGTGCACCGGGCTGTTCTGGATTACTACAGGAGCTTGGTGCCTGCGTCACTGACCTATTTCCTCGCTCCGTTCTCTATCAAGAAGGGCTCCAATGTCTACGGAATCGTGTTTGGATCCTCAAGTCCACTCGGAATTGAGAAGTTCCTACAAGTGGCATGGAAGAAAGACGAGCTGAACGGTGAAGCGGATTTTGACATCGACCGCAACAACTTCCAGATGTCCCTGCTGCGTCCCACCAAAGTCGCGGCCTTCGAAGAGGAGCTGGAGCGGGGCGTTCGTGAAGGCGCCATTACCGACGAACGTGGTGTTTTGTTGATGGTCTTCAGGCACGGGGTCAAGCGGCAACATGCCGCGCCAGTGATCAAGAAGCTGAGTAACGACTTCTCGTTTGCATTCTCCGTTCCACAAGTCGATGGATTCCGATCGCCTCGGCCCATTCTGCGGAGGATGGGGAGACTGTTCTGAGCTATTCCCAGAGCGCTCTTTGCGTTTCTAGCCTGGTCCTTGTTGCCTTGTCGGCGGGCGCACGTTCGGCCCAGCTGCCTCCGGCAAAGTCTGGGTTCGACGTGTCCGACTTCGATGCCTCTGTCCGGCCGCAGGACGACCTTTATGGATATGTGAACGGCCGATGGCTGGACACGACGCCGATGCCCGACGATCGGGTCTCGCATACGGCCGCGACGGAGCTCGTCGAGAAATCCAACGAGGCCATTCGCGCCGTCATCGAGGAGATAGCGGCGTCCGGCGACAGGCGGCCGGGATCGCCGGCGCAGCAGGTTGCGGATCTCTACGCGAGCATGATGAACGAGGCCGCGATTGAAGCGCGCGGCATCTCGCCCCTCCTGCCCGAGCTCACGGCCATCGACGCCATCGACTCGACGAGGGCGCTCGCCGATCGCGCCGGCCGCCTCTCCGCCGCGACGACCTCGGGGCCGTTCTCCGGCAGCGTCGGCCAGGATCCGCATCATCCAGAAGACCGGATCGTGCACGTCGCGCAGGGCGGCCTCCTGCTCGACCGCGATCGGTATCTCCAGAACGACGATGTCTCCCGGGGGATTCGAGGCGAGTACCGCAAATACCTCGAGCGCGTGTTCACGATCGTTGGCCGGGAGAACCCGACAGGTGATGCCGCGGCCGTCCTCGCGGTCGAGGTCGAGCTGGCGTCCGCGCATCTCGCGCCAAACGCCACGGGCGGCCAGAGCACGAATACGCAGCCGATGAGCCTGTCGCAGATGACGGCCGCGTTTCCCGGTTTCGACTGGGGCGCGTGGGGACGGCCGCAGGGCCTCGATCGGCTCGCCGGTGTGGTCGTCATGCAGCCGTCATTCTTCAAGACGTTCGCGGCGCTCGTGCCGGTGCGGCCGCTATCGACCTGGCGCGCGTGGCTGGCCGGCCGGTACATCACCGCGCTGTCCACGTACGCGAACCACGCGCTGAACGACGCGCGCTTCGACTTCTTCGGCACGTACTTGACCGGCCAGGCGAAGCCGATCGTGCGGTGGAAGCGGGCGGTCGGCCTCGTGAACCGAATGCTCGGCGACACTGTTGGCAAGTCATATGCCGCGCGGCACTTTCCGCGGACGTCGCGCACGCGCGTCGAACGCATCGTGGAACACGTCGTGCGCGCGTACCGGCAGGCGATCGCGGACGCCGAATGGATGAGCGGCGGCGCGCGAGGTGAAGCGCAGGCAAAGCTGCAGATGCTCAAGACGCGCGTTGGTTATCCCGACGTCTGGCGTGACTATCGCGGGCTCGAGATCAAACCGGACGATCTCTTCGGCAACCTCATGCGCGCGCAGGCGTTCGACAACATGCGGCGCATGGCGCGCATGGCCCGGCCGGAAGAGCGTGGCGAGTGGATGATCACAGGGCCACAAAGTGTGAACGCGTACTACGTGCCCGCGCAGAACGAGATCATGCTGCCGGCGGCGATCCTCCAGCCACCGTACTTCGATCCGAATGCAGACGAGGCGGCGAATTTTGGCGCGATTGGCGCGGTCATCGGCCACGAGATCATGCACGGTCTCGATGGCACCGGCCGGTACTACGACGGGCTGGGCGCCACCCGCGACTGGTGGCGCACCCAGGACGAGCGTGAGTTCATCGCCCGCGCCAACATCCTGCTGGACGATCTCCGGCGGTATCCACCGATCGACGGCCAGCGTGTCAACGGCACCCTCGCGATCGCGGAGAGCCTGGGCGATCTCGGCGGCCTCTCGGTCGCCTATCGCGCCTATCAATTGTCCATTGCCGGCAAAGCCGCACCGGTCATCGACGGCCTTACGGGCGACCAGCGCTTCTTTCTCGGCTGGGCGCGCATCTGGCGGACCAAGGAGCGGCCCGAGTACCGCCGGCAGCTCCTGCTCTTCAGCCGCTACGCGCCGGCTGACTACCGGGCCAATGGCACGGTCGGCCACCTCGACGCGTTCTACCGCGCATTCGATATCACCAGCAAGGACAAGCTCTTTATCGCACCCGAGAAAAGGGCGCGGATCTTCTAGTCCAAGGTCCGGGGTTCATCGTCCAGAGTTCGTTCGGAGTCCGAAGTCCGCCCGACGGACGCTGAACACGGGACGAGCTCTGCACGCTGCGCGCTGGGCGCTGGGACCAGCTAGAATCGTTGCTGAGGTGACCGTAATGAAGATGTTGATGGGATTGGGCCGCGTGGCGGTTCTGAGTGCGCTGGCCGTGGTTGTGGTGTCGGCGACACCCGCTCGTCCAAATAATGATGATGAGAAGTTCGGGAAGGGTGTGTCGCTCAAGGACTCCACCTCAATCAAGGCGCTCTACGAGACACCGGAGAAGTTCGTGGGCAAGACCATCCGCATCGATGGCGTCGTCACCGCCGTCTGCGAGGAGATGGGCTGCTGGATGGCGCTCGGCGAGAAGGCCGGCGCGGAAAACACCGTGCGGCTGAAGGTCGATCACGACGCCGGCATCGTCTTCCCGCTTGCCGCGAAGGGGAAGGAAGCGTCGGCTGAAGGCGTGTTCGAAAAGATCGCCGCCGGCGACAAGGAAGCAAAGGAAGCGGCGGCCGAGCATGCCGGCCACGCGAAGGCAGGCGAGGACTTTGGGAAGAAATACCAACTCAAGGCCACCGGCGCCGTCGTCAAATAGCCACCTTCGCCAGAAAAACTCGTCTAAGGAAACAGGCCGGGTCTAAAGACTCGGCCTCCTTTATTTGAGGAGACCTTCATGACCGTTCGTGCCGCACTCACCGCGGCGGCTCTCGCCGTCGGCGCCGTGGCCGGGGGCGCTGTTGTTGCCCAGCAGGCTCCGCTCAAGTCCGGACTCGATCCCGCGGGTTTCGACAAGTCAGTCAGGCCGCAGGACGACCTCTTCCGCCATGTGAATGGCGCGTGGCTCACCAAGACCGAGATTCCCGCCGATCGCCCGGCGTACGGGACGTTCGTTCAATTAGACGAGCGCGCGGAAGCGCATCTGTACGCACTCATCGAGGAGCTCGCGGGCCAGCCGAACAAGAAGCCCGGCAGCACGGCGCAGCAGGTCGGCGATTTCTACGCGAGCTTCATGAACGAAACGAAGCTGAACGAGCTCGGCGCCTCGCCGCTGAAGCCGCGTCTCGCCGAGATCGACGCGATCTCAAGCCCGCAGCAGTTCGCCGAAGTCGTCGGGCGGTTATCCAACATGGGTCTGCCCGGCCCGGTTGGCGGCTTCATCGAAGCCGATGCCGGCGATCCGACGCAGGTCGCGATGTACCTCGGCCAGGGCGGCACGGCGCTGCCGGATCGTGACTACTACCTCAAGGACGACGCGAAGTTCGCGGAGATCAGGACCAAGTACGTCGACTACCTGACGAAGATCTTCACACTGGCCGGACGTCCGCGCGCCGCGGAAGACGCCAGGGCGGTCATGGATCTCGAGACGGAGCTCGCGAAGATCCAGTGGACGCAGGTCGAGAGCCGCGACGCGGTGAAGACCTACAACAAGATGGCGGTGTCGAAAGTCGTGTCCGACTTCCCAGGCTTCGACTGGGCGGCGTGGGCAAAGCCGCAGGGCATCGACAAGGCGACCGACTGGGTCATCGCGCAGCCGTCCTTCTTCAAAGGCTTCGCCGAAATGGTGCCGAAGACGCCGCTCTCGACGTGGAAGGCGTGGATGGCCGCGCAGCTGATCACGCTTCATTCGCCGTTCCTCAGCAAGCCGTTCGTGGACGCACGGTTCGAGTTCTTCTTCAAGACGCTCAGCGGCCAGCAGGAGCAGCGCGCGCGGTACAAGCGCGGCGTGCAGCTCGTGAACGGATCGATGGGCGAAGCGCTGGGTCAGCTCTACGTCGGAAAACACTTCCCCGCCGCCTCCAAGGTGCGGATGGAGAAGATGATCGCGAACTTGATCGACGCCTACCGCCAGTCGATCAGCACGCTCGAGTGGATGTCTCCGGCGACCCGCCAGGAGGCCCTGGCGAAACTCGCGAAGTTCTCACCGAAGATTGGCTATCCGCCGAAGTGGCGCGACTACTCGAAGCTGCAGGTCAAGGCCGACGACCTCGTCGGTAACGTCGAGCGCTCGAACACGATCGAGACCGAGTATCAGGTCGGCAAGCTCGGCAAGCCCGTCAATCGCGACGAATGGCTGATGACACCGCAGACCGTGAATGCGTACTACAACCCGGTCAAGAACGAGATCGTCTTCCCCGCGGCGGTGCTCCAGCCGCCGTTTTTCGATCTCACCGCAGACGATGCGGTGAACTATGGAGCGATTGGCGCGGTGATCGGTCACGAAATCGGCCACGGCTTCGACGATCAGGGCCGGCGGTTCGACGGCGACGGCAAGCTGCGCGACTGGTGGAAGCCCGAAGACGAGACGGAATTCCAGAAGCGCGCGACGCTGCTGATCGATCAATTCAACGCGTTCAGTCCGCTGCCGGGGATGAACGTGAACGGCCAGCTGACGCTCGGCGAGAACATCGGTGACCTCGGCGGCCTGTCGATCGCCTACAAGGCGTACAAGATCTCGCTCGCGGGCAGGACCGCGCCAGTGCTCGACGGCCTCACGGGCGATCAGCGTTTCTTCATGGGCTGGGCACAGGCCTGGCGCGCGAAGGCGCGCGAGGAGTATCTGCGCCGCCAGGTGCTGGCCGATCCGCACGCGTGGGCCGAATTCCGCGCCAACGGCCCGCTCGGCAACATTCCGGAGTTCTACGCGGCGTTCGGCGTGAAGCAGGGCGACAAGCTCTTCGTCGCGCCGGAGAAGCGCGTCAAGATCTGGTGATGAGAGATGGCCGCGTTTGATTTGAAGGCGAAGGAGGCCGGCTCCGAAGACCCGGCTTCCTTCAACTACGGCCGTGCCGAGAGAATCTGCATCAGGTACGCCCCGTACGCGTTCTTCGCAAGCGGCTTCGCGAGCTCTTCGAGCTCGCGCGCGTCGATGTAGCCCATGCGGTAGGCGATCTCTTCAGGGCACGCGATCTTGAATCCCTGCCGGCCCTCGATGACGGAGATGAACTGCGACGCCTCGAGCAGTGACTCGTGCGTGCCCGTGTCGAGCCAAGCGTATCCGCGGCCGAGTGTCACGACATCAAGCTGACCCTGCTCGAGATAGCGGCGGTTCACGTCGGTGATCTCGAGCTCGCCTCGCGGAGACGGCTTCAGCGACGCCGCGATCTCCGCGACCTGGTTGTCGTAGAAGTAGAGGCCCGTGACCGCGTAACGCGACTTCGGCTGCTTCGGCTTCTCTTCGAGACTCATCGCACGGCCGTCAGCCGCGAACTCGACGACGCCGTAGCGTTCCGGATCGTGGACCGGATAGGCGAACACGGTGGCGCCATCCGTCTTCGCCGCCGCACGCTGCAGCCTGGCTGCCAGATCCTGTCCGTAGAAGATGTTGTCGCCGAGAACGAGGCAAGACGGATCGCCGCCGATGAACGACCGGCCGATGATGAAGGCCTGCGCGAGCCCGCCCGGATGCGGTTGGACCGCGTACTTGAGCCGCAGCCCCCACATGCCGCCGTCTCCGAGCAGCTGCTCGAAACGTGGCGTGTCTTCCGGCGTCGAGATGATGAGGATGTCCTTGATCCCCGCCAGCATCAGCGTCGTCAGCGGGTAATAGATGAGCGGCTTGTCGTAGACCGGCAGGAGCTGCTTCGAAACAACCTTCGTTGTCGGATAGAGACGCGAGCCGGATCCACCGGCGAGTATCAGGCCTTTCACAGCCCGCAATTCTACTCTTAGTCTCCCGCGCGGTAGACGTTGTTGATGTCCCAGTGTCCCGGCGTCGGCGTCGGCGCATTCTCCATCGGCGCTTGAATCACCGTCGGCAAGTTGGAGGCGAGCGCCTCCACCAACGCCGGGTACAACTCATCGGCTGACTGAATTGCCACGCCTCTGGCGCCGAACGATCGCGCCATGGCGGCGTAGTCCGTGTGGTACGGCTTGCCGTGACGCTCGAAGAGGCAGCCGAAGCTCCAGCCGTAGTGCATGTTCTCGAGGCCGGCGATGGTGCCAAAGCCGTCGTTGTCCATGATCACCCACACGACGGGCAGATCAGCTTCCATCGCCGTCGCGACGACTGACGGATTCGCGCTGAAGCCGCCGTCACCGACGAGCGAAACGGCGGCACGATTCGGATGCGCCATCTTCACGCCCAGCACCGCCGCCGGGCCGAAACCCATCGTCGCCAAGCCGCTCGGCGTGATGAACGTGCCTGGAACGGTGATCGGGAACTGCTGAGCGACGCCGTTCTTGTTCCAGCCCACGTCGGTCACGAGAAATCCGTCCTCGGGAAGCGCCCGGCGCAGATCGCTCAGGATGCGCTCCGGCCGCATCGGGAACTGGTTCGACTTCCACTGGTGATCGAAGTTCGATCTGAACTCCTCGCGTCCACGCGCGATGTCTTCGCGAAGCGACCCGCGGTGGTTGTGCTTCACGCCGCGCGCGGCTTCGACCAGCACGCCAAGCGCGGCCTTTGCGTCGGCGACGACGCCGAGTTCGGTCGGATAGTTGCGGCCGATCTCGGCGGGATCGGCGTCGATGTGAATGAGGCGGGTCGGTGGAATCGCAAAAGTGAACTTCGGATCCCATGAGCTCGAATTGGCCTCGGCGAGTCGTGTGCCGACGGCGACGATGAGATCGGCATTTCGGCACGCGTCGTTCGAGACCGGCAGGCCCCAGAATCCGGTCTGCCCGAGCAGGAGCGGGTGGTTTTCGTGCAGACAGCCCTTGCCCATCAACGTGTGGGCAACAGGGACCTCGAGAGCCTCGGCCAGGGCCGCCAGTTCAGCGGTAGCGCGCGACGAAAGGACGCCGCCTCCGGCGTACAGAACCGGCCTCTGCGCCCTGGCCAGCGCGTCAACAATGGACTTCGCCGTGGCCGGGTCGATCGTCGGCCGGGCGATCGGTGCCGGCGTCTTCTGAAACGAATTGGACGGGAGGTCGGCCGAAAAGATGTCCATCGGCACATCCACCAGTACCGGACCCGGCCGGCCGGACTGGCAGAGGTGGAAGGCGCGTTCGAGAATCCTCGGCAGGTCCTCGACGCGGTCCACGCGATACACGCGCTTGCAGAACGGCCGGTAAATCTCCATCTGGCTGGCGTCCTGATGGAGGTTCACTTCCTGGTGCGGATGACGGCCGTAGAAGTACGACTGGATGTCACCCGCGATCACGACCATCGGAATCGAATCGAGCGCCGCGTTGGCGACGCCGGTCGCGGCGTTCGTGAGGCCCGGACCAAGGTGCGAGAGCATCACCCCCGGCTTACCGGTGACGCGCGCGTAGCCGTCGGCCGCATGCGCGGCGATCTGTTCGTGGCGGGTGGAGACAAAGCGAACGCCGCGGCTCTTGCCGAGCGCGTCGAGCATCCCGATGACGGTGTGACCACAGAGCCCGAAGACGACTTCGACGCCCACCTGCTCGAGATACTCGACCATCTGGTATGCCGCGATGCGCGTGCGGGCGGGTGCGATGGGCGAGGCCACGGTTGGTTGACGAAGTGTACTCATGATGCTCCTGTTCTGGCGAAACACATGGCGGGACGGCCTGACTGGCCGCCCCGCCTGATTCCTCAGAACGAGAACCGGACCTGCAGCTGCATCGATCGCGGCGTCTGATACGCGGTCGCCACGCCGACGCCGGCGCCGCGCGGCAGCGAGCGCGCCGTGTTGACGGAGCCATCGGCGTTGAACGGCGAGTTCTGGATCGTGATGGGATCCGCCGGACTCGCATACTGGATGCTCGAGATACGGTTCGTGATCGCCGCCTGGTTGAAGGCGTTGAACACGTCCATTCTCAGCTGCAGGGAACGATTGCCGCCGAGCCGGATCGTGCGCGCGATGGCGAGATCCAACGAACTCTGGAAGCACCCGTGCAGGTAGTTCGAGCCCGATTCGAGGCCCGCGCTGTTGGCCTGCGGTCCCTTGAAGGCAGCGATGTTGAACTGCCTGAGGGGATCCGAGGAACATCCCGACCCGGTGTCACCGGTGATGATGATGCGCGCGGCGTAGTCGGGCGACCCGGTGAGATTCACGTTGCCGCCGCCGCTGGCGTAGGTGAACGTCGGGGTGTAAGGCGACCCCGTCTGCCCACTCCAGATGCCGGAGAGGCTCCAGTCGTTCACGACCTGACCGATGAGCCGGCCGACGCCGTTCGGGCGCTTCAGGTCCGGCAAATCCCACGTGAAGTATCCGCGCATGACGTGAGTGGACGGGCTGTTATCGCCAAGCAGTTCCTGGGCCTGTGCCTGATCGGCGCGGATGGTGATGGTGCCATTCGCGTTGTGCTGCAGGCGCGGTGCGACGAACTGCTTGTCACTCAGCTGGATCGTGTCGTTGAATCCGAACGAGATCCCGTCGCGCAGCCGCCGCGTCACGGCCAGCTGAATGGAGTGATACGTGCGCCACCCGATCGACTGCTGCTGCGTGACGTTCGCGTAGCCCTGGTAGAAACGGATCAGGTTCGGCACCGTCGAGACATACGAGTTTGCCGGCGTCGGTGTGGCCTGCGTCGGATCCGCGAACTGCGAGAGGTACGCGGAACCGATGTCGATGTTGTTGAGGTTGACGCCGGTGATCGTGTCGTAGCTGTGCTGACCGGTGTAGGACAGGTCCACGACCGTGTTGAAGGGCACCGCGAACTGCACGCCGCCGTTCCACTGCACCGACTTCGGCAGCGGCATGTCGTACTCCCAGATCGACAGCGCGGGCGCCGCTTCAATCGCGAAGCCGGCCGTGCCGAGATCCTGAAGTTTGCCGTAGCGCAGCGTCACGTTGCGGGTGTACGGCGGGTTCTGCGACGTGTCGTACACGTTCGGCGACGCCGGCGGACGATCGAAGAAGAGCCCGGCGCCTCCGCGGACGATGAACTTCTGCTTGCCGGAAAGGTCCCAGGCCGCTCCGACGCGCGGCGCCACAGCCAGCCCTGGATAGGTCAAGTGCGTCTCGGCGATGTCCTGACCGGGGATCTTGATGCCGTTCAGGCGGTTCCCCGTGCCGGCCACGAGCGTGCCGATCAGCGGTGAGCTGTTCGCGCCCATGAACTGCCCAGTGATCGGGTTTTTCGCCTGACGCGTCGTGCCGGAACACGTGGCGGCGCCGTTCGCGCACCCCGCGACGTAGAGCGTGGGCGCCTGCGCGCGCGACCAGTCCTGCGGGAAGAAGTTGGCGGCGTTCCCGTACGAGTCGTACTGCGGCACTTGGTGGACGAAGCGGAGCCCGTAGTCGAGCGTGAGGTTCGGCTTCACCTTCCAGTTGTCCTGGATGTACATCTCGTGGTTGATGGCGAGGTAGGCACCCTCCGCCCAGCGTGACTGCTGGCTGTACTGCGAGAACGTGCCGATGGCCGCGTTGGAGAACGGGAACGACGTGTCGTACGGATTGTTGGCCTCGTCGTTCGTGAACGTGATGCTGCCGTTGAACGCGCCCTCGCCGCGGCGCTGCAGACTGCGGTAGTAGTAGTAGCCGACCTTCGCCGTGTGACCGCCCATCAGCCGCGTCGCGCTGGCGTTGAACGTGTGCGCGCGCGTGTCGAGAATGAAGTTGCCGAACGGGCCGATGTTGTTCGGCGGCGAATTCGCGATGCGGCCGCCCCACGTGAACGACGGCGGGACCTGCACGCGATCCCCGTCCCAGATCGAGGTGCCGGATCGGGAGATGACGTCGTACGAAAACGTGTTGCGATCGAGTCGCGTCGCGTCCGGGAAGATGTAGGGAATCGCTCCGAAGCCGGCCGTCACGCGGTTCGCGATCGGACTCACCGGCAGCGCGCTGCGGCAGAAGTTCGGGCCGGCGCCCGTGACCGAGCAGCCTTCCTGATGGTGGAAGTTCGCGCCCCACGAGAACTCGGCGAACGTCTTGCTGTTGACGGTCCAGTTGACGGTGGCGGCCGGCGCCCAGATTCCGTAGTTGTCTTCGCGCGTGTCGTTCCAGCCTTCGAGAATGCCCTTGATCGGATCGGACGGCTGCTGATACTCGAAAAACTTGAAGTTGCCACGCAGATTCGGACGGGCCTGGTAGTCGACGCGGATGACCGGCTGGTAGCCGAGCAGCTTCGTCCTCGGGTAGGTGACTTCGTGGTTGTACGCCTGGCCCGCCGGAACGTTCGTGATGTTCGGCATCGGGTACCAGTTCAGGATCGCCATGCCCGGCGCGTACAGCGCGCTCGCCGGAATCTTGCCGACGACGCCGCCGTCGGCGAAGCAGGCCGCCTGACTGGTCGCGTTGCACGTGCCGGTCTTCGACGGATCCTTGATGTACGGATAGGGCTGGCCGAGGTTGTTCAGCGACTGCGAGAAGTCGCCCTGGCGCTCGAGGAGCGTGGGCAGCCGGTAACGCGTCACGTCACCGCCGACGGTGCGCGGCTGGAACTCCTGCGTGAAGAAGAAGAACAGTTTGTTGTTGCCGCCGGGCTTGCCGATTGGGCCGCCGATCGTAAAGCCCCAGTCGCGCTCGTCCTGGAACGGCTTCGGGTCGTTGTTGAGGATGTTCTGCTTGCTGTTCGAATTGAAGTAGTCGTCGCGCTCGACGTCGTAGAACGATCCCTGGAAGCGATTCGTGCCGCCGCGGGTCACGGCGTTCACCTGCAGGCCGCTCGCGCGCCCGTACTCGGCCTGATACGCCGATGTCGCGACGCGCACCTCCTGAATCGCCTCGACGCTGATGCGCGAGGCAGGACGATTGACGCCGGGATCCATCGATGTCGCGCCGTCCACCATGAAATTGCCGTCTCCACCGCCGCCCAACCGGGTTGCCGGCGTCAGGCCGCCGCCGACCTGCACGCCCGGCATGAGGAGCAACAGCGCGTCGTAGCTGCGCCCGGGGAGGGGCAGGCTCGCCACGGACTCGGTCGTGATCGCATAGGACTTCTCGCCGCTCGCCGCCTGGATGATCGGGGTTTCGCCACGAACGGTGACCTGTTCGGTGCGTTGACCGACTTCGATCGAAATGGTCCCGAGCGTCACGCGCACGCCGGGGCTCACCTGCAGTCCGGTGCGTTTCAATGTCTTGAAGGACGGCATCTCGACCTGAATCGTGTAGGTGTCTGCCGTGATATTCGGAAAGACGAAGTCGCCTGTTACCGTCGAAACGACGCTGCCCAGCGTCGTGCCGCGTGTCTCACTGATCAGTGTGATCGTCGCACCGGGAATCACTGCACCCTGCGCGTCCTTGATCGTGCCTGTGACCGTGCCCGTCACGCCCTGAGCCGACGCCGTTGCGGCGACGCCCACGAGCGCGAGGAAAACCGCGACAAGCTTGTTCTTCATTGCGAACGTCCTCCTGTTTACTCTGGGGGCTTTGCCCCCAGACCCCCGGCACGCTCCCCCGCTCGACTCGGCTCCCCTGAAAAGCACTTGGCCAAGCCTCGCTACGTTCGCGTGGCACGCGGTTGTCAGATCCGGGTGGACCGTAGCAGGCGCGAGAGGGCGTTCACAATGGAGTTACGGTAGTGATACGGTGTTCACACCGTAACTACCGGCGAAATACCGCCGCTATACTTCAGGAACCCGCCATGAAGACCGCGGTCAGGACGCTGCCGGCCACGCCGACAGAACGCGAAATCCGGGACCAGATCGAGCGCATCGCCTCGAGCGCCGCGTTCCGGCCGTCGGATCGGCTCAAGCACTTCATCACCTTCGTCGCGAGCCAGGCGCTCGCGGGCAAGGGCGACAACCTGAAGGAGTACGCGGTCGGCGTCCAGGTCTTCGGCCGCGAGTCGTCTTTCGACCCGCGAACGGATCCGGTGGTGCGCGTGCAGGCGCGGCGCCTCCGAGCCAGGCTCGAGCGGTACTACAAGGAAGAGGGACAGAACGACCAGATTCTGGTGGACATGCCGAAGGGCGGATACGCGCCGGTGTTCCACCGGCGTGACGTCGACGCGGTCGGCCTCGCGCAGGCGCCGGCGGCGCTTCAGCGCAATACGATCGCCGTACAGCCGTTCGCCGATCTCACGCCGCAACAGCATCTCGGCCTGCCGTGCGCCGGACTCACGCGCGAAGTCATCCGCCGGCTGACGCAGGTGAGGGGCATCAGGGTGGCCGCGGCCCAGCTTCCGCAGGGCGCATCGGCTGCGATGCACCTCGAGGGCTCCATCCATCAGGCCGCCGAGGGGTACCGCCTGACGTTCACGCTCGTCAACGTCACGAACGGCTGCTACGAGTGCTGTGAGTCGCTGGACATCGTGTCGGTGGACTCGTTCGCGGTGCAGGACAGCATTGCCGACAAGGTGGTCGAACGCCTGCAACGGCACCTGACCGCCGCGAGCACGCCACAGCGGCCGCAGACCGAAAACCTTGCCGCCCGCAATCTCTGCAAGCAGGGCCACTATCATCTCGAGCAGCGCACGGACGAGAGCCTCGAACGCGCCGCGGAGTTCTTCGAGCGCGCGGTCATCGAGGACGCGCAGTACTCACTGGCGCACAGCGGCCTTTCGGACGCGTACTCGATGCTCGGCAGTTACGGCCTGCGGCCGTCGACGTCGATGGTCACGATGGCGCTGTCGAGCGCCGCGACCGCCGTGATGCTCGACGACCAGTCGGCGCAGGCGCGGACGTCTCTCGCGCACGCCAAGGCCCGCGCGCACTGGAACTGGCTCGAGGCCGAACTCGAATTCCAGCGCGCCATCCGCCTCGATCCCACCTACGCCACCGGACATCACTGGTACGCCCGGTGCTGCCTCGTGCCGCTCGGGCGTCTGGACGAGGCCCGCGACGAGGTGCTCCTCGCGCAGTCGCTCGATCCCGTGTCGTCGATCATCGCGAGGGAGGTCGCGTCGATTCACTACTACCGGCGCGACTATGAAGTCGCACTCGCGTACTGCGACCAGGCGATCGAGCTCAATCCGCACTTTCCGCACGCCTATTTCATCCTGAGCCTCGTGCAGGAAAAACTCGGCGACTTCGACGAGGCGCTCGCGGCGCTGCTGCGCGGCGCCCAGCTCGCGCCGAAGAGCCCGCGCATGATCGCCTCGCTCGGCCGCGCGCAGGCGATGGCGGGACGCAGAGACGAGGCCCTGCGGAGCCTCGCCGAGATCTCGGAGCTCGAGCGAACCCGGTTTGTCTCGACCTGGGAGCGGGCGATCGTCCATCTGGCGATGAAGGACTACGACAAGTGCTTCGAGCAGCTGTTCCTGGCGCTGCAGGATCGGTTCTTCGACCTGTCGCTGCTGGCGGTCGATCCCAGATTCGACGACGTCCGGGACGACCCGCGCTTCGAAACGCTCGTGCACAAAGCTGGAATGCGGTAGGCGTTCAGATCTTCGGCAACTGCCGCGGACCGCGGACGGTCACGCCCTTCCGCTGCGACGCGATGCTCACGCTTCCGTCCGTCTTCGCGCCGGCGGGAATCACGTACGTCACCATGTGCTGATGTCCGAGCTCCCGCGCGATCCGATCGAGGGCGCCCGCAAACGCCTCCATGTTCAAGAGCGGCAGGCGGAGCCCTCCCGACTGTCTGGGGCCGTCGTTGAGCACGCGATCCCGTTCGATCTCCTCCATGACTTCGAGATGCGCCATTTCCGGCGTCGGCGGTTCGATCGCGCCGGTCACGGCCAGTGTCGCGGCATAGAGCACAGCGCCGGTGTCCCGCAGCTGATCCAGCACGCCGTTCGCGGTGACGGTCGTCCGCTGAGGCGTCTCGGTCGTCAAGATCACGACCACGCGGCGGCCTTCCAGCCGGTGGGTGTCGCCGATGATCCTGTACAGACTCTCCACAAGGTTGCCGCCGCCCTGCGATCGGCGCGGCAGCTCATTGAGCACCTGTCTGAACCGGACCGGACTGGCGTTGAAGTCAACGAGCTTCGAGGTGCCGCTCCCGCCTGTCAGATACAACGCCAGATCGGCGGACGACTGCATGCGCTCGACGAACGTCACGGTGGCCCCGCGCACCGTGTCGTTCAGCGCGAGAGTGTCGTCGATGACCAGATTGATCTTCAGCCGCAGGGAGGACGGACCCGTCCGCAGGATCTCGCGGACCCTCCCTCCGTCCCTCACCGTGAGATCGGCGGGACCAAGATCGTCGACGTAGTTGCCCTTCTGATCGACGGCGGTGAAGAATGCCGTCCGGGCCACGGCCGTCCCCGCCTGTCCGCCTGCGGCGAGACTGGTGGCGGCGGTGAAGCCGATCAGGACGATCGCGAGAAACCGTGGTGGCACGGCGACTTGGTCCGCCTCAGATCGTAATACCGCTTCCCGACTGGGCGAGAGCCGCCCGAATTGTCAGCACGTCGCGTTTCAACGCGCCCATGACCATCGCACGCGGCAGCGTCAGCTTGTCCGCGCCGGACTCCGCGCCGCCGAGCGGATACTCAGCCTGCAGTTCCATCGGCCCATTGAAATTGATGTCCCGGAGCACGGTGCCGTACCTGAAGATGTCGACGAGGCCTGTGCCCATCGGCACGGACGGCGATCGCCATCCGCCGCCGCGCGCGAACGTCGTGCCGGCGAGGGGACGCGGCATCGCGCCGCCACCACCACCTCTACCGCCTCGTCCGCCTCGGCCGCCGGCCGCGGGCGCATCCGGATCGACCGCACCCGCGCCGCCCGCTCCGCGGCCGCCGCCAGCCTGGCCTGCTCCCGCCGCACCGCCACCCCCAGCGCGGCCGCCTTGCGCCCCGCCACCAGCTGCGCCGGCCGCGCCCGCCCCCCCTGCGCCGGCTCCACCTCGCCCGCCGCCGCGTCCACCTGCAGCGGCCGGCGGCGTCGCGCCCGGCTGCACCGGTCCGGGATACGGTCCGCCTTCACCGAGAAACCCGAGCTCCTGCTCCCACGTCCGATCTTTCCACGACACCGCGACGATGTACGGACCGGCGGTTCGTATCAGCGTTTCCCACATCGCGCCGTGATGCGCCATGTGGCCCGTGTCCCAGTGAAACCCGACGTACTTCGGATCGAAGTCCTTCATCACGTACAACAGATCCCAGATCACCGAGCCCACCGAGTTCGCGCCGGCTCGCGTGTGGTACATCAGCGTCGTGCCGTGCTTCATGTTCAGCTTCACGAACGCGTCGACCTTCATCTTGATCGCGTCGAGCTGCGGCTGAATCGGTTTCGTGAAGTCGTAGTTGTCCGTGCCCAGCCAGTAATGCGTCGCGCCCACCTCGCCCATGGTCCCGATCAGGGCTTCGACGTTCGCGTCCACCGCTGTCTGATTCCCGCCACGAATCTGCTTCACGCGGAGACCGTGCTTCTTCATCGTGCTCACGAAGGCGGGCAGGTCGGTCCTCACCTTTGCGGGATCGACGTGACCGGGATACGCCTGGACCGTCGGCTGGACGCCGCCGCACGTCAATTCAATTGCGGCCTCCGCGATTTCGTCAGGCGATCGTATCCAGTGGAGACACCGCGAATAGGCGTCGAGCACGAGCGGGCGCGGTGTCGGCGCCGGCGTGGCCTGAGGTGCGGCGGCAGCTGGCGCCTGAGCCGCCTGAGCTGCGCGTGCAAGCGTCCGGTCACCGAGCACGCTGGCGGCGAGTGACGCGATGAGACTGTTGTGAAGGAATTCTCTTCGGTCCATTTTTTTCTCCGGGGGGCTTCGCCCCCGCGGACCCCCTTGCGCCGTCGCTAGCGGGGGGCCCCAGTGCCCCGCGCCGCTCCGGCGGGGCGCGCCAGAAGGCGCGCCTTGGCCTTCTACTTCGTACTCAGTGCGAACGCGACGAGCTTGGTGTTGGCGGCCTGCGCCGTGCGTGCCGGAATATGAAACGCCGCATCGCCGTTGCCGGACACCGCCGCGACGAACTGTTTGCCGTTGGCGCCCATGTACGTCATCGGCGTCATCAGCACGTCATTGTCGAGCGTCGCCTTCCAGAGTTCCTTTCCTGTCTTCGCATCGAAGGCGCGGAAACTGAAGTCCCCGGTGGCGCCAATGAAGACAAGGCCGCTGGCGGTGGCAATGGGCCCACCGTCGTTCAGCGCGGTGCCGGTGCCAAGCACGCCCTTTGCTGTCAGTTCCGGATATTCGCCGAGTGGCGTCCTCCAGACGATGTCGCCGGTCGTGCTGCTCACCGCCACGATCTCCGACCACGGCGGCGCGTTGCACGGATAACCGCTCGGGTCGGTGTAGAACGTCGTCGGAAGCTTCGACTTGCCGAATGACGGGAGTACGCCGGACGATATGCTCGATTGCAGTTGGGCGATGACGCCGAGATGCCGTGTGTTGACGAACACGAGCCCAAGGGTCGAGTTGGTAGCCACGCCGCCCCACGAGCCGCCGCCCTCCGATCCGGGGAACACCAGACTCGGCACCATGCCGTACGGCGTGTACGGTCCGGAGTTGACGGCCTTGTCGTAGATTTCCGTGCAGTACTTCTCCGCCTCCGGCGAGATCCTGCTGACTTCCTTGCGCGTCATGCCGTCGCGTGTCAGGCCTACGGGCTTTTTCGGGAACGGCTGCGTCGGCCACGCCTGATCTCCGGGGGCGTCGAAGCGCGGAACCGGGCGCTCCTCGATGCCGAACAACGGCTCGCCTGTGAGCCGATTGAACATGAACATCAGGCCCTGCTTGCTCATCTGCGCGACGGCCGGGATCTTCTTGCCGTCGATCGTGGCATCGAACTGCGCGGGCTGAGAGCTGACGTCCCAGTCGTAGATGTCGTGATGCGTCAACTGGAAATGCCACACGCGCTTGCCGGTGGACGCGCGCAGCGCAAGCAGCGTCGTCGCATAGAGATTGCTGCCCGGACGGCTGTTACCGTAGTTCTGATCGGTCGCATTCCCGAGCGGCACCAGCACGAGATCGTTCACCGGATCCACCGACATCGGCACCCACACGCCGGGTCCGCGGCGATCCTGCCAGCCATTCAAGCCCCAGGTACCTTCGTTTTCTTCGCCGGGCCGTGGCACCACGTGGAAGCGCCACAGTTCCTTGCCCGTCAGGAGATCAAACGAACGCACATCGCCCGGAATACCGTAGCGACCCTGTTCGCCGGTTCGTGCGGCGAGAATCGCGGTGTTCTTGTACAAAGCCGGTGGCGTGTTCATCGAGTACGCGCCGCCGCCGAACTTGTCCATGATGCCCTTGCCCATGTCGACGACTGCGGCCGGGCCGATGGCGACCTTACCGGTCTTCGCGGAGAGCTGGACCAGGAATCCGTTGGTGGTCGCGATTACCAGCCGCGGGCCGGTCGCCGGCGTGCCCGGCCAGTACGAAATGCCGCGGCCGCCCGCCGATGGATTCGGGCCGAGCGCCGTGATCGCCGCAAGATTCGACTTCCACAACTCCTTGCCCGTGTCGGCCTGCAGCGCGACGATGTTCGACCCCAGCGGGAAGTACAGGATGTTGTTGCTCACGATCGGCGTCACCGTGTACGGGCCGGCCGTGCCGAAGTCGTACGTCCAGGCGGTCTTCAGCTGCGAGACGTTGGCCGGCGTGATCTGCGTCAACGGCGAGAATTTCGATCCGCCCGGATCCTTCGCCACGCTCGACCAGTCGTTCAGACCCTGTGCCTGCGTTACCGCGATCACGGCGGCAATGACTGCTGCGGCCGCCGCCGCACGTTTTCCTGACGTCATGTCATTCCTCCAACCGGCAGAACACGTTGCCAATACCCTCTAATCCGGGCTGCATCCACGGTGCTACGCTAAGTCGCAGATGTCGACCACGCGCGCCACGAAGACCGAGGCGGCGTCCGAGCAGCCTGCAACGCAGTCGCTGCTCGCGTCCGCCGATGAAGAGCTCGATCGCATCCTGCGAAGCGCGACGTTCCATCAATCCGATCGCCTGAAGCGCTTTCTCACATTCATCGTGAGCGAGACGGCGGCCGGCCGCGCCGACGAACTCAAGGAGTACGTGATCGGCGTGCGCGTGTGCGGCAAGGAGGACTCGTTCGATCCCCGCACCGATCCGATCGTCCGCGTCCAGGCGCGGCGGTTGCGCGCCAAACTCGTCCGCTACTACCGGCAGGAAGGCCGGGCCGATCCAACCCTGATCGAGCTGCCCAAAGGCGGATACATTCCGACCATCCGGCGACGCGACACGGCGACCGAGCCGCGGCGATCCGTCAGTACCGCTCTTCTCAGCAGCAACACGATCGACGTGCGCGCGTTCGCGAATCACGGAACCGGCGCCGGCCTCGACGGCATCTGCCACGGGCTGCGTGAAGAAATCGTGCATCACCTGGCCAAGCTTCCCGGCCTGCGCATTCTGGCGGCGGCCGTTCCTGCCGGCGGAGACGACGCTGCGAGCACGGGCGCCGCGCTGGTAATCGCCGGCAGCGTCCGGCAATCCGGCGATCAGCTGCGGATCGCGGTGCAGCTCGTCGACGGCGCGAGTGGCTGCTACCTCTGGTCCGAATCGCTCGACGGCGTCGTTGCGGACGTCTTCGGCCTGCAGGCGCGCGTCGCGGCTACGGTGGCGAAGAAGCTCGAGCCGGACGAGGCCGGCCCGGCGCGGAGCGCGGGCCCGAAGCGGCCGGCGGCGAATCTTGCCGCGCAGAATCTGTACCTTCAAGGGCGCTACCACCTGAGTCAGCGCACCGAGGAGGGCCTCAGGAAGGCGCTCGATTTCTTCGAGCGCGCCCTCGTTGAGGACGGGCAGTACGCGCTCGCGCACAGCGGGATGGCCGACACGTACGGCCTGCTGGCGCACTACGGCGTGAGAAACCCGTCGGAGATGTGGTCCAAAGCCGGATCGAGCGCCGAGACGGCCGTTCGTCTCGACGATTTCGCCGCGGAAGCGCACACGTCGCTCGCGCACGTCAAAGCCACGCAGCATTGGGATTGGGCGGGCGCCGAGCGCGAGTACCGGCGCGGCATCAGCCTCAATCCGAAATACCCGACCGCGCACCACTGGTACGCGGCGTCGTGCCTCGCGCCGCAGGGCCGGCTGGACGAGGCGCTCGAGGAAATCCTGCTCGCCGAGTCGCTCGATCCCGTGTCGTCGATCATCGCGCGCGATGTCGCCACGATTCATTTCTATCGCGGAGACATCGAGACCGCCCTCGAGCAATGCGACCACACGATCGAGCTCAATCCGCACTTTGCCCCCGCCTACTGGTTGCTGGGCCTGATCCAAGCCCAGCGCCGCGACTTCGACGAATCCCTTGCGGCCCTCCGTCGAGCCGTGTTCCTCTCGCCTCAGACGCCGCGCATGCACGGCGCGCTCGGCCGCACTCTCGCGCTTTCGGATCGCCGCCGGCGAGCGCTCGAGGTGTTGCGTACCCTCGAGTCCTACGCGCGGGAACGCTACGTCTCCCCGCTCGAATTCGCCTGGATCCAGTTCGCACTGGGCGACGTGGACCTCGGCTTTCACTGGCTCACCAAGGCCTGCGAGGACCGCTCGTACGACCTGATCTCGCTCAAGGTCGATCCGCGATTCGACCCGCTGCGTTCCGATCCCCGTTTCCGCCCCATCCTCCTGAAGCTCGGCCTGGACTAGAAGTTCAGTTCGACCTTCAGGCCGTTCGGATCGACCACGAAGATCTGCACCGTGCCGTCGCCCGGCACGACCTGCTCTCGAAACGGCACGCCGGCCCCGCGCAACTGCGCCCGCGTGCCTTCCAGATCGACGCCGCGAAAGCCGACGTGATCGAGGTTGCCCGGGCCCACCGCCGCGTCTTCTCCCGCGGGACGTTGCACGAGATGGACGACCGGATTGCCGCCTGCGTACATCCAGTACCCGACCGACTGAAACGGCGGCCGCGGACCGACAGTGAGCCCGACAACGCGCAGGTAGAAGTCCTTCGCGGCCTCGACGTCGGCGCAGCGGATGTTCACGTGTTGCAGCTGATCGACCGGCATGGTTTCGCCCTACTCGGGAACCTCCAGGCGCTTGATCTCGCCCAGTGCAAACACGTAGAGCGCCGCGCCGATGAGCGGAACGATCGCCACGTAGATCAACGAGTAGAAATACGAACCGGTCGCCTGCAGAATCACGCCGAGGATGAGTGGCGTCAGGATGCCCGCGAGATTCGTGATCATGTTGAAGAAGCCGCCGGCGAGGCCGAGCATGCTCTTTGGCGCGAGGTCCGTGAGGACCGTCCAGCCGAGGTTCGACATGCCCTGGCCGAAGAACGCCACGGACATGATCGCGATGACGATGCTGTCCTGGCCTTCCGGTACCCAGTTCGCCAGAACCAGCGAAGAAGCCATCGTCAGACCGAGGGCAACCGGCAGCTTCCTGGCGAAGCTGATCGAGCCGCCGCGCTTGATGATCCAGTCCGCGGCCGCGCCCCCGACGAGACCGCCGACCGCAGCCGCCATGAACGGAAACGAGACGAAGATGCCGAGCTTGATCCACGCCATGTGGCGTTGCGTGGCCAGGTAGTTCACGAAGTCGATGAGAAAGAACGTGAGCACCGTGTTGGCGCAGAACTGGGCGATGGAAATGATCAGGATCGGCCGCAGCTTGCTGACCTTGAGGATGTTCGCCCACGAGACCGGCGTCTGGGCGATCCCGACCTTCGCAAACCCGCCGCCGGCGGCGATGTAGTCGAGCTCGGCCTGGTTCACGAACGTCGACTCTCGCGGCTCTCGATAATAGGCATACCAGACGATGCCGAACAGGATGCCGATGGCGCCGGCCACGATGAACAGGCCGCGCCAGGTGTAGTGCTCGGCGATCCAGAAGAGCGGCACCAGGAAGAAGGCCAGACCGGCTGACAGGCCGACGGAATAGATGCTGGTGGCGCGCGCACGCTCGTGCTGGGGAAACCAGCTGTTCAGGACGCGGCTGTTGGCCGGGAAGCACGGCGCTTCGCACACGCCCAGCCCAACGCGGAGTCCGATGAACGCCCCAACCGTGCTGACCATGCCCTGCAGCATCGTCATCACCGACCAGGTAATGAGGGAGACGCCGTAAACCATTCTCGTGCCGTAGCGATCGAGCACGGCGCCGCCCGGAATCTGCGCCAGTGCATAGCTCCAGCTGAACGCGGACCCCATCGTCCCGGCGACGAGTGGGGAAATGTCGAGTTCCTTCGTAAACAGCGGCCTGGCGATGCTGAACACCGCGCGGTCGAGGTAGTTGATCAGGGTGGCGACGAACACCAGTCCCAGAATGGGGAACCAGCGCGCGCGAGTCGGACGGACCCCGGTCGTGTCGGACATGGTTTGGTTGCGAGCGTGACTCTAGCATCCGAGGGACACGGTAAACGCCGGGCGGCGACAGATGAAACGGTTACCTCACGGTATCCCGGCCGCCGCCGGCGGCATAAAGGCCGCCGGCGACGGATGGGGGTCTAGAAGCTGAACTTCAAAGCGAACTGCATGATCCGCGGGTCGCCGGTCGTATTGGTCACGCGGCCGTTCGTCAGGCTGGTGGATCCGATCTGTACGGTCGGATTCGACCAGTTCTGGTTGTCGAACAGGTTGAACGCCTCGACGCGGATTTCCACGCGGCGGCCATGCGCCATGTTCAGGTTGCGCGAGAACGAGAGGTCCGCGTTCCAGTACGACGGGCCGACCAGGTAGCCCTTCGGCGTGTTGCCCCAGACACCCGGCGTGTTCGGCGCGAATGCCGCCAGGTTGAACCACGCGCGCGAGGGCGCGCTGCCGAGCACGGCCCACGTGCGATCGGCCGCGGCGACGTAGGGATTGACGCCGGAGACGATGATCGGACGCTGCGGACCGTTCGTCAGCGCAAAGTCACCGGTCGTCGTCGGCGTGATCGGGGATCCGCTGCGCGCCTGGTAGATGAACCCGATCTGCCAGTCCTTCAACACGGTCTTGAGCCAGCCGGGACCGATGCCCGGCGTAATCGCGACGGCTGAGAGGTTGAAGTTATGGCGGCGGTCGGAGACGCACGGACCTTCGTTCGACAGAGGATCCGGGTGCGGGTTGTTGATCGGATCGATCAGGGACACCGGGAACGTGGTGCCGATGTCCGTGCCCGGCTCGCCCTGGTTGATGCACTTGCTGAGCGTGTAGTTGGCGTTCGCGCTCCAGTTGTTACGGAGCCGCTTCTGCATGCTGAACTTCACGCCGTGGTAGTGACCCGTCGCATCGAGGTACGCCTGTTCGACGCCGTTGACTGCGTAGTACTTGCCCTCTGTCGGGTTGAGCAGCGACAGGAGCGCGCGCGCCTGGCGGTTGGCCGTCGTCGTGTTCGAGCAGGGCCCCGGCACCGTCAGACCGTACTGGCCCGCGACGCAATCACCCGGAATGTAAATCGACGGATTCTCGTTGTAGCCGGCCACCCACGTGTGCTCGGTCTTGTTCCCCGTGTAGGCGACTTCAGCGAGCATGCCGAGCGGCAACTGCCGCTGGTAGGCCAGGTTCCACTGGTACTGCCGCATCGGGTTCGCGTCGATCGGCATGCTGACGTAGACGCCGTTCAACGGGAAGGAAACGTTCCTTGGCGCCAGAACGACGGGGTCGCCCTGGTGACCGAAGTACGCCTGAGGATCGCCGCCAGGCGTGGCGCTCCACGGATTCACGAAGTCCAGCGGACAGCCGTTCTTGCTCGGCTTGCCCGGGCACAGTGCCGGGTTCCCTGGCACGAGTGCATCAACGGTGTTGCCGAACGGCGGGTTCAGCATGTGATGCGCGGTTTCCCAGAGCTTCGGCGCGTCGTAGTAAATGCCGGCGCCGGCGCGGATCGTCTGCTGGTTGTCGCCCTTCGGATCCCACACGAGACCGAACCGCGGCGCGAACTGCGCCCACTTGTTCAGCGTGTTGCCGCCGTCCGTCGGAAAGCCCGGATCGCCCGGGAACACAAGACCGACGGGTGCGTTCGTATAGACCGAGCTGCGGATGCCCTTGTCGAAGTTTTCGCGGATGAACGCCGTGTTGAATCCGTTGGCGTCCTTCGCGGAAATGTACGGCTCCCAGCGCAGTCCGTAGTTGAGCGTCAGCTTGCGGTTGATGCGCCACACGTCGGCGGCGTAGAGACCGATCGAGTGCTCCCACGCGTTGTTGATCTGGCTGCCGCCGCCGCGGTACGAGTTCGGCAGGCCGAGGACGAAGTCGGCCATGTTCAATCCGCCGTTCGCGTTGCTCGTGCCACTCGTGTAGATGCCGCTGAATCCCATGTTGCCGTTGCTCTGGAACGTGCCGTCGCCGTCCGGATGCGGACGCGTCCAGTTGCCGCCGAACGAGATGCTGTGGTTGCCCCTGGACCAGTCGAAGTCCTGTGACAACGACGGCGTGTCGACATAGAACACGCCGGTGAACGCCGAGCTCCACAGACCGCCGCGCAGGAAGTCCTGGCCCTTGACCGTGCCTACCGTGTAGGTCCACGTGTTGACGCCGAGCGACGCCCAGGTCGGCACGTTCGCGCCGTGTTCGCGGAACGTTGCGGTGTGCTGGTACGAGAAGCGCGTCGAGGCGAACAGATTCTGGCTGACCACGTAGTCCAGGCCGCTCGAAATCGTGTGTTGGTACGCGCGCGTGCCCCTGCCGACGCCGGTCGTTTCGAGCAGATTCGGTCTCGAGGCGTCCCACGCGGCCGGGTGGATGTTGTGCGTGAAGAAGTCGCGCACGTAGACCCGCTTGTTGCCCGTCATCTGGTAGTCGACACGGCTGACGTACTGCTGATCGGTGCTGTCGTTCGGCAGCGCGAGGAGATACCGGCCGCAGCCGTTCGAGTCATAGGCCGGGTCCGCCACCGGCACCATGCTCAGTATCTTTTTCGAAATGGGATGGTAGAGCGCCGGGTCGATCATGTTGTTGACGAATGGCGCGCCAAGGGTGCGCGCCGTGCCGCCCCGGCACGCCGCCGACATGATGCGGCGGAAGTCGCCGGCGAGCACTTCAGCCGTCGGCACCGTCACGTCGTTGTTCAGAGGAACGATGTGGTTCTTCGTAACCTGCGTGCCAAAAAAGAAGAACAACTTGTCTTTCTTGATCGGTCCGCCGATCGTGCCGCCAAACTGATTGCGCTGAAGCCCGTCGTCACGCCCGAGCCCGCCGTTTTCCTTGCGCTCGAAATACCGGATTGCATTGAAATTGTGGTTGCGCGCGAAGTCGAACATGCCGCCGTGGAAGTTGTTCGTGCCGGACTTGGTGACAGCGTTGACCGTGGCGCCCGTCGACATGCCGAAACGGGCGTCACGCACGCCCGTCTGGACGTTGAATTCCTGGAGCGCGTCCGGGAACGGAATCGCGTTGCCGGTATTGTTCTGCGGATCGTTGTTGTAGCCGCCGTCCACGAGGTACATCGTGCTGTTGCCCGTGCCGCCGGCCACGGCGATCGACACGGCGCCTGGATACTGGCGGTCATCCGTCAGTCCGGTCACTTCGACTGCGCTGCCGGCGAGGACAATGAGCTGCAGCGCGCTGCGGCCGTTGAGCGGCAGGCCGACGATCTGCGCCTGCGGCACGACGGTGCCCATGCCGATGCTGCGCGTTTCCACGAGTGTCGCGTCGGCCACGACCTTGATGGTGTCCGTCATGGCGCCGATCTTCATCGTGACGTTGACGGACCGCGTGTTGCCGACGGCCAGCGTGATGCCGGTCTGTTCGAATGGACTGAAGCCCTGCAGCTTCGATACGAGTTTGTACGGGCCCACCGGCAGATTCGTGAACACAAAACCGCCGTCCGTTCCGGTGACCGCTGTGCGGGTCACACCGGTGTCCGTCTGGGTCACGGTCACAACGACGCCCGGGAGTGCTCCTCCCGTTCCGTCAATCACGGTGCCCGACAACTGGGCCACCGCGACCGTCTGGGCGCTGGCGCGCAGCGTAAATGCCACCGCCATTATCAGAACCAACCACTTACCGCGTCCGGTCATACGAGCTCCTCCGTCCCTCACGGCCTGGTATCTCGCGATCGGTTGGCGCACACGTACACGTCAACCGAGTCATCTCGGAATTGTTAAGAGGCACCATACAGCCGGGCCACGCCGGTACGCGGCTCCTGTAACCGTGTCACGACGCGATACACACCCGTCCGAGGGTGTGCGCGGGAACTGAACTACCGGGAGACGGGCTCGGGGTCGAAGATCTCGCTGTTGTAGAACTCGCCGAGCAGTTCCTGCTCGCTCGGTTTGTCCTCGGCAATCGGGCGGCTGACCCACGTCGTGTTCATGTAGTGCTTCACGCTGATGTTCTCGCTCGTGATGTTGCCGCCCCAGGTGCCGCACCCGAGACTGGCGGTTTGCGGCATGCCATTCGTGAAGGAACCCGCGTTGCCGCGCACGTTCGGCTGCCGCACCATGATCCGGCTCACCGGCGCCATCGACGCGAGACGATGAATACGGTTGTCGTCGAACGAGGCGATGCCTACGGAATGGCCCTTGCCGCCGACCTCGAGAATGTCCGACACCATGGTGAGAACGTTGTCGAAACCGGTGTAGCGAAAGATCGCGAGGACGGGAGACAGCTTCTCGCCGGAGAACCTGTGCGCCTTGCCGATCCGGTCCTCCTTCACGATGATGAACGTCTTGCCCGCAGGCAGTGACACGCCCGCCTTCGACGCGATGACCTCGGCTGCGCGCGCGACGGTATCGAGCGTTCGGCGTCCCTCTGCGTCCCACATCACGGACTCGAGCTTGTTCTTCTCCTCGTCATTCGCGAGGTACCCGCCTTCGCGCTGCAGCGCGTCGAGAAACGCGTCGTAGATGGAGGATTCCACGAGCAGATTGCCGTCGCACGAGCAGCCGGAGCCGTGATTCTGGGTCTTGCTGATGCGCGTGTTCATCGCGGCTTCGGCAACGTCTGCCGTTTCGTCGACGATGACGGTCGCGTTGCCGGCGCCAACGCCATACGCCGGTTTGCCTGAACTATAGGCAGCCCGCACCATCTGGACGCCGCCTGTCGCGATCGTCAAATCGCAGATCGACATCAGTTCCTGCGCGAGCGGAATACTGGGTTTCTCGAGGCACAGAATCAGGTCTTCAGGTGCGCCCTGTTTTCTGAGCGCGGCGCGCAGTACCTGCGCAATGGCGAGCGCGGTCTTCCGGCTCAGCGGATGCGGAGAAAAGATGACGGCGTCGCGGCATTTGACCGCGTTGATCGCCATGTTGACCATGGTGACGAGCGGATTGGTCACGGGCAGCAGGCCGGCGATCACCCCGGCGGGCTTCGCGTACTTCACGATGCCGCGTTCGGGCAGCTCCTCGATGACGCCGACGCTTTTGGTGCGGAGCGCGTCCCTCAGGATTCCCAGGATTTTCCACCTGCGGGCCGGCACGCCTTCGGCGCTGCCCATCCCGCTTTCGTCGACGCTCATCCGCGTCAACCGTCCGAACGTCTGCTCGTTGGCGGTGGCCCACGCGATCGCCTGACAAAGCCGATCGACGGCCGCCTGATCGTAGTCGGCCGCCAGCGTCATCGCGGCCCGGCCGCGCTTCAGCAGTTCCTGCGCAGCCGCGCGTTCCTCGTCGGAGATTTCTCTGGCCATACATGCATTATCCGCGCTGCTCGCGGGGATTCCGGTCAGGAGGGTGCCGGGTAACCGTTACCCGGATGGTCAATGCCGCTGCACTATCATTCGCCCGAGGGAGAATCGGCCGTCGTGTTGAAACCCAACCTGCCTGTCTGGCGATCGCTGCTCTATGTGCCCGTCAACCAGGAGCGCTTCGTGCAAAAGGCGCATACCCGCGGCGCCGATTGCATCCAGCTCGATCTCGAGGACAGCGTGCCGGCGTCCGAGAAGGACAAAGCCAGGACGCTCGTCCCCGACGCCGCGGCGCGCGTGCGTCGTGGCGGTGCGGACGTCGTCGTCCGCATCAACGCGCCGATGGACGTCACGGTCAAGGACCTCGATGCGGCCATCTGCGCGGACGTCGACGGAATCGCAATCACCAAGGCCGAAAGCGCGGAACACATCCGGCGGATCGACGATGCGATCACGGCGCTCGAGGAGGCACGGGGACTGCCCCAGGGGCACACGCGGCTCATCGCGATGATCGAGTCACCGTCCGCGTACTTCCGGATGCCTGAGATCGCGGCTGCCAGCCCGCGCCTGGCGGCCATGAACATCGGCGGGGAGGACTTCGCGCTCGAAACGGGCATGGAGCCCAACGACGCGACGCTGCTCATGCCGAAGCAGCAGATGATCTTCGCCGCCCGGAGCGCCGGGATCATGCCCCTCGGCTTCATCGATTCCGTCGCGTCGTTCGGGGACCGCGAGGCGTTCGCGAGGATGGTGCGGCGGTCGCGTCAGTTTGGATTCATGGGTGCCGGGTGCATCCATCCCGACCAGGTGCCGATCGTCAACGAACAGTACTCGCCCTCCGCGGAAGAAGTCGCGTACGCCGGACGGATCGTGGAGGAAGACGCCGTACACGTGGCAGCGGGCCGTGCGTCGTGGTCGCTCGACGGGAAGATGATCGACATTCCGGTGGTGACGCGCGCCCGGAACGTGCTCGAGCGCCACCAGGCGATCCTGCGGAGACAGGCGCGAACTACTTGAATCGAAGCGCCGCCGGCTGTTCGTCGATCTTCGCGAGGTCGATGCCGGGCACTTTCTTCAGGGCGTCGACGTCGGCGAACTTTCCGTTCGCGGTGCGGTACGCGACGATCGCGGAAGCATCCTTTGCGCTGAGTCCAAGAACCTCGGCAATCTCGTCGGCCGCCGCGGT
This sequence comes from Vicinamibacterales bacterium, assembly GCA_035606665.1. Lineage (GTDB taxonomy): Bacteria > Acidobacteriota > Vicinamibacteria > Vicinamibacterales > SCN-69-37 > DASUGC01. The sequence continues at coordinate 66,925 of DATNEY010000009.1, read as the reverse complement.
ATTGACGGTGACGAAGCCGTAGTAGCGCGTCAGGTACTTCTTGATGAGGGCCTGGTCGGCGGGCGTAGCTTCCGCGCCCTTGTTGATCATCTCGCGGACTTGAACGTTCCATTCGGTGCGACTGCGCCGCATCGCTTCGATCTCTTCGATGCCGTGGCAGGCCTTTGTGCAGACTTTCGTCACGAGCGGCTCGCCAATCTTCTCGAGCTCGGCATCACTCATGCTCATGGCCGTCGCCGGGCTCGCGGCCTGCGCGGCGGGCGGCTTCGCCGTTTGCGCCTGACCAGGCGTACGGCCGGACGCCACCACAATACTCGTCGCCAGCATGGCGACTGACAACACGAACGGAACCTTCATAGTTAAGCCTTCATCATCCTTTACTCGTTCGCGGGGGCCCCACCCCCGCTCACCCGCGCTCGTGGCTCGCTACGCTCGCACCTCGCGCGGACTTCACTTATCGCGGCGCGATCCGCCACAGAAAAACCCGGTTGGGTCCGATTTCCACCGTGCGCTCGGCCGGCCACTCGGGTCCCATGTTGAACACGTGCGACACGACACGGGTGCCGGGCTTCAAGTCACGAATGAGCTTCGGCCTCAGGCGTTCGTTGATGCTCTGCAGCAGGTACAGAGTCACGACCGTCGCTTCACGGATGTCAGCGTCGAACAGGTTCTGTGCGAGGAACCTGGCGCGGCCGGCGACACCAGCGGCCGCGGCATCCTGCGCAGCCTTCTTCACGAGCGCCGGGTCCATCTCTATGCCCACGCCACGGGCGCCGCGCTTCGCGGCCGCAATCACGATTCGTCCGTCGCCGGATCCGAGGTCGTAAACAACGTCGTCCGCTTTGACCTGCGCAAGGTCGAGCATCGCGTCGACCACCGGCTGCGGAGTCGGCACGAAAACGACGTCCGGCTCCTGACGCGGCTGCGACTGTGCCCGGCTGCCGGTCTGGTGTGTCCAACCGGGCGCGCCCAGCCACACACTGAGACCGAGCATCGCCGCAATGAGGGGACCCTTCATGCGACACCAATACCGGCGCCAGGAATCATCGCGTTACACTCGACCGCATGCCCGGCAGATGGCGCGTGGCCCTCGCGGTATTCGTTTCGATGATACCGCCCGGATCCAGCGCACAGATCGGCCCCGGCGCCGGACCAGCCCTCGAGGCCGTGCGTACTAGAGCCGCAGCCGGTGACGTGATCGCGCAGTTCTCGCTCGGATCGTTGCTCTACTACGGCACCACCAACACCGCGGAGGCCGTCGTCTGGTTCCGCAAGGCTGCCGATCAGGGCCTCGCCGATGCGGAGTTCCAGATCGGCCAGCTTCATGATTTCGGCTTCGGCGTCACACAGGACGATCGCGCGGCGCTCGACTGGTACCGCAAGGCGGCGGGGCGCGGCCACCCGCCTGCCGAGCGTTCCGTCGGCGAGTTCTACGCGAAAGGCCGCGCTGTGAAAGCCGATGGCGCGGAGGCAGCGCGCTGGTATCGTCGCGCCGCCGATGGTGATGATCTCAGGGCTCAGTATCAACTCGGAATGCTCTACTTCGATGGTACGGGTGTCACTCGAGACTATGAAACCGCGTACGTCTGGTTCACACTCGCGGCCGGGCAGACGCCGCTCTCCGATAACAGAAAGCAAATCATCGAGCTCAGGAACATTGCGAAAGCCCGCATGACTCCCGAGCTCGTCGCTAACGCCAATCGTCGCGTTTCCGCCTGGAAGCCGAGGGCCTTCACACGGTAGTTCATCCCCATGTGGCCCCCGCCGCGACGAGCGCGGCGCGAATTGTTTCGTAGTCGCGCTTGAGCAGACCAATGACCGTCTCCGCGGGTAGCGTCAACGTATCGCGCCCGGACTCGGCCCCGCCGAGTCCCGTCCATTCCGGCTGGCATTCCGTCGGTCCGTCGAAATTGATGTTCTTGAGCGCGCGAGCCGCCAGCGCGAAGTCGACCATGCCCGTACCGACCGGCACCTGACGCGTCCGGAATCCATTGACGCCTCCGCCCCGGCCGCCACCTCGTCCCCGGCCAGCAGCCGTCTGCCCCGCCGGCTGCGGCTCTCCAGCCGGCGCCGAAGCGGCTGGTTCACCCTTCTCGACTACTTCGTCCTTCCAAACGAACCCACCGATATAGGGACCAGCCCACATGATCATCGACGCCATGTTCGACTGCGACACCTGCATCCAGTGGCCCGTGTCGAAGTGAAGGCTGAGGTATTTCGGGTCGAAGTTCCTGATGAGCTCGAGATAGTCGAAGAACGGCCCACCCTGCGGGTGGTACATGGCCTTGGTGTTGTACTTCTCCTCGAGCTTCACGAGCTCGGCGAGGCGAGGCTTGAGTGTTTCGATTTGCGGTGCGTACGGCCGGGTGTTGTCGAACCCTCCCATCCCCCTCCACCAGTGATGCCGCAAGCCGAGCGACTGCATCGTGGCCAGGATGTCCTCGACGAACGGCGTTTTCGCGTCATTGATGTCGGCGGCGATCGACGTGACGGTGATGCCGTTGCGGGTGAGCGCTTTGACCCACAGCGGCAGATCTGTTTTCACCCTGTCCGGCTGCACGTGTCCGGGATACGCGCGCACGGTGAGGTCGATCGTGGTGTTGCCGATCTTGTGACAGGCGTCGGCGACGTCCTCAGGCTTGCGAAGCCAATGGAGGGTTCGCGAATAGGCGTCGATCCGGATCGGTCTCGGAATCGCCCCCGACGGCCGCGACGCCTGGGCCGGCGCCGACGCCGCCGCAGAAACGCGCACGGCAGCCGCGGCGGCAATGCCCGCCTGCAACAATTCCCGCCGGTTCAACAGCGTCATTGGTTCGCTCCCGTCCGACAGCGTAGGCCGGGCCTTCAGGCCCGGCGCGCTCGGCGCGCCCTGAAGGGCCGCCCTACATCCTGACTGCCTAGTCGTTGCCGAGCTTCAGGAACTCCGCGATGTCCCAATGCCCGGTCCGGGGCATCGGCACGTCAGCCCGAGTTCGTACTTCGAGCAGGTACGGCTTGTCGATCGACATGGCTTTCTTCAACGCCGGTGTGAGGTCTTCAGGATCGATCACGAGGTCGCAGCCCATGCCGAACGATTTCGCCAGAAGGGGAAAATCCGGGTTGTAGGGCTGTCCGTCCGGCGTCGTGAACTCAGTGCCGTAGCTGTTGTTGAAGTACGTCAGCCCGACCGTGCGAATCGTCGAGAAGCAGAAGTTGTTGAACAGCACGAAGAGCACGGGCACGCCAAGCTCCACGGCTGTCGCGAAGGCGCCGACAGCGGACAACAGGCCGCCGTCGCCCACGAGACAGATGACTTTGCGGTCCGGTGCGCCGAGTTTGGCGCCAATGGCCGCACCCGGCGCGAAACCCATCGTCGCCATGCCGCCGCTGGTGATGAACGACGCCGGCCTTGTGACCTGAATCTGCTGCCCTGCGCCGTTCTTGTTCCAGCCCACGTCGGTGACGAAGATCGCGTCCTCGGGAACGACGTCGGACAGCTCTTTGAGAAGGCGTGCTGGATGAATAGGCCGGCCGGGGTCGTGCTGGCTTTCGTGCAGCGCGGCGTTCCAGGCCTTCCGTTCCTCAGCGATCCTGCTGATTCGTTCGGTTGCCTGGGCAAATGGGCCCAGCGCCTTGAGGTGACGAATCAACTCACGAAGCGTGGCCTTTGCGTCACCGACCAGGCCGACTTCGACCGGATAGATCTTTCCGATCTCCTGCGGCTCGATGTCGATCTGGATCAGCCGCGATGGCGGAATCGAAAACGTGAAGCGCGGATCCCAGGAACTGCAGTCCGCCTCACCGAAGGCCGTTCCGATGCCCAGGACGACGTCCGCCGCGCGGGTCGTTTCGTTGGCAACCGCAGTCCCCCAGATGCCGCTCATCCCCAGGGCGAGGGGATGATTCTCAGGAAACGCGCCCTTCCCCATGAGCGTCGTCGCCACAGGAATCGTCAGGGCCTCGGCGAGCTGACGGAGTTCGTCGGTCGCTTCTGACAGCAGTACGCCGTTGCCGGCGAATATGACCGGACGCTCGGCGGAGGCCAGAAGCCGCGCCGCGTCCGCGATCCCGTCGTCTGGTGCGACGAATCGGTCGTACTCGGGACGCCGCGCCGTCTGATCCGTAGGCGCGGAGATCTGCTGGGAGAACACATCCATCGGCACGTCGATTAGCACGGGGCCTGGCCGCCCTGTCTGAGCGAGGTTCAGCGCCCGCGGCATGACGTCGGAAAGCAGCTTCGCGTCATCCACGCGCCACACGCGCTTGCAGATCGGCCGGAAGATGTCCCCCTGTGATGCATCGGCATGGAACCGGATGCCCTGGTGCGGTTCGCGCGCGTGGTGGTACGACGGCGTGTTTCCGGCGAATACCAGCATCGGCGTCGAATCGGCGGCGGCAGACACCACGCCGGTGAGCGCATTGGTGAGGCCAGGCGACAGGTGCACGTTCAGGACCGCGAGTTTGTGCGAAACACGGTAGTAGGCGTCGGCGGCGTGCGCCGCAAGCTGTTCGTGGCGGAACGAGATGTACTCGATCCCGAGCTTGTGGCAGGCGTCGATCAGCGCATAGTTGGTGTGACCGCATTGGCCGAACACTTTGGTCACACCTTCGTGCTTCAGGCACTGGGCGATGAACATGGCTGCTGTCATGGGTCGCATCTTTTCACGCCACGAGGCGGACCGAAAGGCGATGAAACGGTGTCACCGGCCAGGAGCCATCGGGCCGGGCGTCAGTCGCGCCCGCGCTGTAACCGTGTCAGATTCTCCCTCGCGGCCGCGTTTCCGGGATCCAGCGCGAGCGCGCGCGTGAGCTCGGCGATGGCCTCGGTCCGCCGGCCAGACTGGGCGAGCGCGCCGCCGTAGTCGCTGCGGAACGCCGACGAGTCCGGCGCGAGTTTCACGGCCCTCCCAAGGGCCGCGATCGCGTCCGTCAGCCGGCCACGGGCAAACAGCAGGGCTCCGAGCTCGTTGTGCGCTTCGGCAAGCGAGGGATCGCTTGCGATCGCTCGCCGGAGTGCGGCCTCGGCAGCCTGAGCGGATCCCGCTGCGCTCTCTGCCTTTCCGAGGTTGTACAGAATCCGCGCGTCCTTCGGCGCCGCTGCGGCCGCGGCCTGGAATCGCGCCACCGCATCGGCGGTCCGGCCCACGATCAGCAGAAGGGCGCCGAGCTCATTCAGGACGCGCGCGTCTGCCGGCGCCGCCATCGCCGCACGTTCGGCGGCGGCAAGCTGACGAAGGACCTGGAAGCGCGCGATCTCACGTGCGAGCAGATCCCGCTCGGAATCGTTCGCCGGCAGCAGTTGCACGAGCAGATTCCCCATCTCGTCGGTCGACCGCAGTCCCGACGTCACTCTGAGGGGTGGATGATGCGGGTTCTCGGTGTTCGCCTCGGAATTGTCGTAGGTGAAGCGCATCGCGATCGTCGTGCCCCGCGGCAGCTGCACCGGTGCGACGCAGCGATAGTCCTGCTGCCAGTGGAAACTCCACCGCGGGATGTGCAGTAGCGTCTTCGTCCCGCCGCCGGGCAGCCGAGCTTCGACACGCATCTCCTTTCCGAGATAGTGCGCGTGCGGATAAAGGCTGAGGACCTTTGCGTCGACGGGAACCACGTACTCGTCCGTGATCGCGTAGTCGGTGGCGCCCGGCGGGATGTCGATCGGTGGATCGCCGAGCTTCAGCATCATCGGCGGTGCATCTGCGGGCGCGTCCGCAAAGTACAGCGCGATCGCCGGTTTGATGGGCGCCGGCTGCGCGCCTGGAATCAGGTGCAATTCCACGACGAGATCGACGCCTCTTCGCAGGCGCCAGGGCCGGCCGGTGGCGGAGACGATCGGCCCGCGTCCGGGCGCCCAACCGACGAAGTGACCCTCCGGATCCTCGGCGCCCGCGGCGCCCATGCCGCCGAATCCCGGCTGGCCATCCTCGCCATCACGCCGGCGCGACGCGGGCGTCTGGTCGAGATGCAGCACCGCGTGATGTACCGGTGCGTCGCCTGGCTGAAACTCAACGGCCCGCACGAAACGATCCCCCTCGAACGACGTGCGCACGACGAGATTACGGAACACATCGTCCCGGCCGGCGCCGAGCATGAACGGCGCCGGTGGCTGCAGGATCACATCGGGCCGGCCGAGCTGCCATGCCGTGCCCGGATCCTGAATGACAGCCGTTGCGTCACCGGCCACGGCTCCGGTCTCGCTCCAGCGCTGCAGCGTTTCGATCTCGGTGTCGCTCAGCCGCCGCTCGCCTTCGAATGCCGGCGCACTCGTATCCGGCAGCCACGGAGGCATCTGACGCGCTTTCGTGACTGCGGCGATGTCCGCGGAGCGCCGGCGGGCGTCCTCGTAGGTCAGCAGTACGAACGGCGCACCCTGCTGCGGCCGATGGCACGTGACACAGTGCTTCGTGATGATCGGCGCGACGTCGCGACTGTATGTGGGCGCCGCCGGGACAACGGACGCGGCCGACGGAGGCGCGGACGCATTACGGCATGCGGCGGCCAACGCCGTTGATGCGACCAGGCCGATGAGGATGCGCGATGGGGCCGTTACTGAGGGACCTCGACCGGATCGAATCGCCGGCTGCCATAGAACTCGCCGAACAATTCCTGTTCGGACGGCTTGTCCTCGGCGATCGGCCGGCTGACCCACGTCACGTTCATGTAGTGCTTGAGGCTCACGTTCTCGTTCGTGATGTTGCCGCCCCAGATCCCGCAACCCATGCTCGAGGTCATCGGCATGCCGTTGTTGAACGTGCCCGCATTCGCGCGCGACTGAATCTGCCGCACCATGATCCGGCTGACCGGCGCCATGAGCGCCAGGCGATTGATGTGGTCGTCGCTGAACGAATAGATGCCGCACGAGTGCCCGCGTCCGCCAGTCTCGAAGATCCGGCGCACGATGTCGAGCGCATGGTCGAAGCCGTTCGCTTTGAAGATGGCCATGACAATGCCGAGCTTCTCAGTCGAGAACGGGTGCTGCTTCCCGATGTTCGACTCCGGCACCACCAGGAATTTCCGGTCCGCGGGGAGCGCAAAGCCGGCCTTCGCCGCGACGACGTGAGCCGCGCGGGCGATGGTGTCCGCCGTCCTGCGGCCGTGCTCGTCCCAGTACGCCCTCCTCAACAACTCTTTTTCGCGTTCATCGACGACGTAGCCGCCGGCGCGCTGAAGTTCGACGAGGAACGCGTCATAGATGGACACATCGACGACGAGATTGCCGTCGGCCGAGCAACCGGAACCATGGTCGTTCGTCTTGCTGACGGCGGAGTTCCTGGCGGCTTCCACGACATCCGCCGTCTCGTCGATCACCATCGTGGCGTTGCCCGCGCCGACGCCGTAGGCGGGCTTGCCCGAGCTGTACGCGGCGCGGACCATCGGTGGGCCGCCGGTCGCAATCGTCAGATCGCACCCTGCCATGAGCGCCTGCGACAGCGGAATGCTCGGACGCTCGACGCACTGCAGAAGGTCGACCGGCGCGCCGGCCGCTTCGAGCGCCGAGCGCATCAGCCGGACCGTTTCGTTCGTCGTCTTTCTGCTGGCTGGATGCGGAGCGAAGATCACGGCGTCTTTGCACTTGAGTGCGTAGATCGCGATGCCGATCGGAGTGACGTACGGGCTGGTGACGGGAATCAACGCCGCGATCACGCCTGCGGGCTTCGCGTACTTGACGATGCCTTTTTCAGGGATCTCCTCGATGACCCCCATGCTCTTCTGTCGAAGGGCGTCTCGCAGGATCCCGAGCACCTTGCCGCGGCGGCTCGGTTCGGGGCTGCCCAGGCCGCTTTCGTCAACGCTCATGGCGGCCAGCCGCGTCGCGCTGGCCTCGTTGCCACCGGCCCACGCGACCGCGCGGCAGAGCCGATCGACGGCCGCTTGATCGAGAGATTCGGCGGCCGTCATCGCAGCGCGAGCGCGCTGGATCAAGTCGCCGCAGACCTGCTGTTCTTCCAGAGTGATGGTTCGTTCAGCCATGCGTCAGTAATTCAGCGCTGACCGCCGCCTCGTCCCTGCGGGGCCGGCGGCGCCGGTGTCATCGCGTGCGGCTTTAGCTCTCCGTCGGTGAGGCCGAGCGCCCATCGCATCGCCTCGAAGTACATCTGCTGGACGTTACGGATGTCCCACGTCTCCGACGAGTGCGCGAACGATCCGTAAAACACGCGGCCCTTGCCGTACGTCTTCGCCCAGGCCAGCGGATAGTCACCATTCAGATGCAGGCCCTGATTGGCTGGAACATTCGAAAGGTCCAACCGCAGCAGCACGTCGATCTTCTCGCGTGAGTGATCCTTGGGCTGGTAGAACTCGTCGTTGAACGCGAACGATGCCGGAAAGTGTCTCGATATCGTGAAATCCGGGCGCTCGTTGACGATGGTGCCGGGGCCGGAGATTGGATGCCCGTCGAAGCGCGCGCCGATGAGATCGAGGAACTCCGGCCACGACTCGAACGCGGTCAGTCCGACGTGGGCGGCGACGAATCCCTTGCCGTCGCGGACGAACTTCAGCAGTTCCTCCCGCTGCGATGGCTCGAGTGGCACCTCGCGATGTCCCATGAAGAAGATCGCGTCGACATTGCTCAGGTTCGGTCCACCGCTTGCGGCCGATCCATCGGTCTTTTTCGGCGTGGCCGAGATGATGTTCGAGTCTGTGCGGATGAACGTGTCCCACTGTCCCGACTCGTAGCCGAGCTTTTCAATCACAGCGAGCGCATGGCCGACCGATTCGTGCTGCGCCTGACCGTTGCGCGTGTCCGCCCAGGCGAGCACGCGCTTGCGCGCGGTTGCGCCGCCACCGCGCCCGCCGCGGCCGCCACCCTGCCGGCCTTGCGGTGGTGTGCCGCCCTGTTGCACGGCGGCCTGTCCCTGCGCGCCTTGCTTCGCACCTGTGCCGGCGACGAGATCGCCGAAGCTCATCGCCCCGGCAAACACGAAGGAAATCGCAACGATGCCTAGCCTTTTGTTCATGACCGCTCCTGCTGGCTGGCGCCGGATCTCAAGACCCGGCCTCCGCTCACTGAATTCGCCACGCGATGACTTCGTCCGACGTCGGGCTGCGGAGGAACCCGCCGCCACCCGCCGGTACGGCGATGTACTGCTTGCCGTCCTTGCCCATGTAGGTCGACGGAATCGAGTGCGCGGGCGCTTTGAGCTGCTCGCTCCAGAGCACCTTACCGTTGCGCGCATCGATCGCGCGGAACACGCCGTCCACTGACGCGCCGATGAAAACCAGATTGCCCGCCGTCGTGATGCCGCCACCGAGCATCGGCTGCCCGGTCACTGGAACACCTTTGGCCGTGAGCTCGGGGAATTCCCCGAGTGGAATCCTCCACGCGATGTCGCCGGTGCTCGCGTTCACGGCAATCAGCTCGCCCCACGGTGGCTGCGCGCAACTGTATTTATTGGCGGCGTCCCAGAAACGCCCACCCTCGGGCGTGACCTTCGACATGTTCGGGCCCGTGCCGGGCGCCACGACGTTCTCGGGCAGATCTGGTGGCTCAGCACCAGCTCGGCCACGCCCCGCGCCTCCTGCACCCGCAGCACCCGCGCCACGTGCGGCGGCTGGATCCCCACCTCGCCCTCCGCGTCCACCCCGGCCCTGACCCGGTGCGCGTTCCTCCAGGTGTCCCCACTGACCGTTGTTGTGCACGTTCGTGATCATCAAACCGAGCGGCTTATTGATCATGACGCCCTGCCAGTTGCCGCCGCCGACGGCGCCAGGGAACACAACGATGTCCTGTTTCTCCTGCCAGGGGTTGTAGGGAACGGAATCAGAGAGGTTGTACTTCTCCCAGAGTCCGAGGCAGTGCTTCTCGAGCTCCGGTGTGACCTTCGCGAGCTCCGACTTCTTCAGTGACATCCGCGCGAGCGGTTCCGGCTTGAGCGGGAACGGCTGTGTCGCTGACGTCCACTCGCCCTTCGCCGTGGTCTGCGGCACCTTGCGCTCTTCCATGCCGTAGATGGGCTCGCCGGTTTCGCGATTGAAGACGAACATGATGCCCATCTTTGTGATCATCGAGAGCGCTGGAATCACGCGGCCGTTGCGGCGGATGTCGATGAGCGCCGGCGCCGCGGCGAGGTCGTAGTCCCAAATGTCGTGATGCACGAGCTGCTGGTACCACTTGATCTTGCCAGTGTTGATGTCGAGCGCGATGATGCAGTCGCTGTACAGATTGTTGCCGTGATGCGGACCGCCGTAGTAATCGTTGCCGACTTTCTCGGCGGGGATGTACAGCAGGCCGCGCTGCTCGTCGACCGAGAAATAGCCCCAGAGCCCCGGTCCGCCCGCCGTTTTCAATGAATCGCCAAACCAGGTGGACGCTGCTGGATCTCCGGGCTGGGCCTTGAGGTTGAAGACCCAGCGCGCTTCGCCGGTGATTGCGTCCCACGCCTTCACGGTGGAGTTGCCACCCTGCGTCACCAGAACGTTCTTGTAGTACACCGGCGGCGACGTCATGCGGAGGCCGGTGACGAACCCCTTCTCGCCGAAACTCGTAATGAGCTTGCCGTCTTTGGGATCGATCGCCGCCATCCCGCTCTCAGTCTGCGAAAAGATGCGCGGCCCGACGCCGTTGCCGCCCGGCCAATACACCGGACCGCGGCGCGCGGTGCCGGTCGCCTCGTATTTCCAGATCTGCTGGCCGGTCGCCGCATCGAGCGCGTATACGCCGTTCGGCGCACTGAAATACATGACGCCGTCGATGACGATCAATCCGCTCTCGAAGAACCCGGACGTATCACCCGTGTGGAACGTCCAGGCCCGCTTCAGATTCTTCACGTTGTCGGCATTGATCTGATTCAACGTCGAGAACTTCGTGGCGCCCGGATCCTGGCCCCAGCCCGCCCAGTTGTTCTGGGCAGACGCCGGCCCGATCGTCAGGAGCGCCAGGGCTACCGCCGCGGTCATTGGTACGCGTTTCATTCACTTCTCCAGTGATTCGTGCGAATCTCAGCGTCGGACAATAACACCGGGTCACCGGCCCCGAGCCTGTTTTACCGTATGGCTACCGTAACAGGTCTGGCTGCGCCCGGAATCCTCTGATTTGATGCTCCCGCGAGCGGCGGGAGCGCCGGTGAGGTGCCATGACCAACTCGACATCCAGCGCACTCCGCCGCCTGCTCCTGATGGGGTCCGTCGCGACGGTCAGCGTGGTGGCGGCTGCCCCGGCCGGCGGTGAACGCCAGGCCGGCGCGGCGAATCCGATGACGGTGTTCGTGTCCGTCACGGATCGGCGCCACGTGCCGATGGACGATCTGGTGGCGGCCGACTTCCTGATCAAAGAGGACGGCAAGGAACGCCAGGTTCTATCGGTAGGCCGCGCATCGCGGCCCCTTCAAGTCGTGGTGCTCGTCGACGACAATGGCACCGGAATCTTCCGGTACGGCCTGACTGGACTGGCCGAATTGCTTCAAGGGCGCGCCGAACTGTCGCTGGCTGCCGTCACGAATCAGGTGCAGACGATTGTCGACTTCACCACCAGCCCGGGCGCCTGGGGACAGGGGATCGCACAACTGGGCGTACGGCCCGGCACGCCCGAAGGCGGCCAGTTGATCGAGGGCATCTACGGTGCCGCGCGGCGATTCCGCATGCGCGAAGCCACTCGTCCCGTCATCGTCGCACTCACGGTCGGTGGCGACGAACAGAGTCAGCGGCTGTCGTCGCAGGTGCTCGACGAGCTGTGGAAGAGCCGCGCTGCGCTGTACGTTGTCTTCGCGGAGACGATTGCCCGCCCGGCCAAGCCGATCAACAAGCCCGGCGATCTGCTCGACGGTAACTTCAATTTGAGCAAGGTGATCGGCGACGGGCCGAAGGAATCAGGCGGCCGGCGGCGTGACGTTCTGACCGCCGGACTGCTTTACACGGAGGTGCAGCAGGTCGCGAGAGACCTTCTGAACCAGTACGAGATCACCTACGCAAGGCCGATCGAGAGAAACCAGCCGGCACGTTTGCAGGTCCTCGTCGGCCGATCCGGTGCGGAACTGACGGCGCCAACGCGCGCGCCTCTGACCCCCACCCCGCGATGATCTAGTCGTCGATGCGTTTCTTCTGCACGTGCCAGGACACGTCCTTGCACAGCGTGCAGCTTCCGCCCTTGAACATGACCGCGGCTTTGCGATCTCCGCGTGTCGTCCATTCGAGCCAGTTGCGGGCCAGGATGCCGTTCTCACCACCGTCCTTCGCGCCAAACGTGCCGATGTGCTGCAGCTCGTCCTGCCACGCGTAGAAGATCGGCGTGTGAGAAATGATGCCGAACGTAGTCTTCCCGCTGGCAAAGGCAATGTCGTGTGCTTCGTCGCCGGTGATGAGGAGCACGGGCCCTTTGATCTTCTGCAGTGACGCCGCGTCGTTTCCGCCGGCGCCCGCCAGTCCTGCGCCGCTGTACCAAATGCCCAGGCCCTTCAGCCGCGCATCCTCGGTGGCGAGTTGAATTGCGAGACCACCGCCGCACGAGTGTCCCATCGGCACGATCCAGTTGAGGTCGAGCTTCCCGCGGAACTGGCTCGCCGCATCGCCGTTCCTGGCAATGGCCCAGTCGATGGCCTCTTTCATCAGTGGTACGGTCACGCGGCCCTGTGGCGCCCCGGCGACTGATGCCGCATTGCGTTCGGGAACAGCAGGCGTGGCTGCGGCTCTGCCGCTGCCGGCAGCACGGCCACCACCGGCTCCGCCTCCGCCCGCCCCGCCAGCGCGAACGGCTGGATTCGATTGAGGTCCGACTTCCTGTTCGACCGCGCCCATAGGTCCGCCGGCGATCACCAGATAGCCGTACGACGCCAGGTCCGTAAGGAACTGTCGATAGCGGTTGCCTGCGTAGAGGCATGAACCGTTGCCCCAGATAACAACGGGCATCTTCTTCGAGCCGAGCGCTCCGATATTGGCCGGGTAGTACGCCACATGAGCCGACAGGCCGGACTCGGTCGACATGATGGCTTTGTACGGTCCGCTTCCAAGCGGGACGTCCGGTTTGAAGTACGGCTGCACGCCGAAAGGCAACGGCAGGCCGCGGCTATCGAGCAGCGGTGTGGACGTGGGCTTCTGCGCCAGAACCACTGCTGACAGGCCCGCCATCAGCGCGGCAACGGCCAGGTGCATTGGTCGTCTCATCGTGTTTCCTCCGGTGTGCGCACACGCTAACACCCGGATCGGCGGGACAATAAGAATGTAACGGTGACGGTACGGTAGCCGGCGCCTACGAATGCGCCGGCACGCTCACCGGCGTCACGGCCGCCTGATCTTCTTCGCCGGTCCGGATCCGGTACACCTTCTCCACCGGCAGAACGAATATTTTTCCGTCGCCGACGGCGCCCGTACGTGCAGCGTGCATGATCGCGTTCACCGTCGGCTCCACGAAGTGATTCGAGACGCCGATATCGAGCCGGACTTTTTCGGAGAGATCCATTTTCACGGTCGTGCCGCGGTACGTTTCGACGTGTTCGACTTCCCCGCCGTGGCCCTGGACCCTGGTGATGCTCAGGCCTTGTACGTCGGATTTGAAGAGCTCCTCGAGTACGTCGTTGAGCCGCTCGCGCCGGATGATGGCCACAACAAGCTTCATGACTGACCTCCCTGACCGGCCGGCGCCCAGGAAGGTGTGCGATCGGGAGCGGTGCGGGCGTCGCGATTCGGCAACACCAGGATCGCGCCGTCACTCTCAGCGTACGCCTCCTCGCCGTGCTGGCTCACATCCATTCCCAACCCCTCATCCGAACGATCGGCGCGAAGCGGTACGATGGCGTTTACGGCTTTCAAGACCATGAACGTCGCGACCGCGCTGTACGCCATTGTCACCACGACAGACAACGCCTGAATGCCGAGCTGTGCCGCGTGACCGTAGATCAACCCATCCGTCGTTCCGTTCCATGCCTTGTCGGCGAAGACGCCCGTCAGGAGCGCCCCGGTAATGCCGCCAACGCCGTGCGCGGAAAGCACGTCCAGCGAGTCGTCGAGCTTCGTGCGCGCGCGATATAGGAGCGCGAAGTAGCTTGGAAACGCCGCGAGCGCACCGAGCACGATGGCCATGATCGGACTCACGAAGCCCGCGGCGGGCGTGATTGCCACAAGCCCAACGACGATGCCCGTCGCGCTGCCGATAGCGGTGGCCTTGCGGGTTCTCCATAGATCGAGGAGCGTCCACACCACCATCGTCGCAGCCGGCGCGAACATCGTCGTGGTGAACGCCAGCGCGGCCGACGCGTTCGCGCCCAGCGCCGAGCCCGCGTTGAAGCCGAACCATCCGAACCACAGCAGGCCCGTGCCGAGAAGCACGAACGGTACGTTGTGGGGCAGGAACGCCTGCCGCGCGAAATCCTTGCGCTGGCCGAGCACCGCGGCCGCGACGAACGCGGCGATACCCGCGTTCACATGGACAACCGTGCCGCCGGCGAAGTCGAGCACGCCGATCGAGGCCAGCCATCCACCGCCCCAGACCCAGTGCGCGACCGGGCTGTAGACCAGAAGCGACCAGAGCATCAGGAAGAGCAGGTACGCACTGAAGCGCATGCGCTCGATCACGGCGCCCGAGATCAACGCCACCGTGATAATCGCGAACGTGCCCTGATACGCCATGAAGAGCACGTGCGGGATGGTCCCTTTCACGTCCAGCGTGACGCCGCGCAGGAGGGTGTGTGTGAGCCCGCCGATGAACGGCCCGCCGGGGCTGAACGCCAGTGAATAGCCGGCCATCGCCCAGAGGAGACCCGCCGCACCGAGTGCGACGAAACTCATCATCATGGTGTTGAGCGCGTTCTTCGATCGGACGAGGCCGCCATAGAAAAACGCGAGCGCCGGTGTCATGAGCAGCACCAGCGCCGTGGAAGCCATCATCCAGCCAACGTCAGCGGAGTTCATCCAGTCATCTCCTGTTCTTACTCAACCACTTCAGCCACAAGACGCGTCGCCACCCGGCTGAAGCGCGCTGCATCGAAACCCGCCAACAGTCGTTCAGCCACGGTGCTGTCCGTTGCGGTGACGTGCTCCTCGAGCAGCGACCTCACTACGACCTCGTCATCCGTCGTAAGTGGCGACGACGCGACATACGTGGTGTTGAGCGTCTCCGGATCGGCGTCGAGCAGGTACACAACGCCACCCGTCATTCCCGATCCCAGATTCCACCCGGTGGAGCCGAGGACCAACGCAGTGCCGCCCGTCATGTATTGAAATCCGTTGGCTTCCACGCCTTCGACAACGATGCGTGGTGCCGTCCCTTCGTGACTCTGGCGCAGGCAGATGCCGAACCGATTGCCGGCGCGACCCGCGATGTAGACAGAACCGGCGCGCGCACCGTACCCGAAGGCGTTCCCCACGAGCGTGGGCGGATCGACAAACCGCTGGCCTCGCTGAGGCGTGACGACAAGCCGGCCGCCGTAGCCAGCGGTGAAGCAGGAATCCGCGGCAACGCCTTCGAGATGGAACGACATTCCCGGCAGGCTGTAAGCCGCGTAGAAGTGTCCCGCCGCACCGCGATGGCGCATCGTCAGACTGCCGGCCGGCAAGCCGGTGTCGCCGAACCTCCGCGCGATCAATCCGGCGGCGCCAACGCCGACGCAACGATCGCGGTTCGTCACGCGCTGCTGCAGCTCGACAGACTCACCCGCAATGGCGCGGTCGGCGCTCTCACGCTCGGTCATCCGGAGCGCCGGCATGTGGCGTTGCGACTGCACGTCGAGCCGACGCTCACGAGCCGGCGCCGGTGGCGCGCCGAGCAGAAGACTGACGTCGATGTGCGCGGCCTTCCCCGACAAATCACCGCGCCGCTCCAGCAAATCCCGGCGGCCGACGACATCACCCAGCCTCGAGACGCCCAGCGCAGCCATGCGCCGCCGCACCTCTCCGGCGACGTGACGAAGATAGGAAGTGATGTGGCGGCTCTGGCCGCGGAAGTTCACGACATGCGCGGGATCCTGGGTGGCGACACCTGGCGTGCAGCCGAGCCGCCTCGCGCCTGACGGATCGTCGGGATGCGGGCCGGCCAGGTGACACTGCCTGAGCATCGAACAGCCGAGCGCGACGAGGACCGTCGTGCCGAAGCCGACGCGATCGGCGCCCAGGAGCACGAGCTTCAGGACATGCTCGCCGTTCTGAACGCCGCCGTCCGCGCTGATCTCCACGAGTTCGCGGACGCCCTCTTCGACGAGCGTGTCATGCACGACCGGAAGGACCGCGGCGAGGGGTGCGCCGGCGTGCTTCTGGTCGACGCGTTTGGCGGCGCCGGTGCCGCCCGACCCGTCCGAGATGTGCAGCCGGTTGGCGCCGGCGTTGACGCCGCCGAGGCAGACCAGCTCGACGCCATCGGTGGCGACGTACTTCAGCGCGCACTGCACGTCAGGATTGAGGTGGCGCCAGCTTTCCATCATCAGCTTCACGTCTTCGATGGAATAGAGGTTGTGATTCACCGGCGGCGAGAGCAGCTCAAAGCCCGGATTGCAGCCGCGCTGGCGCGCTATCCGCGCTGAGACCTTCTTTCCGGGAAGCTGGCCGCCCTTTCCGGGCTTCGCACCCTGCGCGAATTTCACTTCGGCTTCCGCGGCGGTGGCCGCAATCGCCGGCGTGATAGTGAAGCGTCCGCCTGCGTACTGGATGCTGCGATTCGCGTCCCGCGTGCCGAGACGCGCCTTGTCGAAACCGCCCTCGCCGCTATTGGCGACCGGACCGATGCCCGCCGGCAGCGCGCGACCGGCCTGGCGGAACTTCGCGCGGCAGTAGCGGTACAACGTGTTCATGGCGCGGGCCACCGCGCGGTGCGCCGGCTCCGACAGCGCGCCCTCGCTCATGCCCGGCACCATGAATCGCCAGAGGATGTCCTCCTCCGGCTCGACCTGCTCGATCGGAATCGGCGTGCCGGCACGAACGCGGACCAGATCCAGCAGCGTCAGCGGATCGCGCTCGGAGACCGCAGCCGTAAACGTCCGGTACGCCTCGGCTTCTGAGGTCTGCAGTGTCGGCGCCGTTTCGGCACGAATCGCGCGGTACCCGGACGCTCCGTGGAGTGCTCGTACCATCGCCGGACTGCTCGCATGGGGGCGGCCGCCCGACCGGTAGTGAAACTCACCTGTATCGACGAGTGCCGGCGTTCCCGTGAACGCGCGCGAATGAAAACTCAGCCACTCGGTGTCGAGCACATCGGCATCGAGGCCGCCGGCATGACCGGCCACACCCGGAAACTCGGACGCGAGTAACCGGCTGTCGAGGCCGATAGCCTCGACAAGTTTCGCGCCGCAGTACGCCGAGGACGGCGTCACGCCTGACATCGACATCGCTTCGATGAAGCCTGATCGCAGCCCGCCCAGGTATTTCTCCTCGGACACGCCGGCAGTCAGACAGCCGAGCCATGGGCACACGGCGTCCGCGCCGAGCGCGATCAGCAACGCGCAGTGATGCACGTCCCAGGCGCCGGCGTCAGCAACCAGGCCGACCCTCTGGCGCCAGCCCTCACGAACGATCAGGTCGTGGAGACGCGCAACTATTCGCAGCATTGGGAGCGGCGCGCGCGCCGGTCCGATGCCGCGATCGGAAATCGCGACCACTGATACTGACGCGCTGCGGCCGGCCCGCCGAACATGCTCGATCACCGCATCGAGCGCGCCCTCGAGGCCGGCAGCGCCTCCGGCGGCGTCGAAGGTCGCGTCAACCCTGAGGACGCGCTGCTGAGCCTCGACCCACGCGAGTTCTCCACGCGACAGCAGCCGATGTGGAAAGAGGTAGTGAGGTCCGGCGGGTTCCTCCCATAGGCCCGATCGATCTCCCTACGCAACGCCGGCCTCGAAGACCCACGCATCCCGGACGGGATCGATCGGCGGCGATGTCTCCTGCGCGAAGCGAAGCTTGAAGTGATCGTCGATGCGGCGCGGATGGCGATCGAGCATCGCCGCTGCCGGCGTGTCGTCACCCATCGATCCGACGGCGAGCTTGCCGTCGCGAGCCAGCGGGGCGATGAGTACGGTGGCATCCTCGCGGGTCATGCCGAAGGCGATCTGCAGGCGCGATAGTTCCTCGGGGCCCACGGCATCGGGACCAACCAGCAGGCTTTCTCCCGCCACACCGCGCTCGCGCTTCGGCAGCGGCCGCCTGGCCACTTCGCGATGCGTTTCGCCCGTGAGCCACACCTCGCCGGTGTTGAGACGCACAACGGCGGTCTCACCCGGTCCGAAGATCCGCTGACGCTCGATGGTTCCGAGATCGAGTGTGCCGGTGATCTCACTCGACGCGAAGGCGTAGTCGCGCGTTGTCGTGATCCACAACGGCCGAAGTCCGTTCCGATCGAGGTGTGCCACCGCGTCGTCACCGTCGCAGGCAACGATGGCGGCGGGGCCGTCGCAGGCGCCCAGCAGGACGCTGAAGGCATCGTGAAAATCCGCGAGCGCCGGCTCGCGGCTGAGCATCGATGGCGCCGGCGGCAGCAGCGCAAGCAATCCCTGCGCGAGCGAAAGGCCGCCCGCCGCAAGCGCGATCAGCATGTCGTCCACGGCCGCGCTGTCCGATCCACCCGAGCACACGACCGACTTCACGTGAGCGGCCAGATGCACGAGGCTGGGATGGCGGTCGACGATGCGCCGCGTCAGGCCGGGACCAATGGCGCGCATCCACGCGATGTTTCCCGTAATGGTGGCGATCTCACCGTTGTGCGCGAGGACCCAGAATGGCTGCGCCCTTCTCCAGGCCGTCGTGGTGTTCGTCGAGTACCGGCTGTGAAACAGGGCAAATCTCGAGGCGAAGAGCGGATCCGAAAGGTCCGGGTACAGCATCGACAACCGCGACAACTCTGCGAGGCCGCGGTACACGATCGTGCGGTTGGAGAGACTGGAGATGGCGAAGTCGTCGCCGATGCTCTGACTGAGCGTCTCGTCGAGGGCCAGGCGCAGCAGGTACCTGCATGAGAACCAGCCCTCCTCACTCATGCCTGGAGGACGGCGGAACAGCGCCTGACGAACCACCGGCGCGGTGCGGCGCGCCGCCGATCCTGGGGGCAGCGCCTCGACGTTGAACGGAATGTCCGCCCAACCGAGTACGTCGGCGCCGCCCAGCGCGGCCAGTTGCTCGACCCGCTCGATGCACTCGCGGCGGCGAATCGTATCGAACGGCAGGAAGAACATGCCGACAGCGACGTCGCGCTGCGCCAGCTCACGCGTATGGTTGGGAAAGCGTTCGAGCAGCAGCGCCCAGGGAATGTCGAGCAACATGCCGGCGCCGTGTCCTGGCGCGCCTCGATGATCGAATTGTCCACAGAGTCCGAGGGCGTTTTCTACGAGTGCGCGCTCCGCGACACCCTTGCGCGACGCGAGGAAACCAATGCCGCACGCGGCTTTCTCGCGTCGGGTTCTGCGAGGCGCGGCCGCGTGCTCCATAACGAAGTGTACTCGTCATTGCACATCGATCTCTTGATTTTAAGTTGTCATAAGCATATTTTACTATTGATGAGCAAGTTTTAATGATTATGGACAGAGAATTAACACTTAATCGTTAGTTCGATGACCTAAGCAAGGAACGGTTGAGGTCGCGGAACGCGCTCGTCGAGGTCAGAACGAACTGTACGGACCGTGCACAGACGTGATCTTGTACGTCTCCGCGGCGTCATCGAGCACGAGCACCCAGTACCTCGCGCCTCCTGGCTCGACGCGGACGACGACGTGTCCATGGCTGGAAGCGACCTGCGTGGCGCGGGCGCCGATCGTGGCCTGCGTCTCCGTTCTGAACACAGTAATAAAGATGTCCCGGTCGTCGGGATAGACGCGCTTCGAGAGCATCCTCTTTAGAACATCCGGCGACGGGTGCGTCGCAGACCAGGCGGGCACGATCATCACGCGCGACTTGAGCGTCGCGAGCCAGAAGAGATTCTCTTCCTCGATCGATCCATGGTGATTGACGACGTGAACGTCGGTGGGGCCAATCGCCTTCGCGATGTCGGTCTCGACGTCGTGCCACGCCGGCGCGCCCGGCACCGGGTAGCCTGGAATGTCGCCGCCGGTGAAGTAGTCGAAGGCGCCGTATTTCAGGCGCAGCGTGATGCTGGTCATGTTCTCCGTCGGCCGATCCTCCGGCACCTTGATGGAGTCGAGCGCGGGGAACCGATCCTTGGTCGCCGTTCCGGTGCCGGTCCAGACGCGATCGTTCACGGAGATGATTCGCGCCTCGAAGCCGGGCGCAGCGGCCGGACGACGAACGGGCACAAGCTGCGTCGTGCTGCCGGCGGAGGCGCCGATCATCTGAAGGCGTCCGGCCTTCGTCTGTAAGTCAATGAAACGTCGATAGTTCTGAAACATCGCGTCCGACGCGGGCGTGAGATACGCGTAGTCGGGCCAGCCGCGATCGATCAGTCGCGTGAACTGCAGGTTTTCGAAGACCTCGGTGATGCCGCGGAGGCGGACGTCGCCAAACCGCGAGCCAGGTTCCTTGCCGTCGATGCGCCCCATGTGGTCGGAGTGGAAGTGCGTGAGGAGCGCGTAGTCCAGGCGCGGCTCCACGGACGGATCGGCGCGCCGCTCCATGTGACTGATGTACCGCGCGATCCATTGCGCGGGCGTGCGTGATGCATCCGGCCGTTGCGGCGCGAACTCCACGTCACCCTGGTCGCCGGCGTCGATGAGCACCGTGGTGCCGTCCGGGAACTTCATGAAGTTCGCGTTGCCGCGGCCGGTCACGATCTGGTGGATGTCGAGCGCGCCTGCGGTCCACGCGGGCAACAGGTCGCCGGCTTTGAAGGGCGCGACCTGATTCGCAGGCAGTGCCGCGACAGCCACAAGGGTCGCAAGGAAGATGGCGCCCTGAAAGGCCTTGCCTTTTGTCATGTGAGCATTTGAACATGTGCCCGACCCCATGAGACCCCCTCACCTTCGGCATCTGCTCTTGTCAGCGCTCGCCATTTCAGCCGCCTGCACCACGGCAAACGCTCCGTCGACCGGATCAGGGCCGGCGGGGTTGCCGGCGGCCGGCAAGACGCGCATGTATTACGTGGCCGCCGACGAAGTCGAATGGGATTACGCGCCCTCCGGCACCAATCAGGCCGAAGGCCGTCCATTCGACGACGTGGAAAAGAAGTGGACGGAGGCCGGAAAGGCCAGCCTCGGACGCAAGGCGAAGAAGGCGCTCTACCGCGAGTACACCGACGACTCGTTCAAGGAGCTGAAGCCAAGAACAGCGGAGTGGGAGCATCTCGGCTTCCTCGGGCCGCTGATCCGCGCCGAAGTCGGCGACACGATCAAAGTCGTCTTCCGCAACAACGCGAAGTTCAAGGCGAGCATGCATCCACACGGCGTCTTCTACAACAAGGACTCGGAGGGTGCGCTCTACAACGACGGCACGAACGGCGTGGACAAGGCCGACGATGGCGTGGCGACGGGCGGGACGCACACATACACGTGGCAAGTGCCGGAGCGCGCCGGCCCGACGGAACACGAGGGCGCGTCGGCGTTCTGGATGTACCACTCGCACGTGGACGAGATTCGTGACGTCGCGAGCGGTCTCATCGGCCCGATGATCGTGACCCGCAAGGGCGCGGCGAAAGCCGACGGCGCGCCCACGGACGTCGATCGCGAGATCGTCGCCGGGTTCATCGAGGTCGACGAGAACCACAGCTGGTACGTCGAGGACAACATCAAGACGTACATCAAGGAGCCAGCGAAGGTGAAGGTCGCGCCGGGGCCGTTCGCGAGCCTAATTGTTCCACCGGACTTCGATACGTTCTTCAGGGAGACGATCAACGGCTTCTCGTACGGCCACACGCCCGGCATGACGATGAAGATCGGTGAGCGCGTGCGCTGGTATCTGATGGCGTCGACGAACTTCGAGATTCATGCGCCCCACTGGCACGGCAACGTCGTCACATCGAACCACATGCGGACGGATGTGGGCATGTTGCTGCCGATGGGGATGATGGTGGCCGACATGGTGCCGGACAATCCGGGCCAGTGGTTCTTCCACTGCCACGTTGCGAATCACCTGCGGATGGGAATGCAGGCGAAGTACACCGTTACAAAGTAACGACGAGTTCTCGGTACCCGCTACCGCAGAGGCAATGGCGGCGCGGCGGGACGCGTTACACCCGTGAATTTTTCGCCGACGAGCAGGGCGAGCGTAGCGGCGATCTGAGAGGTCGTCACGCTGACGGACTTGCGGACGCCGAGCGGAGCAACGCCCGGTCCGATCGCGGCCATCCATGTCTGCTCCGCGGCCGGCACATCCTTGCCGTGATCGCTCCAGTCCTTGAGCGTGGCACCGCGGCCGTGGTCGGTTGTGATCACGAGCGCGGTCCGGTTGCGATACGCGGGCAGACTCTGAGCGGTGTCCCAGATCCGCTGGATAAAGCTGTCGGCACGTGTGGTGGCGTCGAGATAGAGATCGTACTTGCCTTCGTGCGCCCACTCATCACCTTCGCCGAGCATCATGTACAGAACGCGCGGCTGCGACGTTCGCATCGCCTCGAGCGCCGCATAGACGATGGGCGCGTCGAATGGACCGTACTGCCAGTAGCGTGGAAGGTCTGATGCGAGCTGATTGACGGCGCGGTCACGTTCGGTCGCGGGTGCGGCCACGGGCGTCCAGGCGTTCCCGACCGGCAGACGGCTCCGCCCGGTATTCAGAATCGACGGCAACACGTCCCACGAGCCGAATGCCGCGACGCGACCGCCGAATCCCGGCCGGCCGTTCAGCCACTCGAGCACGGTGACATTGGGATTGGGGACTTTGTTGTTGCTGTCGATCGCCGCGTCAGCGGCGCCGACGAACATCTCACTGTAGCCGGGATACGAGAACCAGAGTCCATTCGTGACGCGCGACGAGCTGCCGGCGCCAGGGTCTCCGAAGATCTGGCCCCCGGTGGCGACCGTCTTCCACACGAATGGCATCAGCGCTTGACGCCGTTCGTCTTGTGAAGTTCGCCAGAAGCGGCGCTCTGGTTCACCTCCGCTGCCATTCTTGTCCCGCTTGAAGTAGTCGCGGTCCGCGCCGCCGAAGAATTCCTGCCAGCGAAGTCCGTCAATGGTGATGAAGATGACGTTCCGGGCCGGCGCCCCCGTCTGATCAGCGATCAGCGACGCGACGACACACGCGAAGACGAGGCAGGTCAGCAGGAATCGGCGCATCGCTGAAAGTCTATGACACGGTCCAGATCTCCGTGTGACGAGGACCGCCGGGCAATAACTCGCTCCTCATGAATGAGATCGCAACCACGCCAAGAGCCGGAAGCGCCCAAACCCGCTCAAAGAATCCGCCCTCGGTGAGCACGCGTCCGGCGTCGCGTTCGCCCTCGCGAAGCCGTGCGAGCGTGAGATGCGGCCGCCAGTCGTGCGTTTCTCCTGGAACGCCTATCGCGCCGCATGCCTCGTCGATCAGACGAACGAACCCAACGAGCGACCGCCCTTCCGGACTTGCATCCCAACCAGCAACTGGACCCATCCAGATGGTCCTCGGCGCTTGCGGACGCGGAAACGCTCCCAACCGCTGGAGCGGAATCTCAAAGGACAACCGGCCTGCCACGATCGCGCCGATGCGCTCGCGCAACGGGTCGGCGGCTCCTTCCGCGATGTCGCCCAGGAACTTGATGGTGAGATGAAGAGCGTCGGGCTTGACCCAGGTGACTCGGGCTCTCGGGCCGCCAGGCCGGCTCAGTTGACCGCGCAATTCATCCTGAATCGCCGCAAGTTGCCGGCGTAGATCGGCATCCAGGTGAACGGCGAGGAACGCGCGCACCTACCTGCCGATCTAGCGCCAGGTCACTTCGAGACGGTATTCCTGGGCGCCGCCTCTGTCATCGAAGATCTCGATGATAGCGGTGAAGTCATTCGTGCGCGCCGGCTGTTGAACGACGCGTACCTGGCCGCGGCCGGCCAGCGTTTCAACGCTCACGCGAACGGCTTCGTTGGGCAAGCCTGAAGTAAAAGTCGCTCGGCCTTCGGCGAGTGCCGTACCGGAGATCGTCCGCTGTTCGACCGAGCGTCCCTTGATGACCAGGTGAATGCGATCGTCGACACGGCCGCGCCATTCCATGCGGCCCGAGGCCATCTCCGGCCCGCCGCCGTAGCGGCCCTGATTGCCACCGCCATAGCCCTGGCCGCGACCTTGACCGCGGCCGCGGCCGAAGCCGGCGGTCTCGACACGGAATGACGAGAGCGTGTCGTTCCAGCCCGAGTCACGGAGATCGCGGGCGCTCGTTTCCATGTGCTGCGACGGGCCGGCGAAGTCACGATCGCGGAAGACCGTGAGCTCCGCGCCGCCAAACAGACGAATCGACGAGATCCGATCGTTCGTGCCCTCGGGCACCATCTCGACACGGTCGCCTTGCCTCACGCAGAAGTACTCGCCTTCGAAGTTGATGTGCTCGTAGAAACACGCGCCGGCCGCAGGTGTCGTGGGCCTGCCCCAGCGGCCGCTCCAGTCATTGGGCCCACGGCCGGTGGCGCGAACGCGATACGACGTGATGCGATCGTTCCACCCGCCGCGCCGGAGATCGTCCAGGTCCGACCCGATGGTGCGTGAGCGGCCGGTGAAGTTGTATTCCTGATACACCGTCACTTCCGCGCTGCCGAAGAGCCGGATCGACGAGATGCGGTTGTTCATCCGGTAGGTGATCTGCGGTGAAGCCATGCCGGCCGTCGCGCAGAAGTAACTGCCGCCGAAGTTGATGTCCTCGTAGAAGCAGGCGCCTGACGCCGGCACCTGCGGCCGTCCCCACTGCTGCGCGAAGGCTGTCGCGTGGCTCAGAAGGAATGCGGCAACCGCAAGTGCACTGACTCGAATGACAGCTCTCATAAGGACCTCAGAAGGGGCAGGCACGGGTTTCGATCGTAGCACCGGGCGGGCGTAGGATCCGTGGCTGCGATGTCCAACGACGTCCGGCTCCGGAGAACGTTCGCACTGTGGTTTGGCCTCGGGTGCGGCGCCGCGGGAGTGGTCGCGTCGCGGGTGACGCTTCACTGGGAGATTCCGGACGATGTTTCAACGCACGTCAGCGCGGCCGCTTCCGGCTGGCCTGTGCCGGTCTTGATCGCACTGCTCCTGACTGGATCCGCGGTGACCGTCGGCACCGGAACGTACCTGGCCGCGAGACGCGTGGCTCAGAGTCGCGAGCGTCTGCTTCCCTTTGCGCTGACATGGGCCGGAGTTGCGATGTGCGCCGCCGGCCTCAACGTCTATCTCGCCTACTTCCCTCTCGAATTCGAACAACTGCCCGCGCCGTCATTGCGGCAGCACCTGTTGATCACCTTGCCGATGGCCGGCCTGACGGGAGGGCTGGTGTCGAGTCTCGTCCTCGGAGCGCCGGCGTCCCGGATTGGGCTGTCGGCAGGAGTGTGGGCAATCGCGATGCTTCTTCCGGGGGTTTTCGCGGTGCCGCTGATCTATCTGGGAGTGGGCGGGTCGATCGACGCGTTTGAGCGAGCCGGGCTCGGTGCGTCGGCCGGACATGTCGTGGGCTTCTTCCTGTCGTCACTACTCATGGGATATCTCGCCGCCGCGCTCGGCGCGGTGGCGACGGTGCCGGCGCTCAGGGGTGAGCAGGCTTGCCGACCGTAGCCGCGAAGCGAGCGTTTGGCGCCGGTTGGTTGGCGGAGAGGGAGGGATTCGAACCCCCGGTGCGGTTTCCCGCACAGCGGTTTTCAAGACCGCCTGTTTCAACCACTCACACACCTCTCCGTTACTTACTCTTGGGGCTTCGCCCCCAGACCCCTACTCCCTCACTCGCTCGACTTGCCTCCAGTGAAGTGCGCTTAGGCAAGTGTCGGCTCGTTCTCTTCCCTCGGTGACTCGCTCTGCTTCGCTCGCTCGGGAACCCTTCGTTCTTACCGTTCACTCGGGGCCAAATCAGCCACCCATTATCTATCCGTGCGGCACTTCGTCACCACTGAGCATGCGGGTACACGCCTTGCTCTCCTGAAGAGTGCCGGCCGCGGATGCGGCTGGGCCGTGAGGCCAAACGCGCGGCACAGGCGAGATTCGCCGGAAAACCGACGCAGGCACTTGCCTGCGTGTCGCCCGGACGTCAACCGTGTCGGCCGACCGATGAGATTGCTTTGGAGACTGCCCCGTGGTCAATCCTCTGATTGCTGCCCTGTTCAACCTGCGCGAGCATCGTTCGTCGTCTCGATCGGTGTTCGTCCTCGTCGACAACCAGTTGCCACTCGACACGGCCGAAATCGTGCGGTGCTCGTCGCCCTGGCACTCGTGGATGACCATCACGGGCATCCTGACGGTGGATCGGCAGTCGGTAGCGACGGCGCTCCTCACCGGTGATGCGAAGGCCGCGGACATCATTCTGTGCATCTCGAACGACGGCGCCGTCCAGACGGTGGCGCGCGCGCATTGCTACAACACGAAACAGATCTACGTGGACACGACGCTGCCGCCGCAGAACAGCCGCGAGCTCGGCCTGCTCCAGGAAGTCCTGCACCACGACTTCGAGCTCGGCGGCTTCAACGAATGGGCCAACACCGACGCGCAGTCATCGTCTTCCGTGCTGCGACTGCTGAGCGTGACGCAGTCGCACCGTTCCTTCCCGGCGTACGCCGGTCCGCATCTCGCCCAACTGTGGCAGGAAAACTGCGGCCGGACGCTTCAGGCGCTTGACGTCGGCTGTGGTGCGCTGTCGCGTCTGCGATGGGGCGCGCTCAGGGGACTTCTCAACATCACTGGTGTCGATCCGCTGCTCGACATGTATGCGATCGTTCGCGAGCGCCACGGTTATGCGTCGCTGCCTGAGATTCGGTGCGCCCGCGAAATCTGCGCCGGCGCCGAGGCGCTCTCGACCGCCATCGTGCCCGGTAGTTTCGATGTCGCGTACAGCGCCAATGCCCTCGATCACACCGAGGATCCCGCCGGCATCGTCGCGGCCCTGGCGCGGGCACTTCGCCCAGGCGGCCTTCTCTTCATTGACGTCTACACACGCGAAGCTTCGCGGGAGAACTGGTGGCAGTTGCACCAGTTCGACATGTACATCAACGACCGCGACGAGTTCGTGGCGGAGACGAAGGACGGCACGGTGCGCCAACTCGTGCCACCGGGATGCGGGCTGGTCATGCGCGAAATCGCGTCACGTGACAAGACGACGGCCGTGGTGCTGGAGCGCGCGGCCGACCAGCCGCTCAGGAAGACTGCGTAGGGATTGCCAGGCCCGAAAGGGCCGGTTTACTTCACGATTCTGTCCAGGCCGCCCATGTACGAGCGGAGAACCTCCGGAATGACGATCGAGCCATCCTTCTGTTGATAGTTCTCGAGGATGGCGATGAGGGTGCGGCCCACGGCCAGGCCCGATCCGTTGAGCGTGTGCGCGAACTGCGCCTTCCCTGCTCCGTCGGGCCTGAACTTGATTTGCGCCCGTCGCGCCTGAAACGCTTCGCAGTTGCTGCAGGACGAAATCTCCCGATAGGTCTTCTGGCTCGGCAGCCAGACTTCGATGTCGAACGTCTTCGCAGAGGCAAACCCCATGTCGCCCGTGCACAACAGGACGCGCCGGTACGCGAGGCCCAGCTTCTCCAGGATTGCTTCAGCATCCCGCGTGAGCTTCTCGAGCTCCTCATGTGACTGATCGGGCGTCGTGATCTTCACGAGTTCGACCTTGTCGAACTGATGCTGCCGGATGAGGCCTCGCACATCCGCGCCATACGATCCGGCCTCGCTGCGGAAACATGGCGTGTAGGCCGTGTACTTCAGCGGCAGATCGCGGCCATCGAGAATCTCTTCGCGATGAAGGTTCGTGAGCGGTACTTCAGCCGTCGGAATCAGGAACAAATCCCAGTCGCCGCCGATGCGGAAGAGATCCTCCTCGAACTTCGGAAGGTTCCCTGTTCCTGTGAGCGCCGCGCGGTTAACCAGAAACGGCGGCTCGACTTCCTTATAGCCGTGGTCGCGCGTGTGGACGTCGAGCATGAAATTGATCAGCGCCCGCTCGAGCCTGGCGCCGGCGCCGAACAGCACGGAGAAGCGCGCGCCGGACATCCTGGTCGCGCGCTCGAAATCAAGAATCCCGAGGGCCGGCCCCAGATCCCAATGGGGTTTCGGCTCGAAGTCGAACGGCGGCGGAGTTCCCCACTGCCGGACTTCCTTGTTATCCGCCGCGGACTTCCCCGCCGGCACGCTTTCGTGCGGCAGGTTCGGCAGCACAAGGAGTCGTGCGTCCCGGCGCTGCTCGATCGCGGCGAGCTCGGACTCGAGATCCCTGATCCGGCCGGCACGTGCCTTGTTCTCGGCGAAGATGCCGCTCGGGTCACCACCCTCGCGCTTCGCCTTTGCAACGGCTTCCCCTGCGGCGTTCTGTTCGCGCTTGAGGTTTTCGACCAGCGGAATGAGCCGCCGTCGTTCGGCTTCGACGGTTGCGAGCTCTGCGAGTTCGGCGGTCGGATCGAGACCGCGATCGCGCAGCCGCGCTTCGACCTCCTCCGGACGCTCCCGGACCAGAATCGGGTCAATCACGCTACGAATCCTTTGTGGGCGTGGTGGACGCCGGGGCCGGCGTCGAAGACGCTGCGGGCTTATCGGTCTTATCGCCCTTATCGCCGCCGGTGTCCTTACCGCTGTCTTTCTCTTTTTCTTTCGTGGCGGTGGACGAGCTCTCGCCGGCCGGCGACGATGCGCCCGACTTCTTGGCGTAGTCGGTGACGTACCAGCCAGAGCCCTTGAACTGGAAGGCCGGCGACGAGACGAGCTTCGTGATTGGCCCCTTGCCGCACGTCGTGCAGATCTCCAGCGGGGGATCCGAGAATTTCCGAATCACCTCGAAACGGGCGCCGCAGGCGTCACACTGGTATTCGTAGAGGGGCATTTGTCGTCAGCGAACCGCCAGCAATTATAGTTCTCCCATCGCACATGGCCGGCACCCTCTTCGTCGTGGCCACGCCAATCGGCAACCTGGAGGACATCACGCTTCGGGCGCTGCGCACGCTGCGGGAGGCAGATCTGATCGCTGCCGAAGACACGAGGCGAACCGCGAAGCTCCTCGCCCACTACAAGATCCAGCGGCCGATGGTCAGCCTCCACGAGCACAACGAACATCACGAGGCCCCGAAACTCGTCGAAAGGCTGATCGCCGGCACTTCGATCGCCCTCGTTTCAGACGCCGGTACACCCGGAGTCGCGGACCCAGGAGAGCTTCTGGTCAAGCTGGCGCTGGAGCGTGGTCTTCGAGTGAGCCCGATTCCTGGCGCGAGCGCGGTGATGGCCGCCCTCTCGGTTTCCGGTACGCCTGCCTCGGAGTTCGTTTTCATGGGCTTCCCTCCGCATGGCGGAAAGGCGAGGACTGAGTGGATTGGTCGATTGGCCAATGAACAAAGGACTGTTGTCGCCTTTGAAGCGCCCCATCGGATCGTCAGAGCCCTCAACGAGCTTAATGAATTGGTTAATAAGCATATATTAGTCTTGAGAGAAGCTACAAAAGTTCATGAACAATTGGTCATTTCACAAATACAACAGCAAGATGCGATTCCACCACTCGGCGAATTCGTTCTGGTGATTTCGAGTGCAGCGCCAGTTTCAGACGACTATCTTCGCGTCTCGGCTGGCCTTGAGACTGCGATCAGCATGATTGGTTGTATGACCACTAACAATAGTTTTGACATAGACAGAGCAACAGAGCTCGCTGCTGCTGCGGTCGGGCTCGATATTCCTGATGTGAAGAAGGCTTGGAAGAAGCATCGGATTTCAGAGAACAGGCGGCGGGAACAGCTTTCTTGACCTCACAGGGGCGCTCTGCTACCTTCTGCGCGCTCCAGTTCGCATTCCAGAGGAATACCGATGCCGAAACGCTCGGGGTCTCGCTCGTCAACCGGCGATCACGTGCGGAAGCCGGAGGCGTCGCCAGTTCCTCAGGTGCGTACGCCTCCTATCGAGCCTCCGCAAGCCAAACCTCCTCATTCTTCTGAGGCAATTGCCCTATTTCAGCGTGGGATGGAGGCCCTGCAGCGCCACGCCTATCCCGACGCCGCAACCGCCTTTGACGCCATCGTTATGGGATTCCCGGCCGAGCGGGCGCTCCTTGACCGTGCCAGGGTCTACCTCGAGCTCTGCAAGAGAGAAGCGAACAGACGGCCGGCCGCGCCGAAGACCATTGAGGAGCGCCTGACCGCCGCCACGGCCGCCTTGAATAAGGGGGACGACCAGGCTGCTGAGGAATGGGCGCGGAGTGTTCTCGGGGACGACCCGCGGCACGACCTGGCGCTGTACCTGATGGCCGCCGTTTGCGCCCGGTGCGGACGCGTCGGCGACGCGCTCGAATTCCTGGGCAAGGCGATCGCCATCAGCCCGGAAGCATCGACGCAAGCACGATCAGACGACGATTTCACGTCATTGCACGACGAAGACGCCTTCTGGACGCTTACCGAGCCGCCGATAGAATCTGCGGGTCAGCGGACACGCCGCGGCCGTAGCGAACGGTAGGATACCGAGGTGGCGCTGCACGTCGTGATTCTCGCGGCCGGCAAGGGCACGCGAATGAAATCGTTCCGCCCGAAAGTGCTGCACACCCTGGCGGGGTGCACACTCATCGAACACGTCCTTCGAACCGTCGATGGTCTTCGCGCCGATTCAGTGACGGTTGTCGTTGGCCACGGCGCGGACGACGTCCGGTCGTCTCTCAAATCACGGCCGGCGGTTCAGTTCGCCGTGCAGAGTCCGCAGCTCGGAACCGGCCATGCGCTGCTGCAAGCCGAATCAGCGGTGGCGGGGAAGTCGGGAGTCGTGTTGCTGCTCTACGCCGACGTCCCGCTTCTGCAGACCGCCACGCTCGCGCGGCTGATCGAGCACCACCGCGGCGCGAAGGCCGCGGCGACCGTGCTCACGATGCACTTGCCCGAACCCTACGGCTACGGACGCATCGTCCGCGATCCGTCGGGCCGCATCCAGCGCATCGTCGAGGAACGCGATGCGTCGGGGCAGGAACGCGCGATCACCGAGGTCAACAGCGGTATCTACTGCTTCGATCTCGCGCCGCTCTTCGAGTCGCTGCATCAACTCGCCAGCGACAATGCGCAAGGCGAGTACTACCTGACCGATCTTGTCTCGATGTACCGCCAGCGCAAATTGAAGGTCGAGACGCTGGCAATTGAATCGGCGACCGAGCTCCGTGGCGTCAACAGCCGCGTGGACCTTGCCGACCTTTCACGCGTGCTCCGCGATCGCAAAAACCAGTCGTTGATGCAGGGCGGTGTCTCGCTCGAGGATCCCGCCTCGACGTTTGTCGATGCCGACGTCACGATCGGCGCCGACACGGCCATCGGCCCGGGCGTCACGATCGAAGGCACGACGTCGATCGGCGAGCGCTGCCGCGTGCACGCCGGGTGCCGCCTCACGAACATGCAGGTCGGCGACGACGTGATCGTGCTGGATCACTCGGTGCTAGTGGATTCGCGCATCGACAACGGGGCGCGCATCGGCCCGTTCGCGCATCTGCGGCCCGCGTCTGTGGTGGGGGAGGGCGCGCACGTCGGCAACTTCGTCGAGCTCAAGAAAACAACGCTGGGACGCGGTTCGAAGGCCAACCACCTGGCGTATCTCGGCGACTCGACAATCGGCGAGCGGGTCAACGTCGGCGCGGGCACGATCACGTGCAACTACGACGGCGTGAACAAGAACCCGACGATCATCGAGGACGGCGCCTTCATTGGATCGGACTCCCAGCTCATCGCGCCCGTGCGCATCGGCGCCGGCGCCTATGTCGCCGCCGGGTCATCGATCACCAGGGACGTCCCGGCCGATGCGCTCGCCGTCGCGCGCGGGCGGCAGGAGAACAAGCCTGGCTGGGCGGGCCGTCGACGCGAGCGCAGGACGAAGGGACTTTCCTAGACGGGGGAGTAACGAAGAGCACACATGACTTCACCTCGCTTCATGTGTGGCCCGGTCGAATCTCTGCCAGCACCGCGTCCGTGAACGCGCGCGTGCCGAGCGCGGGCTGTCCCGCGTCCGCGATGTCAGCGGTCCTGTGTCCGGCCTGAAGAGTGCGCTCGACAGCCGCGGTCACCGCCGCGCCTTCCTTGCGCAGACCGAGGCCATCCGAAAGCAGCATCGCCGCGGACAGGATCGCGCCGATGGGATTCGCGATGTCCTTGCCCGCGATTGTTGGTGCGGATCCGTGGACTGGCTCGAAGAGACCCACGCCGTCGCCAAGGCTGGCGGACGGCAGAAGGCCGAGTGATCCGCACACGGCGCCGGCCTCGTCGGACAGGATGTCACCGAACATGTTCTCCGTCAGCATCACGTCGAACGCAGCGGGTGCCAGCGCGAGCTTCATCGCGGCGGCGTCCACGTACTCGTGCGTGAGTTCGACGTCTGGATAGTCACGGCCGATTTCGGTCACGACAGTCCGCCACAGTCTCGAGACCTCGAGGACGTTGGCCTTGTCGACGGACACGAGCTTCCGCCGACGGCTGCGCGCGAGCCTGAATGCTGAGTGCGCGACGCGCGCGACCTCGTCGCGCGTGTACGCCATCGTGTTCAGCGCCGACTTCCCGTCCGCGGCGATTCCACGCGGCTGCCCGTAGTAGAGACCGCCGTTCAACTCGCGCACGACGATCAAATCGGTGCCGCGCAGCACCTCGGGTTTCAGCGGACCGGATCCCTCGAGCCCGCGCCACGCGCGGGCGGGCCGCAGGTTGGCGTACACGCCCAGTTCGCGCCTCAACGCCAGAAGCGCGGACTCGGGCCGCGATCCGGGCGGCAGATGATCGAAGTCCGGATGGCCGACGGCGCCGAGCAACACAGCCTGCGACGACTTGGCGGCTGCGAGAGTGTCGGCGGGCAGGGGAGGCTGGTTTGCGCGGATTGCCGCGCCGCCTATGAGGGTCTCGACGAATTCCCAGGTGTGACCGAACGACTGGCTCGCGCCTTCAAGCACTCGGACGGCGGCGGATGTGACTTCGGGCCCGACACCGTCGCCGGGCATCACGACGATGCGTGCGTTCAAACGCCGAATCCGTAGCCCGCTTCGTGTGAAGCATCACGCCCGGCGGGAACGGCCGAGGCGCCGCAGACCTCCATCGTGATCGCGAGAAGATCTTCTTCCGTTACGTGCTTTTGTACGTCAGCGAGCGCGACGATCCGGCGGTAGACCTGATCGAGATCCTGCCGCGACAGCGCCAGGCCGAACTTCTCGCAGTGCTTCTGCACGGCGTGCCGCCCTGAGTGTTTGCCGAGCACCAGCGTCGTCTGCGGCACGCCCACGTCCTCCGGACGCATGATCTCGTACGTCCGCCGATCTTTCAGCATGCCGTCCTGATGAATGCCGGCTTCGTGCGCGAAGGCGTTGCGGCCGACGATCGCCTTGTTCGCCTGGACGCGCTCGCCGGTGATTTCGGAAAGCATCTGGCTCGAGGCGTAGAGCTGTTCGGTCACGACCCGCGTCTCGACAGGCACGCGATCCGGGCGCACGCGCGTGGCCATGACGATCTCTTCGATTGACGCATTTCCGGCGCGTTCGCCGATGCCGTTGATTGTGACCTCGACCTGGCGCGCGCCCGCGCAGATCGCCGCCAGCGTATTCGCCACCGCAAGTCCGAGGTCGTCGTGGCAGTGCGCGCTGAAGATCGCGCGGTGCGCGTTCGGCACGCGCGTCATGATCGTCCGGAAGAACTCGCCGATCTCGTCGGGCGTGGAGTAGCCAACCGTGTCCGGCAAATTGATCGTCGTCGCGCCGGCATTGATGACGGACTCGACTACGCGACAGAGGAAGTCGAGGTCACTCCGGGTCGCATCCTCGGCCGAGAACTCGACGTCGTCTGTGAACGTCTTCGCCCGGGCCACCGATTCGGTCGCCGCTGCGAGGCACGCCTCGCGCGTCATTCGCAGCTTCTTGGCCAGGTGCAGGTCGGACGTTGCGATGAACGTGTGGATGCGGGAGCGCCGAGCCGGCGCGAGCGCCCAGGCGGCGCGATCGATGTCCCCAGGCGCGCAGCGCGCGAGCGCGGCCACCGTCGCGTTGGTCACGACCTGCGAGACCTGTTTCACGGCTTCGGCGTCCGCCTCGGAAGCGATGGGGAAGCCCGCCTCGATGATGTCCACGCCGAGCAGCTCGATCTGGCGGGCCAGCCGGATCTTTTCCTCGATGCGCATGGAAAACCCGGGAGCCTGTTCGCCGTCGCGGAGGGTGGTGTCGAAGACAACCAGTCGCTCAGCCATAGGAGGGTCAGTTTGGAGGGCGTGGGGCCTCAAAGTCAAAGTTATATAACTTAGGTTACTAGTGCATTATCTTATTGACTGAGCGGCCTCTCAGCACGAGAATCACCCCGTGACCTTCGAAGACTTGCGGGTATTCGTGACCGTGGCCACCGAACGGAGCTTCTCGAAGGCCGCCAAGAAGCTCCGCCGGACGCAGCCGGCAGTCAGCCAGGCAATCCGGCGGCTCGAACACAGTGCCGGCGAACGCCTGGTAGACCGGTCATCCCGCGACGGCACTCTCACGGACGCGGGCGAGATGCTCCTCGACTACGCGCACCGGCTCCTGCGGCTCGCGGAGGAGGCTTCGGGTGCGGTTTCCGAGCTGCGCGACATCAAGAAGGGCCGCATCCTGCTCGGTGCGAACGAGGGCGCGGTGCATACCGTGCTGCCGCTCATCGACACCTTCCAGCGCGATTATCCGAACATCCTGTTCGAAGTCCGCCGCCTTCCCGCACGGCAACTGCCTCAGGAAGTGCTGCTCCGGACAGTGGATTTCGGCGTCATCACGTTCAAGCCGGCGGAGAAGGATCTCGAGTCCGTTCTGCTAGGAACGGATGAGTTGGTGCTGCTCGTCCCGCCGGGGCACGCGATCGCCTCGCGCAAGGAATTGACGATGGAGGAGATGGGCCGGCAACCGATCATCGCCCACAACGATCCATCGCCGGCGCGTGAACGGGTGCTGCGGATGTACGAGCAGGCCCACGCGCCGCTCAACATCCGGATGTCGTTGCCGAGCCTTGACGGAATCAAACGCGCGGTGGAGATGGGACTGGGCCTTGCGCTACTGCCGCGCCGCTGCGCTCAGGGCGAAATCTCGCGCGGCCAGCTCGTCGCGGTCGATGTGCCCGAACTGCGTTCCCCTCGCGAGATTCGTCTGGTCTATCGTCGTGACGGTGGGCTGTCTCACGCGGCGACGGCGTTCCTGGACCTTGCCCGGCGGAACGCCTGAGCTGTCACAACTCCCAACTTTTCAACCAGCGGGGGGTTCTTACCCCCAGAGTCACGCGTGACCGAGGTCGAACGGTTCTGCGCCGAATATCACGACGGCGTCTTTCGATACCTGCGCCGAGTTGTGGGGTCGCCGGAGCCTGCGCGTGACCTGACGCAGGAAGTGTTCTTGAGGGTTTCGCGCGCCGGCATTCCGCAAACCACAGAAATTGGAAAGCGGGCGTGGCTGTTCAAGATCGCGCGGAATCTGGCCCTGAACTCCATTCGTGACGGCCGGAGGCGGCCGGTGACCGTCGCGGTCGATCCGCCTGGGGTTCCAGCGACGCAGGAGCTGGCGCTGGCACTGGCGGCCGCAATCGGCGGGCTGCCGGATTCGGATCGCGACGTTTTCCTGCTGCGGGAATCCGCCGGCTTGAGCTACGAGGAAATCGCCGCGGCGTGCGAATTGCCGATCGAATCCGTGCGGTCGCGATTGCACCGGGCAAGACAGACGCTCCGCGCGGTCCTTGGGCACTCGCTGGCTCTCAGGAACCAACGCGGCATTCGCCACGAGATGGCCGACGCCCGGCGGCATGATGATTAGACAGGAGGGCACGTGAAGTCCGACAAGGTCGACCTCGAAGTTCTCGACTCGTTCGTCGATGGTGAGCCCGTTGACGTCCTCGATGTGAAAGACGCCCTCGCGACGTCTGGCGGGCGCGATTACCTCGTCGATGCCTGGCTCTTACGCCAGGCGGTCAACGCCGATGTTCCCGCGACTGTCGCCCCCGTTGTCCCCGTGCGTCGCACCGGCACGCCGTGGCTCGTCGCGGCTGGAATCGCGGCGTCCCTCGTCGGCGGTTTCTACGCGGGTCGATCTGGATCGACGCCGGCGACCGTAATCGTGCAGGCGCCCGTTCCGGTCGTCACGCCCGCGGTCGCTGCGGGAGCCTTTCCGGTTCCCGCCCCAACGCGCGTGATCCAGTTGGAGTTCAAGAGCCCGGCTAATATCGCGGGCGGAGACTGATGATGTTTTCGACGTTGCTCTACGCGGCGCTGCTGCTCCAGGCCATGGAGCAACAGTCGCAGACGCAGCAGTTGCAGCCGATACAGAAACCGCCGGTCGAACTGGTGGTCTTTGTTTCCGCGCCTGTCTACCAGCCCGACGGCGGTACGGCCTCGGAGACCGTGGCGCTTCCAACAAGCGGCGCAGGACTGGTGCATCTTTTTTCGCGCCGCTCGGTTTGTGAGCCGGCCGCCACGACGGCCGCGGAACCGACCGACGCCGCGTTCGGGTGGCGCATCGCGTCACAGATCGTGAGTCGCACCGAGAAAGACGTCGTCGTCAGCCTCACCTGGCGGAGGCTTTGGGACGAGGGACGCAAGACGCCGAACGGGCCGGGCAGCACGGTGCAGCTGACACTGCATCAGGGCGATCGAATCCCGCTGGACCACATCCCAAACGCGAAGCCACGACCCGAATGCCGCGCGGTCGGTCTTGGACTCGAGGTGCGCCTCGCCCAGAGTCCGGCGGCCTCGTCGACTCGAGCGCGACTGTTTCCGCTCGGCTCGACACCCGGTGGCGCAAAAGTGCTGGACGCGGAGTTGTGGCTCCTGCACACGTCGCCGTCAGATGTTCAACAAGTCGTTCATCAGACAGTGCGCGTTCCTACTGAGGGTGGCCGCTTTGCCTTTGCTCCGACAGCCGTCAACTCCGCGCGCGGCACCGCGAGCGTGGAAGTGAGCGGTGTCATCGATCGCTACCGCACGCCGAATGGTGAGGAGTGGCTGCAGTTGTCCTTCACACGCCGGGTCCGCGCAGAGGGATTACCGGCCGATGGTGTGCCCCAAGGGACGGGCGCGCCAGTGCCGCTCCCAGCGCCGACTGATGTGCTGGCCTTCGAATTGACGGGAGCCGCGGGCCGCGGCCGCGCAGGAGAAATGCCAGCGGGCGCCGCAGGCGGGAGAGGAACAGCGGGCGCGGGAGCCGTCACGAGCGGCGCGACCACAGGCGGGCAGCGCGGCAGCGCTCGTGGAGGCGGGGGCGGCGGTGGAAGAGGTGGCGGCGGTGCGATCACTCCGCAACAGGCACAACAGGCCGCCGCACTACTCGAAGGCCACCAGTTCGCGCTTCGTCTCCGCGTTACGCAAGTGAACTGACTCTCCCCAAAAAACAGAGCGCGCGAAGCGGTTTCCCGCGTCGCGCGCTCATCACAGCGTGAAGTGATGTTGAGACGCGGTCAGGACCGCTTGTAATAGGTCTTCCGGACCACCTCCTGACCATCCGGCCCGGTCGATTTGCTCTCGCGAACGAGCGAGTCGCCCTCGAGATACCAGGTCGCGTGCGTGACGATCGGGCCGTTCGGCCCCTCGGCCGTCGTCTCGATCGCGATCTTGTCCCCCTGCCACGACGCCTTGGCCGTGGTCTTGCGCGCCGGGTTCTCGATGTTCGTGATGGATCCATCGAGCTTGTACGCAGTGCTTGTTGCTCCATTCGCGATCGTGAACGTGTTGGCATCGACCGTGATGCTCGGGCCCGCCGCGACACCCGCACCGCCTGAACGCATGCCACCGCCGGATGCACCACCGCCGCCACGGCCGCCACCACCGGCCGCCGCACCCGCGGCGCCCAGGTCAGCTTCTCGTCGCTCCAGTGTCCCAACGGCGCCCCCGCCGCCGCCGCGGCCGCCTGCGGCTCCCGCAGGATTCGCCGCGGCCGTCTTCTCCGCGTCGATCGCCCACGTTCCGCTGAAGTTCCTGCCTTGCGCGCCGAGACCAACCGACAACAGCACGGCCGCAACCGTGCCCATTACTACCGCCCGTTTCATGGGTGCCTCCTGGGAGTAAAGACACCTCTGGCGGGGATTTGTTATTTCGGGATTTGGTGATCTGGTGATCTGGCGATTCGCGCTAGAAACCAGAAATATACGGCAGTCGCTGCGCGGTGGCCTGGACGTCGTCGTAGTTTTCGAGCAGCATGCCCGTGGCGTCCCAGGCTCCGGACATCAGAGCCTCTCGCGTTGCTTCAGGCATCGTGAGTGGGACGGCAACTCCGCCGGAGGAGACGCGCTTCGCGGAGAGATCGACGGTGAATTCGGCAGCGGGATCCGCGGAGGCCGCGCGCAGGCGCGCGAGATCTTCCGGTGAGACCTGCACGCACGCGAGACCGATCATCAATGAATTGCCGGCGAAGATCTCCGCGAATGACACGCCGACGACTGCACGGATGCCCCAGCGCGAAAGCGCCTGCGGCGCGTGTTCGCGGGACGACCCACAGCCGAAGTTGACGCCGGTGAGAAACACACGCGCGCCGCGGCGCGCCGCATCATCGAATGGATGCACCTGGCCGCGGCCAGCAGCCTCGCGGCGATCGTCCTCGAAGAGATGCGCCTCGAGTCCCTCGAACGTCACCGCCTTGAGGAACCGCGCCGGCATGATCCGGTCCGTGTCGATGTCGTTGACTGGAAGCGAAATGGCGCGGCCGGTGACGAGCGCGACGGCAGAGCTCATCGTGACACCTGCCATCCGCGGACGTCGACGACTTCACCCGCGACCGCCGCGGCTGCAACCATCGCGGGACTCATCAGGAGCGTGCGGCCCGTCGGGCTGCCTTGCCGGCCTTTGAAATTCCTGTTGGATGACGACGCGCAGATCTCCCGGCCCTCGAGGCGATCGGGATTCATGGCCAGGCACATCGAGCATCCGGCGGCTCGCCAGTCGAAGCCGGCCTCGCGGAAAATCTCGTGCAGGCCCTCCTGCTCTGCAGCAAGACGCACGGCCTGGGATCCCGGCACGACGAGCGCGCGCACGTGCGGCGACACACGGTGGCCGCGCACGATTCTGGCGGCCTCGCGCAGGTCCGACAGGCGGCCGTTCGTGCAAGAACCAACGAACGCCACGTCGATCTTCGTGCCTGCGACAGGCTGTCCGGCCGTCCAGCCCATGAAGTCGATCGCCTCCTCGACAGATCCACGATCGTCGGCGGGCACGTCTGACGGCTTCGGAAGCCGGCTGCCCACGCCAACAGACTGACCGGGGTTGATGCCCCAGGTCACGGTTGGCTCGATCGCGGCGCCGTCGAGCACGACCCGATCGGCGTAGATCGCGGCCTTGTCCGACGCCATCGACGCCCACCAACTGGTCGCGCGATCGAACGCGTCGCCCGAGGGCGCAAACCTCCGGCCTTTGAGGTATTCGAATGTCGTGTTGTCCGGATTGACGTAGCCGGCACGTGCTCCGCCCTCGATGGACATGTTGCAGATGGTCATCCGCTCATCCATCGTCATCCGATCGACCACGTCGCCGCCGTACTCGTACGCGTAGCCGGTCCCGCCTTTGACCCCGAGCCTGCCGATGATTGTGAGGATGACGTCCTTCGCGTACACGCCTGGCGCCAGCCGTCCGTTGACGTCGATGCGGCGGACCTTCATGGGCGACACCGCAAGTGTCTGCGATGCAAGGACATCGCGAACCTGTGATGTCCCGATGCCGAACGCGATCGCGCCGAAGGCGCCGTGCGTTGACGTGTGGCTGTCGCCGCAGCAGATCGTCATGCCGGGTTGTGTGAGGCCCAACTCGGGTCCGATCACGTGCACGATGCCCTGAAGTCCACTCGAGAGATCGAACAGCGGGATGCCGTGCATCCTGCAGTTGCGCTCGAGCGACGTTGTCATCGCCTCCGCCAGGAGGTCCACGAACGGACGCGCCTGCGACAGCGTCGGAACGATGTGATCGACGGTCGCGAACGTCCGTTCCGGCGCCTTCACCGGCCACCCGCGCGCATGCAACTCGTCGAAGGCCTGCGGCGTGGTGACTTCGTGAATGAGATGGAGACCGATGTAGAGCTGCGTCTGTCCGTTCGGCAGGCGCCGAACGGCATGGAGGTCCCACACTTTCTGGAACAAGGTCTTCGCCACGGCGCCCTTGATCGTATCAGCAAGCGCGCTTGTTCCCGTCGTTCGCGTCGTTCCCGTCGTTCCCGTCGTTCCCATTTGTTATTCTTGCTGTCTCCCTGATGAAGGCGCTTTCGTCACTCAATCCAGAACAACGCGACGCGGTGTTGCACACCGAAGGTCCGCTCCTGATCCTTGCCGGCGCCGGTTCGGGAAAGACGCGCGTCATCACCACGCGGATCGGTCATGTAATCTCCGGCGGGTTCGCGCGGCCAGATCAGGTGCTCGCCGTCACGTTTACGAACAAAGCCGCGGATGAGATGCGTGGCCGGGTCGAGCAGATCCTCGGCGAGGACTGCCGGCAGGCCTGGATCTCGACGTTCCATTCGCTCTGCGCGCGGCTGCTTCGCCGCGAAGGCCCGAACATCGGCCTGACGCGAGACTTCGTCATCTACGACTCGTCCGATCAGCTCTCCGTCGTCAAGCAGGCGATGAAGTCACTCGGGATCGACGACAAGCTGGTCCAGCCTCGCGCGGCGCTCTCACGGATCAGCCAGTCGAAGAATCGCATGGAGGGCCCGGCCGAAATGCGCTCAACCGGCTGGAGCCTGCGCGATCAGCAGGTCAGCCGCATCTACGAGGTCTATCTGCGCGCGCTCAAGGACGCGGGCGCCCTGGACTTCGACGATCTGCTCCTCAAGACCGTCGATCTGTTCGAGAACTCGGAACAGGTCAGGGGCTTCTACAGCCGCAAGTTCAAGTATGTGCTGGTCGACGAGTATCAGGACACGAACCGGCCGCAGTACATGCTGATCAAGCGCCTGGCCGAGACGCATCGGAATCTTTGCGTGGTCGGCGATCCCGATCAGTCCATCTACAAATGGCGCGGCGCCGACCTTCGTAACATCCTCGACTTCGAGCACGATTTCCCGGACGTGCGCACGGTGAAGCTCGAACAGAACTACCGGTCCACGCAGGTGATTCTCGAAGCGGCATCCGCCGTCATCAGCCGCAACAGGAACCGCAAGGACAAGAAGCTCTGGACGGACAAAGAGGGCGGAGCGCGCATCGTCTACTACCGGGCGGGCGACGAGATTGAGGAGGCCGATTTCATCACGCGGGGCATCCGCGAGACCGGCCGCCAGCAACCGGACTCGATGACGGCCGTCCTGTACCGGACGAACGCCCAGTCGCGCGCGATCGAAGATGCGCTCATGCGCGAGGGTGTCGCCTACCGGATCATCGGCGGCGTCAGATTCTACGAGCGCAAGGAAATCAAGGACGTGCTCGCGTACCTGCGCCTGTTGATCAATCCGCACGACGATGTCAGCTTCAGGCGCGTGGTCAATGTCCCGGCGCGCGGCGTCGGCAAATCAGTGATGGACGCGCTGGAAACCATAGATCCCGGCGGCGGAGACGAGGCAACCCCGCTCCTGCTCGCCGGACTTCAGCCAACGCCGTCACCGCGATCGCTCTGGGCGCGTCTCGTCGTCGCACTCGATCGACGGCTGCTGCCTCCGCGCGCGCTGGCTGCCCTCAAGCCTTTCCGTGACTTGATCGTCTCGCTCGCAGGCGAGGTGCCGGAGAAGAGCGTGTCCATCGCAATCGGTCTGGTGCTCGATCGCACGGGCTATCTGGCCCAGCTGCGGGAGGAGCGCTCCGAGGAGGCTGAAGGCCGCATCGAGAACCTCATGGAGCTCGTCTCCGCGGCGCGCGAATATGAATCGCGCGACGACGATCCGTCGCTCGGCGGATTCGTCGATCGCCTGTCGCTGCTGTCGGAGGCGGACGAGGCCGATGGTGCCAGGGAAGCACGCGTCTGGCTGATGAGCATGCACGCCGCAAAGGGTCTCGAGTTCCCCGTGGTCGTCGTCGCCGGCATGGAGGAGGGCCTGTTCCCTCACTCACGCTCTGCTGAGGACGAGGAAGAGGTCGAGGAGGAGCGCCGGCTCTGTTACGTATGCCTCACGCGGGCGCGCGAGCGGCTGGTGCTCACCGGCGCGTCGCGCCGGCGTGTCTTCGGCGAGTACCAGTCCACCGAACCGTCACGATTCCTCGACGAGGTCCCGGAGCATCTCGTCGATCGCATACAGCCTGTCGCGCCGCCGCGCTGGATGAACACGGGCTACGAGCTGCGGAATCCCTACGCGCGCAAATATGGCCAAGGCAGTGGGGGATACCGCAACAAGGTCAAGGACGGGGGGGAGCGCGGGTACTCGTACGAAACCGAGGATCAATCCGCCGCAGGCTCCATCCGAGCCGGCATGCGCGTTCGTCACCGGCAGTTCGGCGTGGGCACGATCGTGGATGTGGAGGATCAGGGTGACGACGTGAAAGTCACCGTGAGGTTCGCGTCGGTCGGGACGAAGAAACTGCTCGCGCGGTTTGCCGGCCTCGAGCCGGCGTGATGCCGGCCCTGAAGGGCCGGCCTACGTAGGCCGGGAGCCCCCCGGCTAGGTCGCCGGCGTCTCGTCCTCGACTTCGAGCAGCGTCGCCACGGACACCAGGCGATCGCCTTCCGCAAGATCCATCAGCTTGACGCCCTGCGTATCGCGGCCAATCGGACGCATGTCGCCCGCCTTCATGCGGATGATCTGTCCCTGCTCGGTCACCAGGAAGATCTCGTGCTGCTCGGTCACGCACGCCATGTCCACGACCGGACCGTTGCGCTTGCTCGTGTAAATGTCCTTGAGGCCGATGCCGCCGCGTGTCTGTGACCGGTACTCTTCGATCTCGGTGCGCTTGCCGTAGCCGCGCTCGCAGATCGTGAGCACCGTCGAGCCTTCGCCGACCACGCCCATGGCCACGACCTCGTCGCTGTCCCTGAGCTGCATGCCTCGCACGCCGTAGGCCGTGCGGCCCATCGGCCGGACGTCGGACTCGTTGAACCTGATCGCCATGCCGTTGCGGGATTCGAGGATGAGATCCCTCGTACCGTCGGTTTCCTCAACCGCGATGAGCCGATCGTCGTCGTCAATCTGAATCGCGATGATGCCGGCCGACCGCGGATTCGAGAATTCGCCCAGGTCGGTCTTCTTGATGGTGCCCTTCTTTGTGCACATCACGATGAACCGCTGGCCTTCCTGCTCGGGAAATGCCTGCACGCGAAGAAGCGCTGACATGCGCTCGCCCTCGGTCATCTTCACGAGGTTGGCGATCGACTTGCCCTTGCTGCTGCGGCTGACTTCCGGCACGTCGTAGGCGCGCAGCCAGTAGCAGCGGCCGAGGTCGGTGAAGATCAGCAGGTACGCGTGGGTGTTAGCGACGAAGAGATGTTCGACGACATCCTCTTCGCGCGTCGTCATGCCGATCAGGCCCTTGCCGCCGCGGCGCTGGCTTCTGTACGCATCGAGCGCCGTGCGCTTGATGTAGCCCGTGCTCGTCGCCGTGATGACCACGTCCTCGTCGGCGATGAGGTCCTCGACGCGGAACTCGCCGGCGTCTTCCTCGGTAATCTGCGTGCGCCGGGCGTCCCCGTGTTTGTCGCGGATCGCCTTCAGTTCGTCGACGACGATCGCGATGAGCAACTCCTCGTTGGAGAGAATCGCGCGAAGGCGATCGATCGTCTTTCTGAGCTCGGCAAGCTCGTCGAGAATCTTCTGGCGCTCGAGACCGGTGAGGCGCTGGAGCTGCATGTCCAGGATCGCCTGCGCCTGAATCGTCGTCAGTCCGAAATTCGCGACGAGGCCCGCGCGGGCTTCCACCGGATTCCTGGAGCCGCGGATCAGCTTGATCACCGCATCCAGGTGATCGAGCGCGATCTTGAGGCCCTCGAGGATATGCGCCCGCGCCTCGGCCTTGCGCAGCTCGAACTCGGTCCGCCGGCGAACGACATCGCGCCGGAAGTCGATGAACAACTCGACGATTTCGAGGAGCGACAGCACCCTCGGACGGTTGGCCACGATCGCCAGCAACGTGATCCCGTAGCTCGTCTGCAGTTTCGTGTGCTTGTAGAGATTGTTCAGGACGACGTCGGGCAGCTCGCCGCGCTTGAGCTCGATGACGATTCGCATGCCGTCGCGGCTGGATTCGTCGCGGAGGTCGGAGATGCCTTCGAGTTTCTTGTCGCGGACGAGTTCGGCGATCTCGGCCACCAGCGTGGCCTTGTTCACCTGATACGGAATCTCGCTGATGACGATCGAAGTCCGATCGCCCTTCTTGTTCTCTTCGAACGCAGCCTGACCACGCAGTGTGAAGCCGCCGCGGCCTTCACGGTACGCGCGATAGATTCCGGCGCGGCCCACGATCGTACCGCCGGATGGGAAGTCCGGCGCGGGAATCGCCTGCATCAGCGCGCGGAACTTCTCGTCGGCCGGCGCCTGCCGCCGATCGATGACGGCCAGCACGCCGTCAATCACTTCCCGCATGTTGTGCGGCGGGATGCTGGTCGCCATGCCGACCGCAATGCCGGTGGATCCGTTCACCAGCAGATTCGGGAACGTCGCCGGCAGCACGACGGGTTCTTCGTTGGTCTCGTCAAAGGTCGGACGGAAGTCGACGGTGTCCTTGTCGAGGTCCGTCATCATCGCTTCGGCGAGCGACTCGAGGCGCGCTTCCGTGTAGCGGTACGCGGCGGGCGGATCGCCGTCGACCGATCCGAAGTTGCCCTGGCCGTCGACCAGGGTGTACCGCATGTTGAAGTCCTGCGCGAGGCGCACGAGCGTGTCGTACGCGGGCACGTCGCCGTGTGGATGGTAGTTGCCGATGACTTCGCCGACGATCTTCGCGCACTTGCGGTACTGCCGGTTCGACG
This sequence comes from Vicinamibacterales bacterium, assembly GCA_035606665.1. Lineage (GTDB taxonomy): Bacteria > Acidobacteriota > Vicinamibacteria > Vicinamibacterales > SCN-69-37 > DASUGC01. Next base: position 22,264 of record DATNEY010000009.1, on the reverse strand, counting down.
CAAGGCCCATCTGGCGCATCGCGAAGAGGACGCGCCTGTTCGCGGGCTTCAGGCCGTCGCGGACGTCAGGCAGCGCTCGCCCGATGATTACGCTCATGGCGTAATCCATGTACGAGCGCTTCATCTCGTCTTCGATATTGACGGGGATTCTCGATTGCGGAGTCTGATCCATGAGTTGGTTCTAACTAGGAACCCGGAGCCCTGCGCCCTGAACCGACATCCTCAGATGTCCAGATTCTTGACATCCAATGCGTTGTCTTCGATGAACTTGCGGCGCGGCTCCACCTGATCGCCCATGAGCGTCGTGAACATCAGGTCGGCCTCGGTGTGATCCTCGGCCTTCACCTGCAGCAGCGTGCGCTTCTCGGGATCCATCGTGGTTTCCCACAGGGTGTCCGGATTCATTTCACCGAGGCCCTTGTAGCGATTGATCGCGAGGCCGCGCCGGCCGGCCGCGACGAAGTACTCGACGAGTTCGTCGAGGCCCTCGATTTTCCGGTCGCTGTCCTTCATCACGCGTGCGGCGGTCTCAACCGGTGTCTCCGCCGCCTCGCCGGTTTCTTCTTCGGCGTCCGCGACCTCGGGCGTGGCTGAGGCCACCGTCCGGATGTTCACCGCGCCGGCCAGCAGCTCCCGGATGTCGCGGTACGCGGCAAGCAGCGTTCGGAACTCACCCGTGGTCACGAAGTCGATGTCCAGCCTGTGCTTGCGGCTGTAGCCCGCGGTCTTGTCGTCGATGGCGACGGCCAACGCCTGGTGCTCCGGATCCTCGACCACGTCCGCAGCGACCTCTGGCGTCCTCAGGTGGGTCGCCAGCGCCTCCACCATTCCACGGTCAGCCCAGAACGTCTTGTCCCGCGCGTCGCCCTCCAGCAGCGCGAGGATGGCCTTCCGCGCCGGACCCCGGCGTTCGACCACCTGTACGAGCTTCCGGAACGCCATCAACTGCTCGAGCGAGCGCTCGAGTTGCTGACCGGACACTTCCTTGTGGTTGGCCAGTACTACCGTGCGCGACTCGGCCGCGCGCTTGATGAGGAACGCTTCGAGGGCGCGTTCATCCTTGATGAACGTTTCCTGTCGCCCGCGCTTGGCACGAAACAACGGCGGCTGCGCGATGTAGATGTGTCCGCGATCGACGAGATCGCGCATCTGCCGGTAGAAGAACGTCAGAAGCAGCGTGCGGATGTGCGATCCGTCCACGTCGGCGTCCGTCATGATGATGACGCGGTGGTACCGCACCTTCGACGCGTCGAACTCGTCGGTGCCGATGCCACAACCGAGCGCCGCGATCAGCGTCCGGATTTCCTCGTGGCTCAGCATCTTGTCGAAGCGGGCCTTCTCGACGTTCAGAATCTTGCCCTTAATCGGCAGCACGGCCTGGAACGCGCGATTGCGGCCCTGCTTGGCGGAGCCGCCTGCGGACTCACCCTCGACGATGTAGATCTCGCTCTTCGAGGGATCCCGCTCCTGGCAGTCCGCGAGCTTGCCGGGCAGCGCGGTGTTGTCGAGCGCCCCCTTCCGCCGCACCAGATCGCGCGCCTTGCGCGCGGCCTCGCGAGCGAGCGCCGCGTCCACCGCTTTCGCGATGATGCGCTTCGCGACGCTGGGGTTTTCTTCCAGGAACGCGCCGAGCTTGTCGTTGACGACGGCCTCGACGATGCCTTTGACCTCGGTGTTGCCGAGCTTTGTCTTGGTCTGGCCCTCGAACTGCGGCTGCGGGATCTTGACCGACACGATCGCGGTCATGCCTTCGCGGATGTCCTCGCCGCTGACGCTCTCGCTGAGCTTCTCCGCGAGACTGTTCTTCGTCGCGTAGTGGTTGATCGTCCGCGTCAGCGCCGCGCGGAAGCCGGACAAGTGCGTGCCGCCTTCCGTCGTGTTGATGTTGTTCGCGAACGCGTGGGTGGCTTCGATGTAGCTGTCGTTCCACTGCACGGCGATCTCGACCATGATCCCGTCGCGCTCGCCGGCCATGTACACCGGCTTCTCGTTGACGGCCGTCCGGTTCTTGTTGAGAAACTCAACGAATTCCCGAATGCCGCCTTCGTAGAGGAAGTGATGGCTGCGGCCGTCACGCTCGTCATCGATCGCGATGGCGACGCCCGCGTTGAGGAACGCCAGCTCGCGCAGGCGCTGCGACAGTGTTTCGAAACTGAATTCTGTCGTCTCAAAAACAGTCGGGTCGGCTTTGAATGTGACTTTGGTGCCGCGCTTCTCGGTGACGCCCGTGATGTAAAGGTCCCCGGACGGCGTGCCGCGCTCGTACCGCTGTTGGTGGACCTGGCTGTTCCGGTAGATCTCGAGCTCGAGCCACTCCGACAGCGCGTTCACGACCGACACGCCGACGCCGTGAAGACCGCCGGACACTTTGTACGCGGAGTTCTCGAACTTGCCGCCGGCGTGGAGCACGGTGAGCACGACTTCGGCCGCTGGGCGCCCGCTCTCGTGCATGTCGACGGGAATACCGCGCCCGTCGTCGACGACGGTGACCGAACCATCGATGTGGATGGTGACGTTGACGTTCTTGCAGAAGCCCGCCAGTGCCTCGTCGATCGAGTTGTCGACGACTTCGTAGACGAGGTGATGGAGCCCGGCCGGACCCGTCGATCCGATGTACATCGCGGGGCGCTTGCGGACAGCTTCGAGGCCTTCGAGGACTTTGATTTTGTCCGCGCCGTAGTCCTCGGCACCGCCGGACATCACCGCGCTTGGTCCCTGCGCGGCCTGGCCGGTCTTTGCGTCAGTCTTTGACATTCCGTGTTTCAGGCTCAGTTACCGTCAGATGCGCATCGGCATGATCACGTAGGTGTACTCGTAACCCTCCGCGCCGATCGGCTTGACGACCGCCTGGCTCATCTCGTCTTTGAATTCGAGCCGGACGTTCTCGGTTTCCACTACGCCCAGGAAGTTGTCCACATAGTCGGCGTTGAAACAGATCTGCAGGGCGTCGCCGCCGTAGTCGACCGGAATCACTTCGTGGGCTTCTCCGATTTCCGGAGAGCTCGACGTGATCTCGACCTGGTCCTTGCCGATGACGAACTTCACGGCCTTTGAACGCTCATTCGACAGGAGGCGCACGCGCCGGACCGCCGCCGACAGGCGGTCGCGATCGAAGTCAATCCGCTTGTCGTTACTCTTTGGAATCACGCGCTCGTAGGCCGGAAAGTTGGCGTCGATCTTTCGTGAGATCAGCAGGCGCCCGCCGGCCTTGAAGAACAGGTGATTCTCACCCTGGGAAAACTGGACAGCCTCGCCGCCGTCAATCAGCCGCGCGACTTCATTCAGGGTTTTTCGCGGCAACAATACATCGCTCGAGACCTTCTTACCGGGCGATTCCTGCACGCTGATGAACGCGAGCCGATGGCCATCGGTTGCGACCATGCTCATCGAGTCCGGGCGCAGCACGAGCTGGGCGCCGTTCAGGAAGTACCGCGTGTCCTCGCTGGTGATCGCGAACCGCGTGTGCGAGATCAAGCGCTTCAACGCCCCGCCGGGCAGCGTCGCTTCAACGCCACCCGCTTCGCTCGGCGGCGTCGGAAACTCGCTTGCCGGCAGAGTCTGAATCCGCGACTCGAAACGGTCGGCCGCTATCGTGACGCTCTTGCCGCCCTTTTCTTCCTCGATCCGGATCTCCGTCTCGGGAAGGGCATTGACGATCTCGAACAACTTCTTCGCCGGCAGCGTCAGCACGCCAGGTTTGGTCACGGTACCGTCGCATCGGCTGCGCAGGCCGACATCGAGATCGGTTGCGAGCAACGAGATCCCGTCCTTCGTCGCGTCGATCAGAACGTTCGCAAGAATTGGAATCGTGTTCTTCCGCTCAACGATTCCTTGCAACAGAGAAAGTTCTTTGAGCAGGTCGTTCTTGCGGACGACGAGTTCCATGGGCAGGGCAACCTCTGTCTTTCGATAGGCCACCCCGTGCGGCAGAGCGCGGGATCCCTCCTTGAATCAAGGAGATCAGAAAGACAAAGAAGTATAACAGGAATAAGGTGCTGTTAGTACGTCAAACTCTGTCTGTAAGTCACTGATTTTGCAGTGATTTAGCCTGTGCATGAATCTGCGGATCCGCGGTGCGCAAAAAGGCCTCTTACCTGTTCAGATCCGGTCCTCTGGAACGCCTCAACAACCCATCCACAGGCCTCGTCAAAGACAGCTGTGGAAAACCTGCCGGCGGTTCCTGGAAAACACCGAAATCAGGAGCGAATCGACTCTGTCAGGGTGTTGATCAGGCTGTTGAAAGCCTGTTCGCGCTTCCGGAGTTCTTCGACCTTCCGGATCGAATGAATGACGGTGGAGTGATGTTTGCCGCCGAAGCTTTTTCCAATCTCAGGCAGCGATGCGTTCGTCAGCGCCTTGCACAGGTACATCGCCACCTGCCTGGGCATCGCCACCGATTTCGAGTTGTTACGTGACTTCAACTCGGTCAGTTTGAGCTGGTAGTAGTCGGCGACAAATTTCTGAATCATGTCGATCGTGACGGCCCGCTCTTCCTGGCGAAGCACGTCACGGAGGACCTCCTGCGCGAGACCCATCGACAACTCGCGGCCCGTGAGCGAGGCATACGCCAGCAGACGAATCAGCGATCCCTCGAGTTCGCGGATGTTCGACTTGATCCGCCCCGCGATGAACAACGACACATCGTCGGGCAGGAACACGCCCTCAGCGTCGGCCTTGCGCTTAAGAATCGCGATCTTCGTCTCGAGATCCGGCGGCTGAAGGTCGGCGATCAATCCCCATTCGAACCGGCTTCGAAGACGTTCTTCGAGTTCCCGAATCTGGTGAGGCGGCTGGTCGCTGCTGAGGACGATCTGTTTCTGTGCGTCGTGAAGAGCGTTAAAAGTGTGGAAAAACTCGGTCTGCGTGCGTTCTTTGCCGACGATGAACTGGATGTCGTCGACGAGAAGGATATCCACGCCGCGGTACCGCTCCCGGAATTCAAGGATGCGCTCGTACCTGATGGCGTTGATCACTTCGTTCATGAAACGTTCGGCCGAGATGTACGTCAGCTTGACGCTCGGGTTGTGCGTCAGCACGTAGTGGCCAATCGCGTGCATCAAGTGCGTCTTGCCCAGACCGACGCCCCCATACAGGAACAGCGGGTTGTAGGACCGTGATGGCGCTTCCGCCACCGCGCGGCACGCGGCATGCGCGAACTGATTCGACGCGCCGACGATGAAAGTCTCGAACGAATACCGCGGACTCAGGCCGGCGATGCCGGTATCAACCGGTGACGGGTCGGTCGCCGCAGCCATCTCGGCGTCGCTGCCGGCCGGTGCGAGATCCTGAACGGCCCGCACGGAACTCTCACTGCCTTCCGGTACGAAGGAAAAACTCACGCCTGGACGGCCGACCTCCACAAGTGCTTCCGCGATCACGCCCGCGTAGTGCTTGTTCAGCCACTCGACCGCCATCGGATCGCCGACGCGAATAAGCAGGCTCGATCCACCGTCCCGTACGAGCGACGTCTGCTGAAACCAGGTGTGAAAGCTGTAGTTGTTGACCTTGGTCTCGATGCGACCGAGGACCTCGTCCCAGACCGTGCCCGACATACCTTACCCGCCTTACCGGCGTGTCCGAACTTTCGCCTCGAGGAAGTCGAGGACCGCGCCGTACCCCTCGGATCCCACTGAAAAACCGCTGTCTGCTCTGGCCGCGACTACTTTCGCCATCGACGATCTCTTTGTTTTGCAACAGGTTACACGGACGAGCCTTCGAAAACCGTCGATTTCCACAGGTTTTTCCACAGGTGTGGAAAACTGACGCCGGGGGTTTGGGCCGGATCGAAGGGCGGCGAATCTACCACGACGGTCGGCCTTCGACAAGGCTCAGGCCGCTCCGAGCGAAGTCGAGGGGGCGCAAGACGGACAACCGTCAATTGACACCCCTTCAAAGCGTTGACTACGATCCATGTTTCTTCGGGTCGCGGGCCGCCCATCAGGGCTGTAGCGCCGGAGAGCCGGAGATTCGAGAGTAAAAATGAAGCGCACGTTTCAACCCAATCGCCGCCGTCGCAGCCGCACGCATGGATTCCGCGTGCGCATGAGCACCAAGAACGGCCGCATCGTTCTCAAGCGGCGGCGCGCCAAGGGCCGCAAGCGGCTCACCGTCTCTTCGGAATAACCGCGACCCGCATGTCCCATCGGTTCGGCCGCGCGGCCAGACTGCGGAGCCGGGTCGAATTCACCGCCGTCCAGTCCGGCGGCCGACGCGCGCCGGGAAAGTTCCTCACGCTCCTCGGCCGGCCGAATTCCCTGGGACGCGATCGCTTGGGCATCATCGCATCGAAGCGTGTGGGCGGGGCGGTCGCCCGTAATCGCGCGAAGCGGCGCGTGAGAGAGTTGTTCCGGCGGGATACATCGCGTCCTGCGGGCGCCGCCGATCTGGATCTGGTCGTCATCGTGCGATCCGAACTTGTCGATGCGCCGTTCGATGCAATCGCCGCAGATTTTCGTGCCGCGCTGAAGAAGCTGCGCGGCGGCAGAGATAGAAAGACAATCGAGGTTCCGACATGACGTTGGCTGTGCGCCTGGGGATCGCGGCGGTTCGCGCCTATCAAGTGATCCTCAGTCCATTCGCCGGCGGCGCCTGCCGTTTCACGCCCACGTGCTCGGACTATGCGATGGAAGCCATCGCGGAGCACGGACTCATAAGGGGCACCGGCTTGTCGCTGCGGCGTGTGTCGCGCTGCCATCCGCTCGGAGATTCAGGATTCGATCCGGTGCCGCCGCCGAGAGCCCCGCGATCGGGAGACGCACGTGTCCACTGAGAAGAGAGTTTTTCTCGCAATCTTTCTGTCGTTCGGCTTGCTGACCGTCTACCAGACGTTCATCGCGCCGGCCCCGCCGCCAGCGAAGCCCGCAGCAGCCGCACCCACGCCAGGCGCCGAAGCAACGGCTTCGGCACCGGTCGCGCCGGCGCTTACTGCGGCGCTGGCGCAGGCCGTGACACCTGACGCTGCCGCGCGCGACATCATCGTCGAGACCAGCAGCGTCCGCGCGGTTTTCACGACGCAGGGTGCGGTGCTGAAGAGCTGGCTGCTGCTCAAGTACCCGGCAGCGAAGGAAAAACCTGAAGATCAAACGGCGCCGCTCGAGCTCGTTCCGCAGGATCTTCCGGCGAACACCATTCGTCCCTTCACGCTCACGACGGACGACGCGAAGCTGACCGCGACGCTGGCTTCAGCCGTGTACGACGTGAACATCGATCACCTCACGCTTGGTGCGGACCCTGGCACACTCACTTTCACGCTTCGGACGGCTGATGGAGTCACGGCGCGCAAGCAGTTCTATTTCCAGCCGGACCGCCAGCCGTACGTCGTCAACGCCGAGTTCTCAGTCGATCAGTCGGGGTCGCCGAAGCCGTTCACGATTAACTTTGGCCCGGCAGTCGGGCCGGGCCACTCCGCCGACGCGCGCTCGATCACCAAGGCGATTCACTTCCTGGACGGCAGCGTGGCGCGGCTGACGGCCGCGAATGTCGCCGCGCAACCGCGTTATCAGGGCGCCGTGAAGTACGCCGGCGTCGAGGACCACTACTTCCTGGCCGCGGCCCTGCCGGCGGCGGAGAGGTCCGAGGTCGACTATGTGCCGCTCTCGGTGCCGGTCGCCGGCGCGCCCGCAGGAACGACCCGTTCGTGGGTGTCGTTCGCGCTGCGTCAGAATCCCGGCGCGGCGCCGGGCCAGACGGTCGCGACGAAGTTCTTCATCGGGCCCAAGGATTTCGATCACCTCCGCGCAGCGGACGTTCAGCTGACCCGCGCGATCGATTTCGGGTGGTTTGCGAAAGTCGTCGTGCCGCTCCTCCAGGCGCTGAAGTGGATCAACAGCTTCCTCGGTAACTACGGCTTCTCGATCATCGTCCTCACGATTCTCATCAACATTCTGATCTTTCCGCTCCGCCACCGCAGCATGGTGTCGATGAAGAAGATGCAGGCGTTGCAGCCGCAGGTCAAAGCCATCCAGGACCGCTACGCCAAATACAAGATGGCGGATCCCGAGCGCCAGAAGATGAACACCGAGATGATGGCGCTCTACAAGCAGAAGGGCGTCAATCCGGCGAGCGGCTGTATACCAATGCTGCTCACGTTCCCGATCCTCCTGGCGTTCTACAACCTGTTGAACTCGGCCATCGAGCTCCGTGGCGCGCCGTTCGTTTGGTGGATTCACGACCTTTCCCTGCGGGACCCCTACTATTTCTGGCCTATCCTGATGGGCCTCACGATGTTCTGGCAGCAGAAGATGACGCCGAGCACGGCGGATCCGATGCAGCAGAAGATCTTCCTGCTGATGCCGGTCATCTTCACGGTGATGTTCCTCAGCATGCCGGCGGGGCTCGTGATCTACTGGCTTGCCAGTAACATCCTCACGATCGGCCAGCAGTACCTGACGAACCATCTGATTTCCACTTCCAATTCCTCCGCCGCCGCGAGAAAGGCCTGACGATGAGCACGCTGGATGACCGGGTTGTCGAATTCGTCCTGAACGTAACGTCCGCCATGGGCCTCTCGCTCGAAGCCGGTACCGAGGAAACACCGGATCACCTCCGGGTGAATCTCACCGGTGAGGGCGCGGACGCGCTACTCCGCCGCAAAGGCGAAGCGCTGGACGCCCTGCAGGTGATCGTCAACACGGCGTTCCGGCGCGACGAACGTGGGGATCGCCACTACGTCGTCGATGCGCTCGGCTTCAGGAAGGCCAAGGACGAAGAGCTGCGGCAGATGGCGAAGTTCCTTGCCGAGAAGGCCAAGACGTCGGGAGCGCCGCAGGAGATTGGTCCGCTCAATCCCTACGCGCGCCGCATCGTGCACCTGGCCGTGGCCGAAGACGAGAGCGTCACGTCCGAGAGCATTGGTGACGCGTTCCTGAAAACGGTCCTCATCTCGCGAAAGGGCTAGTCCGAGCGCCCGTCAGGTTCAGGTGTTCGCTACCGACGATACGATCGTCGCCATTTCCACGCCACCCGGCCGCGGCGGCATCGGCGTCGTTCGATTGTCGGGACCATCCGCCGAACAAATCGCGACTGCCCTGCTGAACCGCGCGTCATCCCTCGAGCCCAGGCACGCGACGTTCGGCCACGCCCACGACGCAGAGGGCAACAGGATCGACCAGGTGGTTGCGACCTGGTTTTCAGGACCGAATTCGTACACCGGTCAGGACGTCGTCGAGATCGGCGGCCATGGGAGCCCCATGCTCCTGGCCGCCATTGTCAAAGGCGCCGTCGATCGGGGCGCGCGCGTCGCCGAGCCCGGTGAGTTCACGCTTCGCGCGTACCTCAACGGCAAGATCGACCTGCCTCAGGCGGAAGCCGTGGCGGACCTCGTTGAAGCGGTGACACCGCTTCAGGCGCGCGCCGCCATGGACCAGCTCGAAGGGACGCTGACCGCGGCGATCGGCCGTGTGGATGCCGGCTTGTTCGATCTCAGCGCCAGGCTCGAGGCGTCACTGGATTTTCCTGAAGAAGGATTTCACTTCGTCACCCGCGATGAGGCCTCCAGCGCCTTGCGGCAGATTCGAGACGACCTCGACCGGCTGATCGCCGACGGCCGTACCGGGCGCGTGATTCGCGAAGGCCGGACGGTGGTAATTGCCGGCCGGCCGAATGCCGGGAAATCCAGCCTGTTCAATGCACTCGCCGGGGCGCCTCGCGCGATCGTCACCGACATTCCCGGCACCACGCGGGATCTACTCACGGAGCGGGTTGACGTGAATGGTCTGGCGATCACGCTTGTCGATACCGCCGGCCTCCGGGACGCCCGCGATGAAATCGAGGCCGAGGGTGTACGGCGCGCGCGTGGTGCGCAGCACGTGGCGGCGCTGACGTTGATCCTTGTCGACGGCAGTCAGCCGTTGACCGATGAAGATCACGAGCTCGTCCGCAGCGTCAGCACGCCGGCAATGATCGTGCAGACCAAGGCCGACCTTCCGGCGCGGTGGACGGATGCCGGCCTCATCACCGATTTCGTGCACGCGACGCCCGTGTCAGCGTTGACGGGACGCGGGCTCGCCGCTCTGCGCGCGACACTGGCGAGCGCACTGCTCGAGCGCGAGTCACTTGTCGATCCACCTGCCATCACGAACGTGCGGCACCTGACACTCGTGGAGTCGGCGCGCGAGCACGTCGAGCGCGGAAAGATGGCGCTCGACGCCGGGTCGACCGAGGAAGTCGTCCTCGTCGATCTCGCACGTGCCCGCGAGGCGCTCGAGGAAGTGACGGGCAAGCGCGCGCCCGACGATCTACTCCACTACATCTTCGCGAGGTTCTGCATCGGCAAGTAGCGCGGTGAAGCGACTCGTCAGGGAGCACGCGCGTCACCCGTTCGGATTCGGCCTTCCGCGAACCGGGGAGCCCCCGTCACCCGTCGCGGATAAGATGGAGCGGTTTCATCAGTTCTCCCGCCATGCATTCGCCGGAATTTGATGTCGTCGTGATTGGAGCCGGGCACGCCGGCTGTGAAGCCGCATGGGCATCGGCCCGTATGGGCCGGCGCGTCGGTCTTGTCACGCTATCGCCGGACACGGTTGCGTTGATGCCGTGCAACCCGGCGATTGGCGGTACGGCCAAAGGACACCTGGTCCGGGAGATCGACGCACTCGGCGGCCTGATGGGCCGGGCGATCGACGCCACCGGCCTCCAATTCCGGCTGCTCAACCGAAGCCGCGGGCCGGCGGTCTGGTCGCCGCGCGCGCAGGCCGACAAGCGGGCCTATGGGCGATGGGTGCATGACGCGCTGGACTGCGACCCCAACATCACTTGGCTTTTCCGCCGCGCTGGCCGCGTCCTCACGGCAGGTGGCCGCGTCGTCGGTCTCGAGTTCGAGGAAGGCGATTCCGTTTCGTGCCGTGCGCTTGTGGTGACGACGGGCACGTTCCTCAACGGCCTCGTTCACATCGGCGACGAACAACATCCAGCGGGCCGCGCCGGTGAACCGCCGACGCGCCATCTCGCGGACTCTCTTGCGTCGTTCGGCTTCGACATGGGCCGGCTCAAGACCGGGACGCCGCCCCGCCTTCATCGCCGGAGCATCGACTTCTCGCGTTTCGAGGCGCAAGAGGGCGACACCTGCGTCGTGCCGTTCTCGTTCGTCTCGGAGGCGCTGCCGCGCAATCAGATCGCCTGTCATGTGCTCTACACGACACCGGCGCTGCACGATCTCGTGCGCGGCAGCATCGGACTCTCGCCGCTCTACAACGGACGGATCGCGGGCATCGGGCCGCGTTACTGTCCGTCTCTCGAAGACAAGGTGATGCGGTTTCCGCATCGCGAGCGGCACCAGATTTTTCTCGAGCCGGAAGGGCTCGACGTCGACGAGATCTACGTCAACGGTCTGTCGATGAGCCTGCCCCGCCGGACGCAGGATGCGATCGTCCACGCGCTGCCGGGCCTCGAGGACGCGCAGATTCTTCGTCACGCCTACGCGGTCGAATACGATTTCATCCAGCCCACCGAGCTCTCGAAAACGCTTGAAACCAAGCGGATTTCAGCCCTTTTTCTCGCGGGCCAGATCAACGGCACCTCGGGCTACGAGGAAGCCGCGGCGCAGGGACTCATGGCCGGCATCAACGCGGCGCGCCAGGCGATCGGCGCGTCCCCTGTTGTTCTGGAACGGCACGAGGCGTACATCGGCATTCTCATCGACGACCTCGTCACGCGCGGCTGTCTCGAGCCGTACCGCATGTTCACGTCACGTGCCGAGCATCGTCTTCTTCTTCGCATCGACAATGCCGATCTGCGGCTCACACCAATCGGGCGCAGCGCCGGCCTCGTAGAAGACGCGCGGTGGGAACGATTTGAATCGCGGCGATTGCGGATCGAACGCAATCGATCGGCGGCGCAGTCCACGCGCGTGTCGGTCGATGGAGAGACCGTCTCCGTTGCGCGCGCGCTCGCGCGTCCGCCGGTGACGCTGGACGATGTTGTCCGGATGGGCTTTGCGATCGACACGGACGTACGAGATGCGCAACTGGACCGGTCGACGCTTGTCGCCGAGTGCAAGTACGAAGGCTACGTGCGTCGCGAGGCTGCGCAGTGGGAACGGACGCTGGCGCAGCAGCAGCGCCGGATTCCGTCGGACTTCGAGTACGGCGTCGTGCCCGGCCTTTCGCGGGAAGTTGTTGAGCGCCTCGTCTCGGTGCGGCCGGCGACGATCGATCAGGCCTCGCGCGTGCCCGGTGTGACTCCCGCGGCCGTCGCGATCCTCGCGTCGCGCCTCGCGCGGCGATAGAACATCCTTTCGCGTCAATTGGCGCGTCGGCTTGACGCGGCCCCTTGGCGCTTGATGACCTCGTTGCAGGGGTGGTGGCGGACTCGTCCGCTACGGAAACGTCGCGAGTTCGGAAAGCGGCTGCACCGACAGCATTTCACCCAACGTCGGCAGTGTGAAGACGCGGCCATCAGTCGATCGAACGACGGGTCCGAGCGCGTCGGCCGTCCGGCGCCATCCCAGCCCAGCGAGAACGGCGAACAATGGCACGCCGCCGAGCCGCGTCGCCTCGCCTTTGAGTGCGGCGAAGCGGCTTGCCTTGTCGCGTGCGGTCCCGCCGTCGTTCGCGCCTTTGCACTCCAGGATCGCTTTCAGGATGTCGCCCGTGGAGAACACGACGAAATCCGGCGCCGGTTTGATCGTGATACCGAAGCGCGTCGCGATCTCTGCCTGGTTGTGGGATCCGGTGCGGATGAATTGGAGTTTCGCGGTGGCAAGAGCCGACTCGACCGCATCCTCCAACAGGTCGCCGCGCTTAGTACTCGTTGCATCGAGCAATTGACGAAACGCGCCGCCGTAGTGACGCTGGTGTAGAAACACTGCGAGCGGCACACCCGAGGCGGCGTACGCGCGGATGGTGTCCCATCCGGCGAGCGTGTCGGGCTTGTCGGTCTTGGGTCGCAACGTCGAAGTCGGTTGCGATCCGAACAAGACACCCCGCACGGCCTCGTCAATCACCTTGGCGCACAGCGGCGTCTTGTTCTTGCTCTTGGAGCCCGACTCCATGCCCTTGACGCTGCCGACGCCCACAGGTTCGATGCCTTCTCTATCGGCGATGGCGATACTGGCCGCCGCAAACTCCTGTGGCGTCAAACCGAGCATCGTTCGGAACACGCGAAGGGTGGAGGGTTCAGTTTCGAGAACCGTCTGTAGTTCGGCAGCCGAGACTCTTGTAAAGCCTGCGGTCAGGGTATGCGCGCGATCGTACACGGTCTGAAACCCGGCTAGTTCGTAGTCGCCGGTCCAGTGGATGTACGCGAAGTCCGGCGCGAGGTGTGGAACGTAAATGCGCTTTGCAATTTCGGAGAAGACCTCTTGATGGGCGGCCGTGCCGAAGTTCTCTGGAACCTGTCTGACGAGCGCGACGCGGGCGTCCCACGCCGGAGCGTTTTCGACGGCACTGACGGCCTCGTCGATCGTCATTTGCGCGCGAGGCGGTCCTTTAGCCCCGCGACGTACTTCCCGTCCAACTCTGCGACAATCCAGCGTCGGCCAAGGTGCTCTGCCGCGACCGCCGTCGTGCAGGTACCACCGAACGGGTCCACCACGAGCTGACCGGGTTGCGTTAGAAGCCGGATAAAGAACGACGGCAAGGCCTGAGGGAATCGCGCCGGATGAAGGGTTGGGTTCGGGCCGAACTCGGGTTCCAGATGTAGCAGGGTCGACGGCCTGACCAGATCGGGACCGGCTTGCACGCGCTTGCGGCCCTGCCCCGACGGTTCGTTCACGCGGACATAGTTGTGTGGCAGCTTCTTCCGGCGTTCGCGATCTTTCGCGTCCCATCGCGCTGGCGTCAGGCAATGCGCTGGGAAGAACTGCCAGTCTCCGGTTTTAGCAAACTGAAAGCAGTATTCGACGCCGTCTTTGAGAAACCGATTGAAACGGCCAGGCGGCGGCGAGGGTTTGCCCCAGACGAAATCCTCGCAGAACAAGAAACCTTGCTCTCGCAACCAGAACACTAGTTCGTACTGTAACGTCCCACGTTCTGATCCTTGCCGGCGTGATCGATAGTTCAGGACGAAACTGCCGCGTGGCGTGAGAACGCGCAGGATCTCCGCCGTGACTTGTCGGAAGAAGCCGGAATACCAGTCCCGATCGTATCGCTCACCGTTTCCGTACTTTGCCTGGCCGTCATAGGGCGGTGACGTTATGACGAGATCGACGGAATTGGATGGCAGTGCCGCGAGGACGGCCAGGCCGTTTCCGACGTGCAACTCACCGAGCTGTGTCGTAAGCGTCTTGCGCGGCTCCGCGAGTCGACGCGTTTCGTGCGCTGGACCGAATGGCACCACAGCCGCCCTACCTCGATGCACGCGATCCTCCTTGCGTCTTCGAGAGGTATTGACGGAGAGCATCTTCGAGCAGGTCGGACATGTCTCGCCGCTCGCGCGCCGCTGCAATCTTCAACTCTGTCCGGAGGTCGTCAGAGACCTTGAACGACGTCGAAACTCGCTCGTCCTTGGCCGGGGCGCTTTGCTTCATGAGAACTACAGTCTTATAGCACTACAACATTATGTACGTCTAGAAGTACGTACTCTCGAGGCCAGACCGAGGCGCAGCGATCGACAATAGGCCAGTGGCGTCACGAGACACTCGGGCCAGGTTGGAGCGTCGACTTGAGGCAGCCCGCCTGTCGTTGCCGGCGGAGATTCAAGTTGGCCTGACCGATTATTTTGGCCTTATGGCCAAATGGAACAGAAAGCTGAATCTTACGGCGCTACAGCTCGAACCCGCCTCGACAGAGGCCATTGACCGGCTTCTGATTGAGCCGGCAGTCGCCTCCCAATCCATTGAAGCTTCAGATTCCCTACTCATCGACGTCGGATCTGGTGGCGGGTCTCCAGCTATCCCGCTGAAGCTGTGCGCGCCTGGGCTCGGGCTCGTAATGGTCGAAGCAAAGGCGCGCAAGGCTGCCTTCCTGCGGGACGTGACTCGTCAACTCGATCTGAAGGACGTCGAGGTCGCAAACTCTCGACTTGAAGAGCTCCTGGCTACGTCCGGCCTCAACGGGCGTGCAGACCTGATCTCAATGAGGGCCGTGCGCGCGGACGAGAAACTCTGGGGTCAGATTGGAGCGCTGCTGAGTCCCCGAGGCCGCGTCCTCTGGTTCAGCGCATCAGCCACCAGCCAACCTGCCAGCGCGTCAGGACTTAAGACAATCACCAGCATTCCTCTGCCGGGGACCTCTAGGCTGTTCGTTCTCCGATCGCGTACTGCCAGCTAACCGCGGAGGCAATCCGACCGTGTTCCACGTGGAACATCTGATCCGACGACCAGTCTGACCTTGACGGCAATTCCAGGCTGGAAAACAATAGCCAAAGTGATTCAAAACAAATGATTGGCGACATGACCAACAATATCGTCGCAGTCGCCAATCAAAAAGGCGGCGTCGCCAAGACCACCACCGCCATCAACCTCGCGGCCTCACTCGCGATCGCGAATCAGCGCGTGCTTCTCGTGGACCTGGATCCGCAGGGCAACCTCACGAGCGGCGTAGGTCTCAAAGGGCAATCCGCGCCTGGCGGCACGATCTACGAAGCGATCACCGCGGACGATCCGATCGCACGCGACTACGTCATGCCGACCGCGATCGAACATCTCTCGCTGATCCCGGCGGATCGGAATCTCACCGGCGCCGAAATCGAACTCGTGAACGCGTCGCACCGCGAAGCGCGTTTGAAACGCGTCCTCGACGCGCTCCGTCCGGATTTCGATCTGATCCTCATCGACTCACCGCCGTCGCTCGGACTGCTGACACTGAACGGCCTCGTCGCGGCTGATTCCGTCCTCGTCCCGCTCAACTGCGAGTACTTCGCGCTCGAAGGCATCGCCGAATTGCTCTCCACGATCGAACGCGTGAAAGAGAATCTCAATCCGCGGCTCCGCATCGAGGGCGTGCTGCTCACCATGCACGACGAACGCACGAATCTCGGACAACAAGTGAGTGCGAACATCCGTGAGTTCTTCGGCCCGCAGGTCTACCAGACGGTCATCCCGCGCAACATCCGGCTTGGTGAAGCGCCGAGCCACGGTGTGCCGGTGATCCTGTACGACGCCCGTTCGCGCGGCGCGGAGGCGTACGTCACGTTCGCGCATGAATTCGCCGGCCGCCGTGCAACACCCGCTGAACCCGCAGCCGCGAAGGTGAACTAAATGGCCGACAAACGCCAGGCACTAGGACGCGGATTGAGCGCGCTCATTCCCACCACGCCGCCACAGGCGCCACCACCCGCGCCCGAGGGCGCGCCGGCGCGGCCCGCCGAACTCGACATCGATCTCCTCACGCCCAACCCGAAACAGCCGCGCCTGTCGATGGAGAAAGGCGCGCTCGAAGACCTGGCGCAATCGATCCGGAGCCACGGCGTCATTCAGCCCATCCTCGTGCGTCGCGTCGGCGATCGTCACGAGATCGTCGCCGGCGAGCGCCGCTGGCGCGCGGCGCAGCGCGCAGGGCTCCTCAGAGTCCCAGTCGTCTATCGCGACGTGCCTGACGAGCGCCTGCTCGAGGTCGCGCTGATCGAGAACATCCAGCGTGAAAACCTGAATCCGATCGAGGAGGCGCAGGCCTATCGGCGGCTCGTGGACGAGCTGCAGATGGCGCAGGAAGCGATCGCAACCGCGGTCGGCAAAGATCGCGCGACCGTCGCGAACTACATGCGCCTGCTGAAACTGCCGGCGGAAGTGAGAAACGATCTTTCATCAGGCGCGCTTTCCATGGGGCACGCGCGCGCGCTCGTGACAATGGCTGACGAGGCCGCGCAGCGGCGCGTCGCAAGGGAAGTCGTGGCGCGCGGCCTTTCGGTCCGCGATACCGAAGCACTCGCGCGACGTGAACTCAACCCGGCCATGCCGCCGCTGCCAAAGCGCGCCGATCCGAACACGCGCGCCGCGGAAAATCAGCTCAAGATCGCGCTCGGCACCCGAGTGCGCATCGTTCGCAAAGGCACTGCCGGCCGGATCGAGATCGATTTCGGCAACGAAGACGAATTGCAGCGGCTGTTCGAGACACTGACGAGAACATGACAGGGGAAGCCCCTCGGAGTACGAAATGTCCAGGCGCTTGACGGAATACGCAGACTGCGCTGGCTGTGCGAGCAAGCTCGACGCTGCGCTCCTTGCACAACTGACCGACGGCCTCGCACCGCCGGACGATCCCCGCGTGCTCGTTGATTTCCGAACCGCGGACGACGCAGGCGTGTACCGGTGGGAGGGCGGGCCCGCGCTCGTCCAGACCGTCGACTTCTTCACGCCCATCGTCGACGACCCGTACGACTTCGGGCAGATCGCCGCCGCAAACGCCCTGAGCGATGTTTACGCGATGGGTGGACTGCCGCGTACCGCGCTGGCGATCACCGCGCTTCCGAAAGACGGTCCCCCGGCGGCCGTCATTCGGGAAATCTTCCGAGGCGGCGGCGACGTGCTTCGCAAGGCGGGCGTCGCTCTACTCGGGGGACACACCGTCACGGATCCGGAAATCAAGTTCGGTTACTCGGTCACCGGGGAAGTGGACCCGGATCGGATCCTGACGAATTCACGCGCCCGGGTGGGTGACGTGCTTCTTCTGACCAAGCCCCTGGGTACCGGCATCATCGTCCGGGCCCGCAAGTACGGGAACAACGACGAAGCAGTATTTGCGGCGGCAGTCGCGTCGATGAAGCTCCTGAACGACGAAGCGGCGCGCAGCCTTCGCGCCCTACCCGCCGGTTCAGTCAGCGCATGCACGGACGTCACGGGCTTCGGCCTCGCGGGTCACGCCATCGAGATGGCCGTGGCGAGCGACGTCGCCCTCTCCCTGCAGTCCTTGAACCTTCCTGTCCTGGCGGGTGCACTCGAACTCGCCCGTGAGTTCCTGCCCTGTGGCGGTCGAGCGAACCTGAAGCACTTTACCGGGTTCGTTCCCGCGCCCGACGTCGCGGTGGAACGCCACCTGGTCTGCCTCGATCCCCAGACCTCCGGCGGATTGCTCATCGCCCTTCGTCCGGACGATGCGGCGGTGGTGACCCGGCAACTGGAGGCCGCGGGCCAAACCGTTGCGGTAATTGGAGAAGTCGTCCCAAGGGGTGACCTTCCCGCCCGCGTGGAACTGCATTGATCGGGGGCCGAACGCCTTGCCGCCCGCTCGTTTCGAATGGTATAAATTAACGTTTCGCGACGGCTCGTTGTGCCCGGCATGGAGGGTGGAAGCGCTCCCTCAGGCCGAGAACACACCGCCCGGCCGCCGGTTTTCCACGGACAACGATTTTTCGAGAGTGACGCCCAATTGTGAGTGATCGATCCATCGCCCGCCGGTACGCCGCTGCGTTGTTTGACGTGGCAAAGAAGTCCGGCCAGGCCGACCGCGCCGGCGACGACCTCAACTCCATCGCGCGGACGATCGACGGTCATGCCGAGCTCTCGAGAGTGCTCGCGACGCCGTCCGTTCCCGCGCAGGTGAAGAAGCAGATCATGGCCGAGGTTCTGAAGGCCGCGGGGACGTTCTCATCCGAAGCAACGCGCCTCGTGCTGATGCTGGCCGAGCGTGACCGCCTGGGCGTCATTAGTGAGCTTCAGTCCGCTTATTCCGAGCGCCTGCTCGAAGAGAAAAAGATCGTCCCGGCCGAGGTCGTCACAGCCTCGCCGCTGTCGGACGCCAGCCGCTCCGCGCTCAAGCAGGCGCTTGGCGCGGCCACCGGCCGCGATGTCACCATCACCGAGCGCGTCGATCCCTCGATCGTCGGCGGCGTCGTGGCCCGTGTGGGCAGTCTCGTGTTCGACGGCAGCGTCGTACGGCAACTCGACAAGCTTCGCCAGAAACTGGCAACCAACAACTAGCAACCCACAATGCAGATCAAAGCCGAAGAAATCTCCAAGATCATCCGCGATCAGATTGGCAACTACTCGGCGGACGTCGACGTCTCCGAAGTAGGCACCGTCATCTCGTGCGGCGACGGTATCGCGCGCATCCACGGCGTCGAGCGCGCCATGGCCGGCGAGATGCTCGAGTTTCCGAACGGGCTCTTCGGCATCGCGCTGAACCTGGAAGAAGAGAGCGTCGGCGCCGTTCTGCTGGGCCATTCGTCGGGCATCAAGGAAGGCGACACGGTCAAGCGCACGGGCCGCATCATTTCAGTGCCGGTCGGCGACGAGATCATCGGCCGCGTCGTGAACGCGCTCGGCCAGCCGATCGACGGCAAGGGCCCGATTGCGGCGAAGCAGTTCATGCCGATCGAGCGCATCGCCCCCGGCGTCGTCGATCGTTCACCCGTCAAGGAGCCGCTCCAGACCGGCCTCAAGGCGATCGACGGCATGGTGCCGATCGGCCGGGGCCAGCGCGAGCTCATCATCGGTGACCGCCAGACGGGCAAGACCGCCGTCGCGGTCGACGCCATCATCAATCAGAAGGGCCTCGGCGTCATCTGCATCTACAACGCCATCGGTCAGAAGCAGTCGACGGTCGCCCAGGTCGTGAAGACGCTCGAGGACGCCGGCGCGATGGAGTACACCATCGTCGTCGCGGCCGGCGCGTCGGATCCGGCGCCGCTGCTCTATATCGCCCCGTACTCGGCGTGCACGATCGGCGAGTACTTCCGTGACTCGGGCCGTCATGCGCTGTGCGTCTACGACGACCTGTCGAAGCACGCGCAGTCGTACCGCGAAATCTCACTGCTGCTCCGCCGCCCGCCGGGCCGCGAGGCGTACCCCGGAGACGTCTTCTATCTGCACTCACGCCTGCTGGAGCGCGCGGCGAAGCTCAAGAAGGAGCTCGGCGGCGGGTCGTTGACGGCGCTGCCGATCATCGAGACGCAGGCCGGCGACCTTTCGGCTTACATCCCGACGAACGTCATCTCGATCACGGACGGGCAGATCTTCCTCGAGTCCGACCTGTTCAACCAGGGCATCCGCCCGGCGATCAACGTCGGCAACTCGGTCTCGCGCGTCGGCGGATCCGCACAGATCAAGGCAATGCGCCAGGTTGCCGGCACCCTGCGTCTCGACCTCGCGCAGTATCGCGAGCTCGCGGCGTTCGCCCAGTTCGGCAGCGACCTCGATCAGGCGACGCAGCGACAGCTCAACCGCGGCAAGCGGCTCGTCGAAATCCTGAAGCAGCCGCAGTACCAGCCGCTGGCCGTCGAGAAGCAGGTGGCGATCGTCTTCGCCGCGACAAACGGCTACCTCGACAGCGTTCCGGTCGAGAAGCTGCGCGCCTATGAGGAGGGGCTGTATCGCTTCCTCGAATCGCGTCACGCCGGCGTCCTCACCGCCATCGTGGAGAAGAAGAACCTCGATGACGAGCTGAAGGCGGCGCTCAAGGGCGCGGTCGAGGAATTCGGCAAACAGTTCTCGGCCACCACGGCGGCCTGACATGCCTTCACTGATTGACATGCGGCGGCGCGTCCGCGCCGTCAAGTCGACGCAGCAGATTACGAAGGCGATGAAGATGGTCGCCGCGTCCAAGCTGCGTCGCGCGCAGGAAAAGGTGATCGCGACGCGCCCGTACGCGCGTGAGGCGCGCCGCGTGCTGGAGAGCATCGCCGGCCGCGTCGATCAGACGAGCCATCCGCTGCTGACGAAGCGCCCGGGCGCCGACTCCGGCCCGACGATGCTGATCGTCGTGTCCGCCGATCGCGGCCTCTGCGGCAGCTTCAATACGAACATCATCAAGGGGACGGGCGCTTTCCTGCGCGAGAATCCCGGGCGCGCCGTGACGTTCGGCCTCGTCGGCCGCAAGGGCCGCGACCAGCTGAGCAGGCGCGGCCTGCCGGTGCGCTTCGAGCACGTGAACCTGCCGAAGAACATCGTGTTCGCGGAGGCGGAAGCGATCGCGGCGCCCGCGATCGAGGATTTCATCGCCGGCAAGGTGGACAGCGTTCACATCATTTACAACGAGTTCAAGTCGGTGATGCAGCAGAAGCTCGTGGTGGAGCAGTTGCTGCCGCTCGCGGCCATCGGAACCGATACGGCAACCGCGGCCGGCGGCGGCACGGACTATCTCTACGAGCCGTCGGCGCAGCGCATCTTCGATCAGCTGCTTGGCCGGCTGGTCGAGGCGCAGATTCTGCGCGCGCTGCTCGAGTCGAACGCCGCGTTCTACGCCGCGCAGATGACGGCGATGGATGCGGCGACGCGCAACTCCGCCGAAATGCTCGAGGGCCTGACGCTCACGATGAACAAGATTCGTCAGGCCGCGATCACGAGGGAGATCATTGAAGTGGTGTCCGGAGCACAGGCGCTTTAGAGCGAGTTCGAACTTCGAAGTTCGAAGTTCGAAAGGCACGGAGACGACAAGGTTGTTTCGAACTTCGCACTTTGAACTTCGAACTTAGTCACAAAGGCAGTTATGGCAGTCGCTGAGGCAGTGAAGATCGGTAAGGTGGTCCAGGTCATCGGGCCCGTCGTCGACATCGAATTCCCGGGCTCGTTGCCCGCGATCTACAACGCCGTGCGCGTCACGGGCGACGCCGGCGGCCAGCAGGTCGACATCATCGTCGAGGTCGAACAGCATCTCGGTGAGAACCGCGTCCGCACGGTCGCGATGAAACCGACCGACGGCCTCCAGCGCGGGATGGCCGCCGAGGATCAGGGCGCGCCGATTTCGATGCCCGTCGGTCCAGAGACGCTCGGCCGCGTGCTGAACGTGCTTGGCGAGCCGGTGGACGATCCGTCGAGGCCGGTCCAGAGCAAGCAGCGCTGGCCGATCCATCGCAAGGCCCCGACCCTCGAAGAGCAGTCCACCGAGCTCAAGATGTTCGAGACGGGCATCAAGGTCATCGATCTGCTCGAGCCGTACCTCCAGGGTGGAAAGATCGGCCTGTTCGGCGGCGCCGGCGTCGGCAAGACCGTCATCATCATGGAGCTGATCAACAACATCGCCATGAAGCACGGCGGCGTGTCGGTGTTCGGCGGCGTCGGCGAACGCACCCGTGAGGGCAACGACCTCTGGCTCGAGTTCCAGGAGTCGGGCGTCATCGATCCGCACGATCCCTCCAAGTCGCGTGCGGCGCTCGTGTACGGACAGATGACCGAGCCGCCGGGTGCGCGCCTGCGCGTGGCGTTGTCGGCCCTTACGGTGGCCGAGTACTTCCGCGACGCAGAGAAGAAGGACGTGCTCCTGTTCATCGATAACGTGTTCCGCTTCACGCAGGCCGGCTCGGAAGTGTCGGCGCTGCTTGGCCGTATGCCGTCGGCGGTCGGATATCAGCCGACGCTGCTGACCGAAATGGGCGAGTTGCAGGAACGGATCACCTCGACCAAGAAAGGGTCGATCACATCGGTCCAGGCCATTTACGTGCCCGCCGACGACTA
>DATNEY010000002.1:0-63166 GCA_035606665.1 Vicinamibacterales bacterium | reverse complement strand
GCCGTCAACAGCCGCACGTAATCGCGCGCCAGCTGCTCGACCCACGGCCGGTCGAACAGCGCGCGATTGTAAATCCACGTCAGCCCGATGCCGCCCGCCCGCTCCCACCCATACACCTCCAACTCAAACCGCACCGGCACGCCTCCGGTGTCGATCTCCTTCAGGATGTTCAGGTGATCCTCGACGGATCGGCCGGCGGGTTCGGCACTCCCTACCTCCGATGTCGTGCTGTTCAGTTCGAATGTGACCTGAACGAGTGGTGGTGCATCTGGACGTCGCTCCGGCGCAAGGTCTTCGACGATCTGGCTGAAGGGCACGTCCTGATGGGCGTAGGCCTCCAGTGCCCCCTCCCGCACGCGAGAGAGCACCGCGGAAAAACTGTCATTCGATCCGACTTGCACTCGCAGCGGAAGCAGATTGACGAAAAGCCCGATGACGTTTTCCAGGGCGGCGGCCGGCCGGGTCGTCATCGGTGCTCCAACGACGATGTCGTCTTGACCGGTGTAACGCGAGAGCAGGCTGCCGAACGCCGCCAGCAGCGTCATGTACAAAGTGGTCCGATGGCGGTTGTTCAGGTCGCGGACGGCGTCCGATTGCTCGCGCGATAGTGTGACGTGACAGAGGTCACCATCGAACGTCTGACGCGGTGGCCGGGGCCGGGCCGTGGGCAGCGAGAGCGTGGTCGGCACGTCGGCCAGGTAGTCCGTCCAGAACCGTCGTCCGCGAACGAGGGACAGTTGGTGCTGGTCGTCACGCTGCCAGACCGCGAAGTCGGCGTACTGGACGGTCTGTTCCGGTAGCGCGGCGTCGCGATCCGCGCGAAATGCTTCGTAGAGAAGGCGTAGCTCGCGGTCGAAGATCCGCTCCGACAGCGCGTCGCACGCGATGTGGTGGATGGTGCGAATCAACACGTGCTCGTCGAAGCTCAGGTTCAGGATCTGGACCCGCACGAGTGGAGCCTGGCTGAGATCAAATGAGCGCTCCCTGGCTTGCCGCCTCGCTGTCTGTACTTCGGCGCGCGCGACCGCTGGATGGAGGTCCCGGAGACTGATGACGTCGATCGCGACCGTGGCGCTTCGATCGACAACCTGGAAGGGTTCGCCGTCCTGTTCGACGAACCGCGCACGCAGGATCTCATGGCGATCGAGCAGCGTGTGAAGCGCCCGCTCGAGCGCCGCTTGGACGAACGATCCGCGGAAACGCAACGTCGCGGTCAGGTTGTATTGCGTGCTCTCGCGATGCAGTCGATCCACGAACCAAAGATCGCGTTGCGCGAAACTGACCGGCACGGCGGCCGGCCGTGGCCGGATCGTGAAATCTGAGCTCGATGGTCTTGCGGATCGTCCCGACAGCCGCTGCTTCAGCAGCGCCTGCTTTGCCGCCGACAGCCCCTGCGGCTGATGCAGGCCCGCATCATCAGGATTGAATGTCATGAAAGGCCTTTCTATTGCTTCGCGGCGTCGTCAGGTTGGGCGAGCAGGCGCACGGCGTCTTCTTCCGCCATCCCTTCCAGCTCTTTCAGGAGCTGCCGCTCGATCACGTGTCCAAGGCCGGCGACCGTGGGGTGCGCGAAAAACAGCGGTACTGGAATCGTGACTCCGAACGCCTCACGGATCTCGCCAATCGCCTGCATCGCCGCGAGCGAATGACCGCCCAGCGCGAAGAAGTCGTCGTCGATGCCAACGTCTGACGCGTGGAGTGCGGCCGCCAGAATCCGGCAGACTATTTCCTCATGTGGTGACCGAGGTGGTCGGTGCGTCCGAGCGGTCAACGAAGGCGTTGGCAGGGCTTGCCGGTCGAGCTTGCCGGCTGGAGTGGTGGGCCACACGCGCATGACCGTGACCGTGGCTGGCACCATGTGTGGCGGCAGCCGCGAACGGAGCGCTTCCTCCAACTGGCCGGCGAGCTGGCGATCCTCCTGCTGATCTTCGAGCTCCGTTGTCCGATCGGGGAGGCGTCGCAGCACGAATGCCAGCAGCGCCGGCATGCGATCCTCGCCTCGAAGAAGCACGACGGCCTCCTGGACCATTGGGTGCGCGCGCAGAACTGATTCGATCTCACCTGGCTCGATGCGGTGGCCTCGGAGCTTGATTTGGTGATCCGTCCGTCCGAGATATTCGATCGTGCCGTCAGCACGCCATCGGCCAAGGTCGCCCGTTCGGTACATTCGACTGCCGGCTGCGCCATCGGACTCAGCCACGAAGCGCGTTGCCGTCAACCCGGGCCGTTGCCAATATCCTCGTGCGAGCGCCGGACCGGCGATGTATATCTCGCCCGCGACTCCCAACGCGGTTGGCCTGAGAAGGTGATCCAGGACTCGCAGCCGGTAGCCCGGCAGCGCTCGGCCAAGGCTGACGATGCCCGGAGCGTCATCGGCGACGTCCGGTTCGCCTACCGAATGTGCTGTGGCCCAGATTGTGGCTTCGGTCGGACCGTACAGGTTCCACACTTGTGCGCCGGTACGCAGGAGTTGGCGTGCCAGGCCACGCGGCAGGGCTTCGCCACCTGACAGTGCTCGCGTCCTTCTCGGCACCGACATGCCCGTGACCAGCGCGGTCCAAAGAGTTGGTGTGGCCTGAAGCGACGTTGCCGGCTCTCGCGTGACCAGCCGTCGAATACTCGCCAGATCCTGACGCGCTTCGTCGGTCACGATGATGACGGTCGCCCCGCGAACCAGGGGTCCCAGCAGTTCGAGGATGGAGATGTCGAAGGTCGGTGTCGTGACCGCGACGTGACTGTCGCCCGGTGCGAATGGCACCGTTTCCTGCATGGCGAACAGGAACGTGCTGAGCGCGTGATGGTCGACCATGACGGCCTTCGGCGTCCCGGTGGAACCCGACGTGAAAAGCACGTAGGCGAGCGTCCTCGCCGGTACCTCGGCGCTCGAGGCAGGTCTCGTCGCTTCCTGAGTCTCCTGGCGGTTGAGGGCGGCCGTCGTGTCAGGCGAGTCGAGGATTACGGTGGGGAATTGCTCTGGAAGCTTGGCGACGGCTGCGCGGGACGTCACGACGCAGATAGGCGCGATGCCGGCGAGCATTTCGGCCAGACGCGCTGCCGGATGCGCCGGATCGAAAGGCACGAACGCCGCACCGGTCTTCAAGATCGCCAACAGCACGGTTGGCAGGTCAATCGATCGCTCCAGCGCCACCGCGACACGTGTCTCGGCCGCGCAACCACGCGCCCGAAGGATCGCGGCGAGGCGATTCGTCCGCGCGTTCAGTTCGGCGTAGCTGTGCTGTCGATCGCCACAAATGACGGCAGTCGCCTGCGGCTGCTGTTGTACACGTGCCTCGAATTCCTGGGTGATTGTTGGAAGGGCGACGACCGGATCCGGATTCCCAGCGGGCATTCGCGGACTCTCGTCGGTGAGAAGCGCGATGGAGTCGATCGATCGACCGGTATCAGCCGCCATCGCGTCAAGAATCCGGCTGAAATGGCGTGCCCACCCCGCCACGCGGTCGATATCGAAAAGATCGGTGCTGAACTCCAGGAATCCGCCGATTCCCGGACCGTCGCCGAGTTGCAGCGTCACATCGACGCGGGAAACGTCCAGCGCGAGGGATTGACGTCGGGCCTGCACGCCAGCCAGCCTGATGCCTGTCTCAGGCTGAAAGCTGAACATCGCCTGGAACACCGGTGTCCTGCTGAGATCGCGGACGGGTTGCAGAAGCTCCACGACGCGTTCGAACGGCACGTCCTGATTCGAGTAGGCGTCGAGTGAACCGGCTCGGACCCGGGCGAGCAGATCCCGCACGGTGAGTCTGCCCGCCAGGTCAGTGCGAAGGACGATGGTGTTCACGAACGGGCCGATCAGATCTTCGAGCTCGGTCCGGTTTCTGTTGGCGACCGGCAGCCCGACGGCGACATCAGTCTGTCCCGAATGGTGCGCGAGCAACACTTGATAGGCCGCAAGGAGCGTCATCGGTAACGTGACGCCGACTTGACGACTCAGCAACCGCAGCGCCGCGCTCGCCGGCTCGTCGAGCCGAACCGGTACAGTGCTGCCCCGTGCCGTCCGCACAACAGGTCGTGGGCGATCGCTCACAAGCGTCAACGCCGGCGCGTCAGCCAAGTGGCGGGTCCAGTACGCAGTCTGGCGGCCGTAGTGATCGCTGCCCAACATCTCGGCCTGCCACGCCGCGTAGTCGGCGAACTGGATGACCGGCGTCGGCAAATCCGCCGGTACGCGGCGGCGTTCGGCTTCGTACAGAGCCGTGAGCTCCCGGCGCAGCACGCCGGCAGACCAGGCGTCCATCACGATGTGATGCGCGACCAAGACCAGCGTGTGCTCGGTGGTTGAAGTCGTCGCTAACGCGGCCCGGAAAAGTGGTAACCGTGCCAGATCGAACGGACTCCGCACGTGCTCTTGCAGCCACGCATGGGCGCCACCGTGGCCATCGGCGTCACGACTGAAGTCTCGGTGTACGAAGAACGGCGGCGCTTCGGCTTCTATTTGCTGGATCGGCTGACCGTCGAGCATGACGAACCGTGTTCGCAGGATCTCGTGCCGGCCGGTGATCGTCCTGAGCGCGCTCTCCAGAGCGGGGACGTCGATGGCGCCACTGAATTGGGTGACGATCGGAATGTGATGGGCCGCGGTCCCCGGCGATAGTTGTTCAAGGAACCAGAAACGGCGCTGGGCCGGAGATGTGGGAGCCGTGGTCGCAGATCGACGACACAGGACGGGCAGCCGGCGGCCGTGCGGTGACGGCGAGAGCGGGATCATGAGTACTCGCCGGACGGAATGGTCATGGGCAGCGCCTCGTCGCCGGACATTGCAGTCATCCTCCGGCAGAGCGCGCTCACCGTCTGCGCTTCGAAGACCGTGCGGACATCGACTTCCAAACCGAGGACCGATCGAATGCGGTTGATGAGCTTCATGACGCCCAGCGACTGGCCGCCGCGATCGAAGAAACTGTCGTCGAGACCGATCTCTTCGCTGCCCAGAACGTCGGCGAACAATTGGCGGACACACGCCTCCAGATCGCTCGGCGCTCGCGCGGACGGCGCGACAGCCGGCAGCGGCAGGGCGAGCCGATCGAGCGAACCGTTCGGCAGGAGAGGCAGCCGGTCGAGCGTAACCACGACGTCCGGTGCGGCATCGCGCGGGAGCACTGCATCGAGTGCAGCGCGCAGAGACTCACCGCTCACGTCGTCGGCGCCCACGGCCGCGTAGCCAACCAGACACGGCTGCCCTGTGCTGCTTCGGCGTCGCATGACAACCGCCTCGACGACGCCTGGAATGGCCCGTAAGGCATTCGCAGTTCGTTCTGTTCCTGCCATCGGATCGTCCGCGCGACCGGTGATGACCAGGCGGCCGTCGTGAGCCCAACGTCCACGATCGCCGGTTCGAAACATCCGGGCGCCCGCGTGACCGACGCGACTCGCGACAAACCTCGCCGCCGTGAGACCAGGTGTGGCGACGTAGCCTCGGGCGACCGCGTCGCCCCCGATGTACACGTCACCCACGACGCCCGCAGGCAGAGGCCGCAGGCGGTGGTCGAGTATTGCGATCCTGCTGTGACTGAGCGGGTATCCCACTGGCGGTGTCACAGACCGATCGGCCGCCAGCGGACCAATCGCGTTCCACGTCGCCGTCTCAGTCGTGCCATAGAGGTGGTGCAGTTCGGCGCCCGTGCGTGACAGCGGCGAAATGAGATCCGCAGGTGGGGCCGAGTCGCGGCCTACGAGCAGGGTGACCTTCGACCGGCTGTTGCGAGTATGCCGGGAAAGCTCACGGAGCCGGCGAGGCGTGCCATGCAGGACGGCCGCGGTTGTCGACTCGAGTAATCGCTCGAGCCGGCCCGGGTACAGCAGCGTCTCATCGGCCGCGAGGACGAGAGGACGGCCGGCGGCGAGCGGAACGAGCAATTCGACCAACGCCACGTCGGCTCCAATGGGAACGGTCGCCACCGACGCTGCTCCCGCCGCGGTCGGAACCGCCGTGCGAAACGCCGACACCGTCTGCGTCAGGACGTAGCGCGGCACGACGACACCCATCGGCGTGCCTGTCGTTCCAGCAGTAAAGACGACAGCGGCAGCGGCATCGCGCAAACCACTTCTCTGTTCGGCCGGGCCCTTGGTGGGGAAGGTGCTCAGCCAGGTATCTACCGCCGACTCGTCGAGCAAGAGGTGCCGAGTGCCGTCCGGCAGCCCGCGCGCTATCGTCCATGTCGTCAGAATCAACGCCGGCTTCGCGACTTGCACCATCGCCGCGGTATGTTCGGCCGGTGCCTCGGGATCGATCAGCAGACTTGCGGCGCCGGACTTCAGCACCGCAAGGAGCGCGACGACCAGTCCGGCCCGCCGCGGAAGCGCGATGCCGACGACATCCTCAACGCCGACACCTTCTCCGGCGAGCAGCGCCGCGAGTTGGTTGGCCTTCGCGTTCAGATCGCGGCGGCTCAAGAAACCATCCTCGCCGTGGACGGCTGGATCATCTGGCGCCTGTTCAGCTTGTGTTTCGATCAGTTCGACCAGACCAGGCGCATCCGGAGGTACGGCCTCTCGACCAGCGGCGAATCGTTCACGCTCGCCGGGTGTCAACACATCGATCTCGTCAATCGGCACGTCGGGATGCGCCACGACCGATCGCATCAGCGAAAGAAGGCGCTGCACCATGAGCGCTGCCGTGTTGTGGTGGAACAAGTCGGTGCTGTAGCGCAGGGTGACGATCATGCCCAGTGGCGAGCGATCGACGCCATGCTGATCCCGGACGTCGACGGCGAGATCGAAACGGGCGTACTCCGCGTGTGTCGCTCGCGCACGCCGTCCTCGGAACGCTACTCGCCCTCGGCGGACCGTCACGGTCCGGACGCCAAGCAGGACCTGGAAGAGGGGATTCCGCTCGAGCGCCCGCGCCGGGTTGATCGCCTCGACGACTCGTTCGAACGGAACCTCATCGTTCCTGCAGGCTTCGAGCACGGTGCGGCGTACGCGTGCGAGGAGCTCCCGGAACGTGGGACTGTTCGCCGTGCTGGTTCGAACGACGATGGTGTTCGCGAAGAATCCGACCAGCCCTTCGACGTCCCGCGTCTTGCGTCCGGAAACGGGGCTGCCAATCGCGATGTCAGTGCCTGCTCCGAGTCTGGTGAACAACGTTGCGAGCAATGCATGGAACGCCATGAAGAGGCTCGAGCGTTCACGCCGCGCCAGACCGGCGAAGGCCGCATGAAGCGACGGCTCCACGCGAAAGTCGACGCTTCCGCCTTCGAAGGTCGGAGCTTCGCGCCGCGCGTAGTCCCTCGGGAGCTGTAGCTCGTCCGGTAGCCCGCGGAGCGCGGCCTTCCAGAACCCGAGCTGTCGCGCCAGCGGGCTGTCCGAGTCAGCGCCGTCAGCCAACGCGGCTGCCTGCGCGGCCGCGTAGTCGACGTACTGCATCGGCAGCGGCGCGAAGGTCGCGACCTTCCCGGCGCAGCGGCTGTGATAGGCGCGGAGAAGATCCCGCACCAGTACCCGGTGAATCGACCACCAATCGACTGCGATGTGATGGATCACCATGAGCAAGACGCGGTGACTCTGTACGCCGAACAGATGAGTCCGCAGCGGTGGCTCGGTGGTCAGATCGAATTCGGCTTTCGCGGCGTCGGCGATGTCGCGGCGCAATCGCGCGGGACTCGTCTCGTGAACGATGAACGGCGGCGGGTCCGCTTCCGAGCTCAGAACGACCTGATACGGCGTCCCCTGCGACTCGGGAAACACGGTTCGAAGTACCGCGTGCCGAGCCACGACGTCGCCTACGGCAGCCTGCAACGCGCCGACATCACAGGGCTCGCGGAAGCCCATCACGACCGTCTCGTTGTAGTTGGGACGGTGGCCCTTCAGCCGACTCAGGAACCAGAGGCGCGCTTGGCCCGCGGAAAGGGGAATTGACGTCGTCTGGCTATCGCGCATCGCCGGCTGCCTTCGCGCCGTGATCCGCCGGGTCCATTGCGGTTCGGAGATCTGTCACGACGTCCTGCAGCAGCTGGTCGACGGCCGTGTGCACGAAGAAGTGATTCCCCGGATAGATTCGCACCTGCGGAGGTTGTCTGGTCTCGAGCGTCCACGCCTGCAGATCTTCCGGTGGCGTGTCCTCGTCGTTCGCGCCGCCGTAGACGAAGACCGTGAGATTCGTGCTCTCCGTATGGCGCGCGGCGTAGGTGTCAGCCATCTCGAGGTCGGCGCGAAGGACAGGAAGCATCGTCTGAAGCAGCTCCTCATGGCCCAGCACCGCGGGATCCATCCCGCCAAGCGTCCGCAGCTCCTCGATGAGCTGGTCATCCGGAAGCGCAAAGATCGGCCGTTTTCGCGGCCGCAGGCGGGGACCACGACAGCCGGCCACGGCTAACGCCCGGGGTGCGGCCGCGCCGGCGAGCTCGAGCTGGCGCGCCAGCTCGAACCCGATGAGGGCTCCGAGGCTGTGTCCGTAGATGGCGAAAGGAGTGGTGAGCAGGCCGCGAACGTCCTCGACGAGCGCGGCCACCAGCGCGTGCAGCCGGACGAAGCAGCGCTCGTTCATTCGCGCGCCCCGGCCCGGGTACTCCACCGCCATGACCTCGATGTCGGGAGGTACACGGTCGTTCCACCAGCGGAAAGCTGCCGCAGAACTACCGGCGTGCGGTAAACAAAGGAGCCGAAGTGATGCGGCGGGTCGTGGTTCGTGAACGATGACCCAGCGGCTATGGCGCACGATGCCCTTCTGGTGTCACGTTGATTGCGCGGGACTGCGTTTTTTCGTCAGGTGGTTCAGGCGCAACGAGTCGGCGACGGCGCTGGTCCCCGAATGCCAGGACCTGCAGTCCGGACGGCGTCTCGCACACCCCGGACGACCGCGGGGTCCACGATCCACCGCTGTCGTGCGAGGTAGTCATCAAGTGGCATCGGCAACTGACACGGATTGCTGGCAGGGTCGCCCAGCCTCA
This sequence comes from Vicinamibacterales bacterium, assembly GCA_035606665.1. Classification (GTDB taxonomy): domain Bacteria; phylum Acidobacteriota; class Vicinamibacteria; order Vicinamibacterales; family SCN-69-37; genus DASUGC01. Next base: position 54,263 of record DATNEY010000002.1, on the reverse strand, counting down.
GGAATCTGACGAGCGTGCGCGTATCGACGATGTTGAGGAGGTCGGCGACCGGAACGAGCCCATCACACCGCAGAACTGCGCGCAGCATGCGCGCGAAGTTCAGCGATGGCTTCACTGGCAGATGCGCCGCCCGGCACCAGCCACGGATGGCACCCGCCGATATTCCCGTCGCCCGTGCCCAGTCCGCGACCGTTCGCGGATCCTCAGGCAGATTGACTGTCCTCGAGACCATCTCGACCCACCGCTTGGCGGCATGACGTTCCGGATCCGGCAGGTTGGCGCGGACCGGTTGTCGCGGGCCGAGGCGGAGGCGGCCGATGAACCGAAGCAGTTCGCCGACCGGTACGGGTTTCTCGAACAGGTCGATCGCACCCAACTGCATCGCCTGTACTGCCGACCGAACAGTGCCGGCGCGTGTTACAACGACCACCCGCGTGTACGGGGTGAACTGCCGGGCCGAACGCAGGATCGTGAGCCCATCGCCATCGGGCAGGGTCATCTCTGTCAGGGCGAGGTCGGGTTGATGCTGCGTCGCCATCTGCCGGCCTTGGCGGACCGAGGTGGTGTGAAGTACCCGGTGGCCCGCATGACGCAGCGCTGGCAGTAACGTCTCGTCGGCCCAAGGATCGTCATCGATTACCAAGATCGTCGTCATGTGACACCCTGGATGACATCCACGTGTAAAACAATTGGTACTGGCTAGGCGTCGCCGCCGGCTTGCTGCGCCATGGCCGCGATGAGGCTCTTCGGGCGCATGTCCGTCCAGGTCGCATCGATCCAATCGAGACATTCCTGGCGTGCACCGCGGGGGCCGGTGGCAACCCAGCCCTCGGGGATCGATATGGTTCCGGGCCACAACGAGTACTGTCCCTCGTCATTGACCAGCACGAGATACTCGGCGTCGTTGTCTTCGAACGGGTTCGTCATGTAGCTCCTCCGTCAGGTTCAGCGTGCTCGACTGCGCGTCCGCCCATCCGGCGTGTCCGCAGGTGTGCCGTGATGGCGGGCTGGTTGTTGCCAATCGCCGGCGGCATTTGACGCATCCGCATGCGATAGTCGTCGAAGGTCAGGTCGCGAAACGCCGCCGTGCAGGCGTCATAACTCTCTGCGAGCAGAGTGGAACGCGGATCCAAGCCGCTGACGATGCAGAGGCCGGTCGGCGACGTCGGCACAATAGCCATCTGGAGATCCGGCCGGAGCTCGCGGATGCAGAGTGTCGTCTTCCAGACGTCACCGCTATAGAAGTGCGTCGTCCGCGTGCGGCTCGACGTGTCAGCGTTGAGAGGAACGCAGTCGTGGAGCAGGATCACGGAGCCTGGGCCGGCGTATCGCTCGAGATTGACGAAATCGAGCAGCGCCTGCTCGAACAGGTGAAGGCCGTCGATGAAGGCGAGCGAGAAAGGCTGATCATCGAGGAGCCCGCGCAGGTCGTGGCGCAAGAAGAACTCGTTGCTCGTCATCGTGAAGAGCCGCGTCCCCGGCGGCGCGGCAAACGACGCCGCGGGACAGGGGTCGATCGCGACGCACCGCGTGGGGAGCGCCGCCGCCTGCAAGGAGTCGCCTTCGTTCACGCCGATCTCGACGTAGTTGGCCGGCGCAAGGGCCTCGTGGATCCACTTGAGCACCGCCAGGTAATTGGGCCCCCGCAGGGTCCGCATGGCGTGAAACAAATGGATCTTCCGTTCGTTGAAGTCGAATTGTTCGTCTGCGGGATTCACGATCGGTCTCTCACTGACTGAGGCGCTCACCGTTACGGCCGGGATCGGAGGACGGCTCGCACGCCAGGTAGTAGTACTGTCCGCGGAGGTGGCGAAACTCGGTGCGACCGCCCTCCAAGGCCGTCAGCCGTGCCGGCTCGCTGCTGCCAAAACATGGAACCAGCGTGACCAGTGGTGCGTGCCCGGCCGCTGACGGCACCGCGGAGTCGACCGCTTGCACGCTCACCCGCCGCGTGGCCGAGTCCGCCTCGACCGCGAAAGGTAAACCTTCCAGAGAGACCTCCGTCATTTTGAGCGTCTCTCGGGCGTCGATGCCGTCTCCCTCACTCGCGCCGCCAGTCCATGCCTGCGCCAGCTGTTCGGTGACGATCGTGACCGCATCCCGCTTCAGCGCGATGAGGACGGGACACGCGATTCGGTCGCGCAATGCGGCGCGCCAGCGATCGATCCGATCGGCACCGTGACGGGCGCGGAGTTCCGCGGGCAACGCTCCGAGCGCCGTGTCCAGGACGCGCGCGATTTCCCAGCGCTTCGTCGACATGACGAACGCGTCGAATACTTCGCGCGGGAGCTCCGGTCGAACGCCGTATACGGAGCTCCAGTCGAACTTGGTCGTCGGATCGAGGTTGGAAACGCCGTCGTCGTAGTGCAGGCCGTCGGCGGTGATACGCACGGTCGCCAGGGTGGCCTTCATGTTCTCGTAGTGATAGTTGACGGGACCGCGCTGAAGGTTGGCTCGGTCCACCGCCAACCGCCGGCGCATTTGCGCCTCGGATCGCATCGGATAGTGACGGAGGTTGAACGTATCCGGGTGCCGGCTGCCGCCAGTCTTGTTGTGATTGAACCAACGGATGTTTGTTTCTGACGCGCGCCAGGAGCGGACCTTGATCGCGCCGTGCCGGGCGAGCGAGTAGTGCCTGACGCGTTCGCATGGCGACGCAATCTCCGCACGGTCGCGTTCGGTGAACCAGAAGACGTAGTCGTTGAACTCGATCCAGCCATGCGGCGAGTCGACCGCCTCTTCGAGGAACGCGTGGTACGGCCGCGTACGGGTGGGACCCTCCAGGAGCTCGTCCTGATCCGGCCACGAGATCCAGTCGTATTCGTGGACGTACGTCGCCATCAGATGCTTCGACGCCAGCGGGTAGAGATCGTAGAAGTCAACGTCACGGCTGATGTCAGTGACTTCCCTGAGACTCCCGGCGAACCGCGCGAGCACGTCCGCCGTCTCGTCGGTCGATCCGTGGTTCCACACGACGACGTCGTGGTGGTTGTTGAGGAGGTGCTCGAGCGCGTCGGGCAGAATGTCACCGTCGTTGTAGCAGAGCAGCATCCCGAGAAATCGAGGCCGTGGCATCGTCAGTGGGTCGACGGTTCCGGGGTTGCCGCCGTCACGGCGATCGGGGCGCCGGCATCGCGCGGAATCGCGGCATGCTCCCGCAGTGAGAACTTCTGGATCTTGCCGGTGGCAGTGCGGGGCAGCGCCTCAGTGACCACGATCCGGCGAGGGATGTTGTACGCAGCGGTCCGTCCCCGGCAGAACCGCTTCACCTCGTCCGGGTCCGGCGTTTCACCCGGCAGGGGCTCGATCCAGGCGCAGACGATCTCGTCGTGCAGCGCATCCGGCACGCCGACCACCGCAACATCGCGTACTTGCGGGTGTGATCGCAGAACCGCTTCGACCTCCTGGGGATAAATGTTCTGTCCGCCGGAAATGATCAGGTCCTTCAGTCGATCGATGATTCGGACGTGGCCGCCGGCCTCCATCACCGCGAGATCGCCAGTTCGAATCCATCCCGTTGCTGTCATCGCGCGTCGCGTCGCGGCGTCGTCCGACCAGTAGCCCGACATCATGCAATAGCCCCGGGCCCAGAGCTCGCCCGGCTCGCCCCGGGGCACGGTGCGCTCCGTCGCGGGATCGACCACTTTGCATTCGACGTGCGGGTGCACCGCACCGACGGTACCGGTCCGATCGTCCGGCGAATCTTCCGGCAGCGTCTGGCACAGCGTGCCGGCTTCCGTCATGCCGTAGCAGATCGTGAGCTCGCGAGCGTGCATCGACGTCATGACCTCGCGAACCAGTGAGGCAGGGCAAGGGGAGCCCGCCATGATTCCCGTCCGCAGCGACGCCGTTCGGTGCCGGTGAAAATGCCGGTGGGCGAGCATGGCCCGAAACTGTGCGGGCACCCCGTAGACCGCCGTGCACTGCTCCTCGGCGATTGCCTCGAGTGCGGCCTTTGGATCAAAGACATGGGAAGGCAATACCAGCGTGCTGCCATGCGTGAGTGCGGCGAGTGCGCCCATGACGAGGCCGAATGTGTGGAAGAGTGGAACTGGCAGGCAGATGCGGTCGCCTGCCGTGTATCGAAGGCGATCGCCAACGAATACACCGCTATTGACGAGGCTGTAGTGCGACATCGTCGCGCCCTTGGGAGCCCCGGTGGTGCCGGATGTGTACAGGATGCACGCCGCGTCGTCGTACTGGCTGCGTGGTGGTGAGACGCTGGCTGGCATTCCGCCACCCCAGGTGAGCAGATCGCGCCAGTCCAGGCAGTCATCTGGGGCGGCGTCGAAACAAACGACCTGGACCGGTTGCGGTCGTATTGCATGCGTCGATGGCCCGCCGCCGTCCTTCAACGCGCGCGCAACCTCGGACACGCGCGGCGCCGCGCCTTCCCGGAATGGCGGTTCGGCAGCAATGAGCAACCGGGCGCCGCTATGGCGGAGGGTTCCGACGAGCTCAGCGTTCGTGTAGGCCGGGTTCAAGGCGACCAGTACCGCGCCGGCCTTGGCGATGGCGTACTGGGCGATCAGCCATTCCGCGCGGGACGTGCTCCACAGCGCCACACGGTCACCGCGCTGAACACCGAGTGCCCTCAGAGCCTCGGCAGCGTGATCGACTTCGCGCCGGAGCGCCGCATAGGTGTAGCGCACCTGCTGGTGGCGCGAGACGATGGCGACTTGGCTGCCGTGCTCAGCGGTAATCCGATCGAACACGTCGGCGATGGTCTCCGCACGAAGCGCGTGTGGCGCGATCCCGTGCGCGTACGACATAGCCGTCATGAGCGTGAGCTGTCAGGCACGCGGCTCAGCTTCGAGCGCATGCGAGAGGTATTGATTGACGAGGACGTTGATCGTGCACTGCTCGAAGAACGCTTCCATTGGAATCTCCGTGCCGAAGCGATCCCAGATCTGCGCGATGATTTCGGTGGCGATGAGGGAATCTCCGCCGCTGTCGAGGAAGTCGTCGTTGGTACCGACCCGGTCGAGTGAGAGCGCTTCAGCCCAAATCGTGGCCAGCGTGGACTCGACGCCATTGCGCGGCGGGACATACTCCTGTTCGGCCGGAGGCAGCGTGGGGTCCGGTGCCGGCAGCGTGTGCCGGTCGACTCGGCCGGCGCGTGTGCGCGGCAGCGCATCGAGCGCCACGTAGGCATCAGGCCACAAGTATTCGGGTAGCTCGGACTCGACAAAGCTGCGCAGGTCGGTCACGCTCGCCGCGCCGCCCGAGGTGACCACGTAAGCGACCAGGCCGTCCTCGTTCCCGACCCGCCGTGCCGCTACGGCGGCAGACTGAACTTGCGGCGCGCTGGTCAGGACGCGCTCAATGTGGTCAATCTGAATCGTTCGGCCGCGGACGCATACCCAGTCGCCGGCCCCCAACAACTCGATGCTGCCGTCTGCCGCGACTCGACCGACCTCTCCCGTGCGATACGCGGGCAGCTTAGAAAACTGTCCGGCAGCAACGAAGCGCGACGCGGTCAGCGCGGGCTGCGACCGATAGCCACGGACGGGCGCAGGACTCCTCAGGCAAACAGCCCCCGGCACACCGACCGCAGAGGGTGACCATCGGTCGTCGAGCACGACCAGCTGTGCTCCGGGAATCGGTCCGGTAGTCCTTGCATTCGATCCCGCGACGGCGGCCGAGGCGAGCGGCAGCTCGACCGCGGCACCGTCGTCGGAAATCACGTAGGTTTCCGCTATGTCGAGATCGGGGCGACTGGCCGACACAGCCGCGACAACATCACTCGCGGGCTGGCCGCCGTACACAACGATCTTCCTCAGTGCCGGCAACGGTGTTCGCGGGGCGGTGAATGCGTCCAGCCATCGCGCAGGCACGTCGATGAAAACCGGGTTGATGCCGTCGAGCCTGCGGAGGTATTCGGCCGCTTCTCCGGCGGCTTCTGTGTCCGGCGGTCGACCCGTCCAGACGAAGGTCGTTACCCCAGAACACAGGCCGAGCAACAGGCGCACCAACGTACGCGGTTCGGCCAGCGACTCACTGAGTGCCCAGACCTCTCCGGCCACCGCCGGGGGCGTCTGGTCCATCGCCGCGAGGAGCGCGTGGTGAGTCAGGAGGGTGCCACGAAGCGCGGCACCTGAACGCGGATTGTAGGCAAGGATCGCGAGGTTCTGAGGGACGCAAGCGGGAACTGGGTTGGAGGTGTCCGCCGCCGCGAGGTCAGCGGCCGCGCCGTCCAGATACAGCATCGATCCCGTGAAGCGGGGCAGGCGGATCCGCACACCCTTGGAAGTGACGACTGTGCCGGGCCTGGCATCATTCAGGATCGCGGGGATCTGTTCAGAGCAGTAGGCTGGATCGAGCACGACGCAGCCTCCACCAGCCTTGAGCACTCCGAGGACAGCGACCACCGTGTCGACCGGAGTCTCGAGCACAACACCGACGACTGCTTCCGGACCGACACCCTGTTGGCGGAGATGGTGTCCTAGCCGGTTGGCCCGCTCATTCAAGGCGCCGTACGTCACGGTGCCGTCGCCCGTCGACAGCGCGACGAGTGTGGGCGCCGTTGCCGCCCAGTGTTCGAAGGCTTCGTGCACACCTCGACGGGTGGCTATATCCAGAGACATGGGTCTTGTTCCTCCATCTAACTAAGGGCGTTGCACCTTGCGCCATCGCAAGCGGGCCGGCTATCCCCATTCACCAGAGGCCACGGCGCGGGACACGCGGCCGGTGCCGCCGAGCACCCGTTCCGATGGCGAAGGCGACGGATCCAGCACGGCGTATCCGAGCTCGGTCTGGAGCTTGTTGAGTTGGGCGAACCGGTCCGTCGAAATCTGTCCGCGCGGAAGCCGGCTGCCGCGGCCGACACGATTTGCCAGAACGGCGTTCGTGAATTGGATCTTCAGATCCCCAGGGCCCTGGTCGTGACTCGCAGTGAACATCGTTGAGAGGATGCCCTCGTCGAACGGCAGACCCAGAAACGTGAAAATGCGCTCGGCGCTGGCAGCAGGACGCTCGACGAAATCCTCGTACCGCACTCGGAGGCACGCTTCGGGTTGGGCGGCCTCGAGTGCGAGGATGCGCTCGGTCGCCTCGATCCAGGTATCGATCATCGCGTCGAGGACGTTCGACGGCGACCGCGAGACGAGCACCGCGTACCGCCCGGTGAATCCATAGCGGAACAACTGCAGCAACGACTCGACGACGTCGAGACAGTTGCGGTGAAGGCAGATGTACTGCGCATCGGGAAACACCGTCCGTAGCGCATCGAGGTACTCGACGTTGTTCGTCGACTTCTCGCACCACCGCGGCTTGGCGTGGCGGACACAGCAGGCCGTCATGAGCTCGTCGACGTGACGCCGCGCCTCTGCCACCGTACCGGCGGAGGGACTATCCGGCACCGCACGCGTTTCCCCGAGCGCGAGGGCCGCCGTGTACAGGAGATCGCGGCAGAGACGGCCGAGCGCCAATTCCGGCGGACAACACAGGGAGGGATGCGCATCGAGCAGATACCGGAGCAACGTCGAACCGGTCCTGGCGTGTGACACCAGAAAGACGGGGCGCGGCGGATGAGCTGCAGTCACGAGGGTTACCAGCGGCGAGCGCCGTAGGTCGTCGACTATCGGGTCGTGGAAATGTGGCGGCAACCACCAGAGGCAGGCTGGTACAGGCTGCCGCCCGTGGCGGCGGTCGAATTATGACCGAATGCGAAGGAGTTAGCCTAGATCAAAACACACAACTCCACAATAGTATTTTTACTTTCAAGCTATGACGAACTAGTTCACGCCGAAATGTAGGTGCTATTCGGCTATGCGGCCGGCAATCGTGTCCAGGATCTCGACCCAGGTTGCGCCCTGCGCCGTCGCGGACCAATCCGTCCAGGCAGCCCGGTGCGCCGCCCGGGCCATCGCATTTCGAACCGGCGACTCGCTGACCAGGATCCGAAGCGCGTCATACCACTCCCCTTCGGTGTCCGCCAGCAGCCCGGTGACGCCGTCGGCGATTGACGTGCGGTAGGGTTCGACTCCAGACGCCACCGTCGCGGTCTCGCAGGCGGAGTATTCGAGCCACTTGACGTTGCTCTTGGCGTCATTGAACGCCGTCCTGGCGAGCGGAGCGATGCCCACATCGAATCGAAGGCGACGGAGCGCCGCCGGGTAGTCGAGAAACGCCACGGCGGGCGTGCCCAGCACACGGTCCGCGGGCAGCGCTTCGCGCACAGAGGGAGGCACGTCGCCGAACAGATGCAGATCCACATTGGAGTGAACCGCGAGCAGCCGGCGAAGGGCGGGCACGATCGCTGCGAAGTCATGATCGTGCGTCGGCGTGCCCTGCCATCCCACGACGATCCGATCGGCACGGCGCGGATGTCCACCGCCGGCCTCGACCGTGGCCGGCCAGACGACTGGGTGCAGATGGTTCCTTGCGACTGACACCCTCTCCGACGGAATGCCGCAAGAAGCCATGACCACCTGCTTGAGGACCGGCGTCGAGACAATGACGTGATGGGCGTGGGTCAGGAAATCGCGGAGCTGTGTCTGCACCGCTGGGCTGGTAAACCGATCGGAATAAGGATGAATGGACGGTACGTGGAACAGATCGTCGTCGATGTCGTAGACGAGCGGCAGCCCTGCATCGCGGCACGCGTCTCGCCACGCTTGGCCGTTTGGCGTCAGATTGCGCTGGAGGATTCCGATATCGAATCGTCGCAAGGCGAGGCGCTGTCCCCGTGTCGGCGGCGACGAGCTGGCCACGTCAACGAAGCGGCACTTGTACCGGCCGGTGGCGGCGGCTGAGAGCGCCGGGACGTAACACCGATAGCTGCCGCACGCGGTCGGTCCGACGGTCATCCAGAGCAGATGCCGTGTCGCCTCCCCGCCGCGCGTCACGTGTCGGTTCCGTACAGGTCGCCCTGGAGCGGACCCGCGTATGCAAGGATTTCCGAGACCTGAGCCGGGCTGAACGTCCGCCGCCAGCGCCCCGTGGACGTGGCGTCGATAGGACGGCTTGCGTCGGTTCCGCCCATCGCGATGCCGTCGGAGTCCAGTTCACCATGCTGGAATCGCGCGTGACGCAACAAGCCCGGCTCCCAGCCGACGCCAAGAAAGCGACACACCCGCTCGAGCGTGGCACGGGGCTGGTTGACGAGGTCCTCGTACCGAACCATCAGCACCGGCAACCGCAGATCCTGATATTCAGGGAGGGCGTCGGTCTTGTAACGCCAGCAAAAGGCCGCTCGTGCCACGGTTGGATCGTCGTGCTGGGCGAACGAATCGATCAGCGCGCCGTAGCGTGCGACGAACGCCGGTTCTCGGCTGGACTTGGCGCGGATGGTCGGACCGAGACTGGCTTCGACCCACCGGCGACCGAAGACCTTCAGCTCCAGCATCGAGGCGACCGTATCGCGAACGTCCCGGACCATGAAGATGAGCGGATGGTTTCGATACCCGTTAGGGATCTCAGGTATCCACTTGACGTCGTAGATGGCCGGTGCGGCAAATTGCTCGGTGAGGCACGGTACTTTCAGGCCGAGACGGGGGCGGCCGCGTTTCGTCGATCGCCGGCCGGCAATGAGCCCATAGGAGATGGCCTCGTCCCGGCACTCGATCTCACTGTGGCACTCCAGGACCAGGCGCATCAACGTCGTGCCGGATCGCTGGCAGCCGATGATGAAGAACCACGAATCGTCCCATCCGTCAGCCTGCGCGCCGGTCCCGCGTCCAGCCCCTTGAGCCATTACCGCGTCTCTGGTGCCGGTCTGTCCGCGGTGGCATCGGCCGCCGGATGCGCACCGCGGGCGACCGAAGCCGGCTCAACTGCGATCAGGTATCGGCCATCGACAGTCGCCTCGAAGTGCGCCTGTGGCAGCGAGCCGAGCGTCGGCGGTAGCCCGCCTCCCAGATGAACGAACGCCAGCAGCCGGGATACATCCGGCGGGCCTTCGACAATCACCCGTCGCCGTGAGGGATCGACTCGGATGCGGATCGCTACGCCCGCGATCGTGGTGGCCGCCGACGATCCGGGCTCGACGGCGTCATCTGCGTCGGCCGCGGCGGTGTCCCAACGTTCGGCGAGCTCCGCGGTCGCCACGACCGTGCGATCGCTGGTGGCCGCGACCATGGCCGGAAGGGCCGGCCTCGACTCGAGCGTGCGCATCCATGCCTGAAGCCGTCGCTTGGTGTCCGGCCCGTTCGAACGCGCGACCCAGCACTGCTTCAGCGCCGTGGTCAGTGAGCCGGCGAGCTGCCATCGGGAGCTGGTCAAATCGAACGCGAGGACGACGGACGGGGGCAAGCTGGGTGGGCGGCCGTAAATCGCTTCCCAGTCGAAGATGGGCTCGTGACTCAGTTCAGAAAGGCCGTCGTCATAGTGCAGTTGCTCCGGCAGTACCTCCAGCGATGCGAGCCTGTCCATGTTCTCGTAATGGCAGTTCAGATGCCCCCTGCGGAGTCCGGCGCGATCGACGCGCACCCGCCGCTGCATCTGGGACGCCGAGCGCATCGGATAGTGACGCAGGTTGAAGTTGCGCGGAAAGCCATCTCCCTTGGTCGGATTGTGGTTGAACCAGCGTACGTTCGTCGCGGATGCGCGCCACGATCGGATCTTTCCTGGACCGATCCTGGCCAGCGAATAACGCCGAACGCGTGCGACGGGGGACTCGACGGCGGCCTGATCCCCGCGCGTGAACCAGAACACGAAGTCGTTGAATCGGATCCAGTTGCACGGCGACTGGTGCGCCTCTTCGATGAATGCCGCATAGGTCTTGGACCGATCGGGCCCCTCGAGGAGCTCGTCCTGATCCGGCCACGAGATCCAGTCGTACTGCGCCACGTATCGCTGCTGCAGATGCTTCGACAACAACGGGTACATGTCGTAGAAGTCCACGTCACGGCCGATGTCGGTGACTTCGCGCAGGTGATTGCGGTAACGGGCGAGGACGTCCGGCGTCTCATCCGTCGATCCGTGATTCCAGATCACGACGTCGTGATTGTTCTCGAGCAGGTGCTCGATGGCGTCGCCCAGGATGTCGCCATCGTTGTAGCACATGAGTACGCCGAGACTGCGCACCTTGGACATATTCGACGCTCTTCAGGCAGTCTGCCTATATGTATTAACTAGACTTCTTCTTGACAACATGTTGCTATGAACCTTGACAGCCAATGGGGCTTGATAGTACACAACTCCGACTCTACAACCAGAACTGGTCCGGCCGTGCAAAGGCAAGGCATCGCAAGTCGCTATTTCTTCTGTCACCTTCAGAAGACTGGTGGAACCAGTCTCATTCGTCGTCTCAGCCGCCACTTTTCGGAGGAGCAGATCTATCCGAACGGCCGCGACGGCGATCCGGCCCGCCGCGTACTCTCCATCTCGCACCTGCTGGCGCGCTGGAACGTGCGGGGACGCGGCGTGGCCCTGCTGACCGGGCATTTTCCGCTCTGCACGGCGCAGCTCCTTGGCGGAACCTTTCGCACGTTCACGATCCTGCGGGAGCCGGTGGACCGCACGTTGTCGTTCCTGCGCCATCGGCGCGAGCTCATCGAGGCGGATAGAAACAAGTCGCTGGAGGAGATCTACGAGGACCAGTTCCAGTTCGACACGCTGATTCACAACCATATGGTCAAGATGCTGTCCATGTCCGTTGGCGAGATGACCCATGGCGCTCTGACGAACCTCGCCTGTGGCCCGGGGCACCTCGCGGAGGCGCAACGGCAGCTGGAGCACCTGGACGTCGTCGGAGTCCTCGAGGAGCACGAGGAATTCTCGGAACGACTTCGCGTGAGCTTTGGCTTCGAGCTCGGCGCGCCATTGTTCATCAACCGTACGCGGCCGGTGGCCGTGTCGGCGGCGTTCCGGCGGCGGATTGCTGACGATAACGCCCTGGATGTCGAACTGTACCAGTCGGCCTGCGCGATCGTCCGAGCGCGCCGGCCATCCGCGGACGCGCCGCCGCGGCCGGCGGCCGGAGAGGAACAATGACCACCCACCTCGGCGATTTGCTCGCGGAACTCGGGACAGAGACGGCATCGGCGACGACAGCCAGAGGGCGAGCCGCGGGCCTGGCCGAGCAGGGCAGGCTGGCCGACGCGGTCATGTACGGATCGGCGGCGAACCGGCGATGGCCCGACGCCCAGTTGGAACTGCAGCTGGTGCAATGGCGCTGGCAGGCGTTCCGCGATGGCACCGTGTCCGGGCGCGCAGCCGACTTGCCGGAGCCGCCGAACGATCTCTTCCCCCCGCGCGTGACCGACCCGTTGCCCGAGATTCCCGTACACGATTTGTCCGTCACGGCAGTCGCTGCCGCTATCCATCACCGCGGGTCTCTCATCGTGCGAGGGGTACTGCCGGCAGCTGGCGCCGCCGCCTTGGTCGATGACATCGACCGTGCGTTCGCGGCATCGGCACAGGCACGCGAGGGCGCGCCAATCGAGGTGACCGCGCCTTGGTACGCGCCGCTCGATCCCAAGAGTCGTGTGCTGGCCCGAAAACGGCACGTGGTCGAACGGTGGAACAACGCCATCCTCCTGGGAGATTCACCTCGGGTGCTCTTCAATGTCCTGGAGTGGTTCGAACGGGCGGGGATCGTTGCGCTCGTCGAGGAGTATCTCGGCGAGCGGCCGGTTCTGTCGGTCGAGAAGGGGACGCTACGCCGTGTGGCGCCTGGGACGAATGGGGAATGGCACCAGGACGGCCGCTTTCTGGGTCAGGACATCCGAGCGCTCAACGTGTGGGTCGCCCTGTCCGACTGCGGCGTGGACGCGCCGGGTCTCGACGTGCTGTCGCGCCGCCTTCCGTTCCTGGTCCAAAGCGGAACCGCCGGTACTTCCCGGTCGTGGACTGTTTCTGACGCCGAGGTGAACGCCGTCGCTGATGGCGCCCCGATCGTGACGCCGCACTTCCGCGCGGGCGACGCGGCCATCTTCGATCAATTGATGCTGCATCGCACGGCGGGCCGTGCCAGTCAAACGAAAAGCCGCTGGGCGATTGAGTGCTGGTTCTTCGGACCGTCGAGGATGCCGCATCACCACGCCCTCGTCGTGTAGCACCGGCGAGAGCGGTCGGAGATTTTACGACATGTCTTGCAGCACGCTGCGCTCGGAATCGGCCTAGAGTCGGCTCGTCGCAGACTCGGCTCTATGTGCGATGGGTGACGCCCAATGACGACACAGTCCAAGTCCGATCTGCCCGATCGCGCCGATCTGGTGTTGATCGGGACGGGCTTCGCCTCGACGTTCTTTCTGATTCGCTATCTTCGGCACGCGCCGGCGACGGCGCGCGTCGTGGTCCTCGAACGTGGATTCCTGCGGGACCACCAGTGGCATCGTGACAACCATCTCGGGCTCGAGGTCCGATCCCGTCAAACGTTCTTGAATCGAACCCCGGCGAAGCCCTGGACGACGCGCCTCGCCTTCGGCGGATGTTCGAATTGCTGGTGGGCGTGCACGCCCCGGTTCCTGCCCGAAGACTTCGAGATGAACTCGCGATACGGCATCGCGAAGAACTGGCCGCTGGGCTACGACGAGCTGGAGCCGTACTACTGCGACGCCGAGGACGTGATGTCGGCGTCCGGCGCGGCCAACGCCCTGATGCCGCGGAGCCGGCCGTATCCGCTCCCCCCGCACAAGCTCTCAGAACCTGACCGCTTGCTGGAGCGGCATTGGCCTGGCGCATTCTTTCCGCAACCCACGGCCCGGCCATCACGAGACGTTCCGGGCGGCAGGCCACGTTGCTGTGCGAACGGCGTCTGTCATCAGTGCCCGATCGACTCCAAGTTCACGATCCTCAACTCGTGCCGGGCCTATTACGACGATCCTCGCGTCAGGATGCTGGTGGGGGCGCGTGTCCTGTCCGTGGACGTCCGTGGCGCCGTGGCGGAAGGTGTGCGCTACAGCATCGAAGACCGGGAGCATGTCGTCCGAGGCGAGGTCGTTGGCCTCGGCGCCAACGCGCTCTATGTGCCCGACATTCTTCTTCGTTCCGGTCTCGATGACGGCGTCGCAGGCAGGGGATTGGTCGAGCAGGTCTCGGCCGTGGTGCAAGTCGACTTGGACGGCCTCGACAACTTCCAGGGCAGCACGAGCATCACGGGCCACGGATATCCCTTCTACGCCGGTACGCACAGGCGCGACCGCGCGGCTGCGCTGATCGAGACCTGGAACCTGCCTCAGCTGCGGGATATCCGAGGGCGATGGCGGCAGTACTTGAAACTGAAGTTCGTCTACGAGGACCTGCCGCAGGATCAGAACCGCGTGGCAGTGGTACCGGGCGAGGATAGGCCCGAAGTGATCTACGAAGGGCCGTCGGAGTACGTCACTCGGGCCCTCGCGCAGCTACCGGCCGATGTCGAACGGTTTCTCGCACCGCTCCCTGTCGAACGGTACGAAATCCAGAAGCCAGCCTTCGCGACGGAAGGCCACATTCTCGGCACCACTCCGATGGGCAATGATCCCAAGTCGAGCGTCGTCGATCGGAACCAGGTGCATCATCGGGTCCGGAACCTCGTGGTGCTCGGCGGCGGTGTCTTTCCGACGATCTCACCGGCCAATCCAACGCTCACGATCAGTGCGCTTTCGCTTCGCGCCGCAGACAGGCTGGTCCGGTCATGAAGATGACGAGACGCCGAGTCCTCCTTGTGTTCGTCGCGGCCGCCGCCGCCGCGCTTCCGATCGGGCTGTGGTGGCTCGAGCCCCGCTCCCGAGGCAGACTCGCGCAGCAGTGGTCCGAGTTGGGACGCTCGCCGGCCGGACGGCTGCGCCACCATTTTTCGTACTTGAAACTCAGTTCGACGGTGGTGGAGCAGTATCTCACCGACCATCAGAAGTATTGGACGCTGCCAGGGCGCTTCGAGCTCTGGCCCGAGATCGCCTATGCGCGGTTCCTGATGTCTACGACGTTCTTTCGAAACGACGCCGACGAAACTCGGCAGGTCGACTACGTCGGATTCTATGAGCCGCAGTTAACGCCGTGTAACAACCCGTTGGCCAGGTTCGACGGTCCGGAGCCTGCGCGAAAAACCTCTGACGCTACGCGGCGTCCCGTCGTGGTCTCGTCGCAGTTCGACCCGATGTTTGGTTGATCCGCATGGCGGAAGACGCACCCGAGACACGCCCCAGGCCCTCGATTCCATTCTCCGTGTCGCCGGCGCTGCTCCTGGTGCTCGCGATCTTCCTGGTCGTGTCGTTCGTCGTGTTCGATCAGATCGAGGAAGACGCGTTCATCTATTACCGCGTTGCGGAGAATATTGCGGACGGCCACGGGTATGTCTTCAACTCGTCCGGCGAGCGGATCGAAGCGGGTAGCAGCATCCTCTGGCAGGCCATGCTCGCGCTGGTCGCGCTCCTGCCCGTAAATATCATCCTCGCGTCGAAGATCATGGGCCTGGCTTTTGGGGCCGGTACGCTGTACTCCCTTCACAAACTCAGTCTCGTCCTGATTCGCAGCGGGCCGCTGCGGTTGATGCCCGCGCTGCTTCTGGCGGTCAGTATTCCGTTCTATTGCTGGTCGCAGCGTGGCTTGGAAACGCCCCTGTACGTCTTCGCCATCGTCACGCTCGGAATGTGGCTGCTCCATCCGCGACTGAAACACTTCTGGATGCTGCCTGCCCTCGCCGTCATCTTGTCGCGCTCGGAAGGTGTCATCGTCCTCCTGGGGCTGGCAGGTTTCTTTGTCGTTGAACGCAGGACGTGGCCCCGGCTGGCCAGGGGACTTGCGCTTGTCGGCGTCGTGATCGCGGCCAGCGTCGTCTGGCGGTACTACTACTTCCACGATCTGATGCCTCATGCCATCTACGTCAAGGCACAGGGCGGCTCAGGCGTCGCGGACTCGTGGGCTTGGTTGTCGAGAAGTGGTCTGTGGCTGATGGCCGTCGTGGCGGCAGTCGGCTTGGCGAGCCGGCTGGCGTGGCATCCTGGCCTCGTCATCATTGCAAGCCTGGAGGCACCGTTCATCGTCTGGGCGTTCGTGACCGGTGATGGCTTCAAGCCGTACAACCGTCACCTCGTGCCGGCGCTTCCGCTGTTCTACGTCCTCCTGGGTTGTGGTCTCGACCGCGTCGCTGCGCGACGCGGATGGCGGCTCGTGATCCCGGCAGCTGCCGCCGGCGCCGTCGCGTGGGTTCTTTTCTTCGCTCCGGCGGGGACTGGTGGCGGGCGCGTGACGCCGAACGTGTTCTCCCAGGAACTGACGAGAATCGCCGCTGGGCCGCCGGAGTTCTGGCGCAGTGTGAAGGAGATGTTTTCCGCGAATTCGCCCGCGATCGGCCGGCCACCGGTCGGCAATAGGGATTCTGCGACGAGGAATTGGCAGGCGAGTGTCGGCGACTTCATCGCCAGGCGGTATCGCCCGGGTACGGTCGTCGTCTACGACCAGATGGGGCAGACGCCCTGGTACGCAGGCGCTGACAAGGTGTTCATCGATACGCTCGGGCTCACATACCGTCCGGCGGGGCTGGCGGTGTTCAATCACGATGGGCAGGAGAGCCAATCGTCGTCATATCTGGCTTACACCACGGTCGCCAACGCGCTTCTTCGCCAGACGGGTCGCGACGACTTTCGCCGATGGGACCTCCCCGATGCGGTCAACCACATCTTCGAGCTCAATCCGGACGTGATCATCCTGAATCGTCTGATCACCGGAGTCGGTACCGGCAGCCTGGTCTGGAGAAGACGCGAGGCGAACGTGTCCGGCCTGATTGCCCGCGATCCGCGGCTCACGCAGCGTTATGCGCAGTTGGATCCGGCCCTGGTCTCGCGGGAGGTGCCGTGGCGTGCGTCCGCTCTGTTGAGCGTCTACGAAAGAAACGATCTCCGCAGGGGTCGGCCGATCGAATGAGCCGGAGCCTGCCGCGAATGTCCATCAGCTAGGCCATGCTCAGCGCTGTTGCCGCCAAGCTCGCGCGTTATCGGGCGAACGACCGCCTCACGCCCGATCAGATCCGTGACGCGAATCGCCATCGGTTTCGGGAGATGGTGCGGTTTGTGAGTGAACGATCGCCGTACTATCGCAGGTTAATCGAGACGCACGGACTGGACATCGAACGGTGCACGCCCGAGGACTTCCCGCCGCTCACGAAGGCGCTGCTCATTACGCACTTCGACGACATCGTGACGGACCCACAACTGACGACCTCGCGTCTACGCGAATTCGTCTCCCGAGCGCGGCCGGGTACCTTGTTCGCCGACCGATATTTCGTGATGCATTCAAGCGGCACCAGCGGTCGCCATGCGCTGTTTGCGGTCAGCCAGGAGGAGTTCCTGGGTGCGCTGACCATCGGATATCGCTTCCGGCGGACCGGTAAGCCGCGCCGGAGCGTCGCCATCCTGCCGAAGGATGCGCACTACCCGTCCACGACGATGGCGCGCGCCCTCGAGCCACTCTCCGGCTCGACGTTCCTCAGCACGACGTCGAGCCTCACCGACATCGTGGGTGCGTTGAATGAGATTCAGCCGGATTTTCTCAGCAGCTACGCAGGTGTCGCGAGCCGACTGGCTCATGAACAGCGTGCGGGACGGCTGGCGATTGCGCCGGCCGAGTTTCAGGTGGGCGGTGAGGTGCTCTATCCGGAGCGCCGGCGGGAGATCGAGGCCGTGTTCGGCAGTACGGTCATCGACGTGTACGCCTCGTGCGAGTGCTTGTTGATGGGCTGGCAGAGTTCGGCGATGCCCACGATGCGTCTGCTGGAAGACGACCTGATCTTCGAGATCCACGACGGATTCCTCTATTGCACGAATCTGTTCAATCGCACTCTGCCGCTGATTCGGTACCGGTTGAACGATCACATCATGCTGCACCAGAACGGCACGTCGTCCGAGGTGGAGAAAATCAAGGGGCGGGCGGAAACGCCGGTGGTCCTCGTCAATTCCTTCGGCGAGCCCGCCGAAATGCCACCGATGTTGCCGTATACCCTCATAGGTGCGCTCATCGTTGACGACAGGGTAGACGGGATTCAGCTAGCCCTTTTGAGCGATCAAGCTCTCGAGTGTCGAGTGGTGTTGACCGATGGCGGCCGGCGGCAGGAACAAGAGACGTTGCAGTGGATCGTCGATCGCGTTCGAGGCCTGATCAAAGGTTTGGGTTTTCAAATCCAGTCGGTCACGGCGCAGGCCGTCGAGGCGATACCGCCGACCGCTGCGGGTAAGACGCCTGCGTTGCTCGATCTCAGACCGCGTGCCTGATGCTACTGGACGACTCCGATCCGTTCGCGTGCGCAGCATCCGTCGTCGCCGGCGCGGCAAGCAGGCGATGCAAGCTGGCGGCGAGCGAAGCCGGCGTATGGAGGTCCGCGCTCCGCAGTGTGGCGTAGTCGATCGGAACACCGAGCTGCGTTTCGAGACGAGCGAGCAGGCTGATGGTATCGAAAGAATCCAGATGATCGGCCAGCGGTGAAGCGCCGGTCCAATCGATTGTCGCGGTCACGGTTTCGCGGATGGCGGCCAGGACCATCTCCACCCCGATCTCCGGCCGCGCATGGACAGGCTCGGCCGGCTTGGATCGATCGATGAACTCGGCGCCGGGGAATATGCGGCCGAGCTTCCCCGACCTCCATAGCGATTGAACCACTTCATGGCTGGATCCAGCCTGAGGGTGAAGCACGACACCCGGCAGTCCTTCGAGTTCCCGGGCATGCTTCGCGTCGTCTTCGTGTTCATCGTGGTAGTAGATGTGATAGGTCGTGACGCCGTTGGACTGGCCCAGCAGTTTCGGCAAGTCGTAGCTGACTTTCGACCGCCGGTGGCTCGAGCTCCGTATCTGCGTAGGTGAAAACGCCCAGACAGCTTCCACGCCGAGCAGGTGTCCTGCAAGGATGGCGGCGAAGGCGCCCATGGAGGTGCCGACGCAGTAGGTCGAGGTGACGTCGGGCGACGCGTCGACGAGACCGCGTTGATATCCCAGGAGCGCCTCGAGGGTCGGGATTTCCATCGAGATCCCACTCAGGTAGTAGTCGAGGAGCTGGTCGCGAAACAAGACGACATTCCTGGAGATGAGCCCGGTCTGCGTCAGGAAGTCGATCGGAGGCATCATCAGACGCCTCGCGGAGCCGGTGTATACGAAGAACAGATGTTTCGAATCCGGTCGATGCCATCGCGTGATACCGGGGCGCATCAGGCGACCGTCGCCAAGCGTGACGTCGTCGTCAGCCGGCACCAGGAGACCGCCCTCGAGGTAGCTGTGGATCTGGCGCATCTGCCAACGAAACTCGGCGGCGGTTCGCGCCGACTCGGCGGCTGCGAAGTACGGCAGTTTCGGATCAGCGAACGTCGACACGAGCGCTTGAAACGCCGTCTTCGCCATTCGGGTCTCGAATCCCGGAATGGAGACGCGCGCGACGGCCCCGCGCTCGCGCTCTTCCCGCTCCACGCCCACGTTCGCATGAAGCCGCAGGGGCTGCGTCGCGATCAGACCATGTGCGTCGCGAGCGCGTGACAACTGGTTCGCGCGGTACCGTCGACCACACTCGCCGCGTTGGATCTTGCCGCTCAATGTCTTGGGCAAGCTTCCCGGCTCCACGAGGACGAAGTCGTGCAGGACGAGATCGTGTTGATCCGCGAGTCGCCGTTGTAACGCCGCCCGCATCCGCTGGTATTCCCAGCCGGTTCCTTCCGCAGCGGACGGATCGCCACTTGGCGAGCTCGAACCGGCGCGGATTTCGGCCACGACCACCAGTCGTTCCTCACCCGCGACCTCGTGCCCGACAGCCGCCACGCCGCCCGGACGAACGAGCGGAAGAACCCGCTCGACCGTCTCTTCGACGTCATGTGGGTAATGATTCAGCCCGCGGACGATGATTAGGTCTTTGAGCCGGCCAGTAATGAACAGCTCGTCGTCCATGACGAAGCCGAGGTCCCCGCTACGCAGGAATGGGCCGTCGCCATCAGCCGTTCTGGCACCGAACGTCTGTGTCGAATCGTCGGCCCGCCAGTAACCTGACGAAACATCGGGACCCTCGATCCAAAGCTCGCCGACGCGTCCCTCACTCTGTGGCTGCAGAGTCACCGGATCGACCACCACCACGCGTCGCGCCGGCCAGCGAGGTTTGCCGTGCCCAACGACGTCGATCACGCCAGGACCGGTGTGTGGGACGCCGCGGACGTTTCCATCGGAGAGGGACGCCGCATCGAGATGCAGGACAGGTGGCGCGGTGCCCAACCGGGACGCGGCGACTCTCAGTGTCGCTTCGGCCAACCCATAGCACGCCTGGAATGAGTTCCGGTCGAAGCCACACGGGGCGAATGCTTCGGCAAACCTGTCGAGGGTCGCCGCGCGAACCGGCTCCGCCGCCACGTAGGCGCAGCGCCACGAAGACAGGTCCAGGCCGTGCCGCCGCGACGGCGGTACTTTGCGGACCGCCACGTCGTACGCGAAATTTGGTCCGCCGGCGTGAGTCGCTCGATGCGTCGAAATCAATTCGAGCCAGCGTTCCGGATGCTCGATGAACGTTCGAGGCGACAACAGGATGCATGGAAAGCCGTCGACAATCGGTTGGCAGATTCCGTAGACGAGGCCCTGGTCGTGATGCGGTGGCACCCAGGAGACCAGCAGCGACGCGCTGCTGAAGCCGCACTGCGCGCGGGCGAACGCGCAATTTGCCATCAGATTGTCATGCGAGATCATCACGCCACGCGGTGTTGACGTAGATCCCGAGGTGTACTGCAGATAGGCCGGTTCGGCGTGCAGGACGGGAGCATTGCCGGCCTCCGGCAACCCAGTCAGTGCGAGGATCGGAACATCCGCGTGGGCCTTCAGCCAGTCGCCAGCATCCTCGGTCACGATGAGTGCGGGTTTGGCATCGCTCGCAATCGCGTTGAGGCGAAGAATGGACCGTTCCCAACGAAGGGGATCGGGCGGATAGCCTGGTACGGCAATGCGGCCACTGATGAGAGTGCCGATGAACCCGGTGATGAAGGTCAGGCCCGGGCGCAGGAGCAGCAACACCCGATCGCCGGAGGTCGTCCGCTCACGGACAGCAGCCGCCACTCTCTGCGCCGAGGCCCAGAGCTGCGCGTACGTGAGCGTCGCATCCGGGCCTTGTTCCGGAAACGAGAAGGCAAGGCGCTCAGGCTCCTCATGGGCCCGTCGCGCCAGCACGTTCAGGAGTGACATACGTGCGCGCTCACCTATGCTGGCTAGTCCGTTCTATGTAGCGGCAGGAATGCTAAACGAAACGTCACAATGCGGTCAATCAATGCGCTGAAATAAATCTGCCATCCACTGGCGGAATGAAGTATAAGTTGTGCCGAGCAGGTTGCCCGGTCATGTCGTGGCATCGCCGCGGCATCCCGTTCGTTGCATAGTCGCATTTCGGTGGGCACCGCACCTCTAGGGCGGCAGCATGTACCGTCCTCCCCAGCGCTGAACATCCCGCACGGCCAGAAAGTGGCTAGCGTTCCTACGAATCAACCTTTGGTGTGCGTCGGCCATAGTCACGTGCGCTGCCTCGTGCAGGCGGCCCGGGACATGCAGGTCCCGCTGGAAGTCGTCGATCTCTGGCAGGTCGCGCCTGATGCCAACGCACGCGAAACGGCCATCACAGACACCATGCGACGCGTCAGCGCGATTAGTACGGTGTTCTCCGTGATTGGGGGCGATCCGCACCATACGCTGGGCCTGGTGGCGCATCCAAGACCATTCGACTTCGTGCTGCCGGAGGTGCCGGATCTGCCGCTGGATCCGCACGCCGAGGTCGTCCCTTACGATGGCGTACGGGCCGCCCTGGCCGAGGTGGCCAGACCCCATCTCGATCTGACGCTTCGTGTGCGGAACGCGGCGATGGGGAAGCTCATTCAGCTCGAGGCCCCGCCTGTCGCGGCCGACGACGACCGCCTCCGCCGCGACGTGCCCTGGAAGTTCTTCCACGGCCGGCGCACCATCGCGCCGCGCTGGTTGCGATACAAGCTCTGGCGGCTTCACTCACAAATCATTGGTAAGTTCTGCCGTGACGAGGGGATCGGCTTCGTCCGATGCCCTGGTGAGGCCTTCGACGAGGATGGCTTCCTGGCAGCGGCCTACTACCAGGATGCTATGCACGTCAATGCGCGATACGGCGAGCTCGTGGTCAGGCAAATGCTGGCAGCACGATGACCGTGTTGGATCCGGCTGCTTCGTTCGAGACCCGGTTCGCGCTGGCACCAACGGATCAGGTCGTTTCCATTGGCGGCGACTTCTCCCGTCACCTCGGTCCATACCTGCGGTCTCGAGGGCACGCCTATCTGACGACGGAGACCGCACATCCTATCCTGCCTCCCGCAGTCGCGGAAGCTTGTCAGTACGGCGTGTATTCAGCACGCTATGGTGAGGTCCCGACCGTTCGGCACCTGCGGCAGTTGCTGTTGCGGGCGACGGGGCAGTTCGTACCGGCCGAGGATGTCTGGCGCGATGGGGACCGATACGTCGATCCGTTCCGCCCGGCCGTGCAGCCTGGCGGATTTGCGACGCTGGCCGAATATCGCGCGGATCGGCAACAGCACTTCGCGGCTCTCCTGCGCGCGCTGACGTCGATGGACGTTTTTTTCTTCACGATCGATGCCATCGACTGCTGGGTGTCCCGGGTCGACGGCGCAGCGTTCCCGATCCGGCCTGGTGATGCCGGCGGGGTCTTTGATGCGGCCTCCCATGCGCGCATTGAACTCACGGTGGAGGCCATTGTCGATGACATGGCCGCGGCTGTCGCGGAGCTCCGCAAACTCAAGCCCAACGTGCGCATCGCTCTCACCGTGGCCGGTCGTCTGGTGTCCGGCGGCGAGGCCCACCGCGTGTTACAGGACGCGATTCGCATTCTCGTCCGTGAAGATCACGTGACGTATTTGCCCGCGGGGGAGCTGCTGCGGGCAAGGGCTGAAGACTCTTCGGTCGAGAGGTCGGACTCGAGTTTCGCCGAAGCCGTCTGGCAGGTCGCCGACCGGCTGCTCGACACCTCCGAAGTGCTCGCGCCGGCAGCCGCGCCTATCGAGGATTTCCGTTCGCAGGTCGAGAGCGCGCTCGCAGATATCTGCGACGACCGGCTGCCCACTGGAACTTTCAAGTGCCTCGTCTGGGACGCCGACGAGACGATTTGGCACGGCACACTCCTCGAAGGTGATTCCGTACTGCCGAAGCCGGGCGTCATCGAAACACTGAAAGTGCTGGATGGCCGGGGGATCCTGCATTCAATCGCGAGCCGCGGTGACCAAGCGGCCACGAGCGCCAAGCTCGACGAGCTGGGTCTCGGCCGCTACTTCGTGTATCCGCAGATTACGTGGGAGTCGAAGGCCGCGTCGATTCGGCGAATCGCGAAGCATCTCGGATTCGGGTTCGACGCGATCGCCTTTGTCGACGATCAGGCCTTCGAACGTGATGCGGTGCGGTTCGAGCTGCCGGACGTCACCTGCTTCGACGCCGCGGAGGCTCCCAGTTTCGCGAACCTGCCGGCATTCTCGCCGAGGGTCATCACGGCGGAGAGCGGCCTTCGCCGCGCGTTCTACGCCGCTGAGCAATCGCGCTCCCACGCCGAGGAGACCTTTGCTGGATCCCCCCTGGACTTTCTGGCGACGCTAAACCTGGAAGTGACGATCAGCCCGGCCGGCGCGGGCGATCTTCAGCGCGCTGAGGAACTGGCCTTGCGGACGCAGCAATTCAACTCGACCGGGCGGCTCTACTCGCACGATCAGCTCGACCGCATCAGAGTGTCCGACCGGCACCTCCTACTCGTAGCTGGCATGACCGACCGGTACGGGCCTTACGGCACCGTTGGACTCTGCATCGTCACGCTCGATCCGTACGTCTGGACGATCACCCTCATCCTGATGTCGTGTCGAGTGCTTGCGAGGGGAGTGACTGGTGTCTTGCTGGGCTACGTCGTCAACCTCGCTGCCGCCGCGGGCGTGCGCATTCGCGCTGAGTTCGTGCCGACGGCCCGGAATCGTCCGATGCTGGACACCTTCAGCGAGGCTGGATTTCTGCCGCGCGAAGAGCAAGCCGGGCACCCCATCATGCTCGAGCGCGCCACATCGCGTTACTGGACTTTTCCGCCGCACGTCCGGCTGCACGTGCCGCGTCGGCCTGCGGTTCGTTGATATTGATGGTGTCGAACCAGGACCCGGAAGGCCGGTCCGATCTGATGCCGGCCGGCAGTACCGAGCTTGCGCCGCTTCGTATCCGGCAGGGGCGGATCCTTTCCGGCCGCGAGCGAGCCCGGCTCGGTTTGGATTTCGTGCGGTGGTGTGCGGCTACCAGGTCCGGTCGCGGCCTGAAGCGGACGTCGCTCCGGCAGCCACGCCCGCGATTCCTCTGGCCTCTCCTCGAGCCGGAACCGCGGACGTACCTGCGCATCTTGAGCCGGTCGTGGCGGATCGTTTGGATTGCGAGTGTTTCGAAGTCCGGGAATACCTGGCTCCGTTATCTGCTCTTCAACAGCCTGTTCGGCGTCGCCAACCGCGCCGGCATGCCGGAAGAGACCATCCCGCATTGGGCCTCGCTGCTCGATGCGGTGTCTCGGCGGACGGCCCGTGCGACACCGGCTGGCAACTGCCTCTTATTGAAGACCCACACCGGTCCACAGCCAGTCGACACTGGTTTGATGCACTTCTTACAACCGCTGACGGCTGGAGCCATCTACCTGTATCGCAATCCCGTCGATGTCTGCCTGTCCCAAATACGTCATATGCGCCTGGTAGGCAAATACCCGCGGGCGACCGATCGAGAATTGGCGTTCCATTTTCTCGAGAGCCGGCTGTTTCCGGCTGAGGGCCACTGGTTCGAGCATGTAACCGCCTGGCAGCGTGTGACCGCTTTTCCCGTGCTGTTCGTCCGTTACGAAGAATTGAAACGCTCCACGGCCGCCGTGCTGCGTCAGATCCTCACGTTCTTGGGCGAGTCAGTGTCGACCGATCGCCTCGATCAAGCCATCGCCCAGAGCGATCTCCGAACGATGCGCGCGCTCGAAGACGCTCAAGGTACGGGGCTGGGGTACCGCACGGCACGGGGCGACTCGACCGCGCGCTTCGTCAACGGCGGCCGCAGCGGGCAATCGGTCGCCCAATTCGGATCAGACTTCGTTCGCGCGTTTGATCGACGCTACGGCGACGCGATGGTGAAGCTTGGCTACGAACGTCCGCTGACCGCGGCGGCTCGCCTGGCGTCGTCTTAGACAGATGCTTCAAGTGGAACCCTTCGACCGCGACCAAACTACAGGCCGTCCCCTCATTCCGGCGGACGGGGTGGGCCTCTATCGATTCGGTGCGCTGATTCGCGGCTGCGAGCAGCTTCTGCTCGACCTGTTCCGCCGAGACCAGGTCTCAGGCACCGTTCATACCTGTCTGGGTCAGGAACTGTGTCAGATGTCCGTCGTCCGCGCGTTGTGCGATCCGGAAGACGCCGTGTTCTCGAACCATCGCGGTCACGGGCACTTTCTCTCGTACACCGGAGACTTCGCTGGCCTGGTCGCCGAGATCATGGGCCGCAGTACGGGCGTGTGCCAGGGGCGGGGAGGTAGTCAGCATCTTGGCGGCAAGCATTTCCAGAGTGGGGGCGTGCTTGGAGGCCTCACCGCGATTGCGGTCGGCAAGGCCATGGACAGGAAGTGGCGGGGCAAATCGAGCCTGACGGTTGCGTTCATCGGTGACGGCACGCTCGGCGAGGGTCTGTTGTACGAGAGTCTCAATCTGGCATCGATCTGGGCAGCGCCCGTCCTCTTCGTCGTGGAAGACAACGGCATGTCTCAGAGCACTAAGACCGCGGCGATGATCGGCGGCGGCTCGCTGGCCGCGCGGCTGGCGGCGTTTGGCCTCCCGATCTGGGAGTTCGACGATGCGGCGGAGACGTGTCTTGCGGATGTCGAACGGGCCGTTGCGGCGGTGCGGGCGTCGGGTGGAGCCGGCGGTTTCATCATCAAGACCGCCCGGCTGGGACCGCACAGCAAGGGCGATGACACCCGAGATGCGGCCGAACTCGCTGCGTTGAAGGCACGGGATCCGCTGGCGCGCCTTCGCGACCGGCTCCCGGAATCGGATTGCACACGCGTTGATGCCGAAGTCGGTGCGTTCCTTGCGTCCGTGGAGGAGCTCGCCGTGCAAGCGCCCGTCGCCCGGTATCGGGCCCAGCCGCGACACGTGTTCATCGACGCTGGAGAGCCGCGGACCGCTACGGCCGCCGATACCGCCGACACTACGGTGCGTCAGTCGTTGAACGGTGCGTTGCGCCGGATCCTCGTAGACGATCGCAACGCAGTTGTGCTCGGCGAGGACCTGGCAGCACCGTACGGCGGAGCCTTCAAAGTTACCCAAGGGTTGTCCACGACGTTCCCGGGACGGGTCATTTCGACACCCGTGAGCGAAGCTGGTCTGGTGGGGGTTGGTATTGGACTCGCGCTCACGGGCCGGCGAGCCGTCGTCGAGATCATGTTTGCGGATTTCATGACGCTCGCGATGGACCAATTAATGAATCAGGCCGTGAAGCTTCCCGACCTCTTCGATCTGCCGCTGCCGCTCGTGGTCAGGACGGCGAGCGGTGGCCGTCGAGGCTATGGGCCGACCCATAGTCAGTGCACGGACACACTGGCCGCGGTGATCCCTGGCCTCACCGTAGTCGTCCCCAGCCATCGGCATGATCCAGGTCTGCTGCTGGAACGTGCTTGCGATTGGGATCAACCCACAGTCATCTTCGAACACAAGGTTCTTTACGGTCTCGCGTGTGGGGCTGGGCCATATCGCGAGGCGCCAGCCGATCCGCGTGATGTCGCGGCGGCCTGGTTTCCGACCCTGATTGCGGGTCCGGCCGATGCGGACCTGACGATAGTCACGCTAGGCGGCGCGCTTCCCAGTGTCGAAGCGGCGGCCGTCCAACTGCAGGCGGAGGAGTTGAGCGTGCGCATCGTCGCCATGTCGCTGCTGGCGCCGCTGCCCGTTCACACACTGCTCGGCGTCCTGGGAACCGGTACTCAGTGCGTTGCGGTAGTCGAGGAAGGCCCCGCCGTCGGAGGGCTCGGCTCCGAGATCGCCACAGCCCTTCTCGAGTCTGGCTTCTCAGGGACGTTCATCCGTATCGCGGCTCCGCCCGTGCCGGTGCCGGCCGCCCGGAGCCTCGAAGACGATGTCCTGCCAGGCACTCGCCGTATCGTCGCCGAGATCACGGCGAGGCTCGGCAGTGTCGCGATCCACTCCGGGCAGCCGAGCTGACATCGATTTGAGTCACGCTCGATCGATGTGACGCGACGATGACTGACAGCCCCTGGCTGGCCAGATTCGCAGCCCGGCCGAATGCGCGTCTCCGATTGTTGTGCTTCCCACCTGCAGGCGGCTCGGCCGCAGCGTTTGGCCAGTGGCCGGATCTTGTGGGTGCGGACATCGAGATCGTCGGGATCGAGTATCCGGGTCGTGGAAGCCGCCGAGCAGAGTCTCTATTCGTGCGGATTCAGGCGCTGGTGTCCGCCATGGTCATGCGAGTGCAACCCGAGCTCGGCGACATGCCGTTCGCGATCCTGGGCCACAGCCTGGGAGCGCTGCTTGGCTTTGAGCTCGCCCGACATCTCAGGCTCCTCAAGGGGCCGCTACCCGTCGCGCTCTGTGTCTGCGGTTGTCGCGCGCCTTCGTTACCAGCGAGAAAACCGCCCAGCTTCGGATTGGGGGAGGCGGAGTTTCTCGGAGAGGTGCGGTCCTTGAACGGTACGGCACCCGAAGTGCTGGCGGACCCGAACGTTTTTCGATTGTTCGAGCCCGCCTTGCGCGCGGATTTCGAGATGGCCGAGACGTACGTCTGCCGGACGCGGCCGCCGCTTGATCTGCCGATCCTGGCGTACGGCGGAGCCGATGATCGCGAGACGCTGCCAGACGAGTTGCATCCATGGTCACGCGAGACGACGTCGCCACTGACCCTACGGTTCTATTCAGGAGATCACTTTTTTCTGAGAGAAGCCGCAAGCGCGGTCGCGCGAGATGTGTCACGGGACTTGCTTTGTCTGTTGGACGGCCAGAGGCCAGCGGGTATGGCGTGACCTGCCTTCACCATCTGGTTGAAGCGCAGACCAGGCGCACGCCGGATGCGGTCGCTCTGATCGACGGCGATCGCCATGTCACCTACCGCGAGCTGGACGAGTTGGCGAATGCACTGGCGCACGATCTCGTCTCGGCCGGCGTCGGCCTCGAAACGCGTGTCGGCGTGCATCTGCCGCGACGAACCGAAATGCCGGTCGCGGTCCTCGCCGTCCTGAAGGCCGGCGGATCCTACGTGCCACTGGATCCCAGTTATCCGCAGCGTCGTCTTCGCGCGATCCTCGAAGAGTCCGGCACCACCGTCGTGATTACGGATGAGCGGATCGAGCCCTTCATGCCGACGAGCGGGCTGACATTCGTTACTCCACGCGACTGTCGCCGCGAGAATCCACCTGCTCTCGCCCGGCCGCCGAGACCAGAGACCGTTTCCTATGTGTTGTTCACGTCCGGCTCCACGGGCGTGCCAAAAGGAGTCGCGATCGAGCATAGAGCCGCCGTCGCGTTCGTGCGGTGGACATCGCGCGCCTACACGTCTGAGGAGCTGGCCGGCGTTCTGTGCGCAACGTCACTGTCGTTCGATCTGTCCGTGTTCGAAATGTTTGGTCCGCTGGCGTCTGGTGGCTGCGCCATTCTGGCGGACAGCCCGATTCAGATCACCGCGCTTCCCGCGCGGGCACGAGTCACCCTCGTGAACACCGTGCCCTCGTTGCTCGTGGTCATGCTGCGCGATCCCGGATTGCCGTCGATTCGAACGATCAATGTCGCGGGCGAGGTCCTCCCGCCAGCGCTGGTCGGCGAGGCACGTAACCTCGCCGGTACGACGAGGTTTTGCAACCTGTACGGGCCCACCGAAACAACTACTTATTCGACAATTGCGGAGCTGCGTGACGGTGAGCCTATTACGATCGGCCGTCCGATACACGGCACGGAAATCCACGTACTCGACGGTTTCCTGAACCGTCAGCCACCTGGTGTTCCAGGCGAGCTGTATATCGGTGGCGCGGGTCTGGCCCGAGGCTACGTTGGCCGGCCCGGCCTCACCGCTGAACGGTTTGTCGCGAACCCCTTCGGCGCGCGCGGGACGCGTCTCTACCGGACCGGAGATTCCGCGCGCTGGCGGCCCGACGGGACGCTCGAATTCCTCGGCCGCGTCGATCGGCAGGTAAAACTGCGTGGCGTACGTATCGAGCTCGGGGAAGTCGAGGAGGTTCTTCGGCGGCACGAAGCGGTACAGGACGCGCTTGCGATGGTGGTGGAACGTGGACCCGGTCCATCGCTTCACGCCTACGTCGTACTGGCTCGAGGTGAGCACGCCCGCGCGGCGGACCAGGACTACACGGTGCTCGAAGGGGCGCTTCAGCGGCACGCGCGTGAGTCGCTGCCCACGTCGTTCGTGCCATCGCGGATCGGGTTCCTGTCCACCTGGCCGTTGACGCCGAACGGCAAGATCAACCGGCAAGCCCTGCCGGCTCTCGATCAGCCGGCCAGTACGGCCTACGACGCCGCATCGAACCCGCACGAAGAAATCGTGCGCGCCATTTTTTCGGAGGTGCTCGACAGACCGCAGATCGGCAGCCAGGATGACTTCTTCAGACTCGGCGGCCACTCGCTGGCGGCCATGCGCGCCGTCGCCCGTATCCAGGCGGCGTTCGGCGTCACGCTGAGCGTTGCCGACCTGTTCGACCAACCGACGCCGGCCGCGCTCGCCGAACGAGTCGCGACGGCGTCGAACGCCGGGCAATCGACGCGTGCGCCGAAGCCCGTGGCAGCCGTCCAACGTCCCGTACGAGTGCCGCTGTCGTACGAGCAGCAACGTCTCTGGCTGCTCGCGAAACTGCATCCCGAGCATGGCCGGTACCACATGACGGCGACGATTTCGTGGACGGGCCCGTTTTCCGAGCATGCCTGCCGGCGCGCGGTCGAGACGGTGGTGGCGCGCCACGAAATCCTGCGCACGCGCATCGAGGACGTCGACGGCGAACCGATCCAGATCGTTTGCGCGCCGCAAGCCCCGGTAGTGGATTTCATCGATCTTTCCTCGGCCGCGCCCGGCTTGCGGCGGGCGCGCCTACTGGAAATCGTCGCCAGCGAGAAGTCGCGGCCGTTCGAGTCATCGCTGCCGCCCCTCCGGTTCGCGCTCGCGCGCCTGGCCGACGATCGCCACGTTCTCGTCCGTACTGTCGATCACCTGTTCTTCGACAAGTGGTCCGAGGAGATCTTCGAGCACGAGATCCGGACCCTGTACGCCGCCTACGTGAAGGATGAGCCTGACCCGCTTCCTCCACTGACGCTCCAGTACGCGGACTTCACCCTGTGGCAGCGCTCGCAATCGTCGGACGCCGAAGCCGATGCGGTCCGGTACTGGACAAGCAACCTCAAAGGCATGCCGACAACGCTGGCGTTACCGACGCGACGCGGCAGACCGCCAGTCCAGACGTTTGCCGCTGGCGTCCATCGCACGGAACTGGCCGAGTCGCGAGCGGACAGCGTGCGCCGATTCGCCATCGAGCACCAGTCAACGCTCTATATGACCTTGGCGGCGGCGTTCGCCGTTCTCCTGTCGCGGTACTCAGGGCAACGGGACTTCGGCATCGGGTCGCCCATCGTGAGCCGGTCGCAACCTGCGCTTGAGCGGCTGATCGGTTTCTTCGTCGACCTTCTCGTCCTCCGTGTGGAGATACCCGCGGGCCTCACATTTCGGGCACTGCTGGCCCAGGTTCGGGAGCGAGCGCTCGCGGCCTACGTACATCGCGACGCCCCTTTCGAGCAGGTGGTCCGATGGATCGCGCCGCCGAGACGGCAGGATCGGTTCCCGCTCATCCAGGTCGCGTTGTCAGTGCAAAACACTCCAGGGGAGCAGCGAGCTGCGGCGGACGCCGACGCTCCCGCGAAATCGCTTGTCGCGGATCAGTCGAAGCCGACCGCTATGTTCGACCTGGAGCTTGCAGTCGTGGCCAGAGGTCAGCGGTTGGGCCTGACCTGGGTGTACAGCCGGGACCTGTTCGATCACGGCTGGATCGTCGACATGGCAACCCGGTTCACGCGCGTGCTCGATGCAGTCATCGCTGACCCGGACATCACTGTCGATGACATCGATCTGGTCTCGGGAGATGGCCATGCATCGCAGGCACCGAGCGCCATTCCTGCGGCGAAGGCGAACGGCACCACCCTCTATGAATGCTTCGAGCACATCGTGCGCGGTCATGGTGGTGCCATTGCAATTCGAAACACCACTGACACCGTCACCTATGCCGACCTGGGCGCGAGATCTCGCGCGTACTCGCAACGTCTCACGGAACACGGAATCGACGCCGGCGATCTGGTGGCGATCGCCGCGCGACCCGGCATCGATCTCGTGGTTGCGATGCTCGGCGTCCTCGAGGCCGGCGCCGCCTTTCTCCTCCTGGACCTCGACGCTCCGG
Organism: Vicinamibacterales bacterium; assembly: GCA_035606665.1. Lineage (GTDB taxonomy): Bacteria > Acidobacteriota > Vicinamibacteria > Vicinamibacterales > SCN-69-37 > DASUGC01. The sequence continues at coordinate 22,924 of DATNEY010000002.1, read as the reverse complement.
GATCGCACCTGGCGGCGGTGCTCGACGATGCGCGGCCGAGGCTCTCACTCGTGTCGCCCGATGCGAGGCTGGTCCTGCCTGCAACCGCGGACCTTGTCGCGATCGACGCGGTCGGCCGGCAATCGTGTTCGGGGAACGGAGGAGGGATTCCGAACGGTCGCCGGCGCCAACGGCCGGCTCGCCCGGGGGATACCGCCTACGTCGCGTATGTCCAGCACCCATCGGGTGCGCCGGGTGGCGTGAGCACTTCCAACGCTGCGGCCGTTAGCCTGCTGGCCGCCGTTCATGAAGCGGTCAATTTGGGACCGGGCGACCGCATGCTGGTCACGCGCAGTCTGTTGTCGTCAGACGGCGTACTCGACCTCCTGCTCCCTCTGGTCACTGGTGCCCAGCTCGAATGTCCCGACGCCGATGATCTGCTCGCTCCGTACCTGTCCGCCACGGTCGAGACACACGCGATTACCCACGTCTCGACGACGAGGGAGATGATGCGCGTCCTTGCCCGCTCGTCATGGGCGTCGAGGCTGAGCGTGCTGCTTCACGAAGACAGCGAGCCGGCGGATGGCGGCACGGTGCGGGCGTTTCGATCGACGTTCTGGATGTACGGCGCGCCGCCAGCGTGCGCCTATGGACGGGTTTCCGACGATGACGGGCAGGTCGGCGCCGCGCAGCGGATAGAGCTGCTGGCCGGCATGCGTGCCCACGTTCTAGACGATCGGTTGCGCCAAGTGCCGTCCGGTGTGTGGGGCGCTCTCTACGTTTCCGGCCAGGGGGTCGGAGGAGGCTACCACCGTCACCCGGCCCGCACGGCCGCGATGTTCGTAGCGAGCCCGGAAGGGCCCGCGGGCTCGAGAATGTTGAGGACCGGCGAAACAGCCCGCTGGATCGACGGCCGGCTCGAGGTGCGCCAGGGACGTGCGGAGTCAGTCGATCGCATGGACGCGCAGGATCGCCGTGCGCGGATCGAATCAATCCTGCGGCAGGCCGATGCCGTCGTCGATGCCGTCGCTGCGGAGGCCGCCGGTCCGGACGGACTCTCGAATGACATCGCCTACGTCGTCGCCGAACCCGGCGGCAGCGTGACTCCGGAACGGTTGCGCGCCACGCTCGCGGCACGTGGGCTCGAACAGCCGCCGCCGCTCATCTGTTTCGTGGACCGTATACCGCACATACTCTCCGGACGCGTAGACCGGGACGCATTGACGCCACCGCTCTTCGAGAGTGTCCTCGACGACCGATCGCCGACGCTGGTAGAGGAGGCCCTTCTCGATATCTGGCGGTCACTGTTGCAGCGCCGTGACGTCGGTCTCCACGAGAACTTCTTTTCGATCGGCGGTCACTCGCTCCTGGCGATGCGTGCTATCGCACGCATTCACGCAGCGCTGGGCGTGACGGTCGAGCTGCGCGATGTCCTGGAAAAGCCGACCGTTCGGGCGCTGGGCGCGCTCGTCGAGTCGCGGCGACTCGCGCCCGTCGAGGACGTTCCGCCGTCGTCGGCACGCCGCCTGACGAGCCAGCCAGGTCGCGCCGACGTGACGGACCTGCCGGCGCGGCCGTCCCGGGTGCCGTTGTCATTCGCGCAGCAGCGCCTCTGGGTGCTCGATCAGATCGAAGGTGCGACGGGCCAATACAACATGACGATGGCGCTCATGTTGACCGGCGAGCTGAATCTGGAGGCGCTCGGGCGCGCGCTTCAGACGATCGTCGAGCGTCACGAGATCCTGCGGACGCGGTACGGCCAGATCGACGGCGAGCCCGTGCAGATCATCGAACCAGCCGCCGCCGTCGCACTGCCCGTGATCGATCTGACCGGTCTCGAGCCCGAGGAGCAGTTCAGGCGCATCGCCGACGAGAAGGATCGCGAGCGGCGATTGCCGATTGATCTTGCCGGCGGCCCGGTGCTTCGCGTCCGGCTCCTGCTGCTCGGGCCTGATCGACAACTCCTGTTGCGGACGATTCACCACATCGCGACCGATGCATGGTCCGACACGATTTTCAGTCAGGAGCTTCGGACGCTCTATATGGTGTATCGCGCCGGCCGCGCGCCGGCGCTCGAACCAATAGCCGCGCAGTACGCTGACTTTTCGCTTCGGCAGCGCGACCGGCTGAGCCCGGCGGCCCTTGCCGCGCCGCTCGCGTACTGGACCACATGTCTCGAGGGTGCGCCTCCCACACTCGACCTGCCTGCCGACCGCCCGCGGCCTGAGACACCATCGTTCACCGGCAGGGTCGCGACGCTCAACGTCTCGGCGTCGACTACAGCCGCGTTGAAGACACTCGCCGAACGAAGCGCAGCCACGCTGTACATGACGTTGCTCGCCGCCTTTGGCGCGCTGCTTTCCCGCTACACCGGCCGCGACGACATCCTCGTCGGGTCGCCGATAGCGAACCGCGAGACGGAGACGTTCGAACGGACGATCGGCCTGTTCGTCAACACGGTCGTGCTACGCATGCGCGTCCGGCCGCAATCAACGTTCCGAGAGTTGCTCGCTCATGTTCGCGACGTCGCGTTGGGAGCGTACGAGCACCAGGACGCACCGTTCGAACACGTGGTCGAGAAGCTGGCGCCTCCGCGCCAGTTGAATACGACGCCGGTGTTCCAAGTGACCTTCGTGCTCATGACCGCACCGGGCGGCGGCATTGCGAACCCCGGCGGTCCCGGGATGGAAGCTCGCGGCGAGGTGTCGGCACGGTTCGAGCTGGAGGTGTACGCCCGCGAACAGGGCGATCAGATTGCGCTGACGTGGATCTACTCCAGCGACTTGTTCGACCCGTCGCGCATCGCCCGCATGATGCGCCACTACGTGCGCATTCTCGACGCGGCCGGCACCGACGCGGATTTGATCGTCGGACGGGTCGAGCTGCTCGATGCGCCGGAACAGGCTGCGGCGCTCGCAAGCGGCCGCGGCGTGCGCACGAGTGTTGCCGCAGCCGGCGCACACGAGCTGGTCGAGGCGCAAGCCAGGCAAACCCCAGCGGCCCGGGCCGTCGCCTGTGAGGGCCGGTCCCTCACGTACCAGGAGCTCGACGCGCGCGCGAATCAACTGGCGCACTACCTGCGTGACTCGGGCATCGGCCCGGGCCAGATTGTCGGCGTGGCATTGCCTCGTTCGATCGACACGGTGGCCGCCCTGCTCGCCGTTCTGAAGTCCGGCGCTACCTACCTGCCACTCGATCCGCGCGATCCGGGCCCGCGCCTTGCGGCCATGATTGAGGATGCAAGGCCGGCCTGTCTGCTGACTCAGACCGCAGCCGCGGCGAGCTTTCCGTCGCATCCCCACGTGCTGTCGCTCGACGCCCCTGCGACTGCACTTCGGATCGCGAGTCTCCCCAGCGATGCCTGCCGCCACGAGAAGTGGGCGGCACTTCGCGGAAGCCAGGCGGCGTACGTGCTCTTCACCTCCGGCTCGACGGGTACGCCCAAGGGTGTAGTGGTGGAGCACGGCGCGCTTGCGACGTTCCTGCACGGCATGCAGAACGTCGTTCCATTCGGGCCGTCCGATCGCCATCTTGCGATTACGACGACGACGTTCGACATCTCACTATTGGAGCTCTTACTGCCGCTCTGCCATGGGGGCACGGTGATTGTCGCGACGGCGGGTGAGGTTCAGGATCCGCGCGCGCTGACGGCGCTCGTCAAGCCGCACGGTGTCACGTCCCTCCAGGCGACGCCGAGCTACTGGAAGCTGCTGACACAGTACGCCGCCGGGCTGGCCGGCGTGCGGATACTGGTCGGCGGCGAACCGCTGCAACGAGGGACCGCGCGAGATCTGCGCGGGATTGGTCGAGCCTGGAACGTGTACGGTCCAACTGAAGCCACGATCTGGGCGACTTCACACGCCCTCACGGACCCAGAGACCAAAGCAGGTGGCAGCGACGTGGTCAGCATCGGACGTCCCCTGCCGAACTACGACCTCTTTGTGCTCGACTCCTTTCTCGCGCCAGTACCTCCTGGCACACCGGGCGAACTCTACATTTCTGGCCACGCGTTAGCCCGCGGGTATCTGGGACGCCCGGGCTTGACCGCGTCGCGATTCGTGGCAAACCCGCATGGTGTCCACGGCGGCCGAATGTACCGGACCGGCGATCTCGCATGCTGGGGGGCGGATCGCACCCTTGAATTCCTGGGACGAACCGACCACCAGGTGAAGGTTCGTGGATTCCGCATCGAGCTCGGCGAGATCGAGGCGGCGCTGCGCGATCACCCGCTCGTCGATGACGCGCTCGTCGTCGTCGAGGGAGCGGAGGAACACCGTCGGCTGCTCGGATATGTCGTGAGCCGGGAGCCCGAAGCCGAACGTGAACGCGGCCGGCACGCTCATCTGGCTGACTGGCAGCGCCTGTATGACGCCACCTACGAGAAAAGTGGCGGGTTGATCACCGACTTCAACATCGTCGACTGGGTGAGCAGCGACAGCGGCGAGTCGATTCCGGCCGAGGACATGCGGTCGTGGGTCGACTGCACCGTGAGGCGCCTTCGCGAGCTGGGCGCGGATCGGGTATTGGAGATCGGCTGCGGCACGGGTCTGATCGCCACGCGTGTCGCCCCGGGCAGCCGCCGCTACATTGGAATTGATTCCTCGCAGGTGGCCATCGATCAGCTTGGCGCCTATGTGGCCGGGCAGCCCGGCTTGGCGCACGTGGAGCTCCGGCACGGCTTCGCTCACGATCTCTCGTTTCTCGACGATGACTCGGTCGATCTCGTCGTTCTGAACTCCGTCGTTCAGTACTTTCCGGACATCGATTACTTCCTGAGTGTGCTGCGCGAAGCGGTTCGCGTGACGCAGCGCGGCGGGCATGTCTTCGTCGGTGACGTTCGCAATCTCCGCCTGTTGACGGCGTTCCACGTATCGGCGCGGCTTCACAAGGCGGGCGACGACGTATCGATCGCTGAACTGCACCGCCGCGTCCAGGCAGCCGAGCGACAGGAGAAGGAACTGCTGATCGACCCCGACCTGTTCGACGAACTGGCGCGCAGGTGGGCGAAGGTCGGATCGGTGGAGAAGACTCCCAAGCCGGGCGCCTACGTCAACGAGGTCAGTCGGTTCCGCTATGACGTAATGCTGCAACTCGGACCGAAGTGGGGCGACGCGCCGCCCGACGTGTGGCTCGACTGGAATCCGGGAACGCCTGTCGCGCACGCGGTCGACCACCAACTGCGCGGCAATCCCGGGCTGTCGGTGGGTGTACGCGGCATCGTCGATGGCCGAGTTGCCGCGAGCGTGGCGCTGGCGAGGCATCTGCAGGACGCGGAGTCCGGAGACGTTCGCAACGCCGGTGAGTTGCGACAGGCGTGCGCGGGCATGGTGGGCGAGAATCCCGGTCTGGTTCTCGCCGCCGTCGCAACGGCCGGTCGCCGCGTGTCCTGGAGCGGGTTCGACGCAGACGGAGAGTTTGCCATCGTCGTCAACCCACGCCGGCGAACCGTCGACGAGTTGCCGGATCACCCGAGTCCGGTCTGGCGCCGGTTCGGTACTGCGCCGGCGGACCGTCGTGGCGGCGATGCGCTCACCGCGACGCTGCAGGAGCATCTGCGGCAGCGGCTTCCCGACTACATGATTCCTGCCGCTCTCACGGTCCTGCCGGAGTGGCCGCTCACCGCGAGCGGCAAGCTCGATCGCCGGGCGCTCCCGAAGCCGCATCGCCACGCGCCGTCGAACGAGTTGCCGCAGACGCAGCTCGAGGAACTACTGTGTGCCGTCTTCGCCCAGACGCTCGGCCTCGAGCGCGTCGGACCGGACGATGATTTCTTTGCCCTCGGCGGGCATTCGCTGGTGGCGATGCGCGCCATCGCGCGGATCCACGGTGTCCTGGGCGTGACGCTGGAGGTGCGCGACGTCTTCGAACAGCCGACGATTCGCGCGCTGGCCGCACTGGCGGAGGCCAGGAGAGCCGGGGCCGCCGGGCTCGGCGCGCCGCCGATCACACGTGCGTCGCGCGATGGGTTTCTGCCGCTGTCCTTCAACCAGGAATATGCGTTGTTCGGCATCTGGTTCATGCAGACGACGGGAAAGGGCGTGGCGCCCCTTCACTTGTCGACATCATGGCGCGTCACAGGGCCTGTCGATCCCGATGCGATCGGGCGTGCCGTCAAGGAGGTCGTTCGGCGTCACGAACCGCTGCGCACCGGCTTCTCGAACGCGCGCGGCCTACTCTCGATCCGCCCGCTCGCTCGAGTCCTCACGAAGTCAGCGGAATTCCTGTTCCGACACGTACCCACTGAGCGCGTGCTGACGCGTCTGCCTGGCGTTGCCGTCCGCCGGTCGCCCGCGCCGTGGAAGATGTTCCGCCAACATATTGCAAATCACGCGTCCATCGCGCTCGAGCGATTCGACCTCAGCGGCCTGGCACCCGAGAGGCGCGATGCCGCCCTCGCTCGTTTGAACGGCGAGCTGATGGGGCGCAAGTTCGACATGCGCGTGCCCCCGCTGTTCAGGGCGGCGCTCATCAGGTTGTCCGCCGACGAGCACGTGCTGACGGCCGTCGTGCATCACGTCGTCGCGGACGCGTGGTCGCTGGACGTCATCCGCCGCGAAATCATGGCGATTTCCGAGGCGTACGCGAACGGGCAGCCGTCGCCGCTGGCCGAGCCGCGGCTGCAGCTCCTCGACATGGCGGTGTGGGAGCGCGAGCGGTTTCAGGGGCGCGTGCTCGACGAGAAGCTGGCGTTCTGGAAGTCGCGCCTGTTCACCGCAGGCCGTCCCATCCCGCGCATGGCTGTTGGTGACGTTCCGCACGCGCGACGGTCGGCGGGGAAGCTGACGTACATGAGCGGGACGCGATCGATGGAACTTGGCCGATCCCTTCACGAGCGCCTTCAACTCGTCTGCGCGCGGCAAGGCGTCACGTTTTACATGGCTCTGCTGGCCACGTTCACGTTGATCCTCCATCGACACTCGCGCCGGCCGCACGTTCGGATCATCGTCAACATGGCCAACCGCAGTCTCCCCGGCACCGAGGACATTGTCGGTCCGCTCGCGCAAGCGCACGACCTCGTGATGGTCTTCTCGCCCGAGGACCGGCTCGTGGATCTGCTGGCGCAGGCGAGAACCGCGATTCTCGACGCCGTGGCGCACCAGGACATGCCGATATCGCTCATTGCAAGGCGTCTGGGCCTGGCGCAGAAAGTGCCAAAGCAGTTCATCGACGCGCTGCCGATCGTGCTTGATCTGATGACCGAGCCCACTGGCGGTCCCTCGCTCGACAAGGGGTCGGTGCCCGATCTGATTTCAGGTACCACCGATCAGCGGCCGAAGTATGTCGCGGTCGGGTTCCTGGTACGGGCATTCATCAGACCCCAGGGCGCGCGCGTTGGCATCTGGTATCCGCTGGATCGGATGACGGACGAGACCGTCGGCAGGATTTTCGACGAATGGCGCACGCTGCTCGAGGCGCTGGCGTCGGACCCGCAGACCCGGCTCGCGGATCTCCCCTCGTTCGCCGACCTCGCGCATGGCTCCGTGACGACAGGAGACATCGATTCATCTGTCCGCGGCCTTTCGCTGCGTGATTCGTTCTGATTCAAGAAAGGAACTCAGCGTGCTGCCTGAAGCCGTTCAACCGTCTCAACCCACGAAGCCGTCCGAGCCTGCCTTGCTCGCGCTCAATCGCGTCGCCGACCATTCCAAGCGCGGGCACGCCAGCATCCTGCACGCCATGTTCGAGATTCTCTGCAGGACGCCACCGGCCCTGCGCCCGCGCCTTCAGCGCGTGGCCATCCGCACGTGGTATTCGCTGTTCAGCCGGCTGATACCGAACGACGGCGCCAGTGTGACGTTCCTCAATTACGGATACGCGCGGTTGGACGGTACCGCTCGGCGCGTACCGTTGCGGCCCGAGGACGTGAGGGACGAGCCCAACATCGAGCTGTATGAACACGTGACCGCCAGCATGGATCTGTCTGGCCGGGACGTGCTCGAAGTGGGGTGCGGGCGAGGCGGGGGTTCGTCGTACCTCGCGCGCTATCGGCAACCCCGAACCATGACCGGTGTCGATCTCGCGCCCCGCGCCGTCGCATTCTGCCGCCGCCGCCACAAGGCAGCCAATCTGAAGTTCCTCGAGGGTGACGCGGAAAACCTGCCGTTCCCCGCCGGATCGTTCGATGCCGTCGTCAACGTCGAATCCTCGCACTGCTACCCCTCGTTCGACCGCTTCCTCCACGAAGTGCTGCGGGTGCTGCGCCCGGAGGGCGCGTTCCTCTTCGCCGATCTGCGCCCGCGCGAGCAGGTAGCCGAGATGCGTGACCAGTTGTGTCGCGCGTTCACCGTCGTGGAAGACGAGCGCATCACGCCGAACATCTCCAGGGCGCTCACCCTCCACAGCGCGGACCGTAACGCGATGATCCTGGAGCTTGTTCCAAGAGGCCTCCGCCATGTAGTCCGCGAGTTCGCGGCTGTCGAAGGCACGGCCGTGTTCAGGGCCTTGAAGGAAGGAGACCTGGAGTACGTGCGGTTCTTCCTGCGGAAGCCGGCCTGAACCACGGCAAATCCGGATCGCTTCAGTTCCACCATGCGAATTCCAGTCGTTGCTCCTCGTCTCAACGCCAATGACGACGTCGTTCGGGTCACGCGCGTCCTGATGGCGCCAGGTCAGCTCGTCGCCATTGGCGATGCGCTGGTGGAGCTGTCGACTGACAAGGCCGCTGTGGTCGTAGACGCGCCGGTGCCCGGGCGTCTCGTCGGTGTGTGCGCGGAAGACGGCGCGATGGTGGCCGTCGGCGATCCGCTGATCTGGATCGACGACGAACGCGACCCCGCGCGCACTGGCCAGCCAGTTCCCGATGCGGACACGGTGGCCGGCACGCCAGGTGTCCCTACGATCAAGGCGCGGATGTTGCTCCAGCAATTCGGCCTCCGGCCGGAGGACGTTTCGCCGGCCGGCCAGCGCCTGTCACAGGAAGACGTCCTCGCGCACGTGCGACGCGCCGGGATCGCGAGCGTCGTCCAGCCGTCACCGCCGGCGGCTCAGGATGTCTCGACTGGAGATCTACGCGCGGCTGGCCGCCGCACGCCGCTGACGCCGGCCGAGCGCGGCATGATCCGGACCGTGTCATGGCATCAGTGCGAGGCCGTTCCGGGCTACGTCGAGTTGCCTCTCGACGCCAATGCGTGGAGATCGTTCGCCGATCGATTTCGGGACCTGCACCAGACCCTGTTCGATCCGCTGATCGCGTTACTCGCGTGGCGGCTGGCGGCGGTGGCGCGATCTGAGTCGCGCCTCAACTCGACGGTCGTGGACAGTGACCGGCTGATCTACGAGGACGTCAACGTCGGGGTGACTGTGCAGGCCGACAGTACGTTGTATCTGGTGGTGGTGCACCGCGCACAGGACTTGAGCGCCCTCGCATTCTTCGAGCGGCTCAGTGATCTCCAGCGCCGCGCCCTGAACCACGAGTTACGGGCCTCCGATCTCAGTGGAGCGACCGTCAGTCTGACGAGCATGGCGAGGTGGGGCGCAATCCGGCACGTTCCGGTGCTGCCACCTCATACGTCGTTGATCGTGTCGCACTCGACGGCGTCGGGGGAGTCCTGCACGATCGGGGCGACGTACGATCACCGATCCTTGACTGGCGGTGACGTCGCTCGCGCACTGACAATTCTCGGCGACGCGACGGCGCTCGAGACCGCCGCGCATGCGAGTACGCATGAGTGACGAACGCCTGACCTCGTGCTTCCGGGTCGTCTTTCCAGATCTGTCCGACGAGCAGATTCGAACCGCGCACATGCGGCGCCTAGGGAAGTGGGACTCCTCCGCGCTCTTGCGGCTCATCGCCCTCGTCGAACGGGCCTACGGCGTCAGGTTTACGCTTCAGCAACTCGCCACGCTGAACTCGTTCGAGGAATTCCACCGGTTGCTCGGCTCGATCGCGCCGGAATCACCGGCGCAGAAGTCGGACGATCAGGCGACGACGAGCCGGCGTTCGTCGTCGTGCGATCGCGAATGATTGCTGTGATCAATAATCACGTGGTGTCTGCAGACTCGTTGGGTGCCGAGGCCGTCCACGATCGCGAATCCTCCAATCACAGCCGCTCGGTCGCGTCAGCGCAGGATGCCGCCGGCGAATATCACAGCCGCCTGCAGAAGCTGCAGGCCGCGCGCACCCGTCTGGAAGGCCACGAAGCCATTTTCAGTTTTGCGCGGCTCGGTGTATTCGCCGCCGGCGCGATCCTGGCGCTCACCGTCTGGTCCGGAGGCGCGGCTTCCTGGACGCTTCTCGCGCCGGCCACCGCGTTTGGCGTCCTCGTCCTGCTGCACGACCGCCTCATTCGCCGCCGCGATGGCCTGACACGATCCATCGACTTTTATGAGCGTGGCCTCGCGCGCCTGGAAGATCGGTGGGCGGGCAACGGCGAACCGGGCGATCGATTTGCGGACGACCAACATCTGTACGCGAACGATCTCGATCTCTTTGGCCGAGGCTCGCTGTTCGAGCTGCTTTCCGCGGCGCGTACGCGAGCGGGCGAGGAAACGCTCGCCGACTGGCTGCTTCGTCCCGCGACACCGGACGAGATTGCGGAGCGCCAGCATGCCGTCGCGGAGCTGACGTCGGCCCTCGATGTTCGCGAGACACTCGCGTTGGCAAGCGCGGACGTGCGCGCTGCCGTACACACGGAAGTGCTCGTCGGTTGGGCCGAGCGGCCGCAGGGGATGGGCGCGCGCTGGTGGCGCGCGATCGCGATCCTGCTGACCACCACCGCGGTGGCCACGGGTGGCTATTGGATCATCACCGGTAACTACCTGCCCCTTGCCCTGGTCGCCCTGGTCGAGATCCTGTTCTATCTGCCACAGCACTCGCGCGTCCTGCGAGCGCTCCTGTCAGCCGAAGGATCCGTCCGCGATCTCGATGTGCTGGCGCACGTCCTCGGCGTTCTGGAACGGACCTCTTTTACAGCCCCTCGGCTTGTCGCATTGCGGGCGCGCCTGAACACCGGAGGCATCCCGGCGTCGGCCGCCATTCGCCGTCTCCATCGTCTGATCGAGCTGTGCGATTGGCAGCGTAACGCCCTCTTCGCGCCGGTTGCCGCGGTGCTGCTCTGGGTGGTGCACCTGGTCTGGGCGATTGAGGACTGGCGGGCAGTCCATGGCCCCCACGTGCGAGTCTGGCTGCAGACAGTCGGCGAATTCGAGGCGCTGAGCTCGCTCGCGGCGTACCGTTACGAGCATCCGGCGGATGTCTGGCCTGAGATCGTAGGGGGGCCGGCGCAGTTCGAGGCGACGGCGCTCGGGCACCCCCTCATTCCTTCCGCCAGGATGGTGCGTAACGACGTGCACCTCTCGGCCGACCGGCAGCTGCAGGTCGTCAGCGGATCGAACATGTCGGGCAAGAGCACGCTGCTTCGAACAGTCGGGATCAACGCTGTTCTGGCGCTGGCGGGCGCGCCTGTTCGCGCCGCACGGCTGCGATTGACGCCCGTCGCCATCGGCGCGACCCTGCGGATCGAAGACTCGCTTCAGCAGGGACGGTCGCGCTTCTTCGCGGAAATCGTTCGCATCCGGGCGCTCGCCGATCTGTCGTTGGGGCCGAAACCGTTGCTCTTCCTCATCGACGAGCTGTTCCACGGCACCAACTCGCACGACCGGCTCCAGGGCGGCGCCGGCGTGCTCCGCAGCCTCCTTGCCCGAGGCGCGATCGGCCTGATCACGACGCACGACCTTGCCCTCACGGCGATCGCTGATCAGCTCCCGCGGGCGTTCAACGCGCACTTCGAGGATCAGTTCAAAGACGGAGAGATGCACTTCGATTTCCAGATTCGGCCCGGACCCGTCACGCGGAGCAACGCCATAGCGTTGATGCGCGTGGTAGGGCTGGACGTCGACAGCTGAGTCGTCGGGCCCGCTGGACGCGCCGTTCATCGCTCGTCGCATGAATCTGGCTGGGAAAGTCCGTTCAATCGCGTTCATTCATGGAATTCAGGCTGGTTGGAGTGGTCGGCGCGGGAGTGATGGGGAGGGGTGTCGCCCAGAACCTCTCCGAAACGGGACACCAGGTCGTTCTCGTGGACGTGGTCAGCGGGCAGCTGGAGCAGGCGCGTGATGCGATTCGTTCCGCGGTTCGCATGAACGCGATGTTCAGGAAGAAGCCGAATATGGAAGGGCCCGACGCCGTCCTCAGCCGTATTCGCTTCACCCAGGATTACAGCGAGCTCGCTACCGCCGACTTCGTCATCGAGAACGTCGTCGAGAAAGTCGACGTCAAGCAAGCGGTGTACGGCCAGCTCGATCGGATCTGCCGCGAGGATTGCGTCTTCGCAGCCAACACGTCGGCGATTGCCATCACCCGGATCGCTTCATGGACGGCGAGAGCGTCTCAGGTGGTCGGCACACACTTCATGAACCCCGTCCCGCTCAAATCAATGGTGGAGGTGATCCGCAGCCCTCATACTTCCGACGCCACGTTGCAAAGAACGCGAGCACTGCTGGCAGAAATGGGAAAAGAGTGCATCGTGGTCAACGACATGCCGGGCTTCGTTTCCAACCGTGTGCTCATGCTGACGATCAACGAAGCCATCTTTCTCGTCCAGGACGGGGTCTCAACCGTGGAGGACATCGACCGGCTCTTCAGGTCCTGTTTCGCTCACAAGATGGGCCCGCTCGAAACCGGTGACCTGATCGGGCTGGACACGGTCCTCTATTCGCTCGAGGTCCTGTACGAGAGTTACAACGACGAGAAGTTCCGCCCATGCCCGCTGCTCAGGAAGATGGTGGAGGAGGGCCTCCACGGGCGCAAGACCGGCCGAGGGTTTCACAGCTACGACGAAGGCGGTCGCGCGTCCGCTATCTAGGCGCGCGGCGCCGCCACGCCTCCGGGGATTCGATGGAAGACAGAAAAGCCAGGATCAAGTTCTTCCTGTCCAAATGGTTTCGCGACTACCAGCTTCGCGACGATGAGGACATCTTTGCGCTGGGGTTCGTCAATTCCCTGCTGGCCATTCAACTGCTGGCGTTTCTCGAACGGGAATTCGGCGTCACGATCGAGGATCAGGATCTGGACTTCGACAATTTCAGAACCCTGAATGGAATGGACGCGCTGTTGCACCGGAAGACAAACGTGGTGAGGTCGCCCGGCTAGCCCCGACGCGGCTTGATGCCTCGGCGCGGGCTGCGCGCCATCCTTTCACTTTCATGCGGCTGGATCTGTCCCTCGAACAGAAAGAGGCTCGGCAACGGTTTCGGGCTTTCGTCCGAGAGCACATTGCTCCGTACGCCGGCCAGTGGGATAGAGATCATCGCGTTCCGGTTGAAGCCATCGAGCGCGTTCGGGCCTGCGGGTATCTGGCCGCGCCGCATCCACAACGCCAGGGCGGTCCGCTTGACCAGATCACTTACGGATTGTTGACGGAGGAGATCGGGCGTGGCTGCTCCTCCGTCCGTTCCCTCCTGACCGTGCACGACATGGTGTCGCTCGCCATCTGGCGATGGGGCAACGCCGAAGTGAAGGCCGAATTCGGAGCCGGCACGGCCGCCGGCGCCATCCTTTGCGCCCTCGCGCTTTCGGAGCCCCAGGCGGGCAGCGACGCATCCGCCGTCGCGGTGGAAGCGGTGGCCGACGGCGAGGGTTATCGGCTGACGGGCAGAAAGAAGTGGGTGACGTTCGGCCAGATTGCCGATCTGTTCCTCGTGCTGGCGAAATGCGAGCAACAGCCGACAGCGTTTCTGGTGCCGGCCGATGCTGCCGGCCTGACCCGCATCGCGATGAAGAGCGTCGTCGGAACCCGTGCGTCGCTTCTCGCCGAGCTGGTTCTCGAAGGATGCCGCGTTCCCAAACACCATCTGATCGGACGGATAGGCTTCGGCCTGTCACATGTCATCGGAACCGCTCTGGACCACGGCCGGTACAGCGTGGCTTGGGGCTCCGTCGGGATTGCGCAGGCGTGCCTCGAGGCGTCGGTGGAATACGCCGAGGAGCGCAGGCAGTTCGGGCGGCCGATCGCCGAACACCAGCTCGTGCAACGCAAGCTGACCGAGATGATCGCGTCGACCCGCGCGGCGCGGCTGCTCTGCTACCACGCCGGTTATCTTCGCGAAGTGCAGGATCCTGGCGCGGCCGCGGAGACGTCGCTTGCGAAGTACTTCGCCTCGCGAGCTGCAGTCCGCGCGGCCAACGATGCGGTGCAGATTCACGGCGCCAACGGGCTGACCGAGGAATACAACGTCGAGCGCTATCTACGGGATGCGAAAGTCACGGAAATCATCGAAGGCAGCACCGAGATTCAGCAGACGACGATCCCACGCCTCCGATTCGCGGAACTCTGACGTAGTCGATGCACCATGACCGGCTCTGAACCGGCGACGATCAAGCTCCTTATCTGGGACCTGGACAACACCCTCTGGCAGGGAACGCTTCTCGAGGGCGATGGCGTGGAGCTTCGTCCAGGAATACCCGAGATCCTGAGCACGCTCGATCGGCGGGGCATCCTGCATTCCATCGCGAGCCGAAACGATCACGACCTGGCGTTGGAGAAGTTGGCTGGCTTCGGCCTCGCGGACTACTTTCTCTATCCGCAGATCAATTGGAGCTCGAAGGCCGGGAACATCCAGACCATCATCAAGTCCATCAACATCGGCGCCGACTCCGTCGCGTTCATCGATGACGACCCCTTTGAGCGCGAGGAAGTCCGTCAGGCCCTGCCTGAACTGATGATCCTCGATGCCGCCAGCGCCGCCGGGCTCACGGCACGTGCGGAGTTTACGCCGGCCTTCATCACCGACGATTCCGCGCGTCGCCGGCAGATGTATCGCGCCGAGGGAATGCGGCAGCAGGCCGAGCTCGAGTTCGTTGGAGCTCAGGAGGGTTTTCTCGCGTCCCTCGCCATGAGATTCACGATAGCGCCGGCGCGAGAAGGGGATCTCCAGCGCGCGGAGGAGCTGGTGAACCGCACCAATCAGCTCAACACGACCGGCTACAGCTACTCCTATGACGAGCTCAATGCATATCGGAGCTCTCCAGACCACCTCCTTCTCATCGCCAGCCTCGACGACAAGTTCGGTAGCTATGGCAGGGTCGGTCTCGCCCTCGTCGAGAAGATGACTGGCGTCTGGACCATCAAGCTCCTGCTCATGTCCTGCCGTGTGATGTCTCGAGGCGTAGGCACGATCTTCCTGAACCACATCATCGACGAGGCCGACCGGGCTGGTGTCCGCCTGCGCGCAGAGTTCCGTTCCAACGGAAGGAACAGGATGATGCTGGTGACCTACAAGTTCGGCGGATTCAAGGAAGCCGCGCGCTCTGGCGAGGTCATTGTCTTCGAGCATGATGGCCGTCAGCTTCAGAGGCCTCCCGACTACGTGGACCTGCGGATCGAGAGCGATGCGCGCGGGGAAGTGATGCCGTGAGTCAGTGGCAGCAGGTGAAGTGGAAGAGCCTGGTCGAGCTGCTGCAGTTCCGGGCTGGCGAAGCCGCGGATCGGACGGTCTTTACATTCGTGGCGGACGGCGAGCGTGAAGGAGAGAGCCTGACGTACGCCCAGTTGGATTGCCAGGCACGCTCGATCGCGGCCTGGCTTCAACGCCACGATCTGTGTTCAGAACGGGTGCTCCTTCTTTATCCTCCCGGCCTCGATTTCATCTGTGGGTTGTTGGGCTGTCTGTACGCGGGCGCGGTCGCGGTGCCGGCCTATCCTCCGCCGGCGAAGAGGCAAGACCCCCGGATCACCGCGATCCAGCGCGATGCGCAGGCCACGGTCGTGTTTTCGCAGGCGAAGCTCCGTGGTCGGCTCGGTGAGCAACTCTCGAGGTCCGACGTCCAGTTCCTCGGGACCGATGAGATACCGAATCTCAGCGCCGACTGGAAAGACACCGGGAGAAAGCGCCAGGGCCTGGCGTGGCTTCAATACACATCGGGCTCGACAGCCGATCCGAAGGGGGTGATGGTCACCCATGAGAACGTTCTTCACAACGCCTGGTACATCTCGCGATTTACTGGCGTCGGGCCGCAACTCTCTCAGGTCACGTGGCTACCGTTCTTCCATGACTTCGGCCTGATTGCCGGAGTGGTGACTCCGATCTATGCGGGCTGCCGCAGTTATGTCCTGCCGCCCGCGGCGTTCGTGCAAAGTCCGATTCGGCTCCTCCGGACCATCGATCGTTACCGCAGTCACGCGACGACCGGTCCCAACTTCATGTTCGACGCCTGCGTGGACGACACCTCGCCAGAAGAGCGGGAGGGGCTCGATCTCAGTAGCTGGAAGATGGCCTGGAACGGCGCGGAGCCGGTAAGGGCGGAGACGCTGAGACGCTTCACCGAAGCGTACCGGCCGTATGGATTCGACCCGTCGGCACACAAGCCGGGGTATGGCCTCGCCGAGGCCACGCTGTGCGTGTCCGCTTGTCCTGCCGATCAGGCGTCGATCAGTCTGACTTGCCGCTCTGACGCGCTCCAGCGTCACCAAGTCGAGATTTGCGAGAAAGACGATCCGCTGGCGACGACACTCGTCGGTTCCGGACGAGTCGGCGGCCAGATGAGAGTAGAGATCGTCAATCCGCAAACGCGCACGCGGTGCGCGCCAGGCGAAGTGGGTGAGATCTGGATCTCCGGACCAGGTGTGACGCTCGGTTACTGGAACCAACCTGAGTTGACCTTCGAGACCTTTCAGGCGCGCATCGTCGATTTCCACGGAAATTCCGCGGAAGAAGGGCCCTGGCTCCGAAGCGGCGATCTCGGGTTCCTGCGGGATGGGGAGCTGTTCGTGGCCGGGCGCTTGAAAGACCTGATGATCATCCGCGGCCGAAACGTCTACCCGCAGGATGTCGAGCATGTGGTGGAGCAGAGCCACCAAGCGCTTCGATCCGGCAGTTGCGCCGCATTTGCGGTGGACCAGGACGGACGCGAAGAGCTTGCCGTGGTCGTCGAGATGAAGCGCGCCGGCCGGCGCTCGGTCGATCTCGAGGACATATTCGCGAACGTCGTCAGGTCCTGCCTCGAGCATTTCGAGCTGCGCCCCCAGACGGTCGTCGTCGTGAAGCCGTATGGCACGCCGAAGACGTCGAGCGGCAAGGTCATGCGAAATGCCTGCCGTGCTCGTTTCCAGGCAGGAGATCTCGCCGTCGTCGGGCAATGGCAGGCGCCGCCCGAAAACAGGTCCCGGACAAAGCCGACGCCGTCCTCGACGCGGTTGATCCAGCGGCTGCGAGACGCTCCGGATGCCGGACGCCATCGGATGATCCTCGAGCAGGTTCTTCAGGCGGTGGCCTGGATACAAGAACTGGATTCCGTTCCCGATCCACGCGCGGGGTTTGTCGAGCTGGGGATCGATTCGGTCAAAGCCCTGAAGCTGACCGGAATGTTGAAGGATGCATTCGGGTCCGAAATCGACTTGTCGTCGACCCTTCTCTTCGATCAGCCGCACAGTGAGGCGGTCGCACGGTACATCGAGTCCGAACTCTTCCCGACAACCCAACCCTCGAGCTCGGCACCTCGCCGGGCACGTTCCGTTGAGTCGGAGGCGGTTGCGATCGTCGGGATGAGTTGCCGCTTTCCAGCCGCGAAGGACATCGAAGCCTTTTGGCGCCTGCTGGAAGACGGCCGCGATGGGGTTGTCGAAGTGCCGCCGGCACGCGGCTGGGCGGCATCGGTTTCCGACGGTCGCGGCGCCGCCAACTATGCGGCGCTCGTGGACGGCATCGATCTCTTCGATTCAGGCTTCTTCGGCATTTCCCCTCGGGAAGCGGAAAGCATGGATCCGCAGCAGCGGCTCTTACTCGAGCAGGCTATCTGCGCGCTGGAAGACGGCTGCTTTGCTGCATCGAGCCTCACGAACACGCGCACCGGCGTCTTCGTCGGCATTTCGACGAACGACTATCTCGACGTCCTGAAGGCCTCCGGCAACGCCGACCTGGCCGCCTACTTCGGCACTGGAACGTCGCACAGCGCCGCGGCCGGCCGGCTGTCCTACTTTCTGGGGCTGAAGGGACCGTGCCTGGCCATCGACACGGCATGCAGCGCCTCGCTCGTGGCCGTTCACCTTGCCTGCGAGAGCCTGCGCAGCGGCCAGTGCGACCTCGCCTTGAGCGGCGGCGTCAACGCGATTCTGACGCCCGGCCTTTCGTTGGTGTTCGCCGAGGCCAAGATGCTCAGCCCTTCTGGACGATGCCGGACGTTTGATGCGTCGGCCGACGGGTACGTGCGCGGCGAAGGGTGTGGCGTCGTGGTTCTGAAACGCCTCAGCGATGCCCAGCGCGACCGAGATCGCATCATTGCAGTGATCCGCGGATCGGCGGTCAACCAGAATGGGCGCACGAGCGGACTGACGGTGCCGAGTGGCCCGTCCCAGCAGCAACTCATCGCGGACGCCCTTTCCCAAGCCGGTGTCACGGGCTCCGACATCGGTTATCTCGAAGCGCACGGTACGGCCACCCCGCTCGGCGACCCAATCGAGATCAAGGCGGCGGCTGCCGTCCTCGCGCGAGACCGCCCGCCCGCACAACCGCTCCTGATCGGCTCAGTGAAGACGAACATCGGCCATCTGGAGTCCGCGGCCGGCATCGCTGGCCTGATCAAGACATCTCTCGCGCTCGAGCGGGGAAGCATCCCGCCGCATCTCAATGTCGACGTGCCGAACCCGCATATTCCGTGGCGTGACTATTCAATCCGTATTGCGACCGAGCGAGAACGATGGCCCGCCGGCGGCCGTCGGCTCGCGGCAGTCAGCTCCTTCGGGTTCAGTGGAACCAACGCCCACGCGATTCTGGAACAGGCTCCCGCGCCACCCGACTCTTCGCTTCACGATGAGCAGCCCATGCCGCGCGGCGTGCACCTGCTGGCACTCTCCGGGCGCACGGCGAAGGCTTTGGCCGACCTCGCCGAACGTTACGCGCTCTGGCTCGATGGACGTCGTGACGTGAATCTCGACGATCTGTGCTTCTCGGTGAACACCGGCCGCGATCACCACGAGCACCGGGCCGGCCTGGTCTTCGCGGATCGAGGCGAATTGGCCGCGCAATTGAGGGCCGTTGCCGAAGGACGCCACGTGGCCGGCGTGTGGTGCGGCGTCCGTGACCGCGCCCAGGCCGGACTGCGCGTAGCTTTTCTGTTTCGCGAATCCCTGACGCCAGCGACTCCGGGTGCTCGATCTCTTTATGAGACCGAACCGGCCATCCGCGAGTTCGTCGACCGTTATGGATCGCAGCCCGGCTGTCTTTTACAGGCCGCGCTGGGAGCCCTGTGGGAATCGTGGGGAGTTCGGCCTGAAGCGATGATCGCCGGCGACGCACGCATCGAGAGCTGCCTGAAGGAGATCCAGACGCGCGCGATTTACAAGTGTGCGCCGGTCAAGGACCTTTCCTACACGGAATTCGATGTTGCCGTCGAGTTGAACGACAGCACTTCCGTTCAGGTCCTTCGGAAAGCAGCAAGCCTCTACGCCGGCGGTATCGATTTCGTTTTTTCCGCCATCGAGCAGCCATGGCGCTCCTCGCGTTCCAAGCTTTCGCTTCCCAACTACCCGTTCCAGCGTGCAAGGTTCTGGGCGGAACCAAGGCAGACGTCTGACGCCGAGTTCAGCGCCGCTCGGGACGAGAAATCCATCTACGCGATTCGTTGGCAGTTGAAGCCGAACCCTGTTCGTCCCGACGTACAGGCGGACGCGCAGGACTGGATCATCTTCTCCGACCGTGGAGGAGTGGGCGAACGGCTGGCGACCGACCTGCGGGAAGGCAACGCACGTTCTGTGAAGGTCGTCGGCTTCGCGAGCTCGTCAGAAGGGCTCCACGACCTCCGTGTTCCCGACGCGTTTCCCCAGGCCACCGCCCCGAACTTGCACGCGGTTCACCTCTGCAGCCTCGATTCTCCGGACGCTGGTGATGTGTGGGCTGCGCAGGAAACGGGGAGCTGGAGCGCACTGAGTCTGGTTCAGGCGCTCGCTGCGTCAGCAGCAGACGTTCGACTGACGATCGTCACGAGGCAATCTCAGGCGGTGGACGAAACAGGGTTGGCAATTCGGCCGGAGCACGGTCCGCTGTGGGCCCTGGGAAGAACGATAGCGGCGGAGCATCCGGAAATGCGCTGCCGCCGTGTCGATATCGGGACGGACGTCGATGTACCGGCAATTTATCGGGAGATCGTGGGAGCCGAGATCGAGGAGCCTGAGGTCGCTCTGCGAGGAACGAACCGGTATGTCGCCCGGCTTCGCAGGCTGGAAGGGATCGGTGGATTGCCGCAATCCGCGCGCGCCCGGATCCGCAGGGACGGTACGTACTTGATTACCGGGGGCTTCGGCGGCATCGGCCGCGAGATCACCGAGTGGTTGATCGAACACGGCGCCGGGGCGATTGCAATCGTGAGCCGGAAAGGCCTCGACAGTCAGGGTGCAAAGTCTGCTGTTGAGGAATGGAAAGCGCGCGGAGCCGACGTGCAGGTCTATCGAGCGGACGTTTCCAGCCTGCAGGACCTCTCGGAGGTCTGGCGGCACGTGCGCAACGGGAAGATGCCCTTGAGGGGAATCATCCACGCCGCCGGGGTGATCGATGACGGCGTGCTGCTACAACAGACACGCGAGCGTTTTGCGCACGTGATGCGACCGAAGGTCCTTGGCGCGTGGAATCTGCACCAACTCTCGCAAACCGAGCCCGGGGAAGAGCTCCAGCATTTCATCTGTTTTTCGTCACTGGCCTCGGTGGTCGGGGCCGCCGGCCAGGCAAGCTACGTCGCCGCGAACGGTTTTCTCGATGCGCTCGCGCATTACCGCCGGCAACTCGGATTACCCGCGCTGACCATCAATTGGGGCCCCTGGTCCAACGTGGGAATGGCCGCCAGAAAGGCTCCACGCATCGCAGGTCTCGCCCATCTGACGTCCCGGCGTGGCCTTGAACTCTTCGAAAAGACGTTGGGACTTGCGGAGGCGCAGGTACTCGCGGCGGACGTCGATTGGGACGAGTTGTCCAACGCGTATGGTGCGAGCCGACAAGTCGCGCTGGTGGAACACGTGGCGCGAACCGCGGGGCAGCGAGAGTCCGGATTCCGGCAGACGCTCGAAGCGCTGCCGAAGTTCGAGCGAGGGCCGGCTCTGACCGCGCACGTCCGGAAGGCTGTCTCGAACGTTCTTGGGTATCCCGCCGGGTCCAGCATCGACCTCAATCAGCGCCTGTTCGACGCTGGCATGGACTCGCTGATGGCCGTGGAACTGCGAAATCGTTTGAGCGCCGAGACCGGCATCGTGCTACCGCCGACCCTCGTGTTTCGCAATCCGTCAGTCAGTCAGCTGGCCACTCAACTTGCTTCGATGCTCGGCATCGATGTCTCCGCATCCATTCCGGCCGGCGCACCTTTCCAAGGCGATGACGAACGTTCGCTCCTGGAGACGATCCGGGGCCTGTCCGACGAGGAAGCCGCGCGATTGATCGAAGCCGAGGCAGAGGAAGTGCAATGAGCCGGAGCACGCCGGAGGCACTGACTCCGTTACAGCAGTCCCTCCTGACTATCAAGAAGCTGAAGCAGCAACTGCTTCAGGCTCGGTCCGCATCACGTGAGCCGATCGCGGTCGTCGGCATCGGCTGCAGATTCCCCGGTGCGGACACACCCGAACGGTTCTGGGACGTGCTCATCGAAGGCAGGGATCTCAGTCGCGACATTCCGTCGGACCGCTGGGATGTGGATGCGCACTACAACCCCGATCCGGCCGCGCCGAACGGGATGTACACCCGGCGCGGCAGCTTCCTCGACGACGTCTATTCCTTCGACGCGCAGTTCTTCGGACTGTCACCGAGGGAGACCCGGAGCATCGATCCGCAGCATCGGTTGTTGCTGGAAGCCGCATGGGAAGCCCTCGAAAACGCGGCTATCGCCCCTTCCACACTTTCGGGCACGCGGGCCGGCATCTTTGTCGGCATCAGCGCGTTCGACCATGCGTTGCGACTCGCGCAGATGGACCGCGATGCCGATGCGCACAGCGGCATCGGCAACACTCTCAGCGCGGCGGCGGGCCGTCTGGCGTACACGCTCGGGACGATGGGGCCATGCCTGGCCGTGGATACCGCGTGTTCTTCGTCGCTCGTCGCGGTTCATCTCGCCTGCCAGCAGTTGCGCAATGGCGACTGTTCTCTCGCTCTTGCGGCTGGCGTGAATCTGATCCTTCTACCGGACATCACGTCGCATTTGTGCAAGGCGCAGATGCTTTCGCCGGACGGGCGGTGCAAGACCTTCGATTCCCGCGCCGACGGGTACGGTCGTGGCGAAGGCGGTGCCGTAATCGTCCTGAAGCGCCTGTCCGACGCTCTCGCGCATGGGGATCGCGTCATCGCGGTGGTCCGCGGATCGGCCGTCAATCAGGACGGCCGCAGTGGAGGCTTGACGGTACCCAACGGAGCTGCGCAGGAACAGGTAATCAAGGAAGCGCTTCGACAGGCTGGTCTGTCACCAGCAGACATCAGCTATATCGAAGCTCACGGCACCGGAACCATCCTCGGCGATCCGATCGAAATCGAAGCGCTTGCGTCGGTGTTTGGGCCGGGCCGTCACGAGAATCAGCCGCTCCGCGTCGGATCGGTCAAGACGAATGTGGGCCACCTCGAAGCTGCCGCGGGAATCGCCGGGCTGGTGAAGGTCCTGCTCGCCTTACGCCATGAAACGCTGCCGCGGCACTTGCACGTTGAAAAGCCCAACACACATATTCCCTGGAGCCGCCTCCCGATCAGGGTCTGCACGGAGTCCGCACCCTGGCGAACAGGCGACGGTAGGCTTGCCGCTGGCATCAGCTCCTTCGGCATCACCGGCACCAACGCGCATGTGGTGGTGGAGGAGGCGCCGGCGGCGGTGCGGGGGGAGGCGGGGAGCGAGCGGCCGAGTCACGTAGTGACGCTGTCGGCGAAGACGGCCGCGACGCTGGCGGCGCTGGAGGCGCGGTATGCGGCGTATCTGGCGGCGCCGGACGCGCCGGCGGTGGCCGACGTGGGGTTCACGAGCAATTGCGGGCGGGATCACTTCGCGTATCGG
>DATNEY010000027.1:0-322705 GCA_035606665.1 Vicinamibacterales bacterium | reverse complement strand
AGAGGACGCCGGCAAGTCGCTCCACGAGGGGTTCCCGGACTCAGAGGATCGGACGTACCTGGATTTCAATCGCAGCGGCGTCCCGCTGATTGAAATCGTGAGCGAGCCGGACATGCGGTCGGCGGCCGAGGCCTCGGAGTTCTTCAGCCGGCTTCGCGCCATCCTCGTCTGGCTCGGCGTGAACGACGGGAACATGGAAGAGGGCAGCCTGCGCTGCGACGCGAACGTGTCGGTGCGTCCGGCCGGCCAGACCACGCTCGGGACGAAGGCCGAGGTCAAGAACGTCAACTCGTTCCGCTACCTGCAGAAAGCGCTGGAGTACGAGATCGAGCGGCAGGTGGACGTGTTGCGCGGCGGGGGCACGGTACGGCAGGAGACGCGGCTCTGGGACTCGGCAACCGGACGCACCTTCTCCATGCGCAGCAAGGAAGAGGCGCACGACTACCGGTATTTCCCCGAGCCCGACCTGCCGAAGGGCTATCAGATTTCCCAGTACGACCGCCCGCTCGCAAGTGAGGGCGCGGTTGAATTCGCGTCGCCCGAGGGCGGGCAGGCTGTCAGGGTCCGTGTGACGCGCGTGCACATGGAGGAGGACGCGGGCAAGTCGCTGCATCACGGATTCCCGGATTCCGATCGCGCGACGTACCTGGACTTCAACCGCGCGGGAGTGCCGCTGATCGAGATCGTCACGGAGCCGGACCTGCGATCCGCGGCCGACGCCGCCGAGTGTTTTTCGCGCATCCGCGAGATCGTCGTCGCGCTGGGCGTGAACGACGGCAACATGGAGGAGGGCAGCCTGCGCTGCGACGCCAACGTGTCCGTTCGGCCGGCCGGTACCGCGACACTCGGTACAAAAGCGGAAGTGAAGAACGTCAACTCGTTCAAGTTCCTGCAGAAGGCTCTGGAGTTCGAGATCGGCCGCCAGATTGCCACCGTTGAGAGTGGCGGGCGCGTCGTGCAGGAAACACGGCTCTGGGACGCCAATCGCGGCGAGACCTTCTCGATGCGCAGCAAGGAAGAGGCGCACGACTACCGGTATTTCCCGGAGCCGGACCTGCCGCCACTGGTGGTGGAGCCGGCCCGCGTCGAGGAGATTCGGGCGGCGCTGCCGGAGTTGCCGGCCGCCCGCGTCAGACGGTTCGTGCGCGAGTTCGGGCTGTCCGAGTACGACGCCAACGTCATCGCCCGGCTGCTCGAAGGCGGCGCAGCGTACTTCGAGGCGATGGTTGCCGCAGGGGCGCCACCCAAGACCGCCGGCAACTGGATCCAGGGCGAAGTGCGGCGCAAGTTGAAGGAAACGGGTGTCGATGACATCGGACGCTGTCCGGTCGCGCCGCGTGCCCTTGCCGAGCTCGTCGCTCTTGTCGAGCGTGGTGTCATCAGCACCTCCGTCGGCAAGCAGGTATTCGAGCAGATGTGGGAAACCGGGCGCGCTGCATCCGAGATCGTGCAGACCGAGGGACTGGCGCAGATCGGCGATGAAAGCGCGCTCCTCGAGATCGTCACGGAAATACTCGCGGCGCACCCGCGCGAGGTCGAGCAGGTGCGCACGGGCAAGACCAGCGTGATGGGTTTTCTCGTCGGTCAGGTGATGAAACGCACAGGTGGAAAGGCCAACCCGAAGCTCGCCAGCGAGCTGGTGCGGCGGGCCGTCAACGGCGCCTGAACTGGTCGGGTTTGACACTGAAGGGTGACCTGCCGCACACTGAGTTTGCGCCCCCTGAGATGCCCGCGAAACACCGCGCGATTACGTCCGAGTTTGGTGGTTTACCCCGGCCGCTTTACGGCGGTTCTCCGTGTCAGTGTCTCGCCGAGTTCTTCCGCGAAGAGTTTCTGAAACATCACCAGTGCCTCGAACAGTACCGGGAGTACTACTCTGATCGCGCAATTACGCAGGCCGAGGAGGCGCTCGGCCGCATCCTCCGTCAGATGGAGGAATTGTCCAGGCGGGATGACGCGTGCGAGGTGGTCGGGCAACTCCTCAAGCAGTTTGACGCGGTCACAAAGCTTTCAGCGTTTTCCGAGCCCCGCACGTTCCATTAGGGAAGTTCGAAGTTCGAAGTTCGAAAGGCCGCTCACTTCACAATCGTCGCTGTTACCTCCAACGAAACCTTACGATCCCCGCGCGGGTCCGACGATTGCGAGACCAGCGTCGGCTTGCCGTCCGCGACCATCAGTGTGAGCGATTCGGTCAGCATCGTCACTCGGACACCGCTGCCCTTGGAGGCCTTGGCCAGCTGCTCATATTGTTCCGCCATGAGGTCAGGCCGGTACTCGACAGTCAGTTGAAGCTTGATCCGGCCATCACGCTGAATCGCCGGCCGTGCATCGACGTTGATCAGGCTTTCGCCAACGCTCGATCGAATCTGACCCGACTGGTAGTCCGCTACGAGCATTGTCACTGTTTTCGTCGTCTGCACTTCTGAACTGAATGAGTCCGAGATCCTGATCGCGAGTTGCACGTTTTGCATGCTGCCGGCTTGGAGGCCAGCCACTGCAGCCAGCGACGGCGGCATGGTCGGGGGTGTCGTCCCCGGTCGCTGTCCCTGCGCTCCCTGCTGCCCAGGGGTGGCTGTGATCGGCGGCACAACCGAGGGCGTGGTCGGCGGTCCGCCAACTCGTGATGGCGGTTGTGTCTGCGGCGGCACAGTTGACGGCAATTGCTGCGCCGCAATCGCCGGCGCGAGCATCAGAGAAAACGAGAGAGCAAGGATCAGTCGTCGCATGTGTCTCCTTACAGAACCAGGTCCGGCGCTATCGCCCGCCGGAATTGCGGACGTCGATGGCAGGCACCTCAATCGCCTGCGGGTCGAGCGGTTGGACGCTGATTGGAGCGATCGACAGGGGCACCGGTTGGATCGGGTCGATCGAGATGGGAGGCGTTGGCGGCAGCGGTGGTACGGCGCGCGCGAGCCAGGCGGCGTCCTCCGCCGAAATGCCCGGCGATCGAAGCGCCCTGGATTCGATGGGCAGCCGGTCGGCGACGACCGTCTCAGGTCCAGGAGCAGTCGTCGTCGTTACAAGTTCGGCGGGGCTCGCGACTCTGTTACCAAGTGGAGGCTGCGAACGCGGCCACCAGAGTACGAGCATCACGAGGGCTGCGGCGGCGACACCGCCACCGGCGGCGAGTCGAAGCCAGATGGAGGCCACCGGACGTGGCTCGAGCCGGGCGAGCACATGCGTCGTGAGGTCAACGCTGGCGACCTCGGTCATCTCGCGAGCGACGAGGTCGACCAGATCGTCGACAGCAAGCGGTGTCGTTGACTTCATCGTCCGAGCCTCTCACTGATCCGCCGCCGTGCTTCGGAAACCCGCCACTTGATCGTGCCGAGTGGGACGCCGAGAACTTCAGCGATCTGTTCGTAGGTGTATTCGCCGGACGCCGCCAGGAGCAGCGTGTCGCGAAGAGTGGGCGAGAGATTCGAGATTTCCTGTCGCACGCGGCGGGCCGAATCGCGCGCGACGGCTTCACGCTCGGGAGTCGCGGCTGCTCCCGGAATGCTCTCGAAGGGCTCGGTCTCAGGATGGGGCGCGGTGCGTCGCCACCAGAGCAGCTGTGTCCTGCGGCGGTCGAGGGCCTTGCGCCAGACGATGGTCAGGAGCCACGTTCGAAACGAGGCCTCACCGCGGAAGGCGCCGAGCTTGCGCCAAGCCATCAGGAACGCCTCCTGAGCAACATCCTCGGCATCCTCGCGGCGCCCGACGGCGGCAAGCGCAGTGCGGACAGCGACACGCTGATAGAGATCGACGAGCCGGCCGAACGCGGCCTGATCACCGGAGCGCGCCAGCGCAATCAACGCCTGGACGTCGGGCGTCTCTGAGCCTTGATAAGGCGAGGTCGCAGTGTGGGTCGAGCCCGGCTCAAGAGGAAACGACAAGAGTTCGGCGACGGTGCCCGTCACTGCGGGAGTAGACGCCGGGCTCATCAACTAGGTTGGGTAGAGCTGATTAATGGATAGACTGAACGAAATGTGGACCGATGAAGAGGTCCTGAAGATGATTCGCGAGCGCGTGGACCACCCCGCGACCGCGAAAGAACTGATTCGCCTGCTGAAGGTCGGCCGTGACGAACACGCGACGTTCAAGCGGCGGCTGCGGTCGCTCGTGGGCGCCGGCGAGCTCGTGGAGATCCGCGGGCATCGCTTCGGCCTGCCCGACCGCATGAACCTGGTGGTCGGGCGCGTCTCGACGAATCCGCGCGGCTTCGCGTTTGTCGATCCCGAGGACGGATCGACGAAATCGCCCAAGGGCATTTTCATCGCCGGCAACAACCTCAATCAGGCAATGCACGGCGACCGCGTTGTCGTGCGCCTGGAACGGGCGGAGGACTCGGATCGACCGGAAGGACGAATCCTCCGCATCCTCGAGCGGGCGACACAGAAGGTCGTCGGCCGCTATGAGGTGGACGACAGCGGCCTCGGCCTGGTGGTGCCATTCGACAGGCGGCTGACGCTGGACGTGCAGGTTCCGTCCGGCGAAACGAAGGGCGCGGCGCCCGGGGAAATGGTGACGGTCGAGATCACGCGGTTCCCGACGGCGACGCGGCCCGCGCTGGGACGCGTGGTCGAGGTGCTCGGGCCAATCGATGCGCCAGGCGTGGATACCGCGGTCATCATCCGCAAGTACAACCTGAACGACGCACACTCCGAAGCGGCCGTTACCGAGGCGAAGCGTCTCGGGTCGTCGGTCCGCGAGCGCGACGCCGCGGGCCGCACCGACTTCAGGAGCTGGCCGACCGTGACGATCGACGGCGAGACCGCGCGTGATTTCGACGATGCGATCTCGATCGATCGCCTGCCGAACGGGAACTTCTGGCTGGGTGTTCACATCGCGGACGTTTCGCACTACGTCGTCGAGGGCAGCGCGCTGGACGAGGAGGCCTACGAGCGTTCCACGTCCGTGTACTTCCCGGAGCGCGCCGTGCACATGTTTCCGCACGAATTGTCGACGGGCCTGTGCAGCCTCAACCCGCACGTCGATCGTCTGGTGCAGTCGTGCCTCATGGAAGTGGACCGGCGCAACGGCTCGGTGCTCCGGTACGAGATGCACGACGGCGTGATTCACAGCCGCGAGCGGATGACGTACACCGCCGTCAATGCGGTTCTGACGGACCGTGATCCGGAGATGATCGAGCGCTACCGCCCGCTCGTGCCGATGTTCGAGCGGATGCACGAACTGTTTGCAATCCTCAACAGCCGGCGGCGCCGCCGCGGCTCGATCGACTTCGACCTCCAGGAATCCAAGATCGTGCTGGACGAAGCCGGGCTCGTCGAAGCCATCGTCGCGTCGGAACGCAACGTCGCCCACCGGCTGATCGAGGAGTTCATGCTGCTCGCGAACGAAACGGTGGCGGCGCATCTGGACAAGATTGGGGCGCCGACGCTCTATCGCGTGCACGAGGATCCCGATCCCGCGAAGGTCGAGATCTTCGAGGAGTTCATCTCGACTCTGGGTTACGGCCTGGGCAAGGCCGGCGAGGAACTGGCGCCTCGGGATTTCCAGAAGCTCGTCGACAAGATCTCGGGCAAGCCGGAGGAGCGGCCGATCGCTTTTCTGATGTTGAGGACGATGCAGAAGGCCCGGTACGATCCGGAGAACCTCGGCCACTTCGGCCTCGCGGCCGAGAGCTATACGCACTTCACGTCGCCGATCCGCCGCTATCCGGACCTCGTCGTGCATCGCTCGTTGCGGGCATCACGCAAGGGACTGGATGCGGAGAGCCGCCTCGAAATGGCGGAGGATCTTCCGGAAGCCGCGCGCCACACGTCGGAGCGCGAGCGCCGGGCCAACGACGCCGAGCGCGAGCTCGTCCAGTGGAAGAAAGTCCGGTTCATGGCCGACAAGGTCGGCGACGAGTTCGAGGGCTACATCACCGGTGTGAGTGCCTTCGGACTGTTCATCGAGCTCGTCGAGCACTTTGTCGAAGGCATGGTTCACGTCTCGACGATGGCCGATGACTACTACCGGTTCGTCGAACGGGCGCACGTGTTACGGGGCGAGAAGAACGGCCGCGTGTACCGGC
Organism: Vicinamibacterales bacterium; assembly: GCA_035606665.1. GTDB lineage: Bacteria > Acidobacteriota > Vicinamibacteria > Vicinamibacterales > SCN-69-37 > DASUGC01. Next base: position 316,683 of record DATNEY010000027.1, on the reverse strand, counting down.
TCGGCGACAAAGTGCGGGTCCAGGTGATTCGCGTGGACATGGAGCGCCGGCAGATCGACCTCGGACTGACGGAGATACTCGACCTCGTCCGCCGATCCGAACGCAATCGCGGCTCGCGCACGTCGAGTGCCCGGCCGAAACGGGACGGCGCAGGGCGGCCGGATTCGAGTCGAAGCCGCAACCGGCCGGGGCGAGGCGAACGAGGCAAACGACGCCAGCGACGATAACGACGGCAACAGGAACACAGGAACAGCTCGCCCGCCATCGCGCCCAGCGCGACGGCGGGCACGGGAACAGAGTGAACTCAATCGTCATCGGTACCGCAGGGCACATCGATCACGGCAAGAGCGCGCTGGTGAAGGCGCTCACCGGAACCGATCCCGATCGGCTGAAAGAGGAGCAGGCGCGCGGGATCACGATCGATCTTGGCTTTGCCCAGTTCACCCACGGTACGACGCGGATCGCCTTTGTCGATGTGCCGGGGCACGAACGATTCGTGAGGAACATGCTGGCCGGCGCGAGCGGCATCGACGCCGTGCTACTTGTCGTCGATGTCAACGAGAGCGTTCGCCCGCAGACGAGGGAGCACTTTCAGATCTGCCGCCTGCTCGGGCTGGATCGCGGCGTAATCGCACTGACGAAGACCGACGTCGCCGGCGCCGCGGCTGTCGCACATGCACGGTCGGAAGTTCAGCATCTCGTTGCGGGCAGCTTTCTCGAAGATGCCTCGATGGTCGAAGTGTCAGCGACGAAGGGGCATGGGCTGAACGAACTTTCCGCCGCCATCGCGGCGCTGGCCGGACGTCCGCCACGCCAACAGCGCGAGGGCATCGCCCGTTTGCCCATCGATCGGGCGTTCACCATCAGGGGCTTCGGAGCCGTCGTCACTGGAACGCTCGTTTCGGGCCGTATCGCCGAGGGCGACACGCTGACCATTCTTCCGGACTCGCGCAGCGCCAGAGTGCGCGGCGTCCAGGTCGACGGCGAGAAAGTGGCCCGTGCTGAAGCGCCGCAGCGGGTCGCCGTGAATCTCGCGGACATCGAGACGCGCGACCTGCGCCGCGGGCAGACGCTCGCCTCTGAGAGCGCGCTCACCACCTCGAACCGTGCCGACGTCGAACTCGAATTGATCGCGGGAGTGCCGCCGCTGCGCCACGGCGCGCGTGTGCGAATTCATGCGGGGTCAGGCGAGACCAACGCGCGCGTCTCGATTGCGGCAACGCGTCAACGCGCGTCTGCAGAGTGGATGCCCGTGCGCCCCGGTGACTCGCGCGTGGAGGTCGCTGCCGGTGCGGTGGCGTTCGCGCGGCTTCGTTTCGAATCTCCAGTTGTCCTGACGCGAGGAGATCGGCTGATTCTGCGAGCCGGGTCTCCACTCACGACCGTTGCCGGCGCGAGCGTTCTCGATCCGGAGCCGCCGGTCGCCGGTCTGAGGCGGGATGCCGCGCTGGAGAGATTTCAGCAGCTTGCCCGCCCAGACCCGCCGATCAATCTCGTGCTGCAGGAGCGCGGCGAGGTTGGTATCGGCGTTCGCGATCTCGTGAGGCGCTGCGGCCTCGACCAGGCGGGCGCCGCCGAGGCCTTCGAAGGTGCCATTGCAGGCGGTGCCGCGGTGCGGGTGGCCGATCGGGCGGTCGATGCGGAGGTTGTCTCACGCTGGGAAGCACTCGTCGTATCCGCGCTGGAGGAATTCCATCGCAGCCATCCGCTCGATCCCGGGCTCAGCCCGGGCGCGATACGCGGACGCGGCGGGCACGCGCCGCCCGAGCTGGTCGCTGTGGTCCTCCAACGGCTCGCCGCGAGAGGACTCGTGCGAGGGAAGGATCGCGTGGCGCTGGCCAGCCACACGCCGACCGCGTCGACTGCGGAGCAGGAACTGCACGGACGACTCGAGCACGTGCTTCGTGACGGGGCGCTGTCGCCGCCCGATGCTGCCGAACTCGCGGTGCTGCTCGGTGTCAGAACGCAGGACGTCGACCGTGCGATTCAATGGCTGCTTCGAGAGAAGCGCATCATCCGCACCGGCGGCCTGTTGTTTCATCAGGATGCCCTCGGAGCGCTGAAGTCGGCTGTGAGATCGCAGCGGGTGGGGCAGGCCGCCGACGCGCGCGTGACATTCGATGTGCCGACGTTCAAGTCACGCTTCGGGTTGACCCGAAAGCACGCGATACCTTTGCTGGAATGGCTCGATCGGGAACGTGTGACCCGGCGGGCGGGCGACGTCCGCGTGGTGCTCTAGCCGTTCTTGCCGCTGTCGGAGCCTTCCTTGCTGGCTTCCTTGAAGTTCTTGATGCTCTTGCCAATACCCTTTGCAAGGTCGGGCAGGCGGTTCGCACCGAAGATCAGAATGACGATGAAGAGAATGACAAGCAGTTCAGGAAGGCGTAGTCCAAGCATGGGCGACTCCGGCCGGACCCTCCCGGCGTGACGTCCAGATTCTACACCCCGGGGTCCGCGGGCGAGTGTTGGCGCGCGGAATTCGGGTTTCGCACACCGGGGAGGACGGTGGGACCTCCGTCTGTGACGTTTCTGTGGAAAGTAGCGCCGGTCGCGAACGATCCGGCCAAGGCACCCGTCTTGCAATCTAAAGGAATGTGGGGCGTGAGAGAAACGCCGGGGCGAGTCAAGTGAGTATACTGTCAACAGATTCCGAGCTTCCGATGAGCGCCAGTCCTTCGACGCCGCCAGCGGCGACTCCGGCCGAACCGGAACAGGCACGTGGGGCGATCTCCGCGTCCGGATGGCTCGGTGCGGATGGCGTCTACTCGCATGCGGACGATCGCAAGCTTGGCCGTGCGCTGGGCACGTCGCTCCTCATCCATGGCGGTCTGCTCGCCATAGTCCTCGCGATTTTCGCCGTCGTCCCGAGCGAAGTGCTGGAGCAGACGATCCCACTCGAGTTCAAGATGGCGTTCGTGCCGAAGGCCGGTCCGGGCGGTGGTGGCGGTGGAAGTCCGGCGCCCGCGCCCGTGAAGAAGATGGAGATTCCCACGGCGAAGGCTCCGGTACCGGTTCCAATCGCCGTGCCGACTCCGGTTGAGCCGCCTCCGATGCCGACTCTCGTTGCGCCGATTACGACGAACTCGACGGTGCTGCAGGCTTCCGGAACGAATCTGATTTCGATGGCGAACTATGGCGGCGGTGGACGAGGCGGCGGAGTCGGTACAGGTACCGGCAATGGCGTGGGCCCCGGCACCGGCGGTGGTTTTGGCGGTGGTGCATACGCGCCAGGCAACGGCGTCAGCTGGCCTGAAATGCGCAGGGAAGAGAAGCCCAAGTACACGAGCGATGCGATGCGGGCCAAGATTCAGGGCCAGGTTGAGCTCGAGATCATCGTGCTGGAGAACGGCACCGTGGGCGACGTTCGCGTGACCAAGTCCCTCGATCGCACCTACGGTCTCGATCAGGCTGCGATGGAAGCGGCAAAGAAGTGGCTCTTCAAGCCGGGCGTCGACCGGGACGGCAAGCCAGTCGCGACGCGCGTTGGACTGGTCCTCGAATTCAGACTGCACTAGTTCACAGACAAGTTGCAATATTGTGATCCTGCCTGTGCTTGCGGCGCAGGTGCGTACCCTTCCACAATCCTGAAGTTGGCAGCCCCGGTGGCCGAAGAATCAATCGGCGTATGAGCGAACGAAGCGGTTACAACGGCGCGCCGCCGTACTCGGAGTTGGTTGCCGACGACGGCACTACATGGCTGGCTTATCGGCGGACCCTGGTGCCTGACTATGCGCGGGCGTGGCGCGAAGCGGTATTCAGCTACGCAATGTTGATCGCGGGATTTGCGCTCCATGTCGCGTTGAACCGCGCCTGGGGAAACATCGCGGGGTTGCTTCTCGCGCCGCTCTCGGCCCTTTGGGTGGGGTTCTGGCTCCACGCCTTGACTCAGTTTGCGCACGAGGGTGCCCACGGGCACCTCGCCGGTAACCGCAAACTGAACGACCTTCTTGCCGACTGGCTCCTGTGGCCTCTGTTCGCGCTGCCGATTCGCGGCTACCGCAAGAGCCATATGCAGCACCACGTGCACCTTGGCGATCATCTCGACACCGAACTCTCGTATTACGAGTGCCTGGACCCCTGGTATTTCCTCCGCGCGGTCACGGGCCTCCAAGTCCTCGTGCTGGTCTACCGCCGCATCGTCAAGCCAAAGGCCGCGGCTGACGATGTTGAGCAGGTGCGGGGGCTGAAATCAGGGGCCTCGGAAGTCGAAGTGCTGATTGCTCTGGGTCGAACAGTGCTGCTTCACGGCTCGGTTATCGCCGTGGCATTGTGGTTCGGTCTCTGGGGTGCGGCGCTCGCGTGGCTATTTGGCTTCGCCGTGCTTTATCCGGCGTTCAACGCGACGCGGCAGATTCTGGAGCACCGGTCGTTCGAAGCCACGTGTGACATCGATTTTTCAAGCCGCGAGCATGGGGCGCTCAATCGCTGGTTTGGCGACGATGCGTTCTCCCGCTACTTCGGCGCCGCGGGGGTCAACCGCCACCTTCTGCATCACTGGGATCCCAGCGTCTCGTACACGAACTTCGAGCAGATGGAGGCGTTCATCCTCAGAACGCCCTGGGCTGGCCGGCTTCGCGCATCGCGCACCACGTACTGGCGAGCGACCGTGCAGATGCTTCGCACCGCCGCGCGTCACTGACATTCGTAAGGCGCGGCGATAAGATGGGCGTGTTCAAGGAGAGAACGCCCACATGGCAAAGAAATCGAAGAACAAGTCGAAGACGAGAGTTTCCAAGTCGAAGTCACGTCCGAAATCCAAGCCCAAGTCGAAACCGAAGGCCGCAAGAAAGTCGGCGCCCGTCCGCCGGCCCGCGCGCGCCAGTGGTCATTCGCCGCTCAGCGTCACACCGGGCTTCACAGCGAACGACGCTGCCGCGACCATCAAGTGGTACTGCGACGTACTCGGCTTCGGCCGCAAGGATCACTGGGAGATTGAAGGCGTCTATCGCGGCGGATCCGTCACACTCGGCGACGTCACTATCAACATCGGTCAGGATGACTGGAAGCTCGGCCGCGACCGGGTGAAGGGGCAGGGCGTCCGGATGTACATCACCACCGGACCCGACATCGACGGCTACGCGGCGGCGATCAAGGCACGCGGCGGCACGCTCGATCAGGAGCCGCAGGACGAGTGGGGCATGCGCGCGTTTTCGATTTCCGATCCTGACGGTTACAAACTGACGTTCATGCGCTCCCTGGCATAACGCTACGTCATTCGATCGACGTGTTCTTCGACGCTTTCGGGTGTCACGGCGAAGCGGTCGGCGGCCCTCTTCCAGTCCGGGAAGGCCGTTGACCGCGTTGCTGCGTACAAGCCGAGCGTCATCAGACGTGCCGCGACTTCGTTGAAGGGCCGCACGATCGGGGACAGCAGCCCATTGCCATCACCGGCTCGTCCGGCGTCGCTTTGCTCCAGCGACGAGAACTGGTTGTGACATGTGCGCGGATCTTAGCGCGGCGACTACATGGACTCGGTAGGTTCTTACCCGCACCGGTACCTTTGACACGGCTCCGAAAAAGCGGATTTGTTGCAATACGTAGTGATCTCCGCGTGATCCGGGGATGGAACGGCGTTTGCTGTCAACCAGCCCATGAGGCGATTTCACTTGTTCGCGACGGTGACAATCCTCACGCTCGGTATCACCGCTTGCGACCTGCACAATCCAGCGGCACCGAGCACCGTGACCTCTCCAACTGCCACGAGCGCAGGCATGACCGGTCAGATCAGCGGCTTTGCCGGCACGCGGTCAGCATTCCAGTTCAACGTCGGCACGACACCGATTCAGGGTGACAACAGCACCGTGTTTCTGGACGGCAGCCAGTTCAGCGAACTTCGTGACGGCCTGATGGTGGACGTCACCGGCGCCCAGCAGCCCGGCCGTTTCTATGCGAGCCGGCTCGCCATCGTCTCGCCGGCCATCAGCCTGACCGGAACAATCACGAACAAGAACGGCCTGCCGCCCGAGTTCGACGTGACGGTGGGCGGTCGAACGGTCAACGTGACCGCCCTCACTGACGTGAAGCGCAAAGGGGATCCGCAGAAGTCCCTGGCGCTCTCGACGGGCCAGACGGTCGATGTGGTGGGCCGCGTCGCCGGGGGCGGCACGGTCGTCGCCAGCAGCATCAACATCCTCAGCGATGCTCCCGGCGGCGGGTTCTGGATCGAGGGCACGATCGGAGCCCTGTCAGGTTCCTGCCCGCAATTGCAGTTGACCGTGAACGGCTACGCGGGGGCGGCCAGCTTGAACACCAATTTCGATGGACCGTGCGACGCGTTGGCCATTGGCGACAAGGTGCAGATCATCGGAGTCGTGACCAATCTGAACGTGATGATTTCGTATATCAAGCGGCTGTGACGACAGGGCTCGAAGATGTGGAGGGCGGGTAGTAGCATTTCGATGTGATCCCGCCCTCGCGCATCTGGGCCCCGCTCCTGGCCGGCGTGTCGATGCTCGTGGAGCAGGTCCAGCAGCCGGTGTTTCGGGGCCGCATCGAAACAGTCGCGGTGCCCGTCTCGGTGTTCGACACACAGGGCGAACTCGTGACGGAGCTGAAGCGCGAGGACTTCACGGTTTTGGACAACGGCCGCCCTCAGGCGATCACGACTTTCTCGAGTGGCCTGCAACCGCTGCGGGCTGTCGCTTTCGTCGACGTGAGCGCCAGCATGATGCCCTCGATAAACCTGGCACAGCTCGCGGCGGAGCAGTTCGTCATCCGGCTGAATCCCGACGACAAGGCGAAGGTGGGGAGGTTCAGCGACCGCATCGAGATCAGTCCGGAGTTCACGGCCGATCGCGATCGGCTCCTCACGTGGATCCGCAGGGACTTGCCGTTCAGCAACCCGACGCGTCTCCTGGATGCCATCGACGCCGGCATCACCGAACTCCTTCTGGAGACGGGACGCCGCGTGGTGGTCGTCTTCACGGACGGATGCGACACGGCGAGCGACATGCGCTGGCCGAAGCTGTTGAACAGAATCCGCGCCGAAGACGTGATGGTGTACGCGGTCATCTTCAAGCCTCACATCATCGTCACCGCGCCGCCCGAGCGCAGCCTCAGCTTCGGCTCCGCCAGGCGCATGCCCGGACGGTCGTCCAGTCCGCCGCTCGCATGCACGCTCCATCATCACCTCGAGCTGTCCAACGCATCGTCGCCGAAGGATTTCCTGAACATCGATGACCCGCGCTGGACGCGCGGCGCCGGGCTTCTGACCGAGCTCGCATCAGAAACCGGCGCCGGCCGCTTGCAGCTGACGTCGTCGGACGACGTCAATTCTCTGTTCACCTCCGTGATGCGCGAGCTGCACTATCTCTATCTGCTGGGTTTCACCGCACAGACGCTCGACGGGAAGGTCCACGATCTGACCGTGCGTGTGAAGAACCCGAAGCTCGTCGTTCGTGCGCGACAGCACTTTCTCGCGCGCCTGCCGGATGGCGTCGATCCGGCGCACCGCTGACAGGGCTGGCAAGTGTCACCGGCAGCCGCACTGCCATTTCGTGACAGGCACGAAGCCGGGCGCCATCTGGCGTTACGGCTGCTGCCTCACGCCAATCGACGCCATACGACTGTTCTCGCGCTGCCGCGTGGCGGTGTCCCCGTCGCTTACGAGGTCGCCGTTGTCCTGCAAGTACCGCTGGATGTGTTCCTGGTCCGCAAGCTTGGCGTGCCCGGCCATCCCGAACTCGCCATGGGCGCCATCGCGTCCGGCGGCATTCGCGTCATCAACGATCGCATCGTCCGGGAATTGGGCGTGACGCAGGCAGATCTGGATCGGGTCGCCGCCATGCAGGCCATCGAGATCGCCAGGCAGGAAACCGCGTTTCGCGGTGAACAGCCTCCGCTGAATCTCGCCGGCCGAACGGTCGTGCTGGTGGACGACGGCCTTGCCACCGGTGCATCGATGCGAGCGGCTGCCGAAGCGGTTCGAGCGCAGCATCCTGCGCGAGTGATCGTCGCTGTGCCTGTCGCGGCGCGAGAGACGTACGAGGAATTCCAGCGTCTTGTCGATGAGGTCGCCTGCGTTGCCACCCCGGAACCCTTTCACGCCGTCGGCATGTGGTACGAGGACTTCTCACAGACCTCGGACGAGGAAGTGCGATCGCTGCTCGATCGCGGGGCCCGTTCTCAGCGCACCTCGAGGAGCACATAGGCGACGGCGTAGCCTGCGGCGATCGCGGCCGCAAACAGGGCGCCGCTCTCGAGCGCCGCCGCCGTGCGCCGCTCGGGGTTCGAGAGCGCGCGGGCCATGATGGGAATCACGGGCAGGAACATGAAGAACTCCCCGAGCGGAATGTAGACGGCGCAGAAGTCCCCCAGCATCACGCGCGCCGGCTCGTACTTCCACCAGTCCGCGCGATACGCGAAGTATTCATAGAAGCCGATCGTGACTCCGGCCTGAATGGCCACCACTGTCGAGGCCACAGCAGCGGCCATCATGCGCGCCATCCGGTCTTTGAGGAGGGCATAACCACGAAGGGCCGGATACCCGAGTTCGACGATGACGCAAGCCCACGCGAGTGGCATCCACACCGGTGAGCCGAGCAGAACCACGTCGTTGCCCGTGAGGTAGACCAGCCGGCCCGTTGGTAGCCAATGGATGAGCGCCCAGTCGATCAGGATTTCGAGCAGTCCCGCGACAAGCCCGACGCGGAAAAGAGTGACGAGCGTCTCACCGCCCTTGCCGCGCAAGCTGTCGCCCGCCCACAGGTAGAGTCCGCCCCGGATCAGCAATCCCGCATACGCCCAGAAGTTTCCGGAAGGAGTGTGTGCGAACGGGTAGGCCGCGACTAATGTGAGCACCAGTCCCGTCGAGAGACCGATCAGCCATACGCGATCGGCGGTCGTTGTGAGCTCGTTCAGACGCCGGTCGAATACGGGATCCGCTAGAAGGCTCGGCATGCGGCCACAAAATAGCATCAGTTCGCGGGAGGCGCCGACGAGCCATCCGGAACGCCGTCGGCGACGTCTTAGGTGTGTCCATCAAGGGATGTCCATGCGAATGCTCTGGTGTGTCATTGCCCTGGGACTCGGCCTGGCTTCGTCTGTCGTTGAAGCCCAGGCGCCTCGCCCGTCGCGCCTGACCGTCACCGTCCTCGATCCCAGCGGCGCCGTCGTGCCGAATGCGACCGTGACGTTGGTCGGACTCGAGCCTGCGACCAAGGCGAGGCCGGTGGCACCCGTGAAGTCGAACGACAAGGGGCTCGCCACCATCGAGTCGATCGAGCCGGGACGCTACTCAATTGCCGCCGAGTTCGAGGGGTTCGACGTTGGGCTGCTGCGCAGCGTGACCTTGCGCGCGGGTGACAACAAGCATGTGGTTATCCTGCCGTTGCGCTCGCTCGAGGCGTCGGTCATCGTGGCGCGCGACAACCGCGCGGCTGCGACGGATCCGCGAGGGCCGGCGTTCGGAACAGCACTCTCGCGGGAGCAGATCGAGGCGCTGTCGGACGATCCGGCCGAGATGGCGGCCCAGCTGCAGGCACTCGCCGGCGGGGGCACGATCCGGATCAACAGCTTCGAGGGCGGCGAGCTGCCGCCAAAGTCGCAGATCCAGTCGATCCACATTACTCGCGACGCATTCGCGGCGGAAAACCATAGCGCCGGCATGACCTTCATCGACGTAATCACACGGCCCGGCGCGGGGCCGCTCCGCGTGAACACATCGCTCGCCTTTCAGGACGGGTCGATGTCCGGGCGGAGTCCGTTCGTGGAGCGAAAGGGGCCGGAACAGAGCCGTAACTTCGGTGCCAGCATCAGCCGGACCGTCATTCCAAACAGGGTCTCGTTCTCCGCGAACCTCGGACAGTCGTATTCATTCTCGACGCCGATCGTCAACGTCGTGCTGCCGAGCGGCAACGTCTCGGAGACGCTCGGCGTACGGACGCCACGCAAGAGCGTCAATTTCAGCGGGTCGCTCGATTACGTCATTTCACGCAATCACCAGATGCGTCTGTCCTACTCGGGCGGGCGGAACTCCAGCGAGAACCTCGGCATCGGCGGCTACAGCCTGATCGAGCGCGGTTACTCGAACGAAGGCTCGAACGGCAGCCTGCGGATCCAGGAGAGTGGACCGGTCGGCCGCCGCACGTTCCTCAACACGCGAATGGACTTCTACTGGAGCCGATCCGAGTCGGTTGCCTACCTCCGGGCGCCCACCGTCATCGTCACGGATGCCTTCACGCGCGGCGGCGCCCAGGTCGGCGGAGCGCGAACGGGTCGCGATCTACGGATTCTGTCGGACTTCGACCACATTCGCGGTATCCACTCGTTCCGGGGCGGCGTGGATCTCTGGGGCACCTGGTACACGAGCGATCAGGTCTCGAACCATCTCGGCACGTACACCTTTGCGAGCGTTGCGGACTTCGAGGCCGGGAAGCCGACGTTCTATACGCGTCGCATCGGCGATCCACTGATTCACTATCTCGAAGCCTGGCTCGGCGCGTACGTCCAGGACGACGTGCGATTCAGCAAAGCGTTCACGTTCAGTGTCGGCGTGCGTTACGAGGGGCAGTCGCACGTGCGGGACAGCACGGCGATCGGCCCGCGAGTCGGCATCAACTGGGCTCCATTCAAAAGCGGACGCACGACTGTGCGGGCGAGCTGGGGCATTTTCTACGACTGGCTGGGCGCGGGCACGTTCGAGCAGGCGATGCGGGTCGACGGCTTCCGGCAGCGCGAGCTGCAAATCGTCAATCCGTCCTATCCCGATCCGGGCGGCTCGACCGGCGGCGTTGTGCCGCCCGTCAATCGTTATCTTCTGAAGGACGACATCCAGATGGCGCGGAATCAGCGCGTGAGCGTTGGAATCGATCAGACCATCACGCCACGGCTTCGCGGCAGCCTGTCCCTGAGCGTCATTCGGGCCGGTGGAATCCTGCGTGGCGTCAATCTCAATGCTCCCGTCAACGGTGTCCGTCCGGATCCTCAATTTGGAACGGTAATCATGGCCGTGGACGAGGGGCGACAACACACGCGCTCGTTGAATACGTCGGTGAGTTTCAGCGTGCTGCCGCCGGGCGCGCCCAATGCGCAGGCGCGATTCAACTGGCGGCGCATGAGTTTCAACGCGAGCTACTTCCTCGGCGGCGTCCGGAACAACTCGGATGGCCCCTACGCCGCGCCCGCGAGCGGCACGTTCGATACCGAATGGGGCCCAGGCGGAGGCGATGTCCGGCAGCGCGTGTCGGGCGGCTTCAGTACGTCCGCCGTCCGCAACCTCTCCGCGAATCTGACCTGGAGCGCGTCAAGTGGTTCGCCGTACACAATCACGACAGGCGTCGACACGAACGGGGATTTGCTCTTCAACGATCGTCCGGCCGGTGTCGCCCGTAATACCGTGCGCTATCCATGGAACTGGAATGTCAGCGGCAGTCTCTCGTATTCGCTCAGCTTCGGGAGCGTCCGCGCGCCAGGGGGCGTGACGATCTCGAGCACGGGCGCGGTCACGCAGCCGCCGCCAGCGCCGCGCTACCGTATGTCGCTATCGGTCCGCATCTCGAACCTGACCAATCACCACAACTATTCAGGTTTCAGCGGCGTGATGACTTCGCCGTTCTTCATGAAGCCGACGTCGGTCAGCGATGTGCGGCGCCTCAACTTTTCGGCGAGTCTGTCGTTCTGAGGGTCAGTTCTCGTTCTCTTCCAGCAGATCCACGATCGTTCTGACGTACCGCTCGGTCTCTTCGTAGGGCGGGATGCCCCCGTAGCGAGCGACGGCACCCGGCCCGGCGTTGTAGCTCGCGAGCGCGAGCGGAATGTTGCCGCCGTGATATGCGAGCAGCGCGCCGAGGTATCTCGATCCCGCCATGACGTTCTGGCGCGGATCGAACGGGTCGGTGACACCGAGTTCGGCGGCAAGCGCCGGCATCAGCTGCATCAGGCCCTGGGCGCCGGCACTCGACACGGCTGCAGCGTCGAACGCCGACTCCGTCCGAATCACCGCGCGAATCAGATCCGGGTCGAGCAAGTACTTCTGCGCGGCCTCTTGAATGACGTCGTCGTACGCGTGCTCTGGCGTGAGCCTGAATGCAGTGGACGTGGTGACGATTGGTATGGGCACGGCCACCGCGCGCACATGCGCCTGCGCTGTTGGCCGCCGAGTGGAGGCAGGATGGCCCGCGTGCGGAACACACAGCACAGACCCCGCAGCGAGCATCGTCTGAAGATGATGCCGGCGCCGCCGGCGTGGCCGACTCTTGCGGTTTCTTCGCCCCACAGCCAGAAATGGTGCAAGGCCCGGGCCAGTGCCCGCTCCGACCGGTCTGGAGGTTCGTGTCAGCGTGGCAAGAGTGTTGGCAACTTCTTGCCAGAGTACGTCAGCCGCCAGATTCGATTCCCGCCATCGTCCGAAATCAGCAGCGAACCGTCGGACAACTGGAGCAGGCCGACCGGCCGTCCCCACGCCTGCTTCTCCTCATCGTCTCTGGCGATGAAGCCCGTGAGAACGTTCTCCGCGGGACCCGACGGCTTTCCGTTTCGAAACGGCACGCGAACGACGCTGTAGCCGGCAAGCTTCGATCGATTGATCGAGCCATGCAGAGCGATGAACGCGCTGTTGCGGTACTCGGACGGAAACTGCGAGCCCGTGTAAAAGAGGAGCCCAAGTGCCGCCGAATGTGACGGCAGCAGGACCCCGGGGGCGATTGCTTTCGCAACCAGTTCGGGCCGTGGCACTGCGACCGTCGGATCAAGGTGCGGGCCGATGTACGAGTACGGCCATCCATAAAAACCACCGTCTCTTACCGACGTGATGAAGTCAGGAACGAGATCGTCGCCGAGGTGGTCGCGCTCGTTCACCGATGTCCACAGCGTCGCAGTGCCGGGAAAGTAGGCGAGTCCGACGGGATTTCGCAGCCCGCTCGCAAACAGCCGGTGGCGCGTTCCATCGAGGTTGTATTCGTGGATGGCGGCTCGTTCGATTGTGCCCGGCTGGTCTTCCGGCGTCGCGTTGGTGGCCGAGCCGACGGACACATAGAGTTTCGTCCCTGCCGGATTCACGATGACATTGCGCGTCCAGTGGTTGTAGCCACGGGTCTGGTTGAGGGGAATCTTCAGTCGATCCGCCGTGTCCTGATCGAGCGCGGCATCGCTCGCTGGAAGGTCCGCGATCTTCTCCGAAGTGCCCTCCGCAACAGTCTGGCCCGCCCGGTAGGTGAAGCGAATCACGCTGTCATTCGTGCCGACATAGAGATGACCCTTCCAGAACGCCAGCCCGAACGGACGATTGAGGCCCTGCGCGAACGTCTCGCGCGTCTCGACGACGCCGTCCTTGTCGGCGTCGCGAAGGATTGTGATCTTGCCGGCCGTCCGGCTGACAGGCTCGGACACGAACACGTCGCCGTTGGGCGCGAGCGCCATGAAGCGCGGCAATTGCATTTTGTCCGCGTACACCTGCACGCCAAATCCGGCAGGTACCGTGAGTTGATGTCCCTCCGGCATGGCGACCACCCGCGTGGCTTTCCGAAACCACGGCGTCGCGAAGGGCGCAGGCAACTGCTGAGCGCCGAGAGCGATCGTCAGAGAGAGGGCGACAGCCAGGAGGGAGATCGAGCGGGTCATTCGCGCTCGATCATATGTGAAGGTTCTGTGACCGGGTCTGCTGGCCCTTGAAACCAGCTCGCGCGCGCACTCTAATCGGAGGTGCCATGCTCTCGCCTCCATGGAGCACCATGTCCAGGAGACCCATTCTCATTGTCGCCGCACTGATCGCACTGATCCCTTTCCCGGTCTTCGCGCAGACAGGGGGTGCGAAGCCTGGCGCGCCGCCGCCCGCTTCAGCTGGTCACGAACTGACGTTCGGCTTGGGTTGGTACGACTACGTCGAGCCGAGCGACACGAGTATTTCCATCCATGGCGCGAAGTTCGCGGGCGAGTACAGCGGAGTCTTCTCGATCGGAGGACGCCGGCACTGGTTTGTCCGAGCCAATGCCAGGGCCAGCTTCGGCAGCACCAACTACGACGGCTGGTGTGGCCCCTGGCTGATCACTCCAAACAGCGCTTCACCAAACGGTTATGCGCTGGACATAGGCGACTACTCGCCTTGCGAGGATTCCGGCAACCCGGACTGGTATTTGGAGGGTCGCGGGCTGGCCGGCAGAGTCTTCGCCGGACAGCGATGGGCTTGGTCGCCTGAAGCCGGGATCGGCGTTCGCCATCTGTCGAATGGTCTCGCGGACGTCGGGGGATATCGCACGGACAAGTACCTCTATGTGCCGATGAGTCTCACGGCTCGGACCACGATCGGGTCGCACGGCGTGCTGAGCCTGAACTTCGAGTATGACCACCTGATTCGGGGCTGGCAGACCACGTACCAATCCAAACTCGGTGGCGGTGATGTGCCTGCGACGGCGACGGCCCCGGCGTTCACCATTAACGGCTTTACAGACATCGCGTTCGATCAGCACAGCGGGCGGGCGCTGCGTGCCAGCGCGAAGATCGAGATGGGCCGGCGCTGGTCGGTGGAGCCGTACTGGGTCTACTGGAACGTCGGGGATTCGAACGTCAACTACTCAGCCGCGACGTTCACGGTGAACGGCATCTCGGCGCAGCAACAGCTCGGCTTCTACGAGCCGCGCAATGCGACCAGCGAGGCTGGCGTGAAGTTCAGCTTCCGCATTCGCTAGCGCCTTCGGCTAGTGCTCGTCCCGGCCGTCTTTGATCCGCTTTTGGACGAGCGCGAGGTCGAGCTCGGCAACGGCGAGCTGCGACTGGAGCGTGGCGAGCCTGACCTGCGCCTGTGCAACGTCGGTTGGAGTGGCCGTTCCGATCTGCGCCCAGGTCCGCAGGCGCTCGACGTCTTTCGACGCGAACGCAATGGATCGCCTGAGCACGGTGATCCTCATTTCTGCCTCGACGGCCAGCAGTCGAAGTTCAGCCTGCGGCGCCTCGATACTTTTGCGGAGGAACTGCCGGCGAAGCTCGAGCTTCTGGCCCGCGGCCGCGATTCCGGCTTCTACTTCGGCGAGCCGGACCTGGACGGCCTCGAGCTCCTGCGTTGGCACCACGCCATTAGCGACGCGCACATCCGTGTACCTGAATCGCGCCTGTTCGAGCTCGAGCCGGCCCTTCAGGCCGCTCATCGCGATTCCGATCCGCTCGCTGACGTAGTCTTTCCCGCCGACGAGCGGCGCCGAGATCGCGTCGCTCGGCTCGCGTCCGGAAGCCGCGATTTCGGCGAGCTGCAATTCGAGCGCCTGGATGTTGCTCACCGCATCGGTCAGGCGCGCGCGGCCTTCCAGGACCGTCAGTTGGTTGACCAGTCCTGTTCTGAACTGCTGCTCGGTTGTCTGCATCTCCAAGCGAAGGATCTGCTCCTGCGTCTTGGCCAGCAGCAGGCGTTGTGAATAGCTCGCCGTGAGCAGATCGCGCTGCTCGTTGGACTTCGCCTGATATGCGGCCGCGACGGCCGCGCCGCCGGCGGCCATGGAGAGGACGACGAGCGTTACCGCCGCCGCAGCCAGCCGAAGCGGCGATCGCATCCAATCCCATCGGGCGGGCGCCGGCAGCCGGTTGCGGCGTTGCACGTCCGCACTGATCTGAGTCTGCAGGCGCTCGATGAACGCGTTACGAGGTTCGTGGGTAACGGGCATGGTCGGGTTCTCCGCTGATGCGGCCGCGCTTGGCAGGCCGCAGAATTCGGGTCAGTGTCTTCTTGAGCTTCGCTCGGGCTCGGCGCAGGCGGCCTTCAACGGCGCGTTCCGACGTCGCCTGCTCCGACGCGATTTCCGCGACGGTCTTGCCGTCGAAGTAGAAGGCCTCGAGCACCGACGCATGCGGCCGGCGCAATCTGGCGAGGCCCCACCCGACGACGGCCGCGGTATCGGGGTCTTCTGACGGCGACGCCGCTTCGAGATCGATGATTGCCGGGTCGGCGAGTTCCGGCCGAATTCGCCGGAAGTGACTGACGAGCGCGTTGTGCGCGACGCGCGTCAGCCAGGCGAGCGGCTCGTTCGGCACGCCCTGCGTCTGCCATGCGTCGAGGGCGCGCATCCAGGCGTCTTGGACGAGATCTTCGGCGAGACCGGCGTCGCCGCCGACGCGCCTGGAGACGTAAGCGTAGAGCGGCCCGATCGTCTGCCGGTAGATCTCGAGGATGTGGGTCTCCTGCAGCCGCGGCGTCACATCTCTATTGACGCACCGATGGGGTAGGAACCCACGAAAAAAGCGCGGGCGGCCGCCATCGAATCCTTGCTCTGCGGCGCTCTCCGGCGTAGATTGACGGCGTCGCCCAACCTGACCCCGTCGGAGGACGTATGAGGAAGCTGCCGATCCTGTGCCTGTTCGCTGCCGTTCTGGTTCCTGTCGCGTACGCGCAAATCTCGCCCGGCCAGGGCGTGGCCGGCATGAACGTGGACAAGGTCGTCGAACTCGATCTCCTCACGCAGACGGAGCTCGCAGACAAGGTCAAGAACGGCTGGACGTCGGCGTTCGTGGTTACCGGCGGCACCGAAATCCGCGGGCCCCACGCCACGATCGGCGTGCACAACGTCCTGGCTACGCATCGGGCCGTGGAAGCCGCGCGCAGACTCGGCAAGACCATCGTCGCGCCGACGATCCCGTTCGCCGTGGCGGCCACTGGTGGCTTCAACGCGAATTCCTGGAAGGCCTTTGCTGAAGCCGACGGCCCGACGGCGCCGAATCCCGGCGCCATCCAGGTGGACTCGGCTACCTTCAAAGGAATCATTCAGGGCGCGGTCGAGAGCCTGATGTACATCGGCTTCAAGGACATCTTCCTCATGGGCGATCACGGTGGCGGCCAGAACGAGATGCGGCAGGTGTCCGAGGAAATGTCGACGAAGTTCGCGGCGAAAGGCATCCGCGTGCACTACGTCGGCGATTTCTACCAGAAGACGCACGACGACATCGACATGTACATGTACGAGCACAAGCTTCCGATCGCCGGTCACGGCGGCATGATGGAGACGGCCGAGATGATGTACTGGGAGCCGACCCAGTACGCATTCATCCGTCCCAACTACAAGACAGTCCCGTTCGACGGCACACGATTCGAAGGCGCGTCGCTTGAAGCCGACCTGAAGGCCTGGAAAGACAACCGAGACGCGCGCGCCGCGCGAGCCGGCGGCGGAGGAGGCGGTGCGACGGCGGGTGGCGGCGGGGCAGCCGCAGGGGCGGGCGGTGCCGCCGGCGGCGGCGGTGCTGCGGCCGGTGCAGGTGGTGGCGCCGCCGGAGGCGGTGGCGGACGTGCAGGTGGCGGGGGCGGAGGAGGCGGCGGCCGCGGCACGAACCCAGATGGCAGCCCGCGCGCCAACAACGGACTCAGCGGCAATCCACATCCTGCGACGAAAGCGATCGGCAAGGACCTGGCGGAGATCGGGATCAACAACACCGTCGCCCAGGTGCGGAAGCTGTTGGCTGGAAAATAGGAATTACTTCTTTCGCAGCGCGCGACTCAGCCGGCCGACGACAGCGCCGTTGACGCTGACAGTAGCGCGGACGATGTAGTCTCCCGGCGCGACGGACAGGAGCGGTAGTTCTCCGCTCGCGACGAACCGATCCGCGTCCGCCGTGCCGGAGACCGTGAACGGACCGTTTGCGAGTGCCGGACCGTCGGGCGACGCCAGAAGCTCCCAGGCAATGGTGAGCTCGTTTGACAGCGGGCCATACAGCTCAAAGTACCCCGTCACGTCTTCATCCCCCTGGCCGAACAGGAGCTTCGGTGCGAAGGCGCCGGCCGGGCTCGTCACGCCGAGCATCAACGCCCCTGCGCGTTGGGATCCGACCGGGACAAGACCGGCGGACAAGTCGTAGTTGACAACGCCGATGCGACCGTCGGAGTCGGTTGCTGTAACGCCGACGCGATAGTTGCCGGGAGGGACCGTTGTCGCCGACACGAGCGGCCGTGCCGACAGTTGAGCGGCGTCCGCCGTCCACGCAGCAATCGTCTTGCCAGACGGATCGGTCAGTGAAAAGTTCAGAGCCGAGAACCGCGTTGTGGACTCCGGAGGCTCGACGACGACGACGACTTTGACGGATGTCGTATCGGCGCCTCTGAAAGGGTACGCGAGCGCGCGTAGCGGCAAATCGCGATCCGCAGGCCTGGCGCTGACCAACGCCGAAGGCTTCTCCGCCGTTGGGATCGTGAACTCGGGCCGCGCGCGGACTGCCACGTCACGCCGCTGGACGCCAACTTCAATCTTGTGGCTCTTGCCGTCGCGCTCGCCTGGCGCCGGTTCGAAGCCGAGCAGGTAGTAGGCGGACGTCTCGCGCCCGATTCGCGCGACCGCGCTCTCCGGCGTGCCCGACAACCGCATCAGATTGCCACCCGTCGCGACCGACAGGTCCTTCAGCCCGGAGTACTGCAGTTGCAGGTCCTCAGCAAAGCTCTTCGGCATGCGCTGGCGCGAGGCATCCTGGATCGCGGTCACGTGCGGCTGGATTGCGTACAACTGGACGCGGGAGCGTCCGGCGGCGGTCGTTACCTTGGCCAGGTCCTGAATGGTGTCCAAGTACGGTGCAAAGCCCTCCGACACGAACACGAGCGTCTTCGGACCGTCCACAGAGGCAAGCCCGCCGAGAAAGTCAAGGAGCGACATCATCAACGCGTGCGTCGATGCCTCGGAAGTCCGCGCCACCTGCACGGCTTGTGCGGCTACCGAGGCGGTCGTGCGGGCCATGCAGGAGGCGTACTCCGTACCTCGGTTGAAGCGGCAGACGAAGTCTGCGATCTCCTGCACGACTGGGTGGTTGGGCTTGTCGATGGCCTGGCTTACAGCAATCGCCTCAGTGAGCCCGATGCTGAAATCTTCACCTGCGGCTGGCGCCGGCGTGCGTCCTGACACGTTCGCAACCGTCCGGCGAACGAGTGCAAGGTCCGGCGTGAGATCCACCTCGAGGCGGCCGTTGGGCATCGTGACCAGCCCTGCGCGATCACCGTCGGCCATCATGTCGAGAAACCCGTTCACGATCTCCGGCACGACGCGCGAACCGCCGGGGCGGATGTGCTCATGGTCGATCACGAACAGCACCGCGCGCGGCGCATTCGCCGAGGGCTCAACGGGCACGTTCTCCTGATTGTCCGCGAACGGCCGCGGCAGGGCAGTGACCGGCGGCTTGGCCGGGCCGGGCGTTTCGGCGCTTCCAACGCGGACGAATTGGAGCGATCGAACTTCGCGTAGCTTGCCGTCGACCTTCAGCGTCAGGTCGCTGGGCTTCAGATCAGCGAGCGGCCGCCCTTGGCTGTCCACCGCGAGAAAGTCCACCGCGACCACATCGACGCTGCTCCGGAACGTGCGCACCTGCGACGGCGCTCCGGCCTGTTGCGCCATGAGTTCTGCGGCCGCGACAAGGACGGCCACCGTTGTGGCCACGTCCTGTCGCCTGACTCGAATCATCGCTGCCGTTACCTCTTGATCCTGATCGCGGGAATCTTCCCGTTCATCGTCTTGTTGAAGGCCGGGACATCGGTGGCGATGTGCCGGTCGAAGTCGCGTTGCGCTGCCGCCAGTTGCTGGAGTTGATCGGCCAGAATGTCGTAAGCGACATCACGAGGCCGGTAGTCCGCGCCGCCGGCTTCGTCCCCGGCCCCCAGTCCGACGGCGCCTCCAAGCCAGAGCAGGTTCATGTAGACCTTGTAGGAGTCCGCGAAGTATTTGTCGTCGCTTCGCAGATCCTGCCGCGTGACGAGCTTCAGCTCGGTACCGAAGAGCATCACGTCCAGATCCATCAGCGGCTTCTCGATCTCGTCCTTGCCCTTGTTCTGTTTGAGCAGGTCCTCGATCTGTTTCCGCGTGATCTCGAGCTGGTTCACGACCGCTGACGTTTCGGTGATGGCGTCGCGGATGCGAATCTGCATCTTCGTGGACTCAACGAGATCGGCCACTGACGCCTTGATGGCCGGGTCCTTCACGACTTCGAAGGGCTCCGTGTACGTCTGGCCGTCGATCGTGAGCCGGACTGAGTACATGCCCGGCGCGCCGATCGGTGTGGCGGTCGTCGGGCTGATTCCCCAGTGCGTCACCATGCGGACTTCGCTGCCCGAGAAGTCCGGCTCCTGCCAGATGTACTGGTTCTCCTTCGGGGTGGTGCGAATCTCGACCATCCTGGCCGGTTCGTACTGCAGGTTCCACGTCAGCTTGTTCAGTCCGGCCCGGCTGCCGGTAAAGCTCTGCGTTCGGATTACGTCGCCGACGCTGTTGAGGATTTCCATCTTCACAGGCTCCTTCGGCACGGTTGCCGCGGAGAAGACGAAGTCCGCCGAGCCGTTGCGCGGTGAACGGAATCCGTTGCGCGGAGTGAACAGCTTTGTGCCCGTCGCCGGCGCTGTTGCCTGGCCGGTCTGCTCCAGAACGGTGATGTCAGGCAGGATGAAGAGGCCACGCCCATAGGTCGACAGCACGACGTCGTGGTAGCGCGGTTCGTACACGACCCACGTCACCGGCGCGGCCGGCAGTCCTTCCTTGAATCGCGTCCAGCTCTTGCCGTCGTCCATCGAGTAGTAGAACGCGCGGCCCGTGCCGGCGAAGAGCATGCCCTTGCGATTCGAGTTCTCGATCGTCGACAGCACGTAGTCCAGCGGATGACCAGTCGGGAGGTTGCCAATCGCCGAGGTCCACGTCTTCCCGTAGTCGGTCGTCTTGAAGATGAATGGCCGGCGGTTGTCGTTGATGTGGCCGTCAATAGTCACGTACGCCGTGCCCGCATCGAACGTCGATGGCCAGATCTGCGTGATCGTGCCCAGTTCGGGCGTGCCCTTGATGTTCGCGGTGACGTCCACCCAGTTGCCGCCGCCGTTCCGCGTGTACCAGACCTTCCCGTCGTTCGTGCCCGCCCACAGCAGACCGCGTTCTTTCGGCGATGACGCGATCGCGTAGACCGTGGCGCCGGCGAACTGTCCGAGGTTGTCCTGCACGACCCCGCCGGACGCGACGATCAGGCGCGGATCCTTCGTGGAGAGGTCCGGACTGATCTGCACCCAGCTCTGTCCTTCGTTCGACGTCTTCCAGATCACCTCGCAGGCGTAGTACACGGTGGTGGGCTCGAACGCGTCGAATGCCACCGGCGCCGTCCAGTGACACCGATGCTTGGCGAGATCGGATGCCGAGTCGAACGTAATCATGTCAGGCGACACCGAACGCGCGGTGCCCTGGCGCGCGTCGAATCGCGTCAGCTTGTTGCCGTAGCACGAGCCCCACACGATGTCGGCGTTATCGGGCTGCGGAACGGTGAAACCAGATTCGCAGCCGCCGAGGAAGGTCTCCCACGCGGGGCCGCCGGCACGGCCACCGCGTCCGCCGCCACCACCGGCTCCGCCACCGCCGCCGCGACCAGGCGCCGCGGCCGCAGGTGCGGCTTCCGGACCGCCGAGCCGTCCATTTCCCGTCTGCTCCGGCGTGTCACTCCGCCCCCGCATGGTGCCGTCGTCCTGGCGGTTGCTGGAGATCCAATACGGCACGCGGTTGTCGACAGCCACGTGGTA
The DNA here is from genome assembly GCA_035606665.1 of Vicinamibacterales bacterium. GTDB lineage: Bacteria > Acidobacteriota > Vicinamibacteria > Vicinamibacterales > SCN-69-37 > DASUGC01. The sequence continues at coordinate 295,250 of DATNEY010000027.1, read as the reverse complement.
CATCTGGCCGTTCGGAAGACGCACGCCGCGCGCGCCTTCCTTCGTCACGATGCTCGCGCCGCCATCGTCCGTGAGCACGTAGCGTGAGCCGTCTTTCGGATCGAACCAGACGTCATGGCAGTCGCCGCAACCGCCGCCGCCGGGAAACAACTTGCCGCCATCCTTCGATCGATGGAACCCGCTGTTCATCACGATGACATCGTCTTTGTCCTGCGGATTGACGCCGAGCCGGATGTAGTAGCCCGCGCGGCCGATGAGCGAGCGATCCCAGCTCACGACATTGAACGAATCGCCACCGTTATCGGACCGCCAGAGTGAGCCCTGGTCGGCCGTCTGAATCAACGCGTAGATACGAGTGGAGTCGGACGGTGCGATGGCGACGTCGATCTTGCCCACGGGTGAGCGCGGCATTCCGCTCTCGACTTTCTTCCACGTGGCGCCGGCGTCCTTCGTCATATAGACGGCGCTGCCGGGGCCGCCGCTGTACTGCTGCCATGTGCGCTGCACCAGCTGCCACGCGCCCGCAATCAGGATGTTGGGGTTCTTTGCGTCCATCGAAAGGCCGGAGCATCCCGTGTCCTGATTCACGAACAGGGAATGCGTCCACGTCTTTCCGCCGTCGGCCGTCTTGAAGACGCCGCGCTCCTGCTGCGGTCCGTTCGCGCGGCCAACCGCGCAGACATAGACGATGTTCGGATCGGTGGGGTGGACGATGACCCGGCCGATGCGGCCGGTCTCGCGAAGACCCATGTGGGCCCATGTCTTGCCGGCGTCGATCGACTTGTAGATGCCGTCTCCCATCACGTCGCTCGGACGGATGACCCAGCCCTCACCCGTACCGGCCCAGACCTGATTGGGATCGGAGGCAGAGAGTGCGAGCGCGCCGATCGCCTGCACCGGCATGTCGTCGAACACCGGGACGAACGTGGCTCCGCTGTCGGTGGATTTCCACACGCCGCCAGACGCGTTACCCAGGTAGTACGTCGTGGGGTCGCCCGGCACGCCGACGACGGAGGCGATGCGCCCCGCCGGCGCGGGTCCCATGTACCGGAACTTCAGCGGATCGACGGGCTGCACCTGCGCGCCACCGCCGCCTCCACGTCCCCGGCCTTGAAAGGCATCGGCTTCCTGCGCGGTTGGCGCAACGGCAGGCCGCGACCCCGGCAAGGGCGCTGCAGGGAAGGCAAGGACCGCGGCCGTGATCGTTGCCATTCCGAAAGTCGAGATAAGGAGCCGGCTGACGCGAGGCGACATTGCTCTAAACCCTCCGCGCGACAGTGTAGCCGGAACTCCGAGGGGATGAGCCAAATCCGGACGGATTACGCATTGAGTGTTGGAGACCAACATGTCTGACCGGTTCTGGCTCGTCTTGGGGCTCGGTGGTCAGGCGTGCTTCGCTTCGCGGTTCCTCGTCCAGTGGATCGCGTCCGAACGGCGACGTCGCAGCATCGTGCCGCCGGCGTTCTGGCACCTCTCGATGGCGGGCGGGATCGCGATTCTCGCGTACGCCATTCATCGGGGCGATCTGGTTTTCGTGACCGGCCAGGTTGCCGGACTCTGCGTGTATTCGCGCAATCTGTGGCTGACCCTCGTCAGGCAAAGGAGACTGCATGTCCGCTCACTATCTCGTCGACGCACCCGCGTGGAAGCTGGCAGCGCATGATGCGAAGAACTACGTGCAGGCCCAGCTGGCCACGCGTATCAAGGGTCTGTACTGTCCGTCGCTGTTCGGCCACTACGGCGTGAACAGCGCGTGCAACTTGCGCTGCTCCTACTGCTACGTGAGCGAGCCTCAGACCTATCCCAAAGGCTTCAGCGAGGCTGGCCTTCCGCTGGACAAGGCGATGCGGGTGCTCGAACATTTGCGCGAGGAGGCGTTCATTCTCCGCCTGCAGGGCGGGGAACCGACGCTCTATCCCCACATCCTCGAGCTTGCCCGTTATGCGAAGGAGCGGTTGAAGTTCCGGAACATCAGCATCATCACCAACGGCCTCGATTTCGTGAAGCGGCCGGAGCGGTGCGCGGAGCTGCTCGACTATCTGGACATCGTGACGCTCAGTATCGACGGCACGCGGCTGCGTGAGTATCCGGAAGAAATGGCGTCGCTGATCGGATTCCTTCCCACGCTGAAGTCGATGTGCGATGCGCACAAGGTCGGCCTCACGAGCAACTTCACCGCGGATTGGGACGAGCTCGCGAATCCGGAATCGATCGAGCGCACCGTCGCCCAGTACAAGCAGTGGATTCCGTACTTCTACATCATGCCGGTCCGAAAGGTCGGCAAGACGCCGTTGCACCTGCTGAAGAACTCGCAGCAGCTCATGAAGAAGTTCTCGCTCGGGTACTACTCCGGCCCTGAGTATCCACCGGTCGAAAACGTCGAGTGGTACAAGAAGCACTGCAACCCAAAGCTCAAGATCAAGGTGATGGCCGATGGCGAGCTGCTCGCGCCCTGCGAGAACTTCTCGGGGACGGTCGGATCGCTGGTGACGCATCGGATTCGTGATGTCTGGAAGGGCGAACTCACGGAGTTTCCGAACCAGGCATGCCTCGGCTGTGGCAAGCAACGCTTCAGGCTCGAGGGCTTCAAGCGCGTCGACCGGCAGATCTCGTTCCTGTGGAAGCGCTACCGCGGGACGCTCGACTGGCACGCCGACGAGTCCAAAGCCAGTCGCGTGGCTGCGCAGCCCGCTACTTCGTGGCGGCTGCCTCGCTTCTGATTTCGAAGATCGTGACGCCGCCCGCTTCGTAGATGGTCTGACCGAGCGCACGAAACTTGGCGTCGCTGAGATTCTTGTAGGTGTTCCGCTCGAGCGCGCCAAGATAAACGTACCGGACTCCGTAGCGCTCGAGAAGAACGCGCGCACGCTCCGCCTCGTGCGTCTCGTAGATCTCGCGCACGTCGTTGGCGATCGCGCTGATCTTGCCGTAGCCCGTCTCGACCTGCTGCTTCGGAAGCGCTTTGGCGGCCGCTGCGGAGTCGAGCCGCCAGCCCCACTCGTGCGTCAGCCAGTTGACGGGGGCGATGCTTCCGGCAAATGCGCTCACCCGTCCAAAGTACTGGTACGAGTCGCCGGCCGCCTCAAGTACGACCGACCGCTCTCGGATGGCGTGGCGCATGAATTCGATCGCCTCGTAGTCACCGGGGCCTTCGCGACGCATGAATGCCATGCCGTCAAGTCCCTGATCGAGCCGTTGACTGGACGTGAGCCCGTAGAACTGGCGCAATGCCTGGTACGGATAGAAGAGCGACGCGAAGACCGCGACCGCGATCGCGACCTTCGCGATCTTGGTGCTGAGTCCGGCCGGGAGCGCCGCGGTCTTGCGCGTGACGCGGCGGGTGCCCTCCGACAGCGTCAGCGACAGGAGCATGACACAGGCGATCGACAGTAGCGACCACGTGTGGTACCCGAACTTGAAGGTGGTGTTGGCGCGGAAGAAGGCGGGGTTGGCGACACTGTAGATGTCGGGGACGAAGAAGACCTCGACGAAGAGGATGAGCACGCCCCCCGCCACCGCGAGGACAATCGGCAACTCGCGTCCGGCGAGGCGCGCGCGCGCGGCGACGGCTCCCCAGCCGATCCCGGCCGCGAACATCCCCCAGATGCCGAGCAGCGCCGAAGGCGGCGTCGGCCACTGCACGTTCGTCAGTTGATGGATCGCGACGTAGCTCGGGACGAAACGGATCCCGGAGACGGGGCTGACGAACTTCATAAGGAAGGGAACGATCAGCGCGAACGTGGCCGCGGCGATAGCGGCCCCGGCTGTGATCCAGGTCCACTCAGCCAACACCGCGCCGAGATAGTTCTTGGTCTGGTACATGCGTCGGACGATCCGCGCCAGCACGAGCAGCCCGATCACCAGAGACAGCGAAAGCGCATCCCAGGAGTTGGTGAGGCCGGCGCTGGCGACGACGAGGGCCAGTGTGCCAAGGAGAAGGCGAGGTGGCCGATCCGCTTTTGCCACCCAACCGATGAGCAGGAGCGCCAGAAGGAAGATCTGCAGCGAAAGGACGTGCGCGTGCAGATCGCCGACGGTGAAGCTGTACGACGGGATCTCGTTGATGATGTACGACGGCGTGAACAGGCGGGTAGACGAAGCGTACGAGCAGACCTGGGGCGGCGTCTTGGCGCCTTCGATCATCACGCAGCCCGCATAAAAGCTGGTGCCGGCGGTGGTGACGAGGTAACCGGCGAGGATCGCGTAGCGCCATCGCGCGCCGTACTCGCGCACGACCAGCGCCGCGAGCAGCGCGGCATTGGAGTAGACGAGGCCAAGCGCGCACGAGTAGGCGATGACGTACGGCGTGCGCGAGAGGTTGGCGATCAAGCTGACGAGGTAGGCGCCGTAGTAGTAATAGTTGACGGTTTTTCCCGCGTACCAGGGATCCACGAACGGGAAATAGTGCGTCCGGCCGGCGCCCTGCAGGAGCGCCATGTCCATCATCCGTTCGGTCCCGAAGATCTCCGGTTTGAACGAGCGGATGAAGAGGTAGGCGAGATAGAGAAGGAGGCCCACACCTTCGACAGCCGCGACCGCGCGGACGATCTTCCGACGCTTCTCGGCAGGTACCGCACGGAGCCAGCGCGCGATGTCGAGGCCGCCAAGCGCGAGCGCCAGGAGGAAGAGCACCGGGGCCGCGATCTGGTAGTCGAAGGGGCCGAGCGATCCGAGTAGCCAGATCGGATACGCGAGGAAGAGCAGGCCGCAGACCTTTGCGGCCATGTGCGCCGCAGCGTGGCTCTCGATTCCCGAGACACGGCGGATCACCGGCCACCCGATGATGGACGCGACCGAGGTCAGGGCATAGAACGCGAGGACGTGGACGGCGGTCACGGCCTGAGATCTTAGTGCCGGGTGGGCCTCGGCGTCAGTCGAGGGCGAGGCGCAAGGCGCGAACCGCCTCTCGAGACGCCATGCCCTCTGCACTCAACGATCGGTCATCCTTCGCCAGTGCTCAACAATGAGCACCATACTCAGCGAGTCGAGGTGGCAGTACTGGCGGAGGAGCTTCGACCACGCCGCCGCTATCGCAGGATCATGACGATCTGATCCGTACATCATTTCTTGGTAGGCGCGCATGGCCCCGGTGCCCTCATGCACGTTCTGCAGCGCGCCTTTGATCTCGATTGGCGGAAGCGAGGCGTACGGATTGTTGGAGGCGTCAGCCGGCAGACCTGTCCATTCCTCAAATTGGGCGCGCATCGCAGCGTCCTCGGGCCAGATCGCGTCCATGACGTACTTGATGCCGGTCCTCCCGCGCATTGCCGGGTGGAAGAATTCGTTCTTTGTCCACTCATGCAGGTCGACAACGCGCGTGCGTACGAGGTCATCAACCCACCGCGCGATCTCGCTAGCGTCGCGGCCAAAGCGGGCGATGTCGTTGACGATTTCGCGAAGGATGTGTGACTCGTACCCGGACCACGTGAGCACCGGGCCGGCATCGCCAATCGCGGCACGGAGTGAATCGGCGAAGGCCTGATTGGGCCAGGCCCCGACGTCATTGAGCCATTCAGCGTGCGTCGGCGCCGATCCGAGCCCGCTGACGATGTGACAGCTCCACTGGAACGCCACGTTGCCGTAAGGCCGCATTCCGGAGTGATAGGGCAACGCGAGTCGCGAACATTCGAAGTCGATGCAATAGATGGGACCACGCAAGCCGCTGACGTAGGACTTCAGATTCGGACCGACGAAGACTTCGTTACGTCGCGTGTATTCGATCTGACGGCGCTGGCGCTCCGCAACAGGACCGACAGTACCGTCACTCTTCGCAAGGCCATCGACCGGCACATCAAGAAGGCCGGCCCGGCCATTCGCGACCGCCCACTCGACCAGTGGCTCGCCGCCCGGTGCCTTGGCCGAGCCGACGGAGAACAGCTCGAGCACATGTGGAACCGGCTGGGCGAGATCGCCCCAGCAGTCGCGGAAGCCGCTCGGGGCATTCTCGACCCGGAACTCGCAGTCGCGGCAGTGCGACCCACGGTTGACGCCGGCCAGGAACTTGCCGAGTGGGTCATCTAGCCTGCCCTCGAAGTCGGTCGCGCTCGAGGCCACCTCGTCGCGAAGGCTGTCTACCTCCGCCGAGACATCGACTTCGGTGATCAGATCGAGGTCAGCCAGTTGCTCTGCCGTGCCGAGGTAGCGTGCGGTCTGAACGGACGGCGAACCGTCTCGGCCGTTGGCGTACTCGAGTGCGAAGAGGTCCGTGATGCCGTCGATCTTGGCTCTCTTACTCTTGTCGACCAGCGCCAGCCACGGCGTGACGGAAGTATCCGGCAACAGAGCCTGCAGCAACAGAGTCTGATAGGCGACGTCTTCAATCTTTTCGCGCCACTCGCTGCTGACGCTGTGGGGTTTTCGTTTGCCCCGAAACACGCCGAGGCCTCCGGTGGAGAGCGACGCCCAATGCTCGGAGCCATCGAACGACTTCGCCTTGGCCTCGATCACGCGGACGCTTCGGCCCTTCTTCTCAAGGATGTCAACCCGTGCCATCCGCCGCCCGACGACCAGAGTCGCCTCGAAGAGGACCACTTCCTCCGCCTCCAGCCGTCGCATCGTGGTGACAAAGTCCGCCGCTGGGTCGCGACCGTAGCTCAGTTGAACGCCATGCGGATAGCGCGCCTTTGCCAATGCCTCCACCATGTAGCCGCCGTCGGCGAGGAGCTGCAAATACGCATTACCCGTACGGTTGTCTTGGTAGCCGTTCTCGCGAAAGTACAGCTTCACCGGGCATGTGCGGGCGATCTTGTAGTCCGATTTCGAGAGTGTGCGCTCGCGCATGCTGGTTCAATGTGCAAAGTCTCGCATACTGGCCGCCTCCAGCCATGGAAGTCGCGCGAAGCCTCCTTGGCCGCACCGTCGAAAAGCCATGCAAGCTGACGGGAGTGCGTTGGTTTGCAGCCGGCGGTGTGGCGTTGACGAATCCCGTGTACGGCGCGGCCATGGTCGTCGACACCTTGTCCGAACTTATCCAGGCGTTTCTGGGCTGGCGGGTTCGGATCGGCGAGGACGTGCAGCTCCGGCTGAATAGTGTGTTCCGCTAAACCCGGCGTTCCGCAGCGCCGAGCGGACGATCTTCGTCGGGTCGATGACGCCGGCCTTCACGAGGTCCTCGTGGGTGTCGGTCGCCTCGGTGTAGCCGAACGGCCGCGAGCCGGCTGTCATTAGTCGTGCCCTGAGGTCGCAGTCCCAGCTGGTAGGTATGATACTCCGCGCTCTCCATAGCTCAGGAGTATGGCAGCCATGACCCGCTCCGATCTCTACATTCGGCGTATCCGGCTACTCGGTTTTGTCGCCGAAGTTGCCCACATCCACGCCAACATGCCGGACAGGCGTTTTTGCTTTGTGTTGGGGGCAGGGGCGTCGAAACCTTCGGGCATCCCGACAGCGGGCGAGTTGGGGCTCGACTGGCTCAGGCGAATACACCTCGAGCGTGAAGGACAGTCGCGGAACTTCGACAACTGGCTTGCTGATGGCGTGCACGGCATTCAGGACCTGCCGCTTGGCGTGTCCTCGACCGACGTTGCGCGGATAGCAGCCGCGTATCCGGCGATCTACCGCGGCAAGTGGGGACATGATCGAGCCCAAGGCGACGCAGAACTGGAACGGCACATCGAGGCTGCCAAAGCGAGCTACGGATATTACGCGCTGGCTGAGATTCTGTCGCTCGATGACGGGGCGAGCTCACGGCACAACGTCGTCATTACGCCTAACTTTGACAACTTAGTAGCAGAGACGCTGGGCGCGCTCGGGAAAAAAGTTCCGATCGTGATCGGCCACAGCGCCATCGCTGCCTTTGCTCGTCCAACTCTCCGCCGGCCCTTGGTGATTAAGTTCCATCACGATTTCCTCCTCGCCCCGAAGAGTGACCCGAGCGAGATCGGAACAATCGATACGGAGTACGGAAGGGCTCTCTCTGAGGTACTGCGACTGTATACACCGATTGTCGTGGGATACGGGGGCAACGACGGTTCCCTGATGGGTTTGTTCGAGCAACTCGACCGAGGTTCGTTGCCCGGGGGGCTTTACTGGTGCTGGCGGACAGGCGATCCGCCCAGCGAGCGGATTGATCGTGTTGTGGCTAAGCAGGCTGGGACTCTAGTGGAAATCCCGGGGTTCGATGAGCTCATGGCCCTTCTCGAGGGCCCCTTTGGGCATTCATTCGATCCGGAACGGCTCCGGACGAGAGCAAATGAGCGCGTGACAGAACTCGCCGCGGCACGTGATGCCTTGCGCGCTAGAGGAGAAATCGAGATCGCGCCATCGCCAATGACCAGGACCACCGCTGAGCGCAGGATTCGAACCAATGTGTCACCCCTGACCAGCGAGGAATCGACGGCGATTCTGGATGCGCTCAGCAGCGCGCCGAGCGCAAACCGGACCGATCCGGCGGCGGAACAATCCACGCCATGGTGGCATTGGCAGCATCGAGTCAATGCGACTGCGGATCCAAAAGAAAAGGAGCGGCTGTACCTTGCGGGAATTGCCGAGGTTGGAGAAGTGCCGCAACTGCTAGCGAGCTATGCCAGTTTCCTCTCGGACGTGGCGAAGGATCAGGACCGCGCGGCGCAGATCTACGAAAGGGCCATCGCGGCCGAGCCGACGCGCGTTGAATCCCTTCGTAGTTATGCGGTGTTCTTGGAGCAGGAGCGGAAAGACTACGACCGATCAGAAGCGTACTATCAAAAGGCCCTTGCGGCCGATCCATCTGATGCCAAGACGCTCGGCAACTACGCCGATTTCCTGGAAAAGAAACGTCGAGATTACGATAGGGCCGAGGAGTATTACCAAAGGGCAATCGCTGCGGACCCATCCTATACATATGCGCTCGCTGGCTACGCAGTGTTTTTGGAGACGCAACGAAAGAACTACGATCGAGCTGAGGAGTACTACCAGAGATCGCTGGCCGTCGATCCGAAGGACGGGATCACACTTGGTAACTATGCGGATTTCCTCGATGAACATCGAAAGAACTACGATCGCGCGGAGGAGTATTACGAAAAGGCGATCGCTGCCGGCCCAGTCCATGCGCAGGTGTTGATCAACTATGCAGTGTTCCTGGAGAACAAACGGAAGGATTACGATCGAGCGGAGGAGTATTACCAGAGGGCAATCGCTGCCGACGGAGCGGACGCTGCGAACCTGCGCCGCTTTGCGGATTTCGTTGAGAAGCACCGTCACGATCCTGCTCGGGCGAAGGAGTACCGGCGCCGGGCAGCGCTCGCGGAGTGAGCTCTTGTCAGTTGAGGCACCGCGGGATTGGACCTACGTCGAGCCGCGTTCGCCTCGGCTGGGTTTTCATTGAAAGACAAAAACGGCCCGGCTGGCTTTCGCCAACCGGGCCGTAGTCGTTTTCGAACTTCGAACTTCCTACTTCGAACTTGCTCTTAGTACATCCCGCCCATGCCGCCGCCCGGGCCGCCGGCTGGAGCTTCCTTCTTCTCTTCAGGAATCTCCGAGACCATGGCTTCGGTCGTGAGCAGCAGGGAGGCAATCGACGCCGCGTTCTGCAGCGCCGAGCGGACGACCTTCGTCGGGTCGATGACGCCGGCCTTCACGAGGTCCTCGTAGGTGTCGGTCGCCGCGTTGTAGCCGAACGACGCGTCCTTCGACTCCTTCACCTTCTGGACGACGATCGAGCCCTCGACGCCGGCGTTGGTCGCGATCCAGCGCAGCGGCGCTTCCACCGACCGCCGCACGATGTCGACGCCGACCTGCTGGTCGTGCTCGAGCTTCAGGCCCTCGAGCGACTTGACGCAGCGCAGCAGCGCCACGCCGCCGCCCGGGACGATCCCCTCTTCGACGGCCGCCTTCGTCGCGTGCATCGCGTCCTCGACGCGCGCCTTCTTCTCCTTCATCTCGGTTTCGGTGGCCGCACCGACCTTGATGACGGCGACGCCGCCGACGAGCTTCGCCAGCCGCTCCTGGAGCTTCTCGCGGTCGTAGTCCGAGGTGGTGTCCTCGACCTGCGTCCGGATCTGCTTCACGCGGCCCTCAATCGCCGACTGCGCGCCCGCGCCCTCGACGATCGTCGTGTTGTCCTTGTCGATCGTGATCTTCTTGGCCTTGCCGAGATCCTCGATCTTGATGTTCTCGAGCTTGATGCCGAGGTCCTCGGTGATGGCCCGGCCGCCCGTGAGAATCGCGATGTCCTCGAGCATGGCCTTGCGGCGATCGCCGAAGCCCGGGGCCTTGACGGCCGCGACCTGCAGCGTGCCACGCAGCTTGTTGACGACGAGGGTGGCGAGCGCTTCGCCGTCCACGTCCTCGGCCACGATCACGAGCGGACGGCCGCCACGGGCGACCTGCTCGAGCAGCGGGAGGAGATCCTTCATCGAGCTGATCTTCTTCTCGTGGATCAGGATCACCGGGTTCTCGAGCACGCACTCCATGCGCTCGGGATCCGTCACGAAGTACGGCGAGAGGTAGCCGCGATCGAACTGCATGCCCTCGACGACGTCGAGCGACGTCTCCATCGAGCGCGCTTCCTCGACCGTGATGACGCCGTCCTTGCCGACCTTCTCCATGGCCTCGGCGATGATCTTGCCGATCGTGTCATCGCTGTTGGCCGAGATGGTACCGACCTGGCCGATCATCTGACCGCTCACCGGCTTCGACAGCTTCTTGAGCTGCTCGACGATGACCTCGACGGCCTTCTCGATGCCGCGCTTGAGCTCCATCGGATTGGCGCCCGCGACGACCATCTTGATGCCCTCGCGGTAGATCGCCTGCGCGAGCACCGTGGCCGTGGTCGTGCCGTCGCCGGCCGTGTCCGACGTCTTGCTGGCGACTTCACGCACCATCTGCGCGCCCATGTTCTCGAGCGCGTTCTTGAGGTCGATCTCCTTGGCCACCGTCACACCGTCCTTGGTGATGGTGGGGGAGCCGAACTTCTTGTCGATGACGACGTTCCGGCCCTTGGGGCCGAGGGTCACTTTGACAGCGTCCGCCAGTGCGTTGACGCCGCGGAGGATCGCCTGGCGCGACTCCTCACCGTAAACAATCTGCTTCGCCATGTGATCTCTCCTCCGCCTACTTCTCGATCACGCCGAGGACTTCTTCCTCGCGGATGATCAGGTACTCGTTGCCGTCCACCTTGATTTCCTGACCGGCGTACTTGCCGAACAGCACGGTGTCGTTGGCCTTCACGTCGAGCGGCGTGACTCTGCCGTCCTTCTCGAGGCGGCCCTTGCCGACCGCGATGACCTTGCCCTGCATCGGCTTTTCCTTCGCCGTGTCCGGGATGATGATTCCGCCGACCTTCTGTTCGCCTTCGTCAATCCGCTCAACGATGATGCGGTCGTGCAATGGTCTGACCTTCATGACTGTCCTTTCCAGACGCGGGGCCCGGCCGACCGGCCGGCGTCCCGGGTTGAATGTATTGGGTCCTCGCTGGCAGTCTGGGTCACAGACTGTTAGCACTCTCTATGGACAACTGCTAATTATGGGGACTGGTGCTTACGCTGTCAATTGGCTTCGCGTTTCAGGGCGCCAGGTTCAGGGTGCCGGGTTTGCCTCCATCGGCTCCCAGTTCCGCGTTCGGAACCCGGCACCGGGAACCAGACAAGCGAACCAGGCACCCTGAACCCGGCGCCCTGAACCGGCTACGCACTCTTTTTGATCTTGTACTCCGACATCTTTCTCGAGAGGGTATTGCGGTGTAACCCCGTCATTTTGGCGCATTTCGTGACGTTGTGGTTGGTCTTCGTCAGGGCGCGGGAGATGAACGTCCGCTCGAATTCCCGCTGGGCTTCCTCGAAGCGGATTCCGCGGTCGATCATCTGTTGCACGAGGGAAACGAGGTCGTCACGCATCATCGCTCTAGTCGCAGTCGGTTGGGGACCGGGTCCCGGTCGCGTTAGACGGCCAGTGCGCGGCCTGTAAGCCGCTGATAGGCCTCGAGATATTTTTCCCTCGTCCGCTCCACCACATCGTCCGGTAGCGCGGGAACGGGGGGTTGCTTGTTCCACCCGATGGTCTCCAGGTGGTCACGCACGAACTGCTTGTCGAAACTCTGCTGGCCGCGTCCGGGCCCATAGGTGCTCTTGGGCCAGAAGCGCGACGAATCCGGCGTCAGGACCTCGTCGATGAGGATCAGCTCCGAGCCGATCATCCCGAACTCGAACTTGGTGTCCGCGATGATGATGCCTTTTTCAGCCGCATGGTCCACGCCGCGAGCGTAGATCTCGAGGGTGAGGTCCCGGAGCCGGCGGATGAGGTCATGACCGACGATTTCTCCGGCTTGGGCCTCGCTGATGTTCTCGTCGTGCCCGGACTCCGCCTTGGTCGCGGGCGTAAAGATTGATGTCGGCAGCCGGTCCGACTCTCGCAGGCCGGGCGGCAGCGGGATGCCGCACACCGATCCGGTCCGCTGGTAGTCCTTCCAGCCGGAGCCCGAGATGTAGCCGCGCGCCACGCATTCGACCTGCAGCGGTTCGGTCTTCTTGACCAGCATCGATCGTCCGCGCAGCACGTCCTTGTGGGGCCGGGTCACGGCGGGGAACTGGTCGACGTCGACCGCGACGACGTGATGCGGCACGAGATCGCCGATGTGGTCGAACCAGAACGCTGAAATCTGGGTGAGAACCTTGCCCTTGTCGGGTATACCCGATCCCAGGATGTAGTCGAACGCTGAGATGCGGTCGGTGGCGACAATGAGCAGGTGCTGACCGAGGTCGTAGACATCGCGAACCTTGCCGCGACGTGCGAGGGTGAGTCCGCTCAGGTTGGTTTCAAGAACGACGTCGTTCGGCATCCGGATCCGCTTCGGCCAGCACTCGCTTGACGTGACGTGGTACTCACCACGACGCATAACCGCGTCACGTCAAGCGATGTGGGGCTAAATCAAAGTCCGGAAGCCTATCACTTGCGGAGGCCGATCACAATATCGCCGCGCGTGTTTCGCAGGACGATCTGCGATCCCGGCTTGCCGATCGCGGTGTTGAGGCGAACTTCGTTCTCGCTCTTGACGGGCTGCAGCTTGAAATCGTCGGCGCGGATCTCTCCGCCTCGCGTCAGCGCATCGATAGATACCGCCGCGGCTTCCCGAAAGGTCACGTGGATGTCCTCATCGGACGTGACGATGGTGACGTCGTCGCCGGCAGCCGGGGCCGCTTCTAAGTCCACGACCGTCCGGCGGACATCGACCGCAACCTTATGGCTGGCGCCAAGCACCTTCAATCGGCTGCCGTCGCCTGTCACCTTCAACGTGTTCTTGAACATGTTGACCGTCAGTTCCGCGTTGGTGATAGAGGCGACGATCTCACCGGTGGTGTCCCCGATCCAGCACTCGCCGTTCCGCGCATTCACCGTCACCCCGGTCGTCACTTCCTTGATCTTGGCGCGGGATGACACAAGGGTCAGATTCACACTCTGCGCGCCGGAGATGGTGAGGTCGCCCGACCGATGACTACCGGTGACCGCTCCAGAAATGGTGTTCAACGTGACTTCGCCGGGCGGGTTCTTGAGCTCGACCGCGGCAACGCCCGACACCTGGATTCGAGTGGAGTTTTCTACCCGTACTGCGAGGCGGTTGGGCACTTTCAGCGTCAGTTCCGCGTTCTGCGAGCCCTCGGGCGGAAAGTAGGTCGTGAGCGACAGGGTGCCACCCACCTCGTCCGTCTTGAGGTCGACTCTGTTCGCCCACTCCTTTGCCGTGGCCTCGTCGGGACCGTTCGAGCGAACGGGCATTTCGTAGCCGATGTCCTCACGCGCCTCGCCGATGACGGTGATGGGGACACTGCGGACGGTCGATATATGGAGTTCTTTGATTCCCGCCGGCAGCGCGAGTGCACCGGACTTCGTGATGCGGACCGACGAAGCATTCGAGCTCATCTCGCGCTTGATGCCGCGGAACATCTCGGAGATCGAAAAGCGCCGCTCGCCAGGTTTGGGATCCGGCGCCGTGAACTGGTACGCGATCGCACCAATCACGAAGAATGCGCAGATGATGAATAACTCCCGCTTTCCCATCGACTTGCCGCCAATCTTATAGTAGAAAACAACAACGCGGCGCTCGGTCGACGGCTCGCCGATTCGTCACGCTTCTTATGAGCACCGCACCAACACCAAAGTCACGAATTCCCTGGCACACGATCGTCATCGCGGCCGCAACCATCGGGTTGCTGTGGTTGTTCTTCCGGAACATCGACTTCCACCAGACGTGGCGCGCGATGACGCAGGCGCACTGGACGTACCTCGCGGCTGCGGTCGTCGTCACCATGGGGACGTACACGCTGCGTGCGATCCGCTGGCTCGCGTTGCTGCGGCCGCTCGGACAGGCGCGGCTCCGGACGTCGTTCCGGACGACCGTGATCGGATTCACGGCTACGTTTCTTCTGCCAGGCCGTGTCGGCGAAATCCTGCGGCCGTTCATCCTCGCCAAGCAGGACGGCCTGAAGTTCACGGCCACGTTCGCGACGGTAATCCTCGAGCGTCTGCTCGACGTCTCGACGGTGCTGGTGCTGTTCGCGGTCTCGATCCAACTGCTCACCGTGGACATCGGGCCCGAGTTCGAGGCGGCCAGCCTCGCTGTCGGCGCCGGTGCGATAGGGGCGCTTGTTCTGCTCTTCGCGATGGCCGGCCATCCCGAGCGACTCGGACTTTGGGCAGGGAAGCTCGGGGCGCGGCTGCCACGCAAGGCGGCGGACATGCTGACCCACCTGGTGCGGACGTTCGCGGAGGGACTGGTGGTCATGCGGCGTCCCTCGGACCTCCTGGCCGCCGTCCTCTGGTCGTTTCCGGTGTGGATCTCAATCGGGATTGGGATCTGGCTCACGTCGCACGCATTCGATTTGACGTTGTCGTTTGTGGGGGCGTTCCTCGTGGTCGGGTATCTGGCCGTTGGCGTGTCGGTGCCGACGCCCGGCGGCGCCGGTGGGTTTCATTACTTCTACTTGCTGGCCCTGACCCGGTTTTTCGGCGCCGATCCCTCGGTTGCGGCGGCCGCGGCGATCATTCTTCACGCCATTTCGTTCGTACCGATTACGTTTCTCGGCCTGTTCTTCATGTGGCAGGACGGCCTGACATTCGGCAGCCTGAAGCAGATGCGGGCCGAAGCGCAGGCTGCCGAAAAACCGTAGGATTACGTCCGGGCCATGAAGTGTCCTTACTGCGGCCATCTCGGCGACAAGGTTGTTGATTCGCGCGAGAGCAAGGAAGGCGATGCCATTCGCCGCCGGCGGGAGTGTCTCGAGTGCGGCCGGCGCTTCACCAGCTACGAACGAATCGACGAGATCCCCTACATGGTCGTCAAGAAGGACGGCCGTCGTGAGCGCTTCGAACGGCAGAAACTGGTCGCGGGGCTCCTCAAGGCCTGCGAGAAGCGGCCGGTCCGTATCCCCGTTCTCGAGGCAATCGCCGACCGTATCGAAGGGATCCTGCAGGAGACGCCGGAGCGGGAGATCTCGACTGAGGCCATCGGCGCGCGCGTGATGTCCGAGCTGAAGCACGTCGACAAGGTGGCGTTCGTCCGCTTTGCGTCGGTGTACCGGAACTTCCGGGATCTCGACGAGTTCAAGGACGAGCTCAACGAGCTCCTGAGGAACAAGGAGTGAGGCACGTCGTCGCGATCTTCGCGACAGTGGTGCTGCTGACGGCGGCGCCAAGCATCAGAGTGAACGCGGTCGTGAGTGACGGGCGCGTGCTGGCCACGTTTGCCGCCATCGATAGCTGGACCATCGACACGCGGGAAACTCTCCAGTTCGGCACGGTCGTGACGTTCGACTATTACGTGGAGCTCAGGCGGCCAGCCACCTTCTGGGACAAGACCATGGCCCAGATCAACCTCAAAGCGGAAGCCAAGTTCGACACGTTGACTGGCAAATACACGGTGTCGCGCAACCGCGACGGCCGGATTGTGAAGTCGGAGAAGCGGGACGCTGAAAATGACGTCCGCGACTGGCTGACGGTGTACGACGAGCCGATCGAATTCAAACCGGAGTCCCCACTCAAAGCCAACACCGAGTACTACATCCAGGTGCGGCTCTTCAAATACCCGCCTCGCGGCGTCTGCCTTTGGTCGATCCTGCCTGGCGGCTGCGAGGACAGTTCGGGCCGAAGCTCGACGTTCCCCTATCTCCGGTAGGCCGATGTTCGAGACGCGTCCAACCCCCGAACCGCAGCGGCCGGCGCCCGAAGGGCGCCACAAGGTTCTCGACAACCCGCGGGTGCTCACCGCGGCCTTTCTGCTGCTGGTCGGATTGATCGCCGGCCTGTTCTGGTTGTCACGAAGGGCCGCGGAGACGGACACGCAGGTTCTGACGGACGTGCTCCTCTATCCATTGCTGGCGCTGAGCATCGCGCTGCTGTTCACGCTCGGGCTCGTCCTGACTCGCAACCTGCTGAAACTCTGGTGGGACCACCGGCAGGCGGCGCCGTTTGCCAAGTATCGCGCGAAGCTCGTGGGCGCACTGCTCGCCATGAGCATCATTCCGGCCGTGCTGGTGCTGATCAGCGGCAGCGAGATCATCAGCAACAGCGCCGCGCGATGGTTCAGCGAGCCCGTGGACGAAGTGTTGACCAGTGCGCAGAAGATCGTCAGCCGCTTCTATCAGGACCAGCAGGCCGACGTCACGCGTCACGCGCAGCAACTCGCGCGCGCGGTGCCCGTCGCTGCCGTGTCCTCGTCCGACGAGGCGGCGCTTGCGGGGCCCCTCAAAGCCGAGCTCGCAACGATGCGCGACAGCCTGATTGAGCTGTATCGCCGAAAGCCTGGTCCGACAGTGGATGTCGTGTTCGTTACCGCGGCGGAGTCGACGGCGCTGCAACTGGGTCCGCTGCGAGCGTCCGCCGACCGGCTGGCGTTGCGGGCAGTCGACACGCGATCGGACCAGACGTCCCAGGACCTTCTCGATAGCGGTGGTGTGCTGCTCCGTACCGCCACGCCCATTGCGAACGCTGACGGCCAGATCGTCGGTGCGCTCGTTGTTTCCAAACACCTCGACGCTGAAATCGAGCGCGAGTCGCGACGGGCCATAGCCGCGTACGAACGCTACAAAGGGCTGTTTGTCCGCCAGGACCCCATCCTTGCGAGCTACCTCACGATCTTCCTGACCGTCACGCTGCTCATTCTGATCGCCGCAACGTGGCTGGGCCTGTATCTCGCCAAGCGCATCACGCGGCCCGTTCAGCTGCTGGCTGAGGGCGCTCGCGCCATTGGCGCCGGGCATCTTGATGTTCGCCTGCAGGCCGAGACCGGCGACGAGCTCGGCTCCCTTGTCGAGGCCTTCAACATGATGGCCGCGGAGCTCGAGACGAACCGCGGCAAACTGGAGCGGTCCAGCCACGACCTCGAGCGCAAGAATGTGGAGGTCGAGGGACGCCGGCGTTACATCGAGACCATTCTCGAGCGCGTCGCTACTGGTGTCATTTCGCTCGACGCCGCCGGACGCATCCAGACGATCAACGGCGCGGCCCAGCGGCTGCTCGGGCTCGAGACCTCCACGGTCGGCCACCCGATTCGTGCAGTGTTTGCCCGGGAAGATCTCGCGCCGCTCGCACCCCTCGTATCAGCGGTCGAAGAACGCACCGAGCGCGGGCTGGTGCAGGAAGTCGCCCTCACGCGTGACGGCCGCGAAATCAATCTCGCGACCGCCGCGACGGTGTTGGCGGGCGCGGACGGTGGCGCGGAAGGCGCCGTACTCGTGCTCGACGACGTGACGCCGCTGATTCGGGCGCAGCGCGTCGCGGCCTGGCGCGACGTCGCCCGTCGGCTCGCCCACGAGATCAAGAACCCGCTGACGCCGATTCAGCTCAGCGCCGAGCGCCTGCGCCGGCACTTCACCAATTCAAGCGTGCCGGCGCAATCAACGGCGCTGGTCGGGGAGTGCACGGACGCCATCATCACCGAGGTCGAGGCGCTGAAGGGGCTGGTTGACGAGTTCGCGCAGTTCGCCCGGCTGCGCGGGCCGCGCATGGTACCGGCGGATCTCAATCGCGTGGTCGATGACACGCTCGGCCTCTACGCAGGTGTGCTTCGCCAGGGCCATCTGCGCATCGAACGGCAATTGGGAGCCGAGGTCCCGCCGGTCCGCATCGACGCGGAGCAAATCCGGCAGGTGATCATCAATCTCGTGGACAACGCGATGGAGGCGCTCGGCGGGCCCGCGGCGCCCGCGCGCCCCGGCGGCGAACCGCCGCTCATCATCGTCATGACGCTGCACGACAAGCGCAACGGGCTCGTACGCCTTCTCGTGAGCGACAATGGCCCCGGCGTGTCGGCGGCCGATCGTGACAAGCTCTTCATGCCGTACTACTCGACGAAGGGCCGGGGCAGCGGCCTTGGCCTTGCGATCGTCCGGCGGATCATCGTGGAGCACGGCGGCGGGATCGAGGTCGGCGACGCGCATCCCGCGGGAACGACGTTTACCGTGGAACTGCCGGCGGCCTGAACATGTGTCCATGTCCACGATCCTGATCGTCGACGACGAAGCGGGCGTGCGGTCGTCGCTCGCTGCCGTCCTCCGGGACGAGGGGTACTCGGTCGAGACATCCGAGAGTGGCGAGGCCTGCCTCGCGCGCACGATTCACGAGACTCCGGACGTCATCCTGCTCGACATCTGGTTGCCCGGCATCGACGGCCTCGCGACGCTCGAGCGTCTCAGAGAGCGCCGCGTGGACGCGGAAGTGATCATGATTTCCGGGCACGCGAGCGTCGAGGCGGCGGTGCGGGCGACCAAGCTCGGCGCCTTCGATTTCATCGAGAAGCCGCTGTCGATCGACAAGACCGTGCTGGCCGTTCGTAACGCACTCCGGCAGCGCCGCCTCGAGGTCGAAAACAGACAGCTTCGCGCCCGTGTCGATCGGCGGCTCGTCATTGTCGGCGCGAGCGTCGCGATGGAGCAGCTCCGCGGGCACGTCGCCATGGCGGCGCCTTCCAACGGCCGTGTTCTGATTTCCGGCGAGAACGGCACCGGCAAGGAGCTCGTGGCCCGGCAGATTCATGCGATGAGCCACAGGCACGCCGGCCCGTTCGTCGAGGTCAACTGCGCGGCGATCCCAGAGGAGTTGATTGAGTCGGAGCTGTTCGGCCACGCGCGCGGTGCGTTCACCGGCGCGGTCGCCGATCGCCGGGGCAAGTTCGAGATTGCGAGCGGCGGCACGCTGTTCCTGGACGAAATCGGGGACATGAGCATCAAGACGCAGGCCAAAGTGCTGCGGGCCCTTCAGGAGCAGGTGGTGGAACCCGTGGGCGGGCAGCACAGCGTCAAGGTCGATGTGCGTGTGATAGCCGCGACGAACAAGGACCTTGCGACGGAGATCCGCCACGGCCGGTTCCGCGAGGATCTCTACTTTCGGCTGAACGTCATTCCGGTTTACGTCCCGCCGCTGCGAGAGCGCGGAGACGACGTGATCCGGCTGGCGCAGCATTTTGTGGTGGAGTTCGCGCGCGAGTACGGACGCCGGCCGAAGTCGTTCTCGACGGGAGCGATGGACATTCTCCGCGTCTATCGCTGGCCCGGCAACGTGCGCGAGCTCCGCAACACGATCGAACGCCTCATGATCATGGCGCCGGGCGACGTCGTCGAGCCGCCGGACCTCGCGTTTCTCGACATCGGCGCCGCGCCACCGCGGCCGGCGATCGGGTCCAAGGTCGAGCCGCTGTTCGACGCCCGCGATGCCTGGGAGCGGAGCTACATCCTGTCTGCGCTCGCGAGCTTCGACGGCAATATCTCCCGCACTGCCGAAGCCCTCGGCCTCGAACGCAGCAATCTCTATAAGAAGATGAAGGCGCTGGGGATTGCGAGAGAGCCTGACGCCACGTAGGCGGCCCTTTAGGGCCGGCGTGACTGCCGGGGCTAAAAGCCCCGGCCTACGCTTTGCGCAACCTGGTCTCGAGCACTAGATCGTCTGTGAACGAATCGACCTGAAGAAACCATGCTGCCGACGCCGTGAGGGCCGCGGCGGGCACGAGGCCGACGATCTCGCTTTCGAGCACATTTACGCCGTAGCGCTCGGCCTCGCGTTTGACGAATTCGAAGACACGATGAATCGGCGTCTTCTCGTAGTTGGTCAGATTCATCGAGACCTGGACGACACCGCGGTCGGCGAGCGCCAGTCCCATCGCCTTCACGAATCGGAGTCCGCCCGAGCTGTGGCGGACGGCCGCTGCGATCTTCTTCGCGACATCGAGCCGGTCTGTGGCGAGATTGATGTTGTAAGCGATGAGCGGCATCCGGGCGCCAACAACCGATGCACCCGCGGATGGATGCGGCGCGCCCTTGCCGAAGTCCGGCGCCCATTCCGGCTGCTGCATCTTGGCCGCAAGGCCCTCGAACTCGCCGCGGCGGATGTCCTCGAGATTCCGGCGCCCGGGCACGCGCGCCGCCTCTTCATACAGATAGACGGGGATCCCGTGCGCCTTGTTGACCGCCTCGGCCACATCGGCCGAGAGCGCAACGCAGTCGGCCATCGTCGCGCCCTCGATCGGAATGAATGGCACGACGTCGACCGCGCCCATGCGTGGGTGCTCGCCGGTGTGCTGGCGCAGATCGATCCGTGGCACGACTGTCGCGAACAACGCGAGCGCGGCGGCCTTGACCACCGCCGTATCGCCGGCAAACGTATAGACCGTTCGGTTGTGGGACGCGTCGGGCTTGACGTCAAGGAGGCTCGCGCCCGTCGCCCGAATCGCGTCTGCGCAGGCTTCCAGCACCTCTGTCCGGCGGCCTTCGCTGATGTTCGGTACGCACTCGATGATTGGCACGGGGCAGTATTACGACACGCGTTAGGGCAGAGGTCAAAGGGCAAAGGGGGAGGGCCTTGTACTCTTGGATCTCCCTCGCTATACTGCGCGAGGCCAAAGAACGACATGCCAGATTCCAAGCGCCTCTCGGCCGAGCGAGCAGACGACGCTGCCACACGCGACAGTCAGATTGACGCGTTGCTCGAAGAGGGCCTCGACCGGTACTTCAACAATCGGTACGAGGACGCCATCCACCTCTGGACGCGAGTGCTCTTCGTCGACCGCAACCATCCACGCGCACGGGCCTATATCGACCGTGCACGCACGGCGCTTGCCGAAACGCAGCGCCGATCCGAGGAACTCCTCCAGACCAGCCGCGACCTGATCGACCAGGGCCGCACGGATGCGGCCCGGGAACTGCTCGCTGAAGCCGTGGCCGCAAGCGGCGACGACGTCCAGAGCGCGGCGCTCAGGGCGCAGCTCGAACGCCGCGAGCGGGCGCAGGTGCTTGCGACACCGCTGCCGGCGCCGTCGATCGCGACTGCCGTACCTGGGTGGAGGTGGCGTCCAACGCCGCCGCTGATGATTGCCGTTGTGGCCGTGGGCGCCCTGGCCCTTCTGCTCGGCGGCCTCGCGTTGCTCGACGCCGACCCCAGTCCATCCCTGCCGCCGGTGGTCCGTTCGGTTGGCACGCGGCCGGCGACACCGTCCGCCTCGGAGGTCGCGCTGGTTCGCGCGCGCTCCCTCTTCTCCCGCGGCCGGCTGGCCGAAGCTCTTCAAAAACTCGATGGAGTTGCGCCGGGTAGTCCCGAGCGCGTCGAAGCCGACTCACTTCGCGTTGAAATCCAGCAGCTGTTGCTGGCCAGCGTGCGTTCGTCAACGGGGAGCGCTCCCTCGGAGGCCGTCCGGCGATGAGATGCCCAAAGTGCCACTACCTCAGCTTCGATCCCGACCCGCGCTGCCGCAATTGCGGGTATGACCTTGACGTCGAAACACCTGACGACGAAGCCGGCGAGCTTGATCTGAAGATGGCGCCCGCCGCGGCGATTCCGGCCGCGACACCGGATCTACCGCTGCGTGCGGTCGAGGCCTCGTCTGGAAAGTCGGTGACGCTGGAACTGGTGCGATCCGTGTCCAATTCTGTTGTCCGTGAGCCTGAGCCGATCCAGCCAGAGCCGGCGCTCGCGCTGGTTGGCGTGGCGGAGGAGCCGGTCTCCGCTCCCGTGCGGCGGACGCCGGCCCGCAGTGTTCAGCCAACCACCGAGTTACCGCTCTTCGTGAAGACGATGGGGCCCCAGGAAATGGGCGCCTTCGCCGGTCTCGTTGAGGACCGGCTCGTGGGCGTCGACGACCCTGACGAGAGCGAAGAGGTCGAACGCGCCGAACTCGATCCCGCCGAAGAGGCCAGAGAGCCCGAGCCTGCCCCCGTCGTCCACGTGCCGGCGACAACGCGTCCTCTTTCAGTAAGGCGGCCGTTTGCAGAGGCGCCACGCACAGCGGTTCCCCAGCGCCGTCCTGGGCCGCTCGACAACGATCTGCTCGAGGATCTTCAGCGTCTCGAACGAGAAGAGGCGTTTCGTCCAGGCCGGCGCCCTTCAGTTCATACGGTGCGCACTCCGCGAGTGAGTGACGACGGATCAGCCTTTGAGCTTGAGGAAGCGACGGGCGAGGTCACCGCCTCCCAACGTGCTGGCGCGGCCGCGTTCGATGGCCTCCTGCTCGGCGGCGTCGGTGCGTTCGTCTTGTGGGCCACCTTGAGGGTCGCCGGCGTGTCCCCGTCGGCACTCGGCCTCGCGTCCCTTCTGCCGATGGGGGTCTTTCTCGCCGGCGTCGGCGTGGCCTATCTCCTGATGTTCACGGCTGCGGGCGGACAGACGGTCGGCAAGATGCTGGTGGGGATCCGCGTCGTTGGTGACGAGTCATCCGGCGATGATCGTGTGACGCTCGGCCAGGCGGCAAGCCGCGCGGTGCTCGCGCCGCTCTCGGTCATCGCGCTCGGCCTCGGCTGGCTTCCGGCGCTGATCGGACGCGGGCCGGCGCTGCACGATCGTCTGGCACACACGCGCGTCGTCCGCGCATGAACGGACTCGCGGTCTGGATCGCGACGAGCGGTCCCGCCGGCTACGCGCCCGTTGCGCCCGGCACGTTCGGCTCCGCTGTCGGCGTCGCGCTCTTTCTCCTGATTGGCCGCCTGTCTCTCGAGGCCCAGATTGCGGTGTCCGTCGTTATGGCGGCCGTTGGGATCTGGGCATCGTCGGTCGCTGCCCACCACTTCGATCGTTCCGATCCGTCGCAGGTAGTCGTCGACGAGGTGGTGGGTCAGGTAGTGACGCTGGTCGGACTCGGCCTGTCCTGGACAACTCTGCTGCTCGGTTTCCTGATCTTCCGTGCGCTCGATATCATCAAGCCCTGGCCTGCCAATCAGCTCGAGCGGCTGCACGGCGGGCGCGGCATCATGGCAGATGACTTGATGGCGGCGCTGTACGGGCAGGCACTGCTCCGCGGGATCATCTACTTCTTCCCCTGGTACTTCTGATGGCGGCCGTCCGGACGGCGGCGATACTCGCAGTCGGCAGCGAGCTGCTGACGCAGCACCGGGTCGACACGAACTCGCTCTATCTCACCGGCAGGCTGAATGACGTCGGCATCGACGTCGTCGCGAAGTCGGTCGTTGGCGACAGCGAAGGAACACTCGCCGCCGCGATCCGCCACGCGACGGCCGAAGCCGATCTGGTCATCACGACCGGTGGTCTCGGTCCCACCGCTGATGACCTGACGAGGGAAGTCGTTGCCAGTGTGCTCGGTCTGAAGCTGGTCGAGGACGCGAGGATACTGGAGACGATCAGGCATCGATTCGAGCGCCGGGGCCTGCACATGCCCGACGGCAACCGGCGGCAGGCCGGCGTTCCCGAGGGCGCGCGGGTTCTGCCCAATCCGAACGGCACCGCGCCTGGCTTGTGGATCGAGAATGGCGGCTCGATTCTGGTCCTGCTGCCCGGACCTCCCCGGGAAATGCAACCGATGTTCGACACCGGCGTGTTACCCCAGCTGGCCGAGTTGTCCCGCGGCCGGCGCGTGTTGCGGCGCGTCATCCGGATTGCCGGCCGTCCGGAATCGCACGTCGAAGAGATCGCGCATCCGATCTACTCAGCTCTCGCCAGTGGCGATGTGCCGATCGAGACGACGATTCTCGCGTCGCCGGGACTGATCGAGCTGCACTTGTCCGCGCGCGGAACGGCCGAATCAGAGATGAATCGCGCCCTCGACGCGGGCGTCTCATCTCTCGCCGCGGCGTTGGCGCCGGCAGCGTTCAGCACGGACGGACGAACCCTCGAACAGGTAGTCGGGCAGGAGCTTGCGGCGCGCAATTGGAAGGTCAGCGTCGCGGAGTCGTGCACGGGTGGCATGCTGGGCGCGAGACTGACGGACGTTGCCGGGAGCTCTCAATGGTTCGCCGGCGGCGTGATTGCGTACGCAAACGACGTGAAGATCCACCAACTTGGCGTCGCGGCCGACCTCATCGAGAAACACGGCGCGGTGAGTGAGCCCGTCGCCGTTGCGATGGCGGACGGCGTGCGCGATCGTCTCGGCTCGAATGCGGGCGTCGCAATCACTGGTATCGCCGGGCCCGATGGCGGATCGGCGGAGAAGCCGGTCGGGACGGTCGTCGTTGCCGTCGCCGCTGGGCCCGCGCGCGTGCGCACGTATCGTTTCGTCGGCGATCGCGCGATGGTGCGGCAGCAGTCGGTCATCGCCGCGCTCGAGTTGCTCAGGCGCGCGCTGCTCGCTCTGCCCGGACGCGACTGACCCGAAACGGTAGAATTGTCCGGATGCGTTCGGACACGGGACACCAGGCGGCAGTACTTGGCGCGGGAAGCTGGGGTACGGCGCTGGCGATCCATCTTGCGAGCGCCGGGCACGCGGTCACGCTCTGGGGGCGCGACGGCGCGCTCGTCGAGGAGATGCGCCACCGCCGCGCGAATCCGACGTACCTGCCCGACATCACATTTCCACCTCAATTGAAACCGGTGTCTGCGCTCGACGAGGCGCTGGCTGGCGCCCGTCACGTCATCATTGCGATCCCCTCGCACGGTCTCCGAGCGGCGGTGAACGCAGCCGCGCCCGCGATCCCTAGGGGCGCCGTGCTGGTGAGTGCGACGAAGGGAATTGAAGAAGGCACGCTCCAGCGAATGTCCGAAGTCGTTCGGGACGAGACGGGCGGGCGTCATGCCGTCGTCGCGTTGTCCGGTCCGAGTTTCGCGGCTGAAGTGGCGAGGCACCTTCCGACCGCGCTGGTCGCGGCGTCCACGGATCCATTGGCGGTGAAAGCCGTGCAGGACGAGTTTCGCGGCCCCGCTTTCCGGCTGTACGCCACGGATGACGTTGTCGGCGTCGAGATCGGCGCCGCGTTGAAGAACATCATCGCGATTGCCGCCGGAGTCACCGAGTCGATGAATCTTGGGCACAACGCGATGTCCGCCCTGATCACGCGCGGCCTGGCCGAGATCTCGAGGCTCGCCTGCGCGATGGGTGGGCGTCGCGAATCACTGTCCGGCCTGAGCGGACTGGGCGACCTGGTGCTTACCTGCACGGGCGCGCTCAGCAGAAACCGCCACGTCGGTATCGAACTCGGGCGCGGCCGCTCGCTCGACGAGATCCTCGCCGGCATGCGCATGGTCGCCGAGGGCGTGCGGACCACGTCGGCGGCACTTGCACTGGGAGAGCGGTACGGCGTCGAGCTGCCGATCGCGGCCCAGATGGCGGAGGTGCTCGCCGGCCGCTCCACGCCGGCCGGCGCCGTCGGCAATCTGATGCTTCGGCCGCAACGCGTCGAGCATGACGCCGCAAATCAATAACACATGGCTTCGTTCTTCGATCGCATTCGTTCGGGACTCGCCAAGACCGCCCAGCAGATCAGGGAGCGTCTCGCCGAGGCCACGGGCGGCGAGGTGGCGCCCGCGCCGTCAACCGGCGCCGGGACGAGCCGTGCTGTCACGATCGACACCATCGAAGCCGTCGAGGACGCGCTCATTTCCGCCGACGTCGGCGTTGCCGCGACCACGAAAATCATCGAGGCGGTTCGAGCCGCGCGCGGGGGCTCCGTCGGGGAGCGCGTCCGGCGCATCATGCTTGGCATCCTGCAGGACGTGAAGGCGGTACCACCGATCGTCACGCATCCGCACGTCATGCTGATTGTCGGCGTCAACGGCACCGGCAAGACGACGACTGTCGGCAAGCTGGCGAATCTGTTTCGGACGCAGGGACACTCGGTCATGGTCTGCGCGGCGGACACGTTCCGCGCGGCCGCTGTCGAACAGCTCTCCGTCTGGGCCGGGCGGGCCGGTGTCGACCTGATTCGCGCGCAGTCGGGCGCGGATCCGGCGGCCGTCACATTCGACGCCGCGACCGCGGCCAAGGCGCGCGGCCGCGAGATCCTCATCGTCGACACCGCGGGCCGCCTGCACACGCGCGCCAATCTGATGGCCGAGCTCGACAAGATTCGTCGCGTCGTCGGCCGGGAAATCGCCGGCGCTCCTCACGAGGTACTGCTCGTGCTCGATGCGACGGTCGGCCAGAACGGACTGGTCCAGGCCCGGGAGTTCATGGCTGCCAGCGGCGCCAACGGGATCGTCCTGACGAAACTCGACGGAACTGCCAAAGGCGGCGTCGCGCTCGCGATCGCGCACGACCTCAAGCTTCCTATTCGCTACGTCGGCGTCGGCGAGGGACTCGAGGATCTCGTGCCGTTTGACGCAGCCACGTACGTGGACGCGTTGTTCCTGGACAAATGGTAGACAGGTCGCAGGACGCGCTCTTCATGGAGCGCGCCCTGCTGCTCGCGGAACGGGGGCGCGGCACGACCTCGCCCAATCCGATGGTCGGTGCCGTTATTGTTGCGGACGGCGTCGTTGTCGGTCAGGGCGCGCATCTGCGCGCGGGCGGACCTCACGCCGAAGTCGTCGCGCTCGAGGCCGCGGGAGATCGTGCCCGAGGTGCGTCGCTGTACTGCACGCTCGAGCCGTGCTCCCACACTGGAAAGACCGGACCCTGCGTCGAGCGGATCGTACCCGCCGGCATCAGCCGCGTCGTCGCGGCAATGACCGATCCCAATCCGCGAGTGAGTGGCGCCGGCTTCAAGTACCTGGCCGAGCGGCAGATTGAAGTCGGCGTCGGCGTTCACGAGCGCGCGGCACGATCGCTCGTCGCGCCGTTCGTGACATGGGTCACGCGGCATCGGCCGTTTGTGATCGCGAAGGCCGCGGTTTCCGCGGATGGCTTTGTGGGCCGCGCTGGACCGCGCACTCGGCTGACCGGCGCGGCCGCCGATCGGTACCTGCACCGGCAGCGTGCTGAAGTCGATGCCATCGCGGTGGGTGCCGGTACGGTGCTGTCGGACGATCCCTGGCTGACAGCCCGGCATGTCTGGCGCGGCCGGCCGTTTGTGCGCGTCGTGTTCGACTGGAGACTGCGCGTGAGGCCGGAAGCCCGCGTTTTCTCGACGCTGTCGGACGGGCCGGTCATAATGGCGGTGAGCCGGGCCGCGGCGGACCAGCAGCCCGAACGGGTGGAAACCCTCGCCCGCAGGGGCATCGAGATCGCGACCTTCGAGCGGCGCGACGTGAACGAGGTGCTCCGCTGGCTTGCGGGGAAGGACGTCACTTCGCTCCTGGTGGAGGGCGGTCCACAGCTTCACGAAGCGTTCTTCACAGCGAAGCTGGTCGATCGTGTTCAACGCGTTGCGACGCCGCGCGTTCTCGGGACGGGCGTGTGGGCGGCGGAGGGTTTCGGCGACGGCGGCCTGCGCGAGGCTGCGCGGACGAAGGCGCTCGGAGACGACGTGCTGGTGGAGTGGGATGTTCACGGGACTGATTGAAGCCACCGGCGTTGTCGATGCCGTGAAGGCGGAGGCGACGGGCAGCCGGGTGCAGGTAGCGACCAACCTCGCGGCCGAGCTCGCCGACGGCGATAGCATCGCCGTCAATGGCGTTTGTCTGACTGTGACCGCCAGGACGCCGTCAGGATTCTCGGCGACAGTGTCGCCTGAGACACTGCGCGTGACGACACTGGGCCGCGCCGTGTCCGGCACTCGGGTGAACCTCGAGCGGCCGCTCAAGCACGAGGGCCGGCTCGGCGGACACTTCGTGTTGGGGCACGTGGACGGCGTTGGCCGCGTGATCTCGATCGCGCCTGATGGAGACTGTTACTGGCTGGATGTTGAGGTGCCGGGCGAACTTGCCGGCTACTTGATCCCGAAGGGGTCGATAGCAATCGACGGCATCAGCCTGACGATCGCCGCGCTCGATGGCGCGCGCGTTCGAATTCAGATCGTGCCGTTCACGTGGTCGCATACGGCGCTCGGATCCCTTGCGCCCGGTGACGGCGTCAATGTCGAGACCGACGTGATCGGCAAATACGTGGCACGTTTGATGAACAGGTAATCCAACAATCCATGGATCGTTGGGCCGGTGAACAGATGAGTAAACACACGGTGTCTATGAAGAAGCCCCCGCTCAAACTCGCCCGTCGTAAGGGGCCGTTTGCGCCGATCGACCAGGCGCTGAAGGCGCTTCGCGCAGGCCAGATGATCGTCGTCGTCGACGACGAGGACCGCGAGAACGAGGGGGACCTCACGATGGCGGCGTCGAAGGTGACGCCGGAGGCCGTCAACTTCATGGTCAAGCACGGCCGGGGGTTGCTGTGCCTTGCGATGACGCCGGAGCGCCTCGACGAGCTCGAGATCCCGTTGGAGGTGTCGGACAACTCGTCGCCGCGTGAGACCGCCTTCTGCGTGTCCATCGACGCCAAGTCGGGAACCTCGACCGGGATCTCCGCCGCCGACCGGGCGAAGACGATTAAGGTCGCAATCGCTGCCTCAACGAAGCCAAGAGACCTCGCGCGGCCCGGTCATGTGTTTCCGTTACGCGCGCGATCCGGCGGTGTGCTCGTGAGGACCGGTCACACCGAGGCGGCCGTCGATCTCTCGCGTATCGCCGGCCTCGCTCCGGCGGGTGTCATCTGCGAGGTCATGAACGAAGACGGCTCGATGGCCCGGGTGCCCGAGCTGACGAAGTTCGCAAAGAAGCACGGCCTGCTGATGATCACGATCGCGGATCTCATCAGCTACCGGATGCAAACCGAAGGCCTGGTGCGGCCGGTCGCGAATGCCGCGCTGCCGACGACCCAGGGGCCGTTCACCGTGTACGCCTACGAAAGCATTCTCGACGGCGCGACGCACGTGGCGCTCGTGCGCGGCAATCTCGGCGATGGCAGAAACGTCCTGGTTCGCGTGCATTCGAAGTGCCTGACGGGTGACGTGTTCCACTCGACCCGATGCGATTGCGGTCCGCAGCTCGACGCGGCGCTGACGAGAATCGCCGCCGAGGGACGGGGCGTCCTGCTGTACCTCCACCAGGAGGGCCGAGGCATTGGCCTGGCCAACAAGATTCGGGCATACGCACTCCAGGATCAGGGCCTCGACACGGTGCAGGCCAACGAGCGGCTGGGGTTCAAACCCGACCAGCGCGACTACGGAATTGGGGCTCAGATCCTCAGGGACCTGGGCGTACGGACCATGCGGCTGCTCACCAACAATCCCCGTAAGTTCGTCGGATTAGAGGGATACGGGCTGTCGGTGGTCGAGTCGGTGCCCCTCGAAGTCGCCCCTGCCACCGAGTTCACCCGCCGCTATCTCAAGACCAAGAAGGACAAGCTGGGGCACATCCTGAAGGGCGTATGACCGACTCCCGAGGTCCTTTTTCGTGTACCATAACTGTTTGCTCTGGAACCGGTTACCGTCACTGGGCGGTCCGGCCAAGGACTGAGGTTAGAGCGGGGCACCGACAGTAACCATGTTCGAATCGCTCAGCACCCGCCTGCAGGACGTCTTCAAGTCGCTTAGAGGTGAGGCGAGACTCACCGAAGCCACCGTCGACTCGGCCCTGCGCGAGATCCGGATGGCCCTGCTCGAGGCGGACGTCAACTTCCGCGTCGTCAAGGCGTTCACGGATCGCGTCCGCGAGAAAGCCGTAGGCGAGGACGTTCTCCGCAGCCTGACGCCGGGGCAGCAGGTCGTCCGCATCGTGCGCGACGAGATGCTGGCGCTCTTCGGGACGTCGCCCGGCGGCTTGTCGGAGACGTCGAAGACGCCGCGCGTCGTGCTGATGCTCGGCCTGCAGGGTTCGGGCAAGACCACATCGTCAGCCAAGCTGGCGAAGTGGCTGCAGAAGCAGGGCCGGCACCCGTTGCTGGTGTCGACTGACGTGAGGCGGCCGGCCGCGATTCAGCAGCTGTCGGTGCTCGCCGAACAGGTCGGCGTGCGCGTGCACGACCCGGCCGATGAAATGGATCCCGTCGCGCGCGCCGCAGGCGCGCTCGCGTCGGTGAAGAACCTCGGGTTCGACACGCTGATTGTCGACACCGCGGGGCGTCTGCACATCGACGATGAGCTCATGACGGAGCTCGTCGCGATCAAGTCCGCGGTCGAACCGACGGACCTGCTCTACGTCGCGGATGCGATGACGGGCCAGGATGCGGTGAAGAGCGCGGGTGAGTTCAACCACCGCATCGGCGTGAGCGGTGTGGTGCTGACGAAGATGGACGGCGACGCGCGCGGCGGCGCGGCGCTCTCGGTGGTTGGCGTGGTCGGCGTGCCCATTGCGTTCGTGGGCATGGGTGAGCGGACCGAAGACCTCGAGATGTTCTACGCCGATCGTCTCGTGTCGCGCATGCTCGGCATGGGCGACGTGCTGTCGCTCATCGAGCGCGCGGAAGAAGCGCTGGACGACGAGAGCCGGGCGAAGCTCGAGCAGAAGCTGCGCCTCGATGACTTCACGCTGGAGGACATGCGGGATCAGCTCCGGACCGTGAAGAAGATGGGCCCCCTCGAGCAGGTCCTCGGAATGATTCCGGGGTTCGGCTCGCTGAAGCAGTTGAACGAGCAGCGCGGGCAGGTCGACGAGAAGCAGATCGGGCGTGTCGAAGCGATCATCAACTCGATGACGCCGGGTGAACGCACGAACCACGCGATCATCAACGGCAGCCGCCGCAAGCGGATCGCGAAGGGCAGCGGGACGTCGGTCGAGGAAGTGAATCGCGTGCTGAAGCAGTTCGTCGAGATGCGGAAGGTGCTGAAGTCGATGGGCGGCATGACGGGCGGCGGCTGGAAGCAGAAGCGCCGCGTGATGGGAATGTTGAAGGGCAGATAGGAGAGGCAGATGCTGGTAATTCGTTTGCGTCGGGCGGGATCGAAGAACCGTCCGTTCTTCCGCGTGGTGGTGACCGAGGGCCGGTCGTCGCTTGTCGGCCGGTTCACGGAGGTGGTCGGTCACTACAATCCGCGCACGAAGCCCGAGACGCTGGTGATCGATCGCGATCGCGTCGCGCACTGGCTGAAGCAGGGCGCCCAGGCGTCCGACAGCGTGCGGACGCTCATCAATCGCCTGCCGGCCGAGCCGGCGGCGACTGAAACCACCGCGTCGTGAGCCGCGCTCGAGATGTGGTCGAGGTCGTCGCGCAGGCGCTGGCCAGCCGGCCTGCCGACGTTCGCGTGACCGAGTTCGATCGCCGCGGTACGACCATCGTGCAGCTCACGATGGCCCCCGGTGACCTCGGCCGTGTGATCGGACGCCAGGGCCGCACGGCCGTGGCCGTGCGCACGCTGGCAGCTGCCGCGGCGGAGCTCGACGGGGCGAAGGTCTCGGTCGATTTCAGTGACGATTGAGTCGGGTGACGACAGGTAACGACTGGTGACGACCGGTGGCGATTGGAACTCAATGGTCACCGTCGGCCGGATCGTCAGGCCGCATGGGCATCGAGGCGCGGTCGTCGTGCAGCCGGAAACGGACTTTGCGGAAGACCGGTTTCGTGAAGGCGCCGAACTGGTCTGGAACCGCGGCGGAGCGGTGGGCCCGGCCCTTGTCGCCGGCAGTTTCGAGCACCAGGGCCGCTGGGTCGTGACGTTCGACGGTGTCGAGAGCATGAACGACGCCGAGACACTGAGGGATGTGGAGCTGCGCGTGCCGGAGAGCGCGCTCCACGCGCTCGCGCCGGGCGCGTATTACGTGCACGACCTCGAGGGTTGCGATGTCGTTACGACCGCGGGTGTCGCGATTGGCCGCGTCCTGCGAGTGGAATTCGGGGCGGCGCAGCCGCTCCTGGTTATCGACGGCGGCGCTGGAAACGAAGTGCTGGTGCCGATGATCGAAGAAATGTGCCGCCGCGTGGAAACGGCGGCCAGGCGCATCGAGGTCGAGCTGCCCGAGGGACTGCTCGAACTGAACGCCGGCACTGGAAGAAGCCCGGGCGGGCGCCGTGACGATTGATGTTCTGACGATCTTCCCGCGCTTGATCGAGACCGCGCTGTCGGAAGGCGTCGTGGCAAGGGCGCGGGAGGCGGGACGCCTCGAAATCCGCGCACGGGACTTACGGGAGTTCACCGACGACCGTCATCGTTCGGTGGACGACGTGCCGTTCGGCGGCGGGCCGGGCATGGTGATGAAGGCCGAGCCGATCGCGCGGGCGATCGAAGCGGTGGAGGCCGAGCGCGGCGCGCCATCAGCCGTGATCCTGATGACGCCGCAGGGACGGCGTTTCACGCAGGACGACGCGAAGCGGCTGAGCCGTCTCGAGCGCCTGGTGGTGATTTGCGGCCGCTACGAGGGCGTGGACGAGAGGGTGACCGAGGCGATGGTCACCGAGGAGTTTTCGGTCGGCGACTACGTGCTGACCGGCGGCGAGCTGCCGGCGCTGACGCTGATCGATGCGGTGGCCCGGCTCGTGCCGGGCGTGGTCGGCGACGCGGCGTCGATCGACGTCGAATCGTTCGAGGGCGGGTTGCTCGATTGCCCGCACTATACGCGGCCGTCCGAGTGGCGTGGCCGCGAAGTTCCTCCGGTGCTGCTCTCTGGGCATCACGCGGAGATCGAGAAGTGGCGGAAGCAACAGCGGGTTCGTCGAACGATGGAACGAAGACCTGATTTGATGAAGCGAACGAACGGTAGTGAGTGAGCCGGCGGAGCGGAGCGGGGCTGAGGCGCCCCGCGAGCGACGCCGTAGGGGAGCCCGCAGGGGCGAAGCCCCTCGGAGGAGAAAATGAAGGCGATTGAAACTGTCGAACAGCCGCACCTGACGAAGCGGCCGGACATGCGGTCGGGCGATACCGTCCGCGTGCACGTGAAGGTGCGCGAGGGCGAAAAAGAGCGCATCCAGATCTTCGAGGGCATGGTCATCGGCATGCATCGCGGCGGCACGCGCGCATCGGTGACGGTGCGCAAGGTGTCGTTCGGCCAGGGCGTGGAGCGCATCTTCCCGCTGCACTCGCCGACCGTGGACAAGATCGAAGTGATCCGTGGCGCGAAGGTGCGCCGCGCGAAGCTCTACTTCCTGCGCGATCTGCGGGGCAAGGCCGCGCGCATGAAGGAAACCAAGCGCGCGTAGCGTGGAGCCCCGGGCCGTGAGTCCCGGGGTGCAGCACCATGTCCCGGCCACGGGCATCGCGCACGGTCGAGAACGAGATCCGGCGTCTGGGATACGTCCATGTCGCCGGTGTGGACGAGGTCGGCCGGGGCTGCCTGGCCGGTCCCGTCGTGGCCGCGGCGGTGATTCTCCGGTCCGAGGCGTACGTGGCCGGTATCGCCGATTCCAAAGTAGTCCCGGCGGCCGAACGTGAAAGTCTCTTTGGTGAAATCACCGGCGCGGCCGTGGCTTGGCACGTCGCCATCATCGAAGCCGACGAAATCGATCGCATCAACATTCATCGCGCGTCGCTCAAGGCGATGCGCGAGGCCATTCTGGCGCTGGTGCCGCTGCCGGGGTTCGTGCTGGTGGATGGCTTCAGGATTCCCGAGCTGCTGATGCCTCAACGGCCGATCATCGGCGGCGACCGGAAATCGACGGCGATCGCGGCCGCGTCAATCCTGGCGAAGGTCACCCGCGACCGCATCATGGCCAGACTGCACGACGAAGATCCCCGGTACGGATTCGATCGCCACAAGGGCTACGCGACGCGCGAGCATCTCGACGCGGTCGGCCGCTTCGGCTACTCGGCGCGCCATCGGCGGACCTTCAGGCCGCCATCCCTGTTTGATACCATTCCCGACTGAGCGGCGAGGACACCCCATTCGATTTGCACTTCGCCTGCTCGTCGCCGCGTACCTCGTTGAAGCCGGTCTTGTCCTCACCATCGCGCCGTGGACCGTGTTCTGGGAACGTAACTATTTCGCGTACCTGATTCCGTCGATCGGTGCGTGGATGGCGGACCCGTACGTCAGGGGCGCGGTCACCGGCGTCGGGCTCGTGACCACGTTCGCGGGCCTTCGCGATCTCTCGAACGTGATCCTCGCCAGGAGCACGGGCGGAGAGTGAGGCCTTTCCCGCTCCTGTGTCTCGTGACAGATCGGCGCCGGCTGTCGCCCGCGGCACGCACCACCAGGGATGAGATCGCCGCTGTCGAGAGGCTCCTCATCGACGCCATCGACGCAGGCATCGACTTGATTCAGATTCGCGAGCGCGACCTGGAAGCGCGCGATCTCGCCGCGCTGACGCGGCGGATCGTCGCGCGCGCCGTCGGGACGGCAACGAGGGTGCTCGTCAATGACCGGGCAGACGTCGCGATTGCGGCCGGCGCGCATGGAGTCCACCTCAGGGGCGATGGCCCGGCGTCGTCAGCCATCAGGCAGTTGCTCCCGCCGGGCTCGACCATCGGACGGTCAATTCACGAACCCGGTGAGACCCGCGACGAGGCTGATTGCTTCATCTTCGGAACCGTTTTCCCATCTGGTTCGAAGGCGGCCGGCCATGCGGTTGCAGGCGTTACCGGTCTCGCTGGAGCCGTCCGCGCCACGGGCATCCGCGTGCTCGCCATTGGCGGCATCACGCCTGCCAACGCAGCCCGGTGCCTCGCAGCCGGCGCCGCGGGCATCGCCGCGATCGGCGTGTTCCTTCCACCCGGCCTGATCTCCGGCTCGCTTGGGCCTGCCGGAGCAGTTGCTGCGCTTCGCGAAGAGTGGACATGAGGTATCTTCTGGCTTCCGCATGTCCGATCTCGGCGCCCGTCTGAAGCAAGCCCGGACCACCAAGGGGGTGTCGCTGCGCGAGATCGCGACCGCGACCAAGATCTCCGTGGTCGCGCTCGAAGGACTCGAACGTAACGACTATTCCCGGCTGCCGGGCGGCATCTTCAGCCGTGCCTTCGTGCGCGCCTACGCCCAGGCTGTCGGGCTCGACCCTGAGACGGCCGTCAGCGAGTTCAACGTCGAGTTCGAGCGGTACGAGAGCGAGGCGGCGCGGACGGCGAAGCGGCCGGAGATTACGCCCGACGATCTGCAGTTCGTGGAACGGCAGCGCAGAGCGCTCCGGACGCTCAGGATCGCGCTGGCAGCCGCGGCGATTCTGACGATCGCGGGCGTGGCCTATGTGGTCCTCGTTTGGTGGCCGGCGTCGAAGGCCGGGCGGCCTGCTGCGTCAGCGCCGCGATCGGTTTCCACGCCCGCCGGGTCTTCCGTGTCCACCGTGACCGCCCCCGGCGGCGGCCCACTCGGATCGCATCTGGGATAACCCGTCCATGTAGACGGCCGCGCGCTCGCGGTCATCCTCGGTCGGCATCGCCTTGAG
This sequence comes from Vicinamibacterales bacterium, assembly GCA_035606665.1. Lineage (GTDB taxonomy): Bacteria > Acidobacteriota > Vicinamibacteria > Vicinamibacterales > SCN-69-37 > DASUGC01. The sequence continues at coordinate 259,957 of DATNEY010000027.1, read as the reverse complement.
CAAGGCAATCGCGCGGGCGACATCCTTCTGAATCGTCGCGCGGGTGGCGTTGTAGTAGAGCTTTTTGATCTCCTCGAGCGCGTCCATCTTCATCTTGCGAGGGGCTTCACCCCTGCGCGCTCCCCGACGGCGTCGCTCGCGGGGGCCCCTCGGTCCCCGCTCCGCTCCGCCGACTCGCTCGCATAGCTCGCTCGTTTCATGACGGTCATGAGCGTTCTACGACAAGCCCGACGGTGTCAATCGTGAATGGGAGGACCATCGCGCCGCCGTCCGCGAGCGCGGCTGCGACCGCCTGATGACGGTCGGGCTCGACGAGGCAGAAGAGACAGCCACCTCCGCCCGCGCCACAAACCTTGCCCGCCAGCGCACCGGCCGCGCGCGCCCGGTTCAGAAGTCCATCGATCTCGGGAGTCGAGACCGCCGGCGCGAGTTGCTTACGGTAGTTCCATTCGGTCGCGACATGTCCTGCCACTTCCAGCCACTGCCGGCGCTCGAGCGCCGCGCGAACGCCGGTGGCGGCGTCGCGAATGCCGTCGAAGGCCCGGGCCACCGCCGGATCGCCGTTGATGCGCCGTACCATCACATCCCAGTTGTTGATCCCTGATTGCCGGGACGCGCCCGTATACGCGAGTACGATCCTCCTGCCGAGTTCGACCGCATCAACCTCAAGTCCCACGCGCTTGACGCCCAGGACGCCCAGTTCCACCGCCGAAACACCGCCGTACAGGGCCGGTCTGTAGTCCTGTGAACCGGTGGGGACGTTGATGACCTGCGCTTCGACGTTCATCACCAGCGCCAGGAGCTCATCGTCGGGCAGCGTGCGGCCGGTCCACGCGGCGAGGGCGCCCGCGACCGCCACATGCATCGCCGACGATCCCGCGATGCCGGCGCCGACGGGTGATTCGGACGTCGTGTGCACATCGACACCGCGCGCGCCGAACACCCGCACGAGACGGGCGACGAGCGGCAGGCGATCGACGCCGAGCTCCTCGGGCGACGCGGCCTCCACGCGCTCGCCGGTGTCGTCCGACGAAAGGCCGACGCCGTGATCGCGACGGGATGTCAGCCGGCAGCGCGCGCGGATGCTGAGGGCGGCGTTGATCGTCTGCGCGCCGTCGTGAAACAGGTAGAGTGGCCAGATGTCGAAGGTGCCGCCCGCGAGATCGATCCGCGTCGGCGCTGACGAGTCGATGCGCACGCGCGCATTATAATGGCGCGTCGATGTCGCTTCGTGATCTTCGGCGCCACGCGGGACGTTTCGTTGTCGCGGGATTCCCCGGACACTCGGTGCCCGACGATCTGCGGCGGATGGTCGCGGAGTTCGATCTCGCCGGCGTCATCTACTTCGCGAGGAACATCGGAGAGCCGTTGCAGGTGGCGGAGCTGTCGCGCGAGGCCGCCGCGCTCGCACGCGACTGGCCGTTCTGGATCAGCGTGGACCAGGAGGGCGGCAGGGTCGCGAGACTGAAGGCGCCGTTCACGATCTGGCCGCCGGCCGTTACGCTCGGCCGTGGTTCCACCGCCGAAGTCGAGTCGCTGGCGGTGCGCTACGCGACTGCGCTCGCATCCGAGCTGAAGGCGGTCGGCATCAATCTCGACTGGACGCCCGTCCTCGATGTGAACTCGAATCCTTCGAATCCGGTGATCGGCGACCGGTCGTTCTCGCACGATCCTGAAGTCGTGGCGAGGGTGGGTGCGGCGGTGATCCGGACGCTCCAGGCCGCCGGCATCGTGGCCTGTGGCAAGCACTTTCCCGGGCACGGCGACACCAGCGTTGACTCCCACGAAGCCATGCCCGTCATCGAGCACGATCGGCGAAGGCTCGACGCTGTCGAGCTGGTCCCGTTCAAAGCGGCAATCGCTGCGGGCGTGGCGTGCATGATGACCGGCCACATTCTCGTCCCGGCGCTGGACGAACGTGCGGTGGGGACGTTCTCCCCGAATATCGTTACCGGCCTGCTCAAGGGCACCCTGGGCTTCCCAGGGGTCGTCGCGAGTGATGACATGGGGATGAAGGCTGTGAGCGCCGAGACACCCCTGCCGGAGGCGACCGTTGCCGCTGTCAAAGCCGGGTGTGACGTCGTTCTGCTCTGCAACTCGACGCAGGATCAGCAGTGGGAGGCGATCGAGGCGCTGATTCGCGCCGCTGAATCCGGCGAGATTCCGCAGAAGCGAATCGACGATGCCTGGCGCAGGCAGAGGGAAGTGAAGGAACGCTTCCGAACCATGCCGATGGCGCCGGCGATTGGGATTGACCGCATTGGTTGCGAGCAGCATCGAGCGGTTGCTGCAGAGATGGCGGCATTCCAATGAGCGTGCGTACCGCGTCGGGTCTCCTCAAGTTCCGGCCGGTGCGGAAAGGAAGCCGGGTGGCGCTCGTCGCGCCCGCCAGTCCGTTCGACCGCGCCGAATTCGACGCGGGTGTCTCCGAGCTGAAGCGCATCGGCCTCGAGCCGGTCTGGGACGACAAGGTCTTCGACCGTCAGGCATTCACGGCCGGACGGCCGCGCGTGCGCGTCATGTCCTTCCTTCGCGCCATCGACGAGATGGATGCTGATGCGGTCATCGCCGTCAGGGGTGGATATGGCAGCGTCGAGATCCTGCCGCTTCTCGACGTCGAACGCGTGAAGAAGGCGCGAACAGCGTTCGTCGGCTACAGCGATGTGACGTCCCTGCACAGTTATCTGGCGGCGGAGGCAGGGCTGGCGTCCGTCCATGGAACGATGGTCGAGGGCCGGCTGGCGAAGGGAACGTCGGCCTACGACCCGGTCACGCTTCTCAAGAGCCTGAGCGCCGAGCCACTGGGAGAAGTCACGTCTCCGGCGCTCGAGACGCTGAGCCCGGGCTTTCCTGGCATCGCAATCGGTCCGCTCGCCGGTGGGACGCTGACGCAGTTGCTCGCGTCGTTCGGGACGCCCTTTGAATTCCGGCCGCCTGACGGTCACGTGTTGTTCATCGACGAGGTCAACGAACGCCCGTTCCGTCTCCATCGAATGCTGATGCAACTGCGGCTGAGCGGCAGGATGCAGCGCGCGTCCGCCCTCGTCTTTGGCGAGATGCCGGGCTGTGATGAACCCGGCGGGAAGGTCACCGCCAGGGACGTCATCCGGGACGTGCTCGACGGTTACCAGGGCCCGGTGCTGTACGGGTTTGCCTCCGGCCACACGACATCGCCGTCGCTGAGCGTTCCGCTCGGTGTCCAGGTGCGCGTGATTGGGCATCCGGAGTCGCCGCGCCTCATCTTTGACGAAGCGGCAGCAGCGGACTGAACGCCGTGCGCATCCACTTCATCGGCATCTGCGGCACCGCGATGGCCACGCTGGCGGCCATGCTCAAGAAGCGCGGCCATGAGATCCAGGGATCGGACCTCGGTGTGTATCCACCGATGAGTGACTTCCTCGCACGCGAGGGCATCCAGACATTCGAGGGCTACAAGGCGGAACAGATTACGACGGACCTGGATCTGGTGGTCGTCGGCAACGCGATCTCCCGCGGCAATCCCGAACTCGAGGAAGTCCTCGACAGGAAGATCCGTTTCACATCCCTGCCGGCGATGATCCGGGACGAGTTTCTCTGGAACTCGCGTTCGATCGTGATTGCGGGTACGCACGGCAAGACAACCACGACGGCGATGACCGGCTGGCTGCTCGCTGCGTGCGGCCGCGAACCGAGCGTGCTGGTGGGTGGCATCAGCGTCAACTTCGACGGCAGCTATCGGCTAGGCAGGGGCCGGGACTTCGTCATCGAAGGTGACGAGTACGACAGCGCCTTCTTCGACAAGACAGCAAAGTTCCTGAAATACCTCCCGGACGTGGCCGTCATCGGGAATCTCGAGTACGACCACGCGGATATCTACGCCGACATGGAAGCCCTCCGGACGGCGTTCCGCCGGCTCGTCGGATTGGTCCCGCGCCGTGGCCGTCTGATTCTCGGCGCCGACAGTGATGAGGCTGCCCGGCTCGCCAGCCTGGCGCGATCGAGTGTCGAGACGTTCGGTGTGAGCGCCGACGCGGACTGGCGCGCTTCCAACGTTCGTCCTGACGGCGACTGCATGAAGTTCGACCTCACGTACCGTGGGGACCAGCGCGGCGGCGTCAATATTCCCTGCGTTGGTGGCCACAACGTACGGAACGCGCTTGCCGCGATGGCCGCGGGGCACGCCGCGGGCCTTGAAGTCGAGGACATGATCCGGGCGCTGTCGGAGTTCAAGGGCGTCCGCAGGCGTCTGGAATTGCGCGGCGTCGCCAGGGGCGTCTCGGTCTTCGATGACTTTGCCCACCACCCAACCGCGATTCTCGAGACCCTCAGAGCGTTGCGCTGGTCGTATCCAGATCGCCGCATCTGGGCGGTTTTCGAGCCGCGGTCGGCGACATCCTGCCGCAAGGTGTTCCAGGACGATTTCATCCGCGCTTTCCGGGACTCCTCGCCGGACGAACTCATCCTCGCATCCGTCTTCCGTTCGTCGCTGCCCGAAGAGGACCGGCTTTCCGTGGACGACATCGTCGGGGAAGTCGGCAGCAACAAGACCCGCGCGCGACACATTGGCGCCGTGTCCGAGATCGTGAGTACGGTCGCGGCCGAAGCGCGCGAGGGCGACCTCGTCGTCATCATGTCGAACGGCGGCTTCGACGGAATTCACGACAAGCTCCTGGCGGCGCTGCGCGCCGGATCTGAGTGATGCCGGCAGCGGCGCTTCGCTCCCGTCTGGTGGAGTGCGTGGGTGAGGCATCCGTCTCGGCAGGTGCGCCGCTCGGGCCGTTGACGACGTTTGGTGTCGGCGGACCCGCCGATTGGCTGGTGACCATCAAGACCGAGGAAGAGCTGCTCGGTGTTCTGGCGGCCTGCCGGGAAGCATCCGTACCGGTCACCGTGCTCGGCGGCGGCTCGAACGTCGTCATCTCGGACGACGGTCTTCGTGGCGCCGTTCTGCGGCTGCAGATGACTCGGATCGTTCAGCCCGACGCTGGTCATGTCCGCGCCGAAGCCGGTGTCACGATGAACGGACTGGTGCGGTGGACGATCGGGAGAGGCCTGGCGGCGCTGGAGGCTTGGGCCGGGACGCCCGGGACCGTAGGCGGGGCGATCTACGGCAACGCACACTATGGCGGCAGGAATATCGGAGATCTTGTCGAGACCGTGTCCCTTGTCTCTTCTGATGGAACAATCAGCCGAGTGTCGCGTCAGCAGATGGAGTTCGCGTACGACACGAGCCGCTTGAAGAGCACTGGAGAGATCGCTATCTGGGCCGAATTTGCGGTGACGCCGGCGGCGCCGGAGACGCTCAGGCTGGCGGCTCGCGGGTCGCTCGCGTTCCGGAAGGGGACGCAGCCGCTCGCGTTTCCCAGTGCCGGTTGCATGTTTCAGAATCCGGATCCGGTTCGCGACGTGATTCCCGAGGGTGTTCCGGCGTCCGCGGGCGCGTTGATCGATCGAGCGGGGCTGAAGGGACACCGGGTCGGCGGGGCGATGATCTCCCCGGTGCACGCGAACTTCTTTGTAAGTGACGGTAACGCAACGGCTTCTGACATTCATGCGCTCGCGGAGCGGGCGCGCACGGCGGTTCGTGAGCAGTTTGGCGTCGTGCTTCGCGACGAAATCATTTTCCTGGGAAGTTTCTGACGATGGCACACCTGGTTATCGAAGGCGGACGGGCACTCTCCGGCCGCATCACGGTCGAAGGCAACAAGAATGCGGCGCTGCCGCTGCTGGCGGCGTGTCTGCTGACGAGCGAGACGTGCGAACTCCATAACGTGCCACGGATTCGCGACGTCGCTGTCATGGTCGGGCTGCTGAAGTCCCTCGGCGCAGAGGTTGAAGGGGAGGGCACCTCATCGTTGCGGATCACCTGCCGCGACATCCGGAGCTCGGAGCCTGACGCCGCGATGGTCGGCAAGCTTCGCGGATCGGTCCTGCTGTTGGGCGCTCTCATCGGCCGCGTCGGCCGGGCTGAGCTGGCGCCTCCCGGCGGCGACTTCCCGGCGCGCCGCACGATCACCGCGCATCTGCGTGCGCTGGCCGCCCTCGGCGCCCGCATCGTGGATGATCCCAACGGGCATCGGCTGGAAGCGCCCGAAGGCCTCACGGGTGCGTCGCTCTATCTGGTTGAAGCGTCGGTCACCGGCACCGAGACCGCGCTGCTCGCGGCGGCACAAGCGCGCGGCGCCACAGAGATTCGTCACGCGGCCTGCGAGCCGCACGTGGCCGAACTGTGCCAGTTTCTCGAATTGATGGGCGCGCGTGTCGCCGGCGGAGGCTCGTCCACCATTCGTATCGAACCCCCGGCTGCGCGCCTCGGCGGCGCCGTGCACACCCTGCGCGGCGACTACATCGAAGCGGGCTCGTGGGCCGTCGTTGGCGCGGTCACTGGCGGGACGGTCGAGGTCGCCGGCGCCACGCCCCACGATCTCGAGCCTATCGCCGCGATTCTGGCGACGATGCATGTGGACATGGAGCTGACGGATCAGCAGCTCGTAGTCCGTCCCTCCAATCTCGTCGCCGCGCGCCGCATCGTGACCGGCCTCTGGCCGGGATTCCCGAGCGACATTGTCAGTCTCGTCACGGTGCTGGCGACGCAGGCGCGCGGCAGGACGCTCCTGCACGACTGGATGTACGAGTTGCGCCTCTTCGCGCTGGAACAGTTGAGCTCGATGCGCGCGGACCTCTTCCTCTGCGATCCGCACCGCATCATCGTCACCGGCCCGACGAAACTGCGCGGCCGCGTCCTCGACAGCCGCGACATTCGATCCGGCATGGCGCTCGTCGCCGCGGCACTGGCCGCCGAAGGGCAGAGCACCGTGCTGGAGATCGAGACGGTCGAGCGAGGTTACGGGCAGCTGGTCGAAAGACTGCAGTGGCTCGGGGCGCAAGTACAGCGTGTCGAATAGTGCGCGGTGCGGAGTGCGCAGTGCGGGTGACCGAATCTGGTCAAGTGGCACTCCGGCACCCGGCGCTCTGCACTACTAACTATTCGAATCGGAGCGCCTCAATCGGATCGAGTGCCGAGGCTTTTCTGGCGGGATAGAAGCCGAAGAAGATGCCGACGGCAGCCGAGAATGCGACCGACGTGAAAACGGACTCGCTCGGGATCAGCGTCGGCCACTGGTTGTAGTCCTTCACGAACTCGGCGACACCGAAGCCCAGCGCAATTCCCAGGAATCCTCCGACGAGGCTGATGACGACCGCCTCGACCAGGAACTGCATCAGCACATCTGAGCCACGTGCGCCGATTGCGAGGCGCAGACCGATCTCCCGCGTACGTTCGGTGACCGACACCAGCATGATGTTCATGATGCCGATGCCGCCGACGAGGAGCGAGACCGCGGCGATGCCCGCGAGCAGCGAGGTCATCGTCTGCGTGGCTTCCGTGCGCGTGGCAATCAGGTCGTCCTGCGTCTGCACGCGGAAGTCGTCCTCGGTGCTTGATTCGATCTTGTGCTGCACGCGCATCGCGGCGGCGATGGCATCGGCCGTACGCTTCATCGCGTCGGCCGACCGCGCGGACGCCACGATGTAGTTCAGGAAGTCGTTGCCCTGCAGCTTCTTCATCACCGTGGTGTACGGCGCGAAGATCTGATCGTCCTGATTCTGACCGCTGCTGGAGGCGCCCTTTGGCGCCATGACGCCCAGCACCTTGAACACGTGATTGCGCACGCGGATCTCCGCGCCCGTCGGGTCCTCATCGCCGAAGAGGTTCTGCGAAACGTTGACGCCGAGCGTGCAGACCTTCGCGGCCGACGTCACGTCGTAGTCGGTGAAGAACGCGCCGTATTTCATCGGCCAGGACTTGATGTCGACGTAGTCGACGTTGACGCCGATGACGCTCGTCCGCCAGTTTGCCGCACCCACGACGATTTGCTGCTGCGTCTGGATACCCTCGGACACGTGGTCGAGCTCCGGCAGGTCGCGGATGGCCTTCGCGTCGGCAGGGGTGAGCCGGGTCGATGTCCCTCCGCCCTGACGGGCGCCGCCGGCGCCCATCGCGGCGCCCGGGAAGATCGTGATCATGTTCGTGCCGGCGCCACGAATCTGGTCTTCGATGGCCGCTTGTGCCCCCGAGCCGAGCGCGACCATCGTGATGACGGCGGCGACACCGATGATCATGCCGAGCATGGTCAGCGACGTCCGCATCTTGTTGCGCGCAAGGGCCTTGAAGGCGATGCGCAGGGTCATCAGGAAGGACATGACGCCGCGATTATCGTTCGATCTGGGTGCCCTTGGGAAACTGAAAGATGAAGGCGTCGTCCCTGAGTCCCGTGTTCTCTCTCACATTCAGGAAGCGGATGGTGTTCGTGCCCTGATCGTCCACGGTCACGAACCCGTTCAATGCAAGCGTTGCCCGATTGACGATCAGCGTCAGCGTCTGAAAGTCGGACTGCGGAGTCCGGGGCACCAGCTTGAGCTGCCATTCGCCGGGCTGTTGCACTCCGGCCAGGGACGGCGTGAAGTCACGTGTCAGGTCGCCACGACCCGCGATGAACAGCAGCGCGGTGGACGATTCTCCGTTCTTTGGCAGAGCATGCACCGAGCCGGCCCGGTTCTCGGGGAAGTAGCTGTAGAACTGCGACCCGTCGGAGACGAACGTCTTCTTCTCCGGTTTCTCGTAGGTCATCCGGATCCGGCTAGGCTTCTTCAGCAGCAGTTTGCCGGTCTCGGTCGCGCCCTTCCTGAGCAGGACGCCCTGATAGGTCTGACTGAAGTCGGCGGTGAAGTCACGGACAGTCTGATACCGAGCCTGCAGGCGTTTGGCGAGGTCCGCCGCAGCCGGGCCGTCGGTCTGTCCAGCCTGGCCGGAGAGCGTCGCGACGCCTGCCAGCACGAATGTCAGTCGAATCAGAAACCGCATGAGTCGATTGTAGCGTGGGGCCTCGGAACCCCTCAGTCTCGAAGCGGTTCACGTGCCCTCACGGTTCTTCAACCGTCTACTACCGCCCATTGCTACATCTCTGCCGGACGCACGCCGATAACATGAGAGATGAAAGCGCGTTCCACGTGGCTGTTCGCCGGTGCTGTCGGGTGCCAATTCGCGGCCTTCGTCGTGAAGCTGCTTGCGTCTTCGGCGCCGCTGTTCGCCAAGCAGCGGCCAGACTGGAGCCCTGGAGGCGTCATGGTCATGGCGCTCACCACGGCGTCGGCGGCGCTCCTGATCTGGGCAGCCGTCGAATTCTCACGGGGCCAGTCGCCGTCCGCTCGTTCGGAATGGGCGCTTCCTGACCGGGCGAACAGATGGCTGGTTGGCGGGATGCTCGCCATCGCGTGGGGAATCCTGGTCCTGTTTCTGATCAGCCCGTCAGGCTTCGAGCACCTTGCGGACGAAGACTGGTGGCTCGAGAATCTTTCCGCCGCGGCCAGCTTTGACGCCGCCGTGGCGTTCGGCCTCGCCGCGTTCTGCATGCGCCGGCAATCGAGCTGGCCTCCGGTTCTGTTCGCCTGCGGATTGGCGGGAGCGTTCCTGCTCGTCGGGCTCGAGGAGGTCTCCTGGTTCCAGCGCGTGTTCAACTACTCGACGCCTGAGTTCCTGCGCGGCAACTGGCAAGGCGAAGCGAACTTCCACAACCTGTCGTCCAACAAATCGGAGGTCCTTTACTACACGGTCTTGAGCGCCTTCCTCATCTTGTTTCCACTGGCGAAGGACTGCGGATTGATTCCGGCGAGGTTCGGCGCAATTGCAGAGCTCGCTCCGAGCCGCACGGTCGTGGCGTTCGGCGCGATGGCCTCGACGTACAACTTCGTGACGTGGACCCTGATCCCGTACCAGACACTGTTCTTTGCGGGAGTCTTCGCGGTCGCGTTCTATGAGTTCAGATTCGGCCGTTCGGCGGGCGTCCCATTCGGCAGAGCGGTCATCGTCTCTTGCGTCATGACCCAGGCCTTGTTGCTGGCACTTCCATCCCACCACTTATGGCTGCGCACGGCGGCGGAGTACCGGGAATTCATGATGCCGCTCGGCGGATTTGTCGCGGGAGTGGAGACGCTCTATCGCGTTACGTCCCAGCTCGCACCCAGCGCGGTGTCGCCCCGCCGAAGTTCACTCGGGCAGCCTGCAACTTCCTGATCCGCGCGGGTCGCCGCATGCTCCGCACGCTCCCATCGCCGGAGCCAGGGAGCTGCCTTTGGCGGACACGGCAAACACCGAGTGTTGCTTGTCGAGCTCCCCTCCCTGGCAGCTCGGGCAGACCGCCGGTCGTGACGCGGTGACGATGGCCTCGAAGTAATGCTGACAGTCGCGGCAGATGTACTCAAAAATAGGCATGGCGGCTGAGTCAATTGTAAGGCCGCCCGAGGATCCACGAATGTCGAACGAAACGAATGCGCTTCTCGCCCTGAAGAACGCGTGGACTGGCGCCATTGCCGCGTCCGATCGCCTGCGCGAGTTGGGTGCTGCGGTCGAGCGCCTTCCCGAGGACGCCGACGTCCGATCGCTGGACCTCGAGACGTACCGTGACGCCGCACTGGCGCAATCGATCGCCGCGCTCGCGTTGCGTGGACTGATCGAAGAACTCCAGCCCGCTCCGGCGGCGGCGCAGGAGTAACCCCGGGCGTGTTCGAACCCGCCGCGCTCGCTGCATTCTTTCAAGTCGTCGTCATCGATCTGGTGCTCGCTGGCGATAACGCCGTGATCATCGGTATGGCGGCCGCGGGCTTGCCGGTCAGACTCCGGAACCGCGCGATTCTGGTCGGGATCATCGCTGCCACCGTGTTGCGGATCATTTTTGCCACGGTCGCGATGTCGCTCATGGCGATCGGCGGTCTCGTGCTCGCCGGCGGACTTCTTCTTCTTTGGGTCTGCTGGAAGATGTGGCGGGAGCTCAGGACCCCCAGGCACGACCCACGTGACGTGAACGACGACGGCATCCCGGATACCGGTCCGACCAAGACGTTTCGGGAAGCGGCGACGCAGATCGTCGTGGCGGATGTCTCCATGTCACTCGACAATGTGCTGGCCGTCGCCGGCGCGGCCCGCGAGCATCCGTGGGTACTGGTGTTCGGCCTCGTTTTGTCGATTGGTCTTATGGGCCTAGCCGCGTCCATGGTGGCGCGTTTGCTCCACCGCTGGCGCTGGATCGGGTGGATCGGGCTGCTGCTCGTGCTGTACATCGCGCTCAGGATGATCCATCACGGCTGGCTTGAAGTTCGGCCGATGATCGGCGTGTGAGCTCCGACTGGACCTCCGTGAGCTCCGTGTTAGACTTTGGGGTCCGGAAGTGGGCGGCTAGCTCAGCTGGGAGAGCGCCGCGTTCGCAACGCGGAGGTCGCGAGTTCGAGCCTCGCGCCGTCCACCAAATTTACCCCACCGAGACATGCCCCCTCCTTTGAAACGTATCGGCGTCCTGACGGGTGGCGGCGACGCACCCGGCCTGAACGCGGTCATCCGCGCCGTCGTGAAGGCGGCTGCGAGCAAAGGCATTGAGTGCGTCGGCCTGGAGGACAGCTTCGACGGGCTGATCTATCCGGAGCGGTCGCGCGTGCTGACGCTCAAGGACGTCACCGGTATTCTGCGGATCGGCGGCACGATTCTCGGCACGACGAATCGCGGCAACCCCTTCGTCTATCCCATCGAGACGTCGGACGGCCCTGTGGACTACTCCGATCGATGCATCGAGAACTTCCGCAAGATGGGCCTCGACGCGCTCGTCGTCATCGGCGGCGACGGGACACTCTGCATCGCCTACGAGTTCCACAAGCGGGGCATACCCATCGTCGGTGTGCCAAAGACGATCGACAACGACATCGCCGGCACGACGATGACCTTCGGGTTCGACACGGCGGTGGCGTTTGCGACGGAGGCCCTCGACCGTCTGCACACGACCGCCGAGTCGCACCACCGAATCATGGTGGCTGAAGTGATGGGCCGGTACGCGGGCTGGATCGCCGTCTATGCGGGCATCGCCGGCGGCGCGGACGTAGTCCTGATTCCCGAGATACCTTTCTCCTTCGAGCGCGTTGTAGAACGCATACAGGCCCGCGACCGTTACGGCTCCCTGTTTAGCATCGTCGTGGTCGCGGAAGGCGCGCACGAGCAGGGAGGGGCGCGATCGATCGTCTCATCGGGCACGGCGGACCGGGCCGAACGCCTTGGGGGTATCGCCGAACATGTTTCGCGTGAGCTCGAGAAGCGGACCGGCAAGGAATCCCGCTTCGTGGTGTTGGGCCATTTGCAGAGGGGTGGCGCGCCGCTTGCTTATGACCGGGTCCTGGCTACCCGTTTTGGCAGTTTTGCCGTCGAATTGCTCGTGCGCGGCGAGTCTGGCACCATGACAGCACTCGCGTCGCCCGATATTGTGGCTGTCCCCCTGGAACGGGTCGTCGGCAGGACTCGCAACGTTCCGGTCGGGGGGGACGTAGTGCATACGGCACGGAACGTGGGGATCTGTTTCGGCGATTGACAGGATTTGGGGATCTGGCGATCTGGCGATTTGAAATCACCAGATCACCAAATCCCCAAATCACCAAATGCAAGCGAAGGAGTTTATGGCCCGTCGGCTTGTCGGCGCCACGCTCATCGCCCTCCTGGCCGCTTTCATGGCGGCGAGTCCCGCCGCCAGTCCACGAGAGCAGTGGTATCCAGGGGACGGATACGACTGGTGGACGGACTGCTCCGACGTGCCCGATCCCCTCGAATTCCTGCCCGTTTATCTCGGCAGCGAGACACCCGGCTTCGTCGATCTGCGTAGGACGATCACGCGGAGCGAGGTGCGCTGGCGTGTCATGCAGTACACGCGGGACAAGGACTTCGGCACCACCCGCATCAGCGCCAACCGGTGGTACGGCGGGATGGGCGCGGATGAGTGGCCTGCCGGCTCACCGGACGCCGCGAGGTTCCTCGACCGGTTCCGAGTGACCGCCTTTGAGATCGATGGCAATCGACACGCAGTCGATCCCTCGTGCGTGGTCGTACTGCCTGGCGACGACCACACCATCAGCTTCTACAACGCCTGGGTCAGGTTTGGGGAACCCGGCCTGCACACGCTGAAAGTGATCGGCCGGCAGATCGGGGAGTTCTTTTTCACGCACGACTCAGGACTGTCGGATCCCTTCGGCCTGGAAGGCCGGCGCGTGTTCCTGGCAGGGGAGCTCGCCGGCGATGCGATCGACGATGAGTTCGTCCACACCTACGAACTGAACGTCGGAAAATACTGAGTCACGCGATCGCCCGTTCGATGATGCCGCGCGCGTCGGCGGCCGATGTCGACCCACCAAGCGCAACCATCTGAAGCAGCCGGGCTTTGGCACCCGACAGATCTCCCGCCAGGATCGCGCCTATCCGTTTGAGCTGCATGCCGCCGCCCTCGTAGCCGTACCTCGGGCTCACGCGGCCTGCGACGCACCGTGAAGAGATCGTGATGATCATGCCGGCCGCGATCGCTGTTTCGAGTGTCGGCATGACCGCCGGTGGAACATTGCCGCGTCCGAACGCCACAATGGCCAGTCCCTTCGCGCGGCCGCCAATGAACGGAACGACGGCGTCGGACTCCATGCCGGTATAGACCTGGAAGAGTCCGACCGCTGTCTCGAGATGGCCAATTCGCAGCCCGCCGCTTGCTCCCGCGCCCAGCCAGTCGGGTCGGGGCAGGGCCCTGCGACGGAATCTCACGACACCGGCGTCGACCTGACCGAGCGGGCCGAATTCCGGTGTCGCGAACGAACCCGACGACTCCGTGTGCACCTTGCGCGCTTCGCGGGCGGGCAGTACGTGGTCGTCCATCACGACGAGTACGCCCTGACCGCGGGCTTCCGGCGACGCCGCGACGCGCACGGCGCTGGTGAGATTGGCCGGTCCGTCCCAGCCGGCATCCGACACCGTCCGCATCGCTCCAACGAGCACGACGGGCTTGTCGGAGATCAGCACGAGGTCGAGCAGATAGGCGGTTTCTTCAATTGTGTCGGTCCCGTGCGTGATGACCAGGCCGTCGACATCGGGGCGATCGAGCCACGCGGCCGCCCGCCGTGCGAGGCGCCACATCTGTTCGGGCGACACGTGCGGGCCAGGCAGGCGCGAGAAATCCTCGACTTCGATCTCCGCGACTGACTCGAGGCCGGGTGCCTGCGCCAGGATATCAGCCCCGCCGAATGCGGGGACGGCGGCCCCCAGCAACGGATCGAGCTTCATTGAGATCGTTCCGCCGGTGAACAGGATGCCAATCATCGAATCAATGACTCAATGGATCGATGGGTCAATGAGTCAGTACATCGAGGTACTTGAGGGCTCCGCCGGTATTGAAGACGACCACCTTGTGATGGGGGAGGATGCGCCCCTGCCTCTGCAGTACGCGAAGCGCATGCAGGGCGGCGCCTCCTTCCGGCGCGGCGCTGATGCCCTCGAGCCGGCCGAGATCCCTCATGCCGGTCACCATGTCCGGGTCGCTCACCGCTACGGCGGCACCCTCGCTCTCGCGCACCGCGCGCAGCACGAGGAAGTCGCCGATGGCTTTCGGAACGCGAAGTCCGTCGGCCACGGTGTGGGCGTTCTCGAACATCACCGAACGCTCAGCGCCCTCGTCGTAGGCCTTGATGATCGGAGCGCAGCCCTCGGCCTGTACGGTGACCATGTGCGGTCTGAATGCCGGGTCGATCCAGCCGAGCGCGCTCATCTCGGCAAACGCCTTCCACATGCCGACCATGCCGGTGCCGCCACCCGTCGGATAGATGATCCAGTCAGGCAGCGTCCAACTCATCTGTTCCGCCAGCTCGTACCCCATCGTCTTCTTGCCCTCGATGCGGTACGGCTCTTTGAGCGTGGAAACGTCATACCAGCCGCGCGCTTTGCCAAGCTCGGCGGCCATCCTGCCGGCGTCTGTGATCAGGCCGTCGACGAGCGTGACATTCGCGCCGTAGAGTTCGCACTCGCGGATGAACGGCGGCTTCACGTCGCGCGGCATGAAGACGTGGGCTTCAATACCGGCGCTCGCGGCATACGCGGCCATGGCGTTGCCCGCGTTGCCAGCGGTCGGAATCGACAACGCCTTCGCACCCAGATGGTGCGCCCGGGTGACTGCCGCGGAGAGTCCCCGCGCCTTGAATGAGTTCGTAGGGTTGAGTGATTCGTCCTTGACGAACAGTTGAGGCAGCCCGAGTACCGCGCCGAGGCGGTGCGCGTGAATGAGGGGCGTCCAGCCTTCACCCAGCGACACCGGCTCTTCGCCGTCGAAGAGCGGCATGAGCTCGCGGTACCGCCACATCGACGGCACACGCCCGGCGAGCGACTCGCGCCGCCACGACGTGCGGGCGGAGGCGAGGTCGTACCGCGCGAGCAGCGGCGCTCCGCACTGGCACAGGTGATGTGATTCGGTTCCCTTGAGCGTGGGCGCCCCGCAGGGCACCGAGCATTCCAGGTGCGTGAAGAGCGATGACATCTAGCGTCCGAGGAGCTCCTGGTCCTTCTTCTTCTGGATGTCGTCGATCAGGCCGACGTGCTGATCCGTGATCTTCTGCACCTCGTCGAGCGAACGCCGTTCGTCGTCTTCCGAGATCTTGTGTTCTTTCAGAAGCTTCTTCAGCCGGTCGTTGGCATCGCGGCGGACTTGGCGAACGGAATTCCGGCCGTCCTCGGCGTACTTGTGCACGAGGCGGGACATTTCCTTGCGCCGGTCTTCGGTGAGCGATGGGATGGGGACCCGCACGACCTTGCCGTCATTCGCCGGGTTGAGACCGAGGTTGGCCTTGGTAATGCCGCGTTCGATGGCGCCCATCAGTGAAGGATCGAAGGGCTGCGCGACGATCAGGGTAGGCTCCGGCACTGAGAGGCTCGCCACCTGATTGAGGGGCACCAGCGTGCCGTATGCCTCGACGTGCACGGGATCGAGAAGCGCCACGTTCGCGCGGCCGGTCCTGAGGCCGCTCAGTTCCTTGCGCAAGTGCTCAATCGCACCGTCCATGCGTTTCTTGACTTCCGCGTTCAGGCTCTTGAGATCGTTGACGTCCATTGCACTCCCTCTGACTCGTGAGGAATCCGCCTTACGCCTTGACCGTCGTCCCGACGGGTTCGCCCATGATGACGCGGCGGAGGTTGCCCGCTTCCCGGAGCTTGAAGACCACGATCGGCAGTTTGTTGTCCATGCAGAGCGTAATAGCAGTCGTGTCCATGACGGACAGCCGTTGCTCAATGACCTGGAGGTACGAAATCGTCTCGTACCTGGTCGCGTCTTTGTGGATCACCGGGTCCGCGCTGTAGATACCATCCACCTTGGTGCCCTTGAGGATGACCTCGCAGCGCATCTCGTTCGCCCGCAGAGCCGCCGCCGTATCCGTTGTGAAATAGGGGTTTCCGGTCCCGGCCGCGAAGACGACGACGCGGCCCTTTTCGAGATGGCGCAGTGCCCGCCGCCGGATGAACGGCTCGGCGACCGCGCGCATTTCGATGGCGCTGATGACGCGCGTTGTGACGCCGACCTGTTCGAGCGCGTCCTGGAGGGCCAGGGCGTTGATGACGGTCGCCAGCATGCCCATGTGATCGGCGGTGGATCGTTCCATGCCGCGGGCGCTCGCGGCGAGGCCGCGGAACAGGTTGCCGCCGCCGATGACAATGGAGACCTGAATGCCGAGCTTCTGGATCTCGGCGATTTCGTTCGCGACCCGCGTGGCGACGGCAGGATCGATGCCGAACGCCTGTTCGCCCATGAGGGCCTCGCCGGAGAGCTTCAGTAGTACGCGCGAATAGACGGGGACAGACACCGGCTGGGAATTATATCCCGGGGAACTGAATGGTCCTGATCGCTAGCGGGCTTCGCCAACCATCGAAGCCGCGTCAGCGGGCTTCGCCAACCTTGAAGCGCACGAAGCGCGCGACGCTGATGTTCTCGCCGAGCTTGGCAATCGCCGCCTGGAGCATCACGTTCACCGTCTGCTTCGATTCGCGAATCGACAGCTGGTCGACGAGGCACACCTGCTCGTAGAAGGCGCCGAGCTTGCCCTCGATGATCTTTTCGATGACCTGCGCCGGCTTGCCCGAGTTCTCCATCTGGCTGCGGTAGACAGACTTCTCACGCTCGATGACATCCGCGGGAATCTGTTCGCGGCTGACATACTGCGGATTGGCCGCGGCCACCTGCAGCGCGATCTCGCGAAGCAGGTTCTGAAAGTCCTCGGTCTTCGCAACAAAGTCCGACTCGCAGTTCAGCTCCACCAGCACGCCGATCGTGCCGCCCATGTGGATGTACGAACCGATGAGCCCCTGGCTGGTGGCCCGGCCGGCTTTCTTGGCGGCCTGCGCCAGCCCGCGCTTGCGCAGGATCAGCGTCGCCTGTTCGATGTCGCCATTGGCCTCCTGGAGGGCGGCCTTGCATTCCATCATGCCGACGCCTGTGGCGTCGCGGAGCTGTTTGACGAGCTTGGCGGAGATTTCCGTAGACATAAGAGTTCCTCGATACGACCTCGGGAGTCGTTTCTCAGGTGAATTGTGGGAGAAACGACTCCCGAGGTCCTAGACAGCGGCCGGCGACGGCTGCGTGCGGTTCTTCGCGTCGGCCGCTTCAGACGTGGCCGCTTCTGCGATGCCCCGGCCGTTCAGGACGGCGTCGGCGATGCCTGCCGCAAACAACCGGATCGAGCGAAGCGCGTCGTCGTTGCCCGGAATCACGTAGTCGACCTCGTCCGGATCGCAGTTCGTGTCGACGACTCCGATGACCGGAATCTTGAGCTTGCGCGCCTCGTCGACGGCGATCTGCTCGTGCTTGGTGTCGACCACGAAAACGGCGTCCGGCAGGCGGCTCATCCCGCGGATGCCGTCGAGGTTCTTGGCCAGCTTGCGGCGTTCCTTTTCGAACCGGGCGATTTCTTTCTTCGACAGCATGTCCATGCGGCCGTCGGTCGCCATTGCCTCGAGCTCGCGCAAGCGGGCCAGTGAGCGCTGAATCGTGGAGAAGTTCGTGAGCAGACCACCCAGCCAGCGCTGGTTGACGAAGAACATGCCGCAGCGCTGCGCCTCTTCCGCGATCGCGTCCTGCGCCTGACGCTTCGTGCCGACGAACAGTACGGTGCCACCCTGCGAAGTGATGTTCGAGAGGAAGTCAGCGGCCTCGCGGTAGAGCTTGGCGGTCCGGCCGAGGTCCAGGATGTAGATCCCGTTTCTCTCGCCGAAGATGTACGGCTTCATCTTCGGGTTCCAGCGCTTGGTCTGGTGGCCGAAGTGTACGCCGGCCTCCAACAGATCTTTCATCGGGATCGCGTTCAAGCTCACTGAGCCTTCCTCATACTCATATCGACAGCCTCTTCGCCGGTTAGCGCTTGCTGAACTGGAAGCGCTTGCGCGCGCCAGCCATACCGTACTTCTTGCGTTCCTTGGCGCGCGGATCGCGCGTCAGCAGCCCCGCCTTGCGCAACGGCGACCGGAGTTCCTCGTTGAACTCGACGAGCGCGCGGGCAATACCGAGGCGAATCGCGCCGGCCTGGCCGGCGATGCCGCCGCCTGCCGTCGTCGCGAACACGTCAAAACGCTCCACCATCTCGGTGATGACGAGCGGCTGGCGAATGACGAGACGGTGAGTCTCGGCAGGGAAGCTCGACTCGAGCGTGCGCTTGTTGACGGTGATGGTGCCCGATCCCGGGCGAAGAAAAACGCGTGCGGCCGCGGTCTTGCGCCGGCCGGTACCGTAATGCTGTGTCGTAGCCAAAGTTACGCGACCTCGAGTTTATTCGGCTTCTGCGCGGCGTGCGGATGTTCGCCCCCGGCGTAGACCTTGAGTTTGCGGTACATCGCCTCGCCGAGCTTCGTCTTCGGCAGCATGCCGTGCACGGCGTCCTCGACGAGCTTCACCGGGCGCTTCGCGCGTACGATCTTCGCGCGTTCCTCGCGAAGTCCGCCTTCGTAGCCGGAGTGCTGGCGATAGATCTTCTGTTCTTCCTTGCGTCCGGTCAGGCGCACGGTGGCGGCGTTGATCACGACGACGTGATCGCCCTGATCCAAAAACGGCGCCCACGTCGGCTTGTGCTTGCCCTGAAGCAGGCGTGCTGCGCGGCTCGCAATGCGGCCGAGCACTTGACCATTCGCGTCAATGATGTGCCACTGCCGATCACTTTCACGGGCAGCGGAGCTCTTCGTACTCATCCAGTCGTCTCTGACTTTCCTTAAGTTCTTGCTGTTTGAGCTTGCGGGGGCACCCGCTCAGGAGACCCATCCAGCAGGCCGAATCACGCGATCGGCAAACCAAAATCATAGAGATGCCTTGGAAAAAAGTCAATTCCGAGGCTACAGGCGCATTGGAGAACCGCTAACGACTCGCTATGCGGCGGCTGGGCGAGGAGAGGCTTACAGAAGGGTAAGTTCCTGTCACAACCGTCGATTTCCTTGAGGGTTTGCCAACCCTGCCAGAGGCTGGATAGCAGGAATCTGAGGGATTCAACGCCTGATTCAGCCTTGGCATCAGCCTTGCGATACAGGGCATTGCTATGAACGTCGGTTCGTTCCTTCGACCCTCCACTGTTGGCGTGGACATCGGTTCGAGTGCGGTCAAAGCCGTGAGCCTTCGCAAAGGCCGAAGCGGCTGGTCGCTCGTCGCTGCCGGTGAAGCGCCGTTGCCTGACGGATCGATGCAGGACGGTGCGGTCGCGGACCCCGCCCTCGTCAGCGATACGGTCAGTCAGTTGCTCGACTCCATGAAAGTGCGTCGCGCTACGGTTGCGAGCGCACTCTCCGGCCATGCCGTCATCGTGAAGCGCCTCGCGCTTCCGGCAATGAGCCAGGCGGAGCTGGCGGAAGCGATTCCCTGGGAAGCCGAGCAGTACATTCCCTTCGACCTCACCGAGGTCCAGCTCGACTACCAGGTCGTCGGTTCCGCGGTGCCGGAAAAGAAAGACAAGGCAGCCGACAAGGACGCCGAAGACAAGGCCGGCCTCGACGTGCTGCTCGTCGCCGCGCGCAAGGATCGCATCGAGGATCGCGCAGGCGTCATCGCGCAGTCCGGGCGGCGCCCCGTCGTGATCGACGTCGAAGCCTTCGCGCTCGCGAACGCGTATCAGATGAACTACCCGGAGCGGACGGATCCGCTGACGGCGCTGATTCACGTCGGCCGCAGCATGACCGTGATCTGCCTGCTCGAGCGCGGCGAGCCCATCTTCACGCGCGACATCTCGGTCGGCGGCCAGGTGCATCTGGATGCGCTGCTCAAGGAATTCGGTCCGACGGGCGTCGATGAACTCGCCGCGCGGCGGATGTTGCACGGGCAGTACCCGGCCGGCGTCGGCGCCGACCAGGTGGCTACGGTCCTCCGCGATTCGAGCGCGCAGTTGGTGCTCGAGGTTCGCAAGACCGTGGACTTCTATCGCGCCACGTCGCCAATCGACCGTCTCAGCCGTGTCGTCCTGTCAGGCGGCGCCTGGGAAGCCGTGGGCCTCGTGGACCTGCTGGCCAGCGAGTTCGGCGCGCCGGTTGACGTCTTCGATCCGTTCCGGCGCGTGACCAAGTCGGCACGCGCGACTGGCGCGGAGTCGGTGGGCCCGTCCTACGCCGTCGCTGTGGGCTTGGCGATGCGGAAAGAAGGCGACCGATGATCAGAGTCAATCTTCTCGTCACGAGCCCCGGGGCGTCGCAGCCGCGGGTGCTGGTGTCCAAGGAGCAGCGGCCCGCGATGATCGGGCTCACGATGCTGCTCGTCACCGGCCTCGGCGTCGGCGGCTGGTGGTACTACATCAATCAGCAGCGCGCCGCCACGGAAACGGGCATCACCACGGCCGAGACCCGCCTTGAGCAGCTCAAGGACGCGATGAAGCTGCTCGAGTCTGCGCGCCAGCACAAGGCCGAGCTCGAAGAGCGCATCTCGCTCATCGAACGGCTCCGGTCGGCGAAGCACGCGCCCGTGCGCATGCTCGACCTCATGAACGAGTCC
The DNA here is from genome assembly GCA_035606665.1 of Vicinamibacterales bacterium. Taxonomy (GTDB): domain Bacteria; phylum Acidobacteriota; class Vicinamibacteria; order Vicinamibacterales; family SCN-69-37; genus DASUGC01. Next base: position 239,141 of record DATNEY010000027.1, on the reverse strand, counting down.
ATGACCGACGGTCTGTGGCTCCTCGAAATCAAGCAGACGGCATCGACGGTCCAGATCGAAGGCCGCGCGATGTCGCACACGTCAATCACCGACTTCGCGCAGGCCCTCCAGGTGTCCGGCTTTTTCAAGATGCCGGTCGAGATCGTCACCACGATGATGGAAGCCGTTGACCAGGCGAACGTCATCCGGTTCGTGCTGAAAGCCGAACCCGCCGCCGGTCCTGCCGTGCCGGCGACCGGCGCCGCCGGTGCCACTGTGGCAGGAAGGCCGGGAGCTTAGTCATGGCCAAGAGTTTCCACGAACTGTCGCAGCGCGCCCAAATGATCGTTTTCGGGCTCCTGTGCGTGCTCGCGATCGCGGGCGCGTGGCAGGTGTCCATCGGCCCGGGCGCGGCTGAACTCGAAACGCGCCGCGCGCACCTGGCCAAGCTCGAGAGCGAAATCGTTCGCGTCCAGGCGATTGCGGACAAGCTGCCGCAGCTGCAGAAGGAAGTGAAGTCGCTCGAAATCGCCCTCCGCGAAACGACCGCGTCGATTCCGGAAGAGAAGGATCCGCAGGACGTCCTCCGGAACCTGTACGAGCTGGCGAGCGACTCGTCGCTCGACCTCGCCCGGTTCGAGCCCAGCGCCATCGTCGCGAAGGCGCAGTACTCGGAGTGGCCGATCAAGGTCAGCTTCGAGGGCGGCTACCACGACCTCGGCCGGTTCTTCGATCGGCTCGCGTCGATGTCGCGGCTGATTTCGGTCTCGGATCTCAACATCAAGACGAAGTCGAAGCCCACCGGGCGCGGCACGGTGACCGCGACGGCGCTGGCGACGACGTTCGTCTTCCGCCACGAAGGAGCCGGCGCAGCGCCGGCGCCAGGTACGCCGGGAGCTCCGGCGGCGCCCGCGAAGGCGCCGGGAGGCAGGCCATGACCCGCACGAAGATCGTTCTGTTCGCCGCCACGCTCACGCTCGCGTCGGCCGCAAACGCATACGCACAGATTCAGGTCGGGACCAAGGTCGGGGCGCCCCGTCCGGTCGAGGCCGGCTCGTACGACAGCCTGGGCCGCCGCGACCCATTCGTCAGTCTGATCGCTCCGCCCAAGGGAGCCAGCGAAGGCCTGCCGCGCGCGTCGCACGGTCTTGCTTCCTTCATGCTCGCCGACGTGGTGGTGACGGGAATCTCTCGCAAGGGCGATGACCGCATGGCGATTCTGCAGGGTGCGGACCGCCAGTCATACGTTGCGAAGGTAGGCGACAGGATCGCCGACGCGATCATCCGGCGCATCGATGCGCAGGGGGTCGTGTTTCTCGACTTGCCGCGGCCTGGCGACACACAGAAGCCGCAGGAAACGCGCAAGGCAATGCGCGCAGCAGAGGTCATCCGATGAGGAACATGCGTTTGTGGATGCTCACGTTGGTCGTCGCTATTTCGGCGACTCTCGTGACGGTGGGCGCGCAAGCGCCCCAGGCCCAGACCGACCAGACCCAGCAGGGCCTGCGGCGGTGGAGCGGCACGCCGATCGATGTGGACTACCAGTCGGCCAACCTCCGCTCGGTGCTGCGCAACCTGGCTGAGATCGGCGGCATCAACCTCATTCTGGATGTCAGCGTACCGACGACCGCGACGGTCGACCTCAAGCTGACGCAGGTGCCCTGGGATCAGGTCATGGACGTCGTGATGAAGAGCGGCGCGCTGACCTACGAGATCGAGGGTCCGGTGCTTCGCGTTCTGACGCGCGATGCGCTGACCAAGGAGAAGCAGGCCGAGGTCGACCAGCGCCGAGTGACCCGACAGGCGGGTGAGCTCAGCACCGCCCGCGTGCGGCTGAACTACGCGTCGGCGTCGGAAGTGAAGAAGCTCCTCGAGACGGCGCGCATCATCAGTGCCGAAGGCACGGTTGATGTGGATGAGCGCACGAACATGCTCATCATCAAGGACAGTCCGAAGCAGGTCGAGGAAGTCCAGAAGGTCATCGCCGACCTCGACAAGCCCGAGCCGCAGGTCGAGATCGAAGCGAAGATCATCCAGACCAACCGCGACACGGCGAAGGAAATCGGCGTGCAGTGGGGCCTCAACGGCCGCATGACGCCCGATCTGGGCAACACCACCGGTCTCGGCTTCCCGAACAGCGGGACGCTCGGCGGCCGCGTGACGCAGCAGGGTCCTGTGACGCAGGGCCCGACGGATCCGCGCGCCACGCCGACGGAACGCACGGGCACGGCTATCAACATGCCGGCGACCGGCGCCACGTCGGCGCTCGGGCTCTCGCTCGGCGCCATCAACGGCGCGTTCGGCATCGACGTGGCCATCTCGGCGCTCGAGCGTCAGGGCAAGGTCAAGATTCTGTCCACGCCGCGCGTGACGACGCAGAACAACAAGGAAGCGCAGGTCACGCAGGGCTTCCAGATTCCGATTCAGACGACGCAGAACAACACGGTGTCCGTGCAGTTCAAGGATGCCGCGCTGAAGCTGATGGTGACGCCGCAGATTACCGGCGCCAACACCGTCATCATGAAGATCATCCTGGAGAACGGTCAGCCGGACTTCAGCCGCGCGGTGAACGGCAATCCGTCGATCAACACCCAGCGCGCCGAAACCTCCGTCCAGGTGCCCGACGGCATCACGACCGCTATCGGCGGCATCCTCCAGACCTCCGAGACGATGAGTGAGGACAAGACGCCGGGCGCCAGCCGCATCCCGCTGCTCGGCTGGCTCTTCAAGCGGTCGTCCAACAGCAACGTAAGCCAGGAACTGCTCATCTTCATTACGCCGCGCATCATCCGAGGCCAGCCATGACCATGGGAATCCGTTCGTTCGTCCGACCGTTTTACGCGCGTGGCGCCGCGCTGGCACTCGTTGCCGGTGCCCTGGTTTCCGCGCCCGGCTGCACGAAGGCGCAGCTGGAGGGGCAGTCGTCCTCGTATTTGATCGTTGACTCGGTCCTGGGGGCACGCGGTGACGAGCCCGACAAGGACGCCGGCGTCCTCGACTCGGACGTGGTCACGAAGGGTTCGATTTATGCCGACATCGGCAGGGTGACGCTGCGGCTCGGACTGAAAGACCCCGGGACGGCGCAGAACCCGGCAGTGCCGACGTCCGCGAACTTCATCACGGTCACGCGGTACCACGTGAAGTACCTCCGTAGCGACGGCCGCAACACGCAGGGTGTCGACGTACCGTTCGAGTTCGACGGCGGCGCGACCGTGACGGTGACGGGAGCCGGCGGCGAGTTGGTGGTCACGCTCGTGCGCGTGCAGGCGAAGCTCGAATCGCCGCTGAAGGCGCTGGTCAATCTGGGTGGCAGCGTCGCCATCACGACCATCGCCGAAATCACGCTCTACGGCAAGGACCAGGCGGGCCGCGACGTGTCGGTGAAGGGCGCCATCACGGTGAACTTCGCGGACTTCGCGGATCCGAGCTAGCCGAACGATTTCAGCTGAGGTGATTCCAGTGCTTGCAAAACGACTTCTCATCGCCGCCGTGGCCGTGCTCGGAATGAGCGCCTGCACCACGAGCAATGTCAGCGCGCCGGATCTGACCGGCCCGTCCGCCCTCGGCCTGGCGCTCGACATCACCGCCTCGCCTGATCAGATGTTCAGGGACGGTCTGTCGCAGTCGGTCATCGAGATTACCGCCACGGACGGCAACGGCCAGCGGGTGCAGAACCTCGGCCTGACCGTGACGGCCTCGCCGAACCTCGGCACGATCGCGACGCCGGCCATCAAGACCAACTCTTCCGGCAAGGCCTCGACAATCTATGTGGCGCCCGGCAACGGCGGCACCACGATTGCGACGATCACCGTGACGCCCAGCGGCTCGAACTATCAAAACGTCCAGCCGCGGACGATCTCGATCCGCCTCTTCCAGCCGGCGTCGTAAGGCACGTCGCAATGGGCTCGAGTCTCGTTCTCAACCGCCGGCCGAAGGTTCCGGCCGAGGATACGGCGGCGTTTGGCGCCATTGCCGAACGCTTCCGCCGAGGCGGTGCGCTCGAGCAGGCCGTCAGTCTGTGCCGTGACGGCCTGAAGAAGTTTCCCGATCATGTTTCCGCGCGCGTGACGCTCGGCTGGGCGCTGCTCGACCTCGGCAAGTACGAGGAGGCCCGTGTCGAGCTCGAGCAGGTGATGCGCCGCGCCCCGGATAACCTCGCGGCGATCCGCGGGCTCGCCGAACTCCACGATCGATTCGAACACACGCTCAACCTGTCCATGGACGGGCCCGGGGCATGGCCACCGCCCGCCGACGCCGTAGACGAAGTCGGAGCGTCTGCCGAAGACGCGGCCTTGAGCTATGACGACGGGGTCGTCGCGACTGCGCCGACCATGGCGCCGCCTGACTTGGGGCTACCGCTCTGGTCGCCGGAGCCCGCCGCAGAGTCGGTGGTCGAAGCGGTCGCAAATACCCAAATCCAGACGCCGGCGTCAGGCATGAGCAGCGTTCGGGAGATCGACGCGTTTGCCGGCGTCCCGGCGCCCGCGATTGAGGTTGAGCAGGAAGAAGCTCCGGTCGCCGAGCTTCCGGTCACCATGAGTTCCGTTGAGCAGGCCGGACTCGGCGTGTCCGACGATGCGCTCGCGGCCCTCATCGCTGAAGCCGACTCGCTGGATGCGGTCGCGGAGCTTGAAGTGGCCGCGACGCCCTCCGAGGCGCAGCCCGAGATAGAAGCTCCTGTCGTCGCGCTGGCTGCGACGGACGCGATCGAACTCGAGTCGCCCGAAACCACTGAGTTTGCCGCGGTCGCAGAGCAGCCTATCGAGCTCGCCCCGGCCGAGAACGTCGAGCTGGTAGCCGAAACGTTTGAATTCGACTCGACTGCCGTCGAGATCGAGATGGAACCGGTTGTGTTCGAGCCGGCTGCAGTCAAGGCGGCCGAGCCGGAAATCAGCGAGCCGGAGCCTGTTGCGACAGAGGAAATAGGGGAAGAAGAACAGGCCGTTGCCTTCGTCGAGCCACCGGTCGTCGCCGAGGTCGAACCAGAAATCGTCGCTGAGGTGGAACCGGAGGTTGTCGCCCAGATAGAGCCTGAGGTCGTCGCGGTCTTCGAGGCGCCGGTCGTTGCCGAGCCGGAGCCAGAGATTGTTGTCCTGGCCGAGCCGGAGGTTGTCGCCGCGGCAGAGCCGGTGGCCGAGGCCGAGGCCGAGCCCGAGCCTGAATTCGCTGTGGCGGCGATGGTCGACACTCCCGCCGCTGTTGCTGTCGCTGAAGTCCTCGCGTTCGTCCGGCCGGAAGTGCCGGAGACCCCCATCGAGTCCACGCCGGTTGCGGTGAGTGCTTCGCGCAAGAAGGGCGAGGTCACCATCCTCGCTCTGGAGCGGATGCTTCGTCGCGTGCAGGCACGCCGACTCGAACTGATGGCAGAATCTGTCGCCTGAGTCATGGGCGACCTCACCCGTCCGGACTGGTCCGGACGACTGCGCCGCGTCTGGCGCACACCACCGGCTGACGTTTGCGCGCTGGTGGTGTCCACACCTTCAAACATCACTTACCTGACCGGTTTCTCGGGATCGGCCGGGGTGTTCCTGTCGACGCCTGTCCGGAACTGGCTCCTTGTGGACGGCCGGTATGCCGAAGCCGCCCGTCAGGCGCGCTCCGATGGCCGTCTTGCGGACATCGATGTCGTGACGACCCCGGGGTCTATCGACGGGAGCCTGGCGCAATTGCTGGGATCGAGCGAGGTCCCAGCCGGAGTGGTGGGCTTCGAGGCCGGTCACGTCACGGTCGCCATGCTCCGTGGCTGGGAACGCATGGCAGCCAACCGCCGGTTCGAAGCGACGACTAACTGGATCGAGCAGTTGCGCTCTATTAAGGATGCGGACGAAGTTCGGCGGATTCGCCGGAGCTGCGATCTTCTCTCTGGAGTGGCACGGGAACTGGTCCGTTGGGTGCGTCCTGGCAGGGGCGAACGCGAGATCGCCGAGGACATCGACGGCGCGATGAGACGCGCCGGGCTGACGCGGCCGGCCTTCGAAACGATCGTCGCTTCCGGTCCCAACAGTGCGCTGCCGCACGCGCGTCCGACCGATCGGCGGCTGCAGGAGGGCGACCTGGTCGTGCTGGACTTTGGCGGCGTCTTGGACGGATACTGCGGCGACCTTACCCGGATGGCTGGAGTCGGGAAGGTCGGGGCAGAGGCCCGGGCACTGTTCGAGGCGGTGCGGGCCGCACAGGTGGCCGCGCTCGCGGCGGTGCGCGCACAAACGCTTGCCTCTGAAGTGGATACGGCGGCGCGCCAGGTACTCGAGACCCACGGGTTTGGCGAGGCCTTCCTCCACGCAACCGGCCACGGGCTTGGCCTCGACGTGCACGAGGCGCCCAGGATTGGGCGCCGCACCGATAGGATTGAGGACCGGCCCGGTAATGACGAAGAAGAGCACGACCGGCACAGGCTTCGCGCCGGGATGGTCTGCACGATCGAACCGGGAGCGTACGTTGCGGGAATTGGCGGCGTGCGGCTGGAGGATGACGTCGTAGTGACCGACGAAGGATGCGAGGTGTTGACCGACGTACCCCGCGACCTTCTGCTCGTCTGAACGCCCTATGAATCTTGACGATATTAGAAAAGTCCTCGACCTCGTGCGCGAGCACGATCTGGCGGAATTCGAGATCGAACAGGACGGCCTGAAGGTGCGCGTTCGCAAGGCCGGCCACGACGTCCAGATTGCCGTGCCCCAGCCCGTCGCAGTGCCGGCCGCAGCGGTCTCCGGGCCCGTGGCCGCCCCGGGCCCGGTTCCGGCCGCGGCACCGGCCGAACCAGCACCCGACGTCGACCTGGCGATCGTGAAGTCCCCGATCGTCGGCACGTTCTATCGAGCCCCGGAGCCAGGCGCGCCGAATTTCGTGGAAGTCGGCGCCCAGGTGCGCAAGGGCCAGGTGCTCTGCATCATCGAAGCGATGAAGCTCATGAACGAAATCGAGTGCGACACGGAAGGGGAAGTCACCGCCGTGTACGTCGAGAACGGCCGCCCCGTGCAGTTCGGCGAGCGGCTGTTCGCCGTGAGGGTGAGCCGTGTTTAACAAGATCCTGATCGCCAACCGCGGGGAGATTGCGCTTCGGGTGATTTGTGCCTGCCGCGAGTTGGGCATCAAGACGGTTGCGGTCTATTCGGAGGCCGACGAACACTCGTTGCATGTCCGGTTTGCCGACGAGGATGTTTGCATCGGCCCGGCGCGGAGCCTCGACAGCTACCTGAGCGTCCCAGCGATCATCAGCGCCGCGGAGATTACCGGCGCGGACGCGATTCATCCTGGCTATGGGTTCCTGTCCGAGAGCGCCTACCTCGCCGAAGTCTGCGAGGCCTGCCACATCAAGTTCATCGGGCCGTATCCGAACGTGATCCGGCTCATGGGTGACAAGGCGCGCGCCCGCCGGGCGATGAAGAAGGCGGGCGTCCCGGTTCTGCCGGGAAGCGACGGTCCGGTCCAGGGCGAAGAACAGGCACTCAAGGTCGCCAAGGAGATGGGCTACCCGGTGATCATCAAGGCTGTTGCCGGCGGCGGCGGCCGCGGCATGCGGGTCGTCAGGTCACCTGAGGAACTGCCGAAATCGCTCAAGACGGCGCAGCGCGAGGCAGAGGCTGCCTTTGGCGTGGGCGACGTCTATCTCGAGAAATACGTCGAGTCACCGCGTCACATCGAGTTCCAGATCCTGGGTGACCATCACGGCAATGTGATCCATCTCGGGGAACGCGAGTGCTCGATTCAGCGGCGTCACCAGAAGCTCATCGAGGAGGCGCCTTCGGTCGCCCTCACCGAGAAGCAGCGCCGCAAGCTTGGCGCCACGGTGGTCGAGGCGGCCCGGGCCGTGCAATACACGAACGCCGGCACCTTCGAATTCCTGATGGACCCGGCAGGGAACTTCTTCTTCCTCGAGACCAATACCCGTCTCCAGGTCGAGCACCCCGTCACGGAGTTCATCACCGGCATCGACATCGTCAAAGAGCAGATTCGAATCGCTGCCGGCGAGCGATTGACCGTTCGGCAGTCGGACATCGAGTTCAGGGGGCACTCAATCGAGTGCCGCGTGAATGCGGAAGATCCGGTGACGTTCACTCCGAGTCCCGGCGTGATCCATGCCTTCAGCGTGCCGGGAGGTCCCGGCGTGCGAGTGGATACGTTCGCGCATTCGGACTGCACGGTCTCGCCGTACTACGACTCGCTCATCGCGAAGATCATCACGCATGGCCGCGACCGCACGGAGGCCATTGCTCGCATGCGGCGAACGCTCGAAATGACCGTGGTTGACGGCATCAAGACGTCGATCCCGCTGCACCTGAAAGTGCTGGCCGACCCCGATTTCATAGCCGGCCGGTTGAGCACGAGCTTCATGGAACGCTACATGCCGGACACGTCGAAGAAGGCCGCCGGCAAACTGGCGGAATCCGCCTGACGCTCCCTCGCCTCTACGCCATCCTCGACATCGACTCGATCCACGCGGCCGGGCTTCGGCCGCTCGAAGTGATTGACGTCTGGCTTTCCGCCGGCGTGAAGCTGATCCAGATCCGGGCCAAGTCTCTCGCTCTCGGGCCTTTCCTGGACCTCGCCCAGACGATGACCGAACGTGCGCGCCTGGCCGGCGCGGCGTTGTTCGTGAATGACCGGCCTGATGTCGCCAGGCTGGCAGGCGCCTATGGCGTCCACCTCGGACAGTCAGATCTTCCGCCCAGGGATGCGAGGAAGGTCCTGGCCGAGGGCCAATGGGTCGGCGTGTCCACGCACAGCCTCCCGCAGGCTGAGCAGGCAGTGGCCGATGACGCCGACTACCTGGCGATCGGTCCGGTATTCGAAACCGTGACGAAGACCAATCCAGACCCCGTTGTTGGCCTGGAGGGCGTCGCCGGGGCGGCAATGATCGCGCGTGGATCCGGACGGCCGCTGGTGGCAATTGGGGGCATTCGCATTGATTCGGCCCCCAAAGTCATCGCCGCCGGTGCAGACTCAGTGGCGGTGATCTCGGATTTGATCGCAGGTAATTGGCGCGAGCGCGTGCACACCTGGCTGCGCGTGCTGGACTAAGACCGGACCCTCGGTAATAATCACCGCGCCATAACAGCCTGACTGCAAGTTGAAGAAGTAGGAGGACATAGTGGCTGGCGAACTGACTCGAACGAAATCGATAGATCGATTGATGGCCGACGGCGCGGCCGAAGGCGAGGGGGCGCTCAAACGAACGCTCGGCGCCGGGTCGCTGATCGCGCTCGGCATCGGCGCCATCATCGGCGCGGGCCTGTTCGTCAGAACCGCTGCGGCCATTGCGGACCGCGCGGGCCCGTCCGTCACGCTCGCGTTCCTCGTCGCGGGTCTCGGTTGCGCGTTTGCCGGACTCTGTTACGCGGAATTCGCGTCGATGATTCCGATTGCCGGCAGCGCTTACACGTACTCCTACGCCACGATGGGTGAGTTGATGGCGTGGATCATCGGCTGGGACCTCGTTCTCGAGTACGCCGTCGGCGCGGCTACCGTTGCGATTGCCTGGAGCCAGTACTTCAATCGAGTTCTGGGGTGGGTTGGATGGGATATCCCATGGCAGTGGTACCACTCACCATTCCAAACGATGCCCGGCACGGGCGTTGATGGAGTCGCCGCTGTCGGCGGAATCATGAACTTGCCGGCCGTCGGGATTCTGCTGGTCCTGACGCTCCTGCTGATTCGAGGCACCCAACAGTCCGCGCTGGTCAACAGCCTGATCGTCATCCTCAAGGTGTCGATCGTCATGATGGTCATCGGGCTTGGCTGGGGTTTCATCAACCCGGTCAACCACACGCCGTTCATTCCCGAGGCCACCACCCACATCAACAAAGACGGACTCGAGCATGCGTACGGCGGCATCATGGGCATCCTGGGCGCCGCGGGCGTCGTCTTCTTCGCATACATCGGCTTCGACGCTGTCTCGACGGCAGCGCAGGAGGCCAAGAACCCGAAGAAGGACATGCCGATTGGCATCCTCGGATCCCTGGTGATCTGCACTGTCCTCTACATCCTGTTCGCGTATGTCCTGAGCGGCCTGGCGCCGGTCTCGTTCTTCCGCGACCCGGCTCTTGGCGGTGAGGCGTCAGTAGCGGCAGCCATCACGAACTTCATGCCTGGTTACGCCTGGCTGTCCAACTTCGTGACCGTGGCCATCCTGGCCGGTTTCTCGTCGGTCATCCTGGTCATGTTGCTCGGGCAGTCGCGGGTGTTCTACTCCATGAGCCGCGACGGCCTCGTGCCGCCGGTGTTCTCGGAAGTGCATCCGAAGTACAGGACACCCCACAAGTCGAACTGGCTGTTCTTCTTCTTCACCGCCGGGTTTGCCGCGTTCTTCCCGGACGACATCGTCGGTGAGATGACGAGCATCGGAACGCTCTTCGCGTTCATCCTGGTGTGCATCGGAGTCTGGATGATGCGGGTCCGGCGCCCAGACATTCAGCGGGGCTTCACGGTTCCAGCTCTGCCTGTCGTAGCCATTCTCGGCGTCATCGTCTGCGCCGCGATGATTTACGGACTCGGTCCGGCCAACTGGCTGCGACTGGTCGGCTGGCTGGTCATCGGCCTGTTCATCTACTTCGGCTACAGCAAGTCGCACAGCAAGCTCAATAAGGGCTAGTACGACAGGTACGTCGGGTACGCCTGGTACGTCTGGTACGACGAACGAGCTGGCGGTGGTCAACTTCTTAGAAAAGTTGGCTGCGTCAGTTCGTTCCTTGTACCCGACGTACCTGACGTACCTGACGTACCAGACGTACCGGCATAGAATCTCTCTCCAATGCCTGCGAGAAAGCTTGACGGTGTAGCGACGGCCGCGGCGATTCGGGCAGAGCTCGTTCCCAAGGTCGAGGCGTTCACCGCAAGGGCCGGCCGGCCGCCGAGCCTTCACATCCTCCTCGTCGGTGACGACCCGGGGTCCCAGGTCTACGTTCGGAACAAGGAGCGGGCGGGCCGTGAGGCCGGACTCGACGTGGTCATCCACCGCCTTCCGGCCTCGGCTGCAGCCGGCGAGGTGATGTCGGAAGTCCGGGCGCTCAATGAGGATGACGGTTGCGACGGCATCCTGGTGCAGTCACCGCTGCCTCACACACTCGGTAAGAAAGTCGAGCAGTTGGTGTTCGATCTGATCAGTCCAGCCAAGGACGTCGACTGTTTCCATCCGGAAAACGTCGGACGTCTGGCCCAGGGGCGCGCCATCCTTGGACCGTGCACGCCGTCTGGTGTCATCGAGCTGCTCGTGCGCGAGCAGATCCAGACCGTGGGGAAGCTGGCGGTCGTGTTAGGCCGGAGCGAGATTGTCGGTAAACCAATGGCGCTGTTGTTGTTGCAGCGCGACGCCACGGTCACCATCTGTCACTCGAAGACGAAGGATCTGGCGGCAACCGCGAAGGAAGCCGACATTCTCGTGGCGGCAATCGGCCGGCCGGGCTTCGTCACCCCGGAGTTCGTGAAGCCGGGGGCGGTTGTCATCGACGTCGGGATCAATCCCTTGCCAGACCGGGATCAAGTCGTCGGGCTCTTCGGCGAGGCCAGCCCGCGTGTCGCGGCCTTCGATGCAAAGAAGCCTGTCATCACGGGCGACGTTCACCCCGCGGTCGCCGAAATCGCGGGCGCGCTGACGCCGGTACCGGGCGGAGTCGGGCCGCTCACCATCGCCATGCTGCTGAAGAACACACTCACCGCTGCGGAGACCCGCCGCGGCTGAGACTCGTCCAGATCTCGCGAACCTGGCGGTCGGTTTCTTCGAACGTCCCTGATGTGTCGATGACGTGGTCCGCTCGTGTAACTTTTTCTTCGAGCGGCATCTGACTGGCGATGCGACTCTCGGCGTCCGCCAGCGGCACTGAGTCGCGCTTCATGACCCGTGCCTTCTGCACGGCCGGTGGGCAGGTCGTCACGACGACCGCATCGAAGTCGTGCTCGCGTCCCGTTTCGAACAGCAGCGGAATGTCGGCGATGCCGGCGCCGTGGCCCGACCGCGCGAGTCCTTCGAACCATCGCTCGATTGCGCGGTAGACGACCGGGTGAACAATGGCCTCGAGTGCGCGGCGGGCGTCCACGTCCGTGAAGACCAGAGAGGCGAGCGCTTTCCGATCGAGGGAACCGTCCGCCCTGAGAATGGTCGTCCCGAATCGCGAAACGACCTGCTCGAAACCGCCGGTGCCCGGCGCGACAGCCTGCCTGGCCAGACTGTCGGCATTAACTGTCGGCGCGCCAAGCTCGGCGAACTTCGCGAGACAGTAGGACTTACCGGTGCCGATCCCGCCGGTGAGGGCAACGCGAATCATCTGGTCAGGTGAATCAAGTCAGTGCGTCAGTGAAGCCAGGATGTCAGCCTCGCCCTCCGTCGCCGGCGAGATCCGCTCCTCGACGAACGTGTTCCACTCGTGGCAGTGAGGGCACTGCCACAGGAGCTCGGTACTCCGGTACCTGCAGCGCATGCACACGTGGGGATCGAGATAGAACACCGACTGCCGCGTGCGCTCGACGTAGCGGGCGACGAGGCTCTTCGGTAAGTCCATGGAGGACAACACGTTCCAGGTCGCCTGATGAATCGCGAGCGCGTGTGGGTTGTGTTCGAGTGCTTCGAGCAGCAGCTCGAACGCATCCGCAAGCTGGCTACGGGCCGCGAGATGCCGCGCGAGCGCCGCGCGGGCGCGCCATTCGCGCGGCGACTCTGCGATGAGGCGTCTGCAGAGATCCGCAAACCTGGCGGGCTGCTGCGCCGCACTGTAGGCGCGTTCCAGCCGATCGAACGCGAGGTACGAGCGGTCGGGTGCCACCTCAACCGCGCGCTCCCACGTAGCGACGGCCGCGGGAAGATCTCCCTGCTGCTCCCGGACGTCCCCGAGGTGCACGAAAGCGGTCACGATGGTCCCATCGAGGTCGATGGCGGCCTCGAATCGCCGCGCAGCTTCATCCAGGCGGCCCTCTTTGAGGGCCTGCAGGCCGATCTCGTTCTCGAGGAACGCCAGGATCGCCTGGGACTTCGGCTGATCCGGAGGACCGGCCAGCAGCGCCAGGCGCTTTCTCGTGACGTATGCGTCCATCCACTGGTGCTGGTCTTCTTGCAGTTTCTCGAGGTTCACCAGCGCGGCTTCGTTGTCCGGATCGAGCTTGAGAACATCTGTGAATGCCGCGACCGCGCGGTCGACGAACCCGCCACGGCGATAGTCGAGACCGAGGCAGAGCTGCACGTTCGCGTGCTCGAGCCGGTTCAGGCGAGGGCGTTGCAGCAGCGTCTGATGTTCCTGAATGGCGCGGCCGACCTGACCTTTTTCGCGGTACAGGTTGCCCAGGACCAGGCGGAGTTCCAACGCGCCCGGATCGAGCCGAGCCGCCTTCTCCAGCTCTTCGATCGCCAGATCGACCTGCCCGGCGACCAGATAGTTCAGGCCGAGGATGAAGTGTGGCGACTGTCTGACTCTCCGGCGGTCAATCCACCGGCCCTCGACGAGCTTGTAGCGCTCCCACGCCTTGCCGGTCGCGAGCCCGACGAGCAGTGCCACCAGGGCGATGAGCAGCGTGTAGTCCTGCACGTCAGTCCAGGAATCTCGAAACAACCGCGTCCCAGGACTGCTGGGCCCTCAAGATGACCTCGAGAAGCTCGCGGACTGCGCCTTGACCGCCCGGATACCGGCTGATCCAGTGCACCCGCGAGAGCACTTCCGGCGTCGCGTCGGCAGGGGCGGCTGAGAGGCCAACCCTCGTCAGCACAGGTAGATCCAGCAGGTCATCACCCATGTACGCGACATCATCCGCCGTCAGGCTGCGCTCCGCCAGCAAACGCTGGAATGGCTCGCGTTTGTCGGGGCCGTGCTGAAGCACGGTTGTAATGCCCAGTTCGCTCGCTCGCCGCGTCGTCGCTTCGGATGGCCTGCCGCTGAGGAGACCGATCTCGAGACCCGTGCGTTGTGCCCAGACGATCGCCGCGCCGTCGCGAATCGAAAACGACTTGGACTCGCGTCCGCTGCCTTCTATCTGTACCAGGCCGTCAGTCAGAACGCCGTCCACGTCGAGCAACACCAGCTTGACGCGGCGCGCACGCGTCGTCAGCGCCTCAGGCGAAGGGGTTGGCACGGCTCAGATCATCTCCGTGCGCCAGAGATCGTGCAGGTGGACCACGCCCTCCACCCGATCGGCCGTCCCGACGACAACGAGCGACGTGATCTTCCGCTCCTCCATGATGCGAATGGCCTCGGCCGCGAGCGCCGCGCCTGCGACCGTGACCGGATTCTTCGTCATCACGTCCTCGGCTCTCCGGCTGAGGAGATTGTTCTGGCTCGTCATGTGCCGCCGAAGGTCCCCATCCGTCACGATGCCGCGCAGCCGCCCGTCACTGCCGACGACACAGGTCATGCCGAGCCGTTTGCTGCTCATCTCGTGAATGACGTCGGGCATCGCCGTGCCTGGCGAGACGACCGGTAGCGCGTCGCCGGCATGCATGAGGGCATCGACGCGCATCAGGCGCCGGCCGAGCCGGCCGCCGGGATGGAGGTCCGCGAAGTTCTCTGCTTTGAACCCTTTACGAGTGGAGAGCGCCATCGCCAGGGCATCGCCCAACGCAAGCGTCGCTGTGGTGCTGGCGGTCGGCGCCAGGTTCATCGGGCAGGCCTCTTCGGGGACATGGCAGCTGAGTGTCACGTCCGAAGCATGTCCCAGTGTCGAATGCGGCCGGCCCGTCATCGAGATGATGCTCGCCCCAATCCGCCGGATCGCTTCGAGTAACCGCACCAGCTCTTCAGTTTCGCCGCTCGACGACAGGGCGATGACGACATCGCCCTTCTGGACCATGCCAAGGTCACCGTGCAGGGCTTCGGCAGGGTGGAGGAACGTCGCCCCGGTGCCGGTGCTCGACATCGTCGCGGCTAGTTTGCGGGCGATGATGCCCGACTTGCCCATGCCGGTCACGATGACCCGGCCAGTGCAGGCGAGCAGCATCGAGACCGCGGCAGAAAACGATTCCGCAAGCTGTGGAATCAATCCGCGGATGGCATCGGCCTCGGTTTCGAGCACCCTCTTGGCCAGCTCGATGTCATCGTGCCTTTTGCTATCGTCGACGGTCACGATGGCACCGATGACGACTGCGCCGCCTTGGTCACGGCGTTGATCTGAACGAGTTGAGCCAGGATCGAGGGCAGCCTGCTGAGGGCGAGTGCATTCTGCGCGTCGCTCTTGGCCCGCGCCGGCTCTTCGTGCACCTCAAGGAATACGCCATCGACTCCCATGCCGACGCCAGCCCGTGCGAGCGGCTCGATGTATTCGGCCAGGCCGGCAGTGACGCCGTCCCCTCCGCCCGGAAGCTGAAGACTATGCGTCACGTCGAACACGACAGGCGTGCCGAGGCTCCGCATCATCGGAAACGCCCGCATGTCGACGACCAGGTTGTTGTAGCCAAAAGAGAAGCCGCGCTCGGTGACAAAGACCCGGTCGTTGCCGGAGGCGTGGACCTTGTCGATCGCATGGCGCATGTCGAGCGGCGCCAGAAACTGGCCCTTCTTCAGATTGATGACGCGCTCAGTGCGCGCCGCGGCGACGATCAGGTCGGTCTGGCGCGAGAGGAAGGCAGGAATCTGGAGGATGTCGGCGACCTCCGCAGCCTGAGGGGCCTGCCAGGGTTCGTGGATGTCGGTCAGAATCGGAACGCCGGTCTCGCTGCGGATGCGTCCCAGAATGCCCAGGCCTTCTTCAATTCCGAGCCCCCGGTACGAAGCGAGTGACGTGCGATTCGCTTTGTCGAACGATGCCTTGAAGACGTAGCCGACGCCGGCTCGCTTGGCCATCGACGCAATTTCGCGACAGAGGCCCAAAGCGTGCGACTCACTCTCGATGACGCACGGACCCGCGATAAGCACGAGCCCGGGCTGGCCCAACACGATGCCATCGAAAACAGGAACTTCACGAACAGGCAGCGAAAGCGGCGGCACAGGGGTTGATTATAGGCCCGCCTTCGCTTTCAGCTTCGGCGAGGCAAGTCCGATCTAGCCTCGGCTCCGACGGTCTCCGATCGCCGTGACATTCGTGGCGACGCCCTGCAGCGACATCTTCCGCTTGTAGGCCGCCTCGACGAATCCTGCAAACAGCGGATGCGGCCGCAGCGGCTTCGACTTGAATTCGGGATGGAACTGCACGGCGACGAACCACGGGTGATTCGGCACCTCGACAATCTCGACAAACTTGCCGTCGAGCGAGCGGCCCACGATCCGCAGCCCATTGTCGGTCAGGGCTTTTTCGTAGAGGCAGTTGAATTCGTATCGATGGCGGTGCCGCTCATGGATGATTTCTTCGCCATAGAGGCGGAAGACCAGGGAGTCGGGCATGAGACGGCAGGCGTAGCTGCCGAGGCGCATCGTGCCGCCCATGTCATCGACGCCGAGCAGATCGCGGAGTTTGTAGATGACCTTATGTTCGGCGTTCTCAACAACTTCCGTTGAGTCCGCGCCCGGGAGGCCGGCCAGGTTCCTCGCAAACTCGACGACCGCCCACTGGAATCCGTAGCAAATGCCGAAGTAGGGGATGCGGCGCGTGCGCGCAAACTCCGCGGCCGCCATCATGCCCCGGCTGCCGCGGTCACCGAATCCCGGACCGACCAGGATGCCCACCGCATCCTCGAGGAGCGCCAACCCATCCGGCCCCTCGAGTGCCTCCGCCTCGACCCACTGCAGCTTCACCTTGATGCGGTTGTGGAAGCCGCCGTGGAAGAGCGCCTCGTTGATGCTCTTGTAGGAGTCCTCGTACTCGACGTACTTGCCCACGAAATGGATCGTGATCTCGTCCTTCGGATTCCTGATGCGCTCGACGAGGTCTTCCCAGGCTTCGAGGCGTGCTTCTGTCGCCGGGAGTGACAGCCGGCGGAGCAGGATTTGGTCAAGTCCCTGCTCCGACAAATTGAGCGGCACCTCATAAATGCTCGAGACGTCCTGCGCCGTGATGACAGCTTCCTCATCGACGTCGCAGAAGAGCGCGATTTTGCGTTTCATGTCGGATTCGAGCTTCCGGTCCGTCCTGCAGAGCAGCACATCGGGCTGGATACCAATCGACCGGAGGTCCCTGACGCTGTGCTGCGTCGGTTTCGTCTTGAGTTCGCCCGCCGACGCGATGAAGGGCACGAGTGTGAGGTGAATGTAGAGCGTGTTCTCCCGGCCGACGTCCTGTCTCAGCTGCCTGATGGCCTCCAGAAACGGCAGGCTCTCGATGTCGCCGACGGTGCCGCCGATTTCGATGAGCATCACGTCCACGTCTTCGGCGTGCGCCCGGATACTCTCCTTGATCTCGTTCGTAATGTGCGGAATGACCTGTACGGTCCGCCCGAGGTAGTCGCCGCGCCGTTCCTTCTGGATCACCGACAGGTAGATCTTGCCGGTCGTCCAGTTGTTGTCGCGGGCCGCGACCATGTTCGTAAACCGTTCGTAGTGACCGAGATCGAGGTCCGTCTCGGCGCCGTCATCGGTGACGTAGACCTCACCATGCTGGTACGGGCTCATCGTGCCGGGATCCACGTTGATGTACGGGTCGAACTTCTTCAGCGCGACCTTGTACCCGTGCCCCTCGAGAAGGCACCCGATGGATGCGGCGGCGAGACCCTTGCCGAGCGATGAAACCACGCCGCCGGTCACGAAGATGTACTTCACAGGTCGCTGTCGGTTTGTCTGTGCCATGTCATCAATCCGTCAATCGGTCAATCGGTCAATCGGTCAATCGGTCAATCGGTCAATCGGTCAATCCGTCAACTGCGCATGAGCTCACGCACTCGGTCCAAATCTTCCTGGGTGTCGACGCCGATCGCGTCGGCATCCGTCTCCGCCGTAATGATTCGATAACCGTTCTCTAGAGCTCGCAGCTGCTCGAGGCCTTCTGCCTGTTCGAGCGGCGTCGGCGCCAGGCCCGCGAGCGTCGCGAGGAACTCGCGCCGGTAGGCATAGAGCCCGATGTGGCGCCAGGCCACTGGCTTCGAACTGCCGGGCCGGACGAATGGCACGGCGGATCGCG
Organism: Vicinamibacterales bacterium; assembly: GCA_035606665.1. Classification (GTDB taxonomy): domain Bacteria; phylum Acidobacteriota; class Vicinamibacteria; order Vicinamibacterales; family SCN-69-37; genus DASUGC01. Next base: position 221,201 of record DATNEY010000027.1, on the reverse strand, counting down.
TGAAGTACAGCGCGTAGCCGGCCCTGTCGCTCACGAGCTTCACGACGGCCGGATTCGTCAGGTCTGCCTGGTCATCGATACGCCGTCGCAGCGTCGCCATACGGTCGGCTGGTCGATCGATCAACAGGCGAACCGCTGCGTCGATCGCTTCAGGGGCGATCGTCGGTTCGTCGCCCTGAATATTCACGACGATGTCGCAATAAAGTGCGGCTGCGACCTCGGCCAGGCGGTCCGTGCCGCTGGGATGATCCGCTCGCGTCATTACCGCCGTGCCGCCGAAGCTGCTGACCGCATCCGCAATCCGCTGATCGTCGGTGGCGATGATGACGGCGTCGAGGAGTGCGGCACGGCTTGCGCGGCGATGGACGTGTTCGACCATCGGCGCGCCGGCGATTTCAGCAAGCGCTTTGCCAGGGAGTCGAGTTGATTGATACCGGGAGGGAATGATGCCGACGACTCGAGCGTGACGAATCGCGTCGGGTAGCCCATGTGGCGTGACGACGGGCACGACGAATCTTAGCATGACGAACTTTGCGTGGACGCACTTTCTTGGCGACGGATATAATGTGACGTTCTGTCGGCGCGCGGGAATCGCACCATGTTGGTGCAAACCGCTCGACGCGGAGGATTACCGAAGAAAACTCGCCGGGGCGGCGAGTTTTCCACAAAGTTTTCCACAGAAAATGTGAACGCACTGTGACGCGCGTCAGGTGCCTGACCTAAACACCATGTCTTCACACGCCACCGAAACAAAAACAATTCCATTCATCGAAGGCGATGGCACGGGACCCGACATCTGGCGGGCGAGCGTGCGCGTGTTCGACGCCGCCGTCGCGAAGGCGTACGGTGGCGCGCGCAGGATCGAATGGCTCGAAGTGCTCGCCGGTGAGAAGGCGTTCAAGCAGACGGGTAACTGGCTACCCGATGCGACGCTCGACGCGTTCAGAAAACATCGCGTCGGCATCAAGGGGCCGCTGACGACGCCCGTGGGTGGTGGCATCCGTTCGTTGAACGTCGCGCTGCGGCAGGAACTCGACCTCTACGTGTGTCTGCGTCCGGTCCGCTACTTCGGTGGCATGGAAACGCCGGTGAAGCGTCCGGATCTCGTGAACATGGTCATCTTTCGCGAGAACACCGAGGATATCTACGCGGGCATCGAATTCCAGGACGGCACGCCGGACGTCGAGCAGTTCAAAAAGCTCTTTCAGGCCGGGTTCCCGAAGCTCTTCAAGAAGATCCGCTTCCCGGCGACGGCCGGCATCGGCATCAAGCCGATTTCCCGCGAAGGGAGCGAACGCCTCATCCGTGCCGCCATCGATTGGGCCAATGCGAACGGGCGGAAGAGCCTCACTCTGGTGCACAAGGGCAACATCATGAAGTTCACCGAGGGCGCATTCCGGGACTGGGGCTACGAACTGGCGAAACGCGACTTCGGTGCAGTCGAATTCGATGGCGGACCGTGGTGCAAGCTGCCGAACGGCCTGGTGATAAAGGATGTGATCGCTGACGCGTTCCTCCAGCAGATCCTCACGCGCCCGGCGGAGTACGACGTCATTGCGACGCCGAACCTGAACGGCGACTACATCTCGGACGCGCTGGCGGCGCAGGTCGGCGGCATCGGTATCGCGCCCGGCGGCAACATCAACTACGTCACCGGTCACGCCGTCTTCGAGGCGACGCACGGTACCGCGCCGAAGTATGCCGACCTCGACAAGGTGAATCCGGGGTCGGTGATTCTGTCCGGCGAGATGATGTTGCGCTTCCTCGGCTGGACCGAGGCGGCTGACCTCGTGATGTCGTCGCTCGAGAAGGCGATCGCCTCGAAGCAGGTGACTTATGATCTCGCGCGCCTCATGGAGGGCGCGAAGGAACTGAAGACGTCGGAGTTCGCGGACGTCATGATTGGAGCGATGTAATGAATCGGAAGGTTACTGTCGTGGGCGGCGCCGGCAACGTCGGCGCAACAGTTGCTCGTGCGATCGCGGTCAAGGAATTGGCAGATGTCGTGATTGTCGACATCGCGGCGGAGAAAGCCGCGGGGATCGCCCTCGACATTTTTCAGGCGTGCCCGATCGACGGTTCGGATACGCGGCTCGTGGGCACGAGCGACTATGCCGCCACCGCCGGCTCCGACGTCGTCGTCATCACGTCGGGTGTGCCGCGCAAGCCGGGCATGAGCCGCGATGATCTCCTGCAGGTCAACTACAAGATCATGCAGTCGGTGACCGAGCAGGTCGTCAAGTACTCGCCGAACTGCATCATCGTCCCCGTTGCCAATCCACTCGATGCGATGTGCCAGGCCGTGTACCGGCTGAGCGGATTCCCACGGGAGCGCGTGGTTGGCATGGCCGGTGTGCTCGACTCGGCCCGCATGCGGACCTTCATCGCGATGGAACTCAACGTGAGCGTCGAGAATATCCATGCATTCGTCCTCGGCGGCCATGGCGACACCATGGTGCCGCTGCCCAGGTTCTCGACGGTCGCGGGGATCCCTCTGACGGAACTGGTCGCGATGGGGAAGCTGTCCCAGGCCAAGCTCGATGAAATCTGCACCCGGACCGCCAATGGCGGCGCCGAGATTACCAAGCTGGTCGGGACCAGCGCCTGGTACGCCCCGGGTGCCGCGGCGGCCGTCATGGTCGAGGCGATCCTCAAGGACAAGAAGTCGATCCTGCCGTGCTCCGTCTTCCTTACGGGGGAGTACGGAGTCCGGGACCAGTTCCTGGGTGTGCCGGTGAAGCTGGGCAAGGGCGGGGCGGAGGAGATCATTCAGATCCGCCTGACCCCGGACGAGCAGACGGCGCTGAACAAGTCGGCAGCCGCGGTGAAGGAGCTGACGACCGTCATCGGAGTGTAGGCCGGGTCCGCCTTCGCGCAAGGCTTCGGCGGACCACCATAGCCTTGGCGACGGTGGTCTTACCCCGGCGTTCGCGACAAAAGTGTTGGCAGGCCGACATGTGCGACCGGACGGTCGGCGCGCTTGCATCGCCTCTCCCTGCACTATCCTGGGTTTTCTAAGGGGCCAGTTCTCCCGGAGCCGGGCACACGCCTTGCAATTCCATCAACCGGAGTTGCTTGTGACGACGCTGACGACCCTCGCGGGATGCGCCTTGCTGGTGGTGGGAATCTGGGGTTCCCTGACCACTCTCTGGCGCGAAGAAGCCTAGAACACTCTAAGAACCAAGCAAGGCCCGCCAGAACTCCCTGTTCATGGTGGCGATGCTGGTGAGGGAGATACCTTTGGGGCACACGGCCTCACATTCCCCCTCGTTCGAGCACGAGCCAAAGCCTTCCCGGTCCATCCTGCTGACCATATTAAGGACGCGCGCCTGCCGCTCGACCTGGCCCTGGGGCAGGTGCGCCAGGTGCGCAACCTTGGCAGAAGTAAACAGAGCCGCTGACGCGTTCTTGCACGCCGCGACACAGGCCCCACAGCCAATGCATTGGGCGGCGTCGAATGCCGCCTCGGCGGCCGGCTTTGGGATCGGCAGGGCGTTGCCATCGGGGGCACCGCCGACGTTGGCGGAGGTATAGCCCCCGGCCTGGATAATCCGGTCGAACGCGCTCCGGTCGACGACCAGGTCCTTGATGACCGGAAACGCGGCGGCCCGCCAGGGTTCGAGCGTAATCGTGTCTCCGTCCCGGAACGCCCGCATGTGGAGCTGGCAGACCGTCGTGCATGGTTCGGGGCCGTGGGGCCGGCCGTTCACGAGGAAGCCGCAGGTTCCACAGATCCCCTCTCGGCAGTCCGAATCGAAGGCGATCGGCTCCACGTGCTTCCTGATCAACTGCTCGTTCACGACATCGAGCATCTCGAGGAAGGACATATCCGGAGAGACGGTTTCGGCCGTATGGATTTCGAATCGTCCGGGGGCATCCGGCCCGGCCTGCCGCCAGACTCGAAGGTGAATAGTCACTTGTAGCTCCGCTGCGACGGCTTCACGTACTCGAAGTCCAGCGGTTCCTTGTGCAACGCCGGCATCGCACCAACGCCCTTGAACTCCCACGCCGCCACGTATGAAAAGTTCGCGTCGTCACGCTGCGCCTCGCCGTCAGGTGTCTGGCTTTCCTCGCGGAAGTGGCCGCCGCACGACTCGCGGCGCTCGAGCGCGTCGAGCGCAAGCAGCTCCGCAAACTCGAGGTAGTCGGCCACGCGTCCCGCGTATTCGAGATTCTTGTTGAGGTTGTTCGTCTCGCCCGGTACCGAGACGTTCTGCCAGAACTCCTCGCGGAGCTGCGGGATGCGTGAAAGGGCACGGCGCAGGCCCGCATCGGTGCGCGACATGCCGACTTCGTCCCACAAGAGCCGGCCGAGCTCGCGGTGCAGCTCGCGGGGCGTCTTCGAACCCTTGACGGCGAGGATCCGATCGATCCGGCCCTGAACGCTCGCTTCGGCTTCGGCGAACGCGTCGTGCTCCGCCGTCACTGTGGGAAGCGACGTCGAAGCCAGGTAATGCGCGAGCGTGTAGGGGATGACGAAGTACCCGTCGGCGAGTCCCTGCATCAACGCGCTCGCGCCGAGGCGGTTCGCGCCGTGATCCGAGAAGTTCGCTTCACCGAGCACGTGCAGGCCAGCCACGTTGCTCATCAGGTTGTAGTCCACCCACAGCCCGCCCATCGTGTAGTGGATGGCCGGGTAGATCCGCATCGGCTCCTTGTACGGATCCTGATCGGTGATCTTGCGGTACATCTCGAACAGGTTGCCGTACCGGGCGGCGATGACGTCGTGGCCAACCCGCTCAATCGAGTTTCTGAAATCCAGGTAAACGGCGAGGCCGCTTTCGCCGACGCCGCGGCCCTCGTCACAGACCGATTTCGCATTGCGTGACGCCACGTCGCGCGGGACCAGGTTACCGAAGCTCGGATACTTGCGTTCGAGGTAGTAGTCCCGATCGCCGTCCGGAATGTCGTTTGGATGCCGCGTGTCGCCCGCATTCTTCGGCACCCAGACCCTGCCGTCATTCCTGAGCGACTCTGACATCAGCGTGAGCTTGGACTGATGGTCGCCTGAGACAGGAATGCAGGTCGGATGGATCTGCGTGAAGCACGGATTCGCAAACAGCGCGCCACGTTTGTGAGCGCGCCACGCCGCCGTGACGTTCGAGTTCACCGCGTTCGTGGAAAGGTAATAGGCGGTGCCGTACCCGCCGGTCGCCAGGCAGACCGCGTCGGCCACGTGCCGCTCCAGCCGGCCGGTGATGAGATTGCGGCAGATGATTCCGCGGGCGCGCCCATCGACGATGACGAGATCGAGCATCTCGCGCTGGGCGAACACGGTCACGGAACCGCGCTCGACCTGTCGCATCATCGACTGATAGGCGCCGAGGAGGAGCTGTTGACCGGTCTGGCCGCGGGCGTAGAACGTGCGCGAGACCTGCGCGCCGCCGAAAGATCTATTGTCGAGCTGGCCGCCGTACTCGCGGGCGAACGGCACTCCCTGGGCGACGCACTGATCGATGATGTTCACCGAGAGCTGCGCCAGCCTGTACACATTGGCCTCGCGCGCCCGATAGTCCCCACCCTTGATCGTGTCGTAGAACAGGCGCTGGATGCTGTCACCATCGTTCTGATAGTTCTTCGCCGCGTTGATGCCACCCTGCGCGGCGATGCTGTGGGCCCGCCGTGGGCTGTCGTGGATGCAGAAGCTCAGCACCTGATAGCCGAGCTCGCCGAGCGAGGATGCGGCCGAGGCACCTGCGAGGCCGGTGCCGACGATGATGACCGAATGGCGGCGACGATTGGCCGGGTTGACCAGCCTGGATTCGAACCGGTGCCGATCCCACTTGCCGGCCAGCGGCCCGGACGGCGTTCTCGAGTCGAGCGTCATGGCAGTCGGGGCCCACCCGGCGTCACGAACAAATAGATGTAGACAGGGATGAGAACAAACCCGGTGCCCACAGCCAACGCCAGGAGCAACCCGGCGGCAAGGAACGCTCGTATCCACCGCGCGGGAATCAGTCCGAGCGACTGCAGGCTGCTCGAGACTCCGTGGCGCAGGTGCATGGCCGTCACTGTCATCGCAAAGACGTAGAACACGACGTAGCCGGGTCTCTGAAAGACCTCGATGAGCAGGCGATAGAGGTCGCGTACTCCGGCCTCCGGTGAGGCGTAGTGCGGGCCATACTTGAAGGTCAGAAGGTGGAGCGGGACGAACGCCAGAGTGATCAGTCCCGAGACGATCATCGTGGTGGAGGCCCAGGATTTCCGGCTCGGTCCCTTTGCCCACGCCTTCGCCTCATAACCCACCGGCCGTGCCTTGCGGTTGCCGAGGTAGTTCGAAATTGCCTTGAAGACGTGAAGCAGGAAGATGGCGATCAGGCCGAGTTCCGCCGGGACGACCAACGGATTTGAAATCAGCGAATGTGCATGCTCGTTGTACTGCTCAGGTCCAAAGAAGAGCAGCAGGTTACCGGCAAGGTGGAACACGAGGAAGCCAGAGAGCGCCAGTCCGGTCAAGGCGATCAGCAGCTTCGTCCCGACCGAGCTCGTGAACAACTGCCGCGTCCGCATCCGTGACTCCAACCAGAGATTGTATCAAGACCTCTGGACTCGTTTCCCTGCCAGAGCGCATCCCGCAGTTACCCTGCAAACTCGAGTTGTCGTTTTCGCACGGAAACGACTCCCGAGGTCTTTGATAGACTCCCAACCCGCATGAAGATCCATGAGTATCAGGGCAAAGAGATTCTCAAGAAGTACGGCGTGGCGGTGCCGCGCGGCGAAGTCGCGTTCAACGCGGATGACGCCAGGGCGATAGCCGAGCGTCTTGGCGGCGCCGTGTCCGTGGTGAAGGCCCAGATCCATGCCGGTGGCCGCGGCAAGGGTGGCGGCGTCAAGGTCGTGAAGAGCCCGGCCGAAGCGCGCGACGCCGCGGCGAAGATGCTCGGCATGCGTCTGGTCACATACCAGACCGGACCCGAAGGCAGCATCGTCAAGCGCGTCCTCGTCGAAGAGGGACTTCAGATCGCCCGCGAGCTCTACCTCGGCATTGTCATCGACCGCTCGACGCAGAAGCCAGTCGTGATGGCCAGTCAGGACGGCGGCGTCGAAATCGAGAAGGTCGCGCACGAGACGCCCGAGCGGATCCACAAGGCCTTCGTCGATCCGGCGCTCGGCCTGCAACCGTATCAGGCCAGGCAGCTCGCGTTCGCGCTGGGCCTGGCCGGAGATCAGGTGGGCAAGGGCGTCAGGATGATGATGGCGCTCTACCAGGCCTTTGTCGCGACCGATGCGTCGCTCCTCGAGATCAATCCCCTTATCGTCACCGCCGGCGGCGATCTCATCGCGCTCGACGCCAAGCTCAATTTCGACGACAACGCGCTCTATCGGCACGCCGACATCAAGGAACTGCGTGACCTCGATGAGGAGGCGCCGCTCGAGGTCGAGGCATCGAAGTTCTCGCTCAACTACATCAAGCTCGACGGCACCATCGGCTGCATGGTGAACGGCGCCGGCCTCGCGATGGCGACGATGGACATCATCAAGCTGGCCGGAGGGGAGCCGGCGAACTTCCTCGACGTCGGTGGCGGCGCCAATGCCGAGCAAATCAAGAACGCGTTCCGCATCCTGATGTCGGATACGAGCGTCAAGGCCGTGCTCATCAATATCTTCGGCGGCATCCTGCGCTGCGATGTGCTGGCGCAGGGCGTCATCGCCGCGGTCACCGACCTCGGCGTCCGCGTGCCGATCGTCATCCGCATGGAAGGCACGAACGTGGAGCTCGGCAAGCAGATGCTCCGCGAGAGTGGCCTCAACTTCACAACAGCAGATTCCATGGGTGAGGCCGCCGACAAGGTCGTCGGCCTCTCCCGTCAATAACTCAATCAGTCAATAACTCAATCACTACATGGCTGTCCTAATCGATCGCAATACGCGTCTTCTTGTCCAGGGCCTGACTGGCCGCGAAGGCACATTCCACGCAAAGGCCGCGCAGGCGTACGGCACCAACGTCGTCGGCGGTGTCACTCCTGGCAAGGGCGGGACGACCCACGAAGGCTGGCCGGTGTTCAACACCGTCGAGGACGCCGTGAAGGCAACAGGCGCCAACGCCAGCGTCATCTTTGTTCCGCCACCGGGTGGCGGAGACGCTGTCATGGAGGCCGCAGAAGCCGGCCTGCCCCTGGCTGTCTGCATCACTGAAGGCATTCCCGTCGTCGACATGATGCGCGCGATGACCGTGGTGCGCAGCCGCGGCATGCGCCTGGTAGGGCCCAACTGCCCGGGCGTGATCACCGCCGGCCAGGCCAAGGCGGGCATCATTCCCGGCCACATCTGCAAGCCTGGTAAGGTCGGCATTGTCTCCAAGAGCGGCACGCTCACGTACGAAGCCATCCACCAGCTCACCGCCCTGGGGCTGGGGCAGACGACGTGTATCGGAATCGGGGGCGACCCGCTCATCGGTACCTCATTTATTGACGCATTGACGTTGTTCGCGGCAGATCCGGAAACCGAGGCGGTCGTTCTGATCGGCGAGATCGGCGGTAGCGCCGAGGAGGAGGCCGCGGCGTTCATCAAGGCCTCGTTCAGGAAGCCTGTTGTGGGTTTTATTGCCGGTCAGACAGCGCCTCCGGGGCGCCGAATGGGTCATGCGGGCGCCATCATCGCGGGCGGCAAGGGCACCGCCGCCGAGAAGATGCAGGCGCTCACCGACGCAGGTGTTCACGTCGTGAAGAGCCCCGCCGACATGGGGCGCGCGCTTGTGAATGCGTTGGGAAAAGCCTGAGCAGATATACTTTTCGTGATGAGTTCACCGTCTCCAAGCGCATCTCCGGCGGAGGCCGCTCCAAGCACCCCCGTCGTCAACGATTTCACCGTCCAGGTCGCCACTGTCAACGGATCGGGCAGCCAGACCGCGAACCTGGTGCTCCTGCGAGCGATCTTTCAGATGGGCGTGCCCGTGTCCGGAAAGAACCTCTTTCCGTCGAACATCGCCGGCCTTCCGACCTGGTTCTCCATTCGCGCCAATCACCGCGGCTACATCAGCCGCAAGCGCGAAGTGGACTTCCTGGTCGCAATGAATCCCGAGACGGCGAAGGAAGACGTGATGACGCTGGAGCCGGGACGGGCGGTTGTCTATGACGAGCCGCTCAACCTGAAGAGCCTGCGCGACGATCTTATTTTCTATCCGGTACCGTTCGACAAGATCGTGGCCGGCGTGTGCACGGACGCCAAGCTGCGGCGCCTCGTCCGCAACATGATTTACGACGGCGTGCTGTCGCACCTGCTGGGCATCGACCTCGCGCAGATGGAGAAGGCGCTTGCGAAACAGCTCGGCAAGAAGCCGAAGGCCATGCAGCTCAACCTCGGCGCCCTCGAAGCGGGGAAGAAGTTCGCGGAAGAGAATCTTCAGATCCGCCATCCGTACCGCGTCGAACACCTGAACAAGACGGACGGCCAGATACTGATTGAAGGCAATCAGGCGGCGGCCATGGGCTGCATGTTCGCCGGCGTCACGGTCTGCGCCTGGTATCCCATCACCCCGTCGTCGTCACTGCCTGAAGCCCTGATTGGCTACATGCGGAAGCACCGCATGGACAAGGCGACCGGCAAGGCGACGTTCGCCATCGTTCAGGCAGAGGACGAGATCGCGGCGATCGGCATGGTCATTGGCGCCGGCTGGGCGGGCGCGCGCGCGATGACATCGACGTCCGGTCCCGGCGTCAGCCTGATGTCCGAATTCGCGGGCCTCTCTTACTACGCCGAGGTTCCCGCGGTCGTGTTCGACATCCAGCGCGTCGGCCCCTCAACGGGCCTGCCCACCCGCACCGCGCAGGGCGACATCCTCTTCACCGCGGTGAACTCGCACGGCGACACACGTCACGTCATGCTCCTGCCGTCGTCGATGGAAGAGTGCTTCACGATGGCCATGGAGTCGTTCGATTTGTCGGAACGGCTTCAGACCATCGTGTACGTCATGAGCGACCTCGATCTCGGCATGAATACGTGGATGGCGCATCCATTCAAGTACCCGGAGCAGCCGTTCGATCGCGGCAAGGTGCTCGATGAGGCGAAGGTCAAGGAGCTCGGTGCAACGTGGGGCCGCTATAAGGACGTGGACGGCGACGCGATTCCGTATCGCACGCTGCCGGGCACGCCGATGCCGGCGTTCTTTACCCGCGGTTCCGGTCACAACGCGATGGCGCAGTACTCCGAGCGCGCCGACGACTACGTGCAGAATCTCGATCGGCTGGCGAGGAAGTTCGAGACGGCCAAGACACTCGTCCCGCCCGCGATCCTCGAGTCGGATGCCGACGCCACGATTGGCATCATTGCCTACGGATCGAGCCACTGGGCGGTCCAGGAAGGCCGCGACCAGCTGCGGGAAGAGGCGGGTCTGAAGACAGCCTACCTGCGGCTCCGGGCCTATCCGTTCGGCCCGGAAGTCGAGGCGTTCGTCCGGAAGTTCGATCGTGTGTACGTCGTCGAGCAGAACCGGGACGCGCAGATGCTCAGCCTGCTGAGGCTGGATCTCGACCCGTCGCTCGCCCCGAATATGAGAAGCGTGCTGCACTACGACGGTCTGCCGATCGACGCCCGCAGCATCTCCGATTCCGTTCGTGCTCAGGAGCAGGTGCAGTAATGAGTGAGACGACCACCCCCACGCCGGTTCCGCCAAAGAAGACGAACCGGCTCGGCCTGGAACTCGCCCAGTACCGCGGCAGCAAGACGACGCTGTGCGCGGGGTGCGGGCACAACGCCATCTCTGAGCGCATCATCGACGCGTTCTACGAGATGGGCGTCGATCAGAAGCGGGTCATGAAGTTCTCGGGCATCGGCTGCTCCAGCAAGAGCCCGGCGTACTTCCTCAATCCGTCGCACGGCTTCAACTCAGTGCACGGGCGCATGCCGTCGGTGGCCACCGGCGCGCTGCTCGCGAATGCGTCAATGCTGGGCATCGGCGTCAGCGGCGACGGCGATACGGGTGCCATCGGCGTGGGCCAGTTCGTGCACCTGATGCGGCGCAACCTGCCGCTCATCTACATCATCGAGGACAACGGCTGTTACGGCCTGACGAAAGGCCAGTTTTCGCCGACGGCAGACATGGGCTCGAAGGCCAAGAACGGCGTCATGAACGACCTGCCGCCGATTGATACCTGCGCGCTCGCCATCGAGCTCGGCGCGTCGTTTGTCGCACGGTCGTTTTCCGGCGACAAGAAGCAGCTGCTGTCGATCCTCAAGGCCGCCATCTCCCACCGCGGCACCTGCATGATCGACGTCATCTCGCCGTGCGTGACCTTCAACGATCACGAGGGCTCCACGAAAAGCTATGCGTACGTGAAGGACCACGACGAGGTGCTCGGCGAGATCAGCTTCGTGCCGTTCTTCGAGGACATTTCGGTCGACTACGAACCGGGCTCGACGACCGAGGTGAAGATGCACGATGGCTCGCATCTGTACCTGAAGAAACTGGCTGAGGACTACAACCCGTCGGACAAGATCACGGCGCTCCGGATGCTTCACGAGACGGCGCGCCGCGGCGAGTTCGCTACGGGCATGATCTACATCGACCCGAACCAGGACAACTTCGTCGATTCCATGAACCTCGTGGAGACGCCGCTGGCGTTCCTCCCGCAGGACCAGACGCGGCCGGGGAAACAGGCGCTCGACGAGCTGATGGAGGCCCTGCGGTAGGGCGCGGCCGGCACCCGGCCATCGGAGTCTGTACACGGGCCCGTGCAAAAGCACCGGGCCCGTTGTATTTTGGAGACTCATGTAACCGGTGCAGGCACTTTAGGAGGTGTCCTTGTGAAGACTTTGGCCAGATTGACGATCGCGGTTCTGGGCGTGTTGGCGCTCGCGTCCCCGGCGGCAGCGCAGGAGAAGAAGATCGAGTTGCGCGGACAGTTCGGCGGCGTATTCCTCAGCGGCGGTGACGGTTTCATTGTCGGCGCCGGCGTGGCGGCGCGGCCCTTCAACAATCAGCAGATTGAGACGAACGGAGACGTCTCCTTCCTGAGATTCGAGGGCTACAACGGCGTCTACCTCTCCGGCAACGTTGTCTATTACTTCAAGACGAACGAGCCCAACTTCAAACCCTTCGCCGGCGGCGGCCTCGGCATTCTGAGCTTCGCGGACGAGACCCAGGCCCGGTTGCAGCTTGGCGGCGGCCTCGAGTTCAACGCGTCATCGAAGCATCCGATTCGACCGGAGCTCCGGTTCGTCTTCACCGAGCATGACGTCACGACGATCATCATGGTGAGCATCGGGCTCGGCAAGCACTAGGCAGTAGTAAGATCGTCCGGATATGACTGAGCGCACGTTCGCAATCATCAAGCCGGACGCCGTCAAGGCGAGAAATACCGGGCGCATCCTGGCACGCATCGAAGAAGCGGGCTTCACGGTCCGCGGGATGCGCCTGGCCCATCTTTCCAGGCGTGAAGCCGAAGGCTTCTACGCCGTTCATAAGGAGCGCCCGTTCTTCGGGGAGCTGACGACGTTCATGTCGTCGGGGCCGTGCGTGCTGCTGTGCCTCGAGGCTCCTGACGCCATCAAGAAGTGGCGCGACACCATGGGCCCGACGGACCCGGCCAAGGCGGCGCCGGGTACGCTGCGCCGGGACTTCGGCACGTCGATTGGCAACAACGCAACACACGGATCGGATGCGGCCGAAACCGCCGCCTTCGAGCTCGGCTACTTCTTCAGGGGCATGGAGCTGTAAGGAAGTTCGAAGTTCAAAGTTCGAAGTTCGATGGGAAAGCTGCTGATTGGCGTGGGGGCCGTGCTCCTTCTGGCTGGGCTATTGATTCAGGCCGGGCTGCCAATCGGCCGGCTGCCCGGCGACATCGTGATTCGCCGCGGGGACTCGACCTTCTATTTTCCCGTCGTTACCTGCATCATCGCGAGCGTGCTGCTGTCAGTCCTCGCGGCCCTCATGCGGCGCTGAACCCCGCACCCCGCACTCTGGACTCTGGACTCTGGACTCTGGACTTCACATACACTCTCTTGCCTATGTCGATAAAGTCCGATCGCTGGATTCGTGAAATGTCCCGGAACCAGGGGATGATCGAGCCGTTCGTCGATTCCCAGGTCCGTGCAGGTGTGGTGTCGTACGGTCTGTCGTCGTACGGCTACGACATCCGCGTCGCGGACGAGTTCAAGGTCTTCACGAACATCAACAACACGGTCATCGATCCCAAGAACTTCGATCCCCGTTCGTTCGTGGACATCAAGGCTGACGTCTGCATCGTGCCGCCGAACTCGTTTGCGCTGGCGCGGACTATTGAGTACTTCAGAATTCCCCGCGATGTCCTGACGATCTGCCTGGGCAAGTCAACCTACGCGCGCTGCGGCATCATCGTGAACGTCACGCCCTTCGAGCCCGAATGGGAAGGGTTCGTGACGCTCGAGATCTCGAACACGACGCCCCTGCCCGCGAAGATCTACGCGAACGAGGGCCTCGCGCAGGTACTGTTCTTCCAGAGCGACGAGCCGTGCGAGCGGTCGTACGCGGACAAGAAGGGCAAGTATCAGGGGCAGCAGGGCGTGACGCTGCCGAAGATCTAGACAACTTCTTCAATCCGATCCCGTCTAAGCCACCATGCGAAGTTGTGTCCTGGCCGTGGTGTGCCTGATCGTTCCGGTCGTCGCGAGCGCGCAGGGCACGCTGCCGTCCAATTCAACGCGTCAGCCTCAGCAGTTCAAGATCCGTCCCGCAACATCGGCCGTCACCGTCGACGGCCAGCTCGACGAGCCGGCCTGGAAGGACGCGGTTCAGATTCCCCTCCGGTTCGAGTGGTTTCCGGGAGACAACATACCAGCGACGGTCGAGACGACGTGCCTGCTGACGTTCGATGGGCGCCGGCTGCTGGTGGCGTTTCGCGCGCTCGATCCGAACCCGGCCCAGATTCGCGCGAACCTCGCCGACCGCGACACGGCGTCCGCTGATGACACCGTCGGGTTCCTGATCGATCCGTTCAATGACGGCAGGCGCGCCTTCCAGTTCAGAATCAGCGCGCGTGGCGTCCAGATGGACGCTTTCAACAGCGACGTCACTGGCAGCGAGGATTTTTCGTGGGATGCCATCTGGGACGCAAAGGCCGTTGTTGACGCGCAGGGCTACACCGTTGAGGTGTCCGTGCCGTTCAGCTCGCTCCGCTTTCCGCGAGTGACGGGCGTCCAGACCTGGGGCTTCATGGCGATGCGGGACATGCCGCGGTCCACGCGTTTCAGAATGCGTTCCGCCTACAGCGACCGCAATCGGAACTGTTTGGTGTGTCAGCTCGACAAGGTCACGGGCTTCGAGGCGATCACGCCGGGCCGCAACCTCGAGTTCGATCCTACGGCGACCCTGGCCCGGACGGACACGCGCCCGGCATTTCCCGCCGGTCCCCTCGTGGCGGGGGATTTCAAGAGCGACGCGGGACTCTCCGCCCGCTGGGGCATCACGCCGAACGTCGTCCTCAGCGGCACCGCGAATCCGGACTTCTACCAGGTCGAGGCGGATGCCGCGCAGCTCGAAATCAACACACGTTTCCAGCTTTTCTTTCCCGAGCGTCGCCCGTTTTTCCTCGAGGGGTCGGATTTCTTCGCGACTCCGCTGTCCGCGGTCTTCACACGTTCGGTTGCCGATCCGTACTGGGGTCTCAAGCTCACCGGCAAGGAGGGACCACATGCGTTCGGCGTCTTCACGGCCCAGGACCGAGTGACGGGCATCACGTTCCCGGGGTACGAGAGTTCAGGTTTTTCGAGCCTCGATCAGAGCTACGTCAGCAGCGTTTTCCGGTACCGGCGTGATCTCGGGGGCGGCTCGACTCTTGGCGCCATTTACACGGGCCGGGAGTCCACGGAAGGCGCGTCGTACTCGAATCGCGTCGCCGGTCCGGACCTCGTGTACCGCATGTCGCGATCGGACACGCTCCGGGCGCAGTGGCTCGCGTCCAGGACCGACTATCCCGACCAGCTGGCGCAGACGTTCTCGCAACGACCGGATGCGTTCGGCGGCCACGGGTACGTCGCCTCCTACAACCATGCCACGAGGACGTGGAACTGGAATCTTCGCTCGTCCGGGGTGAGCCCGGGTTTCCGGGGTGACAGCGGATTCAATCCACAGGTCGATATGCGCGGCTACGCGGGCTTCCTGACGCGCGCCTTCATCGGCGGGCCGCAGCGCTGGTTCAACCAGTTCGCGATCTCGGCAAGTGCGGATCGCGTCGAGGACTGGCAGGGCAATCGCGCCTCCTGGGGCTGCGATTTCCCGATCGACTACAGCGGTCGATGGCAGATGAACGTGAGCTATAACCCGGCCTGTAACTACGAGTACTACCAGGGCGTTACGTACAACAACTTCCGCCAGAACATCTCATGGAGCATCCGGCCGTCGAACCTGTTCTCGCTGAATGCGTCAGTGACGACCGGTGGGGCCGTCGACTTCACGAACTCACGGAAGGCCGAACAGGATCGCCTCCAGCTTGGCGGAACGTTCAATGCGTTCGGTCGGGTCGAAGGCAGCGGGTCGTACGTCTATCAAGTGCTGGACGTCGCGGCAGGACAGTTGTTTACCGCGAAGCAAGGGCAGGGACGCGTGCTGTATCACCTGGGCCTGCACACGTTCGTGCGGGCGATTCTTCAGTACACGGACATTAAGCGCAACACAGTTCTGTATCTCGCGCCGGTTGGTCAGCGTTCGAAGCGGCTCTTTACGCAGTTCCTCTTCAGTCACAAGCTGAACCCTCAAACGGTCTTCCTGGTCGGCTACTCAGACAACGGTACCGGCACACAGACGGTCGACATTACCAAGACCGATCGCACGTTCTTCGTGAAGATCGGCTACGCGTGGGTGTTCTGACGCCTTCTACTTCTTGCGCGGAAGGTCGCGCATCATTTCCGCAAAGACCTGCGACGAAATCCTGTCCTGGATATCCAGGGCGTTCTCGTCACGGGTGTCGATTTGCGAGGACCACACGGTCGCTCCACTCAGCGTGTCGATGAGCTGGACGGTGACGCGGACGCGGCTGCCTTCACCCTGGATCCTGCCATCGAGGACCGCATCAGCGCCCTGCATCCGGCCAATCTCCACAGGGTCCTGGTTCGGGTCCACGTATTGCCGGACCGCGGACGTGGGCCTGACGCCGAGCTGAGGCACATTGGCGAGCCTGGTAATCAGGGCGTCGCAGAGTCCCTGACCGAGTCGCTCCTGCGCCGGGGCGACACCAATCGTCCTGAATGGAAGCACGGCGATGGAATCTGGAAGTTCCCGGGTGATGCCCGTGCCCACGAGGACGCCGCCCTAGGGCCTGTAAAAGACCGAGGCCACCGCGGTCACCAACACGCACGTGAGCACGGCCGCCGACAGGCCGACAGAACGAGTGCCCCGTTCGAAAACTTGCGGTCTCCGCGCGAATCTGGGGTCGAGGCGCCGGCGGATGGGGCGCAGCCAGCTCCTGGCACCGGCGCACGTCCGCAGTGAACCGGTAGCCCCGCCGTTTGTGGCTTGCGGTGCTGCCCGCGATGGCAGAGATCGGCATCCTCTTCGGGTTTGGCGTTCTTTATCCACTCACGTTGTTTGCGGCGCTGGCAGCGACCCTGGCCGGCGGTATTACGGGTGCTCAACTCGGCTCGGCGAGCCGGCTAACGGTGAAGTAGCGTCCTGAGTAGGCCTCGCGACCGTGACTCCCCTGAGAATTGCCAGCCGGTGGACGTGGGAGAGCGCGGTCGCGACGCGGGCGCCGTTGGGATCTGACACGGCATTGATCGGCACCCAGAGCACCTCGTCCTCGCGCCTGGCCAGGATGTTTTGCGTGATGAGTGCCCGCATCAGCCAGATCGCGACAGCGACGCTGCCGCATTCGAGACCGAGCCATTCAGGCAGGTGTTCCGTCATCGCAACGAGGCCCGTCAGCCGATTAATCTGAGCCGCGAGCGGACCAAAATCGCGGGCGGGCGAAGTGAATTCGAATCGCGGCGCGACCAGCGGTGTCTCGCGATCGAGGTTGCTGAGCAAGTGTGCGATCGCGCGTTGTTGCGCACGGGGCATGTGTTCGAGCCAATAATGTGTCGTCTTCGCAATGACGGTGATGACGTTCTTGATTTCCTTGTCCAGGCGGAATGCCGGCGACGCAGGAAGACTCAAGAACCTGCCATCGGCTTTCGCGGCGACGTTCTCCATCACAATCGCCCGTAGGAGCCACGCGGCCATCGTTTCTGAATAGCATTCCACGCGGACCCAACCTGCGGCCGACGCAGGTTCGCACGGCATCGTGGTGGTGAGCTCAATGCCGCGGCAGAGTTCGGTGACCACCGCATCGATCGCCGCGTCGCTTGCAGGGCTTCCATCCGATGTGCCGGGGCCGAGCAGCCGTCCTTTGTGCGGTGGACCGCCTGCCATCGCGAGATCGCAGAAGCTGCCCCAGATGTCATTCCACGCGACTTGTCCGGTGGAGTCGTACTTGAGCGGCGCCGAGCGCATGGGCACGGGCTTGAGTGCTGCGTACGCCTCCTTGTATGTGTCTGGCAGGAGCGTCCTCAGTCGCTGATCCAGTTCGTCGAGTGCGAGTCGGTCGTCGTGAGTCACAGCGGACAGGCCAATCGTACCCCGTGTATCATCTTCGGCAGGTCGCGCGCTAGTCTTCGTCGGGCGGTCCTCCCGCCGCCTTTGCCACGTCATCTTGCTTGATCTTCTCGACGTTGAACTTCAGAGCGCTCGCAGTGATCTTGTCGAATGCCTCGTCGAAATCCACGGCGGGTGATTTCACGAACCTCGTGTAGTTCACGCGCGCGACGACGAACGCCTTGAGATACGGGCTGGTCAGGCCGCGAGCCTTCAGCTTCTCAACGACAGCGGCGACGGCGTCGTCCAGCTTCAGGACCTTCTTTCCTCTGCGCTCGCGTTCTTTGAGCGCCTTGTCCATGGATTCGCCCTGAAACGCGTCGGTCTTCTTCAGGATCGACTGGTACGCGCCACCGCTGAAGCGCGGCCGTTCCTGGTAGCAGATTCCGAGCGTCAAGAACGACGGTTGCTCGAATTCGAACGCATAACTCTCTTCCGTCGCGTCGCTATCCAGCGCAAGCGCGCGGGCCATGCGAATGGTCTCGAGCGATTTCTCGCGCAGGTTGTGCGCCTTCTCGGTGTTGAGCGCCAGGATTTTGAATGCCACCTCGGCGTCGGGCACCACGAGCGCTGTCACGGTCCGGTACCCCAGTCTCTTCAGCGCCTGAAGGCGGTGGTTGCCGTTCGGCGTCCAGTAGCCCTTGTCCTTGTGGATCACGATGATCGGATCGAGGAACATGCCGATCTTCTCGACGACGCCCATCAGGCGTTTCACGTGCGTGTCCGAGGGGTCGCGCTGATAGGGCGTGGGCTCGACGCGATCGACCGGCAAGGCGGCCAGAATCAGTGGCCTGCCGCCCACCGGATCGCGGTACTTGGACAGGACGGCGCCGCCGTCGGCAGCGACCGTCGCGGCCAGGTCGTCGAGCTCGCGGCCATCGAGCTGCGGGGTCTCAATTGCAGCGAGTCCAACGGACGACGCGGCTACTTTCTTTCGGCGAGTGGCGGGTTTGCGGGGCGGCATAGGGCTCCGGACATGTTAGGATTGGTGTTCGTTCGCCGCGTAAGGTTCTCACAAGCGGCATGGCGCGGGGTGGAGCAGTCCGGTAGCTCGTTGGGCTCATAACCCAAAGGTCGGGGGTTCAAATCCCCCCCCCGCAACCAATATTGTTCTTGGGGGCTATCGCCCCCAGACCCCCCACACGCTCTCTCGCTCGACTCGGCTACTCTGAAACGCACTTAGCCAAGTCTCGCTCAGTTCGCGTGCGCGGCTTCGCTTCCGCTCGCCGCGTTGTCATTTCGAGGGCTTTGCCCGGTCCTCGTACGCGCTCTCGTTCGACTCGGCTCTCCTGAAAGGCGTTTAGCCAAGGTTTGGCTCGGTTCTGGCAGGTCGTTTCGCTGCCCTCGCCACGTCATTATTTTCGGTCGTTCTCGAACGTGCCGAGCGCAGAGCCTTTGAACACGTTGCTGCCGCTCTTGGTCACCAGGTTGATGAAGAGACCGGTCGATTGCACGGAGGCGTTGCCGCCGCCCGTCCTTACCTGGATCTGTTCGAACGAGTCGAAGTTGTAGTACGCGGGCGGGGAGTTCGACGACACGTCGGTGATCGACCCGCCTTCGAGGTTCCACTGCACGCTGCCCGTCGTGCCGTACATGGAGAGGCCGACCTGCTGACCGGACGCCGATCCGCCGACGTTCAAGTCAGCCTTGATGCCGGCCGTCATGCCCGATGATCTGCCACGCGTCGCGCGCCGTCGGAATGTTCTCAAGAATGGTCTTGTCGAACGTGGCGCCCGTTGTCGTTTTCTTCGTGTCGACGACCGGTGAGGCCGCTGTGACCGTTAGCTCTTCGGACACGTTGCCGACCTCGGCCTTCTAGTTAAACTCAGCGTTGAAGTTTGTAACGATCTGTACGTTCGCGCGCGCCGCCTTCTTGGAACTCGCGAGCTTGAACGTCACCGTGTACGGGCCGATTG
Organism: Vicinamibacterales bacterium; assembly: GCA_035606665.1. Taxonomy (GTDB): domain Bacteria; phylum Acidobacteriota; class Vicinamibacteria; order Vicinamibacterales; family SCN-69-37; genus DASUGC01. Next base: position 201,743 of record DATNEY010000027.1, on the reverse strand, counting down.
GCACCATCGGGAACTGAGACGCGTCTGACGCCGCCGGCACTGACACCATCGGCTGCTGGCGACCGGTCCCCGAGACCGTAACCGTCACGCCAGGCAGAACGGCGCCTGACGCATCCGTGACGGTGTCCGCGGCGACGAGTTCAAGCGGCGGCCTGCGTCCGGCCGCGGGTTTTCGCTCGCCCCAAATGCCGAGCGTCCGAACTGCCACCCTCGATCGCGCGGAGGGTATACCTACGGGTAGCTCGGGCGCAACTGGGTATCTGGAGATTCCAGGAAGATTGACTGGGAAGGGTAAGGCTGGGGACTAGGCTGGTGTCCGCCAAGCCCGCCAAGTCACGCCGGTTGCAAGCCCCCCAACCAATATTGATTTCGGGCTGCGCCCCCAAGGCCCACTACACCCTCTCTCGCTCGACTCGGCTCGCCGCGATGTCAGCAGAGCCGCGCCACGCCGGCGCGAGGGACGTTCAACACCGCCTCGCCTGCCTGCTTGGTAACGATTGCGAATGATCATCGTACCGAGAAAACTGGTCGCAGGCGCTCCGTGAAGAGGTCGGCCGGAAAGCCTATCCAAGTCGATGACCGTATGACGAGACCTCTGACCGAGCGTTGAGTGCATCGTGGACGATGACGCCTGGTGAAAGCGTTGGCGATGCCAATCGGCGCCTGTCATGCCGTGCCCGCCTGTGAATAGTCTGGATGCGGGGTGTCCCGTCGTGCCGGACGAGCCGAAGTAATGAGTCTTCAGTTGCTCATGACGTGGTCGAGTCAATGCATTCAGTTGGGCCTGCCGCTGCCGCTCGTTGGCGTTCCTGATCAGCTTCAGCGATTCGTTGGCCGACCGGTTTCTTGTCGCATGCCCTGTTTCGCCGCCGGGCCGCCACCACCGCGGGAACCAACAAGCCGGACGAGTTCCCGCGTAAGCCGCGACCATGATTCGAGTCAGCAGCCCCTTGACCTGCTTGCGAAGGTGTTCGTGCACCCCGTGAAGAAGCGGTTCACGGAAGCACAGTTTAGCTGGCGATGGGTGCAGTGATTGTGCGCGCGTCAGCCGGAATGGTGTCGAATCGCTCATCGCCCGGGTGGTTCGGGTGGACGGCGCGAAAAGTCGTCAACGCTCGGCCGGAAACGCCAAATTCAGCGTACGGTTGCAGCCGGCGACGGATTCGCGTGATCATCTTGCGATCTCCGATGAGTTCTGTTTTCGAGCGCTCGTACCGTCGCAGGCGATCGAGCGCGAACGCGAGTGAATCCGAAAACAATGGGAGGCCTCGATGTTCGAGGAGACTCAGGAAACGCACGGCCTCTTCGTCCTGGCCATTCCGAGCGCATGACTCGGCGGCCAGTGCCGCGCCGTCAGGGAGCCACGGGAACCAGTTCGCGAGGTTGATGAGCCAGCTATGGACACGCTCGGCCTCATCGATTCCAAGCAACCCAACCGCACCCGCTGCCGCAGCCACCGCGTCGCTCGACTTTTCCTGGAGAAGCCCCCGCAGCTCCATCGTGTTTCCGATTCGCTTGCGGCGTTCAATCTCCGTGCTGTCGCGAATCACAAGATCCGCCAGCTCGTTGTTTAGGTGCGCATCGAAAGTGAGCTCGTCTCCGCTTCGGGTCAGGGTGACCCTGACTGGTGGACCTCCCGGTTGGTTTGGGACGACGAGCACGATACCGGGACGGCCGGGCACAACGAGTTGGAGCACGACTTGCTCGCCAGCGGTGGCGGAAACGAGGATCCAGGTCAGTGCCGGTCGGGTTTCGACGGTGAGCGTTGAAGCATCCATCGGCACGAATTGACCGATTGTGCCGCGCCACGCCCGGATTCCGACAGCGCTGTTCGGAGCAACGGTGCGGCGCAATGTCAGGCGGTCGAGGCTCGCCTCGCTGATGTGATCGGGATCCGCCATCCGCACCTCCATCCGATGATTCGTCTGGAGGGCCGGCGTCAGGATCGACTGCGACTCGAACGCATCAGGATCTTCGCCGGGCGCGGCGACAAGCTGTGCTGTGGCATGAGAGTCGGCGTCGATATGCACCCAATCCGTCACCTCGTCGCCATTCGGCAGACGCACCGAGACGTAATACGCACCGGGATCCACGACGACATTGTCGCCAGCGTCGAATCGCCCGACCAGACTCCTGTTTTCGCGCCGAACTTCAATAGGCAGGCCGGCTCGTCCCAGGCGGCCCGGCAGAGAGAGTTGAAAGCGCAGTTCACCCTTGTTGCTCATGGACCCACCTTGAGTCTGATGGCGCCAACCAGGCGACTGGGCTCAATCAGGCGCGGCTTGAGTTGAACATCAGAATAGGGTGCCTGCGGCGGCTGGATGGCGGCACTGAACTTGTAGTACCCGCCCGGAAGCGTGAAATCATGCGGATGCGGTGCAAGCGGTTGGGGCAAGGCAACGTTCTTCTGAGTTTCCAGATCTAGAACGTTTACCGCGGTGACAGGTACCGCGGCATCCGGATCGATCTGCAATTTGAGGGCGCAGGCCGGCGGCATCGGCAGCCGAGAGAGCAGGAAGTCGTGCATCGCGTGGTCGCTGTCGCACTCCTGATCCGTGGACGTGCCTGCAAGCGCGCGGAACCGGCTGAACAGTGCGCGTTCGAGGGACGCCGAGGTGATTTGCCATTCACCGGTGTCGTCGTTCAGTGTCGCGGCTTCGTTTTCGAGACACCTCAGCAGCGTCTTCGAGAACAGGGTCGCGATCCCCTCATCGGCGTACGCCAGCGTCCCGGGAGTCGTGGCGTAGAAGATTGGTGCGCTCCGGTCATCCTTCGCCTTGAGCACAGGCACGCCCCAGACATCAGGAACAGTGAGTGTCTCGAAGTTGTTGAAGGCCGACGGGCGTTCGCGACAGGCGTCCACGAAGTACACCTGCTGACGCGCGATCGTGGCCGACACCGGAGTGCGGCCCAGCCCATCCCAAATGTGCGTCAGCTCGATCGCGCGGCTGAGCGGCCCATCGTTTGGAGCGTTGAAGTCGGCGCACAGGAGCACCATATCGGAGCGACTGCGCTGGACGCCGTGACCGGCGAAATAGAACAGGGCCATGTCGTCTGGTCCTTGCGCCGCTCTCCACTCGTTAAGCGCAGTCGCCACCTCGGCCCGAGAGGCACCGCTCGCTCCCGCTGGCGGTGTGGTTTCCGGTTTGGCAAGATCTGCGGCCGTTGACTCGACGCAGAGCCGAATCGTCCCGATCGGCAGCGTGAGCTGACCTTGCCGTCCCTTCAGCCACTTCGCCAGCTCGGTCGCCGTCCGAGCCGCAGCCGTGAGCTTCTGGAGTCCGAGCCCGCCAGGGACGGCCGGCGCGCCCGGATTCGGCAGAAACTCGTAGTCACTGACACCGACGATGATGGCGTGTAGAACGTTTTGGCCGGCGTACTTCGCCGTTTCGTCGAAAATGATGGCACTCATCTATTTGTGGGCGATCGTGATCGTTCGAACCGCCACGTTCTGGCGCTGGCTCAGCGCCGCCACGTCAATCGGCCGATTGAACGGATAACCCATTTCCTGTTTGTCCGGGTAATCGATGTCCCGAGCCCCACAAAAGCTGAGCGATCCACACTTGTGCTTCTTTTCGTCGCGTACCTGGTCGCTGGCCCAGTCGGTGAGAAGCAACAGCACGCGGAATGTCATTCCCGCCGCGGTCCCTCGCGGTAACAGTAGATGGTACGGCCAGCCGCAGTCGCAATAATTCGGATCGGCACCGACCTCAGGCGGCGGTGCTGCGTCACCCGGTCGGCGAGCCGGCTTACGGACCACTGACGAGTCGCGCGAGGACCGAAGCCTGATCCATCTTTCGCCGGCCTTGACTTTGTCCACGAACTTATCCATCTCAATCCAGGCTCGTCGGTCACCCGCGGATCCTTCAGGAACAAGAAAGATTCGAAATGTGACGTCGACGTCGTGCGCGCTCGCGTTCTCGCAGCGGATCAGCCAGTAGAAGTCTTCATGATCGAGGTGCGGCTTCTTGATGGGCGCGCCACCAGGATTGGGGATGTCGTGTGTTCCCATCGTCGTGGTCAACCTGTCAAGGCTGACTCCGGCCGGAGCCTTCTCCCAGTTGGCCCCTCCGAACTCCGACCCTGCCCAGGCTTGCGGATCGCCTGCTGGAACCGCCGTGAGAGCGATCGCCCCGATCTCTTTAGCCAGGACCTTCGGATCCGAGGCGGCGAGATCGTGAGACGGTCTCTTGATCCACCAAGCATCGATGATGTCGTCGATGCCGCGATGCCAGCGGTAAAACACCGGATCACGAACAGCCGTCGTCGTACTCGTCATGACTCCGTCACCTGGATCCCCGGCATTCGCAATGAGGACATGACCGATATTGTGGTACGAACCGTAAAAAGACGTCGGATTCCATTGCGATCCTTCAACCGATCCGATGTTCGCTTCCAGGGTATCGGAGAGTTGTTCGACTCCGGCGATTGGATGTTTCTTCCCGTCGGGATGCTGCAGCTCTCCAGACGTGGCGGCGGCGCGCAATCGATCCCGGCGCGAGGCGTGTTGCGTGGGGCCATAATTCTGACCAGGTCCCAACGGGAGCAATGGCCATTGCGAGTCGTCAGGGCGCGCGGCCCATCCGCCTGGAATCTCAGGATCGTAGCCCTCGCCGATTGGTTGATTGAAGGTGTCGAGCGACACAACGGGGGCCAGTCCGAGGGAACGCCGCTCAGCGTCGTAACGCGCCAGCATTTGCTGGTGCATGTACCAGAACAACTCACCTTGTCGATTTCGAAGTTTCTTCTGAATGCCACCGGCTGGGTAGACCACGTGCCATTTGCCGTGATGCTCGTTGATCCAAGTGTCTTCGCGGAAATAATCGACTGCCGCCTCCTTGCCGGTACCTCCCATGGCCTCGAGGCCGGCCGGCGTTGCTGTCGCGCTTCGAGACGACGGCCGCACCAGGTCGGGTTCGCGCTCGAGCAACGGCGGAATAGGCAATTGGCGGCCGACTGGATCGTGTGTGATGAACATCATCAGGGCATGTTTCACGAGATCAGAGTCCGTAGTGTTCATCGCGGCGTCCGCGTCCGCGAGTACCGCGTCCAAGGCGTCAGTGCCCTGGGCCGCCGTCATGCCCATCCAGCGCTCTGCCAGTGCGATGGCCTTCTCGAGATCGGATCCGATGAAGACAGAGAATCGCCGCGCTTGAGGAGCCGGCCCCATGGGCTCGAGAGCGCCCGGCGTGGACTGTCGCTTCCGCTTCAGAAGTTCTACTGCCTTCTCTTTGGCCTGGGGCAACGGCATGACGGCGCTCCTGCAGATGTAACGACGGACGTGGCTGATGACGAAGTGGCAATTCTAAGAGAGTAGTGGCGCAGTTTGACAACCTTAATCTCGCGTCGGTCACTCCAGTCACCGTCGCCAGAGACAATATGACCAAAGCGGTGCGCAGGAGGTCCTCCTAGCCTTGCCGTGTCCGCCGGCCGGTACGGCAGAGTTCATAGGCTGCTCCAAGTCGATGGCAGACGTGCTGCCTGGTGCCGAGTCTCTAGGTCTTTGCGCCGCGCGTGTGATCCATTATTGGAACGAGCCGCCGTGACGTTTCATCGGCTGCTGAGGGGTTCTGAAACGCGATGAAGAGCCAGATTCTCTGGGCCATCGACAACGAGATTGACTCGAGGGCGTTCGAGCGCCTGTGCACGGACCTTCTGTACCGGAACGGCTTCAAGGAGATCGTGCCGGTTGAACCGCAGGATGGCGGACGCGATGCCGAGGAGCACCCGCGCCGCGGGCGCGGGCGGGATGGTGAGGCGGCCTTTTTCCAGTTCAGCCTGGAAGGGAACTGGAGGGCGAAACTTCGCCGCGATGCGACGAAGCTCTCGGAGGGTGGCTTCTCGTTTCAAACACTTGTTTTCGTGACGTCCTCGAAGGTCCGCGGTGTCGATCGCGACGAGCTTGCCGAAGAAATCTGGACGACCTACGGATGGAGGCTGATCGTCTTTTCGCGGGAGTGGCTGCGGCTCCAGCTCGAAGAGGCGCAGCCGGACCTCGCGAAGAAGTACCTCGACGTTGACGTTCCCGTGGGGTTGGCGCCAGCGATGAAGGTGGGCCATCTGGACCCGCCCGATGGCGAGCGTTTCGCGGAAGCGTGGCGGCTCTTCGAGGCCGGCAAGTATGAGCACGTCGCAATCATCGTCAAAGATGCATTCGACGAGTATCCTGAACCGGATAGCAGGGCCTACGCCGTCTTGGCGTGGTGCGAGTACCAAATCCACCGGTACGACGAGGCGCTGGCCAGCATCAATCGGGCTCTTGCGCTGAAGAACTCCAATCAGGGGCGGGCAATCAGGGCCAGCATCCTCGTCGAGAAGGGTATTGCGACGCGCGACCGGGTATCGCTCGTTGAGGGCAAGAAGCTGTTTGAGCAACTCGTGGAGGAGCGAGTAGAGCCCCTGTGGTGTCAGCTCTTCAATCTGGGCAATGCGCAAACCGCGCTTGGCGATCAGCACGGAGCCATCGCTTCGTATGAGGCGGTCCTCAAGGAAAAGCCAAACCAAATCGAGACGCTCAAGAATCTCGGAAGCGCGTACCACCGTGTTGGAAAGCACAGTCTCGAGATTGACTGCTTTGACCGTGCGCTCGAACTCGAGCCCCTGAAATGGGAAGCCCTCGTGTCGAAGGCCGTAAGTCTCATCGTCGATTTCGATCGGGCGCCGGACGCAGCTGGTCTGCTCGAACAGGCCCTCAAGTTCCACCCCCAACAGGCCGTCCACTGGCCGCACGTCTGGTACTGGCTGGCGGTGGCGCGTCGTGGTTCCGGAAATGACGTGGGCGCGCTGACGGCGCTCGACGAGGGACTTGCGCATCAGCCTGGCCATCGCGCCATGTGGCGTCTGAAGTCGGACCTTCTGCGGGCCATGTCCACAGGCGATCCTGAAAGGGCGGCGAGAGCGGAAGCTTTCTGGCAGACACGGCTTGAGGTCGAACCCACCGACTACTCGACGCGCAAACGGCTGATGCACCTGAAGCTACAGCACGGAGACGAGGCGGGCGTGTGGTCAAGTCTTGCCGATCACATGAAGGCGGTCGGCTTCGAGGCGACCGTGTCGCTTCGCGACGCCGGTTTCTCTCTCGAGCAATGCATCACAGCGCTGCGCTTCACGCGTCAGTACTTGGTCTTCCGAAATGCTTGTCCGGTGTCAGTGTACTGGCTTGAGGATGACCCGCTTTACGATCTCGATTTCGCCGCGCCGAGGGCAGGACAGATCCAAGAGGCACTGACCCTCTTCGCGCTCGTCCCTTTCGGCCTCACGTTTGCGGCTCTTGACGCTTCCCGTCACGAGCTGGATACCGTCCAGCGGCTGCGGCTGGCCTTTGACCCTCTGCGCGGTCACCTCACGCAGGCGATCTCCCGTTCAGCTCAAGAGCTCGCGGGTTTCGTACCGGTTGGACCAGCGTCAGGAAAAGCGGTAGCTGAGAAGCTCGCGGAAGTGTTGGAGTTCATGGGGCTGGTCGCCCTGCGCGAATTCGGGAGGCAGCGTGGCTGGATTGCCTCGCAGTTCCCAATCGCCCAGACCGATCTCAGTTTGGCGCTCGAGGAGTATGACGAGACCCGGATTCTGAAAGACGTGAGGGCGGGGACGCTTCTGCGGCTGACCGACACCCTTCAGCTATTCCCGAAGTGAACAGACGCCTTCGTGCTTCACGACGAACGGCTCAGGTTCAATCAGCGAGTCCTGCATCCCGTGGACACGATCGCCGGCCGTGACTATCTATGTGTTAGCAATTGACTAGCGCGTCCCTGTCACGTTCACTGCCACCTTTATTAATACGGTAGTCTCGAACGTCCCCAGATCGGTCTTCCGCCAGCTCGTCTCCTGACTGAAGTCGACGGGACACTATTGCGTTGGCGAGAGAACTAGGCCAGTATCTGCCTGAGTCACACATTTGTTCGTTGGAGGCTCTACGTGGGATACGACGCCGTCGGTCTGTTTCGGCGTGCCGACGAGTTGCTGGATGGCAATTTACGGCTGTCGCTGACCGAGTTGTCCAGCCAGCTGGGCACTCATCGTCACACGCTTGAATCAATTATTGTCCGACAAGCCGGCTGCACATTTGCCTCCTGGCGTCGCGAGCGCCGCTTGAGGAGAGCTCAGGAGCTGCTGCGAGATCCTTCGCTCCTACAGAAGGAGGTGGCGTCTGCCGTCGGTCTCACGCCGCCTCGTCTGACCGCTTTGTTTCGGGACTACGTCAGGCTCACGCCGACGGAGTACCGCGCAGCGTGCAGTGGCTCGCAAACGATAGCAGCGGTGGCTGCTGACTTCCGCACGGCTGCTGAATTGGACGCGCCGGCAACAAAAAGGACTACACGGCAAGCAATACCGCTTGCGACCACGATCCCACGAACATAGTGTGCTACCACGCGTCCACTCGATTCGGGCTCGGTGTAACGTTTTATCCAGCGGAGGCACGCATGGCCGAACAGACTTCTGACTCCAAACCCCTGCAGCCCAGTCGTCGGGGCCTCGTCGTCTCCCTTCTTGCGCTGCCGTTCGTGGCGGGCAGCATGTTGTGGGGCCGGCGCGACAAGAGAAATGGTCGCCGACCGGAACCGGCTAATGCGTTAGACCGGCACGACCAGCAACTCACCGTGGCCGACGCTAAAAGCCGCGGGCAGAAACTCCTGGCCACATATCCGCAGCCAAGGTGGCTGCCGGCGGATTTCAAGCTTCAGTCGACGACGGCCTGTTCGGAGGCCGTTGGGCAACGTGGGGCGTTCCTCAACGTCGAGGACAGTAAGCAGCTTTGTTTTTCCGCCGTCCGCGCCTCTGCGCGTAGTCACGGCGAGTTTATCAATTCGGGGCTCAGCGTTTTCGTCGCGCCATTGGCAACGATGCCCCAGGTGCGTGGCAAGGCCCAGCAAACCGTTCCACTGGTCATCACGGTGGGCGACGGTGAGCGCGTGGAGGCGCACTATTACGAGAGTCATGAGAACCGGGCGGCATTCGCTGCCGCGCACTGCCTGGCGTTCCATCGAAACGGATTCGGTGTAGTCGTCAGTTCGTTCCATAAGAATCGACTGACCCGCACTGACCTGGAGCGTGTGGCAGCGCAGATCTCGTAGGCCACCGCGTGGCAGCGGAGTGTGGCGCTGTCGATGTGTCGGTGATCGGTCTGCGCTTGCTGGTCGCCGGCATCTTGCTTCGAGCAGCCGTGGGAAAGGCGAGAGCACCAAGTGGCGTGATCGCCTTCATTTCGGAAGTGCTCGGCGCGAAGGCAACCGGCCGATCTGCGCAAATCGCAGGGCTGCTCGTAGTCGGGGAGTTGTTCGCAGGCATCGCCATATTGGCTGGCGTTCAAGTTGGTCTCATCTCAGCACTTGTAGCCGCGATGATGATCGGATTCGCCGTTGTCCTGTTCGTGCTTCGAGTGCGCGGCAGCAAAATCGACTGCGGATGTTTTGGCGGCGATGGGGCGGAGGGGCGCTCGGGAACCAGCGCCATCGTTCGCAACGTGACGATCGCGGCCGGCGCGGGCGCGATCGCGAGCCAGGCAGTGATGGGACCGGCATCATGCGCGAGTCGTCCGGTGTGGGCCTTGGCTGTCGATGAACTTGCCGTCGGAGCGCTGCTCGCGGTCACCGCTTGGTTGTTCTGGGTACTTATCGCTGGCGTAGTGTCTCTGCAAGTGGCGCCAAAGGCGAATCATGACCGGTAGCACGGCTTTCACCCTGTCCTACGCGCTCCTGTGGGCGCTCACACTGCTGTTGAGTTTCACGACGGTCCTTCTGCTCAGGGACTTGGCGCGGCGGCGGCTGGTGTCGGCGGACGGTCGTAAGCGGCAGGGGTTGGCTGCTGGTTCGTTGTGGTCTGGTGTCGAGGTGGTGACCGCCAGTGGCGCGACAAAGCAGCTACCCGAGCCCAATGCGGCGCAAGTCATCCTCGTTGGCGCCAAGCAATGCGCGCTGTGCCGAAAGGCCCTGCTCGTCCTTGGCCAGGTGGCAGCCGAGACTGGCTCGTCACTCAGGTATCTCTTTGTGTACCCCGGCACTCGAGATGAACTGTTTGACCACATTGGAGACGTGCCCAGTGGCATCACAGTGGTTTATGACCCGGCGAATGCGACTCGGCGCGACCTGGGCCTTGTCACATACCCGTACGCGATGGGCATCGATGCTTCCGGACGCGTGCGAGACGGCATGGTCACTCACAAGCGGGAAGGTTTTGATTCACTCATCAGCGCGCTCGGCGTCAAGTGACGCATCGAGCGAATGGATAGACTCGCTTCTCTCTAATGGAGGTAATCGTGATTCTTGACTTTCTCGACCGTAAACTCGCGCAACTAGCAGTCGCGGAAGAGCGCGTGCCTGGCATCGATCGCTTCTCTCGCCGGGCCTTGGGAATCCTTGCGGGCACGGTGGCGTTTGCCGGGTTCTCGAGCACGGTGCAGGCCAGCGGCTGCACTTCCCTGTGCGGCGACGTGTGTCCCGGCTCAAGCATCCCATGCAACTCGTGCGATGGTGTGCAGTGCTGGGAAGGAAGCCCCGACGGCCTGTGTTGCGACTACAGATGCGATGGCGAGATGGAGGTTGGGGGCGGCGAGATGTTTGGCCTGCCATGGTGTTGCTCGGTTCACGAAGGGGGTTCGTGCGACTAGCCAAAGAAGTGGGGTTGTCAGGCCATGGATGACTACGCGTCGCTGACCGTGCTTATTGGCCTCGCGGCCATTACCGGTGTGTCGAGCGCGAAGTCCCCTTGAGGGCTGAATTCGATCAATGTGATCGCCACGTCGGTCGACGTGGGCTTATTTCGGCGATGGCAATCCGCGCTACTCGTGCCACTGATGGCCGTGTCCATGGTCTTCGGTGGCGCGATCAATGGCCTGTTGGTGGGGCAGGTGGGCGTCTTGTGCCGAGCTCTTCCCAGCGGCGTGCGGCAGCCTGTGCTTGTGGCAGTCTGCGTCGGCGCATTCCTGCTGGATCTGGTCGGCGCAAGAGTGCCCACAGGTCACTGGCTGGTTCCTCGTCAATGGACTCGGTGGTCGTGGCCGGCGTATCCGATGATCTTCGGAACGATCCTCGGCATCGGCTGGCTCACTGTCGTGCCGTTTGCGAGCTACTACCTGATGATCGCGTTGCTGCTGATCATCGGCGATAGCACATTGGCCGTGGTCACGATGACCGCCTTCGGAATCGCGAGGACCGTACCGGTCCTCTTGTTATCCAGAGAGATTTTTGCGCCGACGCCTGGCCTCGACAACGCGGGGAGGGCCGTCTTCCGGCGGAAGATCTTGCACTCCATTGCCGGCAGCCGCATGATGTGGGTGTTGCGCACGGCGGCGTCGATAGCCGCCGTCGTTCTGGCATGGGGTCGTTCGTAAGCCGGCCATCCAAGTTCGAGGCGACCATGAGTCTGCGATCCAGGGTCCTGATCAGTGGACTGTTCTGGGCTAGCGTGATGACCGTTGCGTCGCTCGCCGTAGTGCGGCACGTGGAGGTACGCGCGCAGACGACGTCGGCGTCGCTTCGCGGGCGAGTCGTTGTGCTCAACAACGCTGGGGTCGCATCGCCGATTCGCCGAGCCCGCGTGACGCTCACGTCACCTACGGGCGCTGTCATTACCTCCGATAGCGACACTGAGGGCCGCTTCCTTTTTGAGCATCTCACCCCAGGGCTGTACCGACTGGATGCCGTCAAGCCTGGGTTCTTTGTTCCGGCGAACTCTGAGCGAGGCGTTGCTGTCGCGGCGACCAGTGTCGAGATTCGCGCACTCGGCGCCGCAACCAGGGATATCGTGGTCGAGAGCGCCGCCGCCATTGAAGGCCGTGTCGTGGACGCGAGCGGCCAAGCGGTTGCGAATATGGTGGTTCAGGTTCGGGTGACCGGTCGTCCGAACGCGCCGCTCGCCACTGGCATTCAGCCGGTGCGAACCGACGACCGAGGAAACTACCGCCTGCACTCGCTCCCGCCGGGCGACTACGTCATCGAGTCAGCGCCGCTCTCGCGCCTCGCGCCAGCCGCAACTGCACGCGCGGCCTCTCGAGCGTCGGCGACGTACTACCCCGGCGTCCTCCGGATTGAGGATGCTCAGTCCGTGAGTGTCAAGTCGACCAGCGTGCTCGCGGGCATCGACATCACGCTTGCCGCAACGACCGCCCAGTCGGGGGCATCAATCGGTCCGGCAGGTGTGGCCCCCGTGCGATCGGCGGCTCGCGGAACGGGCAGACTGGCGGGAAAGATCACCGGCCTCGATTCGTCCCGGCCCATTGAAGGGGCACGCGTCACGATCACGCGCGAAGACGGCCCTGTGTTCGAATCGCGCGGTGTGTTCTACACCGATGCGCAAGGCCGTTTTACGGTCACCGAACTGCCCAGCGGCCGATACATCGTCCGCGTGGCTGCTCCGGGTTTCGTCGACCGCACCTACGGATGGACCAAAGCATCTCCAATCGGTTCTCGCATCGATCTGACCGACGGCGCTGAGTTTGATCGCGCCGATGTTGCGATGCCGAGACCGCGGGCGGTCGCGGGCCGCGTGCTCGACGAGTTCGGCGATCCCGCCCCGGGGATCCTGGTGGGTCTGGCCACCACCGAGTTCGGCGTCAATTCCACGCGGCTGGTGCCGGTCACCTCGCGGATTGAGTCGCAGCCAACGGACGACACGGGCGCGTTTCGGATCCCCGACGTGTCGCCTGGAAGCTACTACGTCATGGCGCTATCGGGGCCGTTCGTGGCCGGCTCGGACCGAAGTGGGTTTGCGCTGACCCTGTATCCCGGTACGCGGCTAGGGATGGGCGCAACGCTCGTCCAGGTCGGCTCCGACGCGGACGTTCTGGGTGTGGACTTTCCGCTCGTGCCGGCGCGGACCACCGAGGTTCGTGGCACGGTCGTCACTCCCGCTGGGATGCCCGTGCCATCCGCCACGTTGGCCCTACTGCCTGCGCCCGGCGGCGACGTCCGCATCATGCTCACGAGGGCTTCTGCGACGAGCGCCGCGGACGGGTCATTTGTCTTTCGAAACGTGCCCGAGGGCTCGTACGCAATTCAAGCCGAAGTCCCCAGCTGGGCCCGACCGAACGCAGCCGGAGTGCCCGCGGACAACGTGTATGGGTTCACGGCCGTCGAGGTGACAGCACCCACCACCACCGGAGTGCGAGTCGAGGCCCGGCCGCCGTCGACCCTTCGCGGTCGAGTGATATTCGAAGGACCAGACCCGTATCCGTCGGGTCGCGACATCTCGATTGAACAGGTACCGACGGATTTCATTTCTTCGCCATACGAGACGCTCGCCAAAGGACCGGAGTGGACGGACGACGGCGCGTTCGTGATCCGGGGCCTCATTGGGCGGGCGGTAATTCGCGCCTCCGCCAGGCCAGCCTCGTGGGTCATGGCGCACGTGACGGTAGGCGGTAAGGACGTGACCGATTCGCCGATCGAGTTCGGGCGCGGCGACATCGACGCGGTCGAGATTACGTTCAAGAAGACCGGTGCTTCAGTCACAGGAACTGTGAGCGATGGCGACAAGCCCGCCACTGCCTACGACGCCATCCTGTTTTCCGCCGACCCCAATCGGTGGGCGGTTCCGTCGCGCTTCGTCAAGCTCGGTCGACCCAATCAGGCGGGCGCGTTCCGAATTGCCGGGCTGGTGCCGGGGCTCTACCTCGCAATCGCAGTCCCTCAGATGCCGAGCGGCGCGTGGCGCGATCCGGAGTTGTTGCGTGCTCTGGCCTTCAAGGCCACGCCGTTCAACCTGGCCGACGGGGAGACGCGGTCGGTGACGCTGAAGTTGGTCAAGTAGTTCGGCCGTTCCGCATGCGCGACCCATTCGCAGAGATCGCCAGCGATCCCCGTCTCCAACGGTACGCTTGGGCGATCCTCGGCGGCCACGTCATCGTTGCGCTCTATTTCCTGAATACGAACACCCTTTCGCTGCTGCTGGCACGAAACGAGCCCATCTGCTGGCCGCATTTTGCCGACTGCTGGCAGATCCGATTTGACAGCATCGAACCCATTAGATTCCTTCTTGCCGGGTACGGCGTATTGATCGTCTTCGCGGGAGTTCAGCTGGGACGCGCCAAATGGCGCTCATGGTGGTGGCTGCTGCTTTGTGCAAACCTCTACCTCTTCGGCCTTGTGTCGCTCGACTACCGCTACCGAGCGAACGAGTTCTACATGCTCTTTTGGCTGAATCTGGTTTTCCTCTTTTCTCCGGCAAAGCGGTGGTCCGTGCCGTTGGTTCTTGTTTCCTTCTACGTGTGGGCCGGCACGCTCAAACTGAATCGCGAGTGGATGTCCGGTGCGGTTCTCTATCACCCCTTATGGTTGATCCCGAGCGGCCTGACTGCGGCCGCGTGCGTGTACGTTGTCGTACTGGAAATGGTGATGAGCTGGGGCCTTCTCGCGCGGCGACGCTCAATCCGCCTTGGCGCGCTGGCGCAGTTCGCGTTATTCCACGTCCAGTCGCTCAGTCAGATTCACTGGTTCTATCCCGCGCTCATGGGCACGATGCTGTATTGGTTCTTGCTCCCCGAGCTGGACGGGAATCCGAGTGATGTCAGCATCAAGAGACTATTTACGGGCCGGGCGCCCTTGGCGGGCTACGCGGTGATGGGCACATTTGCAGCTTTTCAACTCGCACCGCATCTATACCGGGGGGATCCAGCCCTTACCGGGCAAGGCCGCGCCCTGGCCCTCCACATGTTTCAGGCTCGACAGATCTGCGAGATCACAGGAATAGTTCATTGGAGAGACCGGCCGCCGACCGAAATCGACCTGCGGATGCCTACGCTACCGCCGCGAACGATTTGTGATCCCATCGTGTACTTCAACCGTATCCAGAACATTTGCCGATCACGACGCGATGATCCGGCGTTCATTGACGTCGATTTCATCATGAAGGTCCGGCGAACCACTGACCCCTCGTTCCGGACCGTCGTCGACGAGGCGATGTTCTGCGGGAAGAACTACCGGTATTCGCCCGTGTTCGACAATAAGTGGTTGCGTTGAAGTGCCGTGCCCCAAAGGCGGTGAGTACATCGCCGCCGCCTCACATTGAGTATCGCGGTCCATTGGTCCCTGCGCAGTGGCTCTGTTTCTGCGCGGCGGAATCTGGTCTCATTGTTGCTAATGGGGAGCGACGGGGAGAGGCGCTATGCTGGTGGGTATTGAGAGGAACGCGCGCGAAAGGACGAGGAGCTTCGACCATGACGCCTTCAGGGAGTTCGTGGACGAATCAGCGGTGCCGATGCGCACCTCCATGTTCCGCGTCGTCCTGCACCGGCGACCTGCGCCCGTCGTGGTACCTCAGACACCGCCTCCCCAGCCCAAGCCGGCCTCACTGATTGCGCAGATGAGACACCACATGTCGGTGGCGATCACCAGACTGCGGTCGGTCGATCTTCGTGAATTGATTCGGGAATTGCGGCTTTCCTGAAGCCGCACCGTCGAGGCGTGCTTCCGCGCGCGCCCTCTGGCTAGGGGCAGTCCGCGAGAACGGCGCGGGCTCGATCGAGTTCCTGGACAAAGGGCAGGACGCTAAGGATCTCGACAGCTCGACTGGCATGCGAACGAGCCTCATGGCCTAGTCCCTGACCGATGAGAGCCTTGGCCAGATGGACGTGGTCCTGAGCGATCAGGGCCTTCCTGCCGAGCCTGCGAGACAGGTCCATAGCAGTCCTGGCCAGCCCCTCGGCAGCGGCCCAGTCCTTCCGCTGGAGGGCAAGCTCGGTCAGGTTGGTCGTGATATATGCAACCCCTTCGTCGTATCCGGCGGCGTTCGCGATTCGCAAGGCTTCTCGAAGATGATCCTCGGCGCTGACCAGGTCGTCAGCCGACAATTCCGCGCCTGCCAAGGTGTTCAGATCATTCGCCACATCAGCGCTGTCTGGAGCAACACCCCGATCGAGTTCTACGGCACCGCGAAATGCCCCGATCGCCTTGCTATGATCTCCGGCGAGCGCGTAGGCCAGTCCGCGCAGTTGAAGCGCGGCAGCGTGTTCTCGTGCTCCGGCTTTTGCGCTCCTCCAGTGGGTCTCTGCGCGATCTGCGTGCGCAAAGATGTCCGGTGAAAACCCGAGCAGCCGGAGCGCGTATCCAGCGCGGTAGGCCCGCCACCCTGCCTGAAGCCAATCCTGAGCCTGCACCGCCCGTTCCTCGGCCTGGCGCTCGAGCGACAGCCACTCATCAAGGTGCCCGTAGTAGTGAAAGAAACTGACCAGGGCAGCGCAAACGCTCTGGAGTCGTTGATTCGGTCCTTCAAGGAAGACGGGCAATGCCGCAGCCACAACGGGCCATTGGCCTTCTAGTTGATGAAACTGGTCCGCCCGGACGGTGTTCTCCATGATCAGTGTGTAGGCATAGTTGTCCAGACGTTCCTTTGCTGCATCCACGTCGTTGGGCCTCGACGTCCGCAAAACATGGGCCACCTGAGGCATCAGGGTGAAGGTTCTCCCTTCGGAGTCCGCGGCTGTCACCAACGCGCGCCCAGCCAGATCGTCGAGGGCGGTTTGAGCAGCGCTCTGCGACAGTTCCGCTACTTCCGCGACGAAACGCACCTCCGCGGCCAGCGTGAAATGACTGAGGGCTGCGAGCGCTCGACTTTCTGCCGCCGTAAAGGAGGCGGCGAGATCGCCGAAAATGAACTCAAGCGGGTCGTTACCTTTCGGGGCCTTGGCAATGAACGACAGCGCATCTTTGACTGTCCGGCAGTGGCCCTGGCCGAGTTGTCCGGCGACCCAGCGAATGAGGAGGGGATTACCCCCAGTGCCCGCGTAGAGTTCGACTCGCTCGGCGTCGGTTGCCTTGAAGAGCAACGGACGATCCTCCGCCAGCTTGGCAATAAATTCCAGGGCGGCCGGCTGGGCCAATCTCTCGAGACGAATGACGCGAGCATCTATGTCCGTGCGACGCCGGCTCGTGACAATCGCTTTGCAGCCCCGGGGCAATCGCGAGAGAAACTCGAAGAGGCGCTCCCGGTCGCCCATTGTGAGGCTCTCGAGGTTGTCAAAAATCAGCAGCGCGTTCTCGGTTTGCAGCGCTTCTTGCAACAACGCTGAACGCTCAATGTCGCTGTGGTTGGTCAGTTCGGGCTTGCCGATTTGCCTCGCCAGATTGTTGAGCATGTCGAGGTACGCGGGAACGACGAAGTTCTCCAGCGCACGCTCGCCATCTGGTGTCAACTCGCGGGTTTTTGAAGACAGAAACACAACTCGCCTGAATTGTCCGACGGGCGTCAGTTCCGCAGCCCGAATCGCAAGGGCCGTCTTCCCGATTCCACCAGGACCATCGATTAGCACGCCCCATGCACGCGCTTCGGGTGCCAGGACGTCCGCGATGCGACGAAGCTCGTCTTCGCGGCCGAAGAATCCGTAGGGCATTCGCGGAAGATTCGAGTGAACGATCGCGTGGTCATGAATGGGCAACTCGACACGCGGCGCGCCCTTGGGGGCGACTTCTTGAGCGATCGGCCTGTGTCGAACGCGCCCAACACTGGCTGGAACGATGCTCGGCTGCCCGGTAATCAGACGGTAGAGAGCATCGTAGCCTTCTTCCGTGTCGACCTGAAAATAGGTCGACGACTGAAGAGGCTCCGGGATGTGACCGATGTCTGTCTTGGAAAACACGACGGGCAGGAACTTGTCGTTGCGCGCCCCAGCCCTGTACAGGGCGCTTGTAACGATCGCGCCCTCCCAGGTTGCGCCGCGGCCAACTTCCTTCGGGGCATCGCCGCGATAGCGTTCCGCGTAGTTCTCCGTAGCGACGACCAGTGTGAACGTTGATTGCCTCACCTCGCGTTCCATCCATCTCGGCCAACCGTCTTGCGGAAACACCGTGAAGCGATCGAGCCACGCGTCGATGCCGTCGCGACGAAGCCGCTGAGCCAGTTCAAGAACGCGCGTTTGGTGTGCGGGCGCGTCCCATGAATACGAAATGAACACTCGAACGGGAGGCGGCAGGACCATGGCGCTATGCTAATGCCTTCGGTCCGACAATGAGCCCCGAGCGGATTGCGGGAATTGATTCGAGAACTGCGGCGTTCCTGAAGCCGCACCGTTCGGCTCGCCCCGGGGGGCAGGGCAGCTACTGCTTCTTCTTGTCCTTGACGATCACGACCGTCTCGCCCTTCTTGATCATGTTCAGTTCGCGGCGGGCGGCCTCTTCGAGGGCCTTGGGGTCGGTGCGTAGACGTTCAATCTCGTCCCTGGTTTCCTGGTTCTTGAGTCGAACGCGCGCCACCTGGCCGGCCAGCCGGGCCTGCTCGCTGCGGGCCTGGAGCGTGGCAAGATAGCCGTTCTCGCCGACGAGCGCGTTGACCATCATCGCGAACACAAAGGCGAAAAGCGCATACGCGGTCATGCGCCGGCGCCAGGCGCGCGCTTCCTGCGGCGTGCGCAGCCGGTGACGGACGCGCGGACGCCGTTCGGCGGCGGGCGCGTTCGCTGGCGTGGCCTGAGGCTGAACCGGGCGCATTGCCGACATGTTGTATCAGATTCTTTATCGGCCGTACAGGAGAAAATGCACGCATGAGCGACCTCGTTGTGGCGTTGACGACCCTGCCGGCCGACTTCGATGCGCCTGCACTTGCCCAGGACCTCGTCACGGCCGGCCTTGCCGCGTGCGTGACGATTCTCCCGGGCGTGACCTCGGTCTACACCTGGGACGGTGTTCCCCAGGTCGATCGTGAGCAGCAGCTGGTGATCAAGACCTCAGCCGATGCCATCGACGCCCTCCTCGAAGTGTTGAAGGCCCGCCACCCCTACGACGTTCCGGAGTTCATCGTCCTGCCGATCGTCAACGGCAGCGAGGAATATCTGCTCTGGGTCGAGAAGAGCGTGGCGCCGAGACGAGAGAGCTGACCGCCTCAGACACACAGAGAGACCACTAAGGTCACCTAGAGAGCGCAGAGCTTGGTGGTCTTAGTGTGTGTTTTGAGGAGAGGCTAGTGCTTGGAGCCGCGGTGGCGGACGATCTCGATGACTGCGGGCAGCAATGAAACGATCACGATGCCAATCGTCACCAGCGAGAAGTTGTTCTTGACGATGGGCACATTGCCGAAGGCGAGGCCGGCGCCCACGCAGAGGCCGACCCAGGCGGCGGCACCGATGGCGTTGTAGAAGACAAACGACGCAGCCGTCATCTGGGCCGCGCCGGCGACGAACGGGACGAACGTGCGCACGATCGGGACGAAGCGCCCGAGCACGACGGCCTTGCCGCCGTACTGCTCGAAGAATTCGTGCGCGCGCTTGAGGTGCTCACGGTTGAGGAGCTTGTGGCTGAGGCCGCTGGTATCCGTGGCCTGAAAGATCTTCGGCCCCACCCGCCGGCCGATCGAGTAGTTGACGGCGTTGCCGCTGAAGGCTGCCGCGAACAGCAGGGCAATCGAATAGTACGGATTGAGCGATCCGGCGGCCGCCAGCGTGCCGACTGCGAAGAGCAGCGAATCGCCGGGCAGGAACGGTGTCACGACGAAGCCCGTTTCGGCGAAGACGATCGCGAAGATCAGCGCATAGATCCACGGCCCGTGCGCCTGGACGAACTCCAGAAGGTGCGTGTCGCTGTGGAGGAGGAAATCAAAAAACTCAGTCACGGCAGGTCCGGCTACGCGGCGGAAAGGGCCTGATTGAGGTCTTCCTTCAGGTCCTCGATGTCTTCGATGCCCGCGGATATCCGGATCAGGCTGTCACTGAGGCCGATGGCCGCCCGTCGTTCCGCCGGCACGGACGCATGCGTCATCGTGGCCGGATGGCAGACGAGCGTTTCGACGCCGCCGAGGCTCTCGGCGAGCGCCATCAGCTTGAAAGCATTCAAGACCCGGCGCGCCGCCTCGAAGTCCTGGACCTCGAACGACAGCATGCCGCCGCACCCGTTCGGCATTTGCTTCTTCGCCAGCGCATGTTGGGGATGGCTGGAGAGCCCCGGGTAAATCGTCCGCTTCACGTTGGGATGCCTCTCCAGGAACTCCGCGAGAGCCTGCCCATTCTTCGTGTGCTGCGCCATGCGAAGGGGCAGCGTCTTGGTGCCTCGGAGCACGAGCCACGAATCGAATGGACTGAGAATCGCCCCGGCCGAGTTCTGGATGAACTTGAGCCAGTCCAGGTCTTCCTGGCTCTTGGCCACGACCACGCCGCCGATGCCATCGCTGTGGCCGTTCAAGTACTTGGTGGTGCTGTGCATGACCAGGTCGGCGCCGAGCTCGAGGGGCCTTTGCAGGCACGGGCTCGAGAACGTGTTGTCGACGGCGAGCAGCGCGCCCCGGCGATGCGCGACGTCCGCGACAGCCGCGATGTCCGTGAGCCGGAGCACCGGATTGGTAGGCGTCTCGACGAACACGAGCTTCGTCTTGTCCGTGAGCGCCTGCTCGGTCGCCGCGGTATCCGAGGTGTCGACAAACGTGAACTGGATGCCGTACCGCCTCAGCACTTTGTCCGCGAGGCGAAACGTGCCGCCGTAGGTGTTGTCCGTCACGACCACGTGGTCGCCTTGTGAGAGGCGGGCCATGATCGCGCTGATCGCCGAGAGCCCGGACGCGTACGCGTATGCGCCGCGGCCGCCTTCGATGGCCGCGAGGTTCGCTTCGAGCGTCGCGCGCGTCGGATTCTGCGTCCGCGCGTACTCGTATCCCTTGTGCTTGCCGAGCTCCTCCTGCACGTACGTCGACGTCTGGAAGATCGGCGTGATGATGGCGCCGGTTGACGGATCCGGATCCTGACCAGCGTGAATGCAAACCGTGGAAAAACGCGCGTGTTCAGGCAATTTCATGGCGTCGACGCGGTACCTTAGTCTGTTATGATTCGCTTTGCAATTTGACGCGCCCAGTGGAGACTTCCGGCAGCAGCTTCGCTCGCGATGCACGCTCGATCGTGCGCACGCTGCCGGGACGGTTGTTCGTCCTCTCGACGGGAATCCTTCTCGCCCTCTTCGCAATCAAGCAGATCGTCGAGCTCCCGGAGATCGGCGAGGTCTTTCGCAAGGTCGTCAGCCTCGCGTGGTTCGTGTCCGCCGTCTGGCTGGCCGTGATCTTCGTCTCGAGGAACAGCGGCCGCCTTCTCTGGCGAGTGCGCGAGAAGCTGATCCTGTCGTACGTCTTTTTGGGTTTCGTGCCGGTGCTGCTCGTCGTGTCGCTCACATTCGTGAGCGGGCTCGTCGCGTATCAGAACGTCGCCGGCTACATGTTCCATGAGGGCTTCACGGATATTGCCGACGACGTCCAGCAGATCGCGGAAACATCGGCGTCTGAGATCGGGCGGACGCCCGCGGGAGCGCTGGAAACCATCAACCGCAAGTATCTGACCTACGCGACGCGGTACCCGATGTTGTCAGTGGCGGTGGTTCCGTTGCCGCCGCCCGCGAAGCCGGAACTTTCTCCGGTGCCTGCGGCTCCGGTCACACTGCGCCCGTCCGCCCCCGCGAAGCCGGAGGTCAAACCGCCACCCGTGCCGCTCGTCACAGCCGGGCCCTGGAGGCATCTGGCGGCGCCTTCAGAGGTGCCTGGCTGGCTGCGGAGCGCGCCATCGGGCTTTCGCGCCGTCATAGGAGTCCAGCAGGCGGGGGCAACTGAGTGGACGGTCGTGATTCGTTCGGCAGTGCAGACCCGCGACGAATCCAGACTTATCGTTGTCGATCTGCCGGTCGATGCCGACATAGCGGCGGTCATCGAGGCGCGCACGAAGGAACGAATCGGCCCCGCCTCGCTCGACAAGGAATGCGGCGGGTCTTCGGATACGCAGAGCGCGTCGCCACAGGTCGGCATGTTCAGCGCCTTCCAGTACACCGTGGCCATGGTCGAGTGCCGCGACTGGCGTACCGGTGACAGCGGCCGGGCCGCGTTCAGCCTGGACGCGCCGCTGGGTCGCTTGTGGTCGAAGGTCGCGGCGAATAATTCCTTCGGTAAAGACGACGCGAATCGCCTGGTCATTCTGCTCGTGGCCCTGGCCTTGCTGTTCCTGGTGATTCAGGGTGCCGCGGTGTTCTTCGGCGCGTTGCTGGCGCGCACGATCACCTTTGCCATTCACGAGCTCTTCACGGGCACGGAACGCGTGCAGGTGGGTGACTTCGCGCATCGCATCAAGGTGAACAGCGGCGATCAACTGGGCGAGCTCGCGCGGTCGTTCAATCGCATGAGCGCGGCCATGGAGCACGCGCTGCATGTCCAGCGCGAGAAACAGCGGCTCGACGACGAGCTGCGCATTGCGCGCGAGATTCAGCAGTCGCTCCTGCCGGCCAGTCCGCCGGTGTTTCCGTTCGTCTCCATCGCCGATCTCTGCGAGCCCGCGCGTGAAGTGGGCGGGGACTATTACGACTTTTTCACGCTCGGCCCCCGGCAGTTCGGCGTCATGATCGCGGACGTGTCAGGCAAGGGCACATCGGCCGCGCTCTACATGGCGGAGTTGAAGGGGCTGATGCTCTCCCTGAGCGCGCGCGAGCAGTCGCCGAGAGACCTGATGATCGAGGCGAACCGGCTGCTGTCGGCCCACCTCGACAACCGCAGCTTCATCACGATGACCTACATGGTCATCGATCTCGATGCGCGCACGATGACGTGCGCGCGGGCAGGGCACACCCCGCTCCTGATCGTGTCCGGTGGCCAGAGTGAAGTGGTGATTCCGTCCGGCATGGTGCTCGGGCTGCGCCTGCCCGGCGCGGCTGAGCGCTTCAGTCAGGTGCTCGAGGAGCACACCCGCGCGATCCGGCCTGGCGACGTGTTCGTTCTGTACACGGACGGCATCTCGGAGGCGACGGACATCAACGGAGAGCTCTTCGGCGACGCCGCTCTCGCGCGCGTCGTGGCGAGCCATCACGCGCTCGACGCGCCGGGAATCCGCGAGCGCGTCGTCCGCGAAGTGCGCTCGTTCGTTGGCGACGCCGAGCCCCACGATGACATGACGATGATCGTCGTGAAGTTCGAGGAGCCGGAGGCGGCGTAGTGATGGCCGAGCAGCAGGACGTCCGTCCTCCAGTCGAGGTGTTCCGGACGCATTCATCGATCGAGGCGGAAGTCGTGCGCGGCCTGCTCGACGCGCACGGCATCGACGCGACCGTGGCGTCTGCGCTGCCGCAGGCGATCTTCTCGATGAGGTTCGGCCAGGCGGAGTTTGCGATCGCCGTCAGCGCCGAGTATTCGGGTCGCGCGCGCGAGATCATCGCCGGCCACCTCGACGAGGCCGCGGCGACTGAGATCCGCAGGCTCAGCGAACACCTTGGACCGCTCGAGGAGCGCATCGGCCACAAGTTCGAGGATCTCGGTCTGCTGGAACACGCGCTGACGCACCGATCGCGCGCGCACGAGGACGCGTCGGGCGGCGTGATCGACAACGAATCGCTCGAGTTCCTCGGTGACGCCGTCCTCGGTTTCGTGATCGCGGATCTGCTGTTCCACCAGTTTCCGACGCACAGCGAAGGGTACAAATCGAAGGTCAAGGCCGGCATTGTTTCGGCGGCGGCGCTCGCGCGTCTCGCCGAAGCCATGGACCTTGGTCACTTCGTGCTGCTCGGGCGCGGAGAAGAGAAGACCGGCGGCCGTCACAAGCACGCGATCCTTGCGGACAGCTTCGAGGCCGTCATCGCGGCGATCTATCTCGACGGCGGCATCGACGCCGCGCGCGAGTTCATCTTTTCGCGTTTCGAGCCGCTGGTGAAGGCGGCTGGAGACCGTGCCGCCGAAGCAAGTTTCACCGAGGACTGGAAGTCAGCGCTGCAGGAGCAGATGCAGGCGGCGGGGCGTGGCCTGCCGCACTATCGTCTGGTCGGCGCCGACGGCCCCGAACACCGCAAGCGCTTCGACGTGGAAGTCATCGTCGGAGGCCAGTCAATCGGGCGGGCGTCCGGACGATCGAAGAAGGAAGCCGAGCAGCAGGCGGCCAAGGCGGCGCTGGGCGAATCGGCGGGCTAAAGCCCGCCGACCACGTGTGACTGCTGTAGCCGGCGGGCTTCAGCCCGCCGGATCAATCGATTTCGATAATCCCCGACGCGCGTTCGGCGTCGGCTGTCCGGTCGGAAACCGCGGACGCGGCGGTCACGGCGACCGGCGTGGGCGTCATCTGCGGAAGCCTGGCCTGCGCGTACGCGCGCACCTCTCGCACGATATCGGCATCGGTGGGCGGGACCGGCCTCGCGTACAGGCGCACGTAGAGCCGCACGAGCGGGTCGTCGTACGAGTAGCGCTTCCCATGCATCGAAATGACGTCCACATCCTCGAGCCACGAGAGATAGTCCTTCGTCGACCCAGGCGTGCGCTGCAGGTGATGCGCTATCTCGGTCAGGTTCTGGGGCTCGTCGTCGGCCAGGATGCCGAGGATGGCCTTGAGCGCGCCGTAGCCCCTGGCACGATGCAGCCGGAATTCGTAGCTTTCGCGGCAGCGCGCGGTCATCCGGCCTTCAGGGGCAAAGAGACTCGCGAGCGCCGCAATGGGATCCGTCGCCGGTCCCATTGCCGTAAGGCCTTCGAGCAAGAGATGCGCGTACCCGGCGCGGCCGCCGGTGAGTGCGGCGATCAGCGGAGCCTGGGCCGCGGGACCCTCCGCGCGACCGCCGTCGAAGCGAAGCGCGAAGGCCTGCACTTCCGACGTTGTCATCGGCGGGATGTGCACGACTTCAAAACGCGCGGGCGCGTCCCGGAGCAACCGGTGGGTTCGGAAGGTGAAGCGCGAGGCGAGGACGAACCCGGTCGGACTGGCCGCCAGGCGCGCCACAAGATCGCGCACGACCTGCCTCAGTCCCGGAAAGTTCTCGAACGTGCGCACGTCGAGGAATTCGTCGATGACGAACGTCGCCGTCGCGCCGCCAGGCCCGGCTGCGAGATCGAAGTACGCCAGCATGCTGTCGAACGCTGCTCTGGGTGTCGTCGAGGAAGGCGGAGCGCCTTGAGACGAGCGCACCGACGTACTGGCAAGGACGGCCGCGAGGCAGCGTTCCGGTGTCGTCGCGGCTGCGCCGAAATCGACGTATTGCGCGCGATCCGCGCCGAGCTGTTGCTGCACGCGCAGCAGCAGTGAGGTCCGTCCGATCGCGCAGCCGCCAAGCAGTACCGGGATGCGGCCGGCCTGGAGTGACTCCAGGATGCGCCGCTCGACTCCGGGACGCTCGACGATCATCGCCCGCCATCCTCTTTTGGCTGCTCGTGGGGCCCCACCCCCACTCGCGTCGCTCCGGCGCTCGCGGACTCGCTATCCTCCCGACGGCCGCGGGCGCTTGCGATCATCGGCAGCCGCAGGCCGTGGCGGTGCGCGGTCGCGATGGCATCCGGATAACCCGCGTCCGCGTGGCGCATCACACCGGTACCCGGATCGTTCGTGAGCACCCGCTGCAATTTCTCGTCGGCTTCGTGCGTGCCGTCGGCGACGATCACCATGCCGGCGTGGAGCGAATAGCCGATCCCGACGCCGCCGCCGTGGTGCACCGACACCCACGTCGCGCCCGACGACGTGTTGAGCAGGGCATTGAGGACGGGCCAGTCGGCAATCGCGTCGCTGCCGTCGCGCATGCCCTCGGTCTCGCGATTGGGTGACGCGACCGATCCTGTGTCGAGGTGATCGCGCCCGATCACGATCGGCGCGCTGACTTGGCCGGTGCGGACGAGGTCGTTCAGCGCGCGTCCGAATTCCGCGCGCTCGCCCTGGCCGAGCCAGAAGATGCGTGCCGGCAAACCCTGGAACGCAACCCGCTCGCGGGCCATGCGTATCCACCGGCAGAGCGGTTCGTTGCTGGAGAACATCCTGAGCGCGAGCTCGTCTGTGGCATGGATGTCCGCCGGATCGCCCGAGAGCGCCGCCCAGCGGAACGGTCCCTTGCCTTCGCAGAAGAGCGGCCGCACGTACTCGGGCACGAAGCCGGGAATGTCGAATGCCGCCGAGACGCCGGCCTGTTGTGCCTGTGCGCGAATGTTGTTGCCGTAGTCGAACGTCACGGCGCCGCGCGCCTTCATGTCGAGCATCGCCTGCACGTGCACGGCCATGGCCTGCATCGAGCGGCGGATGTACTCGTCCGGCGAGGACGCGCGCAGGCGCACCGCATCAGCCAGGCTCATGCCGTTCGGCACGTAGCCCTGCAGCGCATCGTGTGCCGAGGTCTGGTCCGTCAGGACTTCAGGGATGATCCCGCGCGCGATCATGGCCGGCAGAACGTCCGCGGCGTTGCCGACGAGGCCGATCGAGCGCGCGACGCCCCGGCGCCGATAGTCGTCGGCCCGCGCCAGCGCTTCGTCCAGCGACTCTGTCGATTCGTCGAGGTACCGCGTCGCGAGCCGCCGGGCGATGCGCGAGGGGTCTACTTCCATCACCAGCGCGACGCCTTCGTTCATGGTCACGGCCAGCGGCTGGGCGCCGCCCATGCCGCCGAGGCCGGCCGTCACGGTGAGTGTGCCCTTCAAGGAGCCCGCGAAATGCCGCCGCGCCACGGCCGCCAGCGTTTCGTACGTACCCTGCAGGATTCCCTGCGTGCCGATGTAAATCCACGAGCCCGCCGTCATCTGCCCGTACATCGTCAGGCCGCGGTCCTCGAGGTCGCGGAAGGTCTTCCAGTTGGCCCAGGCCGGCACCAGCAGGGAATTGGCGATGAGGACCCGCGGCGCCCACGGGCTGGTGCGGAAGATGCCGACCGGCTTGCCGGACTGCACGAGCAGCGTTTCGTCATGCTCGAGTGACTTCAGCGAGCGCACGATCGCGTCGAAGGCGGGCCAGCTGCGCGCGGCGCGCCCGGAGCCGCCGTAGACGACGAGATCGTCCGGGCGTTCCGCGACGTCCGGATCGAGGTTGTTCATGAGCATTCGCATCGCCGCTTCCTGAGGCCAGCCTTTGCAGCTGAGTGACGTGCCTCGTGGCGCGCGAACGGTGCGGGTGTCGGCGGTGGACATGAACGAACTACAAGTTCAGATGCGAGACAGGGAAGTTGCCACTCTAAAGAACGCTCCCGACAGTGTCAACACAGTTTCCGTCACGCGAGTGATTCGCCGCACGCGCGTTCGAGCGCGCCCGTGCGAATGAGTACGCCAATTCTGTGAATGTCAAGTGCCGGCGATCGATCGACGTCGATCGTCGGCACGTCGCGCCGCACGGCCGCGTGCGCGGCGGTAAGGGCGCGCGACGTGGCGAGCGGCGCCAGAAGGTCGATGCCCTGGCAGGCCGCGAGCACTTCGATCGATACGACGTCGGTTGCAAGCTCAACGACACGCGCGGCCTTGAGCGAAGCCCACATGCTCATGCTGACGTGATCTTCGCGTCCCGCGGACGTCGGGATCGAGTCCGCGGCGGCTGGATGTGCGAGCGTCTTCATCTCGGAGACCAGCGCGGCGGCGGTCACGTGCGCCATCATCAGGCCGGAGTTGAGGCCGGAGTCCCGAATCAGGAATGACGGCAGGCCGCTCTCGTGCGCCGTCATCATGCGGTCGGTACGCCGCTCGCTGATCGACGCGAGTTGCGTCAGGCCGATGGCCAGCGTGTCCGCGCCGAGCGCGACCGGCGCCCCATGGAAATTGCCGCCCGAGACGATGTCGCCGGAATCGGCAAAGACCATCGGGTTGTCGGTCGCGGAATTGGCCTCGATTTCGGCGAAACGGCGCGCGAAGCCGATCGCTTCGCGCGCCGCGCCGTGGACCTGGGGGGCGCAGCGAAGGGCGTAGGCGTCCTGTACCTTGCCGCAGTTCTCGTGGGACCTGTTGATGCCGCTGCCGGCGCCGAGCCGGAGCAGATTGGCGGCCGACGCGGCCTGGCCGGGGACCGGCCGGGCCGCGTGGATCCGCGCCTCGAACGCGTGGAACGACCCGCGCAGCGCGTCCACCGACATCGCGGTCGCGATGTCGGCGGCGCGCGCGAGGCGCTCCGCGTCGAGCACGGCGAGCCCCAGCACGGCGGCGCTGGCCTGCGTGCCGTTGATCAGCGCCAGGCCCTCCTTCGGCCCGAGCGCGACCGGCCGGAGGCCGGCGCGCGCGAGGGCGTCGGCGCCGGAGACGACGGCGCCGTCGTGCTCGGCGTCGCCTTCGCCGACGAGGACGAGCGCGAGATGCGCGAGCGGCGCCAGATCGCCGCTCGCGCCGACCGAACCGCGAGACGGCACGCGCGGATGTACGCGCGCGTTGATCAGCCCGATGAGCGCATCGAGTGTCTCGAGACGAATCCCCGAAAAGCCCTTCGCGAGGACGTTGGCGCGGAGCGTCATGATGGCGCGCACGACGGGCGACGGAAGCGGATCGCCGACGCCCGCGGCATGGCTGCGCAACAGGTTGAGCTGCAGGCGGTCGAGCTGATGTGAAGGAATCGCGACGTCCGCCAGCGCGCCGAAACCGGTATTCACGCCGTAGACGGCGAGGCCGCTGGCGGCGGCGCGTTCGACGACGGCGCGCGAGGCGCGCACGCGCTCGCGCGCCGCGGGATCGAGGTCAACCCGTTCGCGTCCGTGCGCGACGAGTGAAAGCTGATCGAGTGTGAGTGTGGAACCGTCGAGAAAAACCATTTCCGTCGGCCGCCAAGGGTATCATCTTAGCGACATGAATCTGTGCGTGCTTGGCGCCCAGTGGGGCGATGAGGGCAAGGGAAAGATCGTTGATTTACTGACACCTGGTTTCTCGGTGGTCGCGCGCTATCAGGGCGGACACAACGCCGGACACACGGTGTACGTCGGCGGCACGAAGTTCGTACTGCATCTGATTCCGTCAGGCATCCTAAGGCCCGGGATCATCTGCATCATCGGCAACGGCGTCGTCGTCGATCCCCACGCACTGTTCGCTGAGCTCGACAAGCTGGCCCCGATGGGCATCGACGTCGCGGGCCGCCTGCTCGTGAGCGATAAGGCCCACGTCATCCTGCCGTATCACCGGGAGCTCGATGTGCTGTCGGAAGCCCGGCGCGGCGAGCAGAAGATTGGAACGACGTCGCGCGGTATCGGGCCGGCATACGAGGACAAGATTGGCCGTCGCGGAATCCGTGTCGGCGATCTTCGCGACGTCGCGGACGATGGCGCGCTGGCTGCGGCGGTGCGCGAGAATGTCGCCGCGCGGAATCGTCTGGTCGGCAACAACGAGATGAAGTGGCAGGACGTGCTCGCGGATCTGCGAAAGGTCTGGGTCCGCCTCAAGCCGTTCGTCACCGATACGTCGCTGCGGCTCCACAACGAGCTCGCGGCGGGAAAGCGCGTGATGTTCGAGGGTGCGCAGGGAACCCTTCTCGACATCGATCACGGTACCTATCCGTTCGTCACGTCCTCGAATTCGACCGCCGGCGGCGCGGCCACGGGCCTGGGCGTTGGACCGAGCGCGATCGGCAAGGTGCTTGGCGTGGCCAAGGCCTATACGACCCGCGTCGGCGCGGGACCGCTGCCGACGGAGCTCCTCGGTGAAATGGGCGAGCGGCTTCGTGAAACGGGAATGGAGTACGGCGCTTCAACAGGCCGGCCGCGTCGGTGCGGCTGGTACGACGCGGTTGCCGTGCGCTACGCCGCCCGCGTGAATGGTCTCAACGCGCTGGCTATCACCAAGCTCGACGTGCTCGACGGCCTGAAGGAGCTGGAGATCTGCACGGCCTATCGCTGCGGTTCAGAAGTGCTGACCGAGATGCCGAGCGAAGTGTCGCAGCTGGCGGCCTGCGAGCCGATCTACGAGACGATTCCCGGCTGGTCGCAGCCGACACTTGGCATCACCGACTTCGATAAGCTGCCCGACGGCGCCCGCCGCTACATCGCCAGACTGGAAGAGACGAGTGGCGTGCCGGCGGCGATCATTTCCACCGGCTCAGACAGAGACCACACGATTCTGCGGCAAGACATTTGAATTTGGTGATTTGTGATTTGGTGATCTGGTGATCTGGTGATTTGAAATCGCCAGATCGCCAGATCGCCAAATCCCCAAATCGCCAAATTGAGACTAAGCGCAGTGCTTGTCGAAGGCGAGCGTCAGCAGGTCCGCGATGCCTTCCGCCGTGCGCTGTTCGATGTCGCGCCGTTCGACCATGTACACGAGCTTGCCGTCACGGAAGAGGGCGATCGACGGCGACGATGGCGCAAAGCCGGTCATGAGTTGACGCGCGCGGTCGGTGGCGTCGATGTCGGCTCCGGCAAAAACCGTGGCGATGTTTTTCGGCCGCACTTCGTGCTGCAGCGCCATCGCGATGCCGGGACGCGCCTTGCCGGCTGCGCAGCCGCACACGGAATTGACCACCATCATCGTGGTGCCGGGCTGCTTCAAGACGTCATCAACATCCGCGGGCGTGCGGCACTCGCGCGCTCCGACGGCCACCAATTCCTGGCGCATGGGTGCGACGAGATATTCAGGGTAGGGCACGTGAACTCCTTCAAAGGCTGGGAAAACGTTCGATCGACTAACATCAGATTATATATGCCGCCGACCCGCCGGGAGTTCCTCGCCGTACTCGCTGCCACGGTGCCGGTTGCGGCCGGTACGGCGCGGGGCGAGACGGCCCAGAACGGGCTCGACAAGTTTCTGTTGCCGGCGCCGCCCTGCAAGGACGACCTGACGCCGGCCGTACTGGGCACCGACTACCGTCCGGGCGCACCGGTGCGTTCCAGCCTCATCGACCCTGGTGAGACTGGGACGCGCATGACCCTTGCTGGTTACGTGACCGGGCTGACCTGCGGCCGAATCAAGGGCGCCCGGGTCGACTTTTGGCAGGCCGGCCCAGACGGCAAGTTGCAGGCTACAGGCTTTCGGCTTCGCGGAGCCGTGCTGACGGATGCCGAGGGCCGCTATTCGCTGACGACGGTCGTGCCGGGAGCACTCGCGGGACGGGCTCGTCGCATCGGTGTTCGCATCGCGCCGGCAGGGAAGAAGCCGCTCGCGACAGTGCTGTTCTTTCCGGATGACTCGGTTGCGGCGCGTGATTCACAGTTCAAGCCGGCGCTTGTAATGAAGAAGGTTGCAGGCGCAGAGAACGCCTACGGCTTCGATTTCCTGCTCGACGCATGACGCACGCCTTGCGGGGCGTGTTGTTCGATCTGGACGACACGCTTTTCGATCACAACCACGCGACCGAATGCGCCACGGCGGTGCTGCGCGGCGAGGACGCGACGTTCTCGGTCTGGAGTCTCGCCGAGCTCCGGCGCCGCCACAGCGACGTGCTGGAAAGCATTCATCGTGAAGTAGTTGCGGGCCGCATATCGATCGACGACGCGCGACGCGAGCGATTCCGGCGGCTGCTCGCGGACGCTGGTGCGGACGAAACAGGTCAGTCACGTGCATGGGACCTGGCGATGCGGTATCGCGCCGCCTATCAATCCAACTGGCGCGCGGTCGCAGGCGCCGTCGAACTCCTCACAGTACTCAGAGCTCGCGATCTCTCCATCGCCATCGTTACGAACAACCTCACCGCTGAACAGCAACAGAAGATGAAAGGCTGCGCGCTCGAAGCGCATGTCGATGCGCTCATCACGTCGGAAGCCGTAGGCATCGCGAAGCCGGCGACTGGGATCTACCAGGCGGCTCTCGATGCACTCGGTCTGCAGGCTGAGGAGACAGTGATGGTTGGCGACGCCTGGGACACCGACATCGCCGGCGCACTGGCGGCGGGCATCAGACCGATCTGGTTCAACTGGCGCCGCCTGCCCGCGCGGGACGTGAAGGTCGCCGAGATCTCTTCCCTTACTCCGGTAGATTCAGCGCTGGCGGCTCTGTTGGCGTGAGCCAGATCGCCAAATCGCCAGATCGCCAAATCACCAATCTACGTGGTTTGTCCCGGCGCGGCGTGCGATCTCGTGTGGAAACCCGCCGTCTCGAGCTCGTGCCGCACGCTCTCGAAGGCTTCCTGGCACTTCGCGTTGCCGTCCTTCCGCAACTGACGCTCTACGGAGTACATGCGGAAGCGGATGGCCTCCATGTGAAACGCGGCGACGGCGCGCCTCAGCGCCTCAGTGGTCTCGAGGATCTCGTCTTTCGCAGAGCTGGCCGGCAGCGTCTTTATCGCCGCCAGGAGTTCATCGAGCTTCACCAGTGAAGGGGCCGTTCGTTCGGACATCGCCCAACAAGATAGCTCAAATGGAGGCCGGGTCTTAAGACCCAGCCGGGCCAATCACGTCCGGCGGGCCAACGTGACACCCACCCCCGCCGCGACCAGCACCGTCGCGATGGCCAGGCGCGACGAGAAGGTCTCATTGAGCAGCGCGATGGCCGCGAGCGCGGTGATCACCGGCACTGAGAGCTGCACCAGCGCCGCGCGCCAGGCGGTGAGATGCGGGAGTGCGCTGTACCAAAAGGTGTATCCAACGCCGGAGGCGATGGCCCCGGAGGTGGCGGCGAGGAGCACGCCCGGCCACGTCAGCGAGCCGGGGGCGTGAAACCAGCCAAGCGCGATCGCGCCCAATATGGCCGCGCGCCAGAAATTACCCGCGGTCGCGGCGAGCGGATCGCGGCTGCGCCGGCCGATGATGGAATACGCGCCCCACGCCGCGCCGGCGATCACCATGAGCAGCGCGCCGGTGAGATCCGGCGCGCTTGCCCCCGGCAACGTGAGCCAGGCGAGACCGCCGGCGGCCAGGATCAGTCCGAGCCAGTCGCGAGCGAGTGGGCGTTCACCCTTCACGAGTCCCGTTCCGATCATCGTCACTTGAACTGCGCCGAAGAGGAGCAACGCCCCTACGCCGGCGCCGATGCGCGTGTACGCGATCGTGAACGCGACGGCGTAACCTGCGAGAGCGAACGCCGATCGCCAGGAGCCACGTTCTCCGGCGGCAGTCCCTCGAAGCCGCAACAGGACAGCCAGCATCGCAGCGCCGGTTGTGAGTCTGACGATCGTGAATCCTGGCGCGTCCAGCCACCCGGGCCCGAGCGCGCCGCGGGTGAGCAGACTGTTCGCGGCGAAGCAGGCAAGTGCCGCGAGTGTGAAAAGCGTGGTTTGCACTACTTCACGGCGCCGAGCGGCGGCGTCGAGGCGGGAGCGTGTCGATGCTTCGTCGCCTGCTCGTATCCGTACGCAAGCTTGATGAGACGCGGCTCGTCCCACGCCCGGCCGAGGAACGTCATGCCGGCCGGCAGCGTCTCGCGCGTGTAGCCCATCGGCACGGTGATGGCGGGGAAGCCCGACGTCGGCGAATACACCTGGCTGTTGTCGCCGGTGGGTGTCTGAGCGTCAGCGACGATGGGCCGCGGCGGGTGACTCCAGGTCGGGTACACGAGCGCGTCCAGTTTTTGTTCGTCCATCACCTTGATGATTGCGGCGCCGAATGCTTCGCGATACCCGGCGTCTGCCTTGCACGCCTCGCTGTCCGGGCCCGCGCCAAGATTGCCAGACTGTGCTTGCTTCAAGCGGTTGGCGACCGAGGGGTCGAACTTGCCCGATGCCACGATCTCTTCAAGGGAGTGAACGGGCGCTTTCTGGCCCCGCGTGGCCAGATAGTCATTGATGTCGTACTTGAAGCCGCGGCACGAACCGCCGCCCTGGACCTGCTGCCGTTGCACGCGTTCGATCGTGACGCCGTCAACAACCGTCGCGCCCGCCTTCTTCAGGTCTTCGAGCGCGCGCGTGAACACTTTGACGACTTCATCGTCGACGGTTTGATTCGGCCGCTCGTAGGCCTGTCGCAGAATGCCGATCCGCGCGCCCTTGAGTCCTGTGCGGACAAGCGATGCGCTGTAGTTCGGAATCTTCCGGCCGTGACTTCTTGCCGTGACTGGATCCTCCGGGTCTTCGCCGACGACGACCTGGAAGACACGAACCGCGTCCTCAACCGTCCTCGCCATCGGGCCGGCAATATCGGCCAGGTAGCTCAGCGGGACCACGCCCGCGCGGCTCGTGAGGCCCATCGTTGAACGAATCCCTACGAGGGCGTTGTGCGCAGACGGCCCGCGGATTGAGTTGCCAGTGTCGCTGCCGAGTCCGACTGCCGCGAAGCTCGCGGCAACGGATGCGGCGGTGCCGCCGCTCGATCCGGCCGGCACGCGATCGAGACCGTACGGGTTCTTCGTGTGTCCCTGGATGGAACTCAGCGATTCCTGAGGGCTGAACGCGAACTCAGCCATGTTGGTCTTGGCGATGACGATGGCGCCGGCGGCTTTGATGCGGGCAACCTGGAAGGCATCCTTGTCCGAGACGAAGCCCTCCATCGATTTCGATCCGTTGGCGCTTTGCAGTCCGATCGTCTCGTAGTTGTCCTTCACGACCATTGGGATGCAATGGAGCGGGCCGGTCAATCCACGTCGCGCGTACTCGCGGTCCAACTCGGCCGCGCGCTTCGGCGCTTCAGGGTTCGTAACGACGACTGCGTTCAGCGATGGCCCCTGTTTGTCGTACGCCGCAATTCGCGCGAGGTACGCATCCACGAGCGCCGCGCACGTCAGCCGCTTTGCCTTGAACGCCGCATGGATGTCCGCGATGGTCGCTTCGACGACATTGAATGAACGCTGGGCCTGCACAGCCTCGAGGGCAGAGGGCAGGGGGCAGAGGGCAAGGGTAAGTACGAGGACGGAGGTCAGAGGGCGTGGCCGCATGGCGTGTTAATCTTAACGGCTGCGAGAGCGCGGGTACTGCGGGTCCTACGGGTTCGACGGGACGAACGGGTGCTGCGGATTCTCAGGTTCGTGTGTCCCCGTCGTCCAGCGGCTAGGACGCGGCCCTTTCAAGGCCGAGACGCGGGTTCGATTCCCGCCGGGGACGCCAATACTTTTACGCTCTTCTCGTAAGCGCGTTCCAGCAGCCGCCCATAGTCGCCATCGAACGTATCGTCCGGGCTCGTGTTCTCCAGCCCCCGCCGATCGTTCGCGATCCACGCGGGCGCTGGCGGGCAGGAGACGCCTGTAAAGAGCTTGTCGAAGCGCGTCGGACCTGAGAAGTCGTATCCGAGCCCGTCCGCGCGTGGCATGAAGGTCAGCCGACCTTTGAGAATCTTCTGAAGCACCGTGCGGCCCTGAGTGGTCGAACCTCGAAGAATCCGCCGCCACTCGGCCAGCCGGTTCTCGATCACATTCGGGGGCAAGTGTGGGACGGGCTGAAGGGTTCTGACCTCATGGTCGATGGCCTTGAGTCGCGCTTCCAACTCACGCAGCTTCTCGACCAGCGAGGCCACGTCACCGGCCTCGGCGACGGCCGCGACCAGCCGCCCGACTTTCTTCTCGACATCCTTCCGCTCTCGGGCCAGCCGCGCTTGGTGTTCAGCCGTGTCGCTCCGCTCTGAGAGGTGGATCACCTGTTCGATCGCCTCGGGCGTGAGGGCGTGGGCTTCGATCGCCTGAAGGACCGCCTCGTTCAACTCCGCGACCGGCATGCGGAGCGCGTTCTCGCATGCGCCGGTCGCGCGGTGGCGGTAGCAGATGTATTCCGGCACCCGGCCGTGCTTTCTGGGGCTTTTCTCAACGACCAAGCTGCCGCCGCAGAGGCCGCAGTTCGCCAAGCCCGCCAGCAGGTTGTTGGTTGGCGTCTTCGGCGGTCGGCCCTGCAAGCGGCCATTCGTCAGCCGCGCGGCGAGCGTCGCGCCTTCCTCCAGTCTCTGCTGGACGCGCCGCCACAGCGCTTCGTCGATGATGCGGAGATCGGGTGCGTCGTAGCGCAGCCACTCCGACTCGGGGCGCGGCCGCTGATTCACTTGGCGCGTGTCGTCGCGCTTGCGTGATTTGTTCCAGACGATGACGCCGCGGTAGATCTCGCGTCGGACGAATCGTGGCCCACTTCATCGACGTCAGCATCTCGTGATGCTGGAAGCCAGTCATTTCAGCGGAGTGGATGAGACTCCGTTCATCCCAAAGGTGTATCGACGCTTGGGCCAAACCGTCCTGATAGCTGCGGATCGCAACATCGTCGGCCTCGTCCTTTATGCCATCGAAGACTGGCAGGATTCGCGTCTTCACCACGTCACCAAACTGTCGGAAGTCCGAGCAGATGACCGTCGTGATGTAGTCCTGCCAGCTGGCGCCGTCAAACCACTGTAATGCCATCGCTCACGCCGACCACAATTTCGACGGAGTCGACACTGGAACCGCGTTCATGATGTCATCGCCGCCTGTTTCTACGGCGCAAGTGGAGATGAAAGCTGACGTCGTGTCCCTTGTAGATCGCATAGAGCAGCGGAGTCATGAGCGCCGACAGAAGGACAAACAATCCGCCGAGTTCGCTGATCGTCGTCATCGCGCACGCCCCTTAAGCCGCTTCGCCTCTTCACGTAGTTCAGCGGAGGCATCCTTGATGGCACGTGCCAGATCTTGCGCTTCAGGCGTTTTCTCTTCGAGCTTCCGCGTTGTCTTTTCCGCGTTCTTGATGATCTGTTCGAGCAGGTCGGGCAGCTTTTCTAACGCTTCCAAGCGCAGCGAACTCGGAGCTTCGTCGAAAGGCCATTGTTCACTGTCGTCTTCCTCCCAAGACTCGTGACCACGCACAGACCGAAGCGCGAGTCCCCAAATGCCCTTGGTTCTGGCGTAGCCAACATCACGGCTCCAATAGCCGCCGTAGTTGTCCTCGCCGCCCGCAATCTTTTGCCACGTGGCGACAGGTAGGTTTAGGTCCTTTATTGCACGCTCGATTTCCGCAAACGGCTTCGTGAATTCGTGGGATGCCGATCGATGACTTGCAGCCGCGACGACGAGGCGTTTGTAGGCGTCGGCAAGACGTTCCGACGGCGAGGAGATTTCAGCCACACCACTACCCTCCATCTTGGTGAAAATGGTCAACTCGCGTCGATTCACCGTAATCGACGGGGATCACGCGTTAGCCCTTGGGAGAGCGGTGCGCGCCTATTTCGATCCAGTGGGCATGATACCAAAGCCGTACGCCGCCCGCCAACAAGAAACCTGACAGGCGATCTGTCAGTCGAGGTCGAGGTGCTTGGATGGCAGCTTGTCCAAGACAATCGCGTCCAAATCAATGCCTACAGTCCGCAGCACGAACTTATACGCGGTGATGATGATCTCGTGGATCGACTCTAGATCATCGAGCATCACCTGACAGCCGTCCGTCGAATTCCTTCTGAAGTTGTGCTGGCGATAGAAGGAATGAAACAGCCGGTTCCGTTCGTCCAATGCGCGCACGAGCAGGTCAGTCGCATCGTCGCTGTTCTCCTTGAGCCCTGGCAGTTGTCGGAGAAGCTGACCTAGAGTGCTGCGGTCAATTTGGTCCAGCGCCGCCCGAGCGGCTACGGGATTTGGTTGTTCATACCAACCGTGTTCACGCCCGCGACGCTCGAGTAGGTGGTTTCCCAGCTCAGTTTCCAGAAGCTGCGCCGCTTCTGCCACCTCACCGAACTTGCGGTAGACATCGTCGAGTGACGTCACGTGCTGGCCTCGACTTCGGATGCAATCGCTGCGTCCGTGATTCCGAACTGCTCACGGATGGGCCGAACGAGGTCATCAAGCGCCCCGGAGGCGTCAGCAAAGAGTTGTTGCGCCGCCTGTAGTTCGCTGATCATCTGAAGGCAGCCACTGTTGGTCATGAACTCAGCGGCGCGCTCGCGGAAGTAGTCGTGCGCCAGCCAATTGCGTCTTGTCAGCGCTCGGTCGAGAACGTCTGTCACATCCGAAGGCACTGTGACGAACTTGTTCAGAGCTCGCATGAGCTGACCAAGTGTTTGCTTGAAGTGCCGATCCATGAAGGCGTCGATGTCGTTCCGGGTAATTCGCGCACGATCCGGCATTCGGGCAACTACCATTGCGTTCACGATGGCGTGTTCAAGGCCTTGGGCCCGGAAGATAGCCAGCCCAAAGTGCGCGTACGTCTCACGAACCATTTCGTCTCGATCCATGTCAAGAACCTAATGGCGATCCGTCTCTTGACCGATTTGCCGCTTCCATCAGGAACGTCGAGGCCACGCCTGCCAAGTTGACGGCGAGACGCGCTTCGACGTGCGTCGGCATGCGGTCTCCAGGCGCGCGACCGTGCGCAGTTCCTTCATGAGTCCGCCACGCGCCAAGACTGAAAATGACGGTCATGATCCCGCCAGCTGTTTTCCGAAGATCCTCGTTGGCCTGCGACTCAGGACTCCAGCCGAGAACCTTCAGCACGCTCTTCAGCAACCCCTGAATGGTCAGGTCTGACGGAAACTGGACGCCCCTCGCGGTCAGCACATGCTTGCAGACCGTCTCGACAAGGCTGGAAGCCCGCGTAATTGCATCGCGCGGATCGCGGTACACGGCAGCTTGGGCACTCTGCCACTCGCTGATGACATCGTCATAGCCCAACTCGCGTGCTGCGGCTTCGAGAGCGTCCTCAGCATTTCTCACGGGCACGTTCAGCGTTTGTCCGATGTTTCGAATGCTGGCGCTGACTGACGTGTGTTGCGCCTCAAGCTCCGCAACCATTTTCTGAAGGAGCGAATCAATGACACGCGGTTGCGAGATCGCCCTCAGCCACTTCTCGGAGCAGTCCTCAAGCTTCTTGATGTGAAACGTAGGTTCGTCAAGATCCTCTTGATGCAGGTATTGCATCGTGTCTTCTTCGCTGTGCCGATACGCTACAGCAACGGTGCCGCGTGAATAGAACAGGTGGCCATAAACCGCGTCGCCGCTGCCGTCCTCTTCGAATGTGGTGTTGTCGCTGGAAACCGAAACGTCCGCGCCGGACGTGGACTCCACCAGACGGGTCGCAAATGCCAGCAATGAGGTGCGAAGTTCGGACTCAGCCTCGACGTGGCTGACCGCAAGAGATCGAATCTTCGAGAAGACGTCGCCCATTGTCATGTATCCAAGCCCATTCGTTTCTGCTTCTTCAGCGCTTCAATCATCGCTCGCTTGTGCGCGGTCCAGCCGGCTGCAGCGTCATGGGCGGTCGCTCGAACATGATTCACGGCATCCAACAGTTCGCGAGCGTGCGGGGTATTCCGGCTTCCGTCCTTCAGAACCATAGCCGCGACTTCGCGATACTGCTCGGCAGCACGAAGCGGTTGCGCCTCGGGAAGATCACTTGGCAGCCATCCGATGATGCCGCGAAGTGAATCTGCGATCTCGATTTGCTGTGAAGGGCTGACACCGCGCGGGTGCGCGAGTTCCCACACGACCCGCTTGAATTCGTCATGCAGCAAGAACGCCCACGCGATGGCATGCTCTGAGCCGTCGCGCAGAAACGCGAGTACCTTTTCGTTTATCTGTTGGGGCTGGTAGTGATAGACGCCGTTTCGGAATCGCCGCAGCAGTGTAACGTTCTGTTCAAAGGCAGGATCGGTTAGCAGCTCGTCGATCGTTTCATCCGTCAATGGGCAGTCTTGCCAGCCCTCAGCAACCACCCAAAGGGCCGCATAGAACTGCATCATGAGGACGAGAGTGCGACCGATTGGCGATTCGTCCTCCGCCATCTCGTGCGCGTTGTACTGCTCGCACTCGATCTCTGCATAGAAAACGTATCGAGCCCACGCAAGAATGCGGTCGCGGTCCTCGTCGATGTACGTGGAGAGTGCTGGACCCGACATTAGCCGTCATCTTGGCAGAATCGGCGAGGTTCGCAAGGGCAGGCGCTCAACTGCTTGGCTCCAGCCTGCCACGCTCTGCAGGAGGGCACTTCAGGCTCGGGGGTAGGTGCTAATACGTCCCGGCCTTCCGGCCCGCCACCCGGCTGCTGCAGGCTGGGCCTCCGCCGCTATTCGATCATTTCCGAGAGTCCGCAGTATGGGCACACCACGAATATTGAGTTGTTGGTTGCACCAAGGCCGTTCGTCTCAGTCACGCTCATGACTGCGTCATCGTGCGGACAGCGAGCCGTGCGCGTTCGAAAGTAGGTGAGCTTGATCTGTCGGCCCTGTTCATCACTCAGCGCAGCGGATGGCGGTTCCCGTCGTTCCGGCTGCCGATCTTGAGACGGCTTGGATGGCTCAGGTTCCCCGGAGACTCGAACGAGATTCCGACCTCGATTCTTGGCATCGTACGCCGCCTGGTCGGCCGCATGTTGAAGACTCGGGCCATCTTGTCCGTGGGATGGAAATGCGGCAACGCCGATGCTGACGCTCAGCGTCAAGTGACGGGACGTATGCGGCACTTCGTTTACCGTCTTCCTGATTCGTTCCGCAACCGCGAGGCCTTCTTGGGCCGAGTGATTTGGAAGCAGAATCGCGAAC
Organism: Vicinamibacterales bacterium; assembly: GCA_035606665.1. Classification (GTDB taxonomy): domain Bacteria; phylum Acidobacteriota; class Vicinamibacteria; order Vicinamibacterales; family SCN-69-37; genus DASUGC01. The sequence goes on along the minus strand of DATNEY010000027.1, from coordinate 161,844 downwards.
TCGTCGCCGCCAACCCGATAGGCAGTCCCTTTGCCTCTTGCGGCGGAACTTGCTATCGCTGCAACCGAACGCAAGGCCTCGTCGCCTATCGCGTGACCGCCATTGTCATCGTTAACGCTCTTGAACTTGTCAATGTCGAACCAGAGGAGCGCCATCGGTTCACCGGTCGCCTTAGCGGCTTCGACGCATTCGCCCAAGGACGACTCGTATGCCTTTCGGGATCCGAGGTCAGTTAGGTGGTCGTTGTCGGCTGGCTTGGCGGCAATGTCGGGTAACAGTCCTTGCTCGGTCAGCCTCGCGAGGGTCCCGTCCGCCGTCGCGGGGTTCTCCAAGAGTCGGCGGGCCAGCATTTTAAGGATCTGTGCTTTGGTCTCGACGGAGAGGCGATTCACGAGGCCGTCTAGCGCAGGCAGGACCTCTGCCCGACTTCCGAGGCCGGTCCTCGCCTCAGATGTCGCAGGGATCTTGGATACATCAAAGCCGGCGGAACCCGCAGTGGTGCGAATGTTCTGGATCGACAGAGTTGCCAATTGGGCTCGGAGAACGCCCCACAACCTGCCGAGATCCTCATCGCTGAAGGCCATGCCGGATATTGTCTATCAGCCCGCTGTGTAAGCGTCGGAGATATGCGCCAACACCGAGAGCCGCACAGAACGCGAGGCAAGAGGGCCTAATAGCGACCTGGATGGGCGTGTGCGCTAGGCAGCCATGACCGCCGACCCGACCAACGTGTACAAGTCTTCGACTCCGCGTGGGGACGCCATCACTTCTACGCCGGACCGCTTCGCCGTCGAGAAGTCTTTCAGTCCCTTCGGGGACGCCAATACTTCTACGCTGTTGCGGCGCCCCTCTGGCAAGTCTGCCAATCCCGCCGGGGACGTTTCCTGATCTGGGGGCTTTGCCCCCAGACCCCCTACTCGCTCTCTCGCTCGACTCGGCTCCAATGAAAGGCTCTTAGCCAAGTCTCGCTTCGGTCGCGAGGCTCGCGACCTGACCGGTCGCTCGCGCTGCTGTCATCACGACGCCTTTCGATACACGCTATGCACCGGCATGGGTGCGGGTTGCGTTGGACCATTGGGCGTCGGGTCCGCGACCCTGATGCTGTCGATGACCAGCAGGCCATCGGGATCGAGTGACAACGCCTTCCGCGAAACCGCGCGAGGCGCGTGAGTCTCGGAAGAGGGCGTGGCCGTCGTCGTGGATTCGCGCGTCATGATGACGAGCTGGTCGCGCGTCCAGGTTGCGCGATAGATCGAATCGAGGCGCTGACTCACCTGAATTATTGCGGTGGGTGGCATGGAGGGCGTGGGTCGTGGATTCGGCGCCTCCACCTTTGGGGTCGGGTGATCGGCGCCGTCGAACTCATAGGTAATTGAGTACTGAAACTCTTCGCGAGGCGGGGTGTTCGTGACACCGCCACGCGAACCCGGGCTGAAGACTCCGCTGACGGTGTACGCGATCTGCGTCATCGTGATCGACTGCGCTTCCTGCGTAATCGTGATTTCCCGCTGGTGGCGCTCGGGAATCGCTGGCGTGCTCTTCTCAAGAACCAGAACCCACTTTCCAGCAAAGTTGGCCCGGTTCTGTGCCCGGAGCGGGGCGGCAAGAGCGATCGCGACCAGAAGGACGAGACACGTCGACTTGGGTCTATGCGGCATAGGACCTCCGACGCGCTGGCGGTGCAAATGATACAGCCTGACTGAGCCCCTGACACCCTTTCAGACGCATTACCCCGGCAGGAGCCACGAATGAGACGCTACCTGCCTGCATCGATCGCCCGCGCCATTCTTGCCAGTGCCGCTCTGGCAGCGCCAGTTCTCGCGGCGGCCGAAACGCCGCAGAACACGGGACCGCGGCCATCGTCCGATCGAATTCCCGGCATCGCGGTCGGTGCCGGGGCGGCATCGGTCGGTACCGAAGGCACGCCGTGGACGATGCCGCTGACGGCGTCGATGCGAGTGGAGCTCACGCGCTGGCTCGTGGTTGACGTGGATTGGATGCAGCCAATCACGGCTCGGACTTTCGATGTGGTGGAGGACTACACGCCGTCGATGCTCAATGGACAAACCGGTGTCTACGGCCGCCACGCGTACGACGATCGGTTTCGGCTTGGCATGCGCAGCGTGACAGTGCTCGCGAAAGCCCAGGAGGGCCGCTTCACCTACCTCGCCGGAGGCGGCATCGGAAAGTTTGACGCCTTCCGGGAGTCGACTCGCACGCACAGCGGCTGCGCAGGTCGCTATCTTCCGTATTGCGCAACTCCGAACGAAGTGTTCGTGTCCACCAACAGGGGTTCCACACTCATTGTGGTTGGAGAGGTCAGCGCCCGTGTCGCACCTCGGCTCGATGCGTTCGTGCACGGACGCATCGGCGGCAGTAACGCCGGCGAAGAAGCGGCGGTGACCGTCGGTCTGCGCGCGGCGATCATCCCCGATCGCGAACGGCGGGGATCGCAGTTAAAGACCGCGCGTGACACGATCCTGAACGGATTGATCATCGGCGCGGCGGCGGGCGGCGGTTTCGGCCTGTATCTCGCTACCTACGACGAGCCGCGCACGATTCCCGCGTCTGCGCTGATCGGAGCCGGGATTGGGGCGGTGATCGATGCGCTGTTCTCGAAGCGCCGGTAAGGGGCCCGACATGGACACCCTGCTGACATCCGACTAGGCTGTTCGGCACCGTGTCACGGCGCGTGGCAGCTTTTCATCACCCGGAGCTCGACTCGCTCCGGTTCTTTGCATTTCTTTTGGTCTTCGTCCATCACGCGATTCCGGACCGACTCTCTGCCTTCGCGTCGCTAGGATGGCTGGCGCCGTGGGGGCTTGCCGCCGTCAGAGCCGGGGCGTTCGGTGTCGACCTGTTCTTTTGCCTCTCCGCATACTTGATTACCGAACTCCTGCTGCGCGAGAAAGAGAAACTCCGGCAGATTGACGTGCGCGCGTTCTACCTGCGGCGCATCCTGCGGATCTGGCCGCTCTACTATGGGGCGCTGGTCGTCGCGGTGTTCATTCCATCGCCGGGACTGCCGGCGAAGTATGCGGGCGCGTTCGCGCTCCTGGCGGGCAACTGGTCCGTCGCGGCCTGGGGGTATCCCTCGTCCTGGGTGACGCCGCTCTGGAGCGTCTCCATTGAAGAGCAGTTCTATCTGGTCTGGCCCCTGGTCGTGTCCCGTCTCGACGAAAGGCGTTTGAAGACTGTGGCGGTCGGGCTACTCGTGACGGCAACGTTGACGCGACTGGCGCTGGCGGCCCTCAATGTCCGCCATCCGGCTGTCTGGACTGACACCCTGGCACGTCTCGATCCCATCGCCATTGGCGCCCTCATCGCACTGACGCTGCGCGGTGAGTCTCCGCAGCTCTCACGATCCACTCGGCTGGGACTTCTCGGGCTCGCACCCGTCGCGCTGATTGTCGTTGCCCTTGTCTTCGGTCTCGATGGGTGGACGTCGCTCGTCACCTACCCGCTGGTCGCGTTGACGAGTCTCGGCCTGATCCTGGCAACGCTTGGCGGCGGTGCGGCATTACCCATGCTGCGGCTGCCGGCGCTTCAGTATCTGGGCCGCATTTCTTACGGACTTTACGTCTTCCATCGCCTTGCGTTGGATCTCAGCCGCATCGCGGTGGGCAGGGGCTTCCCATATGGCTGGCTCAGGCCTTTCGTCGCCCTGGCAATGACGATGGCTATCGCCGCGCTGAGTTATCGGTGGCTCGAGTTCCCATTCTTGCGCCTCAAACAGCGATTCACGCGCGTTCAGTCTCGGCCGGAACCGTCGGCGCCGTGATTTGTCGACGGCCGTTATCCTTGTCCCGGAATTACCTGGCGACGAAGCAGAGTTTCACTGGGTGCGTCCGCTCGTGTTCGCCTGCTGCCGGGCCGTTACTCGACAGGAGTACTCACAGCATAGGCACAAGTGTTGCTTGAGTGCCGCGCAGATTCCCATGAGACGCCGGCATCAGTTGCCCATTCTTCTTTGCCAGACGCTGCTCATTACCGCGGGGGGCTTCCTCCTGATCAAGCTCGTGGCGACGGGGTCAACCATGTCGGACGCTGAACTGCTCATCGGTCCCGTCTCAATCGGCCTGGTCTGGCTGGGAATGGGTGGGGCGCGCCGGCACCCGCCGGCAGCGGCGGACTGATCTTCGGCTCCAGACGGCGTCGGCGCATCGTGAAATACTTCCACTCGTGTCAGTGATCAGGACTGCCCGGGCGGGCTCGGCAATCGAGGACTATTGCCGCGCCTGCAAGGTGGATCGCATGCACACGGTGATCGCCGCGGACGCGGCGGGCCGGCCGCTGCGTGTGACCTGTGGCTACTGCCGCAGCGAACACAACTATCGCGGAGGTCCCAGGACCGACACCGATGGTTCACCGGCGCCGGCTGGGTCGCCGGCGCGCACCGCACCAGTATCAGCACCGCGTCCCTCAGCGCCACGCAGGGACGCGGGAGACGCGTTTCCCCTCGTGAGCGATCGAGAAAGGACCAGCGCACCCGTCATGCTGCCCGAGAATTCGTCCACCGATCTCGAGTCGTTGCTGCGCCGCATCATTCGCGAAGAGGCCGGCGTGACCTCCGTCGTCCCGGCTGAGAAGTGGCGGGGCGGGACGCTGGTCCTGAAGCCGGGCTCACCGAATCTGCAGGAGAAGTCGGTTCCGATCGAAACGTTCTTCCACAAGATCGTGATGCTTCGGAATCGCCTTCGTACCCTCGAACAGCAGGTCAACGCGTCGGATCTTCCAGACGACGCGAAGGTCAGACTGCAGTCGTACATCAGCGGCTGCTACGGCACTCTCACGACGTTCAACGTTCTTTTCGCGGACGAAGACGATCAATTCAAGGGCGCCGGAGGCGACTAGATGGCGGGCGTCCAGCCCGGGTGGGTGCGCGCACTCGTCGGCGGGTTTGTGCGCGCGGGGCTCACGGTCTACTTCCGGCGAATCGAGTCGTTTCATGACGAGCGCGTGCCCCGGACCGGAGCGCTCCTGGTTGTGTCGAATCATCCCGGCTCGGTGACCGACGCGTTCCTGATCGGTTCGGTCGTGCCACGCGCGGTCCACTTTGTCGCGACCGTGAAGCTGTTCAAAGTGAGGCTCGTCGCCGCGATTCTGAGGCGCTGCGGTATTGTCCCCATCAACCGCCGGCAGGACGACCCCGCGGCGATGAAGACCGTGGCGGACACGTTCGAGCACTGCTTCGGAGTGCTCGAGACCGGCGGGGCGATTGGGATCTTTCCCGAAGGCGTGAGCTACAACGACGAGCAACTCCGGCCGGTGAAGACCGGTGCGGCTCGAATGGCGCTGGAGATCGAGGATCGCCACCGTGGCGCCCTCGGCCTGCGGATCCAGCCCGTCGGGATCTCGTATGCCGCGAAGGGCCGCTACCGCGCCGACGTGCTCGTCAACTTCGGCGAGCCGTTCGGCGTCGGCGAGAGCCTCGCAGAGTACGGCCGCGACCGTCACGCAGCCGTCCGGAGCCTGTCCGCCGAAATTGAGCAGCGGATTCGTGAGCTCATCGTCAGCCTCCCGACCCTCGATCATCAGCGGATCGTGGCGTCCGTGAAGCGTCTTTATCTGGACCGTCTACGCGCAGGCAACCGGCTCGTCAGAGAGCCCGTGCCCCCGCGCGCGGAGGAGCTCGTCCTGAGCCAGGCGATCGCACAGGCGCTGGTGCACTTCGAGTCGGAGGCACCGGACAGACTCGCAACGTTCGTGAACGATCTCATCCGCTACGAGAAACGACTCGGGCTGGTGGGACTGTCCGACGACAGCGTCGAGGAACTTGCCGGGGAGGGTGGTGCTGTCCGCACACCGGGTCTCATCGCGACGATCGGACTCGTGGCCGGGTCGCCTTTCGCGCTTTATGGCTGGGTACACCGCATCGCACCGGTGTGGCTGATCGAATGGGCCGTGGACAGGTTCTCACCGCCTGAGAACAAGCGCGCACAGGTGGCGCACGCGTCGATCATCGCCGGCTTCATTGGATTCGGCGTGCTGTACGCGCTCGCGGCGGGACTGATGTGGTACTTCGCGGGCGGGCTGCTTGCTGGGCTCTATCTGTCGTCGCTGCCGGTCACTGGAGTCTTCGCGCACCACTATGCCAGGTTCCTGCGGCGTTACGCCGGCCGCGTCAGAGCGATGGGGATCCTGATGCGCCTGCCGCTCACGCGCCGGAATCTCGTGCGCACGCGCGCGCGGCTCATCCGTGAGATCGACGCCTTCCGGACCGACTTTCGCCGGGACGTGCTCAGGATGCCGGAGCCCGGCACGACGCCCGCTCTACCTGCCGCCGAGGACCCTTGAGGGCAGGAAAAGAACGGCCCTGAGAAAGGCGAAGACCCCCTCAACGGCAATGCCAATAAGGCGGAAGGGCAGGAGGATCACCCAGACGATGGGATACAGGACCAGCGCTAACAGGGCCACCGGCCAGCAGATGACCAGTAAGAGCACCCAGAGGAAGAACTTAGTCATACTCTCCAATACGGCCGTTGACGCCAATCGGGTCCCGCGGCGCAACCAATTCGCCCGTCCGGCAGTCCAAAGCTGAGGTAGTCTTGAAGGGGACGTCACCTATGATCAGAACCTCAGATCGCGGATTCACACTCATCGAACTCCTTATTGTTGTGGCGATTATCAGCATCATCGCCGCCATTGCCGTGCCGGGCCTGTTGCGTTCGAGGATGACGGGCAACGAGACGTCGGCAATAGGCTCGCTCAAGGCCATCGCCACGTCGCAGGTTTCCTATTCGACGGCCTGCGGCAACGGCGGCTACGCATCGAGTCTGCCGCAGCTCTACGCGCCTCCCGGGGGTGTTGGCCAGGGCTTCATCTCTCCGGATCTGGGCTTGAGCGCCACGCCGAAGAAGACCGGCTATGACTTCGCGATGGTCGCCGGCAACGGATCGAACCCTGGACCGACGGACTGCAACGGCACGGCCAGCATCACGTCCTTCTACGCCACCGCCGTGCCGATGACGTTTGGGACGACGGGCACACGGTCATTCGCGACGGATGCTTCGAGCTCAATCTGGTACCTGGCGGCGGCGACCGCTCCGACGCAGCCCTTCGGCGCGCCGGCCGCCCCGATTCAGTAACCGCATGCTTCAACGATTTCCCCGCGCCGCGAAGGCGGTTCTCACTGCCTTCGCGGTTGCGTCGGCCCTGCTGGGCGCCGCCTGCACCAGCCCTTCCCAGCCATCCGTTCCGGTGGAATTCACCAAGATCGACGTTCGCGTCGGGACCGGTGCGGCGGCCTCGACGGGCTCCACCATCAGCGTCAATTACACCGGGTGGCTCTACGACGGGTCCAAGGCGGACAAGAAGGGCGAGCAGTTCGACGCGAGCCAGACCGGCCGTCCCTTCGTTTTCTTTCTGGGCGCTTCGCAGGTCATCGCCGGCTGGGATCAGGGCATTGTCGGCATGAAGGTCGGGGGCATCCGGCGGCTGATCATTCCGGCGTCGCTCGCCTACGGCCGCAACGGCGCCGGCGGCGCGATTCCACCGAACGCGTCCCTCGTCTTCGACATCGAGCTGCTCGCCGTCTTCAATTAGTCCGGGGGACTTCGTCCCGCCGGACCCCCTTGCGCCGTCGCTTGCGGGGACCCCATTTGCCCCGCGCCGCTCCGGCGCCTCACTCGCTGCCCGCTCGTTCGCACCCGGCCGCCACCTGCCGTTACACTTCATTGCGAATGAAGATCGAAACGTTCCTTCTTGAGCGGTGGATGACTCGTCACGAGACGAACGTCCGCTACGACATCGCCGAGAGCGGCATCCTTCCTCTATCCACTGACGACCTGCTGGCGTTCGAACCGCCCGATCGGCGCGACGAAACACTGAAGCAGCTGCTGCGGCTTCCACTGGGGTACAGCGAGGCCCGCGGCACGGCCGAACTGCGGGGCATGCTGGCGGCGACGTACCGGCGCGGCGATCCGGACCATGTCCTCGTGACGACCGGGGCGATCGAAGCGAATTACCTACTGTTCAATGTGTTGCTCGACGCGGGCGATCACATGATTGCGCCGTATCCGGCGTACCAGCAGCTGTACAGCGTCCCCAAGGCGATTGGTTGCGATGTCTCGCTGTGGCATGTCGGTCCTGAGACCGCCTATCGCTACGACGTGGACGCGCTCGAGCGTCTCGTCACGCCCAGAACCAAAGTCATCATCGTCAATACGCCGCACAATCCAACGGGAGCGATGCTCTCACCCGCGGATGCCCGGCGCGTCTACGACCTTGCGGACTCCGTTGGCGCGACGGTGATTGGCGACGAGGCCTACCGTTGGCTGGCGGTGCCGGACGGCGAGCCATTCGCGGAGCCGTCCTTCGATCTTGGGCCGCGCGGCATCAGTGTTGGTACCTTGTCGAAACCGTTCGGCCTGCCCGGTCTCCGCATCGGGTGGATCATGGGACCGCCGGATCTGATTCAGGCGTGCTGGAGCCTGCGCGACTACATTTCACTCAGTCCCGGCAAGCTCAACGACGCGTTGGCGCAGCTCGGCATGCGCCACCGCGAGCGTATCGTCGCGCGCAACACGGAGATCATCACAGCCAACATCGCCGAGGCGGGGAAGTGGATAGGAGATCGGCAATCGTTTCTCTCCTGGACGCCTCCCCGAGGTGGCTTGCTCGCGCTGCTCAAGTACGACCTGCCGATGGATTCGCTTCCGCTCGCGGACAAGCTCGCGATTGACTACAGCGTCATGCTCGCGCCCGGATCCGCGTTCGGATACGAGCGTCATCTGCGGCTCGGTGTGGGTCAGCGGCCGGACATCTTCCGCAAAGGACTTGAAGAAGCGGGGAAGTGCTTTGCGGAAGTTCGAAGTTCGAAGTTGGAAGTTCGAAGTGAAGTGGTGGGCCGCGCGCCTGAACGGCCTAGGTCGCCGTAGCTAGGCCTAAGAACTCGATATATGGCGCTTCAGTGCTTGGCGTCATCGTTCTTGCCATCCCTGGGTTTTGTGCCTAGAGTGTGCCTGGGTCATGCCGCGACGAACCACTACCGCGTTCAACGACTCGAAGCTGAGAGCGGAGAAACCAGCCGCCACGCCAAGAGAACTCCGTGACGGCCAGCAGCCTGGTCTCGTCTCTCACACATGCGGCGTAGCCCGGAATAGTGCGCTGCGCGGGCCTGGAAGTCTGCGATGGCCGCGTCCGCGCTGAAGAAGCGCGTCCTCATCGTCAACGGTTACCTGCCCGAGACGCGCGAGCCTGTCCGGCTGACGCGCGAGATCCCGAACACGCTCGCGCCAATCCTGCTCGCCGGCGCGTTCGCGCCGGGCACGTGCGAGGTCCGCATCTACAACGAGGTGTCGAGCGGGTTCCTGGAGGTCTTCGAGCCGGGCCTGGTGCAGTGGCCCGATATGGTGGTCCTGACGGGTCTGATTGCCTCGTTCGATCGCCTGAAGCAACTCGCCGCGTACTTCCGCACCGCGAATCCGAGGGTGGTGCTGGTCGCGGGCGGACAGGCCATCCGCGCGTTCCGCCGGTACTCGCGCCAGTTCTTCGACTACGTCTGCGTCGGCGATGTCGAGGAGCTGTGCGGTGTCGTTCGCGACGTGTGGGGCGCCGCCGCGGTCGCCGACCGGATGACGCCACGCTACGATCTCGCCGACTGGATTGGATCGGTCGGCTACGCCGAATCGAGCCGGAACTGCAACTTCCGCTGCAGCTTCTGCTCGCTGACCGGCGAGGGCGGGCGCTATCAGAAGCAGTCGATGGCGGCGCTCCGCCAGCAACTCGACGCGCTTGGCCGGCGGCGCGCCGTGCTGTTCGTGGACAACCAGTTCTACGGTCCGGACCGCGCGTTCTTCGTCGAGCGCATGGCGCTGCTCCGCGAGCTGCGGGCCAGCGGACGGATGGGGCCCTGGAGCGCCATCTGCACGAATACCCTCCTGTGGGACGAGGAGAACCTGACCCTGGCCCGGGAAGCCGGCTGCATCTCACTTTTCATCGGCGTCGAGTCGTTCGACACCGCCTGGCTGCGCCGCGTCAACAAGACCCAGAACGCGTCGCCGCGGTTCTCGCAGGTGGAGCTCATCGCGCGCTGCATCAGGGCCGGCATCCTCTTCCAGTACGGCATCGTCTTCGACCCGACCGAACGCCGGATCGCCGATCTCGAGGGCGAGCTCGATCTCATCTGCGACTCGCCGGAGATTCCGCCGCCGAACTTCATCTTCCTCGCCATTCCGTTCCCCGGGACCCCGTTCTTCCATGAGCGGCTGGCCGAGCGGAGGATCCTGCCGAACACGAAGGCGCGCGATCTCGAGGGCTCGACGCTCTCGCTCCAGCCGCTCGACGGCATCGATGAGGTCGGCGCCGCCATCCGACGCCTGAAGTACTTCCACGGCTTCCGGCAGGCGCTCGTCCGTCACCAGGCCCGTTTTCTGTGGCGCTATCGGCACTGCCTGACCGCGACGCAGAAGCTCGTGTCGTCCGCGTCGATGGCGAGCCTGTATTCGCCCAGCGCGTTCGCCGATCCGCGCAACGTCCTGGTCCGGAAGCAGGCCCGCACCCATGTCAGCACGACCGATCGGCTCGATTGCGTCTACACGCCACGGCTTCCGGTGGACGCCCGGTACGTTCATCACTTCCAGCCGACGCCCATCACGACGATCGGGGGCGAGTTGAGCGCGGACACGGCGGACGATCTCCTTGACGCGCGCTATCAACCCGTTCGCGCCGTGGGGCACGCGTGACGGCCCGCCGCGCGCCGCAGTTTCCGCCGCACAGCGGCTTCTACACGGCGCTCCGTGCGGCCGTTCACCAGGAGATTGCGGCCGACGAGCCGCGTGACCCTCCGGCCATCTACGCCAAGATCGCCGTGATTGTCGCCGCGACGATCGCGCTCTATGCCGCCTACCTCTCCCTGTCCGGGTGGGTGGCGCTGGTGCTCGCCCTGCCGTTCGGCCTCCTGCTGGCGGCCATCGGCTTCAACGTCCAGCACGACGGTGGCCACGAGTCGCTGTCGCGCGTCCGCTTCGTCAACCGCTTGGCGGCGTTCTCACTGGATCTGCTGGGCGGGAGTTCGTACGTCTGGCGCTGGAAGCACAACGTCTATCACCACACCTATCCGAACATCGGCGGCGTGGACAGTGACATCGAGATCGCACCAATCGGCCGCCTCGCGGAGTTTCAGCAGAGACACTGGGTCCATCGCTATCAGCATGTCTACCTGTGGTTCCTGTACGCCCTGCTCCCGCTGAAGTGGCACTTCGTCGATGACTTCCGGGATGTCCTGCGGGGCCGGATCGGCGACATGCCGCTGCCGCGCCCCCGGGGGCTCGAGCTCGTGATGTTCGTGACCGGCAAGGCGGCGTTCTTCATCACCACGTTCGTCGTGCCGTCGCTCGTGCACGGGGTCCCGTTCGCGCTGACGTTCTACCTGCTCACCTCAGTGGTCGTCGGTCTCACGCTGAGCGTGGTGTTCCAGCTCGCGCACTGCGTCGAGGACACCGCGTTCTACGCGGGCGCGGCGGCCGACGAGTGGGCCGTGCATCAGATTGCGACGACGATGAACTTTGCTCCGCGGTCCCGGGTGCTGGGCGCCTTCGTCGGCGGACTGAATTTCCAGATCGAGCACCACCTGTTTCCGCGGATCTCGCACGTGCACTACCCGCGCATCGCGCCGGTCGTGCAGCGGATCTGTGCGGAGCGTGGCGTGGCCTATCACCTGCACGATACGTTCGGCGCCGCACTCCGATCGCACTATCGGATGCTGCGCGCCAACGGCCGCTGAACTCGTTCCGTTAACCCCTTCGCGCTCGACGGCCAGCACGGCCAGCAGGCCGAGGACGGCCAGGGCGCCGGTGGCGGGTATCGGTGTCGAGACGAGTGCCAAATGAGGCCGTGCGTATTGGTGGGCCGCGCAGGAATCGAACCTGCGACCCTCTGGTTAAAAGCCAGGTGCTCTACCCCTGAGCTAGCGGCCCGCCCGAGACCCTCAATCTTAGATGATTCGCTGTCCGAAGGCTGACAGTACCAGCTCGGTGCCAAGAATCGCTGTCTGGTTCTGCGTGTCGAGGATCGGGTTGATTTCGACGATGTCGAGTGCCTTCAGGCAGCCTGAGTCGGCGACCATTTCCATCACCATGTGGGCCTCGCGATAGTTGAGGCCGCCCTTGACTGGCGTGCCGACGCCGGGCGCAATCGAGGGGTCGCAGACATCGACGTCGAACGACACGTGGATGCCGTCGGTGTCCGTGGCGGCGATCGCGAGTGCCCGCTCCATCACCTTCGCAATACCGTCGCGGTCGATGTCCTTCATCGTGAAGACGTGGACCCCAGCCTCGAGGATGCGCGCCTTCTCCGGCGGATCGAGATTCCGGATACCGATGAGCACGGTCTTGTCCGCGCGCACCTTCGGGGAGCGCCCGCCGAGGCGCGAGAGCTCGGCTGGTTCGGGGCCGAGCAGCGCCGCGAGCGGCATGCCGTGCACGTTCCCGGTAGAGGTCGATGCGGGCGTATTCATGTCGCCGTGCGCATCCACCCAGAGCAGGCCGATCTCCTTCCCGCGTGAGGCGGCGTGATCGGCGGAGGCGCCGGCTGATCCGGCGGCCAGTGAGTGATCGCCGCCCAGCACGATCGGGATGGCGCCGCCTTCAATGGCCCTGTAGGTCTGCTGATAAAGCTTCTGACAGACGCGCGCGATCTCGCGCACGTATTTCTTCTTCGGATCCCGCTCTTCGCGGGTTTCCGGGATTGGGGCGTCAAGATTGCCCTTGTCGGCGACTTTGAAGCCCATTGCCGTCAGTCGCTCGCCGAGACCGGCGATGCGGACGGCGGACGGCCCCATATCGACGCCGCGGCGTGCGCCGCCGAGGTCGAGTGGAACGCCGATGATCTGGATCGGGCGTGGAGTCACGGCAGCCTTGCCGGGCTATGTCGCTGATGCGAGGAGCTGCGCGGTGAGCGCCTCGAGATCCTGCATACGAATCGGTTTGTACCGGACCGACGCACCCAGTTGCCCCAATTCCTGCAGAACGGCTTCGCCCAGGAAGTAGTCGCCGGTGATCACGCCGACCGGCAACCGGCCGAGCCCTGGGGAGGTCCGAAGACGCCTGAGGAACTCCAGGCCACCCATCTGCGGCATCTTCATGTCCAGGATGATTGCATCCGGGGGCGCATCGACGGCTACCAGAAGGCCGGTTTCGGCGGATTCAATCCGCGTGACCCGGTGCCCGCGGAATTCGAGCATGCGGGAGAGGGTGAGACTCACCGCCGGGTCGTCATCGATCAGCAGCAGCCTCGCCACGGTGGGAATTATGGCACTCCCGGAGCAGGTCGGCTTCAAGAATGGTGCTAGGATATCGGGCAACGGGAGGCTGTTTGTCGCCCATTTTTGTGCGGCCGGTTCGTGAACAACTCGAACACGACCGCCTGATTCGATTCCTGCAGGCACGGTACAAGCGAAAACTCGAGGCAGCAATCAACGTCGGTGACGAGCGCGTCGTCCCCGTCAAGATTGGCGAGGGTACGTTCTTTCCCGATCTCGTCCTGACCGCCGGCAAGAAGCTCGCCGGTCTGGTCGAAGTTGAGACTGGTGAGTCCGTCAACAATCTCGAGGCGATGGCACAGTGGACCCATTTCTCAAAGGCCCGCGTGCCGTTCCACCTTTATGTACCGGTGCCCGGCTATGACGCGGCGCGGCGGCTGTGCGAGGCTAACGGGGCGCGGCCGTCGGAAATCTGGACCTATCGGCCGACTCACGACGGATTCGATCTCGTACGAATCCATCACGACACCTCGGCGGTCTCAGCCGCTGTGAAGGCCGCGCCGGTAGCGAAACCCGCGCCCGTGGCAAAAGCCGTGGCTGCGCCGAAGGAAGCGAAACCGGCCAAGGCCAAGGCGGCACCCAAGGCCAAGCCGCCGAAGCCCGCGAAGGTGGCAAAGAAACCAGCAAAGCCAGCGAAGATAAAGAAGAAGAAGTAAGTAGTGCCCTTCATTCGGCAGACCCGCGACAAGCGAGGTTTTGAACAGACGTGCGTTCTGCACAATGGGCGGCCCGGTTCCGGGCACCAGCGCCCGCGTGTGTTGTACGTCTTTCGAACGCCGGGCAATCTGCGAGTGGGCCGCCGGGTCCTTGACGCGGAGGTGCGGGAGGCGCTCGAGCACACGCATCCAGACCTCAACTTTGACTGGAACGCACTCACGCGCGACGCAGTCGTGAGTCGACCGGATCCACCGCCACAGCAGCAGCGGCCCCAGCGGCCTCGGCCGGCGCCGCAAGTTCCTCCGGCGCCGCAGGCTCCTCCGACTCCTCAGGCGTTGCCCGAGGACCACTCGATTCTGGGCAGGACGCTGGGCGCGTCAACCGCGGCTCGACTGCGCGGGAGGTTCGGCGAAGTCAGTCAGCGGATCGCCAGGCGCTCGCGGACACCCGAAGAGCGCGAGGCCCTGCTGGAGCGGGCGCGACCCCTCAACCCGGACAGCTGGTTGGACGAGGCGGCCATCCGCGAACGGGTGGCGTCTATCGATGCGGAGCTGGATGCTTTGGCTTCGGTGCTGCCGTCCCGGCGCCGAGGCAGGCGCGGCGGTCGCCATCGTCACGAGCACGCCCGCGAGACCGGCCCAGGTGGGGCGTCTGGCATAATGGCTGACGACGGAGATCGTAATGAGAATCCCCACGACCAGAGCCTGGATCGTCCGGCTGGCGCTGCCGATACTGGCGGTGACGCTGGTGTCAGCCCAGCAGGCCCAGAAGCCGCCGACGTTCAGATCGACGACTGACGCGGTCACAACCGACGTCAGGGTTCGCGACAAGACCGGGAAGTTCGTCCCGGACCTGACAATCAAGGACTTTGAAATCTACGAGGACGGGGTGCTCCAGACCCTGTCCTACTTCGTGCTGTCGAACGGCGGCCGCATCATGAACGAGATGGTGCCGACTGTCGCGCCGGTGAGCGAGGGCCTCATCCTCCCACCGCAGAAACCGATTACGGACCAGTCGGGCCGCATCTTCATCATCCTCATCGATGACATGCACCTGCAGCCGCTGGACTCGATCAAGGCGCGCAAGGTTCTCGAGGACATCCGGGACACGGTCATCCACGAGAACGACCTGATTGCCCTGGTCTCGACAGGGTTTTCGTCGATTGCCACCACCCTGACCTACGACTACAAGAAGGCCCGCTTCAACGAAGCCATTAAGAAGACGATGGGCAGCGGGATGACGGTCACGGAGATCATCAACGCCGCCCAGACTCAGGAAGGCCCGGCGGGCCTGCGTCACAACGCGATGGTCGCGTTCTCGACCGCGTACGACACGCTCGAGCAGGTTGAGAAGATCAAGAACCGCCGGAAAGCGTTCATCTATGTGAGCGGCGGATACGATTTCAACCCGTTCAAGAATGCCCGGTTCAAGGCCATGCAGGAAATGTACGGCCAGGCGGGCGGCACGCGGAACGAGGATCCCAACAATCCGTCGCGGGAACTCTCCAATGAGGACCTGAACCGCTTCGACAACCCGTTCGACAAGAACGGTCAGCAGTTCGCGGAGTCTGACCTGATCGCGGCGCTTGCCGAGCTCACGCGCGCTGCCCGCCGCGCCAACGTCACGTTCTACACGATCGACCCGCGTGGGCTGATCGCCGGGCCCGACATCAACGTGAATCTCTCCACTGAGGAGTGGCGCTCGTTTGTCGAGACGTCGGTGAGTTCGCTCAAGGTTCTGGGCGACGAGACTGGCGGCTTCTGCATCTGCAATACGAATGAGTTCAAGAAGCGGCTGCAGGTCATCGACAACGAGATGAGCGACTACTACATTCTTGGCTACACCTCCAGCAATCCGGACCCGCTCAAGGTCACTCGGAAGCTGGAAATCAAGGTGAAACGGCCGGGGCTGGAGGTGTCGTACCCGCCGGTCTACCGCATCAAGCGCTAGACGCTAAGTACTGGACGCCGCTGACTTCACGCGCTTGACGGCTTCGCGCAGGTAGTAGTCGTCGAGCTCGACGCCAACGAAGTCGATGCCCAACCGCAGGGCAGCGACGGCGCTCGAACCCAATCCGAGGAATGGATCCAGCATCACGCCGACGCGGTCGAGGCCGTGGAGGCGTGCGCACTGCTCGGGAATCTTCGGCGGAAACGAAGCCGGGTGTGGACGATCGCGATCGCGGCTCTGGATGGTCTCGTACGGAATGAACCAGGTGTTGCCGCGGCACCGCAGGCCCTCGCCGGCAGCCGCCCATCGCGCGATGTTCGAAGGATCCTGGTAGGGGACGCCGACCGCCTTGCGGTCCAGCCGGGTCTTCCCCCCGGGCGTGAAGTGAAAGATGTACTCGTGACAGTCGTTCACGAATCGGTCGCTGTTGATGGGCTTGTAGTGTCCCACTGCGACGTCCCGGTCAATCGGGCTGCCGGCCCCGGCGGCCTCACGGTCGATGGCGATCGATTTCACCCAGTGGATCGTGTTCTGGAGCTTCAGCCGGCGCCGCGCGACCTGAGCGACCTCCAGCGCAACCCAGGGATCCGTGGGTTTGGCGCCGACGTTCAGGAACAGTGAGGCCTTCGGCGCCATGAGCCTGGTCACTGCTCGAATCCATCGATCGGTCCAGTTCAGGTACTCGCGCCGGGTGAGGTCATCCTTGTAGGTCCGGTACTTGATCCCGAGGTTGTAAGGCGGGGAAGTCACGACTACGCCGATAGTTGCAGCCTCGAGCTCGGGAAGGACCTCGGTGCAGTCACCGTGATAAAAGCGCAGGGTAGACCGGCCGACCCGCAGCTCGGAATGCGGCCGCGGCGCACGCCGCGACACCAATGCCAAAGCCATACGGGAAGAATGTCGGACGAAGTGTACGAGCGGTACAGGGACCGCTGGGCAGAAGTGTGAAGTGCGCGTCGGGGGGTGGAGGCGAAGCCCCCGCCCTAAGAGGCCCGGAGACCCGGCGCGCTGAATCCGTGGGCGACACGGTCGGCGCTGACGGGCTGGTTACGCTGATGGCTGGAGTTTGCGCAGCCGGTGCCCTTCTCTTCGATGTACGTCACCTCGCGGTTCGTCCCGACGTCGCGATATCGGCCTGATACACAGCCGCATCCCATCGTCGTGAACCCGAGCAAGCGCACAAGACTCATCGAATCCCTCTGCGAACGGCATTGCAATCGGTATGCCGGAATAGACGATCTTGAACGTGGTGTGAGTTCAATCGATCATCCGAGGAATCTCAGCCGATCGTCCTGAAACTTCTTTGGGGATCTGTGTCAGTTCTGCCCCTCTGCTGGATTCCTGACCCCAAACACTTGGATGCGACGACGTCTTGACGATGGCCGGCGGGGAGGCGGAACGCACATCCTCGTCGCCTCAGCGACGCAAACGTAATCGCGCACGGCGCTGAGAGGTCCGCCCGCGTCAGATGCCGGGCCGGCAGTGAGATCAGGCGCCTCCAAAAGTGACACGACTCTTGCAGTTGGGTCGTATTGAGGTATGTGCCTCGACGGCGATGATCGCCGGTACCCATTGACGACGAAGGAGTTGTGCTAGGATGCGACAACTTTTCGCCCGTTTCTGACTGAGACGCGTCTAAGAAGCAGCAAGAGTGGGGATTTAGTGCAAGTCAAAGCCGCAAAAACATCACTGGTGGCTGTCGTAACGGCCGTCTGCGCCCTCGTTGGCGGGGGCATTGGCGCGTCGGCCCAGTCAACTTCCACCAAGAAGCCGGCATCGACTGCCGGCGCACCGACACCCGCTCCGAAGGCATCGACGACCACGACCCGGTCGAGCCTGGCGAAGGCGAGGGCGGCCGCGGCGGAACGGGCGCGGAGGGTGGCGGCGGCCCGAGCGCGGGAACGGGCCCGCGTCGAGCAGGAGGCGATGACGCCGAAATACCGGCGCGACCTGCTCGGTAACCAGATTCCGGAAGTCAGGGCGGCGGCGGCCATCGTGTTCGATCCCCAGACGAACGCCGTCCTGTGGGAGCAGAACGCCCATGACCAGCGCTCAATTGCGAGCCTGACCAAGCTCATGACGGCCGTGACCTTCGTCGCCGACGAGCCGGACCTCGAGCAGGTCGTTGCGGTGACCGCGACGGACATGCGCGCCGCCTCGGTGACCCACCTCAAGGCCGGAGACCGGCTGAGCTATCGCGACCTTCTGCATCTGACGCTGATCGCGTCGGACAACGCCGCGGCCCGGGTGTTGGCGCGGACGTCCGAAGGCGGAACGGCGGCTTTCGTTGGCCGCATGAACGAGATGGCCGTGAATCTCGGCATGGCGAATACCAGCTACGCGGATCCGTCGGGCCTGGACGCGCGCAACGTCTCGTCGGCCTATGACATCTCGCACGTCATCACGTACGCCGGCGCCGATCCCGTCCTCGGCCCCATCATGCGGACGCAGGAGTACGAGGTCCGCACCAAGACGCGCACCATTCCTATTCACAGCACGAACAGGCTGCTCGGCACCGGGATGGATGTAGTCGGCGGCAAGACAGGGTTCATTTCCAAGGCGGGGTACTGCCTCGCAACTCTCCTCCGGATTCCACAGGGACCGCAGGTGGCGGTGGTGGTGCTCGGAGCGTCGAACAGCACGACCCGCTTCTGGGAAGCGCGTCACCTCTTCAATTGGGTCGTCGGCCGCTGGGCCGGCATCAGCGGCGGCGAGCAGCCGTCCGGGCCCGCGCTGGAAATCCAGTAACTGATCGGGGCAAAGCTTATCGGGGTCAGACCCCTGCAGTTCGGGGTCTGACCCCGATAAGCTTTGACGCGTGACACCTCACGATCGGCGGCGAGTTGTGCCCGTGAGCATTTCCGGGCCGGCTCCCCGGATGCACGTCCTCATGGTGGCGTCCGAGGCCGCGCCCTGGGCCAAGACCGGTGGTCTGGCGGACGTCGTCGGCGCGCTTCCGGCCGCGGTCGAGTCGCTCGGACATGCCGTTACCGTCGTCATCCCAAAGTACCGGTCGGTCAATCCGCCTGGGGCTCGAGTGGTCCCCGGTGGCCGCAATGGGATCACCTATCACCAACTGGACCATTCTCCCCGTCGTCGATCCGTGTTTGTCGATGCTCCGGCGTACTTCAATCGCGAGGCCCTGTACGGAGAGCGTGGCGCCGACTATCCGGACAACGCCAGGCGCTTCGCTGCGTTCTCCAATGCCGCGCTCGACTTCGCGGAAGCAGAATCGGGCTGGCCGCCGGTGGACGTCGTGCACGTTCACGACTGGCAGACCGGATTGATTCCCGTCCGTTTGGAACACGATCCGCGGTGGCCAGCGCTCGCCGGCGCTGGAGTTGTGATGACGATTCACAACCTTGCCTATCAGGGAGTGTTTCCGAAGGAAACGGTTCCCGCCCTTGGTCTACCGTGGTCGGTCTTCACAATGGATTCGGGAGAGTTCTGGGGCAAGTTCAGTTTTCTCAAAGCGGGACTCACCAGTGCGGATTACGTCACGACGGTCAGTCCCACGTATGCCGAAGAGACGCGGACAAAGGAGGCGGGAGCCGGTATGGACGGCGTGCTGCGCGCTCTCGGCCGGCGCTACCTGGGCATCCTGAACGGAATTGACACGGATCTCTGGAATCCGGCGACCGATCCGTTTCTGCCTGCCCATTTCAATGCGGGCGATCTCAGCGGCAAGCGTGAGTGCAAGCGCGCGCTGCTCGCCAGCTTCGGACTGCCGATGGGAGACGACGCGCTCGGTCGTCCGGTCATTGGAATGGTGTCGCGTCTTGTCGCGCAGAAGGGACTGGACCTCGTCATCGGCGGGGCGGAGGAGCTGGCCGCCATGGACGCCACGTTTCTGTTTCTTGGGACCGGTGAGCCCCGATACGAGCGCGCGCTGGCGGGTCTCGCCGCGGCGCATCCGGCGAGAGTGGCGGTGAAGGTTGGCTTCGACGAGCGCCTCGCGCATCTCGTTGAAGCCGGCGCCGACATTTTCCTGATGCCGTCAGAGTTCGAGCCTTGCGGCCTGAATCAGATGTACAGCCTGAGGTATGGAACGGTCCCGATCGTCAGGGCCGTAGGCGGTCTCGACGACACGGTTCACGGCTACACGCCCAAGGCGCAGAGCGCCAATGGATTCAAGTTTCGACACCCATCCGTGGAGATGTTCGTCCAAACGGTGCGGCGAGCGGCGCGGCTGTATCACGACAAGCCGGTCTGGCATCGCCTCATGCTGAACGGGATGGCCGTCGATCATTCGTGGTCCAACCCGGCGCGGGAATATGTCAAAGTGTACCGGCGGGCGCGCGCGATTCGAGCGGCCCTCCTGGAGACGTGAAGAACGGTTCGATGTTCAAAGGGGAAAGGCCCGAGACGAGATGGCTTCCGAAAACGTGCAGACCTACACCGACGGCAACTTTGATTCCGACGTGCTCAAAGCGTCCAGCCCGGTCCTCGTGGATTTCTGGGCCGAATGGTGCGGCCCCTGCCGCGCGATGGAACCGGCCATCAATTCAGTCGCGGCCGACTATGTGGGTAAGGTCGCGGTCGGCAAACTGAACGTTGACGACAATCCGAACATCACGATGCGCTACATGGTTCGCGGCATCCCGACGGTCATGCTCTTCAAGGGAGGCCAGATCGTCGACCAGGTCGTCGGACTGGTGGACAAGGGCACGCTGAAGCAGATGCTCGACCGCCATATCTAACCGCGCCGTGTCCGCACCCCGTAACGTCGTCATCATCGGGTCCGGCCCCGCGGGCCTGACCGCCGCGCTTTACACAGCTCGCGCCAACCTTTCCCCACTCGTCATCGAGGGACTCGAGGCGGGTGGACAGCTGATGATCACCACTGCCGTCGAGAACTTTCCCGGCTTCACTGAGGGAGTCATGGGGCCGGATCTGATGGCGTCGATGCGGGCGCAGGCCGCCCGGTTCGGCGCGGAGATGGTGCAGGGCAACGTCTCCGAGGTCGATTTGTCAGCGAGGCCCTTCAGGATCACGACCGGCGACGGTGTCGTGCTGGCGCGGACGGTGATCGTCGCGACAGGCGCATCCGCGAAACTTCTCGGGCTGCCATCCGAACGGAAGCTCATGGGGCATGGCGTATCGACGTGCGCGACCTGCGACGGTTTTTTCTTCCGTGGAAAGCCAATCGCGGTCGTGGGCGGCGGCGATTCGGCGGTCGAAGAGGCGACATTTCTGACCCGCTTCGCGACGCACGTCACGCTCGTCCATCGCCGTGACACGCTGCGAGCGTCGAAGATCATGCAGGACAAGGCCTTCGCCAATCCGAAGATCTCCTTCGAGTGGGACTCGGAAGTTCTCTCGATCGAGGACGGTGGCTCCGGCGCCGTCACGGGCATGCATCTTCGGAACCTCAGGACTGGCGAGGAAAAGACGCTGCCGGTCGATGGCGTGTTCGTGGCGATCGGCCACACGCCGAACACATCACTGTTCGCCGGCCAGCTCGCGATGGATGAGTCGGGCTATCTGATCACGTCGAATGGCGCGAAGACGAACGTCCCGGGAGTGTTTGCCTGCGGCGACGTTCAGGATCACATCTACAGACAGGCCATTACCGCCGCCGGATCGGGATGCATGGCTGCGCTGGACGCAGAACGCTTTCTTGCACATTGACTTAACCAGCAACCGGCAACCTGCCGTTGAATTGTTGGTTGCAGGTTGTTGGTTGTAGGTTCAGTCGATCCACCCTCCGCCAACAACCTCGTCTCCGTCATAGAAGACAACCGCCTGACCCGGCGCGATCGCCATCTGCGGGTCGTCGAATTCCACCTGCGCGTGCCCGGCGTCCGTAGGCGTGACCAATGCCGGCGCGTCCTGATGACGGTGGCGGATGCGCGCGGTCAGTCGCACCGGCCCGTCCGGCGGCGTGCCTGAGATCCAGTTCACATCACGTGCGATCAGCGAACGGCCGCCGAGCTCGTCGCGAGTACCAACGACGACGCGCGACTCGGCGGGCTCGAGCTTGAGCACGTACATCGGCGTACCGGTCGCCAGGCCGAGACCCTTTCTCTGGCCGACCGTGAGCCGGTGGATGCCGCGATGGCGCCCGACGACCTTGCCGCCCGAATCCACGATTTCTCCCGCCCGATCCGTCCCGTCGAGCTGTCGATCGACGAAGCCCGCCGCGTCACCATCCGGCACGAAACAGATTTCGTGACTGTCCGGCTTGTCGGCAACGACGAGGCCAAGGCGCCGGGCGTGTTCGCGAACCTCAGGCTTGCGGAGATGGCCCACGGGAAACATCGCGTGGGCGAGCTGGTCCTGCGTCAGTGAGAACAGGAAGTAGGACTGATCCTTGTCGCGATCGACGCTGCGCCAGAGCCGGTAGCGGCGGACGTCCTCGTCGAAAGTCACACGGGCGTAGTGACCAGTCGCGACCGCGTTCGCCTCGAAGCCGGCCGCGCGGTTCACGAGCGTGGAGAACTTCAGGTCCGCGTTGCAGTGGACGCACGGGATTGGCGTGCGGCCCGACGCGTACTCCGTGACGAAATTCTCGACCACGGTCCGCCGGAACTCCTGTTCCAGATTGAGGATGTAGTGGGGGAATCCCACGGCCGCCGCGACGCGCCTCGCGTCGTGGAGGTCGTCGATGCTGCAACAGGATCCGAACGCCTCCGGGGACGCCCGCTGATCGTAGAGCTGCATCGAGAGGCCGATGACGTCGTGACCGGCCTCGGCCACGAGCGCGGCCGCGACCGACGAGTCGACGCCTCCAGACATCGCAACGACAACGCGCATGGCTACCGCACGGCCTCCATTGGCCGGCCGAGGCGGCGCAGCTTCGCGACGAGTCCCGGCAGCACGCCGGCGACGAAATCAATCTCGGCCTCCGTAGTCGGTGTGCCCAGACTGAAGCGCAGGGAATTCCGTGCCCGGTTGTTGGGCAGTCCCATCGCGCGGAGCACGTGAGATGGCTCGAGCGAGCCCGACGAGCAGGCCGAGCCCGTCGACACCGCCACGCCCTCGAGGTCGAGCGCGATCAACAACGACTCGGCCTCGATGCCGTCGAAACTGATGTTGGTGGTATTCGGCACGCGATCCGCGTCGGCGCCGTTCACGATTGTGCCTGGAACGTTGGCGAGGATTGCTGACTCGAGGCGGTCCCGGAGTCTCCGAACGGCCGGGGCATCATCGAGGTGAGACTTGGCGAGCGACGCGGCGACGCCCATGCCGACCAGTGCCGGGACGTTTTCCGTTCCGGCCCGGCGATTGCGCTCCTGCCGGCCACCGGTGGACTGCGCCGCAAGCCGGACGCCCCGCCGAATCCAGAGTGCGCCGGCGCCCTTGGGACCAGCGAACTTATGGGCGGACAACGACAGCATGTCGATGCCGAGCGCCGTGACGGAGATGGGCAGCTTGCCCGCGGCCTGAACCGCGTCGGTGTGGAGCAGCGCACCCTGAGCCCGGCAATGTTCTGCCAGCTCGGCAACGGGCTGCACGGTTCCAATTTCGTTGTTCGCGAGCATCACCGAGACCAGGCAGGTATTGGCATCGACGGCTGAGGCGACCTCGGCGGGGTCAATCACACCGCGACTGGTCGCCGGGATCACGACGACCTCCGCGCCCTGAGCTGCGAGGGCCTGGGCCGTCTTGAGAATCGCCTCGTGCTCGATCCCCGTGGTCACGATCCGACGACGTCCCGACGTGCGCCGGGCCTCGAAGGCCCCCCGGAGGGCCAGGTTGTCGGCCTCAGTACCGCCGGAAGTGAGCACAATTTCTGCACCTGCCGCGTCGATCAGGGCCGCTGTGGCCGTCCGCGCGCGGTCCAGCGCCGCCTTTGCCTGCTGGCCGAAGGTGTGCACAGACGACGGGTTCCCGAAGTCGTCGCGCAGGGAATCAGCCATTGCTTCGATAACTTCGGGCGCAGGTGGCGTTGTGGCGTTATAGTCGAGGTAAATCCGCACGATCTTGGTGATCGTAGCAGGGGCCGGCCCTAAAGGACCGGCCGACGTGGGCCGGGGCTTCAGCCCCGGCGTCTTTGGCCGATAGGTAGAGCAGACGTCGTCGAACCCTCAGTTTCAGCAATTGGAGTAGTCACATGTGGAAGCGTGAAGAAGCCCCCCGGCCCCCACAGCCGGTTGCTCCGCCGGCGTCGTCGCCGGTGGTTGCTCAGGCAATCCCAGTCCCATCCACCCCTCGCGTCGAACCCGTGCAACAGGAGAAGAGCAACGTGAACATCGGGAAAAGCGTGATCATCAAAGGTGAGTTGAGCGGCAGCGAAGACCTGACGATCGAAGGTCAGGTCGAAGGCAAGATCGAGCTCCGCCAGAACGTGCTGACGATCGGCCCCAACGCGAAGATCAAGGCGCAGGTGCTCGCGCGCGCGGTGGTGGTCGAAGGCAGCGTCCAGGGCAACATCGCGACGAGCGAGAAGATCGAGATCCGCGACAAGGGATCCGTCGAAGGCGATCTGTCTTCTCCGCGCGTGGCGATTGCCGACGGCGCGCACTTCCGCGGCAGCATCGACATGCAGCAGGCCAAGGGTGGCGAGAAGGGCGAGGCGAAGCCAGCCGTCGCCGCCGCGTCGCCTGCGCCCGCGCCGGCCGCGACACCTGCTCCGGCGCCGGTCGGCGTCGCGCGGTAGCGATCGCGCAAAGGACGGGGCGCAGTGGCCGGATTGTTTGGGTGGGGCGCGAAGCGGCCGGTTGAACCGCCGGCACCCGAGCGTCCGCTCGAAACCACTGTCGCCACTGTCGTTCTGCAGCGTTTCCTCACGGCCCTTGCGCCACGTCAAGCGCCCGTACTGCTGGACTTGGGTCCGGCGGTAGGGGCCAACGTGTCGTTCCTGGGCGAGCAGCTCGCGTGCAAACTGCTCATCGGCGACCTCTTCCACGAAGTGCGGGATGCGGGCGGCGATGGAGTGCGGACGTCTCTTGTGGCGCGGCTCGAGCGCACCGTGACGGGGCAGATCGACGCGGTGCTGTGCTGGGATGCCTTCGACTATCTCGATCGGCCGACGGCGCAGGCCGTGGCGGAATTCCTGGCGGCCCGCCTCCGCCCGGGAGGCGTCGTGCACGGCTACTTCGCAACCGCCCCGGGAACCGTAGACCAGTACACGCGCTACGTCATCCAGAGTCCAACGAGCCTTCAATGCCGTCACGAGTCGATCGCGCCGCGAAAGCGCTGCGTGCTCTCGACCCGTGACCTGGCGGCGATGTTCACGGGCGCCAAGGTGATGGAGTCGGTGCTGCTCAAGAGCCAGCGACGGGAGATCCTTCTCCGAAAGGGGTGACTGGCGATTGGCCGGGGTACACTACCCGGTCATGGCCCGGCCGGTCATCGCGCTTCTCACGGATTTTGGCTCGCAGGATCACTATGCGGGCGTCATGAAGGGTGTGATTCTGGGGATCTGCCCGGATGTCACGCTCGTGGACATCTCCCACGATCTTCCACCGCACGACATCGCGCTCGCCGCCCATGAGCTCGCGGCGACGTCGAAGTACTTTCCTCCAGGCAGCATTTTTCTGGTCGTCGTGGACCCCGGAGTCGGCACCGCGCGCAGAGGAATCGCCGCCGAGGTGGGCGATCGCCGGTTCGTCGCGCCTGATAACGGCGTCCTGACGGCAGTGTTCAGGGAGACGCCGCCGAAGCGTGTGGTCGAACTGACCGAACGCCGATTCGCCAGGCCCACCGTGAGCCGCACTTTTGAGGGACGCGATCGGTTCGCGCCCGCAGCGGCGTGGATAGCGAAGGGAACGGACCTCAACGCATTCGGCCGTGCCGTCACCGACTACCGCATGCTCGATCTCCCGATGCCCGCGATCGAGAACGGCGTTCTCAGCGGGCGCGTGATCCGCGTCGATCGATTCGGCAACGTGATCACGAACATCGACCGGAAGTCCTACGAGAAAATGACCGGCGGGCAGATCCCGCTGCAGCTGACCGTCCGCGGCCAGGCGATTCCACGCATCGTCTCGACCTACGCCGACATCGCCGCCGGAGAGATCGGCGCCCTGTTCGGGAGCACGGACCACCTCGAGTGCTCGGCGCACGCGTCGAGCGCCGCGGCCGAGCTCGGCGTGTCGGTCGGCGATCTCGTCGAGTTGAGGCGCGCGTGAACTCACGCCCGTGAAGACGATGGCCAAGGCTACCCGTAGACCCGATCGGAACGCCGACCTGTCACTCGAGCTCATGCGCGTCGTCGAACAGGCGGCCATCGCGTGCGCGCACACGATGGGCCAGGGGAATTGGCAGGCATCGGATCGCGCCGCCGTTGAAGCGATGCGGAAGACGCTGGACGACGTCCGCATTGACGGCACTATCGTCATCGGGGAAGGCGAGCGCGACGAGGCGCCGATGCTCTACATCGGGGAGCGCGTGGGTCGCGGCGCCAAGGGAGAAAAGGGGCTGCCGCAGGTCGACATCGCGGTCGATCCGCTCGAGGGCACGAATCTCTGCGCCACCGGCGCCGCAAACGCACTGGCGGTGCTCGCCGCATCGAATCGTGGCGGTCTCCTGCACGCGCCGGACCTCTACATGGAGAAGCTGGTCGTGGGCCCCAGGGCCAAGCACGCCGTGAGTCTCGATCGCCCCGTGAAGCAGAACTTGAAGTCGATCGCGAAGTCGCTCGATCGCAAGATCGAAGATCTCGTGATCATGGTGCTGGATCGGCCGCGCCACGAGAAACTCATCGCCGACATCCGGGCGGCCGGCGCGAGGATTCGGCTCATCGGCGACGGCGATCTCTCCGCCGGCATCGCCGCGGCAGTGGACGGGTCGGGAGTACACGCCGTGATGGGCACCGGCGGCGCCCCGGAGGGCGTGCTCACCGCAGCGGCGATGCGTTGTCTCGGCGGCGAAATCTACGCGCGCCTCGTTGTTTCGAAGCCTGAGCACGAAACCCGCTGCCACGCGATGGGCATTACCGACACGAAGCGCATCTACTCAGCCGGCGACCTGGCATGCGGCGACGCGATGACGTTTGTCGCCACGGGCGTCACGGACGGCACTCTCATGCGCGGTGTCAGGTTCTTCGGTCATGGCATCAGTACCAGCTCGATCGTCATGCAGAGCGATCCGCATCTGATCCGTTTCATTGACACCATCCACGTCCGCCGCACGGATGACGATCTCCGAATCCGGTTCTGATCTCGGCGAGCGAGGACACGAGCGAGCCGGCGGAGCGGAGCGGGGCGAAGCGGCCCCCGCGAGCGAACGGCGCGAGGGGGTCCGGCGGGACGAAGGCCCCCGGCCAAACCTAGACTGGCGCCGCAACCAGGCGGCCGTCACCACCGCCACATTCATGGGATTCGCCGGCTTCACGCTGGTGATGCCCTTCCTGCCCCTGTATTTCGGCCAGCTCGGCGTCAAGGACACGTCGGCCGTGGCCGTCTGGTCTGGCGTCTGCCTCGGTGTCACTCCCGCGATCACGGCAGCGATGGCGCCCGTCTGGGCGAGGCTGGCCGATCGTTTCGGCCGGAAGATGATGGTCGCGCGCTCGCTGTTCAGCTTCTTCGTGATCATGGCGCTCATGGCATTCGTGACGGCGCCCTGGCACGTGCTCGTGCTGCGCATCATTCAGGGGTTCTTCGCCGGGTACGGGCCAATCGCATTGACGATGGCAGCAGAGTCCGCGCCGCCGGATGAAGTGGCGACGGCGATCGGCTGGGTGCAGACCGCGCAGCGCCTCGGACCCGCGCTCGGTCCCGTCATCGGAGGAGCACTGGCACAGGCGCTCGGCCTGCGGCGATCGTTCATCGTGTCAGCGGGTGTGTACCTCGCGGCGTTTGCACTCGTGCTCGCGGCGTATCGAGAGAAGGCCGGCCCGCGAGTCCCGGTAGTCGCGGGAAGACCCGCAGGAACGACATTCGCGGAGCTCCGGCGGTACCCGCACTTTCTGCTCTTCATGGCGACGGTGTTCGGCCTGCAGCTTGTCGATCGAAGCCTCGGACCGATCCTCCCGCTGTACCTGGAAGAGATCGGTTTCGATTCCGCCCGCGTACCGTTTCTCGCAGGCATACTGTTCACGACGACGGCCTGCGCGGGCGCCGCGGGCAATCAGGCTGCGCGGTTTCTTCTCGCGCGCGTTCCCGCGGGTTCGCTGGTGCCGGGCATGATGGCCGTCTCGATGGCCGGGACAGTGCTGTTCAGCCTCGCGGGTCCATGGATGAGCCTGTTGGCGGTTGCCGCCGGGTTCGGCTTTGCGCTCGGCGTCGCCACGACGTCGATCTACACCTCCGCGTCGCAGACGGTACCAATCGCGGCGCGGGGCGCGGCGTTCGCGTATCTGAGCTCGGCGTACCTGGTGGCGCTGGCGGTCAGTCCGGTGGTGGCCGGATTCCTCGGCGCTGCCAGCATGCGATCGGTATTCGTGGCGGACGCCGCGGGGCTTGCCGTGCTCGCGTGGATCGTGCGCAGGGAGATGTCGCATGCGGCGAATTGAGATCGATCCCTCCAGTTGGACGCGGGCGGAGCTCGAGCCCGCCGTGGCATGGCTGCGGGCGGGGAAGGTCGTCGCGTTACCGACGGACACGCTGTACGGCCTCGCCGTGGACCCTGCATCCGAGGTCGCGGTAAAGACGTTGTTTCAGATCAAGGGCCGGGAGACCTCGGCTGCGCTTCCGTTGATCGCGGGTTCGCGCGCCCAGGTGGATGCATGGTGCGGTCTCGGCGCCGCGGCGCGCCGCCTCGCCGACGCATTCTGGCCCGGACCGCTGTCGATCGTCTGCGATGCCCCGAAGTCGGTCGTACCCGCGGTGCATGCGGGGCGCAGGACCATCGCGATACGCGTGCCGGCGCATCCGCTCGCGCGCGGCCTGGCCGAAGCGTTCGGGATGCCGCTTACGTCGACCAGCGCAAATCGGAGCGGGCAACCGCCGGCGCAGCGCGTCGCGGAGCTCGCGGCGATCGACGACGAGCGTGTGCTCGTGATCGATGGCGGCGACACCGCCGGGGGCGCGCCGTCGACGATCGTGGATGTACGCGCGACTCCGCCGACGCTCATTCGAGCCGGCGCGATCGAGTGGGACCGCGTGCTACACTCGCTCAACGAACGATGAAACGTCGCGGCGCGGCTTCGATCCATCCGCCCGTCGAACGCGCGGCGCTGGTCGGACTGGTGACGCGGCGGTCCCGGTCGGCAGATCCCGAATTACAACTCGAAGAACTTGCGGGCCTGGCAGCCGCTGCCGGCGCGACGGTGGTGCTGCGCGCCGTGCAGGAGCGGGCCGTGCCCGATCCCGCCACGCTCATCGGCGGCGGGAAGGCCGAGCAGATTGCGCGCGCCTGTGACGAGGCCGGCGCCACCCTCATCATCGTCGATAACGAACTCACGCCTGCGCAGGCGCGCAATCTCGAGAAGGCATGCGGGCGGCGCGTCATCGATCGCACCGAACTCATCCTCGACATCTTCGCGAGGCGTGCGCGGACGAATGAGGGTCAGCTTCAGGTCGAACTCGCGCAGTTGGAGTACCGGCTGCCGAGGCTCGCGGGGTCGAGCGAGGCGCTCTCGCGCCTGGGCGGCGGCATCGGCACGCGCGGACCCGGTGAAACGAAGCTGGAAACCGACAGACGGAGGATTCGCCATCGCATTTCGGTGCTGAAGGACGAGATCGCCGACGTCGGGCGGCGCCGAGCCTACCTGCGCAATCGCCGTAAGCGAGCCGACGTGCCGACCGTGGCGCTCGTCGGATACACCAACGCGGGCAAGACGACGCTGTTCAACCTGCTGACGGGGGCCGATGCGGTTGCGTCCGACGCGTTGTTCGTGACCCTCGACCCGCTCGTCCGAAGGATTCGGCTGCCCGATGCGAGGCAGATCCTTTTGTCGGACACGGTCGGGTTTCTCGATCGGCTGCCTCATCAGCTCGTTGCGGCATTTCGTGCCACGCTCGAAGAGGTCGTCGCGGCGGATCTGCTTGTCCACGTCATCGACGGCGCCGCCGACGATCGCGAACGCCGGATCGAGGCCGTGCGATCGGTCCTGCGCGAAGTCGGAGCGGATAGTGTTCCGACGCTCGACGTGTACAACAAGATCGACCTGGTCAGCCGGGACGAGCTGGCGCGGCTCAAGGCGCTCTATCGGGACGCGCTGTTCGTGGCCGCGACGCGGGCGTCGAGCCGCGCGGAGATCGTCGAAGTGCTGGCAGGACGACTATCGATGGACACCGAACGAATCACATTGGGGTTCGACAGTACCGACGAGCGCGATCGACGGACGCTGGCCGATCTCTACAGGTTCGGCAGGGTCGTGAGTCACATCACCGTTGAGGATCGCGTCACCGTCGAAGCAGACGTGCCGCGTCGCCTGCTCTCCCGCTTCCAGCGGGCGAGGGTGCCGGCATGATGCGCAGACACCTCGCCGTAACAGGCCTCTGCCTCATTGCGTGGGCCTGTGCCTCCGCGCCGCCCCGGACAGGTTCGGGCGTGGCGTTTCCGGACCTGCCGGCTCCGGATATTCCGGCGCGGCTCTCGATCGCGGCGCCGCTGCGGGAGCGGCACCTGCAAGCGTGGAAGCAGCTGCAGGCCAACGATCTTCGGGCGGCAACCGCCACATACGCCGAGGTGCTGAAGGGCCAGCCGTCGTTCTACCCGGCGGAGACGGGACTGGGCCTCGTTGCAATCGCGCAGCGGCAGTATCGTCCCGCGATCGCACGATTCACGGCGGCCCTGGCTCGTGATGCCCGATACCTTCCGGCGCTGCGGGGATTGGTCGCCGCGGAGGTTGCGGTTGAGGACTTCGATGCGGCCGTCTCGGCGCTCGAGCGGGTCATCGCGATCGATCCGTCCCGGGAGGCAGAGCGGACGCGTCTCGAGTTGCTTCGCGTGAGGCAGGTGCAGCTCCTGACCGAGAGCGGACGCCGGGCCCGCTCGGCCGGCCGTCATGGCGAAGCAGCTGATGTCTTTACCCGCGCGCTGGCGATTTCGCCGGCGAGCGCGACGTTGATGCGGGAGCTCGCCCTGGAAGAGCTGGCCGCCGGCAAGGCCGCCGAGGCGGAGGCTCGCGTCAGGAAGGCGCTCCAGCTCGAGAGCAGCGACGCTGAGACCCACGCGGCACTTGGCGCCATCCTCGAGGCGCGTGGGCGCCTCGCAGAAGCGGCGGGTGCGTACGGGCGCGCGGCGGCGATCGACTCGAAATGGAAGTCAAAGGCGGAGTCGGCGCGCGATCGTTCGGAGAAGAGCGGACTGCCTGACGAACTCCGGGATCTCGGCACGGCTCAGACGGTGACGCGCGGCGATCTTGCCGGGCTCATCGGCATCCGGCTCGCGACGGTTCTCGATCGAGCCGCCAAGCGCGCGCCCGTGGTGGCCACGGACATTCGAACGCATTGGGCGGCCGTCTGGATCGCCGCAGTCACGCAGGCGGGCGTCATGGACGTGTACACCAACCACACATTTCAGCCCGCGGCGGTGGTGAGACGGAGCGACCTTGCGCAAGTCGCCTCCCGGCTGATTCCGCCGGCACTCACCAGCAAGCCAGCGGAGCTCACGAAATGGCAGGCCGCGCGTCCGCAGCTGGCAGATCTCCCTGCCACCAACGCCGGCTACCGTTCGGCGGC
This sequence comes from Vicinamibacterales bacterium, assembly GCA_035606665.1. GTDB lineage: Bacteria > Acidobacteriota > Vicinamibacteria > Vicinamibacterales > SCN-69-37 > DASUGC01. The sequence continues at coordinate 130,461 of DATNEY010000027.1, read as the reverse complement.
GCTCGCCGTGACCGCGGGTGTGCTGACGCTGGACGACGCCGGCCGGTTTCAGGGTGCGCGCGCGGCAAGCGGCGCCGAAGTCGTCGCGGCAGTCGCGCGGATTCGGCAGCTGGGGGAGCGATAGGCGATGTCCGTTCTGACCGCCGCGAATCAGCTCACACTGCTGCGCCTGCTGCTCGTCCCGGTCTTCGTCCTGTGCATGCTGTACGGCCGGCCGGGTTGGGCGCTCGTAACGTTTGCCGTCGCGGCGATCACCGACGCGCTCGACGGCCTGCTCGCGCGCCGATCCGGCCCGACCACGCTCGGCGCCTGGCTGGATCCGATGGCCGACAAGCTGCTGCTTGCGGCGATGTTTATCGTGCTCACGCTTCCAGGGCTGGGCCTCACTGCGAGGATCCCGATCTGGCTGACGGTGCTCGTCATCAGTCGCGACATCGCGATTGTCATGACCGTCGCGATCTTCAACCTCGCGGTCGCGCGACGTACGTTCAAGCCGTCCATGCTGGGGAAGGTCGCGACGGCGACGTATCTCGTGACGGGGGTCGTCACGCTCTACGCAAACTACGACGAGCGCGCTCTGCCACTCGTGCCGATCGCCGTCTACCTCTCGGCGGCGATCACTATCGTCTCAGGCTTCGAATACCTGTTCCGCATGCGCCGCCCGTCGGCTGAGCCGTAGTCGCTGTCTTTCTTAACCATTAGGGCCATGAAGGGCCATGAAGGACGGCAGTGACCTCGACCGGCCGCAGACCCACGGCGACCTTCCTTCATGGAACTTCACGGCCCTACAAGTCTAAGAAAACCAAGCGTCAGGCAGACGCGATCTTCGTCCGGAAGTACTCGATCGTCGAGGTGAGCCCCTCCTGGAGCGACACCTTGGGCTCCCAGCCGAGCAGCGTCCTGGCCTTCGTGATGTCGGGACGCCGCACCTGCGGATCGTCCGTCGGCAGCGGCTTGAAGATGACGCGGCTCTTTGAACCCGTCATCTGGATGATGGCGCGCGCCATCTCCTCGATCGACATCTCGTGCGGATTGCCGATGTTGACGGGCTCGTTCACGTTGGATTCCATCAGGGCGATGATGCCGGTGACCAGGTCGCTGATGTAGCAAAAGCTCCGCGTCTGCTTGCCGCTGCCGAAGATGGTCACGTCCTCGTCGCGCAGCGCCTGCGCGATGAAATTGGGCACCGCCCGGCCGTCGAGGACGCGCATCCGGGGACCGTACGTGTTGAAGATCCGCACGATTTTCGCGTCGAGTCCGTGGTACCGGTGGTAGGCCATGGTGATGGCCTCCGCGAAGCGCTTGGCTTCGTCGTACACCCCGCGCGGTCCGACCGGATTCACGTTGCCCCAGTACGACTCCTTCTGCGGATGCTCGAGCGGATCCCCGTAGACCTCGGACGTGGACGCGATGATGAAGCGCGCGCCCTTGGCTTTGGCGAGACCGAGGGCGTTATGCGTGCCCAGGGCGCCGACCTTGAGTGTCGGGATGGGCCACTCGAGGTAGTCGATGGGGCTTGCGGGACTGGCCCAGTGGTACACGCGGTCGACGGGCCCATCGACGTTGATGTAGTTCGTCACGTCGTGTTTCACGAACACGAAGTCGCGCCCGACCAGATGCGCGATGTTCGCGAGGTCGCCCGTGAGAAGGTTGTCGATGCCAACGACGGAGTGGCCCTGATCGATCAGACGCTCCGACAGGTGCGACCCGATGAACCCGGCGGCGCCGGTAATGACTATGCGCATTATGTCCTTCGTCTCGCTCCGCTCCGTCGGCTCATTCGTCCACTCATTCGCGATATGCCGCTAGACCGCGCGGTTCAGCCCGCGCAGCACGGTGAGCCACATGATCTTGAAGTCGAGCGAGAGCGACCAGTTCTCGATGTAGTAGAGGTCGAATTCGATGCGCTTTTCGAGCGACGTGTTGCCGCGCCACCCGTTGACCTGCGCCCAGCCCGTAATTCCCGCCTTCACCTTGTGGCGCAGCATGTACGACGGAATGCGGTGCTTGAACTGCTCGACGAAGAACGGGCGCTCCGGTCTCGGGCCGACGATCGACATGTCGCCGCGGAGCACGTTCCAGAACTGGGGCATCTCGTCGATGTCAAAGCGCCGCAGCCAGCGGCCGAGGGCGGTCGTTCGAGGGTCGTCGTCGCGTGCCCAGATCGGACCCGTCGAGTCCTCGGCCTCCAGGACCATCGTTCGGTACTTGTAGACGGTGAAGGCCTTACCGTCGAGGCCCATCCGTTCCTGTTTGTAGAAGGCTGGACCGGGTGAGCTCCGTTTGATCAGGAATGCGATGAGCAGTCCGGGTAGAACGCCGATGGCGAGCACGGCGAAGGAGAGCGCCACGTCGACCATGCGCTTGATGACGCTGTTGAAGCCGCGCAACGGAACGTCGTTGATGCCGATCATCGGCAGGCCGTCGAGGTCCTCGAGGCGGGCCCGAAGCGCGATGAACTGCAGGAGGTCGGGAATGACGTGCACGTTGATGCACTCGCGGCTGGCGAATTCCACGACGCCGAGCATCTTCAGGTGCTCGTCGAGCGGCAGCGCGACATAGATCTCGTCGATCCGTTCGGTCTCGCAGATTTGAGGCGCGTCGGTGACGGTTCCGAGCACGGGAAGGCCCCGGTACCCGATGGCGTCACTGTCTGCCGCCCGATCGTCGGCGAATCCGACGAGTTTGAAGCCGAGCTCACTGTGCTCGAGGATGCGGTCCGCAACCATGCGGCCGAGATCGCCGGCGCCGACGATCAGGACGTGCTTGAGGCCGATGCCGGCGCGCCAGCGCCGATGGAGCAAGTCGCGCACGACCTCGCGGGAGGTGTACGTGAACGTGACCGTGAGGCCAAGGAAAAGCACCCAGACGGCGCGCGAGATTGGATGGAATTCGTTCAGCGATGAGACGTAGGCCGTGGCGTACAGAGAAAAGGCCACGCCGACGAGCACGGCCAGCACGCTCCCGACAAGCACGGCGAAGAAGTCATCGACGCGCGTTCGACCGCGACGCAGCCGGTACAGGCCCTGAATCTGGAACGCCGCGGGCACGAGCAGTGCGATCACCGGCAGGCTGTAGAGATACTGGGAGAAGGGCGGTTGCGTCTTCGTGACGGGAACGAGCTCGACGAACCAGCTGTCGAAGCGGATGTAGTACGCCAGCAGGAAGGCCGCCGCAGCGGATAGCAGGTCCGCGACCACATAGCAGGCGACGAGCAGCCGGTTGTAGCGCCGGAGCATCTATGCCGGCTCCGCCAGCAGGGAGGTCACCGCTGCGACGAAGCCCGATTCGAACCTCGCGGTACTGAAGGACTCGGCGTGCCGCCGGATTGCGGCCGAATCGTACGCGGCGGCGCTACTGGACGCCATGGCGTCGGCGAACGCGTCCACTGACTGTTCGGCCGTCAGCGCGCCGGTGACGCCTGGAATGACGGTCTCAACGGCTCCGCCCCGGCCGAACGCGATGGCTGGCCGTCCACACGCCATGGCTTCGACCGGCGCGATACCGAAGTCCTCCTCCGCGGGGAGGATGAGCGCACGCGCGCCGCGGTAAAGCCTCAGAAGCTCCTCGTTCCCGACCCCGCCATGGAAGGTGACCGTACCGCCGGCCCGCGCACGAAGCCGTGCGAGATCGGGACCGGTGCCGACAACCTTCAAGGGCACGCCGAGGCGCGTAGCCGCGTCGACGGCGAGATCGATTCGTTTGTACGGCACGAGCGCTGAAACCACGAGAAAGTACGATTCGGGCGGCGACCCGTCTGGCGTGAAGAATCCTGTATCCACAGGCGGGTGCAGCACAGTCGCCTCGCGATTATAGTACCGGGCGATCCGCGCGGCAACGTAACCTGAGTCGGCGAGGAATCGATCGACCCGGTGTGCTGTTGCTCGATCCCATCGCGCAATCGGAGCGATCGCCAGCCGCGCCAGCGCGTTGCCGAGCCCCCCCACGCGCGCCCGCCCGAAATAGGCATCGAACTGATCCCAGGCATAGCGCATGGGCGAAAAGCAGTAGCACAGGTGCCTCGCGCGACCCGTACGAACGACTGCTTTGGCCGCGCAGTGACTCGTCGAGATCACGAGATCCGCGTCGTCGAGATCGAACAGCTCGATGGCCGCGGGAAACAGCGGCAGCATTTCCCGGTACCGGCGCGTCGATCCCGGCAGCCACTGCAACGGCGATGTGTGGATGCGACGTGCCTCGATGAGCGGGCTGACCGATCCGCGTTTGTGGAACAGCGTGTAGAGATCGGACGACGGGAAGAGCCGGCAGATCGCCTCCAGAACCTTCTCGCCGCCCCGCATCCCCGTAAGCCAGTCGTGCACGAGCACCACGCGGCCGGGGACGCTCAGCGGACGGCTTGGTGCCTCAGGCATCCGCACGCACCCTTGTGAGTTCGCCGTACACCTGCCGGACGCGCGCGACCGACCGTTCCCAGGAAAACTGCTTGACGCGCTCGAAGCCGCGTTCGACGAGCTCGGCCCGCAGCCCCGGTTGGTTCAGAACGCGCGCGATGGCGTCGGCGATGGCCGCGGCATCAGTGGGAGGGATCAGCAGGGCCGCATTCCCGACGACTTCGGGAAGCGAAGACACGTTGGACGTCACGACCGGCGTGCCGGCGGCCATGGCTTCGAGGGGCGGCAGGCCGAAGCCCTCGTACAGCGACGGGAAGACAAAGACGGCCGCGAGCCGGTAGAGCACGGCGAGCGTCGCATCCGGGACGAATCCGAGAAACCGCACGTGCGGATACAGGTGGTGCCGGTGTACCAGCCGCCGCAGGCTCGGGTATTTGGAAATCTCGTCGCCGATGATCAGGAGTTGCACGTCGTCGATGCCGGACTTGCGCATGATCGAGAACGCTTCGATCAGGCGGTCGAGGTTCTTGTGCGGCTTGATGTTGCCCGCGTACAGCACGAACGGCGCCGTGAGCTGGAACCGCTGGCGCACGCGATCGACCTCGTCCGGTGTCGGGACGACCGCCAGGCGCTCGTCGAGCGCGTTGTAGATCACTTCGACCTTCGAGTCCGGGACCCTCAGGTAGTGCAGGATGTCATCCTTCGAGGCCTGCGAGACCGTGAGCACGCGGCGGGATCGCTTCGCCGACATTCGCATCATCACGCGCGCGTAGTGCAACGCGCGCCGGTTGGGAAGGTACTGCGGAAACCGAAGATGGATGCAGTCGTGAATCGTCACCACGTACGGTGTCGTGACGAACGGCGAGACGACGTAGTGCGGTGCGTGGAACAGGTCGACGCGCGACCGGGCGAGTGTGCGCGGAATGCTGATCTGTTCCCTGACCGAGTAATTTCCGGAGCGCTCGGCGACGGGCTGAAACCGCGGCCCGAGTGCCCGCAGCTCCTCGATGTCGGCGGGCGGGCACAGCAGGACGTACTCGGCATCGTCGTTCTGCCGCGCCAGCTCGCGCAGCAGGTTCCTGACGTATGTGCCGATGCCGTAGTCATGGAGCTTCCTGGCATCGATCGCGACTCTCACCAGACGTACCGGCGTGATTCTATCGGACGCGGCGTCCGCGCAGGCGCATCCACAGGCGCAGCACGGGGGCCCAGCCGGCGGCATGTTTCTCGTAAAAGGCGAGATGACTGCGGTCGTAATGAGCGCCGGTGCCGGCCGCGACAGGCGCGCGTGGCGATCGCCCTCGGACATGCACGATTTCGGCTGCGGGCGTAAAGAGAATGCGTCCGCCGGCTGCACGCAGGGACGCACAGAGGTCGACGTCCTCCTCATACATGAAGAAGCGCTCGTCGAAGTAGCCAGCCGCGCGCACCGCGGCGACGTCGAGCAGCATGCATGCGCCTGTGACCCAATCGACAAGCTGTTCCTCGGCCGTGTGAGGTCCGGGATTCCGCTGCCGGCGACGCTGCACGAACTCGGTCCAGGGCGTGAGCATCCGGCCGTGCGACAACTCGGGCTTGCCGTCGCGGTCGACGATCCTGGGTCCCGCAGCCGCGGCCGTCATCGCAAGCAGGCGATCGCGCAGTCGATCGATGGCGCCCGCCGGCACCGTCGTGTCGCTGTTGAGCAGCAGCGCGTAAGGTTCAGGGCATTTCCTCAGAGCGACGTTGTTCGCCGCGCCAAATCCAAGATTGCGCTCCTGCGCGAGCACCTCCACCCTGGGCCATCGCGATCGAACCAACTCAATACTGCCGTCGGTGGACGCGTTGTCGACGATTATGATGCGGGCGACGCAGGCTGGTGGCGCGCCCGCCAGAGAACCGAGACAGGACTCGAGCTCTGCGCGCGTGTTGAAGTTGACGATGATGACGGCGACGTCGGGAGTCATTGCGCCGCCTCTTCGAGGACACGGCGGACCGTCGCCGCGGTGCTCGCCCACGAGTATCCGCGCAGCCGCTCGGCACCGGCCGCCTTCAATCTCGCATGTACCGCGTCGTCTGAGAGCAGGGTCACGATGGCCTCGGCGATCGCACCTGGTTCCGGCGCCACGCGTAGAGCGGCGTCGCCGTAGACCTCTCGGCTGACGGGCGTGTCGAGCACAACCGATGGCACACCGTGCGACATCGCCTCCAGTGGCGGCAGCCCGAATCCCTCGTAGTCCGAAAGAAATGCAAACCCGCGTGCGGACGCGTAGAGGGCGTCCCGTACGGCGTCGGAGGCGTAGTCGTGCCACTCGAACCGGGCACCCAGGCCGGCGGCCTGGGCCAACGCGCGCGGGTCGATTCGGGGCATCGTCCGGTTGTCGCCTACGAGGACCAGCCGGGCGCTGGGGACGCGTGGCGCCGCCAGCGCAAATGCCTGAATCAGTTCAGGAATCCGGCGCCGCTTGAAGAGCGATCCCACATAGAGAAGAAGTGGCTCGCGTGTCGAATCCGTGAAAGCGGGAGCCGGCGCACCAATCGATGCGACTACGATGCGGCCGGCCGGCAGGCGCAGAAAACGATCGATCTCGCTTCGCGAGAACTCCGAGTCGGTGATTACCGTGCGCGCGTGTCGCGCGGTGAACTTCGTCAGCCAGCGGCGGCGCCAGCCCTCGCGCCTGCCGAACCATTCCGGATGTGCGAAGTACGAGACGTCATGGATCACGACCACCATCGGGCACGGCAGGCGTAGCGGCGCCGTGTAGGCGGGTGCGAAGAACACGTCGGGTCTCGCTTTCGCGAGCGCGCGCGGCAGCCGGCCCTGCTCCCACCGGGTGCCGGCGGATCGCGCGGGCTCGACGTGCCAGGCGACGCCCGGCAGCGACTGCACTATTGACGGATCGGGCTCGGATGGGGTGATGACCAGCAGCCGGTGTGGAAACTCGGTGGCTGTCCAGACGCGAAGAATTTCGATGAGGTAGCGGCCTACGCCTGTCGGTTTGCCGGCAAGTTCGCGGCCGTCGATGGCAATCTTGAGGCCCGCTTCAGCCATGCACGGTTCCACGCCGGTCTCGGGCCTTGCGCCACGCCTGGCGAAGACTTCGCGCCGAATCCTGCCAGCTGAATTGCCGCGCGCGCCGCCAGCCTCGTTCTCGCAGGATCTGGCGGTGCTGGGAGTTCTGGATCAGCTCGCTCAGCAGTCCTTCGAGTGATTCGGCGCCGTCGGGCTCGAAACGAAGCCCCGCGTCGCCAACGACTTCAGGCAGCGCACCGCGATCTGCCACGACAACAGGGACGCCGACCGTCATGGCCTCGAGCACGGGCATCCCGAAGCCCTCGGTGTGCGACGGCATGATGAACACGAGCGCCCGGCGGAAGAGCGCCTCTCGCTCCGAGTCTTTGATATATCCGGGAAACTCCACGCGCCCGGCCAACGGGCGATCGGACGCATGCGCCAGGATCGTCTTCGAATCCGCACCGGGAGGACCGGCGATCACGAGGGGCGGCGCGTCCGGCAGATGATGCAGCAGCCGCCGGTACGCTTCGAGCAGCACTCCGACGTTCTTCCGTGGCTCCAGGGCTCCGAGAAACAGCAGGCACGGCTGGCCGGGCTCGTCCGTGCGCCGAGACCAGGGCGGCGCGCCCGGGTAGCAGACGGTGAGTCGATCGGCCTCGATCCCGAAGCGTTCGCGCACCGCGGCCGACGTGGTCTCGGAATTCACGATGATGTGATCGGCCCGCCGAGCGTTGGCGGCGGCGAGGGCGGGATAGTCGCGACGGATTTCCGCGCGCGTGCGTTCTGGATGATCGAGAAAGTCGAGGTCGTGGATCGTGATGACCCGCGCCGCCCGCCGTGAAGGAATGGCGAGCGGGTGGAAGGCCTGGACGACGTCGAGATGCTGGCCGGCGAGGCGTTCGATCGGCGGCCAGCCAAGCCGGTGCCACGCCAGATTCAGCAGCCGGACCGGGACCTTGCGGTCGATGACCGAAGCGCCCGGCACAACCGAAGGCGCGAGCCGGTCCTTCCAGGACGCGGAGAACAGGACGAGTTGCTCGTCGTTGTCATCGGAGGTCGCGACGAGCCCCCGGGCCAATTCGTGAACGTATTCGCCGACACCTGTCCGCTGGCGAAGCGCCGGCCGATAGTCGAGCAGAATCCGCACGAGTGGAAACTCGCCGGATGCTATCACGCGTCCCGTGCCTCGGCCGCAACTCCTTATGAATCAAGCGGTTGACAGCATTTTCTAGCGCGTGGTACGGTGGGGAGTTTTCGTGCGGGGTCGCTGACTGAGAATGAAGATTGCTGTCGTTGGAACTGGTTACGTCGGGCTGGTGGTCGGTGCCTGTTTCGCCGAGACGGGCAACGACGTGGTCTGCGTCGATCGCGACGCCGCCAAGGTCCGCATGCTCGGCCGGGGCGGGATTCCAATCTACGAGCCGGGGCTCGAAGAGATTGTCCGGCGCAACCGGCGCGAAAAGCGGCTGACGTTCACGACGAAGCTTCCGGACGCCGTGCGGCGGGCCGATGTCGTTTTCATCGCCGTCGGGACGCCGACAGGCGAGGACGGATCCGCGGATTTGAAGCACGTGCTTGGCGTGGCACGCGAGATCGGCCGGGCGATGAGCCGCTATACGGTCGTCGTGGACAAGAGCACCGTGCCGGCCGGGACTTCGGAACTGGTGGCTGACGCCATCCGCCGCGAGACCCGCCATCCGTTCAGCGTCGTCAGCAATCCGGAGTTCCTCAAGCAGGGCGCGGCGGTAGAGGACTTCCTGAAGCCGGACCGCGTCGTGATCGGCGCCAACGACGATCGCGCCGCCGCGATCATGCGCGACCTCTACAGGCCGTTCACCCGCACAGGCGCGCCCGTCATGGTGATGGACTGCGCGAGTGCCGAGCTCTGCAAGTACGCCGCGAACGCGATGCTCGCGACGCGCATTTCGTTCATGAACGAGATCGCGAACGTCTGCGAGCTCTACGGCGCGGATGCCGACAAGGTGCGGCAGGCGATCGGCGCGGATCGCCGGATCGGCTCGGCGTTCCTGTTTCCGGGAATCGGCTACGGCGGGAGCTGCTTCCCGAAGGACGTCAAGGCGATCATCAAATTCTCCCGCGACAAGCGCTATCGCTTCCGTGTCCTCGAAGGCGTCGAAGCCGTCAACGACGCGCAGAAGGTGAGGCTGCTTCAGAAAATCGATCGGCACTTCGGCAGATCGTTGAAGGGGCGGACGTTCGGAGTGTGGGGGCTGTCGTTCAAGCCGCGCACCGACGACATGCGCGAGGCGCCGGCGGTCCCGATCATCGAAGGGCTGCTGAAGCGTGGCGCGAAGGTGCGAGCCTACGATCCGGAGGCAAAGAAAGTCGCGCGGTCGATCTTCGGCAACAAGATCTACTACGCCCGTCATGCCTACGACGCCATCAAGGGCGCGGACGCGCTCCTGCTCGTCACGGAGTGGAATGAATTTCGTGAGCCGGACTTCAGCCGGATCAAGCGGGCGCTCGTGAAGCCGGTGATCTTCGACGGCCGTAACCAGTACGATCCCAAGCAGGTGCGGGCGCTCGGGTTCACCTACTACTCGATAGGCCGTCCGTGAGCGTGGTTCTCGTCACCGGTGGTGCCGGCTACGTCGGCAGCCATTCCGTGAAAATCCTAGCCGCGTCGGGGTACGACGTCGTTGTGTACGACGACTTGTCGGCAGGGCATGCCGAGTCCGTGGAACGGATTGCCGCGGCCCATCCCGATCGACGCGTCACCCTGGTCCAGGGAGACATTCTCGACACCGCGCGCGTCCGTCAGGCGCTTGTCGAGTCAGGCGCGTCGGCCGTGATGCACTTCGCGGCAAAGCTTTCGGTGGGCGAGTCGGTCCGCGAGCCGTTTCTGTATTACCGGGTGAACGTCGGCGGCGCCCTCAGTGTGCTGCAGGCGATGGCTGAAGCCGGCGTGAAATCGTTCGTGTTCTCATCGACGGCCGCGACATTCGGTGAGCCGCAGACGACTCCAATCGACGAGACGCATCCGCAGCGTCCGATCAATCCGTACGGTGAATCGAAGCTCGCGGTGGAACGCGTGTTTCCGCACATGGAGCGGACGTTCGGGATCCGCTGCATCGGCCTCCGGTACTTCAACGCCGCCGGCGCGGACGAAAGCGGCATCATCGGTGAAGACCATCACCCGGAAGAGCATCTGATACCGCTGGCGGTCGCGGCGGTGCGTGGCGGTAAGGCGCTGACCGTGTTCGGCGATGACTGGGATACGCCCGACGGCACGTGCATTCGCGACTACATCCACGTGTCCGATCTCGCGGATGCGCACGTTGCGTCGCTCAAGCGTCTGCAGAGCGGCGGTCCGTCCGGCTACTTCAACCTCGGAAGCGGCGACGGTATGTCGGTGCGGCAGGTCATCGAGACCGTGGGCCGCGTCGCCGGCACGCGCGTGCCGCACAGTATCGGACCGCGGCGGGCCGGCGATCCCGCCCGGCTCGTTGCCTCCAACGCCAGGGCGCGAGCGGAGCTCGGGTGGACGCCCTCGCGCGCCAGTCTCGACACGATTGTCCGCACGGCATGGCACTGGCACGAGCGCCAGCCGAAGGGCTATTCGGGCTAAGCTCTCAGCGCGGTGAACGAGTTCAGGCGCCTCCGGAAGTACGCGAAACCCTACCAGGGCCTGGTTACTGTTGCGCTGCTCGCGATGGTCGTGTACGCCATTGGCTCGGCGGGCGTCGCAGCGGCCGTCCAGCCAATCGGCGACAACGTCCTCGGCAGCGGCACCGGCGTCGCGTGGGTTGCGATGCTCATTCTCGCCTCCTATTTCGCCAAAGGTCTCGGGGCTTATGCCTCCGGCTACCTCATGGCGGACGTCGGGCAGCGCGTCGTCCGCGATCTGCGGAATCAGCTGTTCCGCCACACCCTGGACCAGTCCGCGGCATTCTTCTCGCGACGGACCTCAGGTCAGCTCGTCTCGCGCATCACCAACGACGTCAATCAGGTGCAGAACGTCGTCGCCGAGACGGTGGCGGACCTCATTCGCGAGTCGCTCGCGATCGTCGGCTATGTGATCCTGATGTTCGCGATCGACTGGCACCTCGCGCTGGTCTGCCTGACTGCCGCGCCGCTGGTCGTCTATCCGCTTGCGCGGCTCGGCCAGAAAGTCCGGAGCACGTCGAAACGCAGCCAGGAGGAGCTCGGCAACGTCACGCACATCGCGACCGAGGGCCTCGCGGGCCATCGAATCGTGAAGGCGTTCGGCGCGGAAGCCCGTGAAGCGAAGCGTTTTGCAGACGCCTCACACCGGCTCTACCGGACGAACATGAAGATCATGAGCGCGTTATCGGCGCTCCCGCCGATCATGGAGCTCATCGGCGGCCTGGCGGCCATCGGCGCCGTCTGGTACGGCGCGAGCCGCATCTCCCAGAAGCTGATCACGCCCGGCGAGTTCATGTCGTTCCTGACGGCGGCATTTCTGATGTACACGCCTATCAAGAAGCTGAGCCGGGTGAATGCGGCCATCCAGCAGGCGATTGCGTCAGCCCAACGGATCTTCGAGCTGCTCGACACCCACAGCGAAGTGAAGGAGACGCCGAATGCGCCGTCACTCGCGCCACTCCGATCGCAGGTGGAGTTTCGCGAGGTCGCGTTTTCGTATGACGACGAGCCTGGCCGCTACGTGCTTCGTCACGTCAACCTGACGGTGCGCTCCGGTCAGGTCGCGGCCATCGTCGGTCTCAGTGGCGCGGGCAAGACCACGCTCGTGAACCTGATTCCACGTTTCTACGACGTCACGGAAGGCGGAATCCTGGTCGACGGCGTGGACATCCGATCGGTGTCGCTGAAGTCGCTGCGCGCGCAGACGGCTCTCGTGACCCAGGAAACGGTGCTTTTCGACGATACGATTGCCTCGAACATCGCGTACGGCGTTCCTGATGCGAGCCGCGAACGTATCGAGGCCGCAGCGCGAGCCGCTCACGCGCACGAGTTCGTCCGGCAGCTGCCCTCTGGCTACGACGAGCGGATCGGTGAGCGGGGGCAGCGGTTGTCCGGCGGCCAGCGCCAGCGGATCGCAATCGCGCGCGCGATCCTGAAGGACTGTCCGCTGCTCGTGCTCGACGAGGCGACGTCGGCGCTGGACGCCGAGTCTGAATTGCTCGTGCAGGATGCGCTGGCGAATCTCATGAAGGACCGGACGACCTTCGTCATTGCGCACCGGATGTCCACGGTCCGGCGCGCGGATCTCATCATCGCCCTCGAGGGCGGAGAAATCGCGGAGATCGGCACCCACGATGAGCTCGTGTCGCGGCCGGGCGGTGTCTACGCCAAGCTGTATGCGCTGCAGGCGTTCGAGGAGCGTGATGTCGAGCGCACGCCCGATTCCACCGAAGGGATTCTGATGTGATTCGTTCGATGACAGGTTTTGCGTCGATCAGCCGGGAGGAAGGCGGCGACAAGGTCAGCGTTTCGTTGAAGTCGGTCAATCACCGGTTCCTCGACGTGGCGTTGAAATCGCCGCAGTCGCTCGCGTCCGTGGAGCAGCGCGTCAAGGCAGTCCTCCAGCAGAAGCTGACGCGTGGCCGCATCGAGGCCTCTATCTTCGTGGAACGCACGTCCCTGCCGGCTCGCGAGATCATCCTCGACGAGTCATTGCTGCAGAGCCTGTCTTCGGTCCTCGACGGAGCGCGCGCGAAGGGGCTTGTGACCGGCGTTCTCACGGTGTCTGACATGCTGCGCGTGCCGCAGGTGATGGAGATTCGCGCCAAAGGCGAGGCCGGTGCGCAGGTCAGCGAATCCCTCGCTTCGCTCGTCGAATCGGCGATCCGCGAGGCGACTGACGCCCTTGTGACGATGCGTGAGACCGAGGGGCGCTACCTGGCGGCGGATCTGTCGGCGAAACTCGGTGCAATCGGAGGATTCGTCGATGACCTCGAGCGCCTGGCCGCGGCCGGCCAGGAACAGCTGGCGGCTCGCCTCCGAGAGCGCCTGGCGTCACTGCCCGCCGATCTTGCCGGAGACCCGGCGGCGATGTCGCAGGAGGTTGTCCGATTCGTCGCGCGGTCGGACGTTGACGAGGAAATCGTGCGGATGCGTGGCCACATCGAGCATTGGCAGACACTCGCCGCGTCCGACGAACCGTGCGGCCGCAAGCTCGACTTCCTTCTTCAGGAGATGAATCGGGAGATAAATACGATCGGCTCGAAGGCAGAGGGGCCCAGGGCCACCGAAACTGTGATCGCCGCCAAGGCCGAGCTGGAGCGGCTGCGGGAGCAAGTGCAGAATGTCGAGTAAGCCAGCCCCACTCCGCGGTCTGCTATTCGTCGTGTCCGCGCCATCGGGGACAGGAAAGACGACCGTTGTCGAGAAACTGGTGCAGGTCTGTCCCGGGCTGGTGCAGTCGCGGTCTTATACCTCCCGCGCTCCGCGGCAGGGCGAATCGAACGGAGTCGACTATAATTTTGTGGATCGGGCGGCCTTCGAGGCGATGGTCCAGCAGGACGGGTTCCTGGAATGGGCCGATGTCTTCGGGAATTTGTATGGCACGGGCCGCGCCGAGACCGAGGCCCTGCTGGCCGCGGGCCTGGATGTCGTACTCGTGATCGACGTCCAGGGGGCGCGTCAGGTACGGACCCGCGCGCAAGAGGCGGTTGGCGTGTTCGTGCTGCCGCCGTCGTTCCCTGAGCTCGAGTCGCGGTTGCGCGGCCGATGCCAGGACGAGGAGCCGGCAATTCGACGGCGCCTCGCCACGGCCAGGGAAGAAGTGAGCGCCGTCGACGAATACGACTACGTCGTGATCAACGATGAACTCGGCAGGTGCGTAGGTGAGTTGTGCGCGATCGTCACTGCTGAACGTGCCAGGCGGATCCGCCGGCGCGCCGGGGTCGAGCCCATCGTCAGAACGTTTCGAGGAGCGGAGTAATGGCGGACAAGATGAAGCCAATTGTGCGACCGGATAACTCGTTTGAATTCGTGACTGTCGCCGCGGCGCGCGCGCGTCAACTGCTGCAGGGCTGCCTGCCCAAGGTCGACGGCTCGCCGAAGCCGGCCCGCCGCGCCTTGCAGGAGGTCGCCGCAGGCACGGTCCAGCGCGCCGAGCCTTCCGAGACTGAGTAGGCGGTTTCCGTGGCCTTCGTCGGCCTCGGCGTCACTGGCGGCATCGGCGCCTACAAGGCGGTCGAGGTAGCCAGACTGCTGCAGAAGCGCGGTCACCGCGTCCAGGCGGTCATGACGCGCACGGCCACGCGCTTCGTCGGTCCCGTAACCTTCGAAGCCATCACGCGCGAGCCGGTCATCACCTCCCAATTCGCACCGGGGATGAACGCCGACATCGAGCACATCGCGCTCGCGTCCGGCATGGATCTGCTGCTCGTTGCTCCGGCCACCGCCAACATCATCGGCAAGTTCGCGAACGGTATCGCGGACGACTTCCTCACATCGCTCTACCTCGCCACGCGAGCGCCTGTGCTCATGGCTCCAGCCATGAATACGAACATGTGGGATCACCCGGCTGTTGTCGCGAATCTGGCGACGCTGACGGCGCGCGGTGTGCGATTCGTCGATCCTGGAGCCGGCTACCTCGCGTGCGGTTGGGTCGGCAAGGGACGCCTCGCCGAGCCCGAGGCGATTGTCGAAACGGCCGAGCGGATTCTTCAGCCTCAGACAGCACTGACGGGGAAGAGGGTACTCGTGACCGCCGGCCCGACTTTCGAGGATGTCGACCCCGTACGGTTTCTTGGGAATCGATCGAGTGGACGGATGGGCTTCGCGGTGGCGGCAGAAGCCTCGCGCCGAGGCGCGATTGTGACGCTTGTCGCCGGTCCGACGTCAATTGAACCGCCGGCGGTCAGCGAGACGGTCCGCGTGCGGAGCGCGTCGGAGATGCACGCGGAGGTCATCGCCCGCGCGGCCGAAACGGACGTCGTGGTGATGGCCGCGGCCGTCGCCGACTACCGCATCGCCGGGGGCGCCGCGAATTCGAAGATGGAGAAAGGTGAAGGCAGCCTGGCGCTCACGCTGGAGCGCACGCCGGACATCCTCGCCGAGCTTGGCGCGGCGCGAAAAGGATCGCAGAAGCCCGTGCTCGTCGGCTTCGCCGCCCAGACAGGCGATCCGCTGCCCGCTGCGCAGAAAAAGCTGGCGGCCAAGCAGGTGGACTTGATCGTCGCGAACGACGTGACGGCGCCGGGCGCGGGTTTCGAGGTCGATACCAACATCGTGACGCTCGTGTCCGCGGCGGGCGCCGAGCGCCTGCCGCTCCTGTCGAAGCGCGAAGTCGCCGTCGCGATTCTCGATCGCGTCGAAGCCGCCCTGAAGGCTGGAGCGACGGTTTCATGACCGATCGCCGCGCGGTTGCCGATCATCTGGAATTCTATGAAGAGCTCGGCGTCACGGGTGTTTCGAAAGATCCATTGTGGAGGAAACGGAGTCATTCGGAGGAACGGAGCGGAGTGACGGAGGTTCCTGTCGTTCTGGACGCCGTCGCTGCTGAGTCGCTGCCTGCCATCCGCGAAGACCTCGGTGATTGCACCCGTTGCAAACTTCACGGCCTCGGCCGGAAGCAGATCGTCTTCGGCGTTGGGAATCCGCAGGCGCGGCTGATGTTCGTCGGTGAGGCGCCGGGAGCGGACGAAGATATCCAGGGCGAGCCGTTTGTCGGGCGCGCGGGGCAGCTGCTCACCAAGATCATCGAGTCGATCGGCCTGAAACGCAGCGACGTCTACATCGCCAACGTCCTGAAGTGCCGGCCGCCGAACAATCGGAATCCGGAGCCGGACGAAGTCGCGACGTGCCAGCCGTTTCTCTTCCGGCAGATCGACACGATTCAGCCGAAGGTCATCGTGGCGCTGGGCACCTTCGCGGCGCACGCGTTGCTCGGAACCGATGTGCCCATCTCCCGCATTCGCGGAAAGGTCCACGACTTCCGCGGCGGCATCCTGCTGATCCCGACGTTTCACCCGGCGTTCCTCCTGCGGAGCCCCGACCGCAAGCGCGACGTCTGGGAAGACATGAAGAAAGTGCGTGACCTCCTCGCCGACGCCGGCTGATCGCGCCGATCTCATCATTGCCGTCGGGGTTCCCGTCCCGGGGCTCGGCCTGCTCAGCTATCGCGCGCGCACCACGCGCCCGCTTCACAAGGGCGCCAGGGTCCGGGTACCGGTCGGCGGCCGCACGGTCATCGGCTGTATCGCGGATCTCGCCGCAACCGCGCCGCCTGGCTCGGAACTGAAGGACGTCATCGAGGTTCTGGACGACGAGCCGTTCGTACCGGCGGCGGTTGTCGACCTCGCGCTCTGGATCGGTGAGTACTACGCCAGCGGTCCCGGCGGGGCGCTTGCGCTCGCGATGCCGGTGGCATCGAGGCGCGGCGACGGAGACGCCTTCCGGACCGTCAGGTCGGTGGATCTCGTTGATGGCGCAAAGACGGACAAGATCCGCGGCGCGAAGCAGAAGGCTCTGATTGACGCCCTGCGCGCGAGCCCGGGCGGCGTCGCGATGGCTGATCTCGACGTGGCCGGCATCGGTTTCAGCACGGTGAAGACGCTCGTTCAGGCAGGAATCGTCCGCCTGCGCGACGACGTTTCGCTGCGGAATCCGGGCGAGACGTGGACGCTGTCCCGCGCCGCACAGGCGGAGCCGGTGTTCACCATCGAGCAAGCAGACGCGTTCCGGCGCCTCGAGGATGCCTCGGCCTCGCAGACCTTTCACACGGTTCTGCTCCACGGCGTCACCGGCAGCGGCAAGACGGAGCTGTACCTGAGGCTCGCGCGTGAGGTGATCGCGAAGGGGCGCCGGGTGCTGATTCTGGTGCCCGAGATTGCGCTCACGCCGTCACTGGCAGGCCAGTTCAGGAGCCGGTTTGGCGAGCGCGTCGCGATTCAGCACAGCGGCCTCGCTGAAGGGGAGCGGCACGATCAGTGGCACCTCATCCGCCGCGGCGATGTCGACATCGTTGTCGGCACGCGTTCAGCCGTGCTCGCGCCCATCGAGCAGCTCGGCCTCATCGTCGTCGACGAGGAGCAGGACGGATCGTACAAGCAGGATGAGTCTCCCAGGTACCACGGCAGGGATGTGGCCGTGGTGCGCGCTCGCAGGGAAGGCGCGCTCATTGTGCTCGGCAGCGCCACGCCGTCACTCGAGTCGATGTCGAACGCAAAGGCGGGCCGCTACGAGTACGTGCGGCTTGCGAAGCGGGTGCTGGACCGGCCGCTTGCGGCGGTCAGGGTCGTGAGCATGCGCGATGAGTACGCGGCCCGCGGCGCGGACGTGGCGCTCAGCGAGCCGCTGGTGAAGGCGATCGAACATCGGCTCGAACGGCGCGAACAGACCGTCGTGCTGCTCAACCGCCGCGGCTTTGCGGTAATCGTCTTCTGCCGCCAGTGCGGCGCCTCGCTCGAGTGTCCGCACTGCAGTGTCTCGCTCACGTACCACCGGATGCAGCGCAGGGTGCGCTGCCATTACTGCAACTACTCAGCGGCAGTTCCCCGCAAGTGTGGAGCCTGTGGCGGGGAGTACCTCGAGCAGTCCGGCTTCGGGACCGAGCGCATCGAAGCGGATCTCAAAGTGAAGTTTCCGGGCGCGCGAATCACCCGCGTCGATCGCGACACGATCCGCCGGCGTGGCGCCATCGCCCGTGTTCTCGAGGCCGTCGATCGCGGCGAGATCGACATCGTCGTCGGGACGCAGATGATCGCCAAGGGACATGATTTTCCGGCCGTGACGCTGGTCGGCGTGATCTCGGCGGATGTCGGGCTCGGGCTGGCGGACTTTCGTGCCTCAGAGCGGACGTTCCAACTGCTGACGCAGGTCGTGGGCCGGGCGGGCCGGGGCGAGCAGCCCGGCGAAGCCGTGATCCAGACGCTCTATCCCGATCACTACGCCGTGAAGGCTGGCGCCGCGCAGGACTACGACACGTTCTACGCCCGCGAGATGGAATTCCGCACGAGCCTGCGTTACCCGCCGACGACCGCGATGATCAACGTGGTGCTGAGGGACAGGTCGGCGGATCGGGCGATGTCGGCGGCCCAGGATCTCGTGAACCGGACGCGTCACCATCATCCGCACGGCCAGGTGATTGGCCCGGCGCCTGCCGCGATCGCGAAGGTCAAGGACGAATTCCGGGCGCAGTTTTTCATCAAAGGCAATAAACGCAAGGCCATGCGCGAGGCGCTCCTGCGCGCGCTCGATGAAAGGCCCGAGCTCAAGCGGAAGGTAACGATCGACGTCGATCCGGTCAGCGTGCTGTAGGCCGGGGCTTCAGCCCCGGCAGCGCTGCCGGCCCTTCAGTGCCAGCGTCCCGCCGGGGCCGAGCCCCGGCTACTGACCGAAGAAGATCTCGATCGGCACCGGCGTGAAGCAGATCGCGAAAATCAGGAGCGCGAACACGGCGACGAGCTTGCGAGTGCGGTCCAGCGGAACCTCATCGTCCGGAACCTGCGGATGCCGAAGCCCGAGAAAGAACGCCATTCCGAGCATGATCACGGCCATGGAGATCCAGCTGGAAGTCCGCAGCGTCAGGAGCAGGGTTCCGGCCAGCGTTGCCGCGGAGATGAATCGCGCGCGGCGTCCAAACACCGCGTAGGCGATGTGGCCGCCATCCAGCTGGCCGAATGGGAGAAGGTTGAGCGCCGTCGCGAGCATCCCGAACCAGGCCGCAAAGCCGATGGGATGCAGCATCAGGTCAAAGCCCTGAGGCAGGGTACCGAAGTGGAATCGCGCGAGGGCCTTCAGGAGCAGCGGCTCGCCGAAGTAGATGAGGTTGTCCGTATTCTCCGGAACCTTGACGATCGCGGAGAGCGAGATGCCCACGTACAGAAGCGGGACCATGACTAGGAATCCCGCAATCGGCCCGGCGACACCGATATCGAACAGCGCGCGCTTCGACGGGAACGGCTCCTTGATCTTGATCACGGCGCCGAACGTGCCGGTCAGCGGGACGGGCGCCGGAAGGAAATACGGCAGCGTCGCATCGACGTTGTGCCGCCGGCAGTACCAGTAGTGACCGAACTCGTGCGTGCCGAGGATGAGCAGCATCGGCACTGAATAGAAGAGCCCGGTCACGAACCACTGCAGAGACGCCAATCGCGGTTGGGCCAGGCCCTGCGATTCAAGGAACCCGGCGTAATGCGCGCCGCCTATGAACGTCGTCATCGCGAGGGTCAACACGAACAGCGTCACAGGCCAGACATACCTGTGCTGGAATTTGCGTGGCGCGTCGAATGCGACCGGTGGGTCGAAGGGCAACGTGCTCAGCCGCCGACGTTCTGGAGTTCCTTGCCGGGCTTGAAGCGAATCGTCCGTCCGGGCGGGATTCGGACTTCCTTGCCGGTCCGTGGGTTGCGGCCGATGCCGCGCTTACGGGGCTTCACCTGGAACACGCCGAAGCCGCGCAGTTCGATGCGCTCGCCGCGCATCATCGAGGCCCGCATCGCGTCGAACACGGCGTCCACGGCCACTTCCGCCTTCACTTTGGTGATGTCGGCGAGCTTGGAGACCTCGTTGACGATGTCGACTTTGATCATGAGTTAGGCGGCCCCGATCAGCCGTAAGTCACGCTAAATCAAAGGACTTACGGAGTCAAGTAATCCGCTAAATTGAAGTCGGATAGACTCGCGTAGATGTCCAAGCGTGCAGTTGGCCCGTCTGTGGTGCTCGTCGGGCGGCCCAACGTCGGCAAGTCCACGCTCTTCAACCGCATCACCGGCACGCGCCGCTCGATCGTGGCGCCCGTGGCCGGCACGACGAGGGATGCCGTGATGGCGCCTGCCAAGTGGGGTGAGCGCGACTTCACGCTGGTCGACACCGGCGGCTTGTTTGGCGCGACGACCGATCCACTCCACCCGCTCGTCGTGGAACAAGGACTTCGGGCTCTCGAGTCGGCGGACATTGTCGTCATGCTCGTCGATGGCCGCGAAGGAGTCGTACCTGGCGACGAAGAGATCGCTCGACGGGTCCGCAAGCTCAACGTACCGATGCTTTTGGCGGTCAACAAGACCGACGACAAGACCGCGCGTGCGCGCGTCGACGAATTCCACCGGCTCGGGATCGAACCGGTGTTCGAAGTCTCGGCGGAGCATGGCGACGGCGTCTACGAGCTGCTCGACGAGGTCGGGCGTCGCCTGGCGACCCTGACCCCGCGTCATGTCCCCGCCGAATCAGGTGAGTTCGCCGTTGCCATTGTCGGACGGCCGAACGTCGGGAAGTCGTCGCTCGTAAACCGGCTGCTGCGGCAGCAGCGGATGCTCGTGAGCGAGATCCCCGGCACCACGCGAGACTCGGTGGACATACTGCTGCGCTGGCGCGATCACCAGATCCGGCTCGTCGACACGGCTGGAATGCGCCGTCCCGGCAAGGTCGCCGAAGCGGGCCAGGTGGAATCAGTCAGCGTCGTCCTCGCGAAGCGTGCGATGTCCAGAGCCGACGTCGTGGTGCTCGTCGTCGATGCCACCGAGGGTGCCGGCGACCGCGAGGGCGCGATCGCCGGTGAAGCCGAGCAAGCCGGCTGCGGCATCGTCATCGCCGTGAACAAATGGGATTTGGTGAAGGGTCGCGGCCAGGAATTCGTGAAGGCGTTCGACGACAAACTCAGGTTTCAGCTCAAGTTCCTCGAGTTTGCGCCCATCGTCCACATCTCGGCCCTGACCGGCGACCGGACGGATCGGCTGCTGCAGGTCGTGACGCGAGTGGCCGAAGCGCGCGCGAAGAAAGTGTCGACCTCCGAGCTCAATCGCGTCCTCGAGCGAGTCACGGCGAGGCACGTCCCGACGAGCAAGACACGGCGGGAGGTGCGGATCCTCTACGCGGCCCAGAACCATACGAATCCCCCTGGATTCCTGCTGTTCACGAATGTGGCGTCCGAGCTGCATTTCTCCTACGAGCGGTACCTCGTCAACCAGCTGCGCGAGGCTTTTGGATTCGAAGGCACGCCGATTCGGTTGACCATTCGACGAAGAGCGGATGCCAAGAACAGGGCAGAGGGCAAAGGGCAGAGGGCAAACGGAGGGGCGGAGGGCAGAGGGCAAAGGTCAAAGGGCAAGGCTGCCGGGCGAGAGAGACTCAAAGGGCGAGAGCGTCAGGCGCGCAGGGAATTGGCCGCCCGGCGACGGCGGCGAGAGCAGTGACGCTGCTATACTTCCCGCAAATTTGACGATGGCTGCAATACCCAACCGCGCGGTCTTTCGGTCGCAGGAAGTCTGCGAGATCGCCGAGGTGCAGCTCTACGTTCTACGCAGCTGGGAGGCGGAGTTTCCGGACCTCGGCCTCTCGAAGGGCGCCGGCTCGCCGCGGGTCTACCGCAAGGGCGACGTCGAGCGCGTTCTGAGACTCAAGCATCTACTGTTCGTCGAAGGCCTCACGCTCGCGGGCGCGCGCCGGCAGTTGAGCGAAGAGGATCCGGCGATGTTCGCGGTCGAGTCCGAGGACGATGCCAACGTTTCGGACGAGGCGGTTGGAGAACTGCTCGATCGCGAAGTTAGGAAGACCCTCGGCGATGTGCGTTCCGGCCTCCACGGGATTCTCGGTGTCCTGACGGGCGGCGCAGATCGAGGCACCCTTCGTCTCGCGCCCGCGACCGCGAGGCGGTCGGCGAAGAAGACGTCGAAACCCGCGCGGGCCGGAAAGAAAGTACAATCATCGAGTCGTTCCGTCCGCGCCGCGCGAGCCGAGCGATCGACGCGACCCGCCAAGAAGTCCCCAGGGAAGCGTCGGCGATAGGGGTCCGGCGGGACGAAGTCCCCCGGATCAATATTCGGGATGTAGCGCAGCCTGGTAGCGCACCTGACTGGGGGTCAGGGGGTCACGCGTTCGAATCGCGTCATCCCGACCAATCTTTGTCGCTGTGATTCGGCCCGGCCCCAGCCGGGCCGTTTGCTTGTGGGCCGGTGCTTTGCCTCGACGGCGTTCCGGCAGCCACCGGATGAGCGCACCTCTGTTCGTCAAGGAGAGACACCAAGGTTCTCGAACAGGGCCGGATCCGCCGCGAACACCTGCTCATGAGATGCATCGGCCATCATGCGGTTGTAGGTTGCGACCTGATGGCCGGTCATTTGAGGACCGGCGCTGCGATCGGGGCCGTCCCGTTGGCTCACGAGCAGTGCCAGGCGGGGGGCGATCGGGTAGTAGAACTCAACTGATTCCGGAGCCTGGCCGGGAGGAAGGTCCAAGGCGAGCGTGTTGATAACCGGCTGATCAGAAGTCACCAGTTGGCAATCAGCAGGCGCGCGGAGAAAGACCAGGCGGTAGCGGTCGCGTCGCGCGGCGAAAGCCGCCGCCATATTGGTTGCGAGCATGTGGCGCAACACGCCCCAGGTGTTGTCAACATTGATCATCTGGCCCGCCAGCGACGCCCTGACCGCCTCTTTCGTTCTCTTCGTTCGCATGAACTGGACTGACAGGAAATACATCAGTCGAGAAAACCCGTCCGAAGTCTCAAACGCTCCAGCTTGGCCCTTACGAAGGGAAGCGAGCAGCGGGACTGATTCCTCTTCCAGGAGGGCGTGAATCTCTTCCTCCAAGTTACTGAACAAGACGTCGAGACGCTGTTCCACCGATTGATCTTTCAGCCCGCGCGCTCGGTATTTGCGGCGGAGCTCGAAGGGAGCGGCAAAGATGGCGAGCCAGCCCTCACTTAGCGGTCTTAGGTCCTTCTGAACGAGTGCAATGATTCCCCTGATTGCCGAAACGTCGGCATCGGTAAGATCTTGAAGTCGATAGAAGTCGCCTTCAACCGCGACGTTCTTGGGGTTGGCGCCGAACACCTGCCCATCACGGCAGCAGAAGATCCGACCATCGCTCGTCCACGCCTCGATGTAATGACGCCAGACGAAATGGTGCCGACGCTTCTTCACTGATTCGTCCAGCATCAGGTTATGACGAAGGCCGGCGCTCGATGGAGCGTTGGCCTCAGGGGATCGTGGGTTCGGATCCCGCCATCCCGATCAAATCGCTCACTTCGTTCGGTCTTTGGGCAGTCTTCTCTATTTGGTCACCAGTGAGACGCAGCTGCTCGTCGAGATGCTCGACGACCTGGGCTTCCGGCATCCCTTCGGGGAGCCGTTCGTGACTCAAGTAGTGAAGGCTGAGTCCAGGTGCCTGTTCGCCGGCGAGGAGTCGCGCGATCGCGCTGCTGCCAGTGAGCGGCGCGGCCAGCGAACCGCCGAGTTGGCGCTCGACGTCGCTCCAATGCATCGCGTTCGTGAACCGCCGGCCCGGATAAGGCGACGTCGTCCGCATCACCGATGCGTATCTGGCGCCAGCGCAGACGATGGCCTGGCCCAGGACCTGACCACGTTCGCGGCTGCGGATCGTGAATGTGTACGCGATTGCCAATTCAGTTGACCTGAACAGGTTTGGTGCCTGCCGCTCGGTCAGCCTTGCTGCGTTGTTCGATCCACACGTGGGGGCAGTCGTCGCATTGGTAGTAAACCAGCGGCACCGCTGCGGTGACGGGCGTGATCGGGCGGCCAGTAGGCTTGAGACATCGGGGACACTTATCGCCCGGTGCAACGCGCGAGGCCATCTGCTGTATTCACTTTCGGCCGCGTCGGGGGCGGTCAGCCCACTCAGCCGAAATCGCTCACATCGCGCGAGCGGTTCAGGGGGAGTAGTTACGAAGACCCTCAGTTTACCCTACGTGCGAGCGATTCGCGGGATTCCTTCAGGAGCCGCACGAGCAGCAGGTGATCGAGCACGCCAATCGGCACGAGCGAGACGCCCGTTGCGAGGAAGAGAAATGCCAGCGTCTTACCAGGATCGAGAGTGCCGCCGGCGGATGCGGTCGAGGCAAACGTGAGTGCGACCGCCACAGGTGCGCCAACGTAGTAGCCGCGCCACGGCCAGTCACGCACGGCTACCCACAATGAGACCAATGCCACCGTAGCGACCGTCGGAGCGCCGGACGGAATCGCTGGGAACGTCGTGTTCAGGATCCAGCCACTGCCGAAGTACACGAGGAGGAACACAAGCGTTGCTTTGTTCTTTCGGGCGACAGGGTTCGACACCTGGCGCCCGAATGTCGCGGAGTAATACCGGTTCGCATACCAGACGCCGGGAACCATCGGAGCCAGCGCGAGCAGGAGGGCAGCGAGGGCGCCGTTATTCGTGGGGACCGGCGCCACCATAAGGTAGACGCCCATCGCCGCGGCCAATGAAACTCCAGCGACCGCGACCCGCAAACCCTGCAGCTCCTGAAAACGCTCACTGAGCAGACGAATGCGTTCGAGCCGGTTCTCGACCATCATTAGGACACCCGCAGCGTCTTCAGCTGACGTACGCCTTTGCGGACGCGGTCGAACCGCTTCCAATAGGCCTTGAGCACGTCGCGGCCCTCGGTCGTAAGAGCGGCGTACGTAATCGGCTGTTTGCCCTCGAAGGTCTTCTCGATAGAGACCAAGCCGCCGGACTCGAGCTTCATCAGATGACTCGAAAGATTGCCTTTGGTCAGTCCGGTCAGGCCGCGCAGAAAGACAAAGTCCGCCTTCGCACAGGCCGATAGGGCAGTCAGGATCGCCAGCCGCGCCGGCTCGTGAACCAGCCGGTCGAACGACGCAAGATGCTCGAAGGGGGTAGGCATGCTCACACGCAGACTGGTCTGCACCGCAGACCTTAACAGAGTCGCGGGTGGAAGCACAAGACGTGAATCGGGAAAGGGGTCTGGGGGCGAAGGCCCCGGATCATGCGAACGAGCGATAGCGAAGTGAGCCACGCGAACGGAGCGCGACTTGCGTAGGTGCTTTTCAGGAGAGGCGAGCCGAACGAGAGAACGAGTCGGGGGTCTGGGGGCGAAGCCCGTGAACATGCGAACGAGCGATAAGCGAAGTGAGCCTCGCGAACGGAGTGAGGCTTGCCTAAATGCTTCTCAGGAGAGGCGAGCCGAACGAGAGAGCGAGTCGGGGGTCTGGGGGCGAAGCCCCCAGATCAATAAAAGCGGGCTACGGGAATCGAACCCGTCTGACTGGCTTGGGAAGCCAGGACATTACCACTATGCTAAGCCCGCACAACGCACCATTCTAATATCGATCCATTTGAGCATCGATCCAACGGTCCATTTCATTGACGGGCAAGTCATTCAGTCAATGGATCGATGAATCAATGGATCGATGGAGCGATACGCATCATCTCCCACGTATGACTCCAAGGACTTCATCGCGCTTCTGTTCCATGAGCGCCGGCGTCAGCGCCTCCAGGTTCAGCCGCAGCATCGGCTCCGTGTTCGAGCCGCGCACGTTGAAGTGCCAGTCCGGAAACTCCGCCGAGAAGCCGTCGAGTGTGTAGGTGTGGCCGTCGCTGTAGCGACCGGCCAGTGCGCCAAGACGTTCGGGCACGAGCTTGATGTCCGCGACCTTCGTATTGATCTCGCCTGAGATGAAGTACTTGGCGCGCAGCGGCGCGAGCAGCTCGTGCAGCGTCTTGCCCTTGCGGGACATGAGCTCGAGGATCAGCAGCGCGGGGATGAATCCGTTGTCCGCGTAATAGAAGTCGCGGAAATAGTAGTGGCCCGTGACTTCGCCCCCGAAGACCGCGTCCTCCTCGCGCATGCGGCGCTTGATGAAGGCGTGACCCACACGGTTCATGAGCGCCGTGCCGCCGTAGTGCGCGACGATGTCCTTCACAGCGTAGCTGGCGCGCACGTCGTAGACGATCTTCTGGCCGGGCGTCTTGATCAGCGCCGCCTCGGCGAGGAGTGCCGTGACGAAGTCTCCGGCGATGAACTCGCCCGTGCCGTCGATGAAGAAGCACCGGTCGGCGTCGCCGTCCCAGGCGATGCCGATATCCGCCTTCTCCTCGATCACGCGTTCCGTGATGTCCTGGCGGTTCTCCTCGATCAGCGGATTGGCTTCGTGGTTCGGGAACGTTCCATCCACCTCGAAACACAGTCTTGTCGTCTTGCAGGGCAGCCGATCGAAGAGCCGCGGCGCAACCACGCCCGCCATGCCGCTGCCGGCGTCGAGGACGACGTTGAAGGGCTTGATGACGCTGGGATCGATGAAGGACATCACCTTCTCGACGTAGGCGTCGAGCAGGTCGCGCGTTTCGAGCGCACCCCTCAAGCCGTGGGGCGCCGGGAATGAGTCGTTCGCGATCATGTCGCGGATGTCACCGATGCCCGCGTCGCCCGAGAGCGGGAACGCGCCCTCGCGCACCATCTTGATCCCGTTGTATTCCTTCGGGTTATGCGAGGCGGTGATTTGCGCGCCGCCGTCCAGGCCGTCGCGCACCACCGCGAAGTAAATCATGTCGGTGCCGCACATCCCATAGTCGACGACGTCGGCGCCCTGAGAGCGGGCGCCTTCGATAAACGCTGCCGCGATGCCCGGCGAGGAAACCCGCATGTCGCGGGACACGCCGATCCGCTTCGCCTTGAGATAGGCGGCATAGCCGCGACCGATCAGGCGCGCGGCGTCTTCATTGATCTCGCCGGGATAGAGCCCGCGGACGTCGTAGGCTTTGAAGATTGAGGGATTGATGGGCATTGAGGGATTCAGTGATTGAGGGATTGAGTGATTGACTGATTGATGGATTGACTGATTGATGGATTGAATGATTGATCAGGCCTTCGAGTAATCCGTCACGACCGACTTGTCGCCGAAGATGGCCTGATCGCCGATCTCCGAGTTGCGGCCGAAGTGGCAGTGGCGTCCGGCGATGGCCGCGCCGATGCGGGCCTCGTTGTCGATCCAGGTGTTGGGCCAGAGAATGGCGCCGTTGACGAGCGCGTTCTCGCCGACGTGACAGTGCCGGCCGATCACCGAGTACGGCCCGATACGCGCGCCGGTCTTGACCACCGCGCCGGCGTCGATGAAGCACGGCGCCTCGATGGTCGCGCCTTCCTCGATGCGCGCATCCGGCGAAATCCAGGAGCCGTTCGGAATCTTCGCGAACGGCGGCGCGACGAAACGCCCCGTCATGATGTCGCGGTGGGCCTGCCGGTACTTGTCGGGCGTGCCGATGTCGATCCAGTAGCCGCGATAGATGTACGCCACGAACGTCTCGTGATTCTCGACGAGCGACGGGAAGTAGCCGCGCTCGATCGAGTACACGGTATCGGCAGGAATGCGCGACAGCGTATCGGGCTCGAGGATGTAGATGCCGGCGTTGATCGTGTCGCAGCGGATCTGATCCGGCTGCGGCTTCTCGACGAAGCGCTCGACGTTGCCCTGCGCATCCGTTTCAACCAGGCCATACGCGGTGGGATTGTCCACCGGCGTCAGGACAATCGTGGCGCGAGCCTTGCGCTCCCTGTGAAGCGCGAGCACAGCCGGCAGGTCCACGGACGTGAACACGTCGCCGTTGAAGACGACGATGGGCTCGCCTCTGGCGTCGCCGGCCGCGAACTTGATGGCGCCGCCGGTGCCGAGAGGCGTGGGCTCGACGACGTAGCGGATGTGGACGCCGAAGTCGGCGCCGTCGCCAAATACTTCCTCGATTCGTCGAGGCTGGTAGTTGAGGCTCAGGACGATTTCGTCGATCTCCGGGACCTGACGAAGCAGGTCGATCTGATACTGAAGAAACGGACGATCGAAGATGGGAACAATGGGCTTGGGGGTGTGGAGCGTCATCGGCCGCAGCCGCGTGCCCTTACCCCCGGCAAGGAGAATGGCCTTCATGACAACCGGGCATCTTAGCACGCGGCTCCTTCTGGGAACGGTCCGGCTGCGCTAGAATTACACCGGGCGCTGCCTGTGAACCTTCCGAACGCGATCACAATCGGCCGCATCTTTCTGGTGCCGCTGCTCGTGGTCGTCCTGATGACGAATCCAAAGGACTTGTACTACCTGGACATCAGCCGCGAGTTCCTGGGCGCCATTATTTTTGCCGTCGCGTCACTGACCGACTGGCTCGACGGATACGTGGCCCGGCGCACCAAGCAGATCACCGGACTCGGGCAATGGATGGATCCGCTCGCGGACAAATTGCTCGTGACCGCGGCGTTCGTGTCGCTGGTCTACCTGGGCCTGGCACCGGCGTGGATGGTGACGGTGATTCTCGGCCGGGAGTTCTTCGTCACCGTCCTGCGCAGCATCGTGCACGCACGCGGTCAGACGCTTCCGGCCTCAAACCTCGGGAAAGTGAAGATGGTCGCGCAAGTGGCCGCCATCCTGATCCTCATCCTCGGCCAGGACCATCTGCAGAGATTCGTCGTGCTCGGCGAGGTGGCGCTCTGGATTGCGACGGCGACCGCGATCGTTTCGGCCGTAGGTTACGCGCGCGACGTCAATCGGATCATGGGCGTCCGTCCGGAACCCGCGGCGGTCACGCCGATCAAGGCCGTGGACCCGACTTCCCGGGAGTCTTCGCCGCCGCCGCGGCGAGCGAGCGCTTGACCTCTTCAATCCGCTTTTGCGCTTTCGGGTGGTACTTACTCTTCGCGTCGAATTCCTTCACCACCCGGTCGTAGGCCGGCAGCGCTTCCGCGTATAGCTGGATCTTCCGGAGCGTTTCGCCCAGGTAGTAGAAAACTTCGTCGCGCTTCGTGTACTCCGGATCGGTCTTGATGATCTCGTTGAAGCGCATGATCGCGCCCCGGTAATTCCGAATCCGGTGGTACAGCAACCCGACTTTGAAGTCCGCTTCAGACAGCCGGTCACGAGCCTGGCGATGGAGCTTGACCACCTCCGGACGGTACTTGCTGTCGGGATACGCGTCCAGGAACCGCTTGAGCTCCCTGATCGCGTCGTGCGTCGCTGTCTGGTCGCGCTGCGCTCCGAGCATTTGCTTGAATTGCGCGTAACCCAGCCGGTACTGCGCGTAGTCGGCCCTCGGGCTTCGAGGGAAATACGTCAGAAACTCCCGGAACTCGTTGGCGCCGAGAATCAAGGCGTCGATTCGACCTTCCCCGATGAAGGTGTCGCCGATACCGAGCTTGGCCTCCTCGCGATACGGGCTGCGCGGGTAACTGTCGATGATGCGGCGAAAGTACTCGCGCGCGTTGATCCAGTTCTTCTTGTTGAGGAACTCTGTACCGCGGTCGTACAGGAACTTGTCGGCATCCGCTTCGCCGACGTTGGGGACCCGGATCTTCGGCCCGCAGGCCGTCAGCATCAGGGCCGCCAGGGCGGCACACACTAACCTCATTTTCCTCCCGACAACCATTCGTACTCTGCTCTTAGTCCGGATTCGAGCGTGGCCGTGGGGGCAAACCCCAGCTCCGCCCTCGCGCGGGACGTGTCTGCGAAAGTATCCCGCATATCGCCCTTTTGTGCCTCCTCCCGCCTGATGTCGAGAGGATGGCCGGCGATCCGAGCCACCAGGTCGAGGACGTGATTGACCGTCACCCGGCTCCCGCCGCCGATGTTATAGACGGCTCCGGGGGTGCCGCGGTCGCCTGCGGCCTGGTTGGCGGCCACGATGTCCGCCACGAAGGTGAAATCCCGAGTCTGCTCGCCGTCGCCGTAGAGCGTGATCGGCTGACCGGACAGGGCCGCCCGGAAGAACCGGTTGAACGCCATGTCCGGACGTTGACGAGGGCCGTACACCGTGAAGTACCGGAGCGAGACCGTCGGCACGCCGTAGTTGGCGTGGTACAGCGTGCACAGGTGTTCGGCGGCCAGTTTGGTCACGCCGTAAGGGGAGAGGGGCTGCAGGTACGTCTCCTCGCGCATCGGAATCGGGACGTGGTCACCGTAAACCGAAGAGCTCGAGGCATAGACGAATCGATGGAGCGGCCGGCCCTTCACGGCTTCGAGCAGCCGTTGCGTTGAGTCCACGTTGTGCGACGTGTACGTCAGGAAGTCGGATCCCCAGCTCTTGCGCACGCCGGCCTGTGCCGCCAGATGGAACACGTGGGTCACGCCGTCGAGCAGGGCGCCCATGTCCACCGTCTGGAGCGCGGACTCGACAAACCGGAAGTGCGGCTGCCGGCGCAGGTCCGCGAGATTCTGCTCCTTGATCTCGCGCGGGTAGTAGTCCGTAAAGCAGTCGATTCCGACGACGTCCGCGCCGGAGGCGACCAGCGCGTCCGACAGATGCGATCCGATGAACCCGGCACAGCCGGTGACCAGCGCTTTCACGCGAACATCCCTCGCACTCTCTCGGGCAGCCTGCAGGGTCTGCCCTCGGCGGTCGTGGCCGCATGCACCGTGCGACCGACTGCTGCCGGTGCATCCGCGCCGGCAGCCCTCACCGTATAGTCGAACGCCAGCCGCACAGGAGAAAGGATCTCTCCGGTCGTCTCAATCTCGATCTCATCGTCGTATTTCGTGGACTTCCGGTACTCGCATCTGGCGTCGATGACCGGCAGGAAGACGCCGAGCTCTTCCATCTCACGATAGGTCCAGCCCATCGTGCGCATCAGGTCCGTACGCGCGACTTCAAACCAGACGAGATAGTTCGCGTAGTAGGTGACGCCCATCCGATCGGTTTCGGCATACCTCACGCGCAGTCTCGTAGTCGAGGACGGCATCCGGATGGTTTCAGGCGCCCGTCGCCACCCGGCGCAGCGCCTTCGTGGCCGCACCAGGATCGCCGGTTCCATAAATCGACGCTCCCGCAACCAGCATCGTCGCGCCGGCCTGGACCAGCGCTGCGGCATTCGTCAGATCGACGCCGCCATCGACTTCGATGTCGGCCTGGCTCTTTGCTGCCGCGAGCAGCGCCTTCGTCGATGCCACTTTGTTCACGCTGCGGGGGATGAAGACCTGTCCGCCAAAGCCGGGGTTCACCGACATCACAAGAACCACATCCGCTTCGCCCGCGATGTCGCGGATGTGCTCGACCGGCGTTGATGGATTGATCGCAACGCCCGCCTTCGCTCCGAGCTCGCGGATGCGCGTAAGTGTCCTGTGCAGGTGAATGGCGGCTTCGGCGTGCACTGAAATGATGCTGGCACCGTTCTTCGCAAAGGCCTCGATGTAGCGGTCGGGCTCGCTGATCATGAGGTGGACGTCGAGCGGCAGCTTGGTGACCCTCCGGAGCGCCGCCACGACCGGCGGGCCGATCGTGATGTTCGGGACGAAGTGGCCGTCCATCACATCCACGTGAATCTGGTCGGCGCCGGCCGCCTCGACTTTGGCGACCTCTTCGGCCAGCCGTGCAAAATCAGCCGACAGGATTGACGGTGCGATCCGCACGCTCATCGACTCACCTCGAGCGTGATGGTTTCACCGGCGGCGATGCGAAATCCCGGCTGCGGCGTTTGTTTCACGACGATGCCGGGGGGCAGGCCGGGATAGGGAACTTCGGCCGTCACCGCGATTCTGAACTTGAGGCTCCGGAGCAAATCCGCCGATCGGGCGCCCAGGCTGCCAATGAGATCCGGCACGACGAAATCCTGGCTGCCGGTGCCGCGATTGATCAGCAGGTTCACCTTGTCCGACCGCTGGTCGGCCGTCGGATCCTGCGCGACGATGGTGTCGACGGTGTAGTCGGGGCTGTTGATTTCGGCTCGATAGCCCACGCTCACGCGATCTCCTGTCAGCGTGATCTCCGCCGTCCGTTCCGGCAGTCCGACGAGCGTCGGCACGGCCGGAGCGCGGAGACCGTCGCTCAAGCGCACGCGAATGGCGCGCTGCCGCCGAACGACCTCACCCGCGGCGGGTTCCTGCGTGAGGACGTGGTCCGCCGGCACGGCCTTGTCGGGACGCCGCTGCTCATCGACCCGGAGCACGAGACCTCGATCGGCGAGGAGCGTCGTCGCATCCGCGATGGACTTGCCCGCCAGATTTGGCACTTCTACTTCACGGGCGCGGGTGGTGACGCGCAGTCCGGCGAGAAAAAAGGCGCCGAACGTGGCGCCAAGGGCTGCGACAAGGACAAGAAATCGACCGACGCTCCAGACTCGTGTGCGGACACCGCTCGTGCGGGAAGGCTTGGGCATCTGGCGCAGAAAGTGTACTACGCGCTTCCGGACCTGACCAGTTTCGCCGCGAAGAACGCATCCAATTCGTCCCGCGGGGGGAGCGTCGAGAGGAATCCGCGGGCCGTTACGAGTTGCGCATCCACGCTGTCGACAGCAGCCAGTCTGAAGGCCGGAGTCCGCGTGAGGAATGCATCGATGACAGACTCGTTTTCCTCAGGCTCGCTGGAGCAGGTCGCGTAGACCAAATGCCCGCCGGGCCGCACCGCAGTCGTTGCCTGGTCCAGCAACCGTGCCTGACGCTCAGCGAAGGCAGGCAACCCGGCCTCCTCGCGCGTCCACTTAATGTCCGGGTCGCGCCTGAGCGTGCCGAGTCCCGAACACGGTGCATCGACCACGACCCGATCGAACGTGGCCCCGAAGGGGAGTCCCGACTCACCGTCAAGCGCGAGCACCGGCACGTCGAGACCTGCGCGTTGGATCATTGCGCGAAGGAGATGCACGCGCGCGGGACGGACGTCGGAGGCAACGACCTGGCCCTTCGGTCCCGCCGCAGTGGAAAAGATGATGGTCTTGCCGCCCGGGGCGGCGCAAAGATCGAGCACGCGATCGCCCGGCTGGACACCTGCCGCGGCGGCGACGAGTTGTGATCCCTCGTCCTGCACCATGAGCGAGTCACGGACGATGGGATCGAGCCGGCCGAGCGCACCGGCGGGCAGCTGGAATGCGCCCGGCACGAAACGCGCCGGTGTCCAGTCCGGCAACGGAGCACCATCGATCAGTCGAACAGTCACGGCCGGCGACGAGTTGTTGAACTGGCACCAGCGCTCCGTCTGTTCGAAGCCGAGCCGGTCGAGCCAGCGGCTGACGAGCCAGCGTGGATGCGACAGCGTCACCGACAGATAGTTCAGCGCAGAATCGCGCGTCCCACGACGTTCCGGCCGTCGTGGAAGCGAACGTCTCGCGCCCTGGCCCGTGAACTTCCGGAGCACGGCATTCACAAGACCGGCGGCCTTCGGTCTTCCGAGCGCGCGAATGACATCAACAGACTCGCTGACGGCCGCGTGCGATGGCACTCGATCGAGGTGCATCAGCTGGTAAGCGCCGGACCGCAATGTCGCGCGTACCTCTGGCATCAGGTCGCTGACGGCACGCCGGCTGTGAAATGCGATGCAGTGATCCAGCTCCGCGCGCCATCGAAGGCTGCCGGCGGTGATCTCCATGAACAACGCCCGGTCTCGCGGGTCCGCGATGTCGTCGCGCTCGCGTTCGAGCTCCGCGGCGAGTGTCGTCCGGCCGCGCTCGATGGAGAGCAGCACCCGCGCGGCGGCCAGCCGGGCAGTGTTCATGACGCTGCAGGAGGAGATTCGAATCGATCGCCGGGACGAACCGCGTGACCGTTGAGGAACGCCGCGGCGCCGACCGGAGGCCGGCCTTCGAGCTGCAATTCGAGGACTCTCACTGCACGGTCGCCGGTGGCGACGACCAGGCCGTCCGCATCGGCACGGATGACGGTGCCTGGCGGCGAGGGAGCCGGCCGAACCTCAGGCGTCACCACCTGCGATTCTCGAAGCAGGAGGCGTTTTCCGCCCAGCACCGCAGAAGCAAGCGGCCACGGTTGTAAGCCCCTGATTCTGTTGTGGATAGCGACGGCTGATTGACTCCAGTCGATCGGGCTCTCTCGTTTCTCGAGCCGCGCCGCGTACGTCACCTGCGCCTCGTCCTGCCGTGTTTCCTCGATCGACCCTCGCCCGAGGCCTTCTACCGTCGCAACCAGGAGCTCCGCGCCCAGCGTCGCGAGCCTGAGTTCGAGCGTGTGACTGGTCTCGTTTGGATCGATCGGGGTCACCGTTCGGGTGAGCATCGGGCCCGCGTCGAGCTGTTCGACGACCCGCATGATGGTGACGCCGGTTTCGACGTCGCCAGCAAGAATCGCGCGGTGGATCGGCGCCGCTCCACGCCAGCGGGGCAGCAGGGACGCGTGCACATTGATCATGCCGAGGCGCGGCGTGGTGAGCACGTTCGCCGGCAGGATTCGGCCGTATGCGGCGACGACGCCGAGGTCGGCCTCGAGTCCATGCAACCCGGCGGCGAATTCGGGGGACTTGAGCTTCGTCGGTTGCAGAACGGGGGCGCCGATCGTTTCCGCCGCAACCTTCACGTCCGACGGCTGAACTTTATGGCCGCGCCCGCGAGGGCGATCGGGCTGCGTCACGACGCCGGCGATGACGTGCCCGGCCCGCGCGAGAGCCTGGAGCGAGGGGACCGCGAACGCCGGCGTGCCGAAGTAGACGATCCGCACGACTCACCACTTCCCGCTGCGTTGCAGCTTACGAATCTTTCTTACGATCAAGTCGCGCTTGATGCCGCGGAGGTGGTCGAGGAACAGTTTGCCGTCGAGATGATCGAGTTCGTGTTGGAGCGCCCGGGCGAGCAGGCCCGTCCCCTCGACCACGCGCTCGGCGCCCGTGCGATCGAGCGCGCGGACGATGGCGCGGGCGGGTCTGGCGACGGTCGCATTGAATCCGGGAACGCTCAGGCAGCCTTCTTCTTCGATCTGCAGACCCTCCCGAAGGACGAACTCAGGGTTGATCAAGGTGATGAGCTCACCGCCGCGTTTGCCTACCGACAAATCGATCACGCAGACCCTCAGCGAGACCCCGACCTGGGGGGCAGCCAGGCCGATGCCCGGGGCAGCGTACATCGTGTCGATCATGTCGTCGATCAGCCGGTCGAGTTGCGCGTCGAAGGTCGTAACAGGGCCGGCCGGAGTCTGGAGCGCGGGTCCTCCAAGACGAACGATGGGTCTCAGCATCAGGCCGGTCCGCTTCCGCGGTTCAGGCGACGTTCGAGGCGCTGACGGTAGTGCGCAATGGCGGCGTCCATGTCGCCGACGGTGTCGCCGCCGAATTTGTCCAGAAGGGCAGAGGCAAGGACGATCGACACCACCGCCTCACCGACAATCGATGCGGCGGGCACAGCCGAGACGTCGCTCCGCTCGATCGTGGCCGGCGAGGACTCGCCGGTCGTAAGGTCCACAGAGCGCAGAGGCTTCATCAACGTCGAAATTGGCTTCATCCAGGCGCTGACCCGAACGTCCTCGCCGTTCGTGACGCCGCCCTCGAGGCCACCGGCGCGATTCGACGGCCTGGAGATCGTGCCGAGCGTGCCGGACGGCCGGCCCGACGACCTGACGATTTCGTCGTGCACGGCCGAGCCCGGCTGTTCGCCGACGCCTGGGCCGAGGCCGATGCCGACGCCCTTGATCGCCGGGATGGACATAAGGGCCTGGGCCAGAAGCCCATCGAGCTTCCTGTCCCACTGCACGTGACTGCCGAGGCCGGCTGGGACGTTGTGAGCGACGACTTCGAAGGTGCCGCCGAGCGTGTCGCCGCCTTCGCGCGCGCGGTCGACGGCGTCCTTCATGGCCGATGCGACCGCCGGATCAACACACCTGAAATCCTCGTCGGTGATTCCCTGAATCTGTTCGAAGGAGACGGCGGTTGAGGTGATGGCCGCGGATCCAATGCGGATGACATGGCTGGCGAGGTCGATGCCGGCGCGTTTGAGGAGCACTTTGGCAATCGCGCCCACGCCGACACGGGCCGCCGTCTCGCGGGCGCTCGCGCGCTCGAGGATGTCTCGAAGATCCTCGCGGTCGTACTTCAGGCCAGCCGAAAGATCCGCATGCCCGGGGCGCGGGCGAGTGACCGGCGCCCTATGCGCGCCGCCTGCGTCCTCTGGCGGATTCGCCTCCACGCTCATCGTGTACTGCCAGTTCACCCAATCTCTATTGGCGATGGTGAAGGACACCGGGCTGCCGAGGGTCTCTCCGTGTCGAACACCCGAGAGAATCTCCGCGGTGTCGCTCTCGATGGCCATGCGGCGGCCGCGGCCGTAACCGGCCTGCCGCCGGCGAAGGTCGGGCGCGATGTCCGCGGCTGAAAGCGGAAGTCCCGCGGGAAGTCCTTCGACGATGACGACAAGCGCGCGGCCGTGCGACTCGCCGGCTGTGAGAAAACGCAACATCGCGCCGCCATTCTATCGGAGATTTTCCAATGTCTTCAGCGGCGTACGCGCTTCTGTCGAGGGATTCGAGCGGACTCGATCTTGCAATGTCGGGCGTAGTGCCGCACAACGAAACGTCTTCGAGCGTGGAAGAGATCCTGCGCGTCGCCCGCGGTTCCGAGGGCGGAGTGCACTTGGTGACGGTTCCCGTTGCGCTCGACCCAAACGAGGAACGTCTTCTCGAATCCGAATCGGAGAGGCTCGGCTTCGTTTGCGTCGGCGCGACGCCGCTCGAGTCGGCGTCGCTCACGTCGGAAGTGATGCACCGGCACGCGATTGTGCTTTGCCGCGGCGGCACGGATACGTCGCGCGCGTCATCCGCGGTGCGAAGGCTCGCAAGGGTCAGTCCGCGGAGGCACGTGCTCGTCTGGCCGTGTGGAGCGATGCCTTCCCGCAGCAATCAGCCTCAGGTTGAACCGCGAACGGATTCGTATGCCAGGCGAGCCACGCGTTGGCTGAGGCGCGGGCGACCGCGTACGGCGGATACGTGGCTGCGCGCGGCACTGGCGACATCAGAACGCGGGACTGGCGGTGTCGCGTCCTGGCTGAGTTACGCAGATACCGCCACGTTGTGGGCAGACCGGGTAATCGCGCGTGGACGTTTGCAGGAGGCCGACGCCTGGGTCAGATCGCTCGAGGCCGAAGGAGCTATGCGAGGCTCGATGCCGGCCAGCGTCCGGGAGAGACGAGTACGAATTGACTTCTGGTTGGGAAGGAATGCCGAGGACACGGAGGAGACGGAGGGCGCGGGGCGGCGGAGCGCGGAGGAAACGGGGTGGATGGCGCTGGCAGCGTGGAGGGATGGGCGCGACGCCCGGTTGGCTTGCCTGCGCGAATGGCTGACGCAGTGCGGCGCCGCCGGTGACGCGCGAGCGGCGATGTGGACGTCGATCCTCGGCGCCGTCGTCGATCGCGAGATTGCCAACGCGATCACGAAGGAATGCGCGGTTCCGGGCTGGTTGCTTCTGTTGCTGAAGGCTGCAGTTGGTCGCGCGCACCTGCTTCGAGGTGAGCGAGAGGCCGCTGCCATCGCCCTCGCTGACGTCAGAGGCTCCGAGCCTGAGAGCGAGCTCGTCCGAGCGCTCAAGCGGCAGGCGGCTCAGGCGAGCGACGCAGCACAACGGCTGCTCGGCGGCATTTCGTGTCCGGGCATCCGAAGTTTTCTTGTGGAGAAACAACGCATGGTGACGGTGGATACATTCGGACGACTTCTGGCGGTCATGGAGTCTTCTCCCGATGAGTTCGCGGCTCTGACAGCGGGTTGTGGCTGGGTACGTGAGGCGGCGCCAAATGTGCGCGTTGGCATCGTGTCCGCCGACGGTCTCAAACTGATCGCAGGCCTTGGCTGGAAGGCCTCGGACACTTCCGGAGCGATTGCCGGCCTACTGAAGAACACGGGCCACGCTGCGGGCGGGTTCAGCCTGCCCATTCGGCACGCGGCCACACCCATCGCTCACGTTGTCGTTGGACCGGGCGAACGCGCGCACTTGCTGTGCGAACCCGCCCATGCTCTGGCGACGCTTGCCGGTCCCACGGTCCGCACATGCCTGGATGATCTCGACGTGCGGTCACTCGACCGCGACGGATTGCGGGAGATCCTCGGACGCAGCCAGGCGATCGTGTCCGTTCGCACCGCGATCGGGAGGGCGGCTGCCACGACATTTCCGGTGCTCATCGAGGGACCCAGCGGCACCGGGAAGGAGCTCGCGGCCCGGGCGATTCACAAACTGAGCGCGCGCCGCGACCGCCGGTTTCTTGCGGTCAACTGCGCGGCGCTCACAGATGAGCTGGTCGAAGCAGAGTTGTTCGGACACGCCCGCGGCGCTTTCACAGGGGCTGTCGGACCGAGGCCGGGGCTCTTCGAGGAGGCGAACGGCGGCACCCTGTTCCTGGACGAGGTTGCGGAGCTGTCGCCGCGAGCGCAGGCGAAGCTGTTGCGTGTGCTTCAAGAGCGTGAGGTGCGTCGGGTCGGCGAAAACGGCCCGCGTTCCGTCGATGTGCGCATCGTCTCAGCGACGAACACGCCGCTCGCGGATGCGGCTGCGAGCGGCCGGTTTCGCGTGGATCTCCGCTTCAGGCTTTCGGTGGTCTCCATCCGGCTCCCGTCGTTGCAGGAGCGACTTGAAGACGTGCCGCTCCTGTCGCACGTCTTCTGGCGCCGGTCGATGGCGGAGATTGGAAAGCGTGCATGGCTCGGGCCGGACGTCCTGGCGCGTCTCACGCGTTACGAATGGCCAGGCAATGTGCGCGAACTTCAGAATGTCATCTCCGGTCTCGCCGTCGCCGCGCCGACATACGGCCGCGTCAACGTGCGGCACCTCGTTGAAGTGATGGGGCAGGCCGCCGGCGAGCCCCTGCCCGAGCCGTCCGTCGCTGCGCCGTCTAATCTCAATGCCGCCCGGACTGTGTTCGAGCGCCGCCACGTGGCTGAAGCGCTCGCGCGTCACGCAGGCAGGCGCGCGCAGACCGCGCGTTCGCTCGGCCTCACCCGCCAGGGGCTTTCGAAGGCGATGAGGAGGCTGGGGTTGGAGGAGGGGAGGGAGCGCGGAGTTGCCTGAGACGAAGGCGCCGGGCCATCATCGCCGTCGGCATGCTCGCCTACGCGCTACGTCGTATCGCGATGACGATTCCGGTGCTCGCCGGTGTCGCGACGCTCGTGTTCGCGCTCATTCACCTCGTGCCGGGCGATCCGGCGCAGGCGATGCTCGGTGAATCCGCGCCGGCTGCCGATCTTGCGGAGCTGCGCACCAGGCTGGGCCTCGATCAACCACTGACGACACAGTACCGGCACTACGTCACCGGACTCGTACGCGGGAACCTCGGCACGTCCTTCAGATACAACACGCCCGTGGCGCGAGAGATCGGGCAGCGCCTCGGCCGGACTGCGCAGTTGGCGATGGCCGCGATGGCCGTGGCGCTCGTGATCGCAATTCCGCTGGGCATCATTGGCGCACTCTTCCGCGGCCGCGCAATCGATCACGTCGCCACGACGCTCTCGCTGGTCGGGGTCTCGATGCCCAATTTCTGGCTCGGGCCGCTGCTGGCGATCGTCTTTTCCGTTTGGCTCGGGTGGCTGCCCGTGTCAGGGACCGGCACCTGGGCGCATCTTGTGCTTCCGGCGGTGACGCTCGGTGCGGCCCTTGCGGCGATTCTGACCAGGATGACGCGTGCGACGCTCATCGACGAGCTGCGCGAGCTTTACGTCCTGGCAGCGCGCGCGCGCGGAATCTCGCGGACACGCGCAGTGGTGGCGCACGCGTTTCGCAACAGCCTGATTCCGGTGGCGACAATCGTGGGTCTTCAGCTGGGCGCCGTGCTGACCGGGACGATCATCACCGAGACGATCTTTGCGTGGCCCGGGGTCGGGCGGCTTCTCATCCAGGCCATCAGCTTCCGGGACTATCCGCTGGTGCAGGGCTGCATCCTGTTCATCGCGGTGACGTACGTCACGATGAACCTCCTCGTCGATCTCCTGTACGGCTGGCTCGATCCGAGGATCCGCTACCAGTGATCCGCCGCGCCGGTCTCGTCATCGTTCTGGGAACAGTGCTTGCCGCGCTCGTCGGACCATGGTTGTCGCCGTTCGACCCGGCGTCGCAGAACCTTCCCCTGCGGCTGGCGGCGCCGAGTCTCGCGCATCCGCTTGGGTTGGACGAGTTGGGGCGTGACCTGCTGGCCAGGCTGCTCGCGGGCGCGCGCATATCGCTGTTTGTCGGGTGCGCGGTCGTCGGCATTTCCACATTAGTGGGCGTGGCGGTCGGATCTCTCGCCGGTTACCTCGGCGGAAAAGTCGACGCGATCATCGGACGCATCATGGACGTCCTCATGGCGTTCCCCGGAATCCTCCTCGCCATTGCGCTGGTTGCGGTGCTGGGCCCGAGTCTCCGGAATGTGGTGCTGGCACTCGTGACGATTGGCTGGGTTGGCTATGCGCGACTGGTGCGGGGACAGGTGCTGAAAGTCCGCGAGCTCGAGTTCATCCAGGCGGCGCGCGCCCTGGGCGCACCGTTGTCGCGCGTGCTCGTGCGGCACGTCATCCCATCGACACTGTCGGCGGTCAGCGTCCAGGCCACGCTCGGCATGGCGGGCGCCATCATTGCGGAGGCGTCGCTCAGCTTCCTCGGGCTCGGCGTCCAGCCGCCAACGCCCAGTTGGGGCACGATGCTCGACGCCGGCCGCGCGCATCTCTTCGACGCTCCGCATCTGACGCTCGTGCCCGGAGCCGCCATCGCGATCCTGGTACTCGGGTTCAACTTCCTGGGCGACGCTCTTCGGGATCGGCTGGATCCGCGGGCGGGCTGACTATCGAATCGTCCGGGCGATTCGTTGAAGTTGCGCGTCCTTGGGACTCGCGCTGAGCGCGCGGCCGATGAGATCGCGCGCCGACGCCTGGTCGCCGGTGAGCCAGCGGGCCTGAGCGAGAAGGCCGAGTGCGAGCGGCGATGCGTGCCCGCCGGCGACCGCCCTTGAAAGGAACTCGCCGGCCATGACGGCGTCGCCCGCTTTGAGCGAGAGGTCGCCAATCCGCGCCGCCCGCGTCGATCGCGTTTCCACGGATGACGTGTCGCCGAGGAGCGAATCGAAGCTGATGAGCGCATCGCGCGCGATGAGGTCGTGGCCGAGCCTCTCCGCGGCATCCGCAAGATAGAGGAAGGCCTCGGTGCTCACGGGCGATGTCGCGACGGCGTCCTTCAGGATTCTTTCGGCATCGCTGTAGTTGCCGGACATCGAGAGCGCGCGGCCATACAGCGCGAGCCCTTCGCTGCGCGGGGCCGTGCCGCCGAGCGCCCGTTCGATCGTCTCGAGCGCGCGCCGCACGAACTCCTCGGCGCCTTCCGGATGTCTCTCGGCGCGCGCCAGGTGGACGCGGCCGATCGCGAGCAGCACCCCCGAGTCGTTGGGCGAAGCCGTGAGTGCGTTCGAGAGCACCCCGAGCGCCGAATCGAACTGGCCCCGGCGGGCCTCCGCATCCGCGATTGCCACGCTGCGGTTCACGTGCGGCTCACGTGCGCCCAGTGCCTGGAGCTGGATCATTTCGTCCATGGGACGGCCGGCGGCACGATACGCGTCGGCAAGCTCCTCGCGCGCAGCGTTCAGATCCGGTGCAAGGGCAAGCGCGCCCTCGAGCGACGCGATCGACCCGGCCAGGTCCCCGACGTCCCGTTGCACGAGTCCCAGCAGGTAGCGCCGTTCCGCGGAGAAGTCGTTGCGCGACGCGACCGCCTTGAGCGGCTCGATGGCCGCACCCGAGTCGCCTGCCTTGAAACGGGCGAGGGCGAGTTTGTAGAGGAGCGACGGATCCTCCGCCTTGAGGCGGGCCGCCGCCTGCCCGTACCACTCGGCGGCCTGGGCGTACTGCCCGAGAGCGTCGAAGTGCTCGCCGAGGGCGATGAGCGGTTGGGGGGCGTCTGGCGCGAGTCGGCTGGCCTGACGCCAGTCGCGGGCCGCCTCCTCGAAGCGGCGCTGATCCCGATACGCCTCGCCGCGCCTGAGGTAGGCGACCATCGAATCCGGGCGGAACGCCAGCGCGCCACTGAATGCCTCGATGGCGCCATATGCGTTTCCCGCGCCCAGAGCGCGGTCCCCGTCTGCAAGAAGACGCCGGTATTGGCGTTCTGCGTACAGGCCCTGGACGGCGACCGCGCCCAGCACCGTGCAGGTGACGAGCGCCACCGCGGCGCCGGCCCATTTAGCGGATGTCGCGGTGCGTCGCACGAGCATCAGTTTAAGGGGGAACCTTGGGCAATCCGTGGGGTCTAAGTGGTGTGAGGCAACAAACGCCGGGTGCTACCATGGCGTCAGAGACCTCTGTGAAACCGATTCGGGTCCTAGCGTGGTCAAACGTCGCGGGCGCCGACTGGGCGTTGGTGCAGGAGTGCGCCGCGGGGAACGAGGATGCGTGCACGCGTCTCGTCACTGACCACCAGAGGATGGTCTACCAGCTGGCGCTGCATCTGCTTGGTGACCCTCAGGAAGCCCTCGACCTCTCGCAGGAAGTCTTCCTCAAGGTCTTCCGGACGCTGCCGCAGTTCCGCGGGCACTCGACGCTTCGCACCTGGATCTATCGCATCGTCGTGAATCAGGCGTCCAATCGCCAGCGGTGGTGGAGACGCCGCCGCCGGTCGCAGCAGGTGGCGATCGAGGAGCACACCGCGGTGCACGGCGAGTTGCCGGACGGCCGGGAACGTTCGATGCCGGATCGCGTCCTGCAGGAGCATGAGACCTCGGACCGTGTCTGGCGCGCGATGGACTCGCTGCCATTCGAGCAGCGCGCGGTGATCGTGCTGAGAGAGATTGACGGCTTGAGCTACGAGGAGATTGCGACCTCGCTCGAGATTGCCGTCGGAACCGTGAAGTCGCGCCTGGCGCGCGCCCGCGAAACGCTGCGCCTGGCGCTGGTGCATCAATGATCAGGGCGGATTGCGATTCGGTTCGTGACGACCTCGACGCCTTCGCCGACGGCGAATTGCGTGGGGACGACCTCCGCTACGTCGCGCTGCACATCGATGCGTGCGTGCGGTGCTCGGAAGAAGTCGAAATCCGCCGAACGGTCGGCGGAATGATCCGGGAGTCGGCCAGTCAGTGGCAGCAGATGCAGCCACCGGCCGGTCTGGCATCGGACGTGGTAACACGCGTGCGCGCCGAGTCGGCACTGTCCTGGCGCGCGCTCATCAACCGTTCTGTCGAAGACTGGCAGTGGGTAATCGTCGGCGGCGGCGCCACGGTGGCCACGTGCCTGCTCATGTTCTTCTGTTCGGCCGTGCTGGTCCTCGGCACCTCCACCACCACGGAGGACGGTCTCTCGACGCTGGCCTCCAACTTCAAGACCTCGCCGGGCGCGATGTACCTCGAGGTCTCGCGTCAGGGCGGGCCGGCTGGCCAGATGATGATCGTGCAGCTGGATACGAGCGCAGCGACGTCAGATGTGCTTCCCGCGGTGTTGGATCGGGAAGACGACGAGCGTCAGTGGGTGGACGCGCTGGCGCGGACGCTGCAGACGCCGGGCTCGACGAGTCTCGCGGGCCTGACCGAGCAGAGCCGGAAGCGCGCGGAGTGGCTCCTGGACAACATCACCCGCATGCGTGGTGTCGGGCCCGCGGTCGGTCCCATGAACACACTGAAGGTCTACCGCCTGCACCTCGTGACCAATACCGAGGTGACCGCCAAG
This sequence comes from Vicinamibacterales bacterium, assembly GCA_035606665.1. Lineage (GTDB taxonomy): Bacteria > Acidobacteriota > Vicinamibacteria > Vicinamibacterales > SCN-69-37 > DASUGC01. Next base: position 87,121 of record DATNEY010000027.1, on the reverse strand, counting down.
GGCCTCTACCCGTAGATCTGCTCGGGACTCCCGTTCATCCGCCGGCAATCGCCGACGCGACGTTCTGCAACAAGTCAGTCGCTCTGATCACGACGCGTGACAGGACCGCGTCTGCCGGGAGCACGATCTCGTAACGCTCGTCGAGCGAATCACTCAGGCCATCAACGGGATAGACGACCTGCCAGTTGTTGCCAGCGATCGCGTACTCGAGCTTCTGAACGGGACTCTGAGTGTCGCGCACGCGCACGGTGAGTCGAATCTGGTTTCCAGTCCGCGCCGTCTCGATCGCGATCTGCGGCGGCGTGTTGTCGATTTCGAACGGATCGCTTTCACGCTCGCCGGTCAGCACGCGATCGGCGGAGTTGGTGGGGCTGTCGGTCGCGCGGATGCGAAGGAGGTAGCGCCCGTCAGCGACAGAGGTCGTATCCCACACGAACATCGGATCGGCCAGGCCGGACCGCAGGTCGCGCCAGGTCGACTCGCCCTCACGCCGATACTGCACGGAGTAGACGAGGCGATCGCTGTCGGCGTCCTCCGCCTTCCAGGCAAATGTCTGCAGTCCCTTCTGGAACATGCGGCGGCCCGGTGAAGGTGACGGTGGCGTGTCTCCCGGCGGCCGCCGCGCTTCCGCGGTGACGTCGTCCAAGCCCGCGATGGCGCCGTCCTCGCTCGAGAACGGGCGCTGAAAGACGACTCCGGGCGGGTGTACGGTGAGCGAGGTCACGACGGGCCTCGTGTTGCGAGGAAGGTAGGCCGCCGTCACCGACGTCAACCGTGCGGCCTGCGAGCTGGCCCGATTGAACGTTGCGCGCCACTGCAGAAATCGCGCTGGTGGACTGGTGATGGCTTCGCCGTCGCCGCGGGTGAGCGGCGCCGACCAATCACTCCATGAGTCGTCCGGCTTCTCGGTGTTGCCAGAGCGCGTCGAGAACGTCACGGCGGATCCGACCCATCGCAGCAACCCCCACGTCGCCAGGCTCTTCGTATCCTTGACGGTCGAGACGAACGTGGCGGGCGCGGACGCCGCGGTGCCCGTGGACATAACCCGGCCGGGATTCGCTGTCGCAAACGTCAGCTCACCGGCCGTGCCGCGCGGCGCGCCGGCGAACCGCGTGATTTGCTTCGCATCGACCCCCGTGAGCAGCAGGACATCGCGGCCACCCTCGAGCCGGTAGAGCCGGCCTTCAGGCCCTGTCGCAATCAACAGCCGGCCGTCGTCTCCCGCCGCGAGGTCGTAGATCGTGTCCTGCGATTCCCAGATCGCCTCCCACGCACCGGACGTGTCGATGCGATAGAGCAGCGCCTTCCGCGCCGGCGCCGATGTTGAGCCGGCGGCAGACGGCACGGGGACCGAGATTGTGGCGAGACTCGTGATGACTGCGGCCGGTTCGGATCCAGCGGGCGTCGCCTCATCGCCGCGTGTAACCGCCGCGGCATAAATGGTCCCGTCCGCCGTCGCTGTGACCGCGCGCACTTCGGTCAGGCCGGAGTCGAGCAATGCAAAGGGCCGGTCGTCCGCGCCGATCCGGTAGAGGCGGCCAGGTGACTCCGTTCCAGCGAGGATGCGACCCTGCGGGTCTTTGGTCAGCGTCACCACGTGAGCCGCTGATGGTTTGTAGATCGCGCGGCTCGTCCCGTTCGCCTCGACGCGATAGATGACCGCCGGATTGCCGGCGCCGACCCAGAGGCGGCCGCTCGCATCAACCGACAGCGCCCAGATGTACTTCTCCTCGGGATCGAAAAACATCCTGGCCGGAGCGTTCCCTTCAATGACGTAGACACGGCCATCCGGCGAGGTCGCCGCGAAAACGCGATTGCCCGACGCGGCGATCGCGAAGATGTTGGGCTCGTCGGCGTCGAACGCCGTGGCTTCTGGTTGACCCGCGCGCAGCCGCAGGAGTTTGCCGTCGCCGCCGGTGCCGGCCCAGACGGCACCGTCTGCAGATTCCGCCACGCTCCAGATCTGCGCGGGTGTCGATGTAAGGCGGCTGGCAAACGAAGGCCCGGGCGACAGCACGCCCTGAAGGCTGATGAAGACGCCGTCCGAGGTCCCCTTGAGAAAGTCGGCAGGGCTTGCCACGGTCCAGAACATCGGGCCGGAGGCCGACGCGCTGAGCACGGTGAGTGCCGCGAAGGCCGCGGCGATCGACAGACGACGCAAATGAGGCATGTTGGACGTTACTTGGAGGTGAGCGTCAGCGTGAGTTCCCGTGAGCCGCGCACGGCCCGGTTCATCCGTTGTTCCCACGCGCCGACAACGGTCTTTGACACCGGCGAGGTGGCCACGGTCTTGTCCTCATCGAGGATCGTACGCACCGACGCCGGAAGCGAAGGCAGTGCTTCGCCGCCGACAACCGTACCCGGACTGGCGCTCACGAGCCGGACGTAAATCCGGTTGTTCCGGCGCGTGGCGTTCATGCGCGTGAGGAGTGCGGACCAGGAGGTGGCCCGTCCCGGCTTGATGTCCCGGTCCTCCAGCCCTTGAAGCGTCGGAGCGTCACCGACGACAAGGGTCAACGGACCCGTCGCGTGCGCCGGCATCGCCACGGGCATCGTCACCGTTTCGGTCCCGCCGCGGTAGTCGCGCAAGAGCACATTCAATTGATGCGTCGCGCCGAACTTCGGCCGGGTTGTGTCGAGCCAGACGCGTTCGATCGTGGCCGCGTTCTGCGTCTCGGTGACGGTGATCGTGAGATCGACGCGATCGGCGAGCGCGGGCCGGAACTCGTTGGTGGCGCCGATGCCGACAGGCGCGATCGCCGCCGCGGCGGCCTGGGCCGCCGCGCCCTCACCGGAAAACATGTCGTCTATTGCCACGCGTCCGGCGTCGCCGAAGGAAACTTCGCCGGATACGCCGACTGACAGGGGGCCGGTTTGCCGCTGGTATGCGGCGAGCGCGTTGAGCACCGCGACGTACGTGAAGAGCGGCGTCAGCGTCTGGTCGTGCAGCACCTTGAACTGGAGGCGTCGCTCGGCTTCGCGCGCCGATCGAAGGGTGACTGACAGCGCTACTTGCGGCGGTTCGGGGCCGAGTATTCCCGCCACCGCCGTTGCCCGGTCCTGAGTCATCGTTCCGACGGCAGGCCCGAGTGTCGCGATCTTCATGGACGAGTCGAGGCTCGGCAACACGGTGAAGACGCGCGCCTGGGTCATCACCATCGTCGTGGGGCCGAGGTTCAGGAATGGATGCCCGAACGCGTAGACGCGCGATCCGTCAACGTGCGTCACGGTTCCCGTGGCGCCCATGTCGAGGTCGCCGCGGATGAGTGCCATGCCAATGGGATCGCCGGGGCGCAGGGGACTCGCCGCCCGGCTCGCGCCGCCGGATGCCGGCGCCTGGTCGCCCGCCGGCAGGTTAAGGGCCTTCCGCAGTTCGCGATCGACGGACGGATCCACGCCGCTCATCACCATCGCCGCGCCAATCGGGCGCAGCGCCGGAGCGAAATCAAGCAGACTGGCTGGGCCCTGCACGCTTACACCGCCAAGCCCGCCGATTCTGGAGCCGGACACCATCGCAATTCGTTCCAGGGCACCAAACACGGCCGCTGGTGTCGCAGGCCACGTGAGACTCATATCACCGCCGGGGCCCCTCGCGGAACCGAGGCTGCCGACGGCGCCGATCATTTCGCCGATGGGCGTAATGCCGGCGATGGGTTCCTTCGGGAACGAGCCCAGCGAGTACGAAACGGCTCCGACAAGCCGTCCGTTGATGTAGACCGGGCTGCCGCTCATGCCGGCGATCACGCCCGTGTGGGCCAGGGGACCACCCTCGAGCCGGGCGAGGATTAGGTCGCGCTGCGGCGCGGCGATGTTTCGCAGCACGCCAAGAATGTGGACCTGGAATTCTTCAATCTGATCGCCGCCAAACACCGTCCGGCCGACCGCGGTCATGCCGGGGCGAATGTCGTCGACCGGAAAGAACGGCTGGGTCTGCCGGTCCGCGGCGAGCGGACTCGCGAAGAGCACGGTCGCGACGGTGAGACTGGACGCCAGCCCTGTCAGCAGTTTCATTGCGATACGCAGCATCGTTATAGCACGCGGTTGCACACGGGTTTGACCGTCTGCGAAGGCCTCTGGTAGGCTCTCGTCATCGTGTCGTTCCTGTATTCCCCGGCGCCGTCATTTGCCGCGACCTGGTCGTGGTGGTGGCGGTCATGCGTCAGGGTTGAGGGGGCGGCAGCGCAGTAGTCGAAGTTCGAGCGCAAGGTTTTTGAGGCCTCTTCAGCATCGCTGACGAGGCCTTTTTGTTTTGGGCTCTATTCTGGGTTTGCGTGAAGGAAAGATGGCACGAGTCTGTGAAACGGTCCTGGTGGACGACATGCGGGAGCTGCGGCGTCTGAGAGATGCCTCGACAGCCGACCTGGTGGAACTCCGCCTCGACAGCCTGGCCGAGGTCGATGTCCGGGCCGCGGTCGAGGGACGGAAGAAGCCGGTCATTCTGACGTGCCGGGCGAAATGGGAGGGCGGGCGGTTTGAAGGCAGCGAGGAAGAAAGGATGCGAATCCTCGGCGCTGCCATCACGAGCGATGCGGAGTTCGTGGATGTCGAGTGGCGGGCGAATCGCGCGACATTACCGCCCATCGCGCGCGAGCGACTCGTGCTTTCTCATCACGACTTCACCGGTGTGCCAGAGGACTTGAGAGCCCGTGCGGCTGCCATGCGGGAGGAAAGCGGCACAGGCATCGTGAAGGTTTCCGTGTCGACGGGGCCGCTCACCGATCTCCTGACGTTGCGCGATATCGCCGCCGCCGATAGCGGCCGGCACGTGGTGATTGGCATGGGAACCACGGGCATCCTCAGCCGCGTGTTCCCGGCCTCATTCGGATCGGAGTGGACGTACGGCGGCAACGCGGCGCCAGGTCAGGTGTCGATTGTCGAACTCCAGACGCGTTACCGCATCACCGGGCGATCCGCATCGACGCGCGTCTTCGCACTGACGGGACGACCGCTCGGGCATTCGGCGTCGCCGGCGATGCACAACGCCGCGTTCGCGGCGCTCGGCATCGATGCTGTCTACGTGCCCCTCGAGACGGACGATGCGCACGCTTTGATCGAGGTGGCGGAGGCCTTTGGCGTCGAGGGCGTGAGTGTCACGGCGCCGCTCAAGCGCGATTGGCAGGGGGCCGGCGTGGATCTAGATGCCCGCGCGAGCGTCATCGGCGCCGCCAACACGCTCAGCAGACGAGCCGGTGCGCGCTGGACAGCAACGAACTTCGACGTCGAGGGTTTCCTGGCGCCATTGAAGACGCGGCGAAATGCGCTACCGCTACGAGGCAGCCGCTGCGTGATTCTTGGCGCCGGCGGCGCCGCGCGAGCGGCGGCGTGGGCTCTGCATCAGGAAGGCGCGCGGGTGCAGATTAGCGGACGGCGCGCATCGGCCGCTGCCGCGCTCGCCGCGGAACTGGGCGTCACGAGCACGTCATGGCCGCCCGCTCCCGGCTGGGATCTGCTCGTCAATGCGACGCCAGTGGGCACGGCGCCGGACCGGGACGCGTCGCCTCTTCCGCAATCGGCCGTGAAGGGGCGCGCCGTGTACGACCTCGTCTATCACCCGAGACGGACGCAACTCCTGAGGTGGGCCCAGGCGGCCGGTGCACTGCGGATCGAAGGGCTGGACATGCTCGTCGAGCAGGCCGCACTGCAGTTCGAGCATTGGCTTGGCCGCGAAGCGCCGCGCGACGTGATGCGCGAGGCCGCGGAGCAGTTTCTTGCCGGCCCTAAAGGGCCGGCCTACGTGTAGGCCGGGGCTTCAGCACAGGAGTTTCGTAGGCCGGGGCTTTAGGCCCGGCGTCGAGGCAGAACGATGAAACAGACAACGTTCGAGGAGTTCGTGGAATTGGGCCGGCGCGGCACGTTCGTACCGGTATGCCGCGAGATCATGGCCGACCTGCTGACACCCGTGTCGGCGTTTCTCAAGATCGCGGAGCACTCGGACTACGCGTTCCTACTCGAGAGCGTCGAGGGTGGCGAGCACGTCGGCCGTTACTCGTTCCTCGGCAAGGATCCGTTCCTCATTCTGCGTGGTCGCGACGGCGACACGTCTATCGAACAGGCTGGCGTCAGAACCCGGCGCGACGAGCCGGTCATCGACGTTCTGCGGACGCTGATGGCCGAGTTCCAGTCCCCGTTCGTGGCGGACCTGCCGCGTTTCACCGGCGGCGCGGTCGGCTTCCTGGATTACGACGCAGCCGAATGGTTCGAGCCCTCGGTAAAGCTCGACAAGCCTCAGGTCGATCGCGACAAGGCCGGTTTCATGGTCTTCGACACGGTGCTGGCCTTCGATCACGTCAAGCACCGGATCCTCGCCATCGCCAACGCCCGGTTGCGCGCGGGCGAAGACCTGCACGCGCTCTACGACTTTGCCTGCGCGAAGATCGATTTCCTCGAGCGCGAGCTCGAGCGCAACCTCTCTCGCGCGCGCCGGCCCGAACCGGCTTCGCTCGAGATCAAGGCCAATCAGACCCGCGAGGAATTCGAGGGCGGAGTCCGGGCGATTCAGCAGGACATCGCCGCGGGCGAGGTCTACCAGGCCGTGCTGTCCCAGCGTTTCGACGTTCAGGTCGAAGCGTCGCCATTCGACGTCTATCGCGCCCTTCGTCACGTGAATCCGTCACCCTATATGTTTTTCATCCGCATGGGCCGGGACGCGATCATCGGATCGTCACCGGAGATGCTGGTGCGCGTTGAAGGACGCCACGTCGAGACGCATCCGATTGCCGGCACGCGCCGGCGAGGCACGACTCCGGATGAGGATCAGCGGCTGGCGGAGGAACTTCGCCGGAACGAAAAGGAACGCGCGGAGCACGTGATGCTGGTTGATCTGGGCCGCAACGACATCGGCCGCGTGGCGGAGGTGGGAAGCGTTCGTGTGCCGCAATACATGGCGCTCGAGAGGTACTCGCACGTGATGCATCTCGTCTCGCGAGTCGAAGGCCGGCTCGACGAGGGGAACGACCGCCTCGATGCCCTCGTCGCGACATTCCCCGCCGGCACGCTCACCGGCGCGCCGAAGATTCGGGCGATGCAGATCGTGGGCGGGCTCGAGCCTACGCGACGTGGGCTGTACGGCGGGGCAGTCGGCTATCTCGACTTCGCCGGCAACCTCGACTTCTGCATCGCCATCCGCACGATCACGATGCGCGACGGCAAGGCCGAGGTGCAGGCCGGCGCCGGCATCGTCGCGGATTCACTGCCGTCCGCCGAGTATGAAGAGACACGCGACAAGGCGCGGGCGCTGATTCAGGCACTCGAGATGGCGAACGGGGGCCTCTGACGTGGTGCTGCTCGTCGACAACTACGACTCGTTCACCTGGAACCTCGCGCACCGGCTCGGTGAGCTCGGGGCGAGCGTGCGCGTTGTCCGCAACGACGCGATGACCGTGGACGACTTCGAGCGGATGGCGCCCTCGCGCATCGTCATCTCGCCGGGACCGGGCAGACCCGAAACCGCCGGAGTCTCGGTCGAGACGCTCCGGCGGTTCGCCGGCCGCGTTCCGATTCTCGGCGTGTGCCTCGGCCACCAGTCGCTCGCGATCGCGTTCGGGGGCCGCGTCGAGCGCGCCACCGTGCCCATGCACGGCAAGACATCCCAGGTCGCGCACGAAGGCACGCACCTGTTCGCCGGTCTGACCGGGCCGGTCGAGGTCGGGCGCTATCACTCGCTGGTCATACCGCCGGATCACATTCCGCCCGGCTTCGTCCGGACGGCGTGGGTGCAGGACGACGGGACGATCATGGGGATCAGGCATGAGTCGCAGCCGACGTTCGGCGTGCAGTTTCATCCCGAGTCTGTGCTGACGCCCGCGGGCCAGCGCATCCTTCACAACTTTCTGGAGTCCTGACGTGTTCGCCAACCTGCTGGAATCACTGCGACGTCACGAGGACCTCACCACCGACGAGGCCGCCGGCGCCATGGCGCGGATCATGGACGGCGAGGCTCAGCCGGCGCACATGGCGGCGCTTCTCATGGCGCTCGCCCTCAAAGGCGAGCGCCCGAGCGAGATGGTTGGCTTCGCGAGGACGATGCGCGAACGCGCCGTGCCGATGCCGGAAGCCGTCGCGGACGTGTTCGATACGTGCGGCACCGGCGGGGATGGCGCGCACACCTTCAATGTGTCAACGGCCGCCGCGCTCGTCATTGCGGGCGCAGGCGTCACAGTCGCAAAGCACGGGAACCGCGCGGTCTCGAGTCGATCGGGATCCGCGGACGTCTTCGAGGCCCTTGGCGTGAACCTGAACGCACCGGCGCCGGTCATCGTCACGGCGCTGAAGGAGGCTGGCATCGCGTTCTTCTTCGCGCCGATGTGGCATCCGTCGATGAAGCACGCCGGTCCGACGCGCAAGGAACTCGGCGTCCGGACCGCGTTCAACCTGCTTGGCCCCCTCACGAACCCAGCCGGCGCACGCCGGCAGCTGATCGGTGTGTCGCGGCCCGAGCATACGGAGCTCGTCGCGCGGTCGCTCGGCGCATTGGGCGCGGAGCGCGCGTGGGTCGTGCACGGCGCTGGCGGCCTCGATGAGATTTCGACGTTCGGGCACACCAAGGTGTCGGAGCTCGTCGCCGGAACGGTGAACACGTTCTACGTGCATCCCGCGGATGCAGGCCTGCCTGTGGCGGATCGGGCATCGCTTGCGGGCGGCACGGCCGCGGAGAATGCCCAAATGATCGAGCGGCTGCTCGACGGCGAGGCCGGCCCGAGACGCGACGTCGTCCTCCTCAACGCAGGCGCGGCGTTACTCATCGCGGGAAGGGCGGCGACAGTCGCGGAAGGAGTCCGGCAGGCTGCGGCGAGTCTCGATGACGGACGCGCGCGGTCCGCCCTCAACCGGCTTCGGGAAGTGTGCCGTTGATGGCCGACGTACTGGAGGCGATCGTGGCCGGGTCGCGGCGGTCCGCGAGCGACCGCGCAGCCAGCGGACGGGCGGACGTCGAACGCGCGGCGGCGTCGGCCACTCCCGACGGCCGCGCATTCGCGGCGTCGCTGTCGCCTCCTGGTGTGCGGATCATCGCGGAATGCAAACGACGATCGCCGTCGAAAGGGGTCCTGCGGCGCGAGTACGACCCGGTGGCGATCGCGCAGGGCTATGAGTCGGCGGGTGCGGCAGCGATCTCAGTCCTCACCGAACCGTCGTTCTTCGACGGCAGTCTCGATCATCTGCGCGCGGTCCGCGCGGCAGTGCGCGTGCCGCTCCTTCGTAAAGACTTCATCGTCAACGAGTTCCAGATCGTTGAAGCGCGCGCGGCCGGCGCCGACGCCGTGCTGCTCATCGTCGCGGCTCTGGACGATCGGGCGCTCGCCTCGCTCATGACGAGTGCGGAGCAGCACGGGCTTGCGGCCCTCGTTGAAGTCCATTCCGCCGAGGAGGCGAAACGAGCCATCGACAGCGGCGCGACGATCGTCGGCGTCAACAGTCGCGATTTGCGCACGCTCGAGGTGAAGCCGGAAGTGTTCGATCAGGCCGCACGCCTGTTGCCGGGCGGGACGATCTCGGTGGCGGAGAGCGGGATCTCACAACCCGTCGAAATCCGCCGGCTGAAGGCGGCGGGCTACCGGGCCTTTCTCATGGGTGAGCGGTTCATGACCACGCCCGATCCGGGGGCGGCACTCAGGGCATTCGCGACGGCGCCGGAGCTAGGCCAATGAGGACACGGGTGAAGATCTGCGGAATAACCCGTCAGGTAGACGCCGCACTCGCGACGGGTTCCGGCGCGGACGCCATCGGCTTTGTCCTGTGGAAGGGCAGTCCCCGGGCGATCAGCGTCGAGTCGGCCGCGAGACTCGAGACCGCGTCCCCATTTGTTGCCCGTGTCGGTGTTTTCGTGAACCAGTCGCCCGAGGAAGTCGCAGCGGCAGTGCAAGGCGCGCGATTGAGCGCCGTGCAATTGCACGGGGACGAGGACCCGGCGAGATACGCCAGTGTTGGCGCCCCGGTCATCAAGGCCGTGTCTCTCGTGGACGCGGGCAGCGTCAAGGCCGCGCTGTCCTTGCCCGCTGCAGTCACGGTGCTCATCGATGCCTCCGACGCCGTGCGCCGGGGAGGAACGGGGAAGACCGCGGACTGGGCACGTGCGCGTGACGTCAGCCGCGAGAGGCCGGTGATTCTCGCGGGCGGGATTTCGGCCGCGAATGTACGTGACGCCGTCGAGGCAGTGAAGCCGTGGGCCATCGACGTCTCGTCCGGTGTCGAGTCGAGTCCCGGCATCAAGAGTGAGGAGCGCATGAAAGAGCTGTTTGCCGCCCTGGCGGCGCCGGAGGAGCGGTGAAGCCCGTATTTGGTCAACGCGACCCGGACATCCGGGGCTACTTCGGGGAATTCGGCGGCCGGTTCGTTCCGGAAACGCTGATGGCGCCGATCGATGAGCTGACGGCCGCGTACTTCGAAGCGCGGCGCGATCCGGTCTTCGTCACGACGCTGACTGATCTGCTGACGAACTACGTGGGCCGGCCCACACCGCTTCACGAGGCGACACGCGTCGCAGCCGGCACCGGCTGCCGCGTGTTTCTGAAGCGGGAGGATCTCGCGCACACGGGCGCGCACAAGATCAACAACGCGCTGGGGCAGGCGCTCCTTGCCGTCCGCATGGGCAAGAAACGCGTGATCGCCGAGACGGGCGCCGGACAGCACGGCGTCGCCACAGCCACGGTCTGTGCGCTTCTGGGGCTGGAGTGCGTCGTCTACATGGGAGCGGAGGACATGGCGCGGCAGGCGCTGAATGTTTTCCGCATGCGCCTGCTTGGCGCGACCGTCGAGCAGGTGAACAGCGGCACCCGCACCCTCAAGGACGCCATCAACGAGGCGATGCGCGACTGGGTCGGGCACGCGGGCAGCACCTACTACCTGCTCGGCTCGGTGCTCGGACCGCATCCGTATCCCCTGATGGTGCGCGAGTTCCAGTCGGTGATTGGACAGGAAGCGCGCGTGCAGATCCTGGAAGCTGCCGGCAGGTTGCCGGATCTTGTCGTTGCGTGCGTCGGCGGTGGCAGCAACTCGATGGGCTTGTTCGACGCGTTCGTTGCGGATGGGAAAGTGCGTATGGTCGGCGTCGAAGCCGGCGGTCGCGCGATTCAACCCGGCCATCACGCCGCGCGCTTCGCCGGTGGCGCGCCCGGCGTACTGCACGGCACGCGAAGCCTTGTGCTGCAGGACGAGAGCGGCAACATTCTGCCAACGCACTCAGTGTCGGCCGGTCTGGACTACGCGTCGATCGGTCCGGAGCACGCCTGGCTTGCTTCGCGCGGACGCACTGAGTACGCCTGGGAGAATGACGATGCCGCGCTGCAGGGGTTTGCGTGGCTCGCGGAGCGCGAAGGGATCCTTCCCGCACTCGAGTCGTCGCATGCGATCGCCTGGATTCAACGCGAGCTGCCGTCGCTGGCGAAGGACACGCTCGCGATCGTCAATCTCTCCGGCCGCGGCGACAAGGACGTCGATTCGGTGCGGGCGGCGATTGCGGCCCGGTCCGCGGGAGTGGTCTCGTGAGCGCGCTCACCGAATGCTTCGGCAAGGCTGGTGCTGTCGGGCGCGGCACGCTCGTGACCTACGTCACCGCCGGCGATCCGTCACTGGCGGAATCGGCTGACGTTCTTCGAGCGCTCGATCGCGCCGGCGCGGACGTGATCGAGGTGGGCGTTCCGTTCTCCGATCCGGTCGCCGACGGCCCGGCGATCCAGCGGGCCGTGGAGCGTGCGCTCGCGGCCGGGGGAACGCTCGACCGGACGCTCGCGCTCATCACCGACGTCAGACGCGACGTTCGTGCGCCGGTTGTGCTGTTCACCTACGTGAATCCGGTCTTCAGGATGGGCGTCGCGGAGTTCGTTTCGAGAGCGGCCGATGCCGGTGTCGATGGCGTGTTGCTGCTCGACCTGCCGATCGAGGAGTCCGCCGCGATGCGCGAGGCGCTCGATCGCCGCGGACTGGATCAGATCTTCCTCGTCAGTCCAACGACCACGGATGCGCGGCTGGCGGAGGCGGCACGGCTCGGGCGCGGGTTTCTCTACGCGATCTCACGGCTTGGCGTGACCGGCGCGCGCGACACCGTCGCGGACACCGCCGCGCCGCTCGTCGAGCGAATTCGCCGGTTCACGGCGCTGCCGATCGCCCTCGGGTTCGGCATCAGCCGTCCGGAACACGTGGCGGACGTAAACGCATTTGCCGATGGTGCGGTGGTCGGGAGCGCCATCGTGCAGGTCATCGAACAGGCCGCGGCGGCAGGAAAGCCTGCAGCGCCTGAAGTCGAACGATTCGTGACATGGCTCAAGGGCGGGCCGTCGTCGTAGTGTGGCCGGAAGTACAAGACGTACAATCAGAAAGCGAAGAGTCAACGAGTCATGGTTATTGTGATGAAAGAGCGCGCGACTGACGCGCAGATCGACGCAGTGATTGCTCTGCTCACCGAAATGGGTTTCGACGCGCATCCGTCGATTGGCGTGAACCGCACCGTCATCGGCGCGGTCGGCCAGGGCCGTGGGGATCGGCAGCTGCTCGCCGTGCAGGATGGCGTGCACGAAGTCCTCAAGATCACCGAGCCCTACAAGCTCGCGAGCCGCACGTACAAGCAGGAGAACACGGTCGTCACGATCGGTGACGTCCGCATCGGCGGCGAAGAAGTCATCGTCATGGCCGGTCCGTGTTCGGCGGAGTCAGAGGAGCAGGTCGAGGCGACAGCGGCCGCCGTCAAACGCGCCGGCGCCAAGGTCCTGCGCGGTGGCGCATTCAAGCCGCGTAGCTCGCCGTACAGCTTCCAGGGCCTGGGCGAAGCCGGTCTCCGCATGCTGCGCGCGGCGTCCGATCGGCACGATCTCAAGCTCATCACCGAAGTGATGGAGGTCAGCCAGATCGCGCTCATCGAGGGCTATGCGGACATCCTGCAGGTCGGGGCGCGGAACATGCAGAACTACTCGCTGTTGCGGGAGCTCGGCCACGCGGAGAAGCCGGTGCTTCTGAAACGGGGAATCTCGGCCACGATCGAGGAGTGGCTGCTCTCGGCGGAGTACGTGCTCGCAGGCGGCAATAAGAACGTCATCCTGTGCGAACGCGGCATCCGCACCTTCGAGAGCTACACGCGGAACACACTCGACATCTCAGCGATACCGGTGGTGCAGCAGCTCAGCCATCTCCCGGTGGTCGCGGACCCGAGCCACGGCACCGGACGACGGGACAAGGTGGCGTCGATGGCCCGCGCCGCCGTGGCCGCCGGCGCGGACGGTCTCATCATTGAAGTGCATCGCGATCCGGACCATGCGCTCTCTGACGGTGCGCAATCGATGTTCCCGGCGCAGTTCGAGCAGCTGATGGCGGAGCTTCGTGTCATCGCGCCGGCCATCGGCCGCAGCATCTGCGTCGAGCCGGTCGCCCGGCGCGGCTGGAGCCGCTAGGGAACGGTTCTGCCGCCCCTCTGGACGCCCTCGCCGGAGCGTGCCGCCGCGTCACGGCTGGCTGCGTTCGAGCGCCACGTCGCCTCAACACGGGGAAATCCGTTCGAGAGCTATGAGGCCCTTCATCGCTGGTCGATCGATCGGCCGTCCGAGTTCTGGCTGGATGTATGGGATTTCTGCGATGTGAACGGTGAGAAGGGCGGGCGCGCCCTCACCGACGCCGATCGCATGCCGGGCGCGCGCTTCTTCCCCGACGGCCTCCTCAACTTCACCGCGAACGTTCTGCACGAGCGCGGAGCGGAGCCGGCGATCATCGCAGCCAGTGAGACGCGATCGACGCGCACGCTCAGCTGGGACGACCTTCGCGCCGACGTCACGCGCGCAGCGGAGGCGTTGAGGGCGGCCGGCGTCAAGCCCGGCGATCGCGTGGCGGGTATCGTCGCCAACACGCCCGAAACGATCGTTGCGGCGCTCGGTGCGGCGGCGATTGGTGCGGTGTGGTCGTCGTGCTCGCCAGACTTCGGCGTGCAGGGCATACTCGACCGCTTCGGCCAGATCAGCCCCGCCGTCCTGTTCACCGTCGACGGATATGTCTATGGCGGGAAGCAGTTCGACTGTCTGGACAAGGCCCGCGAGGTGTCGTCGAGGTTGACCGGGTTGCGGCAGGTCGTCGTGATCCCGCTGATCGGTGTTTCAGAGGCGTTGTTGGCGGCAGGCGCGCTCGCCTGGGACCAGTGGCTCGAGACCGGCAGTCCGTCGCGCAATGAGTGGCCCCATCATCCGTTCGACCATCCGCTCTATGTTCTGTATTCGTCAGGGACCACTGGCGTGCCCAAATGCATCGTGCACGGCGCGGGCGGGACACTGCTCCAGCACCTGAAAGAGCATCAGCTGCACTGCGACATCCGACCAGGCGACCGCGTCTTCTACTACACGACGTGTGGCTGGATGATGTGGAACTGGCTCGTGACCGCGATGGCGTCCGGCGCGGCCATCGTGCTCTACGACGGCTCGCCGTTTCACCCCGGGCCCGGCCGGTTGTTCGAGCTGGCCGATGAAGCCGGGATCACCCTGCTCGGCGTCTCCGCGAAGTTCATTGACGCCGTCCGCAAGTCCGGCCACGTCCCGGCGGCATCGCACAATCTCTCGTCCGTACGGACGATCACGTCAACGGGCTCGCCGCTCGCGCCTGAGAGCTTCGACTTCATCTATCAATCCGTGAAGTCCGACGTTCACCTCGCCTCCATCTCAGGCGGTACGGACATCGTGAGCTGCTTCGTCGGCGGCAACCCGATGGCGCCAGTGTGGCGCGGCGAAATCCAGTGCGCTGCGCTCGGTATGGACGTCGCGGTATTCGATGAGGCGGGGCAGCCGACGACCGAGGCGGGCGAGCTCGTATGCCGGCGTCCGTTTCCATCCATGCCCGTCGAGTTCTGGAACGACGCGGATGGCTCGAAGTACCGCGCGGCGTACTTCGAGCGTTTCCCAGGCGTGTGGTGTCACGGCGATTGGATCAAGGCCACCGAACACGGCGGCTACATCATTTACGGGCGATCGGACGCGACGCTGAATCCCGGTGGAGTGCGAATCGGCACGGCCGAGATCTACCGGCAGGTCGAGCAGTTTCCCGAGGTCCTCGAGAGCCTCGCCGTGGCGCAGCAGTGGGACGGTGATGAGCGCGTCATTCTGTTCGTTCGCCTGGCGCCGGGTGTCATCCTCGACGACGGACTGCGGTCGAGAATCTCCAAGCGCATTCGCAGCGAGACCACACCACGCCACGTGCCGGCCAGGATTGTCGCGGTTGCCGACATCCCGCGCACCAAGAGCGGCAAGATCGTCGAGATCGCCGTGCGCCACGTCATTCACGGCCGCGCCGTGACCAATCGCGAAGCGCTCGCCAATCCCGAGGCCCTCGAACTCTTTCGTGATCTGCCTGACCTGAAAAGCTGACGCCCGGAAGGCGCGCGCGGCTGGGGTATGATTGCCCGTTTGCCTGAGGGTGGATGACATTGGCGGAGCCGAAACCTCTGTATAAAGCGCTTGTTGACGACGCCGCGAAGGTGGCGGTCGACGTTCTCTTCATTCCAGTCTTTAGCGATAAGGACACCATCGCGGATCTCGCCTGGATCGCCAGCGCGACCGGCGGCGACCTCGAGCGCGCGCGGGCGTCGAAGGAGTTCAGCGCGGGTCTCTACGAGGTGTTCGTGACGCCGGCAAGGGGCGGCTGCAGCGCAGGCCGGCTTGCGTTCGTCGGCGCCGGTCCGGTTGCGGAGGCGACGCCCGAGCGGCTCCGCCGAGTCGGCGCCACGTGCGGTTACGCCGCCAGGAAATACCGCGTGGCGTCGGCCGCAGCAGTGATTCGAGGCGGGGTTGACGTGGCGACGGCCGCTCAGCACCTGGCCGACGGCTTGGTCTCGACCGAGTTCGAGGGCGCGTCCTACCGGCAGGAGACGACAAACAAGCCGCCTGTGCTCGCGAGCGTGTCGATCGTTGCGCCGGGCGCGGTGGCCGCCGATCTTTCCGCCGCGGTCGAGCGCGGCAAGGTCATCTCCGAGTCCGCAAATTTTGCGCGGACGCTCGCCAACGAGCCGGCGAACGTGTTGCCCCCGGCGGAGCTGGCGCGCCGCATCGCGGAGGCAGCCGGTCCCGCAGGACTCAAGGCCGAAGTGCTCGATGAGCAGGCCATCGCCAAGCTGGGCATGAATCTCCTTCTCGGCGTGGGCCAGGGCAGTGCGTCACCTCCGAGGCTCATCGTGCTGCGCCACGATCCTGCCGGCGCGCCCGCGTCGCCGGTCATCGGACTCATCGGCAAGGGAGTGACATTCGACACCGGCGGTGTGTCGATCAAGCCGGCAGACGGCATGGAGCGCATGAAAAGCGACATGTCGGGCGCCGCGGCCGTGGCGGCGGCGATGATCGCGGTGGCGCGCCTCGGCGGAAAGTTCCGGACGATTGCCGTCATCCCGTCGGCGGAGAACATGGTCGGCGGCCGGGCCATCCGGCCGGGCGACGTGCTTCGTGGCGCGAGCGGCAAGACGGTTGAGGTGATCAACACCGACGCCGAGGGCCGGCTGATTCTCGGGGACGCCCTCTGGTACGCGCAGCAGCTGGGCTGCACGCATCTCGTGGACGTAGCGACGCTCACCGGCGCCGTGACGATTGCGCTCGGACGTCACGTGACGGGGCTGCTCGGACAGCCGCAGGAGTGGATCGAGCGCGTCGGACGGATGGGGGCAATTGCGGGAGATCGTCTCTGGGAGCTTCCGATCTACGAAGAAGCCAAGGAGCAGTTGCGCAGCGACATCGCCGACATGATCAATTCAGCGGGCCGGCCCGGCGGGACGATCACGGCGGCCGCATTCCTGCGCGAGTTTTCCGGCGACGGCCCCTGGGCGCACCTGGACATCGCGGGAACCGCGTGGTCGGAGTCGAAGGAACCGCACCAGCCCAAGGGGGCAACGGGCGTGGCCGTGCGAACGCTGACGGAGATCGCTATGTCGGGGGGAGTCCCGCGTCAGTGAATCCGGGCCTGACCGGCGGGAGATGACGCCGGCTCGCGGGCCGGAAACGATTCCAGATCACGAGCCAGCCGCCCGCGATCGCACCGAGCACGAGCGCCAAAAGGAGCAGCGATCCCGCGATCCCGAGCGAACCGATCACGAGCTCGGGCACCGTCATTTCCTTTTCCGGTTCTCTGACGACGGTGACGACGAATGCGTCCTGCTTCGGCTGTTGCACGCGCCTTCCTTACTGCCCAGTCTACTGCCGCGGATCGCGCTCCCGCACGGCGACCGTCGTGACCTTCTTGAGTGACTCCTGGTATCGCACCACGCCATCCTTCAGCGCCTGTGCGATCTGCTGCCGGTAGGCCGCCTGCTTGAGCAGGGCGGATTCGGGCCGGTTGGTCAGGAACGCGATCTCCGTGAGCACGCTCGGCATCTGGGCGCCAATCAGGACCACAAACGGGGCCTGCTTCACACCAAGGTCTTTGACACCGGTTGACTGCGATCGGAGCCGCCGGATCAGGGCCGTCTGCAGCTGACTGGCGAGCTCCCTGGATTCAGTCAGCTTGTTGTTGAGCGATATGGCCTTCACGATCGCCGGCAGCGTCCCCATCGTCTGGCCGGACGTCGCGTTTTCGCGTGCGGCAACCGCCTCGGCCTCGTCGTTCATTGCGAAGTTCAGGACGTAGCTTTCGATGCCGCGGATGGCCGCCTGACGGTGCGCGTTGGCGTGAATCGAGAGGAAGAGATCGGCGTTCTCCCGGTTCGCAATCGCCGTGCGCTCCTCGAGCGGAATGAACTCATTAGTCCGGCGCGTGAGGATCACTTCGACGCCGGGCATCTGGCTGAGAAGCTTCTCGAGACGCAGCGCGACGTCGAGTACCAGTTCCGCTTCGGTCACGCCATTCGACTGCGCGCCCGGATCGTGGCCGCCGTGCCCGGCGTCAATGACGACGCGAGAGACCCGAAGACCAAGTTGACGGGACAGCGAGTACCCGCCCTTCTGCGTCGTAGCTGGTGGCGCCGGCGGAGGCAGCGCAGACGACGGAGTGACTTCTGCCACGGCCGGAACCGTACTGGCCGATGGATTCGGGGACGGCGTCCTGGGAGCGGGGGACGTGTCGGTTGACGGGCCGGTCGAGAGCGCAGCCGTCGACTCGACGTCGACGATGAGCCGGAACGGATCGTACAGCGGGAAGGTGCTGTATCGCGGCTCGCTGGCCAGTTCGAGGACGACACGTGTCACGCCCTTGCTGGGCTCACCAACACGGATGGCCTTGATGAGCGGCGAATGCATCTGGCGGACCTTCGCGGCAACCGAGGCCGCGGTGGATGCATTGGGGAAGTCGAAGAACACCCGATCGGGATTGCTCACGCGCTCGCCCGTGAATGGTGCTTCGCCTGAGAGCTCGATAGTGAGTCGGTCGCCTCTCGGGAGAGTGCTGAGCGAGACGTCCTTAATGGTGAGCGAGGTGCCCGGTGAGACCGGAGGCCGCGGAGGAATTGCCGGAGGAGGCGGAGCGGAGGGCGCGGAGGCCGCTGGCGCCGTGGTCGTCGCGGGTGCGGCTGTGAGCGCCGCAATCTTCGCAGCTACCTGCTTCGCGAACGGGCTGTGCGGGTATTCGCGCTGGAGCCACGTGAGGTCCTTCGTGGCGGCATCGCGATCGCGATCGAGCTTGCTCTGTTCGTAGACCTTTTCGAAAAGCCCGGCCGCCTGCCAGAGCGCGTTGTCGGAGTACCCGCTGACCGGGTGCTTGTACGCGATCGCTTCGTACGTCCTCGCGATCTTGCGCAACGCCTCAACGGTCTGCGGCGAGGCAGTGGGTGCGTCTTGCTCGAGTTGCTGCGCGCGCTCGAACGCGAGCGCCGCGGTCTGTGCGCCGGCGGCCGCGGGTGCGAGCAGCACGATCGCGCATGCTCCGGCCAGGGTGACGAGACGCCGGGGTCGACGGGGGAGTGATGGCTGTGTTCGCATAAGTCACTTCAACTGGGCATCGACTTCCGCGAAGTAGTTCTGATCCACGAGTACCTCCCGCTTGCCGCCGGCGGCAGGGGAGACCACGCCGTCCATTTCCATCATGTCGATCAACCGCGCTGCGCGGCTGAATCCAATCCGAAGCCGGCGCTGAAGGTAGGAGATTGATGCCTGGCCGCTCGAGACGACGATGCGCGCGGCCTCGTCGAACAGCTCATCCTTCTCGAACTCCAGTTTCTCGGGGCCCGCCTTCTCTTCGGCCGTGATCGTGCGGTCGTACACCGGCTTGCCCTGCTTCCTGAGGAAGCTGCAGAGCCGCGCCGTTTCCTGTTCGGAGATGTACGGCCCGTGAATGCGGACGAACCGCGAGGATGCCGGCGGCAGATAGAGCATGTCGCCTTTGCCCAGGAGCTGCTCGGCGCCGTTGCCGTCGAGAATCGTGCGCGAATCGATCTTCGACGCCACGCGGAACGCGATGCGCGCCGGGAGGTTGGCCTTGATCAGGCCAGTGATGACATCCACGGACGGACGCTGGGTTGCCAGGATCAGATGGATGCCGACGGCGCGCGCCATCTGCGCGATGCGCGCGATGGACTCTTCCACCTCGCGGCCCGCCGCCATCATCAGGTCGGCCAGCTCATCGATGATGACGACGATGTAAGGCATCGTCTTCAGCTCGACGCCGTCTTCACCCTTGCCGCCGCCCTCGGCGATCGCCGCCTTGATGTTGCGGTTGTACTGATCGATGTTGCGGACGCCGTGCGCCGCGAGGGTCTTGTAGCGCTCTTCCATTTCGCGCACGCCCCAGCGCAGCGCGTTCGCGGCCTGCTTCGGATCGACCACGACCGGAGTGAGCAGGTGAGGAATGTCCTCGTACATCCCGAGCTCGAGTCGCTTCGGGTCGATCATGATGAAGCGCACGTCGTCGGCCGTGCAGCGGAACAGGATGCTGCTGATCATCGCGTTGACGCTGACCGACTTGCCGGCGCCGGTCGATCCGGCGATCAGCAGATGCGGCATCGTGGACATGTCGCTGATGAACGGCTCGCCGTGGATGGTCTTGCCGAGCGCCATCGTGAGTTTCGAACTGGCACGCGCAAACACGTCCGTTTCGAGGAGCTCTCTCAACGTGATGGCTTCGCGGTGCGGATTCGGAATCTGGATGCCGACCGTCGACTTGCCCGGGATCCGATCGATGAGAATGGACTCGGCCTTCATGGCCAGGCACAGGTCGTCGGCGAGACCGGTGATGCGGCTGTACTTCACGCCAGCATCTGGCTTGAACTCGTAGGTCGTGACGACTGGGCCCGGATGGATCTGGACCACGGTGCCTTCGACGCTGAACTCGCGGCATTTCTCCTCGAGCAGGCGCGCCGCGTCCATCAAATCGCGCTCATCGATCTTGCGCTGGTCCTTCGACGCGTCGAGCAGCGTGACGGGCGGCAAAACGTAGCCGCCTTTCTTGCGCTCCGCCGGCGCCTTTGCGGTGTCGTCGTTCTCGAGGGGCAGGGGCTGCGGGACCGGGGCCTGCCGCCGAATCGCGGGCGCGGCCGCTTTCGGTCCGGGCTTCACCGCCGGGGCCTCGTCCTCGTCATCATCTTCATCCGGTGAGGGCCGCAAGCGGGCGGAGCGTAGCTTCTCGGCGGCTTCGGCGGCCTTGCTGGCGATCTCGGGCGCCTTGTCCTTGCCGGCTTTCTTCAGATGTTTCTCCACCACCATCTGGCGTTCCTTGGCGCGCGCACGTTCGTCGCGCCAGCCACGGTAGCGATCCAGCAGCGACGGCCGGTTCCGGACGCGCAGCGCCACCCGCGTGAACGCGGCGCCGAGGGACATCTGGGTGGACAGCAGAACGGAGAAAGCCAGGACCGTGCAGAGCAGAATCGCCGCGCCCGTCCGGTTCAGGAGCGCAGCACAGAGGTTCGCGATCGCGTTGCCGACGACGCCGCCCGTCTGGAAGTGCAACGCGCTCGTGTCGAACGGCCGGGAGGCCAGATCGAGCAGTCCGGCCACGCTGCCGAACAGCATCGCGATCCCGATGAGCTTCGTGTAGCCGGCATCGATCTTCGTGCACCAGAAGTAGTGCCACGCGAGATAGCCCAGCATCACCGGAATCAGGTACGCGGAGTAGCCCACGAGCTGGAACGCCGCCTCGGCGATGAAGGCGCCGACGCGGCCGGCGAAGTTCTGTGGCGAGGCCGCGGAGAGGCTGTTGAAGAACCACGCGGGATCGGAGGAGGAATAGCTGACCAACGCGATGAGCCACAGCAGCGTTGCGGCGAACAACGCCACACCGGTGATTTCACTCAGACGACGGGAGACTGCGGAATCGGCCAAGACGACGCTCCTCACACTTCCATGACAACTGGCAGCACCAGGGGCCGCCGGCCCGCGCGCTTCTTGAACAGGCGCTGCATTTCCTGACGAATACGTTCCTTGAGCAGCCCCGGATCGGTGCGCTCCTCGCGCGACGCCGACGCGATGGACTCCTCGAGCATGCGCGGCGCGTCGCGGAGCATGGCCTCGTGGCGTGCGTCCGCGGCGAGACCGCGCGTGACGATCGACGGTGTCTGCTCGAGCGCTCCGGTCTGGCTGCTGATGGCCACAATCGTCACGACGAGCCCGTCACCCGCGAGATGACGCCGGTCGCGCAGCACCTCGTCGCCGATTTCCCCAGTGCGCGTGCCGTCGATGAGCACCCGGCCGGCCGGGAGCCGGTCGACGACCCGGGCGCCCTCCGCATCGAAGCGAAGGACGTCCCCAGCCTCGAGCATCAGGACGGCGGTATCGGGGCAAACCATTGGAGCCATAGCGGCATGCCGGGCCAGCTGGCGATATTCACCATGTATCGGCACGAAGTAGCGCGGTCTGACCAGGCTCAGGACGAGTTTCTGCTCCTCGGCGCTGGCGTGCCCGGAGACGTGGATGTGCCGGTCGGAGTCGGTCACGACCTCAGCGCCCCGGCGGGCCACGTGATTCATGACCCGCGCGATGGACTTTTCGTTGCCCGGGATGCTCCGTGCTGAAAAGACGACCGTATCCCCTTTATCCAGCGAGACATAACGGTGGTCATTGATGGCGATGCGCGGCAGCGCGGCAGGCGGCTCTCCCTGGGAGCCCGTGCACAGGCATAGCACCTCGTCCGCCTCATAGTCGCGGACGTCGCTGTCGCGGATTTCGACGCCGGGCCGCAGCTTGAGCAGGCCCAGCCGCATCGCAATCTGTGAGTTGTGCTGCATGCCGCGGCCGACGAACGCGACCTTGCGGTCGAACTGCTCCGCCAGGTCGGAGAGCAGCTGCAGACGGTAGATGCTGGTGGAAAACGTCGTGACCAGCACTTTCCCGGTTGCACTCGCGAAGATTTCCTCGAAGCCCTCGACGACCTCGCGCTCGGAGCCGGTGACTCCGCGACGATCCGCATTCGTGCTGTCGGACAGCAGCGCGAGCACGCCTTGGGTGCCCAGCTCGGCGAAGCGGTGAAGATCGAAGCACTCACCGTCGAGCGGTGTTTGATCGATCTTGAAGTCGCCAGTGTGAAGAATCACGCCGGCGGGCGAGTGAATCGCCACGGCGAGACAATCCGGGAGGCTGTGCGTCACCCTGATGAATTCCAGCGTGAACGGGCCAACGTCCACGCGTTGCCGCGGCTTGACCGGCACCAGCCGGCCTCGCATGTCGATGTCGTGTTCCTCGAGCTTGGGTTCCAGCAGCGCGAGCGTGAACGGCGAACCATAGACGGGCCCGTCGACGCGCGCGACCACGTGCGGCACCGCGCCGATGTGGTCTTCATGACCGTGGGTCAGGACAAGAGCCTTGATGCGGCCGCGCCAGGCGTCCAACGCCGAGAAGTCTGGAATCACCAGATCGACGCCGAAGAGCTCTGGCTCCGGGAACATCACGCCGGCATCGATGAGCAGAGCGGTATCCCCGCAGGTGACGAGCAGCATGTTCATGCCGAACTCGCCAATCCCGCCAAGCGGAACGATGTCCACTCCGGCGCTGCTGGAGACACCTGCGGATTGCTTCAACGCTGCCGTTCGTCCTTTTTTCCGGAAGTTCGCTTACGCGACTTCCGGCTTCCGGACACGGCGACCGGGCAAGCGGAGCTCACCGGCGATCGTCAGCCGCGGCGCGGGTGCGCCGTACTCGGCCTGTAGTGCCCGGCCCATTGGGTCGCTGGGAAGACCCGAAAACAGGCTGGAAAACTGGCGCAAACTATAGCACAGGCTGGCTTTGGCGCCTCGAGTCAAGCGCGGCCGCCGCGGGCCGCTACTTCCTGGCTCGAGGGTCCGAGAATCTCGGGTCTCGCAGCAGTTCCACGTCCGTCAGGGCCTTCAGGAACTCGATGAGGTCGGCGCGATCCGCGGGCGTCAATGGGAAGCCGCGGAGCGGGGCGCTCTTATTGGGGTTGTCGCGACCGATCCCGGCGTAGGGCCCCTTGAAGATCGTCCTGCCGCCGGCCGCGTAGTGGTCGATGGCTTCCTCCAGAGTCGCGACGCTCCCGTCGTGCATATAGGGCGCGGTTACCTCAATGTTCCGCAGCGTCGGGGGTTTGAACTTTCCGACGTCGCGCGGATCCTTCGTCGACTCATAGAGTCCGAGGTTTGAAGCCGGATAGGAATACTGCCCAGCCAGGTTGTAGAGCCCCGTGTTGTGGAAGACCGGCGGCGGAAGATATCCCTCCCGGCCCATGTCCAGGGAGAAGTGCTTTCCCCCATGACAGCTGAAGCAGGCGACTCTTGCGCTGAAAAACAGCACCTCGCCGCGCTTCGCGGCCTCGCCGACGGCCGCGTCATCGTGTCCGAAATGGTAGCGGTCGTACGGCGATCGCATCGACACGATGCTGCGCTCGAATGCGGCGAGGGCCTTCACGACATTCGGCGCGCTGACCGGTTCGCCGGGAAACGCCGAACTGAACATCGACCGGTACGACCGGTCTTGTTCGATCGCCTGCATCCACTTGTTTCCCCGATCGAGTCCGAGTTCGACTGGATGATCGCCGTACATTGGCACCAGCGCCTGATCTTCGAGCAGCCGCGTCCGGGGGTTATTCCAGGTGAGCGTGACGGCGTAGCCCACGTTGACAAGGCTCATGCTCCCGCGTGGATGCCGCTGCCCGGTCGAGCCGACGCCGAGCGCCAGGCCATCCGTGAACGCCTTGTCCTGCTGGTGGCAACTCGCGCACGACTGTCTGCCGTTGCCCGACAGTCGCTTGTCATAGAAGAGGTGCCGGCCGAGTGCCACCTTGGCCACGGACATCGGATTGTCCGCAGGGACCGGTGGCGGCTGGAGCCACGACGGCAATCGCCAGTCGTAGGGAGTCGAGGTCTGCCCGGTGCCTGCGCGCAGCACGACCGCCGCGGCAAGGGCGAGCGCGACGACGGCTGTGGCCTTGAGACCCATGTCAGGTCCTCACATCTATCGCAGCTTCAACGCCCCGGCGCACTGCGTGGTCAGGCGCGCCAGTTCTTCGAGGCTGAGCGTCTCCGCCCGGCGGCGAGGGTCGATGCCGGCACCGTCGAGCACATCGTCCGGTTGCTTTACCAGACCTCTGAGACAGTTGGCGAGGGTTTTTCGGCGCTGGCCGAAGGCGGCCTTGACGACCTTCTCGAAGAGGGCCCGATCCGCGATGCGCACTGGCGGTGGTCCGAATCGCAGACGGACCACCGATGACCAGACCTTCGGCGCCGGCTTGAACGCACCGGGCGGGAGGGTCAGCAGTTTCTCCATCTTCCCGGCCAGTTGCATCGTGATCGTCAGCACGCCGTAGTCCTTCGAGCGCGGCCGCGCGGCCAAACGGTCGGCCACTTCACGCTGTACCATCAGCGTGGCGTCGAAGAACACACCGTGCTGTTCCTGTAGTTTCACGAGCCTGAAGAGGATTGGACTGGTCAGGTTGTACGGGAGGTTACCGACGACACGGACCCGCCGGGACGGCTGGGGGCCGGCGTTGAGCGGCGATTGCTGGGAGCCCAGTCCGTAGAGATACGGCACGACATCGATAGTCATGATGTCTCCGCTGACGATCGTCACGTTCGGCGGCACTTGCGGCGCCAGCGCGGCGACGAGATCCCGATCGACTTCCACCGCAAGGATCGGCACGCCAGTCGCGGCGAGCGGCTTCGTGAGGGCGCCTGCGCCCGGACCGATCTCGAGGAGCACGTCGCCCGGCGCGGGAGCGATCGCCGCGACGATCTTCTGCGCCCACGCAGGCGCGAGAAAGTGCTGGCCGAAGCGCTTACGCGGGCGATGACGGACCGCGGGACGCATCAACTGGAGGGCTCCTCATCGCCCGTATCAGTCGAGTGTTCGAAGCCCGTCTCGGCGGCGTGCCAGTACTTGTCCTCGATCTCCTGGATCTCTTCCTCCGACAGGCCGAAGTAGTGGCCGACCTCGTGGATCAGCGTCTCGCCGATGGCCACGATGAGGTCGTCCTCGTTTTCACTCTCGTCCTCGATCGGCAACTGGTAGAGCGTGATCTTGTCGGGCAGCACATTGCCGTGCGCCCACTGGCGTTCCGGGAGCGGTGTGCCTTGATAGAGGCCCAGCAGGGTGTCGGGCGGCTCGATGTCCACTTCCTCGAGCGTTTCCAGCGACGGCTCGTCTTCGATGACGATCGCGATGTTCTGCATCGCGTCGCGAAACCTCTGCGGAATGGTCCGCACGGCTTCTTCGACGAGGTGCTGGAATTCCTGTTTAGTCATCGCCGCTTCTTGGAGGCCGCGCGCCGGGGCTGAGGCCCTGGCCTACTTGGCGCCGTATTCGTCGGCCGGCCCTTCAGGGCCGGCAGCTTGCCGCCAAACCTTGCGAAATACCTGCAATCCGCGGTGATCACGCAGCGGTTGCACATCGGCTTCGGCTTGCAGACTCGTCGTCCGTGCAGGATCAGCGTGTCCGACGTCACCGTCCACCGCGCCGGCGGCAGTTGTTTCGCGAGTTGCGATTCAGCCTTCACCGCATCGTCTTCCGTCGTGATGAGTCCGATGCGATGCGCCACTCGCAGCACATGCCGATCGACTGGCAGCCCCGGCAGCCTGAACGCGTGGCCGAGCACGACGTTGGCGGTCTTGCGCCCGACGCCTGGCAGTTCCACCAGCGCATCCATGTCCGCCGGCACTTTGCCGTCGTGCTGCTCGACGAGCGCGCGCGACATGCCGAGAAGACTGCGCGACTTCATCCGGAAGAAACCCGTCGGCTGAATCCGAGGTTCGAGCTCTTGCTGCGTCGCGGCCGCCAGTGCAGCCGGCGTCGGGTACTTCGCGAAGAGCGCGGGCGTCACCTGATTCACACGCGCGTCCGTGCACTGCGCGGACAGAATCGTGGCGACGAGAAGCTCAAAGGGATTGGTGAAGTTGAGCTCCGTCCATGCGTTGGGATGTTGTGTCTGCAGGCGATCGAGAATCGCGGTCGCCGGCCGTTTGGTGGCCACGGCAGCGCTCTAATGGAGCGGGCCCTTGGGCCATTGCGGATCCTGCGTCGGTGTCGCTTCCTGAAAAGACTTCAACTGCTCCTGAAGCGCCGTGATGAGTCCCGGCACGACAGAGAAGGGGATGGCGATGCGCGCGACGACGGGCGCCTTCACCACCTGCG
This sequence comes from Vicinamibacterales bacterium, assembly GCA_035606665.1. Lineage (GTDB taxonomy): Bacteria > Acidobacteriota > Vicinamibacteria > Vicinamibacterales > SCN-69-37 > DASUGC01. Next base: position 60,680 of record DATNEY010000027.1, on the reverse strand, counting down.
ATGCCTCGGCCTGCCGCACGTCCTGTTCAGTCAGCGGCTGCACGTCACAGAAGGTGAGCGTCAAATCGAACGGCGTGTGCGCCACGGCGCAGAAGTTCGCATACTCACGTACAGGGCGGCCCGCATCGCCCGGTTCGTCCGGGACGATCGTGAAATTGATTTGCTTCGACATGACGTCAGTATCTTCTCATGACGCCGACGACGACTCCCTGGATCTGAATCTGCGAGGGGTCGAAATGCATCGGCTGCATGGCGGGATTCGCGGGTTGCAGCCGGATACGGCCGGCCTCGCGATAGAACTTCTTCAGGGTGACGTCCGTGCCGCCGACCAGCGCGATGACCATCTCGCCGTTGTCGGCGGTCTTGCGGTCCTCGACGATGACGAAGTCGCCGTCACGGATCTGTTCGTCGATCATCGAGTCGCCTCTGACCCGGAGAACGTAGCTGTCGCGCTTGCCGGTGAGGTCCTCGGGTACCGCGATTGACTCGGCTGTCGCGATGGCTTCGATGGGAGCACCGGCGGCCACGTAACCCAGCATCGGCAATTCGACGGCGCGCTGACCGGTCCGTGCCGAGAGCAGCTCAACCGATCGGCTCCGGTTCCAGGATCGCCGGATGAAGCCCTTCTCTTCGAGGTTGGTCAGGTGTTTGTGGACGGTGGCGAGCGAAGAAAGACTGAAGCGCCGCCCGATCTCCTCCAGACTCGGGGCGTAGCCGTGCTGCTGAATAAATTCCTGGAGGTAGTCCAGAATCTCGCGCTGGCGCTTGGTCAGTGGCTGCACGTTCTCTCCCCTCGGGGTGGGTCGAACACGCGGCGAATATACACAAAGAAAAGGCGAAAATCCACTTGGGAGGGTAATTAGGCCTTTCGCACGTGTTGGTGATTCCTTAGGGCTTTCGCCCAGCCACGCCTATTCCCAGAATCGGTGACTGGTCAGTAGGTGCGAGAACCTGAGTAAGAGGATGACGACGGCCACGAGGAACAGCAGCCAGAACTTTGCGTAGCGGTTCACTTCTTGGCCCCAACTTTCTTCGCCTTGCGCTTCGCCTTCTTCTGTGGCGGCGGCGTGTTCAGAAACTTCTGGACGTTGCCGAGGAAGTCGTCAGGGAGGGTGAGACTCTTTTCGCCCATCAGGAAACCTCTGCAATCTTTCCATTTACGATTGCTCTTCAAAAAGTCTTGGCTGCATCGAAGATGCCGAAACGGAAGAACCGCTTTCCGGCTTCAAGGCCACGGCCCGGTTAATTGCATCAATAAACACCTCGGTGTCAGCGAAGTAATTAGGGAAAGCGCTCCTTAGTGATTGCAGAGATTGAGATGACACAAGGACGGCCTGAAGATTGGGCTTGTCCTTAATCATGCGCTCGGTAGCCAAGTAGATCTCGGAAGCCTTAGCTTCTCGTTGACTTGAAAAACCAGTCAGTTTGACGGTTTCACTGCCTTCGGTGGCATCCGTCCCGCGCAAGCCGAGACGGCCCAGAAGGCGACGAGCTACGGCGTACAGGAAAACATGTCGGCCTGCGTGAGCGCCGTGACTTCCCTGCGGTGGGTGCTCACGTTCATCTGGCTCAGGCTGGCGAGATAGCAGGTGTTGGTCCTTGTGTCCCGGAAGAACTGGAACGTTTGGCCCCCAGCGCTGACGACGCCACCGGCCTCCAGCCGGCCCTCCTGAACAGCCGGAGCAGCCTCCGTTCGGTTTCCGCCGAACGTGGCTCCAATCCCGACAACAACTCCCAATCCGAGCAGTCCGACCGCCCTGAATGTCCGCATGGATTACCCCTTAAGGCTCGCTGAAACTATCGCTGGAGCTAAGACGCCGGCCGGTCGTAACCAGTGCGGACCCAACCGATCAGTGTCCCGGAGCCTTGCGGATGGTTTTTGTGTCGACCGAGAACTGGCGGAAGTCCGAATAGGTGGCGGTGCCATCGATGCGAACGGAGGGCGGTCTGTCGACATCGAGGCCGCTGGCCGTCGCGGTTGTCAGCGGTTCGTAGGACTCGATCATTCGGACGGGGACCCAAAGAGACACTTTGTCGTGTTTCGCGTAGTTGACCGAGATAGTTGCCACCACTCCAGCGGATCGGATTTGAAGCTCCGTCCTTACGATCGCGCCATCGGCGGCCGCCACCCAGAGACGTCCACTCGCGACCGCGTTGTCGCGCGTCACGATCATTCGCGGCATCGCCGTTTCTTCGAAGCGCAGTTCGTACGCTTGAACGCCCTCGACGGTCGCGCGGCCGCCGAGTCGAAACGAGGACCGGGACTGGTTCTGGGTACGGATGAAATCGAGCGCCTGAGTCGGTGTATTGAGCGTGCGAGTGATGGGACCGAGGTTGTATCTGGCGCTTTCGTCAAGAATGCGTCGCGCCTGTTGTCCAAGGTCTGCCGTCGGATTGAGAAACAACTGCGTCAGGCGATCGCGCCTGTCTGCGATCGACCGTCCATCAACTTCGTACACGTCCCTAAAGAGAATCCAGTTCGTGTCGTCGAGCGCGACGAGCGCGACTTCCGACCGCAGGTCCCTGGTTTCGAGCCTGGCGCCGGTGAATAGGCGCTGTTGATAGCTCTCCCTCGACACGACGACCGAGAACGAGCGCTGGTATGCAGCCACGTAGCGCCCGGCTGCCTGTAGCACGTCACCCAGCTGCAATGCGGGCCGCGGCCCAGCCGCAGCCGCGCCAGTGTTCATCCAAGCCCACGCCATCACGACCGTCACGTGAAAGACAGCAGCGCGCCTTGCATGTGAACCTACCTGCTCGCGGGCCTCATCTTGGCTGGCAGCGGCGGCCAGCGGCCAAATGCCGCGCCGAGTCGCTACTGTAGCTCACGCTTCCGTCCGCACGTGGCTGGGGCGTCGTCACCGGGATCCCCTGCCGAAGGCAACCGCAGGGCGACCTGCGGCGTCTAGCCTGAAGCCTGGCCCTGCCTTTTCTCTCGGAGGAGTGACGAATGGGAACCCTAAGAACTCTCGGAATGGTCGTCGCGGGAGCAGCTGCTGGCGCAGCTCTGACTGCACTTGGGGGTTCGACCGCCGCACAAACCCCAACCGTTGACGAACTCAATGCGCGGTTCGTCGTCGGACCACCGGAGTACGCTCGTAACTTGCAAGGCAGCAGGGTCACCTTCCGTTTCGTCAAGGACAGGCAAACAGGGGATTGTTACTTGTCGCACTGGGGATCAACGGTCTTCGAACACATGGTCAAGACCGACGACAACGCCTGCAACGGCTTCTAGAGCTCGTCGGCGGTCCCGCCGGGTAAGCTAATTGGCGGGATGGATGGACTGCTCCCTCCGAAGTGGCTCCAGGGGCCGCCTTTCGACGTTGTCGCAGTCGGCGAGAACAGCATCGACCTCCTCTGTGTCACTTCGTCTTTTCCTGCGGCAGACAACAAACAGCCCCTGCTTCAGCGCCTCGAACTGCCGGGCGGCCAGGCGACGACCGCCGCCGTCGGCTGCGCGAGGCTCGGCCTGAGGTCGTGTTACGTCGGCGCGGTTGGCGACGATGCGAACGGCGCGCGCGTCAGGGAAACGCTCGAGCGCGAAGGCGTTGCGATGCGTGTCGTCACGCGGCCAGGCGTCGCCACGCGGAATGCCGTCGTCCTCATCGATGCCGGCGGCAGGCGTTCGGTGTTGAGTTCGCGCGATCGACGACTGGATATCGCGGGTGGCGAAATCGACGATGCGATTTTCACGTCGGCGAAGCTGGTCCTCGTCGATGGCAGCGATCTGCAGCTCTCGCATCGCGCCGCAGCGGCGGCTCGTGAAGCGGGCGTTCCGACGATGTGCGATCTGGACGACGTGTCACCTGACGCCATCAAGTTGCTCGAGCTCATCGACATCGTGATCGTCCCCGCGGACTTCGTCCGTACAGCCACAGGAGAGCCGAGCCTGACAGCGGGCCTGCGACATCTGGCCGGCCGAAGCGGCGCCGAAGTTGTGGTCGTCACCGACGGAGCGAACGGCGCGATTGGCTGGTCCGCGGGTCGTGTCATTGAGGTAAAGGCCGAGCCCGTCCGCGTCGTTGACACAACAGGGGCCGGGGACGCCTTCCGGGCAGGTTTCGGCGCCGCCTGGCTGGGCGCCGCCGGAGAGTCGCTGGATCTCATTGAAATGGTGAGGTTTGCGGCAAGGGTCGCGGCCCTGAATTGCCGTGACTACGGCGCTCAGACTGCGCTTCCGACCCGGGCGGAGGCTGGTCTCGCTGGCGAAGGTTGGGTGTAACGGGCCATGGGCTGGCCGGGTCTAAAGGGGCAGGTGAGTCGTGGCGGGGACCAACAGTCATGCGTAGCGCGGCGGGTACCATCACAACGGGCAGCTGGCCGCGCGCTGTGGCGCAGTCGGCGCCGGAGATGAAGGCTTCGACGCGAGTGCGGCAAGAGCAAGAGAAAGCCCCGGCCGCTGACATGTCGGCGCTGGACGACGCCGCGCTCGTGCGTGCGTTCCAGGCCGGACGAGCCGAGGCCTTCGACGCGATCGTCGTCCGTCACCGGCGTCAGGTCTATCTGCTGTGCCAGCGTTTCGTCCGCAACCACGAGGACGCGGCCGATCTCGCGCAGGACGTCTTCGTGAGGGCGTTCAAGGGACTGCAGCGGTTCAAGGGCGATGCGTCACTCGCGACGTGGCTCTACAGAATTGGCGTCAACGTCTGTTTGAACCGCGTCTCGGTGAAGCGCCCGGAGCCGGCCGCGCTCGACGAGGCAGCGCACGTGGACGCGAGAACCGCGGACCCGTTGCACGAGCTGATGCGCGGTGAGCGCGCGGTCGCGCTCCAGGCGGCGATCGAGAAGCTGCCGCCGAAACAGAAGGCCACGTTGATGCTGCGCGTGTACCAGGAATGCTCGCACGAGGAGATCGCGACGGCGCTTGGGAGCACCGTCGGCGCCGTGAAGGCCAACTTTTTTCACGCCCTGGGCAACCTGAGGCGGATCCTGAAATCGTCATGATGAATCACCTGTCACCTGAGGAATTCGTTGACGCGCTCGATGGCGCGGGAGCGGCACGCGTGTCCGCTCACCTCGCGGAGTGTGAAGCGTGCCGAACGGAGCTGTCGGAGATGCGCGCGGTGGTGGATGGCGCTGAAACGCTCGAGGCCGCTGAACCGTCGCCGTTGTTCTGGGATCACTTCAGCGCGCGCGTGAAGGAAGCGACGGCACGCGAGACGGCATCAATGCCGGGCGGCTGGAGTTGGGGCGCGTTTGCGTGGAAGCCCGCTGCCGCGATCCTCGTGGCTGCCGCGGCGCTGGTCATCGGACTCAACATGCGTCCGGCGGCGCCGGCGGGCGATCCTGGGTTTCTCGTGGCGGACGGCAAGGCGGATGTCGCACCGGTACCGCTCCTCGAGGACGATGGAACGTGGAGCCTCATGACGGCCCTTGCGGCCGACATGGAATGGGATCAGGTGAGCGAGGCCGTGTCGCCGGTGGCGGGTACGTCAGACGTGTTGATTGAGGCGTTGACTCCGAGTCAGCGAGAGGCGCTGGCCCGCCTTCTCGAGAAGGAGATGGGGGAGCTGTGAGGCCTGTGACGATTGTCGCGCTCGTCGCCGCACTCTTCGTACTCGTGCCGGAAGGTGCGCTCGCCCAGGGCGCGGGACGGCCCGCGCAGAACAATGCCCGTGGCCCGCGCGCTCAGCCTCAGCGTCCCGCGCTGCCGCCGCTTGGCCGCGGCATGAACGCGATGCAGTTGCAGCAGTATCTGGACGCGGTCGCCCTGACGCAGTCACGCGAGCACCTCAAGATGACCGACGATCAGTACGGCGCCTTCGCGCCTCGACTGCTTCGCCTGCAGAATCTCCGGCGCCGTCTCATGCAGGCGCGCCGGCAGGCGATGGGGGAATTGAATCAGCTGCTCTCGGCCGACTCACCCAACGACGAGGCAATCATCGCCAAGGTGAAAGCGTTCGACGAAACGAATCGCCGCGGCGGGGAAGAGCTGGTGAAGGCATTCCAGGAACTCGACGCCGTACTCACGCCCTGGCAGCGCGGCCGGTTCCGCGTGTTGGAAGAACAGATGGAGCGGCGGAAACTCGAGTTGCTCACCAAGATCGGCCCGCCGAGTTAGGACAAGACAAGTAGCAGGCCGGACCTTCAGGTCCGGCGATGCCGGGTCTGAAGACCCGGCCTCCTGCTACCATGAGTCCATGCGTCGCATGCTGCTCGTCGTGGCGCTCTGCGGGTTCCTGCCCGCCGGGTTGCTCGCGCTCGCGCAGGAACTCGTCAAACGCGACGCTGACGGCCTCGAAAAGAAACTGACCGTCATCGTTGAGCGGGGCGCGAAACCACCCGCGAAGGCCGCGCGGCCGCTGCGCACGCCCATCCTCGACAAAGAAGTGAATTCGTATTTCAAGTTCCAGGGGAAGGAGCACCTTCCTGTCGGTGTCCTCGATCCGAACGTTCTGATCGTGGACGGCGCCCGGATCGAGGCCAGAGCGATGGTCGATCTCGGCGCGGTCCGCAAGGCCAACGAGCGGACCTGGCCGATTCTGCTGTCGTGGGTGTCCGGCGTGGTTGAGATCAAGGCGTCCGCACGAGTACGCGCGGCGAATGGATTCGGCCAACTCGAACTCGAGACAGCCACCCTCGGCGGCGTGCCGATTCCCAAGTCCCTGCTGCAGATGATCGTGACGCACTATTCGAAGACGCCCGACAATCCGTCCGGCTTCAACCTCGACGACCCGTTCGAACTCCCGCATCAGATTCGTCAGGTGGAGCTCACGCGCGGCTCCGCCGTCATCGTGCAGTGAACAAATCGGCGGCGGATTGGCTGACAACCCCACTCAGGTTCGTCAAAGGCGTCGGGCCGCGCCGCGCTGCCGATCTTGAACGCGTCGGGCTCCTCACGATCGAAGACCTGCTTTTCAGATTTCCCCTCAGGTATGAGAACCGCGCGTCGCTGATTCCGATCGCCAAGCTCCGGCCGGGCACCACGGCCACCATCGACGTCGAAGTCGCCTCCGCCGGCATCCGTCCGACGCGGCGGCCTGGCTTCCGGATCTTCGAGCTCATCGTCAAGGACGAGACCGGGCCGGCACGCGCGGCGTTCCCCAATCAGGCGTTTCTCCGCGATGTCTTCGCGCCGGGCCAGCAGGTCGTCCTGCACGGTCATGTCGAGTTCCGCGGCTCGGGCGGCCTCCAGCTGACGAATCCCGAGTACGAAATCATCCGCGGCGATGCCGACGAAGACGACGTGACCATCCATACCGGCCGCATCGTTCCCATCTACGAGAAGGCGGGATCGATGACGCCGCGCATGCAACGGACGCTGGTGCACCGGCTGCTCTCCGAGATGCCGGCGGAGATTCCCGATCCGCTCCCTGAGTCGATTCTCCGGCGGCGTGGCGCACTGGATCGACGAACGGCGCTGCAACAGGCGCACTTTCCCTCCGGGGATGCGAACCTGGAGGCGCTGAACTCCGGTCGCGCCGACGCGCAGCTGCGTCTGATTTTCGAGGAGTTCTTCCTCTTTCAGATGGGACTTGTCTTGCGCAAGCGACAGCACGCCGCCGTTCGCAAGGCGAGAGCGGTCACGGTCGACGATCGCGTCCGCGATTCCGCGCGACGAGCGCTGCCGTTCAAGCTCACCGTGGGCCAGCGGCAGGCGCTCAAAGAAATCGTCGAGGACATGCAGCGGCCCGAGCCCATGAATCGGCTGCTTCAGGGTGATGTCGGCGCCGGCAAGACGGTCGTGGCGTTGATCGCCGCGATCGTTGCAATGGAGAACAGCTTCCAGGTTGCGTTCATGGCCCCGACGGAGATTCTGGCCGATCAGCACTACCTGACGATTCGCAAGCTGCTCGACGACTCGCGTTTCCGTGTGGCCTCGCTCACCGGCAGCATCGGCGCGGCGAAGCGGAGAGAAGTCATGGCCGAGCTCGCCAGCGGCGCCGTGAATCTCGTCGTCGGGACGCATGCGCTCGTCGAACAGGACGTCGCGTTCAGGGATCTGGGCCTCGTCGTCATCGACGAGCAGCACCGCTTCGGCGTGGTGCAGCGCGCGGCGCTGCGCACGAAGGGCTGGAACCCCGACGTCCTCGTCATGACGGCGACGCCGATTCCGCGGACGCTGGCGCTAACGACGTTCGGCGATCTCGATGTGTCGGTGATGCGCGACTTGCCGCCCGGCCGGCAGCCGATTCGAACGATGGCGAAGCCCGAGTCACGCCGCGATGAAATCTATGCGCTCGTGCGGCGGGAGCTCGAGCAGGCGAGGCAGGCATACGTCATCTACCCGCTCGTCGAGGGTTCAGAGAAGGTCGATCTGCGTGCCGCGACCGAGATGGCGGACCACCTGCAGGCGGAGATCTTTCCCGACTACAAGGTCGCGTTGCTGCATGGCCGCTTGAAGAGCGACGAGAAGGACCGCGTCATGGCCGCCTTCGCTCGCGGTGACGTGCACGTCCTCGTCGCCACGACCGTCGTGGAAGTCGGCGTCGACGTTCCTAACGCGACCATCATGGTGATCGAGCACGCCGAACGCTTCGGCCTGTCGCAGCTGCACCAGTTGCGCGGCCGTGTTGGCCGCGGACCCGGACCGTCAACGTGCGTGCTGTTGTTCCAGTACCCCATTGGGGAGACCGGCAAGGCCCGCCTCGATGCGATGGTCGAGACCACCGACGGCTTCGTGATTGCCGAGCGGGACCTCGAGCTGCGCGGTCCCGGCGATTTCTTCGGGACACGGCAGTCCGGGTTGCCCACGTTGCGCGCGGGGGATCTGCTGCGCGATCACTCGCTCATGGAAGAAGCGCGCCGTGAAGCCGTGGCCTGGCTCGACGAACCGGGCGCCGCCGAATCGGTCGCCGACTACCTCACCAAACACTGGGCCGAACGATTCGGACTCGTTGGCGTAGGTTAGGCGCCCGTTCAGAAGTCATTTCTTCTGCGCGGTGATCATGACCGCGTCGCTCGTGAGCGAACCCTTCGAATACGCGATCCACTTCCCGTCACGCGACCAATCAAACGCGAAGACCGGATCCTCGTTCCAGTGCGTGAGCATGCGAGGTTCGCCGCCATCGACCGGCCGGGCCCAGATGTTGCCGGGCCCCTGGTAGCGCCCGCTCCACGCGATGTCGCGATTGTCGGGTGTCCAGCGAAAGAAGCCGACGTATCCCGGCAAACTGCCGAGGAACTGCAGTTCGCCGCCGGCGGCTGGGAAAACGGAAAGCAGTGGGGCGGTTGTCCCCGGACGCCGATGGTAGAACGCGATGCGGCGGCCGTCCGGCGAAGCGATCGGCTCGGCGCCGAATTGGCTGATGATGCGAACGGGCTCGCCCCCATCGATTCCGATGCGGTACACGTAGCGGTGATCCGCGACCGTCGTTCGGTACGCGAGTGCACGGCCTCCGTCGATGAACGACGGCTCGCCATCCGCCACGCCATGAGTCAGTTCGATTGGATGGTCACCGTTGATGTCGATACGCCAGAGGTGCTCGCGGCCGCTCCGATTCGAGACGAACACGATGTAGCGCCCATCCGGTGAAACGGTGGGCCTTCGATTCATTCCGGCTTGACGGGTCAGTGGCTCCGCGCGGCCGCCGCCGGCACTAGTGATCCACAGGTTCTGTTCGGCGCCGGTCTGCTGCGTGAAGACAATGCGATCGTCCGGCGTCCAGGACACGCCGCCAAGACCGTCGTAGTTCGTCGACGTGACCTGCCGGGGAGCCTCCTTGCCCTCTGAAGGAGAGATGAAGATGTTTCCCCGGCGCTCGGTCTGGACCGTCAGGATCGATCGGCCGTTCGCGGTCAGACTCAGATCGCGATAGTCGGCGAGGTCGTTCGTGATCGGGCGGACCTCTCCGTTCGGTTCGACCATCCAGACCTGCAACTGCGGGCCGCTTCGAAGGTCCGCGGCCGTTGCGATCAGGCCTCCTTGAGGTAGCCACTCGATGCGGCCGAGCGTCTGCCACTGGCGCGACGTGAGCTCGCGAGCCGCACCGGTCACCGCGTCGAATCCGCGAATCGTCTGATAGTCGCTGTTTGCCGACGTCACGCCGACCGGGCAGGCAATCGTCTTTCCGTCCTTCGACCATGCCGGTCCTACCAGAATCACGGGCGCAATCTGAAACGGGTCGTCGATGTGCGTCGATGCCAGGCGCCGCTCACCGCTGCCGTCGGCGTTCGCCACGATGATTGATCGCTCCGACGGAGCAAACCGGATGTACGCGAGGTGCTTGCCGTCCGGCGACGTCGTTACCGGCGAATCGATGTCGTCCACGAGGTGAACTGGTGTTCCTCCAAGCAGCGGAACGCGGAACAGCTTGCCGACTTCGCTGAACGCCTGGCTGACGTAGTAGAGAAAGTTACCGTCGTGCGAGAACGTCAGGCCGTAGTAGTCCACGGCAGAGGGCGCCACGAGTTCCAGATCCTTGCCGGCCGCAAGCTGTCGCACGTGCAGGCTCGACTTGCCGCCCACGGCCGCCACAAATCCCAGGTACTTGCCATCCGGTGAGATCGCCGCCTTCACGATGGTGCCGGCGGTTGTCATGCGGGAGAGCTGGATAGCCTCGAACCGCGCGGGTTCCGGCCGAGGCCAGAAAACGATCGTGGAGATGGCGGCGAGGAGAGCGAGGACGGACCACGTCAGGACCCGCCAGCTCGGGCGCTCCGGCGCTGTCACCGGCGCCGGGGTAGCTGGCGGCACGACCGGTCCGACTTGATCCTCCGAGGCCTCGGTCACCCGGACTGGCGTGACGAACCGGTAGCCTCGGCGAGGGATCGTTTCGATGTGCTCGGCATCCGCCATGGCTTTGCGGAGCACATAGATGTTCTGGGTGAGGTTGCCTTCTTCGACGAAGGTGTCCGGCCAGAGCTCGGCAATCAACGCTTCCTTGTCCACGACTTCCGCCGGATGACGGAGCAGGATCAGCAGCGTGTCGGCGACCTTGGCCTTGAGGGGGACAGGTGTCCCGGCGCGGACGAGCAGCCGGTTGACTGTGTCTATTCGGTAGTCGGCGAACTCGTAGATCCGTCTGGATCGGGACGTCATCGCCTGTTTGAGAAGCAGTTGAGAAACAACTGAGCCCCTGGTTGAGGACTTTCCGCGTCACCGGACGCATCCTGCCCGTCCGCAAAGAAGCGGATCTTAGCCAAACGGGAGGAAACGTGAGAAATACAAAAGTGGTATCGGGTGTGATGTCAGTCGTTATTGTGGCGGCCCTGGCCTTCGCTTCGCAGCCGCCTATGGCAGCCGCCTCGGCAGGGCCGGACCGAACGTCCTGGGTCGAGCCATTCGACATCGTGGTGACCGGCGCCGAAGGATGCAGCGGGGAAGACGTGCATGTGTTCGGAACGCTGGACCTTCGGGTGCAGACGGTGGTCTCAGGGAAAGGCGACGTTCACGTGTCGTTCCACCTCACTCCGAACCTGACCGGAATCGGTCTTACGAGCGGCAACGCGTACAACCCGGTAGGGCCGACGAGTACCACCGACTTCATCGATGGCAACGGCCCGCGTGTCTCGAGCGGGATCAACATCATCAATCTGATCTCGCGAGGGTCGAGCGGTAACCTGGTGCTGCACGAGGCCTACCAGCTGACCGTCAACGCAAACGGCGTCGTGACGGTCGACAGTCATACGTTCAAGGGCGGCTGCCGAGGCTAGCCATCGACGACAACGTAGGGGCGGAGAGCCGGGCTCTCCGCCCGTCCCTCACTGCTCCGTCGCTTCTTCACGTTACGATGGGCCTCAATCGGGATTAGCGCCCGTGGGGTCTTGTGAGAATCATCGCCGGTACGCTCAAAGGCAGGAACCTCGCCGCGCCGCCCGGGCGCGACGTACGACCGACGTCCGACAGTCTCCGTGAGACGCTGTTCAACGTGCTGGGCGACCTGATCGTGGAGGCGCGCGTGCTCGATGCATTTGCGGGCACCGGTGCGATAGGACTCGAAGCGCTCTCGCGCGGCGCGCGGCAGGTCACCTTCATCGAGCGCGACGCGCGCGCGATTCGCGCGCTTTCTGAAAACATTCGATCCTGTGGCGTGCCGGATGCGTGTGCTATCATCCGCCACGATTTTCTGAGCGCGCGCATCACTGGTGCGTTCGATCTCGTGATCGCCGATCCTCCTTACGACATGGCGTCGCTGGACGAGACGGTGACGCGCGGTGCCGGCTGGCTGGCGGAACACGGCCGTCTGGTGCTGGAACACAGCAAGCGCCGCGTCGCTCCGGAGACGGCAGGTCCGCTGCGCCGCTCGCGAACCTTGACGGCAGGCGACAGCGCACTGAGTTTCTACGAGCGGCCCGCAGGGGCGCCGTTCATAGAAGAGGCGTAACCGATGGCCAGTCCGAGAATCGCCATCTTCCCGGGATCGTTCGATCCCCCCACGCTCGGGCACATGGACATCGTCAGGCGCGCCTCGGCGATCTTCGACACAGTGATCGTGGCGCTCCTGGACAATCCCTCGAAGACGCCGATGTTCAGCGGGGCCGATCGGGTGGCGCTGCTGAAGAAGTCCGCCGCCGGCCTAGCCAATGTCCGCGTTGAGTCCTTTCATGGACTCCTGGTGGACTTCGCAAAGGCACAGCAGGCGACGGTTGTCGTCAGAGGCATACGCGGCGCCGCCGACCTCGACTACGAGCGTCAGATGGCCGACACGAACCGGCACCTCTATCCTGAAATGGACACGATTCTCCTGACGCCGTCGCCGGCCGTCGCGCACATCAGCGCGACGCTCGTCCGCGACATCGCAAACCTGGGCGGCTCCGTGCGGGGGCTCGTTCCCGACGCGGTCGAGGCCGCGATCGTCACACGCCCGCACGCTGGAAGGACACAACAGGTATGACCACGGACGCGATCACGCTGGCGGCACGGATGCAGCACCTCGGCATGTCCCCGACGATGAAGGGGACGATGGAGGCGGAGCGTCTGAAGCGGCAGGGCATCGACGTCGTGGACCTCGGGGCGGGCGAACCGGACTTTCCGACGCCGGCGCACGTCACCGCCGCCGCGCATCTGGCGATCGACAAGCAGTTCACGAAGTACACGGCGAACCCCGGCATCATGGAACTGCGCGAGGCCGTGGTGGCGCGGTACCGCCAGGACTATGGCGTGAATTACCAGGCGGACGAGGCGATCATCACCGCCGGCGGCAAGCAGGCGCTCTTTCACGCAGCGATGGCGCTCTTCGGTCCCGGCGACGAGGTCATCACACACGCGCCGGGGTGGCCGACCATCGCCGAGCAGATCAAGCTTGCCGGCGCGGCTCCCGTCATCGTTCGTGCCCGCGCGGAGAACGGATTTCAGCTGACCGCGTCGATGTTCCTGGACGCGGTCACGCCGCGGACGCGTGGAATCGTCGTGAATTCGCCGGGGAATCCCACAGGCGCCCTGTTGAGCGAGGCGGAGGCAAAACTCCTGGCGGAGGGCGCTCGGCGCCGCGGACTCTGGGTGGTGGTCGATCTCTGTTACGAGAAGCTGATCTACGACGGTGTGCCGCACAACCTGCCGCGGATCATGGGGGAGTCGATGCGCGATCGGCTTGTCCTCGCGGGATCGACGTCGAAGGCCTACGCGATGACCGGGTGGAGATGCGGCTGGATGGTCGCGCCGAAGCCGGTGGTGCAGGCCGCCAATGCCCTTCAAAGCCACTCGACCTCGAACGTCAGCTCGATCACCCAGCGGGCGGCGGTTGCCGCGCTGACGGGCTCCCAGGATTGCGTCGGAGACATGCTGGACGAGTACAAGAAACGGCGCGATCAGGTGATCGAGTGGCTCGCCGAGGAACCGCGTCTTCGCTGCTGTGTGCCGCAGGGCGCGTTTTATGTATTCCCGGACATTTCAGATTTCCTCTCGCCGAATCGCATCCGCACGTCGATCGACTTCGCCGACGGTCTCCTTCGCGAGCATCACGTGGTGACGACCGCCGGCGAAGCCTTCGACACGCCGGGCTACGTCCGCATCTCCTACGCGACGTCGCTCGAGCGCCTGCGCGAGGGGCTCACGCGGTTGATCACGTTCGCCCGCGCGAACGCCGCGTAGCCGACACACCGTGCCGATCCCGTCCGCGATTCTCGACCGCCTTCGGGCTGCGGTCGGACCGTCCCAGGTCCGCGTCGATCCGGACGTCTGCCGCGACTACGGGGTAGACGCGCTGAAGCGCGGCCGGCCAGCCGACGCGGTGGTGACGCCCGCAAACACGCGCGAAGTCGCGGCGGTCGCCCGCATCTGTAATGAAACGATGACGCCACTCGTTCCAAGGGGCGGCGGCACCGGGTACACCGGCGGCGCGGTGCCCGTGCACGGCGGCGTGGTGCTGAGCCTCGAGCGGCTCAACCGGATTCTCGAGATCGACGAGGGCAATCTGCTCGCAGTCGTCGAACCGAACGTCGTTACCGGCGACCTGCAGGACGCGGTCGAGCGGGTCGGGCTCTTCTATCCACCCGATCCCGCGAGTCTGCGGCAGTCCGTCATTGGCGGCAACGTCGCCGAATGCGCGGGAGGGCCGCGCGCGTTCAAGTACGGCGTCACGAAGCAGTACGTGCTGGGACTCGAGGCCGTGTTGCCGACGGGAAGCATCATCAACACCGGCGGCAAGGTCGTGAAGAACGTCGTCGGCTACGACCTGACCCAGCTGCTGTGCGGCTCGGAGGGCACGTTGGCGATTCTCACGAAAATCGTGCTGCGCCTGATTCCCAAGCCGCCGGTGCAGGCGACGCTTCGAGCGACATTCCGCGACGTTCCGGCGGCGGTGAATGCGGTCAGCGCGCTGCTGCGCGCGCGGGTTGTTCCGGCAGCGCTGGAGCTTATCGACGCGGATTCACTGAATGCGGTGTCTGCCTATCTCGACGGGGCGGTGCTCGCGCCGCCCGGCACGGGCGCGCTCCTGCTGCTCGAAGTGGACGGGCTGCCCGAGCAGGTGGCTGCGGAGGCGGACCGCGTCGCGAACGCATGCAGGGAGGCTGGGGCGTCGGAAGTCCTTCGCGCCGCGACCGACGCCGAACGCCAGGACTTGTGGCGCGTGCGCCGCGAGCTGTCGCCGTCCCTACGGACGATTTCGGCGCTCAAGTTCAACCACGACGTCGTCGTCCCGAAGGCGCGCGTGCCCGCGCTGTTCGAGCTCGTGGCGGAGCTCAAGCGCCGGTACTCGCTGCGGATCCCGTGTTTTGGCCACGTGGGTGACGGCAACATCCACGTCAACATCATGGTCACGCCTGAGAACGCCGCCGAGGTGGCGCGCGCGCACGAGGCCGAACGCGTGCTGTTCGAGGGCGTCGTGAAGCTGGAGGGGTCGATCAGCGGGGAGCACGGCATCGGGTTCGCCAAGGCCGCATATCTCGGCCTGGAGCTGACCCCCGAAACAATCGCCGTCATGCGGGCCGTCAAGGCCGCATTTGACCCGAACGGGATCTTGAATCCGGGGAAGATCTTCTAGGGGTCGGTTTTTCTGCTATACTGCCTCAGTCCGTCCGCCTTCGCGGCCATGTTCAGGGCCGCGGTTTGAACTCAACGACAATCGAAAACTCGAATCAAGTCTCAACCACGAAACAATTGCAACGCTCCAACGCTTATGGCCAACCAGAACAAACGCTCCTCAGGGCGTCAGCCTGTCGATCCACCAGTCGCTGACCAGCCGATTACCGAAACCCCGACCGAGACGGCCGTGGAGAAAGATAGCGGCGCCGCCCCGTCGCCGCCCGTAGCTCCGGCCCCTGCAGCCGCCGCTGGACCGAACGGTGAAGCCGCACCCCCGAAGACCAAGCCGGCCCCGACACTCAATATCAATGACCTGAAGGACATGAGCATTCAGAAGCTCACCCAGGTCGCCAAGGATCTTAACGTCGCCGGCGCGACCGGCATGCGCAAGCAGGACCTGATTTTCCAGATCCTCAAGGCGCAGACCGAAATGAGCGGGTTCATGTTCTCCGAGGGCGTCCTCGAAGTGCTGCCCGACGGATTCGGTTTCCTCCGCGCCCCCGACTACAACTACCTGCCTGGTCCCGACGACATCTACGTTTCGCCTTCGCAGATTCGCAAGTTCGACCTGCAGACCGGCGACACGGTCTCCGGTCAGGTGCGTCCGCCGAAAGACGGCGAGCGTTACTTCGCGCTGATCAAGGTTGAGGCGGTCAACTTCGAATCTCCCGACCAGGCGCGCAACAAGCTCTTCTTCGAGAACCTGACGCCGCTCTATCCGCAGGAACGCCTCCGGCTCGAGACGTCAGGGGACAGCCTGTCGGGACGTGTCATGGATTTGATGACGCCGATCGGCAAGGGCCAGCGCGGCCTCATCGTCGCGCCACCACGCACGGGCAAGACGATGCTGCTGCAGAGCATCGCGCAGTCGATCACGACGAACCACCCCGAGGTCTACCTCATCGTGCTGCTCATCGACGAGCGGCCCGAGGAAGTCACGGACATGCAGCGCTCGGTGCGCGGCGAGGTCATCTCGTCCACGTTCGACGAGCCGGCACAGCGGCACGTGCAGGTGGCCGAGATGGTCATCGAAAAGGCGAAGCGCCTCGTCGAGCACAAGAAGGACGTTGTGATCCTGCTCGACTCGATCACGCGTCTCGCGCGCGCCTACAACACCGTCGCGCCGCCGTCCGGCAAGGTGCTCTCAGGCGGTCTCGATTCGAACGCGCTGCAGAAGCCGAAGCGCTTCTTCGGCGCCGCGCGCAACATCGAAGAGGGTGGTTCGATCACGATCATGTCCACCGCGCTCATCGACACGGGCTCGCGCATGGACGACGTCATCTTCGAAGAGTTCAAGGGCACGGGCAACATGGAAATCCATCTTGACCGCAAGCTCGTGGACAAGCGCGTGTTCCCGGCTATCGACATCATCAAGTCCGGCACGCGCAAGGAAGAGCTGCTCATCCCGAAGGACGATCTGAACCGTATCTGGGTCCTCCGCAAGGTGCTCACCCCGCTGTCACCGGTGGAAGCGATGGAGCTTTTGCTCGACAAGATGGGGAAGACGAAGAGCAACGCGGACTTCCTCGCCGCGATGCAGAAGATGGGCTAGGCAAGTCTCGCACGCGTGCGCTAGGCTCGGGCATGCTGCGGCGACTGGCTCTCCTGACCCTGGCCATCCTGGTGGGTGGGCCGGTCGCTGCGCGCCAATCACCAAGCGATTCCGGCGTACATGCGACGCTGCGAATCGCGGGGAATCGGGACAGTTTCAAGAACGGCGAACCCATCCGTCTGGAGCTTGTGCTGACCGCGGACAGGCCGGGTTTCTTCGTTGACACAGCGGGCACCGACGACGCTACCGACGTGATGCGGATCACGCCGGCGGAAGACGTGCATCGGCTTCAGCCGGTGGGTTGGCGAGACTACCTGGTCATGACTGAACTGTCGGCCAAGCCCACAGTTCTTAGTTTCGCCGTCAACTACTGGGCCCGCTTCGACACGGCCGGCGTCTTCACGGTCGCGCTCGAGAACCGCCGGGTCTTTCGCCGCGAAGCGAACGGGGCTCGGGACGACCGGCAAGTAGCGTTGCCCACCACCAACCCAGTGTCGTTCCGCATTGCGGCCCCTGACGCCAGAGAGGAGGAAGGATTGATTTCGGCTGCTGTTCAGCATCTGCAGTCGGCTGTTGCGATGGGCGGCGACAAGGCACTCCACGAACAGATTCAGGCGGCAGAAGAACTCGCGTTTCTTCCTGGTGACGCAGCGGCAATCGAGAAATATCGATGGTACCGGCGTCTGGGTAGTTTGACCCGGATTCCGAGCAACGCCGCCGGCGTGTTGCGCCGGGGATTCATGATGTCGCGGAATCCAGGCGTGATTCTGGTGGCAGTCGAAGCCGAACTTCTGGACCCCAACACCGCTGCGTCGTTCGACGCCATCAGTAACGCAGCGTCCCTCGCCGTGGCAGTGAAGTACCCGGGTCTGGTTGAGCCATCGTTTCCTGTTCCTGATGACTCCGGTCCGTTCGCAACGGAGCGCGCGAGATACCTCGAACTGGTCCACGCGAGCCTCGATCGGCGAGTTGGCGTGGTCAAGATACTGTCGGCCGGCGCCATGCTCGACATCCTTGTGGAGAGAACGCCCGCAGACGTCGTGCGACTGATCGTTGACGGCTTCGAGCAGCTTCCGCTCGAGTCGCGCGTCTGGTTCGTGAGCGGACGATGGGATGTTATTCGCGATCCGAAGCTCGGCCCCGCTCTGCGCCGCACACTCGATGAAGTGGAGCCTGGGAGTCGTTCCTATGTCTATCCCGCGCTGATTGATGTGGCGCCCGGCCTCGCGGTCGAGCCCCTCGCGAAGGACATCCTCGATCCAAAGCGGATCATCACTGACGAGATCGTCAAAAAGGTACCGCGATCGTCCTTGAGCCATGTCGGTCCGAGGCTGCTGGAAACGATTCGTGAGATGTCGAAGGCCGCCGCGCAGGAGCCGTCGCTCAAGTTCCGGGTCGAGCAGAAGATAACGGTGCTGGCGGCGGTGGCCGATGGAAGCCTCCGGCGCGAACTGCGGGATCTGTACGATTCACTCGGACCGTCTCCCGGATACGGCGTGCGTGAGGACCTGCTGACGTATCTGCTCGAGTGGGATCCCGATGAGGGCACACGGCGAGCGCGTGACGCGATCCGGGCAGCGCCGGACGGATCCACTCTGTACCGGCTCGGGCAGAGCAGCCCGAGTCCCGGGTTGAGCGCACTTCTTCGAGAACGGGTGCTTGACCAGGATTCCACCGTAGCCTCGGAGGCGGCGAGTCTGCTGGCCGCGAAGGGGAGTCCTGACGACCGCCATGTCATCGATGCCCGGCTGGTCCAATGGCGCCTGGCCGTGCAGGGACGTTTGGCGAATGGCGAATCGCTTTCGAAGGCGGATGGAGAGTTCGAATCGGCGCTTCTGAGGGCGCTTGCGCTCTCGAAGCGGTGGACACTGTCTACAGTAGAGCGGGACCGGCTGCTGTCAGCCTGCCTGACTGATGCGTGCAAGAACGCGTTGCGCGAGCGGCGGTAGCAGAAGATGGGCTAAGCTCGGCGCCGTGCGCCGGGCCCTGCTGCTCGCGTCAATTCTCGCCGCCGTTCCCGCCGCGCAGACCCGCGCGCCGGAGACGCCGCCGGACTTCAGTCTCTACTTCCTCGGCCACGCGATCGGCTACGAGCGGGTCGTCGGGCGCCGTGACAGGCACGTCGAAGCGACGTTCCACTTCGACGACCGCGGAACGGCCATTGACCTGACGGCGTCGTTCGACCGCGACGAACACCTGAATCCCCAGCGGCTGGTAGTGAAGGGACGCAACTACCGGCTGTTCTCGTCAGACTCCGAAGTCACGATCGCGAAGGGGTTTGCCCACGTGCGCGATCTGCATGACGAGCGCGACGTCGTGGCCGGCGGCCGGGCGTTTTTTCCCATCGACAACTACGCGCCGATCGTGGTGCAGGAAGCGCTGATTCAGTATTGGCTCGCTCAGGGCAGGCCGCGCGAGATCGCCGCGGCGCCGTCCGGGCCTGTGGTCCGGATCAGATCGGTTGGATTCGACGTGATCGAAGCGCGGCGGACGGGTCCACCCGAGGCTCGCTTTCCGAGCCGGGTCGAGCGGCTCGCCATCGACGGCGTCGTTTGGGGAACCGAGACGGCCTGGATCACCACGTCCGGATCAATGCAGCGCCCCGAGACGACCGGTCTTGTGGCGCTGACGACCTGGGCGGGCGCCCTGCCGTTCGAGGCGGTCGCGCGTGGATGGGAGAGCCAGTTCGATCACCTGCTGCGCCGCGCCGCGCAGGATCGCGCGGAAGACCTGCGGCGTCTGAAACAAACGACGCCGCTGGTCGAGGTGGGCAGTTTCGCGCTCGTGAACGCCCGCATCGTCCAGGGAACCGACGCCGCGCCGATCGAAAGCGGCACGCTCGTCGTCCGCGACGGCCGCATTACGGCAGTGGGACCGTCAGCCACCACGAGAATCCCTGGCGGCGTGACAACGGTCGAGGCCCGTGGCGCGACGATCATTCCCGGTTTGTGGGACATGCACGCCCACGCGTCGCAAATCGACTGGGCGCCGGTCTATCTCGCGAGCGGCGTGACGACGATTCGCGATTTGGGCGGCGACAACGACATGCTCGTCGCAATTCGCGACGTGATCCGGTCCGGTGCCGCACTCGGCCCGAGGTATTTGCTCGCCGGGCTCGTGGATGGACCCGGACCGCGTGCGTTCGGCGCGGTTTCCGCGGCGACTCCGGACGAGGGCCGGGTGGTCGTCCGGAAGTACCGCGACAGAGGATTTGAGCAAATCAAGATCTACTCGCTCGTCGCGCCCGAGGTCGTCAAGGCGATCGTCGAGGAGGCCCACAAGCTCGGCCTGACGGTGACCGGCCACGTGCCGAACGGCATGACCGCGCAGTCGGTTGTCGAGACCGGATTCGATTCGATTGCACACATGCAGCTCCGCGGACAGGCGGGCTCGCCGGAATCAATCGCGCAGATCGCATTCTTCAAGGCGCACGGGACGGTGATGGATCCGACGGCGTCGTGGAACGAGCTTGGCGGCCATCCCGCGTCGGTCCCGCTGGAGAGTTTCCTGCCAGGTGTGTCGCGCCTTCCCGTGCCGCTGAAACGAATGTTCGACAGCATGTCCGGCGGAAATGGCGATCGGCAGGCGTGGCGCGCTCGGCTTGTCGACAGCGCGAAGCTGCTCAAGGCGGCGGTGGACGCCGGCCTGCTCGTTGTGGCGGGCACGGACAAAGGGGTGCCCGGATTCAGTCTGCAGCGCGAGCTCGAGTTGTACGTCGAAGGTGGGATGACGCCGCTCCAGGCGATTCAAGCGGCGACGATCATGCCGGCAAAAGCCATGAGACTGGATCGTGAGCTCGGAACGATCGAGGTTGGCAAGCGCGCGGATCTCGTCGTGCTGAACGGGGATCCACTCGCCCGTATTTCCGCCGTCCGCGATGTCCGATGGGTGGTGACGGGCGGCCGGATGTACGACTCAGCCGTGCTCTGGCGCACCGCCGGGTTCGGCCGGTAGCATCGAACGCAGCTCCTCGCCCTCGACGACTTCGATTTCGAGCAGCCGCTCGGCCAGCCGGTCGAGCAATTCCCTGCGTTCTTCGAGCACCTTCCGCGCCGCACTCTCTCCGGACACCACGAACCGTTTCACTTCGCTGTCGATCTTTCCGGCGGTTTCCTCGCCGTAGGCGCCGCGTTCCGGCGCCGCGGGCGCCTCGATGAACGTGTTTCGACGCCGGCCCTCGTGATTGACGGGACCGACGACGTCGCTCATGCCGAACTCGGTGACCATCGCCCGCGCGATGTCCGTGGCCCGCAGCAAATCGTTCTGCGCGCCGGTCGACGTCTCCGAGAACATGATCTGTTCGGCCGTCCGGCCCGCGAGAAGCACCGCAAGCTGGTGTTCGAGCTCTGTCTTCGTGATCAGGTACCGGTCTTCAGTCGGCAACTGCATCGTGTAGCCAAGTGCTCCGAATCCACGCGAGACGATGGATACCTTGTGGACGGGATCGAGCCCTGGGAGAACGGTCGCGACGATCGCGTGGCCGGCTTCGTGATACGCCACCACGCGCCGGACACGGGGATTCATCGTGCGCTTCTTCTCGAGACCGGCAATCACGCGGTCGATGGCCTCCTCGAAGTCCTTGCGCTCCACCCGCTCCTTGTCGCGCCGAGCGGCGAGCAGCGCCGCTTCGTTGACCAGGTTCGACAGATCCGCGCCGGCAAAGCCCGCCGTCCGGCCCGCGACCACCTGCAGGTTCACATCATCGGCGAGCTTCACCTGGCGAACGTGGATGTGCAGAATCGCCTCGCGTCCCTTGACGTCCGGCTTGTCCACGAGCACCTGCCGATCGAACCGTCCGGCGCGTAGCAGCGCAGGGTCGAGTACCTCGGGCCTGTTCGTCGCGGCCATGACGATGACGCCCTTGCGAGAATCGAAGCCGTCCATTTCGGAGAGCAGCTGGTTGAGCGTCTGCTCGCGTTCTTCGTGCCCGCCCATCGGCGACTGCATGCGCACTTTGCCAAGCGCGTCCAGTTCGTCGATGAACACGATGCACGGCGCCTTGACTTCCGCCTGACGGAATAGGTCCCGGACCCGCGCGGCGCCGACGCCGACGAACATCTCCACGAAATCGGAGCCCGTCAGACTGAAGAAGGGGACCTTGGCCTCTCCCGCGACGGCGCGAGCGAGAAGGGTCTTGCCGGTTCCAGGAGGCCCGACGAGCAGCACGCCCTTCGGGATGCGGCCTCCGATCGTCGTGTACTTGCGGGGGTTCTTCAGGAACTCGACGACCTCGCGCAGCTCGAGTGCGGCCTCGTCGACGCCGGCGACGTCGCCGAAACTCACTTTGACGGCATCGTCGCTGAACACCTTCGCGCGGCTGCGGCCGAACGACATCAGCCCGCCCTCGGCGCTGCCCATGCGGCGGAAGACGAACATCCAGAGACCCAGCAGTACGAGGAAGGGCAGCACCCAGAGCATCAGTTCGCCCACCCAGCGGCTGTCCGGTGCGGCTTGGTAGCGGACTCCCTTCGCTTCGAGGAGCTCGACGAGCTTCGGATCCACGACGCGCGCTGTCGTGAACGTTTCTATCGTCTGGTCCGGCTTCTGGTACGTGCCGCGAATCGTCGTCTCGTTCAGGACGAGCTCGGCGACGCGGCCCTCCGCCAGGAGCTGCTTGAACTGCGAGTACTGAATGGTCTGGCGCTGGGTGACGACCGTGTTGAATACGCTCGACACGACCAGGAGCATCAGCACCGCGCCGGCGAGCCACACGGGGGATATCGATCTCAGTGAGCTGCCCGGCCGGCGGCTGGGCTGGCGTTCTGGCGACGTGTTCTCAGACATGCGACATCTTCATCTTATTGGCCGGCGCGCTTCCGCGCTTGAGGACCAGGCCGTCGCTTCCGGCATCGGCTTCGACGACGTCGCCTTCCTTGAACTCTCCCTGAAGCACGGCGAGCGCGAGCGGATCGAGCACGCGGCGCTGGATGGTGCGCTTCAAGGGACGCGCGCCGTACACGGGATCGTAGCCCTCTTCAATAATCCGATCTTTTGCCGCCTCTGTCAGGACGAGGTGAATCTTCCGATCCGCAAGCCGCTTCAGGAGGGCCGAGAGCTGAATGTCGATGATGTGCCTGATCTCGCCGCGTCCAAGCGCGTGGAAAAAGATGATGTCGTCCACGCGGTTCAGGAACTCCGGTTTGAAGTGCGCGCGCATCGTCTCGAGCAGCTGGCGGCGGACTCCCTCGTCGATGGCCGTCTCGCCGCGCTCGGCCCGTTCGGCGACGTAGTGACTGCCGACGTTGGACGTCATGATGATGACGCTGTTCTTGAAATCGACCGTACGGCCCTTCCCGTCCGTCAATCGGCCATCGTCGAGAAGCTGCAGCATGACGTTCAGGACTTCCGGGTGCGCCTTCTCGATTTCATCGAACAGCACGACCGCGTACGGCCGCCGCCGCACCGCCTCGGTCAGCTGCCCGGCTTCTTCATAGCCCACGTACCCGGGAGGCGCGCCAATCAGCCGGGAGACCGTGTGCTTCTCCTGATATTCCGACATGTCGATCCGGACCATGGCCTGCTCGTCGTCGAAGAGGAACTCGGCGAGCGCCCGCGCAAGCTCCGTCTTACCGACGCCGGTCGGGCCCAGAAAAATGAAACTGCCGAGCGGGCGGTTCGGATCCTGAAGGCCCGCGCGCGCGCGCCTGATGGCGTTCGCCACGGCGACGACGGCCTCGTCCTGTCCGACCAGCCGCTGGTGCAGGCGTTCCTCCATGTGGACGAGCTTCTGCAGTTCGCCCTCCATGAGGCGGGAGACGGGAATGTGCGTCCATCGCGAGACGACGCCGGCGATGTCCTCCTCGTCCACCTGTTCCTTCAGCATCTGCGCCTGCCCGGTCTGCTCGTGCTCCTGAATCCGCCGCTCGAGCTCGGGAATCCGGCCGTACTGCAGCTCGGACGCCTTCGCGAAATCGCCCGAGCGCTGCGCCCGTTCGACTTCGAGCCGCAGCTTCTCGAGCTCCGTCTTCTGATCGCGCACGATCTCGATCGCGGCCTTCTCCCGCTGCCACTGCGCGGCGAGGCCGGTTCGTGACTCTTTGAGATCCGCCAGCTCCTTTTCGAGCTTTCCAAGACGCTCCTTCGACGCCTTGTCGGATTCCTTCCTGAGCGCTTCGCGTTCGATCTCGAGCTGCATGATGCGCCGCTCGACCTCGTCGAGCTCGGCAGGCATCGAGTCGATCTCCATCCGAAGGCGGGACGCCGCTTCGTCGATGAGATCGATGGCCTTGTCCGGCAGGAAGCGATCGGCGATGTAGCGGTGCGAGAGCACCGCGGCGGCCACGAGGGCGGCGTCCTTGAACTTCACGCCGTGGTGGATTTCGTAGCGCTCGCGCAGGCCGCGCAGAATGCTGATGGTGTCCTCGACCGTCGGCTCTCCGACGATCACCGGCTGGAAGCGCCGCTCGAGCGCCGCGTCCTTCTCGATGTACTTGCGGTACTCATCGAGGGTCGTCGCGCCGATGGTGTGGAGCTCGCCGCGCGCGAGCATGGGCTTCAGAAGGTTGGACGCGTCGATGGAGCCCTCGGCAGCACCGGCGCCGACGACCGTATGCAGCTCGTCGATGAACAGAATGATCTGCCCCTGCGCGTCCGTGATCTCTTTCAGCACCGCCTTCAGTCGCTCTTCGAATTCGCCGCGGTATTTGGCGCCTGCCACGAGGGCGCCCATGTCGAGTGCGACGATGCGCCGCGTGCGCAGGCCCTCCGGAACATCGCCGCGGATGATGCGCTGAGCCAGCCCCTCGACGATGGCCGTCTTGCCGACGCCCGGTTCGCCGATGAGTACCGGGTTGTTCTTGGTCCGGCGCGCAAGTACCTGAATCACGCGGCGAATTTCGTCATCGCGGCCGATCACGGGATCGAGCTTGCCCCTGCGTGCCACTTCGGTCAGGTCGCGACCGTATCGTTCGAGCGCCTGGTACTTGCCTTCGGGATTCTGATCGGTCACGCGCTGGGAGCCGCGGATGCCCGCGAGGGCCTGCAGGATGCTGTCCCGCGTGATCTGGCGGCGTTTCAAAGCCTCGGCGGCCGGCGCGCGGCCGGTTTCAGCCGCGAGAGCGAGCAGCAGGTGCTCGGTGCTGGTGAATTCGTCCTTGAGCTGCGCCGCCTCGTTCTCAGCGGCCTGAAAGAGCTGCTGACTGCGACGCCCGAGGCCGACCTGTCCACCAGACACCCGCGGCAGTTTGTCGACGAGGGCCTGGAGTTCCTGCGTGAGCGACGCGCCGTCCGCCTGCGCCTTTATCTTTGCGAGCACCGCCGGCACGACGCCGCCGTCCTGCGTGACCAGAGCCAGCGCGACGTGTTCCGGCAAGACTTCGGGATGCCCGGCACGTTCGGCCTGCTGCTGCGCCGCGAGAATCGCTTCCTGCGCCTTTTCCGTGTAGCGATTGAGGTTCATCGTCATTCCCTGGTTCGACCGTTGGCGTGCGCCAGCGCACGCAGCGCTTCGTAGTGTTCCCGCTCGGCTGGCGTCAGCGTGTTCGGAATCTGCACGTCGATTGTTGCGTAGAGATCTCCACGTTCGCTCGAGCCGACCGACGGCATTCCATGACCCCGCATGCGGAACACGCGGCCCGCGGCGGTCATCTCCGGAATCTTGAGACGAAGCGTCGTCCCTCCCAGAGTCGGTACCTCGACTTCACCGCCGAGCACAGCCGTCGGTACCGGTACGGGCAACCGCGTATGAAGATCCGCGCCGCGCCGCTCGAATCGCGCGTTGGGGAGCACGCGCACCGTCAGGTACAGATCGCCGGCGGTTCCGCCAGACGGGGCCGCGCCACCTTCGCCGTTCGCACGGACGCGGGCGCCGTCCTTGATTCCGGCAGGAATGCGCACCTCCACCGTGTGTTCCTTGCCGTTGCGATCGACGCCCGCGCGACGAGTTGTCCCGAGGAACGCCTCCTCGAGTGTGAGGTCCGCCTGCGCTTCGACGTCGGCGCCACGCTTGGGGCGCGCGCTACGCGGACGGCGGCCGCCCGTTGATTGAGGCTCCGCGCCGCCGAAGAACGTATGAAAGAAGTCCGAGAATGGATCGCCGCCGAGGATGTCCTGCATCTCCTCGGGAGTGACCGTCCTGTATCGCGCGCCACCGCCGCCCGGCCCGCCCGGCCATCCACCGCCCGGACCGTGCGCGGCCGCCTGCTGCTCGTACTGGCGCCAGTTCGCTCCAAGCTCGTCGTACTTCCGCCGCTTTTCCGGATCGCCCAGCACTTCGTTGGCCTCGTTCAACTCCTTGAACTTGGCTTCGGCGGTCTTGTTCCCGGGATTGAGGTCGGGATGGTACGTGCGCGCGAGCTTGCGGTACGCGCTCTTGATCTCCTCGTCCGAGGCCGTCTTGGAGACTCCGAGCACCGCGTAGTAGTCCTTGAATTCCATGCCGTGCGCTAGGGCGCATCCTCGTTCTCTATATCAATGCCGATGAGCTCGAGCAATTCCGCCAGCGCCTGGTCGAGTTCGGCCTCTGTGCTCTTGCCTGGCCGCCGCGAGCGCTGCTCAACGAGCGGCTGCAGCCGCCGGGCGACATCGGCGATCGACAGGAGACGCCGCACGCCGGCGAGGTTGATTCCGGCTCCGTCAACGAGTGTCTTGATCAGACGGAGACGGTCGAGTTCCGCGTCCGTGTAGACGCGCATCGTGCCCAACCTGCGCTGCGGCCGCACGAGACCCAGTCGCTCGTACTTGCGAAGCGTCTGCGGATGCATCTCGAGCAGTTCCGCGGCCATGCTGATCAGATAGAACTCGCGCGTGCGTTCCATTCCGCTATGCCTTGGATCGAATGTAGGGCTTGATACGGGTCGTGTCAATGGCGCGGGATCCTGCGTCAGGTTTTCCCGCATTAGGTCGACAAAAGCAGCCCGCACAGGGGGCTTTGCAAACGCCCGCCGAGTGCCCGCTGTTTCAATCGGATACATCGGGCGGTATCAAAGCTGATACAGGAGAGTCACTTAGGGGTCGCACTCCCGCAAATGTAAGAGCCGTCTCGGGTTCGGCGTCGGGGTGGCACATGCATTGCCAGTCGTAGAGGCGTGTTCGCCGGCAGAAAGACAGCGCCTGCGCTTCTGGCGCTCGCGGCCTTGAGCACCGCAGCCTGCGAGCGCCGCGGTCCCGCGGCGACGCCGCTCGTCTCGACTGTCTACAACAAGGACAACGGGAAGCTCGAGCAGCTGCTGTCCGATCGTGATGGCGACGGCCGCGCGGAGACTCGCGCCTTCATGGACGGCGCGGTGCTGAAACGGATTGAAATCGATCGCAACGGCGACGGCGTCGTCGATCGGTGGGAGACCTATGCGAGCGGCAGAGTCGCAGGTCCGGGCGCGACAGTCGAACCGCCGGTGATCGAACACGCCGAGGAAGCGAACGGCTCGGGCAAGGAGATCACGCGGCGTCAGTTCTACGCCGGCGGTGTCGTCCAACGTGTGGAAGAAGACACTAATGACGACCGCCGGGTGGACAAGTGGGAGTACTACGAGGCCGGCCGGCTCGTCCGGGTGGATCTGGACCTCGTTGGAAAGGGCTTCGCGAGTCAGCGGCTCATCTACGGGGCAGGCGGCGCGGTCGTTCGAGTGGAGACGGATCCGGAAGGGGATGGGACCTTTGTTGCAGTACCAGTCAAGACACCCGGAATCTGAGGGAGAAGCCGGCGCGGTGGACGACGGCCTCACGCTGCGTGAGGCGCGGGCGCGTTTTGAGCGCGACTTCATCACGCGCGCGCTCGTTCGACACCGCGGGCGCGTGGCCGAGGCTGCAAAAGCCCTGGGAATTCAGCGGACGAACCTCTATCGCAAGGTGAGGCAGCTCAAGCTCCCCAAGTCGTTGCTTTCGGCGGGAGATTGAGGCCAACATGCGTCTCCGGATGACCACAAGACGAGTCATCGCAGTTGCACTGGCCGCCGCCGTTTCCGTGGCGACATCGCCCGTCTACGCGCAGCA
Source organism: Vicinamibacterales bacterium (assembly GCA_035606665.1). Classification (GTDB taxonomy): domain Bacteria; phylum Acidobacteriota; class Vicinamibacteria; order Vicinamibacterales; family SCN-69-37; genus DASUGC01. The sequence continues at coordinate 32,793 of DATNEY010000027.1, read as the reverse complement.
GGCGCCGGGCACGCTGGCAGGCAAGGCGACCGACGAGGCGCGCCAGCCCTACACCGACTACGCGGTACAGGTTCGTGACGTCGCGACGGGGCAGGTGCTCCAGACGCAGCAGCTCAGCCTTCAGGGCCTGTTCTCGTTCAGCAAGATGGCGCAGGCGAGGCCGTACCTGATCGAGCTCTACCACCAGAAGGAACGGCGCGTGATCTGTACGGAGGGGCCGTACACGCTCACGGAAAAGGCGCCGTCGAAACTGGACGTCAACATCAACTGCGGCAAGATGCCGGCCGCATTCTGGCTGCTCCTCGCCGGCGCGGGAGCCGCTGCCGCGGTGGCTGTCGGCACTCGCAGCAACAGCCGCTAGCGACGCACATGAAATCCGCGATCGTCCCGTGCATTCTCGGCGTCATGGCGTCGGCCTCGCCGGTCCTGGCGCAGAACGTGACCGATCCAGCGGAGACCGCGCGTTTCCGACTGGGCGTCCTGGCGCTGACGCCACGGCTTGGGATTCGGGACCTCGGAGTCGACACGAACATCTTCAACCTCGCGGCCGAACCACGGCGGGACACGACCGCGACGTTCACGGCCGGCGCCGACACCTGGCTGCGCGTCGGGCGCGCGTACCTGTCCGGCCGGACAACGTCGGACTGGCACTACTTCAAGCGCGCCTCGGATCAGCGGTCGATCAACGTCACGCAGGAGGGGCGCCTGGACCTCGACCTCCTGCGAATCGTTCCGCGAGTCGGTGGTGCCTTCATCAACACCCGGCAGCGGCCGAACGAGGAGTTCGATCTCCGCGTCCAGCAGCGTAACGCCGTTGCGTTCGGCGGAGTGATGGTGCCGATCGGCACCCGCACGCGCGTCGACTTCGAGCTGCGGCAACAGCGGTACGATTACTCGGCCGGAAAGTTCGGTGACACCGCGGTTGCGTCCGCGCTCAACCGGAAGTCGCGGCTGGCGACCGTCGAGGCAGGCGTCAACGTGACGCCGCTGACGCGAGCGGTGCTCAAGACCGACTGGCGCGAAGACTCGTTCACGTACGAATCGTCCAGGGACAGCCACTCTGTCCGCGTGATGCCTGGCGTCGAGATGCAACCCTTTGCGCTGGTGTCGGGCAAGGCCTTCGCGGGCTACCGCAGGTTCACCACCCAAAGCGCCGCCGTACCCGACGTATCCGGTGTCGTCGCGGCGGTCGAGCTCAAGTACGTCGCCGCCGACGTCTTTCGCATCACGGGCCAGCTGAACCGGGATCTGGACTACTCGCTCGACCTGGACGAGTCGGTGTACGTCTCAACGTCCATGGGCGTCGAGGCGGTCAAGGCGGTGGGGCTGTACTGGGACCTGGTGGGACGAGCGCGTCGTGCGGCGCTCGCGTATCAGGAGGTGGGACCGGTCGCCGGCCGCACGGATCGTCTCTGGCTTGTCGGCGGCGGCCTCGGGCGCAGGCTTGGGAGCGAACTGCGCGTGGGGCTCGACATCGACTATGTGAAACGCGGCTCCATCCGGACCGACCGGACGTTCGATGGGCTCCGCTTCGGGACATCGGTGACCTATGGCTACTAGAGCCGTCCGCGTGCTGGTCATCGCAGCGCTGTTTGTCGCGGCCGGTTCGTCAGCGTCGGCGCAAACGAATCCGAAGATCTCTCCACGTGATCAGCTGGCGATCACGGTTATCGGCGTCAAGGAATTCACCGGTAAGTATCCCGTTGCCGTGGACGGCACCATTGAGTTTCCGGAGATCGGCCGAGTGAATGTCGCCGGCCTGACCGCGATGGACGCAGCCGCGCTGCTTGGACAGCGGCTGAAGGAACGCCAGGTTCTCAACAATCCGCAGATCACGATCGAGTTCGAGCAGACGCCGACCAAGAAGGTATCCGTGAACGGGCTGGTCAGAACCCAGGGCGAGATCAGTTACGCGGGCGAGCTGACGCTTCTCGCTGCCATCGTCAAGGCCGGCGGCCGGCTGCCGGAAGCGGCCGACGAGGTCCTGGTCCTGCGGATGGTTCCGGCCACAGCAGGGCAGAAGGAACCGGCGGAACAGACTTTCACGGTGAATGCGCGCGAGCTCGAGAGCGGGCAGCTGACGCACAACATGGTGCTGCAGGACGGCGACAAGGTCTTCGTGCGCAAGGCGCAGGCCGTGACTGTGACCGGGTACGTCCGCAACGTCGGCGCGTACAACGTTGAGTCGGGCATGAACGTCGAGCAGGTGCTGGCGCTCGCGGGCGGCATCGATCCGTTGCGCGGCTCCGACAAACGCATCGAGATCACGCGCAGGGAGAACGGCAAGACCATCACCCTCAAGGACGTGAAGAAGACGGACGTCGTGAAACCCGGGGACATCATCAAAGTCGGCCGGCGGATCATGTGACGATGAGCCAGTACCAGCACTTCACCGATTACCTGCGCGTGCTCTACAAGCGCCGGTGGGTGGCCGCCGGGGCCTTCACGCTGGTCTTCGCCTATTCGGCGACGACGAGCCTGCGGAAGACGCCCATCTACGAAGCGACGTCGCAGCTCTTGATCGAGAAGGATGCGAAGCGCGCCGGTTCGCTCAGCACGGTGCTCCAGGAGAGCGAAGGCTGGTACGACGACGACTTCTACCAGACGCAGGTGCGCATGCTGCAGAGCCGGGCGCTGGCCTGGCGCGCGCTGCAGTCCATGGGAATGGCCGATGCGCCGTCGGCGAAGGAGCGCGAGGCACTGGCGGAGGCCGCGGCAAAGCGCAACCAGGGCGGCATCCTGAGGTCGCTCGCCGATCTGCTCGGCGCGCCGCGGGCCATCGAGCCGCCTTCCGCCGATGAGACCGGCTGGCAGTCCGCCCGCATCGATCGATTCATTGGCGGATTGATCGTGACCCCGGTTCGCAACAGCCGGCTCGTCAATATCCGGTACCAGTCGCCGGATCCTGCGCTTGCGGCGCGGGCGGCCGACGCACTGGCCCAGGCGTACATCGCGCAGGGCCTGAGTTTCCGCGCGCTGGCCTCGAAGGACGCGAACCAGTTTCTGGCGGACCAGTTGAAGGAACAGCGCACGAAGCTGGACGACTCCGAGCGCGCCCTTCAGGCCTACAAGGAAAAGCACGGCGCGGTGGCGCTGACCGACCCGCAGAACAACATCATCGCCCGCAAACTCGGGGACATCAGCGCCGAGGTAACGCGCGCGCGCAACGAGCGGCTCGAGAAAGAGCAGCTGCACAAGACGCTGATTGAGTTGCGCAAGGATCCGGCGAAGCTCGATACATTCCCCGCGATTCGGGCGAACGCGGCGATACAGCGCCTGCGCACCGACGTCGCTGAGCTGAAGAACCGTGACGCACAGCTGGCGGTGACCTTCGGAGAGAACTACTCCGAACGGAGGACCATCGCCGCGAGTCTCACCACCAAATCCGAACAGCTGCAGCAGGAAGTCGGCAAGGTGGTCGAGTCCATTCGGAACGAGTACGAGATTGCCCTCGGCCGTGAGCAGGCGCTCGAGAAGCAGCTCCAGGATCAGAAGGCGGAATCGCTCAGCCAGGACAACGTCGCAATCGGTTACCTGGCGCTCGAGCGCGAGGCCGTCAGCAACCGGCAGCTCTACAACGACCTCATGTCGCGAGCCAAGGTGACGGGCGTCACCGGCGAGTACAAGGGCACGAACGTCCAGGTGATCGATGCCGCGGAAATGCCGCGAACGCCGGTGCTACCGGATCACCCGCGGGATCTCACGTTCGGGCTCATGACGGCGTTCCTCCTGGCCGTCGGTCTGGCGTTCGGCATGGAGTACCTCGACAGCCGCATCAAGACGCCAGACGACATCAAGGCGTACCTCGGCGTGCCGTTCCTCGGCCTCGTGCCGGTGGTCCCGCCGAAAGAGCAGCAGGGCATTTCACCGTTGCTCGCTCGTGGCGTGCCGCCGGCGTTCTCCGAGGCGATGCGCGCCGTGCGCACGGCCGTCCTGTTTTCGACCGCCGCGGACGGCGCGCGGAGCGTGATGGTGACCAGCACCGCGCCGAGCGAGGGAAAAACGGTCGTTTCGACGAACCTCGGCGAGGCGCTCGCGCAGGCGGAGCAGCGTACCTTGATCGTTGACGGCGACATGCGAAGGCCCCGCGTCCACGACGTCTTCGAAGTCGCACAGGAGCCCGGCCTGTCGAACGTGCTCGTCGGCGCGGTCGACGTGACGGCCGCGATTCGCTCGACGTCGAACCCGTTCCTCTGGATCCTGCCGGCCGGGCACATTCCGCCGAATCCCGCCGAGCTGCTTGGATCGGCGCGCTACCGCAAGCTGCTCGCCGATCTCGGCAAGGATTTCGACTGGATCATCGTGGACGCGCCACCGGTGATGGCGGTGACCGATGCGGCCGTCGTGTCGAATGGGGTTGGCGGCGTCGTGTTCGTGGTGGGCGCCGAGATGACGCCGCGCCGAACGGCGCAGAACGCGCTCGAGCAGCTCGCGTCAGCGCGCGCGAAGGTGATTGGAGCGGTTCTGAATCGCGTGGACGTCCACCGTCACTCGTATTACTACGCGCAGTACTACCGCAAGGACTACACGCGGGCGTACATCCGCACACCCTGAGCACACCGGTGTCGAGCGAGTGGCCCGCCGAATCACCGGACATCGCCGGTCACGCGAAACAGGCCGTCGCCTGGACCGCGGGACTCCAGTTCTTCAGGGATGTCGTCCAGTTCGGGCTGACGCTCGCGCTGGTCCGGATGCTGCCCGTCGAGGCGTACGGACAGTTCGGCCTGCTGACGACGCTCCTGACATTCTTCACGTACTACTCGTTCCGGGAGTTCCTCGGGTACACGCTGCAGGCGCGCGGAAACGAGGACGTCCACTATCAGGATCACTTCACGGCCGGCACCGTGATCCAGCTCGTCATCGTGGTGGCCGTGAATCTTGCGGCCCTGACGTTCCGCTGGATGCCGGCGTACGCGCCGGTCGCGACCGTGCTGCACGTGATGTCGCTGCTATTCGTCATCGACCTGCCCGCTGAATTTCGGACGCGGATGCTCGAGCGCGAAATGCAGTGGCCGCGTCTGCGGGTACTGCAGGGTGTCGGATTCGTGGCCGGCGGCGTTCTGTCGCTGGCGATGGCGCTGGCTGGACTCGGTACCTGGGCGCTCATCGTGCCGACGCTCATCGTGCCCCTGCCGTTCGTCTACGATCTGTTCGTCACCGCGCGCTGGCGGCCCACCTGGGCGTTCAGCTGGGACCGCTTCCGCCCGGCGTGGCGCTTCGGGCTGACGCGGCTGCTCACGCTGACGTTCGTCGCGATCGCGGCCGTGATGGAGAGCATGACGCTCGCGAGCGTCCTCGGCTTTGCGCTGCTCGGCATCTTCGGCCGCGCGATCGGGCTCGCGCAGCTCCTGTGCGGCCGCCTCGCGACGCTGCTCGCGATCGCGATCTTCCCGGTGCTGACCCGCGTGCCGAGGGCCTCGGACGCGTTTCGCCGGGCAGGAGGGCTGTATCTCCGTGTCGTGGCATGGACCGTGATTCCCGCCGCGGTGCTGGCCGCGCTCCTCGCCGATCCCATCGTGCGCGCGCTGTACGGCTCGAGGTGGGTCAACGCGATTCCTCTCGTGCCGTGGGCACTGGCTGCTGCCGCGTTCGCGGCCATCGCCCAGACGGCCTACACCGTGCTGCTCGCCAGCGGCCAGCAGCGCGCGTGCGCGATCGCGGACGCGTGGAAGATGGTCGGTATCCTGGGCGCACTGGCGCTCGCATTGCCCGCTGGACCGACCCGCTACCTCGCCGCAGTGAGCGCGGTGCAATTCGTGGCCTTGCTGGTTGTGAGCAGGCTTCTCTGGAAATCGGAGGGCATGGCAAAGCCGGCGCTGTTCGAGGCTCTGGCGCCCGCGGTTGTGAGTGCCGCAACCGCCGGCGCCGCGTTGTGGGCAACCGGCGTTCTGTCCCCGCAGCAGGTACCAACCCTTGGCGCGGCGGCGCTCGCTGTTCCGCTCTTCGCAACGGTGTACGTGGCCGTGCTCCGGCTCCTGTTCGGCGGCGCACTCCGTGAAGTCGTCGGACATCTTCCCCGGGCGCGCGCGTTGTCCCGCGTCCTATTGCTGGCCTGATTGCCACCCATTGCAATGACCAGCCTGCGCATCGTCATCACCGCGGACCCGGAGCTGCCGGTACCGCCCCGGCTGTACGGGGGCATTGAGCGTGTCGTCGCTCTGCTTGCGGACGGCCTTGTCGCCGGAGGGCACGACGTCACGCTCGTGGCGCATCCGGACTCACATGTAGATGCATCCCTGATTCCGTACTCGCGTCCAGACGGCAGAGGACTGGCGCTGCTCGCGAACGCATCGACGATCGCGAAGGCGGTGGCGTCAGTGCGCCCCGATGTGGTCCACAGCTTCGGGCGTCTGGCTTCTCTTGGCGCCGTCCTTCCGTCGCGCGTGCCGAAAGTCATGTCTTACCAACGCGCGGTCACGCCGTCCAGGGTGGCGTGGGCCACGCGTCTCGGCCGCGACAGCGTGACGTTTGTCGGTTGCAGCAGGAGCCTCATCGAGGCTGTCTCGAGGGATGCGCGTTGGCGCGTCGTGTACAACGCGACGGATGTGGAGCGTACGCCGTTCGGCGCCGATCCTGGGCCAGACGCGCCCCTGGTGTTCCTTGGACGGATCGAGGCGATCAAAGGCGCTCACACAGCGATCTCCGTGGCTCGCCGCACGGGCAGGAGGCTCGTGCTCGCCGGGAATGTTCCGGCTGGGCACGAGACGTACTTCGATCGTGAGATCAAGCCGCACGTCGATGACCGCAATGTTGAGTACGTCGGACCCGTCGACGATGAGACGAAGGGCGCGTTGCTTGCGCGCGCCGGCGCGCTGCTGATGCCGATCGAATGGGAGGAGCCGTTCGGCATCGTGATGGCCGAAGCCCTCGCGGCCGGCACACCCGTGCTTGGTTTCCGCCGGGGCGCCGTGCCCGAAGTCGTCGAGCACGGTGTCACCGGGTTCGTCTGCAGCAATGAGGACGAGATGGTGAGGGCCGTTCCCGCGGTCCGGCACCTGTCACGCGCAGCATGCCGGCAGGCGGCGGCGGATCGATTCAGTCAACGCGCGATGGTCACCGGCTACGAACGTGTGTATGCCGAGGCCATTGCGGCCGTGCATGGCCAGGTGGCGACAGCCCGATGAAGAGGGTTCTCATCGTCTCTCCGAGCTTTCCACCCGTGGTCGCGGCCGACCTCCATCGGGTGCGAATGAGCCTGCCGCACTTCGCGTCATTCGGCTGGTCGCCGCACGTGCTCGCGATCGGGCCCTCGGCGCACGGCGGACTCGTGGAGCCCGCGTTGCTGGCGACGATTCCTGCAGGCGCTGACGTGACGTCAACCGGTGCGCTGCCTGAGCGGATCACTCGGTTCTTTGGTGTCGGCAATCCCGGACTTCGCGCGATCGGCCATCTCTACGCCGCCGGCACTCGGATCCTCAAGCGGGAAGCGGTGGACCTCGTGTACTTCTCGACGACCATGTTTCCGGTCATGACGCTGGGACGGCTCTGGAAGGCGCGACACGACGTGCCGTACGTGATCGATCTGCAGGATCCGTGGAAGACCGACTACGACGGCGCCGGACTGGAACCCGGCTTCAAGGCTCGCGGTGCGAGGCGGATGCACGCGGTTCTGGAGCCGTTCGCGATGAAGAGCGTCGATGGCGTCGTCGCGGTCTCTCCGGCCTACGTCGAGACATTGCGTGAGCGGTACCCGTGGCTGCCCGCCGGCAACTGCTCGGTGATCCCGTTCGGTGCGTCCGAGCGCGACTTTGAGATTGCGCGGGCGCAGGAGTGGACGAACCCATTCTTCGTCCCGCAGCCCTCCTGCATCAACGCCGTATCCGTCGGCCGCGGTGGACGCGATCTCACCCACGCGGCGGACTTGCTCTTCACGGCCGTCCGGATGATTCAGGATCGTGGAGTCCCGGTTCGTCCGTTGAAGTTCTGGTTCGTCGGGACGGACTACGCGTCGCGCGAACAGACGATCGCGCCGCTTGCAGATCTCGCCGGCGTCCGATCGGTTGTCACCGAATCACCGCAACGGCTGCCGTACCTTCAGGCGCTGCGGCTGCTGCAGGACGCGAGTCTCACGGTGATGCTTGGCTCCGACGACGGCGCCTACAGTCCTTCGAAGGTGTATCCGTATCTGCTTTCAGGGAAGCCATTTATCGCCGTCATGCACGAGTCGAGCCCGGTGAATTCGACTCTCGAAGCGGCCGGTACCGGCGTAGTCGCCACATTCCGGCCCGGTGACGAGGTGGTGATGGCGGCCGCCCGGCTGGCCGATCGCCTGTCGCGTTTCCTGATGACTCTGCCGGAGCGCGCGCTCGTACCGCCGTCGTTGCTGGAGTCGTTCAGCGCGCGCGAAATGACCAGGCGTCAGTGCCTCGTGTTCGATCAGGTGCTCGGCCGGCAGGTGACGGAGGCGATTCCGTGCGCAAGCTAGCCGTCGTCGCAAGCCATCCGATTCAGTACCAGGCTCCACTGTTTCGCGCGTTGGCGGACGTCTGCGACCTGACCGTCTTCTTCTGTCATCGCCAGTCAGCGCGCGCGCAGGGCGATGCGGGTTTTGGACGGGCATTCGACTGGGATATTCCTCTCCTCGACGGCTACCGCTACGAGTGGAGCGAGAACGTCTCCAGGCATCCGGGCGTCAGCAGCTTTTTCGGATGCGATACGCCGGGAATCGGCGAGCGGCTGGCGCGTGGTGGCTTCGATGCGTGCCTCGTCAATGGCTGGTACCTCAAGAGCTACTTGCAGGCGATTCGGGCAGGCCGCGCCTTGGGCCTGCGCGTGTTGCTGCGCGGCGACTCGCATCTCGGGCGCCATCGGCCCGCGTTCGTGCGCGCCGCCAAGTACCTGCCATATCGCTGGATGCTCGGCCGTGTGGACGCGCATCTCTACGTTGGCCGTGCGAACTGGGAGTATCTGCGGCACTACGGTGTCCCGGAAGCGCGTCTCCACTTCGCGCCACATTTTGTCGAGAACGAACGGTTTGCCCGGGGCGCCGCGGTGGCGCGTCAGAGCGGGGACGCTCGCGCACTTCGAAGCGCATGGGGCTCGGGCGACGACGATGTGGTGTTTGGGTTTGTGGGAAAACTGATTCCGCCGAAACGGGCGGAGGACCTTGTCGAGGCGATCGCGATCGCCCGAACGCAGGAGCCGGGTATCCGGGGCGTGATCGTCGGGTCGGGCTCCGAGGAGGGCAGGCTTCGCGCGCGCGCTACGGCGGCCGCGGCACCTATCGCGTTCGCCGGGTTCAAGAACCAATCGGAGCTGCCGGCGTGCTACGGCGCCATCGACGCGCTGGTCCTGCCGTCAGCGGAGGAATCGTGGGGACTCGTGATCAACGAGGCCATGGCGGCGGGAGTCCCCGCAATCGCAAGCGACGCCGTCGGTGCAGCGGCGGACCTCATTGAAGACGACGCGACTGGCTACGTCTATGCGGCGGGCGATGTGCCGGGACTGACGTCGCGAATCGTCCAGCTGGCGCGCCGTCTCCGCAACGACCGCGCGGTCATCACGGAGGCTGTGCTGCGCCGCATCAGCGGGTATTCGTGCGCGAGCGCGGTAGCCGGAGTTCTGGCCGGCATCGAGTCGGGCAGTGCAGAAGAGGCGCTATACCCAAGTGGCGGGGAATCCCGTGCGTAGCGCGTCCGACTATCCGCTGACGGTTCCGGCGGCCCTGCTTGCGCCTGTCGCAGGCGCGCTGGTCGGTATCTCTACCAACAATCTCACCGCCGCCTTTGCGGTGTTCGTTCTCCTCGCGGGAACCGGCCTCGTGTGGCGACGGAGCGATCCTCCGGTCCTGCCGTTCGTCATCGCGTACCAGTGGGTCTCCGTGACGGCGGGCTATTGGTATCAGCGAGTCTTCGATACGTTCCCAGGAATCTATCGCCTTGGCGACCTCGAGAGGACGATGGCGCTGGCGTTGGCGGGATTGCTGGTGCTGGCGCTGGGCATCCGCATCACATCGCAGCTGCTGGGGCCCGCGGCCGCAGCGGGGTCCGAGACACCGCGTGCGGGCGATCGATCGCAGCTGATCAAGCCGCTGTTCATTGTCGTGATGGTGACCTACGGCCTGGATTACACGTACACCGTCAACGCGCGTGACTTCGGCGGCTTCGCTTCATTCGTGCAGCGGGTGCTGGAATTCCGCCAGGTGCTGCTGGTCACGCTCTGGCTGGAGATCCTGCGGCAGAGGACGAACGTGGCGTTGTTGATCGTCACGTTCGTCTGGGCCGTTGTCCCGCGCCTCGGCAGCTACTACTCGGACTTCAAGAGCCCTGTCGTGTTGATGTTCATCGTGCTCGCGGCCTCGTGGCGTCCGTGGGAACGCGGATCGCTCAGGCGTTCCGTGTTTGCGAGCCTCAAGGCCGCGCCATTCGTGGCGGCCCTGCTGGTGCTGCTGCTCATCTGGCAGGGCGGGCTGAAGAAGAACACGCGCGTCGCGCATGACGAGGGCACGATCGGCCGCAGCGCGTCGGAGCGGGTGTCGTTCTTCGTGCAGAACTTCCGCACCGAACTTCCCCTGCTGTTCACGACGCCCGAGCCCTACGTCGAGGCGCTGGTGGAGCGGGTGTCGTACATCACTTTCTTCTCACGCGTGCTGGAACACACGCCCGAACGAGAGCCCCACGCTCGCGGCGAGCTGCTTCGGATGGCGATGCTGAACGCGTTTGTTCCTCGTTTTATCGTGCCCGACAAGCCGGAGCTCCCATCGGATTCGTACTACACGCGCAGGTTCACCGGCATTCCCGTGGCCGAGGCCGGGACGTCGGTGAGCATCGGCTACATGGCGGAGTTCTACGCCGATTGGGGCGTGGCGGGCCTGTTCGTGTCGGTGTTCCTGTTCGGCGGCTGGATCGGCCTCGCCTCGGCCATCGTCAACCGGTTCACGGCCGTGCCGGCCTTGCGCTTCGCGGCGCTGACGACGGTTCTGCTCGCGGTTGCGGACTTCGAGCAGCAGTTTGTGAAGGGCTTTGCCGCGCTCAATCTGAATGTGCTCGTGACGTTGTTCCTGATGTTCGCCCTTCGTCCGTGGCTATTGCGGATCACCGCCAGTGCTCCAGACCGGGCTTCGGTTCCAACGCCTCGGGCGATTGAGGCGCCGGCAGGCCGATGAAAACGAACAGTCGAGGGACGTGCATGCTCGCCGCGCCGATGCTGGGCGAGATGGGCGGTGGCGTAGGACAGGTGTCCGGACTGATCTGGCGCACGATGCAGGACGAGTGGGGAAGTGCGGCCAGGGTGTTGACGTTGCTTCGCAACGGACATCAGGCACCCGCGCTCACGGACAAGTGGCGATTCGGTATCGAACTCGCCGGCAGACAGTTCAGCGAGCCACCGGATTGGATCCTGTATTCGCATCTGGGACTTGCCCGGGTGGCGAAGTATCTGCCGGGCGGCATGGCGCGGCCGTACGCCGTCTTTCTGCATGGCATCGAATGTTGGGATCCGCTGCCTCCGGCGGATCGCGCGATTCTGTCGCGCGCGACGCTGCGTGTCGCGAACTCGGAATACACAGCCAGACGCGCGACGGCGGCGAACCCGGGGCTTGGCGCTATCAGCGTGTGTCCGCTCGCGTTGCCGCACTCAGCCGCGATCGACGGCGCCGGCCGGACGTCCTCGACGTCCAGCCCGACTGCGATCATGGTGGGGCGCCTGTCGTCGACGGAGCGTTACAAGGGACACGAAGAGATCATCCGGGCGTGGCCGGAAGTGGTCGCAAGTAGCCCAGGCGCTCGCCTCGTCATCGTCGGCGACGGCGACGATTCAGCGCGGCTGCGAGGTATCGCCGCGGGATTCTCCGCGGCGAACATCGAGTTCACTGGATTCCTCTCCCGCGGGGATCTCGAGCGCCGGTACCGCGAGGCGTCGTTGTTTGTCCTGCCCAGTCGCGGTGAGGGTTTTGGTGTCGTCTATCTCGAGGCCATGGCGGCGGGCCTGGCGTGCGTCGGGTCCGTTCACGATGCGGCGGCTGAAGTCATTGTGGATGGCGAAACGGGCGTGCTCGTGGATCCGGGAGATGCCCGCGGCATGGCCGCCACCATCGCTTCGCTGCTTCGGGATCCAGAGCGGGCGCGCTCCATGGGCCGGGCTGGGTTCGCGCGGATTCAGGATCAGTTCACGTACGAGCATTTTCGCGGGCGGATGTCTTCCTTGCTGAGGTCGGCATTCGACGAGGCCGCGGCAGACGGCCGGAGGCACTGACGTGCACGTGCTTCATGTGATTCCCTCGGTGGCGCCCCGATACGGTGGTCCGAGCTACGCGGTCGTCCGGTACGGCCGGGCGCTTCGCGCGCGGGGCGTGCGCGTGACCGTCGCCACGACGAACGCCGACGGCAACGGTGTCCTCGACGTTCCCATCGATCAGTTGACGGAGTACGAGGGCGTCGATGCGCGCTTCTTCAACCGGCGTGGAGAGGCGTTCAAGTACTCGCCGGCGCTCGCGCGGTGGCTTCGCCGCGCAGTGCGTGAGTTCGACGTCGTCCACGTCCATGCCGTCTTCTCGCACGCGAGTCTCGCGGCCGGCAGAGCCTGTCAGTCCGCCGGTGTTCCGTACGTCGTCCGGCCGCTGGGGTCGCTCGATCCGTGGTCGCTCGCGCAGCATGCCTGGCGGAAGCGCGTTCTGATGTGGTCCGCCGTGGGATCGCTTCTGCGCGGAGCATCCGGACTGCACTTCACGACGGAAGGAGAGCGCGACGCCGCAGCCGAGGTGTCGGGCGAGGTGCCATCCCGCGTGATTCCACTCGGGGTTGACGACCAGTACCTTTCGACACCGCCGATCGCGCCTGCCGATCGCGACAGGCGCATCGTCGTGCTGGCCAGGTTCGATCGAAAGAAGAATCTGGATCGGCTGATTCGCGCGTTCCACGCCTCCGCGCCGGACGCAGAGGGCTGGCGATTGACGATTGCGGGCGCGGGCGACGCGGCCTACGAAGCAGAAATGCGGCAGGCCGCGGGCGGTGGACCGGCGGCGGCGCGGATCGATATCGAGCCCTGGCTCGATGGTGAGAAGAAGCTGGAGCTCCTGCGGCGCGCCGCGGTGTTCGCGACGCCGTCATTTCAGGAAAACTTCGGGCTCGCGGCGCTCGAGGCCATGGCCTGCGGCGTGCCGGTGCTCGCCGCCGCGAATGTGAACCTCGCTCCCGCGATTCGTCAGGCAGGCGCCGGATGGGTGACCGGAACGTCGGAGGCCGAACTGACCGCGGCGCTGAAACAGATCATGCGCGACGAAGTTGGCCTGAGACGCCGCGCGACGAACGCGAGAAAGCTCGCGGGCAACTACACATGGAGTTCGGCGGCGGCACAGCTCGAACAGTGGTACGAGAACCTGGCGCCGACCGTGGCGGCACGGCAGGAGCGCTGACGTGTGCGGGATTGCCGGCATCCTGGCGTTCGCGCCGTCCGACGAAGCGGAACTCGACCGCCGGCTCGATCAAATGGTCTCGGCGCTCGGGCACCGCGGGCCAGACGGGCGCCACAAGACATTGCACCGGACGACGACAGGCGGATGCCTCCTGCTCGGACACGCGAGACTCGCCATACTCGATCTCACCGACGCCGCGCGGCAGCCGATGACACGTGGCGCCTCGACGGTGACGTTCAACGGTGAGATCTACAACTTCCGGAATCTGAGAGCGGCGCTCGCGGACAAAGCCGGGGCATTTCGCACCGGTTCGGATACCGAGGTGCTGCTCGCCGCGCACGAGACCTGGGGCGAGAGTTTCCTGCAACGCCTGGACGGGATGTTCGCGTTCGGTCTCTGGGACGGGCGTGCCGAGCGCCTGCAACTCGTCCGTGACCGCTTCGGAATCAAACCCCTGTATTACGCGCAGACGACCCGCGCGTTCGTCTTTGCGTCGGAAGTGCGAGCCCTGCTGGCATCGGGCCTCGTGACCGCGGCGCTGGATCTGGAGTCGGTGTGGCACTACGTCGGGTATCAGACGACGCCGACGCCACGTACGTTGATTCAGGGCGTGTGGATGCTCGAGCCGGCGACGGTGCTCGACGTGACGGCCGGCGGCGTCACGAGCACGCGAACGTACTGGAGTCTTCTCGAATCAGCGAGCAGGGAGCCGGTGCCGTCGTCACGCGACGCGGCGATGATTCGCGTGGGCCAGTTGCTTCGGGAATCCGTCGACGAGCACCTCGTGAGCGACGTGCCTGTCGCTGCATTTCTCTCCGGTGGTATCGATTCCGGCGCGATCGTGTCAGCGATGACAGCTGCAGGATCGAAACCGCGGACATTCACCGTATCGCTCGACGACAACGCCCTCGACGAGTCTGCAGCCGCGGCCGCCACGGCGCGGCACTTCGCGACCGACCACACGACGATTCGATTGAGCGGCAGCGATCTGGCTGACGAACTGCCCGCGATTCTGGCCGCCACCGATCATCCGAGCGGCGACGCAGTGAACACCTGGGTTGTGTCGCGAGCCGTGCACCAGCAGGGCCTGAAGGTGGCCCTGTCAGGACTCGGCGGCGACGAGGTGTTTGGGGGTTACCCGTCATTCCGGCACCTGCGAAGAGCCGCCGGGCCGGCCGGGCAGCTCGGCCGGACACCTGCTGTGATGCGCCGCGCCGCCGCGTCGATAGTGCGGACCGCGGGCGGCGGAGCCGTCCTCAGCGAGAAGGCCGCGGCGGTGCTGGACGGTGACGGCTCACTGGCCGAGATGTGGCCGGTCACACGGCAGCTCTATTCCGATGCCGCAAGGCGGCGGATGATGTCGCCTGCCGTACCGAGAGCCGCGGATGCATACGCGGGAATGCTGTCCGCCGCGCTTCGCGCGCATGGCGCGGCAACTTGTCATGCCCAGGTGTCGTTCGCCGAGAGCCGGGCGTACATGCACGACGTCCTCCTGCGGGATACGGATCAGGTGAGCATGGCCCACGGGCTCGAAGTCCGCGTGCCGCTTCTCGATTACCGCCTCGCGGTTTTCGTCGCCGCGCTGCCGGACGCATGGGTGGCCGAGGGGAGTCCGAAAGCGCTGCTCGTAGACGCGCTCGAGCGGCCGCTCCCGGACGCTGTGGCGCGCGCGCCAAAGCGCGGATTCGTGCTGCCGCTCGATGCATGGATGCGCGGCCCCTTGAAGGGTTTCTGCGAAGCGCAGCTCGGACCGCGCGGACTTGATGCGCGCGGGCTGCTGATCCCGGGCGAGGCCGCGCGTCTCTGGAATGCCTTTCTCGCGCGATCGCGCGGCGTCACGTGGTCGCGTGTCTGGACGCTGGTCGCGCTCAACGCGTGGCTCGAGGAGCGCTCGCTGTGAACGTTCTGGGCGTCAACGCGTACCACGCCGACGTCTCAGCCGTGCTGCTTGTGGATGGCGAGCTCGTCGCGGCCGTCGAGGAGGAACGCTTCCGGCGAATCAAACACGTCGCCGGGTTCCCCACGGAATCCGTCCGCGCCTGCCTGCGTATGGCCGGGGTCGAAGGCGGGGACATTCATCACGTCGCCATTTCGAGGAACCCTCGGGCACACGCCTGGCGCAAAGGTCTCTTCGCGCTGACACATCGTCCCAGTGCCGGCCTGCTGACCAATCGCGCGGCGAACTATCGCCGCGTCGAGGCGATTCCACAGACGCTCGCGGAAGTCCTGGACCTTCCGGCAGGCGCGCGAGGCCCGTTCGTGCACTGGGTGGAGCACCATCCGGCGCATCTAGCCAGTGCCTTCTTCGTTTCGCCGTACGAGGAAGCGGCCGTCTGTGCGATTGACGGTTTCGGCGACTTCGTCAGCACGTCGCGGGCCCATGGCGTCGGCACGTCGCTGGATGTCGTCGACCGCACTTTCTTTCCGCACTCGTTGGGTCTCCTGTACCTCGCCGTCACGCAACATCTGGGTTTCACCAGCTTTGGAGACGAATTCAAGGTCATGGGGCTGGCGCCGTATGGCGCGCCGGAGTTCAAACGCCAGCTCTCGAAGATCATCACGCTCGGCCGCGGCGGGCGATTCGAGCTCGACCTGTCCTACTTCACTCACTGGTCCGGCGGCGCGCCGATGACCTGGGATGACGGCGCGCCGACGCTGGGGCGGGTGTTCACCCCGAAGCTCGAGCAGATACTCGGACCCGCGCGACAGCCCGATCAGATGTTGACCGAGCGGCACGATGCGATCGCTGCCTCGATTCAGGCTGTATTCGAAGACACGATGTTCCACATCCTGAACGCGTTGCACGACCAGGTTCCGGCGGCCGCGCTGTGTCTGGCCGGCGGCTGCGCGATGAACAGCGTCGCCAACGGAAAGATCCGGGAGCAGACGCCCTTCCAGCAGGTGTTCGTTCAGCCGGCGGCTGCCGACAACGGTACCGCGCTCGGCGCGGCATTCTGGGTGTGGCACCAGGTGCTGAAACGCCCGCGCTCCTTCGTCATGAAACATGCGCTGCTCGGGCCGGAGTTCGACGAGACGGATGTGAATTGGGCGATGTCGGAGCGGGCGGGGGATCTGGCGCGTGCCTCATGCAAGACGAGGCGGCTGGGCGACTCGCACAGCTTGTGCGAGTTCGTCGCGGATCGGCTGGCCGCCGGGCAGGTCGTGGGCTGGTTTCAGGGCCGGATGGAGTGGGGCGCCAGAGCCCTCGGAAACCGGAGCATTCTCGCGGACCCGCGCCGCGACGACATGCGCGACATCATCAATACCAAGATCAAGTTCCGGGAGCGATTCAGGCCGTTCGCGCCATCGGTGCTGGAAGAGGCGCGCAATCAGTACTTCGTGGACGCCACGCCGGATCCGTTCATGATGCAGGTGCGCCCCATCTTCTCCGAAAAGCAGCCGGTCATTCCGGCCGTGACGCATGTTGATGGATCGGGCCGGCTGCAGACAGTGAATGTCGACAGCAATCCGCTCTACTGGGAGCTCATCCGGGCATTTGAACGGCGGACCGGAGTGCCGATGCTCCTGAATACGTCCTTCAACGAGAACGAGCCCATCGTGCACAGGCCGGAAGAGGCACTCGACTGTTTTCTGAGAACCGGCATGGACGTTCTGGTGATGGGCACGACCGTTGTCACAAAGCCGGACTAGACGACGGTGCACATCGCCTTCTTCAATCGGTCCTACTATCCCGAGACAACGGCGACCGGCCAGCTACTGACCGATCTCTGCGAAGACCTCGTTCGCGATCATGGCTGCCGGGTGTCGGTGGTGACCGCCGGCCGAGGCCGGCTGCTCGGCCGCGAGGAGCACAACGGCGTCGCCATCCTGCGCGCGAGCGGGACGCGGTTCTCCAAAGCCCGGTTCATCGGCCGCGCCACGAACTACGTCACGTACTTTCTGTCCGCCAGCTATGCGGGGCTGCGATTGGACCGGCCGGATGTGGTCGTTGCCCTGACCGATCCTCCGATCATCGGCCTGGCCGCCTGGCTGGCGGGGAAGCGCTTCGGCGCGCCGCTGGTCATGGCGTTCAACGATCTCTTTCCCGAAGTCACCGTGCTCCTTCCGGGTTTTCACAGCCGGCCGGTGAACGCGATGCTGCAGGCCGTGAACAAGTTCCTGGTGAAGCGCGCGGCGGCGAACGTCGCTCTTGGTGAAACGATGCGGCAGCGGCTCATCGACAACAAAGGCGCGCCGCCCGATCGGACGACCATCATTGCGAACTGGGCCGACACATCAGCCATCAGGCCCGGGCCGAAGGCGAATCCGTTCTCGCTGGAACACGGACTCGATCGCAAGTTCGTCGTGATGCACTCGGGCAACATCGGCCTCTCACAGAGTCTCGAGACGGTCGTCGAAGCGGCGGGACTGGTGCGGGACATTCCGGACCTGCAGGTCGTCTTCGTCGGCGATGGCGTGAAGAAGCAGGAGATCCAGGAGCGCGCACGCGCGGCGGGACTCACGAACGTCCGCTTTCTTCCGTTCACGCCGCGGGAACGGCTGGGGGAATCGTTTGCGTCTGCTGATGTCTTCATCGTCTCGCTGCAGCGCGGACTGGCCGGGTACATCGTTCCCAGCAAGCTCTATGGGATTCTCGCGGCCGGCCGGCCGTACGTCGCGGCGGTGGAGGAGTCGTGCGAGGTCGCATCGCTCACGGCCCGGCAGGATTGCGGCTTGCTGGCGGAGCCGGGCAACGCGGTCGCGATGGCGGCGCGGATCCGGCAACTTCACGCAGATCGCGAGTTGACCAGACGGCTCGGCGCGAACGCGCGTGAGGCCGGACTGGCGTTCGATCGGCGGCTGCAGGTCGCGAAATACCGGGATCTGTTCGCCGGCCTCGTACGGTGACCGTGTTGAAACGCGCGCTTGACGTCGGGTTGTCGGGACTGGGACTGGTGCTATCGGCGCCGGTGTGGCTCGTGCTCGCGATTCTCGTCAAGGTCGAGGATGGCGGTCCGGTGTTTTATGCGCAGGATCGCGTCGGGCGGCACGGCCGCACGTTCCGCGCGCTCAAGTTCCGATCCATGCGGCCGAACGCCGAGGCGGGTGTCGGCGCAAGACAGGCGGCCGCCGACGATCCCCGCGTCACGCGTATCGGCCGCCTGATGCGTGCGACCGCCATGGACGAGCTGCCGCAACTCCTCAGTATCTTTCGCGGCGACATGAGCTTCGTCGGCCCACGCGCGCTCCGGCCAGGCGAGATCGAAGTGCGCGGCAACGGCAAGCACGAAGCGCTCGAGGACGTCCCCGGTTTCACGGCGCGCTGCGCGGTGACGCCGGGCCTCACGGGCGTGGCGCAGATCTACGCGCCTCGCGACATCCCACGCCGCAGCAAGTTCAAGTACGACCTGCTCTACATCCGGAAACAGACGTTCGCGCTCGACATTCGTTTGATAATCCTGTCGTTCTGGATTACCTTCCGAGGCACCTGGGAGTCCCGTGGGAGGAAGTTCTGACGGAGTTCATCTGCGCGATGTCGTCGTCATAGGCGCCGGCCCCGCGGGATCGATCGCAGCCGGGCACATCGCGCGCACTGGACGCGACGTGGTTGTGCTCGAAGAGCACGCCGAGGCCGGCCGGCCCGTCCACTGCACCGGCCTGCT
The DNA here is from genome assembly GCA_035606665.1 of Vicinamibacterales bacterium. Taxonomy (GTDB): domain Bacteria; phylum Acidobacteriota; class Vicinamibacteria; order Vicinamibacterales; family SCN-69-37; genus DASUGC01. The sequence continues at coordinate 13,839 of DATNEY010000027.1, read as the reverse complement.
CGGTGACGAAGCGTTCTCAGAATTCGGCTTGCCGTCGGATCTGGTGCTGGCGCGTGCCGGCGCCGCGCGCTTCTGGGGGGCGGCCGGCGAATCCGTGAGCATGCAGAGCGCGTCCGTGCGCGCATCGATCATCGACCGTGGCGCTCTCGATGCGTTCCTTGCCGGCCGTGCCGCGGATGCGGCGGCCGAGATTCGGACGTCGGCCCGGGTGGATTCCATCAGCGTCACCGAGAGCGGTGTGCACGTGGCAGTGCGCGGCGGGGCACCGGTGGTGGCGCGGGCGTGCGTGCTCGCGTGTGGCGCGAACTACAGGTTTCACGGATCGCTCGGCCTCGGCCGCCCGACGGCATTCCTCCAGAGCGCGCAGGTGGACATCGTGTTTCCGGAGCGTCCGTCGATCGAAGTCCGGTTCGGACGGCAGCTGGCGCCGGGTGGTTTTGGCTGGATCGTACCGTTCCGTCGAGAAGGCGAGTCACGCGCGCGAATTGGCCTCATGAGCGAGAGCCGCACGCGCGAGCGATTTGCCGCGTTCGTTGACGCGGTGCGGACGCCGGCGGCAGCGGCGGCGATCGAGGGCGTCGACCCGCGGATGAAGATGCTGCCGCTCGCTCCCATCGCGCGGACATTTGCGGATCGTGTTGTCGCGGTTGGGGATGCCGCCGGTCTCGTCAAGCCGACGACCGGTGGCGGGATCTACTACGGCATGCTGAGCGGCGCCATGGCGGGGGAGACGGTTGTCGAAGCCCTCAATGCCGGCGATCTCTCGGCAGCGGCACTGTCGGCGTACGAACGCCGCTGGCAGCAGCGGCTCGGGAGCGAGATCAGGGCCGGCCTTCGTTTCCGGCAGGTCATGGCCGGCCTGGACGATCCTTCGATCGACGCGCTGATCGATCTCGCGAAGGTCAACGGTGTCGCTCCTTTGCTGCAGCGCACCGCTTCGTTCAACTGGCACCGGAGGGCCGCTCTCGCGCTGCTCGCGCATCCGGCGTTCCGCAGAATCGCCTTGAAGTCGTGGCCGACAGTCACACCGTCAGAGCGCTAATCGCCCTGCCGCGCGGGGACGACAACCCAGCCGGCATGGTCGCTGCCTGCGAGACTGACGCGCTCGTTGAGGTGGCCCGCCGCGAAGGTGTGCTTCCACTCGTTGCCGAACGCCTCGTCCACTCCGGCATGGCCGCGCACGAGCTGGCCGCGGCAGTCGCGCCGTACGCGCGGGCGGAGGCCGCACGCGACGTCGTTCGGAGTCGGAGCTTCCGGCAGGTGCTGGACGCGTTGGCTGCCGCAAGCGTTCCCGCGATCGTTTTCAAGGGCGAGCACCTCGCGCATGCCTGCTATGAGCGGCCGGATCTCAGGCCCCGCACGGACAGCGACGTTCTGGTCCGGCATGGGGACCGCCAGAAAGCGGCGCACGCTCTGGAGACTTGCGGATACCGGCGTGTCGCGCAACTCGAGGCAGACCTCATCAGCTATCAGGCAACGTTCGTGCGGGCTGGAGAAGAAAACGGGGGCATGGCCATCGACCTGCATTGGCGGCTCAGCAATCCGCAGGAGTTTGGCGACCTCCTCAGTTCCGAGGACCTCTTTGCCGCGGCCGTTCCGCTTCCGGCGCTTGGCGCCACCGCGCGAGTCCCGTCCACGGTTCACGCACTGCTCATCGCCCTCGTGCATCGCGTGGCACATCACGCCGGGCATACGCGACTGATTTGGGACTGGGATCTCATGTGCCTGGCGAAGCGGATGAACGCGGATGAATGGAACGACCTGATTCGCATGGCTCACAGACACCGGCTCGGGAGTGTGTTTGCGGCCGAGCTGGCCCGAGCCATGCTCGTCAGTCCGGGCGCGGTGCCTTCATGGGTCTGCGATCGCCTGCGTGAAACCGCGAGACTCACGCGCGGACCTGACCGGCGCGAGCATCAAACGCGGATCGGTGAGCTCCTCGCCAGTCTGCGCGCGCTTCCTGGCTGGCGCGAGCGAGCGTCGTTGGCTCGACAGCATCTGTTGCCTCCGCGCCGGTACATGCGTGACGTGTACGCGCCGTCGAGCCATGCTCCGCTCCCGATCCTCTACGTCCGCCGCGCCATTGCCGGCGCGTGGAAATACTGCCGCTCTGCGTCGGGATGACAGTCGCCAGTCGAGTCCTGCTCGGCCTGCTCGCGTGGGGCGCGCTGTCGTTCGGCGCGGTGTACCCGTGGGCGTACTGGCCGCTCGCGGCGGGCTGCGCCGGCGTCGGCGGGTGGTTGGCCGTCACGACCCGCGCGTGGCGCGAGCCACGGCCGCGTCAGATCGCGTGGGCGCTCCTGGCGGTGGCTATCGCCATTGGCCTGCAGACGATTCCGCTGCCGTACGACTGGTTCCGGACGTTGTCTCCCGCCGGCGACGCGACGCTGAGTCAATTGCGCGTGGGATGGTCCGTGAGTCATCCCGGCCTGCACCCGCTGTCGCTCACGCCCGCGAGCACCCTCACGTCTCTCGTGCTGTTCGCGTCGCTCGGCGTCCTGATCTTCGGCCTGATGCGTGGTGCCTCCTACCTGCCGCTGGAGTGGATGGTTGCCCAGCTCACCGTCTTTGGCCTCGGCATGGCGTTGTTCGCGATCGTCCAGCGCGTGCTCGCAGGCCCGGGCGACATCGCGGTCTACGGCTTCTGGCGTGCGAGCGGCTACGCAACGCCGTTCGGACCGTTCATCAATCGGAACCACTTTGCCGGGTGGATGGTGATGGTGGTGCCGCTCGCGCTTGCAGCCGCCACCGCGCGGGCACAGGCGGCACGCGGTCCATTCACACAGCGCTGGCGTGATTGGGTCAACTGGCTCAGCACTCCAGATGCGAGCCGCTTCGTGTTCGCTGCGGGCGCGATCCTCGTGATGATGGTGGCGCTCGTGCTGAGCGGTTCACGGTCGGGTCTTGCCAGCAGCGTCATCGCGATCGGCACGCTCGGGTACTGTGCCTCCCGCGGCCGCCATGGAAAAGTGCGGCGCGTGCTGCCGGCGCTCTACCTGCTGTTGTTCGTCATGGTCGCGGTCGGATGGGTCGGGATCGATCGGACCGTCGCACGATTCGGAGACGCGCGGCAGGAGCTGGCGGAACGCAGATCTGCCTGGAGTGACACCTGGCGCATTGCCCGGGACTTTCCGGTCGCGGGCACCGGCTTTGGGAGCTACGGCCTCGCCATGCTCGTGTACCAGACTTCGGAGCGGCACTCCATCTATGCTCAGGCTCACAACGAGTATCTGCAGGTCCTTGCCGAAGGAGGATGGTTGGTCGCGGTGCCGGCCGCGGTTGCGGCGCTGGTGCTGATCGTGAACATCCGGCACCGCTTCCGCGGCGACGATTCGCATTCGGCCTACTGGCTTCGTGCCGGAGCGACCGCGGGCCTGGTCGGCATCGCCGCGCAATCCCTGTTCGATTTCAGCCTGCAGATGCCGGGAAATGCGATGATGTTCGCCGTGCTGGCTGCCGTCGCACTTCATCGCCCATCCACCCATCATGCGCATCGCGTTTGATCTGGACGGCGTGCTCGCCGATTTGCACGCCGCGTTCACGCGCGAGGTCCTGTCCCTGTATCCCGAGCTCGATCGCGCGGCCATCGCCGCGCCGGATGTCGGGGCATCGCCGCCGCTCGATGACGGCGACGGCGACAGCGAAGTGCCGGAGGCAGCCGGGAGCGCGCCGTTGCCACTGGATAGACGTCAGCTCGATGCCGTCTGGAAAAAGTTGCGCGCCACGCCGAACTTCTGGGAAGGGCTCGCCGAAATCGAAACGGGAGCGATTCGTCGCCTGGCGGCGCTGGCCGAGCAGCGCCGGTGGGACGTGCTCTTCATCACCAGTCGCCCCTCGTCGTCCGGATCCACCGTTCAGCGGCAGAGCCAGCGATGGCTCCAGAGCAAGGGCTTCGTCCTGCCGAGCGTCTGCGTCGTGCACGGATCGCGCGGCGCCGTAGCGCAGGCTCTCGATCTCGACGTCGTCGTGGACGACCGGCCCGACAACTGCCTCGATGTCGTTCTGGGATCGAAGGCCGGCGCGGTCCTGATCTGGCGCGGTCCGCAGGCCAAGGTTCCGGCGTCGGCGAAACGACTGGGCATCGCCGTCTCGCCGACAGTTGAAGAATGCCTGAGCGTGCTCACGGAGGCGGAAACCTCCGCAGGTGAGGGCTCATTGCTCGATCAACTGCGCCGGTTGTTCGGATTGAAAACCCGCGCGGCGTCCACGCTGCTGAGGAAGCAGTGATGGCCGCCGCAACCGACGTCAGAATCGTAACCACGAAAGCGTCTCGTGCCCGCAAAGATCGTGTCCGGCGGCGGTCCGCGCCAGCCGCTCGTTCGGCGTTTCCCGAGGAAACATTAGGGTTTTTCGACACCCGACCCGGTTCCAAGTTTGGTACATCGCTTGCCTTTTCTGCCGCCGGCTGTCCCGGTTTCCGCGCGAAGAGCGCGGTGACGACACAGCCAGCGGGCCCGAACAGGGCCGGAAAGCAGGCTGCAGATGTTCCGCCGGTGTGTCATGGCAATCGCGATCGCGTTCGTCCCGGGTTTCGTCGCCGAAGCCGCGGCGCAGGAACAGATCGAATTCATCGTGAGGGACGTGACGTCGAGCGTCCTCAACAACTCGACGATTTCCGCCGTCCGGCTCTCGGATGCCGTGCGAGTGTCGGATCTCGAGCAATTCCCGGTGCCCGTGCAGCCGCTGGGGATTCGCCGGACGTCCTCGCCGCTCCTGAAATCCATGTACGTCACGACCGCCGTGGTCCAGGCGCTCGACATGCATTCGACGCTCGGCGCCTTCAAGGCCGGCGCCGTCGAGGCCAATCCGCTGATGTCCGGCATCACGAAGAATCGCGTGGCCTTCGTCGCGGCCAAGGCCGCCGTGGCGGCATCGACGATGTTCGCGGCGCGGCAGATCGCGAAGCGGAGCAAGGTGGGCGCCGTGATCACGATGCTCGCGGTCAACAGCGCATACGCGATGATCGTCCGGCACAACTACAAGCTGGCGCGCGGCCGGTAGCCGTCTCACGGCGTCAGTTCATCAGACTTTCCCGACCGCCTGCCTCCTGGCACGGCGGTCGTTGTGTTTCTGGCCGCGAATGTTGGCGGAGGATCGCATGACAGACGGCACCGAGAGAAGGCGCGCCCCACGTGTCGATTTGGTCGGGCAGCTTCAGGGAGAACTGGTGTCGGTCGATCTGCCGATTCGCGTGCGGGAAATCAGTCTCGGCGGCATGAGCATCGAAACGACCGAGGCGTTCGCGGTTGATACGAGGCACAGCTTCGTGCTGACGCTTGGGGACGGCGCCGGAGTCTTCGTTCTTGGCCGCGTCGCCTACAGCCGCAAACTCGATCAGGATGGCGGAGCGATCTTCGTCACGGGAATCCAGTTCCTCGACGAGGACGCCGGCGACGCCGGCGGCGACGTCGAGGATATCGTCCGCAAGGTTCACTAGGTGCGTAGGCCGGGCCTTCAAGCCCGGCGCGCCCGGCGGCCCTGAAGGGCCGCCCTACCTTCGCAGAGCTCCGTCCGCGCCAAATCTGAGCACGCGCGTGAACGACGCGGCGTCCAGTTCGGATTCTCCTACCGCTGTGCCCGCCACCGACACCCATGCGTGGCCGGTCAGGCGATCGGCGACATGGCGGAATCCCACGGACAGTTCAGGATCGAGGCCCGCGCACGAGAGCTCCCGATAGAGCAGCAGGCTTCGTTGCAGGCAGTCCGCATCGGGCGCGCCTGTCAGCCTCCCAGTCAGGAACACTCTTGACGCGATCTGCGTCAGGTTGCCCGCGGTTCCGGCGCGCGGCTCTCTGTACGCAGTACGCACGAGCGTGGTGAGCGGAAGGAATCGCTTCGCGACTCCGAAGCCGATGAACCAGGGCGCGAGCCTGCAGACTGCCATCACGGAGCGAAGGCGCCGCATCATTCCCTCAGTCGCTCATTGGTGGAGCCGGTTACCGAGCGCTTCGATCGCATCCGTGAGCAAGGACAGATCCTCGAATCGTGGATAGAAGGTGAGTCGAAAGATCGGGACCTCATCCGCGAGTCGCGCGTAGTCACCGACCAGGCTGTGCCGCCCGTCGCGATCCTCCTCATCGAACACGTGCGCGTGCATCATGAGCGAGATGCACGCACTCGTCCCGGAGATCCTTTCGAGTGAATAGTCGCCTTCGAGTGCAGTTCGACCCAGCAGCACAACGGCGCACAGGGGAGACGACTCATCGGCAGCCTCGACGGCGGCCGGCGGTGCCGGCGACAAGGCCCGGGCCCCGTCATGAAGCTGCGGCCTGAACGGAAGATGAAGAACGCGTGCGGGACGACCGTTTGCGTCGATGACGACCGCATCGTCGGCGACCTGCCTGTGTCCACGCCGGAAGAGCGCGAACGCGAGTGTGGACTTGCCGCTGCCCGACACGCCGGCGATCGCGATGGCGGCACTGTCGATGACGACGGCCGAGGCATGAAGGACCTGGCACCTTCGCGTTTGCAGGAGCAGCGGTTGAAGCCGCTCCCGGGCATGAGCCGCGACAGCGGCGGAGCTGCTTTCCGGGTACGGCCAGGCACGAATCAATGAGCTTCCGTCCTGGATCGCGAAAAGTCCGAGCGATGACCAGTCTATGAGGCGCGTGCCGGCGGTTCGATACACCCGGGCGCAGACGTTATCGTTGCCGTCACGCCACGAGGAGCGCTCTGCCAGGCCGCCGAGAGAGGGCGGCGATCCGCCGGGGAGTTCGATCGAGAAGCGATCCAAGGCCGCAATCAGCCCTGGCCCTTGGGCTTCCGGGTGTCGCCGGTGTCATTCGTGATGATGCTGGTCTTGCCGCCGCCGCCTTTCAAGATCTCGGCGAGGGTTCCCGCGGGTTTGATCTGAGGCTTCGTCCAGTCGGGGCGGCCGGGTTTGTTCTGTGTCATGTTTGCGCTCGCACCCACGCTTCGAGGTTGACGAGATTCCACTGCGTCATCGGGTCGGCGAACCCGCCGCTGGCGTACCGCCGGGACGCGTCGCGATCGATCACGCCCAACTCGGCCAGTACCCGACAGTCACCATACCGCGCCGCGGCCGCGGGCAGGCCGTCACGAACGAGCCGGCGGAAATATCCAGTGCCCGGAACTTTGCGCTGCGTGCCGAGTGCCAGAGCTGGAAACCGCCGCATCATCGCTCCCCGAACAAGTCCCTTGGCTCGACCGCCGTCGAGCAGCGCCGCCGGCGTGGCCCTGTATAGCATATCGACCAGATCGGCATCCCAATACGGGTGCACGAATCTCTGCGACAAACGCTTTCCGAACTCGTACTGTTCCTCGAGTTCCCACGACGTCAGTGGATGGTGCAATCCCGAAGACATCTCGCGCACGTAGAAACCGTGAGGCGGGGACGGAGTCTCGAGTGCGCCCGAGGCGCGTTCGAGTTGCAGCCGGCGCAGGCCAGAGTCCGGCGCGATCCACGCCGGATCGTTGCGCGTGACGCGGCGCCGGCGCCGTGCCTGCCATGGGCTGCCGAGAATCCCAGATGCTGCGCGGGCGGCCAGCGGACGCGCGCCAAACGTCCAGGCGGCGAGTGAGAGATGCCGCGTCTGACTGTGGCGGTAGGAACGCCGGAAGGCCTGAAAGAAGGTCCACCAGCCTTTGAAATCGCCACGGGCGAGCAGATCCGCGGACAAGTACGGCGACACAGACAACCACTCGTCACCCCCTGTGCCCGAGAGGACAGATTGAACGCCTTCGCCGGCGGCGCCGGCCGCAAGGTGCAGGTATGCCGGCGCCCAGGTATTGAGCAGCGGGGAGGACAACTCGGCGCTCAGTTCCGCCGCGGGCGCGACCAGGCCGCTGCCGCCGACGGCCTGCTCGAACTCGACGAGGCGGTGCGGCAGTGACAGCGTGGTCGCGACGCCCGTCTGCGTCACGCGTTCGTCGCAGTCCGGATCGTCCATCGCCAGGGACAACAGCAGCGGTTGCTCCTGCCGCTGGTCCCTGGTGCGATCGGCCGCACGCGCGGCGATGCTGATGGAATCAAGACCCCCGCTGAGAAACACCGCGACCCGTCCGTGAGAGAGAGTGCGATCGACGGCTCGTGTAAACGCCGTCTCGAAACGCTCTGGAACGCCGTGCCGAATCCAGTCGATGCCGCCCTCAGCAGGCGCGGGATTCCAGAAACGCTCGATGCGGCAGCCGTGTGCAGTCAGGCGCGCAATCGAGCCGCACGGAATCCGCCGTACTTCCTCAAAGAACGTCTCCTCTGCGTCCGGCCAGCGGTGACAGAGATGGTCAGCCAGTGCCGCGCGGTTCAGGGCAGGACGGCCATGCAGTCGCGCGAGCGTAGCGGCCGACTCGCTGAAGACGTGTCTTCCACGGATCCGCCGGTGGAACAGCGGGTGTGAGCCCAGCGGATCGCGGGCGACGATCGTGTCTCGTCCGGCGCCCGCAGCCGCGAAGACGAATGTCCCTCGCAGATGTTGTGGCGTCTCGACACCCCACCTGTTGAACGCATCGAGCAGCACCGCGGTGGGAGAAGAGCGTGTCGTGGTGCCCAGTTCGCTCGCAAGCTCAGGCAGGTCGTAGAGCCAACCGTGCAGGGCGACCCAGCTGTCGCCTCGATGGGCGACGTCGAGACCTGCACACGGTTCGGCACGCCACGGCTGAGCCTCGTCGAGTGAGAGCACCCACGACGCGCCGAGCTTCATGGCGAAAGCAGGCCGTGACCCGAGAGGAATGAAAACAGCTCCTCGACGTCCGTCTCGATGGTCCCCGATGCAGCGTTGTACTCGAGTTCGAGCGTCGTTGTGATCTCGGAGGCGCTCCGTCCTTCCGCCGCCAATTCCCACGCGCGCGCGGCCGTGTCATTCAGTTCGTAGACATGTCCCGATGCGAGATGCACCAGGACCGCGCCGGATCCAACGCGTCTCAGAACGGCGTCGGGATGCGGTGAAACACGCGATTCGTTGGCCACAGCCGGACCTAAGTCAGAAAGCCGCCAGGATGAAGAACGTGATTGCGCTGGCGATGAGGCCGAGGAAATGCGGCGGCGCCCAGCCCAATCCCTCGCCACCTGTCGCCAGCATCGTCGTGACCAGCGTACCGACGCCGACGAGCATGGCGGTCAGCGCCGTCCATCTGCCGGTGCGCGGCAGGACGAGTGCGCCGAGAATCGGCGCGAACAACGTGACGATCATGACCTGATAGAACAGCTGAATCGCACCGACGACGGTATCGAAGTAAAAGGTGAGGCCGAAGCCGATGAGTCCGCCCGCGACAGCCAGCGCACGCGCGACGCCGAGAACGTGTCCGTCGGTGGCGGACGGCCGCAGGAACCCGCGGTAGAAGTCGCGCGCACCGGAAGTGGCGAGCATCATCAGGACGGCATCCGCGGAACTCAGCTCGGCATACAGCACCGCCGCCAGTGCCAGCGACCCGACGGCCTTCGGTACGCCGTCCGCCAGGATGGCCGGCAATGCCAGTTCCACGTCCTGAAGATCAGGATGCAGCGAGCGCGCGGCCATGCCCAGCACAACAGGCATCCACGCGAAGAAGAGCAATGCGATGCCGCTCAGTGCCACACCACGGGTGAGGGCTTCGGGACTCTTGGCGCCGAACGCTCTCTGCAGAAGTCCGGGCGATAGGAAGAACGCGGGACCCAACAACAGAAAGGCCGACCAGCCCACCTTCGAGCCCGACCAGAAGCTCGAATCGAAACCGGAGACAAACCAGCCACCGCCCGAGTTCGCGGCAAACGGCGCGGCGATCAAAAACCCGGCCATCATGACGACAAGCTGGACCGCATTGACATAGGCCGCGCTCTTGAGACCGCCGAGGATGAAGTACGCGACGGTCACGACCATCGACAGGAACGCTCCGACCGCGAACGGCAGACCGGTGACGCCCTTGAGCACGATGGCCGCGCCCTTGAGCTGCCCGCAGAGGATCAGGAAGCTGCTCGCCCAGATCACGAGCGCCGCGACGGCACGTACTTCACGTCCGAAATGATGCTCGAGAAAGTCGCCGACGGTAAGAATCCCGTGAGCTTCAGCTTCGCGCCAGATTCTCGGACCGACCCAGAAGGCGAGTATCAGCGTTCCGAGGCCCGCGCTGCCGTTCCACCACCACGCGGCAAGGCCGTCGCGGTATGCATGACCGGTGGCGCCGACCGTCGAGCTCGCGCCGATGTTGGCCGCAAGGAACGTGGCGAATAGAAGCCCTGGCCCGAGCGAACGTCCGGCGACGAAGAAGTCGGCCGTCCCTCGAACCGTGCGGCCAACCCAGGAGCCCAGAACAATCAGGCCCAGCGAGAACAGGATGAGAAGGACGGTGAGAAGCACGCGGTCTCAGCGAATCTCGGAAGCGGCAGGGTAGCCGGGAAGGCTCTTCGCCATTCGGACGGCCCGAATGATTGCGTCTGCAACCGCTTCTGCCGCGAGCGAACCGATCGTGCCGACGTTTGGATCGGCGGTACGGTCGCCAGTCGCCATCAGAAAAAGTGTGTCACCGTCCGACGGCGTGTGCGACGGGACGATGGCGCGCGCCATGCCGTCGTGCGCCATCTCGACAGCTTTCTGCGCCTGCGCCTTTGTCAGCCGCGCGTTGGTGACAACGACGCCAATGGTCGTGTTCTCGCGGGCGGGCGCCGCTTGCAGGACGCCGCGGCGCACGATGGCGAACGGATCCTCGAGTCCCTTGCCATCGGCCGTCCGCATGCCGGCTACGGGCTTGCCCGTGCGCGGGTCGATGACCGATCCCACGGCGTTCACGGCGACGATGGCGGCAACGATGAGTCCGTCGGCGGTCGTGAAAGCAACCGAGCCGATCCCGCCCTTCATCGCGCGGCCGCCGCCCAGCATCTTGCCCACGGTCGCACCCGCGCCGGCGCCGACGGAGCCTTCGTCGATGGCGCCGGCTTTCGCCGCGGCCGACGCCTTGTACCCGCAGTCAGCGTCCGGCCAGATCTCCGGACGATTGCCGATGCCGAGGTCGTAGAGAATCGCGCCCGGGATGATCGGCACGGGACCGGAGCCGGTGCGGTAGCCGATCTTCTTTTCGAACAGGAACTTGTCGATGCCGGTGCGCACGGCGAGGCCGTGCGCGCTCCCTCCCGACAGGAACACCGCGTTGACTCGTTCGACGGTGTTGTCGGGCGCAAGGAGATCCGTTTCAACCGTGCCCGGCGCTCCGCCACGCACATCGACCGCGCCGGTCGCTCCGTTCGCCGCCAGAATGACGGTGCATCCCGTCGGGCGTTCGGACAATGTGAAGTGCCCGACGGTGATGCCAGGCACCGCGGTGACGTTGTTGACGGCCGGTGCGGCCTGCGTGGCCGGCGCGGACGTGTGTCGCGCGGCAAGTGCGAGCGGTACGCCGACGAGCGCCAGTGCTGCAGCAACGCGAGCTCGCCGGGACATGCGGCGATTATAATCGCCAGACTGCATGCGCACGATTCTTGTCACCAATGACGACGGCTATTTCTCTCCGGGAATTGACGCACTCGCAAAGGCGCTGGCGCCCCTGGGAGAAGTCATCATCGTTGCTCCAAGCACGGAGGCCAGCGCGGTTGGCCATTCACTGACACTCCGGCGTCCGCTCCGGCTCGAGCTGATTCGCCCGAATGTCTATGCGGTTGACGGCACGCCCACGGATTGCGTGAACATCGCCATCGATGAAGTGCTGGCACAACCGCCGGCGATCGTCGTGTCCGGTATCAACAAGGGCCTCAACGTCGGCGATGACGTGACGTATTCGGGCACGGTCGCAGGCGCCCTGGAAAGCGCGCTCCTCGGCTACCAGGCGATCGCGGTGTCGATGCAGACCACGGCGGGGGACTGGGACTTCACGCCGGCGGCGTCGCTCGCGGCGGTGCTCGCGGCGGAGCTGATCGAGCGGCCGTTGCCCGGCAGGACGTTCCTCAGCATCAATGTTCCGCAGGGCGTGGTGAAGGGCGTGCGGGCGACCGTGCAGGCCCGGCGCAATCACATCACCAAGGTGGACCAGCGCATGGACCCGCGCCGGCGGCCGTACTTTTGGATCGAAGAAGCGCAGGATGACTGGGAGCACGACCCCCGCTCGGATCGCCAGGCGATTGCGGAAGGCTATGCGTCAGTGACGCCTTTACAGCCGGACCTCACGGACTATCAAGCACTGGAGCTCGTGGCGGCGATGACCAGCGGCGTGAAGACGACGAAGTAAGTCTTCTACGACCTCCGGTCGGAGCTGAGGTAACATCCGTCTCGTTCCCCGGAGAAAACCCATGAACCGTCGAGCCTCGTTCGTCACCACCATCGGACTGTCCGTTGCTGTACTGCTGTTGGCGTTCACGGCGATCGGCGCGCAGACCCCGCCGGCCGGCGATCACACGGCCCACCTGAAAGCATGGGACGCGCACAAGGCGATGGCGCAGGCATCGCCGTACCGCACCATGAACTGGTCGTACACGGGCCCCACCAACATTAGTGGCCGCGTGACTGACGTCGCGGTTTCGGACCACGGCACGGCGCGCCGTCTCTACGCCGGAAGTTGCTGTGGCGGCGTGTGGGCGTCCGACGATCTTGGCCAGACGTGGCAGCCGATCTTCGACCAGCAGGCTTCGACGAGTACAGGCGCGCTCGCCGTCGCGCCATCGAATCAGGACATCCTCTGGATCGGCACCGGCGAGTCGAACATCTTTCGCAGCTCGTACACCGGCGTCGGCGTATTCAAGTCCGTCGACAACGCCAAGACGTTTCAGCACATGGGCCTGACCGACACTGGCACCATTGGGCGCATCGTCATTCATCCCACCGACGCGAACGTTGTTTACGTGGCATCCGCGGGCCAGGAGTGGATGGAGAACGAGATGCGCGGCGTGTTCAAGACCGCCGACGGCGGCCGCACCTGGACGCACGCGCTCAAGATCAGCGCGAAGACCGGCGTTAACGACATCGCGATGGATCCGAAGGATCCCAACACGCTCTACGCGGCCGCATGGCAGCGCCAGCGCCGCAAGTGGAACGACCCCCGCGTCGAGCGCGGTTTCGACGAGAGTCTGATCTACAAGACGACCGACGCGGGCAAGTCCTGGACGAAGGTCACGAAGGGCCTGCCGGCGTCGAATGTGTCCGGGCGCATTGGACTCGCGGTCGCGCCGTCGAATCCCAACGTCGTGTATGCGTTCTACGATAACTACGAGTGCGACACGCGAGCGATGGAAGAGGCCAAGGCCGCGGCGGCGGCCGGACGGGGAGGGCGCGGAGCGAATCCGGGTGGCAGCGCCGCGAGCTGTCCGATCAAGGGCAACGAGGTCTATCGATCGAGTGACAAGGGCGCGAGCTGGACGCTTGTGAGCGGCCAGACCGACGAACAGCGACAGTTCATGAAGGGCATGTCGAACACGTACGCCTGGGTGTTCGGCAACATCCGCGTCGATCCGACTGACGAGAACACGATCTACACGCTCGCCCTCGGCGTCAGCGTGTCGCGCGATGGCGGCAAGACGTTCGGACGCATTGGCCAGCCGCCGCCGGGAGTGCCCGCGGCGACGCCAGCCGCCGGCGGACGAGGCGGCGCCGGCGGCGACAACCACGCGATGTGGATCGATCCGAAGAACCCGCTCTTCATCGTGCTCGGCAATGACAGCGGTTTCCGGACCTCGAGCGATGGCGGCCAGACGTGGCGCCGCGCCGACCTGCCGACGGTGACGGTCTTCAGCACGGCGTTCGACATGGACACGCCGTTCCGGGTGTACGGATCGGTGCAGGATCACGGCAGCTATCGTGCCGCCATCGATATCAGCGGCGGCCGCGAGAACTTGAAGGCCATTCCATGGGAGGGCGCGCCGGGCGGCGAGTACACGTCGCACGCCGTCGATCCGAGGAACCCGAACATCGTGTATTCCGGAAA